>JANYHD010000023.1 GCA_025359205.1 Gammaproteobacteria bacterium
GCCGGATCACCTTGAAGTGCTCCGGGATGAACTCAAGGATCTCGGCGACATCCTCGCCCAGGGGGCGCGCGTGTGGCTCGCGGCTGGCGTGACCGACATGCGCAACGGCTTCGATGGCCTGGCGGCGATCGTCAAGACGGCCGTGACCAAACGCTTACAAGCAGGTCATCAAAGCGCTACACAGGAATGGGCGCCCCTAAAACCAGGTGCCCGGAGATTTCCAATCTCGCTCAGGGCTTACATCTTATGAGCTAACGTGAAATAATTGGGAAATGCGTTCCAAGTTACCTTCAGGATATCAATCTCGACTGGTCGCGCTGCCTCGAAATGTCAAGCGCGCCTTTATGGTGCTGGCTGATTTCAGTGCAGCGATCGGCTGTCTCGCAATTGCATTCTTTTTCAAGTTCGATCATTGGGCATCGGCTGGTGCAGTGTCGCCTTGGCTGTATGTGTGGGCTGCGGCATCCGCAGTGGTCAGCTTCGGAAGCTTCGGCCTTTACCACGCAGTGCTGCGGTTCATGAGTGTTCCGGCATTGGCTGCTATCGCATTCGGCGGGGCGGTTTCGGCTGCCATCGTCTGGCTGGCGGCAGATGCTTTTGTCCGACCGCCAATGAGTTACACGCTTTGCGGCATTTACGCACTGGTGCTGGTGGCGGCGGTTTCAGGAATCCGCATTCTTGCCCGTTGGCTCGTTTCTCCAGGTGTTTCCTCACGCGTACCCGTCGTCATATTTGGGGCTGGCGAGGCGGGCGCTCGGCTAGCGGCTTCGCTCAGCGCTACGGGAAACATGTATCCCGTGGCCTATGTGGACGAAAAGCGGGCGCTGCAGGGTTCCACCGTTTCTGGCATCCGCGTCCGCTCGCCGGATTCGCTGCGAGGGTTGATCGAGCGATTTGAGATCAGACACGTACTTCTCGCCATCCCCGGTGCTTCTCGCCGCCGGCGTTCGGAAATCATCGGCAGCCTGGCGGACCTGGGTGTGCACGTGCAGACAGTGCCCGACCTTTACGAAATAGTTTCTGGTGCCGCGCGCGTCGGCGATCTGCGCGAAGTATCCGTGGCTGACCTTCTGGGTCGAGACCCCGTGGCGCCGCAGGCGGAGTTGCTGGGCGCCTGCATCACTGACAAGTCGGTGATGGTTACCGGAGCCGGCGGCTCGATCGGTTCAGAGCTTTGCCGCCAGATCATCGGCCAGAAGCCCCGGAAGCTGATCCTCTACGAGCTCTCTGAAGTTGCTCTTTACCAGATCGACAAGGAACTCCGATCTTCGTTGCAGCGCTCCGGGCAGGCCATGGAACTGGTGCCGCTGATCGGCAATACGCGCCACAAGGAGCGGATCAAGCAGGTCATGCAGAGCTACGGCGTGCAGACCGTCTACCATGCAGCGGCGTACAAGCACGTGCCGATCGTCGAGCAGAACATCATCGAGGGCGTGCACAACAACGTGCTCGCGACCTGGACGGCCGCCGAGGCAGCTATTGCCGCCCGCGTGGAGACGTTCGTCCTCATTTCGACGGACAAAGCGGTCAACCCGACCAATGTAATGGGGGCGACCAAACGTTTTGCCGAGATCGTCCTGCAGGCGCTGCAGAAGCGCCAACTGTCGACAAAGTTGTGCATGGTGCGGTTTGGCAACGTGCTGGGTTCTTCTGGCTCCGTCGTGCCGCTGTTTCATGAACAGATCCGCGCCGGCGGTCCGGTGACGGTTACCCATCCGCAGGTCATGCGCTATTTCATGACCATTCCGGAGGCCGCTTCACTGGTGCTGCAGGCCGCCTCGATGGCGAAAGGTGGCGAGGTTTTCGTACTGGACATGGGCCAACCGGTGCTCATCGATGAACTGGCGCGCCGGATGATCGCCTTGTCCGGACATTCGGTGCGCGATGAGCGAAATCCGGATGGCGATATACCGATCCAGTATTCCGGGCTTCGGCCGGGCGAGAAGCTTTTCGAGGAACTGCTCATCGGGGACAACGTCTCCGGAACCCCTCATCCGATGATCATGCGTGCCATGGAGCACGCTCCCAGCTGGGAAACTGCAGAGGCGCTATTGCATCGCATGACGGAGGCCCTGAACGCCTTTGACTGCGAGAAAGCGAGGGCATTACTCGCCAATGCGGTGGTGGAGTATCGGCCCGAGGCACGCCTTCATGACCTCGTTTGGGAGTCGCGCAGCAGGCCCGTCGTAACGAAGCTTGCTGATCGACGGTCTTAGACCAGTCATTCCCGATTTCGTTGTAGCCGGCGAGTTTTCGGTAGCTGTTTAGCCCGAATTCCACTCTTTATTCCCGAAGGTGGTCATTTTCTTCCGGGGACGAGGGGCAATTCGTGCTTCTGGTGGCGTTTTCGGCCTGTGCAGTCACGATCCTCGCTATTTTTGCGCTCAGGCCGCTGGCGCTGAGCGTGGACTTGGTTGCCGAACGGAAGGGCCGCGGCGGGCCGAGTCATCGCGTGCCCGTCATTGGCGGCTTGGCCATGTTCATTGGGCTGGTTGCTGGGGTAGGCCTGATCAAGCATAGCGCACAGCCGATCAATCCCTTGCTGGCCGTATGCGGCCTCATGCTGGTGACGGGCCTGCTGGAAGACCGATATACGCTCTCCCACTCCCTTCGCGTATTAGTGCGGCTGGTAGGTGGGGTCGTTGTGGTCGGCACGACGCACCTGATAGTGCGAAACCTGGGTGATCCCTTCGGTACCGGCGGAATCGTATTGGCCGGCACGGCGTCCGTGTTGTTCACGATCGTGAGCATTGCAGGCTCGGTTGCCCTTTTCCAGGCGCGCGATGGCATGGACGGCCTCACAGGCCTGAACGCACTAGCGACGCTGGTCGGCCTGTCGATGCTGGCCTGGGACAGTGGGCACGGGACGGTCGAGGTGCCGCTCTGCCTGATTTTGGGTTCGGCGATCGCGGGCTTCACGCTATGCAACGGCCCGTTTGGCTTGGATCGACGCCTGCGTTGCCCCATGGGCGACGCGGGCAGCACCTTCATCGGCATGGCGATCGGCTGGCTTGCCGTGGCCACCAGCCAGATTCCGCTCCACGACGGGCTGGCGCATCCGAGCTATGTGCTCTGGATGGTCGCACTGCCGCTGTTCGAGCTCTGGTCTACATTCATGCGCCGCACGCTGGCGGGGCGTTCTCCTTTTGCCGCCAAGGTCAGTATGGGCTTGCGCGCCTCGTTCATGGTATTCCTGGGCCTCGACGTGCTGCTGGTGGGCTCGGGCCTGCTGCTGGCTCACTTTGGCGCGCCCGATTGGTTCGCCTTTGCGCTGCTGGTTGTTACCGGGTTTGCGATGGTCTACTCCATGGATTACGCCCACCACCTGGCCCGCTGGCTCGCCAAGCCGATGCTAGCGCGGGCAGCGGTTGGTCGTCAGCCCGCGCGCGCTACCGCCGAAACCAGCACCACCCACATCGTCATCAGTACCAGCCAACTGGCGAAATAGGCGCGTATGCGCCAGCGCAGCTTGTTGGGGCCCAGGTGGATCGCGGCGTGGGCGATCCGTGCGGCCACGTAGCACCAAGCCAGTATCACCAGCGTCATCCCGCCGCGCTGCGTGATCATCGAGGCGAGGCAGGCGACGTAGAACAGCGTCGGCGCCTCGAACAGATTGCTGAAATGCCTGGCGGCCTTGGCGGCGCTCTCGGGTTCCGGCACGCCCTGGTCCTGGTAAATGCGGTAGTACGCCGTCGTGATCAATCGTTCCTTGACCGCTTGTACGCGCCGGCGAAACAGCATCACCAGCACCACTACAGTGAGCAGCACCATGGCAAACATGGGGTAAACCAGACTGTAGCGGTCTGCGATCATGTTGAGCTCCTCGCGCAGCCCGTTAGAATGGCTTCCGTTAGTCAGGGTAGCACGATGCAGCACATCGCCTTTGGCCCGGATCCGCTCGCCGATTCGATGCGCCTCACCGAGGGGCCGATGCCCGTGCCGGGCGCGGGCGAGCTGCTGATCGCCGTCGATCACGCCGGTGTCAATCGGCCGGACGTGCAGCAGCGCGCGGGCAAGTATCCGCCGCCGCCCGGCGCCTCGCCCATCCTCGGGCTCGAGGTCTCCGGAACGATCGCGGCCTTGGGCGCGGGCGTCACGGGCTGGAACCTGGGCGATGCCGTTTGCGCGCTGACGCCGGGTGGCGGCTACGCGCAGTATTGCCTCGCGCCCGCGGGTCAGGCGCTGCCGGTGCCGGCGGGTTGGAGCCTCGAGCGGGCGGCGGGACTGTGCGAGACCTGGTTTACGGTCTGGGCCAACCTCGTCGACATCGGGGGCTTGAGCGCCGGGCAGCGCGTGCTCGTGCACGGCGGGTCGAGCGGCATCGGGCTCGCGGCTATCGAGCTCATCAAACTGCGCGGCGCGCAGAGCATCGTCACCGTGGGCGATGAGGACAAGGCGCGCTTCTGCCGCGAGTACGGGGCGGGCGCGGCGATCAACTACAAGAGCGAGGACTTCGTGGCGCGGGTGCGCGAGCTCACCGGCGGTGCGGGCGTCGACCTGGTGCTCGACATGGTCGGTGGCGACTACATCCCGCGTAACCTGGAAGTGCTGCGGCGGGACGGGAGATTGCTGCTGATCGCGCTGCAGCGCGGTTCCAGGGCCGAAGTGGATTTCAACCTGGTGATGCGTAACCGCCTGGTGATCACCGGTTCGACCATGCGACCGCGCACGATTGGCGAGAAGACGCTCATACGCGATGCGTTGCGGCGCGAAGTGTGGCCGGGCTGCGAGGCGGGCCGGGTGCACGTGCATGTGCACGCGACTTTCCCGCTGGTGCAGGCCGCCGAGGCGCACCGGCTCATGGAGAGCGGCCGCCACATCGGCAAGATCCTGCTGCGGGTAGCGTCCTAGTTGGCGTCGATCCAGTCCATCACGGCACTGTGGTTCAGCGCACCGGGCCGGAAGGTCACGACGCGGTTCGGCCCCACCTCATACAGCACGAACGGCGCGCCGGCGCTGCCCGTGACGCTGACATAGCCCAGCGCTCGTCCGGTGAGCGTGTCGAGCACGTAGTAGCCGCTGGCGTTGGTCGCCGAGAAGGTGCCATTAGCGATATTGACTGCGGGCAGCAGCACCATCGGCGCCACGTCCTCGGGATACTGCGTGCCGCTGACAAAGAAGCCGGGCACGCTTGAGGTGAACGGCCCTGCCGCCTGGGCTTCGAGCAAGCCTGCACCGCCTGCCGTCCCGCTGTGTTCGACGACGTAGCCATTGGCCGTACCGTCGAGATAGATCACGAACTGTCGGGTGGCTGTGGCATTGACGAAACTGAAGCTGGTGCGTCCGTCCGCGGCCCGCACCGCGTAGCTGGCGCCTGTAATGGCGGTGTCCAGGGTCAGGGCGATCTTGTTGGCGCGGTCCAGATGCAGATCGAGCGTGCCGTTGGTCGCGTTTGCGTTCGACAGGCGCGCGAGTTCGATCACCGATTTCGGTGCGGCCACGGCCTCAGCACCCCACAGGCTCAGTATTCCAGGGCTGGCCAGCGAGGCATTGCTGAAGGGCCCGCTCTGGCGCGTCATAAAGCCCGCCAGCCGTGGCGCCTGGTCCGTGGTAACCAGCAACAGGCGGTCCTTGCTGACAACGTAGTACGCGAAATGGAAAGTCTGGTTGCCGCCTGCGGCCGTGGCGGTGAGCGTCAGGGTGCCGCGGCCGGTGTTGGTGTCGGGAGTACCAAGATTCCCGGCCAGCGCGGCATCGGTGAGTGCGTTGCTGCCGTTGGAATCGGCATGCCCGTCGGTGATCAGGCCGCCGGCATCGAAACTCACGGTTCCAGCGAGGCCCATGCGCCTGCCATCGGTCTGCACGCCCAGCGTGCCGAAGGCAAAGCGGCCGGCCAGCGAGGCTTGCACGAAGTCCGTAGGCGTCTGCTTGACGAAGAACCCGCTGCCCGATTGCGCATCGCCTGAATTCTGGAGCTGGATGCGGCCGCGGTTGAGTGCGGTGGTCACGGCAAAGTCGTATTCAGGCGAATTCGCCGTGCCGGTCAGCTTCAGTGTGCCGTTGTTACTGGTGCGATTGGTGCAGGTGCCGGTCAATGTCTCAGCCACCGGTGGCGTGGTCGACGTGAAATCGTGGTAGCCAGCTACAGTGCCGGTCGCGGACACAGTGACGCTCGCCCCGCTCACGGTCATCTGGTTGTTCAAATAGCCCGTATACACGAGCGTGTATTGACCGTTGAGCAGGCAGGCCTCGGCTGGGTTGACCACAATCGTGAGATCGACCGTCGCGACGTTGGTGGGGGCGTTGCTGTCGGTCACCTTGATCTGGAAGGTGTAGGTGCCCGGCGCGGTGGGCGTGCCGCTGAATGTGGTGGCCGAAGTGGTCGAGGTGGTCGTGAGCGTGATGCCCGGGGGTAAGGTGCCCGTGCCCTGGGCCCAGGTGAAGGGGCCGAGTCCGCCGGCCACCGAAACCTGGGCGCCATAGAGACTGCCGACGTTGGCCGGAAACAGGACCGGCGAGCTGAGCACCGGCGTGCCCATCACCACCATCGTGGCCGTGGAGGTTTGCGTGATGTCGTAGATGGAGGTCGCCGTAATGGTCGGCGTGCTGACGCCGACGATGCCGCTGGCCGGGGCCGTGTAGGTCACGGCCTTGGTCGTCTTGTTCGAGAGCGTGCCGACGCCCGTGAGTGTCCAGGTGACACCCTGGCTGGACGGATCTGTCGCCACGGTGGCTGAGAGCACCAGCGAGTTGCCCTGTTGCACCGTGGTCGTATTGGTGGAACTGGTGACCGCGATGCCCGTCGGGGTGCCTACGGGAGTGGTGCCGACCGCGCGCGCGCTGCCGCTGCAGGCGGCCAGGAGCAGGGCGAGGGTGGCGCCCAGGCAGGCGCAGGCAAGGCGCCCGGCGGGCGCGCGTTCGATAAGGCTCAAATCGACTCTCCTAGGCATTCATGGGTCGGCTGGGGGGCCGTAGTCAGCCGCTTAGCATAGCGGCAGACGCCCTCCGGCGTCCCCGCAACCCGGCCGCAGCGCCCCCGGCCAGGATCAAAAGCCCTACCGGGCCCAGGGCGCCCCCGCCGCCGCCAGCACTGAGGGACACCGAATTGATGATCTTGCTCGCCGTATCCGGGTGCCCGGCGCTGTCGGTCACGGTCAGGGTCACGGTGACCGGCCGCAAGGCCGGAAACACGAGTGTCGCCACGGCGCTGGTGGCGTTGGCGATCGAAACGTCGGGGTCGGCCTTCCACTGGTAGCCGGCTATCGTGAGGTTCTTCGCGGCCGAACTGGCGCTCGCGTCCAGTTTGATGCTCTCGCCTACGCTGGCCCGGTCCGTCGAGGTCGTGAAACTGGCGAGCGGGTAGAGCGAGTGGGCCATGGCCGCGACGGCATTGAGCATGCCTGCGCCGCAGGTGGCGGTGGTGCACTGACATTCATTGCTCTGGACATCGGTGTAGGCGCCGCTCGCGTCGGCGGTCAGTGCGGCGACATGGCAGACGCCCCCTGCAGGCGCACTCGCCGGGACGGGGAACGGCGTGGCGGAGGCCATGAGGCGCGCGGTGAGTTGCGCGGCGCTCATGTTGGGGTTGGCCTCGATCATCATGGCGGCCACGCCCGCGACGATCGGCGCGGCGAAGCTGGTGCCGGTCGTGCCTTCGTTGAGCAGGTTGCCGCTGTAACCCGGGTTCATCATCGAGTAGGTGTAAAACGCGTTGGCCGGGATGGTGTCCGCTGCAGTCAAGCCGTCATTGCTGGTGGTATCGATCGAATACAGGCAGGGCAGCGGGTACCAGGGGTGATAGGTGACGAGGTTGACGCAATTGCCCGCAGGCGCGGCAATGGTGATGGCCGCCGCGGTGCTGCTGACGTTGCTGTAGCCCACCTTGGTGCCGATATGCCGGATCCCCGCCACTGCGATCACGCCGCTGCAGTTGGCCGGCGCCAGCACCGGGCCCCCATCGTTCCCAGCAGCTGCGACGATCAAGTGCCCGTCCTGGGTGATGGTGGTCACCGCTTCCTGCTCGGTCTGGCTGCACGGGCCGGTGCCGCCGAGGCTCAGGTTCAGCACCTGCGCGGGGTAGGAGTTCGTGGACAGTGTGCTCGTAGCAGTCGTCGTCAGGCCCGCCGCCCAGTACATGCCGGAGACGATGTCCGACAGGTAGCCCTTGCACTTGCCGAGCACGCGTACGGGCAGGATGTATGCGCCCGGCGCCACGCCGGCGACGCCGATGCCATTGCTGGTGATGGCCGCGGCGATGCCCGCGACGCGCGTGCCGTGCCAGTCGCTCGGCACCATCTGATCGTGGTTCGGGCCCAGGCCCTGGCCGGGACACAGCCCGCCGGTGGCGACATCCAGGACGGTAAGCCAGTTGCCGGGATCGCTGGCGTCGGCATCCCATCCGTCGCCGTCATTGGCGACCACGTAGGTGTTGCCGGTCGCGGTGCCGCTGCAGTTCGTGCCGGAGTCGTTGCAGATGAAATCACGCCCCGGGAGCAGCTTGCCCCCGGTCCCGGCGAGGCCCAGGTCCGGGTGGTTGTAATCGACGCCACTGTCGAGCACGGCGATGATGTAGGGCGCGCCGGTGGCCGTGTCCCAGGCCGTGGTGGCGCCGATGGCCGCGGGCACGTCCGTGGTCGGGTCTTTCAGGTACCACTGGCCTTGCCATTGCCCGAAGCTGTCGCTGCCCGCGTTGAAATGCGGATCGTTCGGGTCGCCGAGTGCGTAGCGCACCTGGTCCGGCTCGGCATATTTCACCGACAGGTCCGCGCCGAGCCGCGCCACGACGCGTCGCAGCGCCGCCCCGGACAGGGGTGCGTCGAGCTGCACCACGTCGAGCCGCTCGCGGATCTGGCGCAGGGCCTGTAGCCGGATGCCCGTCGCCTGGCTGAGCCGCGCGGCGCGATCCGTGTTGTTCGGAATCTGGATGGCGGCGACGCCGCTATCGCGCCAGCGCACGATGATCCGATCCGTCGGTGCCTCGCCGCTCGGGTAGCTGCGCAGCGGGGCGGCGACCGCCGAAACGCAGACGGCGGCAAGGGCGCACAGCACCCCGGCCAGGAGCACCCGATGCAGCCTGCGGTTCGACATTAAATGACCTCTGCGGACCCGAATTCAGAGCGCACGTTAGCCTGTTAGTTCCGCAGCCGGCAAGCCGTGCCCCTGCGTTAATATGTACTGATGTCGCGACGCGCACTGGGTGTGTTCCTTCTCGGTGGCGCCAGCCTGTTGTGCGCCGCTTGCGGGCGCGAGCCGCAGGCGCCGGCCGTTGGCACTCTGGAGCGTCACCGCTTCGAGATCGCCGCAACCGCCGCCGAGCAGATCGTGGCTATGCCGGTCCGCGAGGGCCAGGCCGTCAAGCAGGGCGAACTCGTGGCGCAGCTCGATGGCGGTTCGCTGAGCGCCAACCGCGCCAGCGTGGCGGCGCAGGCGAGCCAGCTGCGCCACCGCCTGGATGAGCTCACTCACGGGGCACGCGCGGGCGAAATCGACCAGGCCCGTGCGCAGGTCGCCGCCGCGACCGCGCAGCGCGACCAAAGCGCGAAGGAATACCAGCGACTTGCCGACCTCGCCACGCGCGGCCTGGTCGCCCAGTCGCAGCTCGACCAGCAACTGCAGTTGCGCGACAGCAGCGCGGCTGCGCTGCGCTCGGTCCAGGCGGGCCTCGAGCTGCTGCTCGAGGGCACGCGCAGCGAGCAGCTCCAACAGGCGCGCGCAGCGCTCCAGTCCGCCGAGTCGCTCCTGCAACAACAGGACGTGCTGCTCGAGCGGCTCCGCCTGGTGGCGCCCGTCGACGGCACCATCGAGGCCCTGCCGTACCGCCTCGGCGAGCGGCCGGTGCTGGGTGCGCCGGTCGTGATCATGCTCGCCGGCGGCATGCCCTACGCGCGTGTTTACGTTCCGGAGCCGCAGCGCGCCGCGTTGCGTGCCGGCCAGGCCCTGCAGGTGCGCGTCGATGGCATCGCGCAGCCCTTCCAGGGCACGCTGCGCTATATCGCGGGCGAAGCGAGCTTTACGCCCTACTTTGCGCTCACGCAGCGCGATCGGAGCCGGCTGGCCTTCCTCGCCGAGATCGATCTGCCCGAGCCCGCGGCGCGCGAGCTGCCGGCGGGCGTCCCGGTTGAGGTGCGGTTGGACCAGGCGCCGTGAGCGCCGGCGGCGCGGCGGACGCGGGCGGCGCGGCGGACGCCGGCATCGCGATCGAAGCGCACGCGCTCACGCGCCGCTTCGGTCCGGTGGTGGCGGTCGATGGCGCCGAACTCTCCATCCCGCGCGGCCGCATCTACGGGTTCCTTGGGCCTAATGGATCGGGTAAATCGACTACGATCCGCATGCTCTGTGGCCTGATCAGGCCCACCAGCGGCACGATGCGCGTGCTGGGCCTCGACATTCCGCGGCAGGCCGAGGCGCTCCGCACGCTGATCGGCTACATGACGCAGCGCTTTTCACTGTGGGAAGACTTGAGCGCGCGCGAAAACCTGGCGTTCATGGCCAGCATCTACACACTCGCACCCGACCACGCCGTGCAGCGCATCGCCGCGGCGGTCGAGGAGTACCGGCTCGCTGAGTACCTCGATCGGCCCGCCGGCACGCTCAGCGGCGGGCAGAAGCAGCGCCTCGCGCTCGCGGCGGCCACGCTGCACGAGCCACCGCTCCTGATGCTCGACGAGCCCACCAGTGCGGTCGATCCGCAGAGCCGACGCGATTTCTGGGAGAGCCTGTTCACGCTGGCCGCGCGCGGCACCACCATCCTGGTGTCGACCCACTACATGGACGAGGCCGAGCGCTGCCATGCGCTGGCGATCCTCGATCGCGGGCGCATCGTCGCCAATGGTCCGCCGCAAAAGCTGATGGCCGAGCTGCCGCTGCAGGTCCTCGAGATCGAGACCGAAGACACCGTGGGTGCGCGCGCCGCGCTGCGCGGGCTCGATTCGCTCCGCTCGCTGGCGCAGCTCGGGCTGCGGTTGCACGCCTTGCTCGCGCCGGGCGAGGCGGACGTCGTGGCGCGCGTCGAGCGGCTGCTGGCAGAGCAGGGCGTGTCGGCGGTGGTGCGCCGTTCCGCCGCCAGTCTCGAGGACGTGTTCGTCGGCGCCACGCTGGCCGGCGGCGGGGGCCGATAGATGCTGCCCGCGTCGCTACGGCGCACCCGTGCCATCGCCGTCAAGGAGCTGCGGCAGCTCTCGCGCGACCGCCTGACACTCGGCATGGTGGTCGGCATACCGCTGGTGCAGATGCTGATCTTTGGTTATGGCATCAACTACGACGTGCGCCATATCCGCGCCGGCGTGGTCGACCTGGCCAACACGCAGGCCTCGCGCGCGCTGGTGGCCGACATCGCCTCGAGCCAGGTGGTCGATATCGTCGCCCGCCCACCTGGCGCGGAGGAATTGCGCCGGATGATCGTCACCGGCGAAGTGCACGCCGGCCTGTACATCCCGCCTGATTTCGAACGGCGACGGATCGACGCGACGCGACCGGTGGCGCAGGTGATCGTCGATGGCACGCGGCCCGGGGTCGACACCGCAGTGCGCGCCATCACCGATGCACCGCTCCCGGGACGAGCCGGCCTGGTGCGGCGCGCGACCCCCGCCATCGAGGTGCTGACCGAGTTCAACCCGGAGCGGCGCACGGCGGTGCAGGTCGTGCCGGCGCTGATCGGCGTGATCCTCAGCATGACCATGGTGATCTTTACCGCCATCGCGCTGGTGCGCGAGCGCGAGCGCGGCAATCTCGAACTGCTGATCACGACACCGGTGCGTTCGATCGAGCTGATGGTCGGCAAGATCCTGCCCTATATCGGCGTCGGGCTGGTGCAGACCACGCTGGTGCTGCTGGTCGGCGTGCTGCTGTTTGACGTGCCGATCAACGGCAGCCTGCTCGAGCTCTACCTGGGCGCAGGCCTGTTCATTGCCGCCACGCTCGGCCTGGGTCTGCTGATCTCGACGATCGCGGCCACGCAGTTCCAGGCCATGCAGCTCGGGTTCTTCACCTTGCTCCCCTCGATCCTGCTGTCGGGTTTCGCATTTCCGTTCGAGGGCAGCCCCAGGGTGGTGCAATACCTGGCGCAGGTGCTGCCGCTGACGCATTTTGTCGAAATCCTGCGCGGCGTGATCCTGCGCGGCGCCACGCTGGCCGAGCTGTGGCAGCCGGTGGCCAAGCTGGCCGCTTTCCTGGTGGTGGCGGTGGGGCTGGCAGCCGTCCGCTTCCGCAAGCGCCTGGACTAGCGAACGGCGGGTTTCACCGGCTTGCGGGGAAAGCGTGTGGGCCTTAAAGTGCCGCGGTTTTACCCGCCACAAGTGCCCAGGTCATGAGTTCCCCAGATCCCAGTTCCTGGGTCGTCCATAAATTTGGTGGTTCGAGCGTCGCGAACGCGGATTGCTTCGCGCGCGTCGCCACGATCATCGAATCGCACCCCGGCGCCCGCCTGGCCGTCGTGCTCTCGGCCTGCCGTGGCGTGACCGATGCCCTGCTGCAACTCGTGCTGCTGGCCGAGCGCCAGGACGAGGCTTGGCGCTCGCAGCTGGCGGCGCTGCGAGCGCGCCACGCCGACATCGCGGGCGCGCTGCTGCCAGCGGCCGGCACGGCCCAGTACCTCGCCGAATTCGATCGCGACGCGGCTGACCTGGACGGCGTGCTGCGCACCACGCAGGTGATGCGCACCGCGGGCCAGCACATGCGCGACAAGGTCTCGGGGTACGGCGAAATCTGGTCGACGCGCCTGTTTTGGCGCTACCTCGCGCACCGCGGCAAGCGCAGCGGACTGCAGTGGATCGACGCGCGCGCCTGCGTGGTGGCCGAATGGGGTCCGCTGGGACCAGCCATCCAGTGGCACTCCTCCACGGCACGGTTGCGCGCGCTGCTGCAGCCCGCCGCGGCGACGCTGGTCATCACCGGTTATATCGCCAGCGACCCGGCGGGCATCCAGACCACGCTCGGCCGCAACGGGAGCGACTTCTCGGCGTCCATTTTCGGCGCATTGCTCGCGGCCGGCGAGATCCAGATCTGGACCGACGTCGATGGCGTGCTCTCGGCCGACCCGCGCCGCGTGCCCGACGCGCAGATCATCAGCGCGCTGTCCTACAACGAGGCCATGGAGCTGGCGTATTTTGGCGCCAAGGTGATCCACCCGCAGACCATGGCGCCGGCCGTCGGGCGCGACATTCCCATCTGGATCCGCAACACCTTCGCGCCCGAAAAGCCCGGCACGCTGATCTGTGCGCAGCCGCGCTCCGAGCAGCCGGTCAAGGGCATCACCAGCATCGAGGACGTTGCGCTCGTCAACCTCGAGGGCGCAGGCATGATCGGCGTGCCCGGCACCGCGCACCGCCTGTTCGGCGCGCTGCGCGAGGAGGACATCTCGGTCATCCTGATTTCGCAGGGCAGTTCGGAGCATTCCATCTGCTGCGCGATTCCGGCTGCGCAGGCCGCTCGCGCCACGCAGGTGCTCGAGCGCGCCTTTGCGCGCGAGCTCGCTGACGGGCAGATCCAGAGCGTCGATGTCACCACCGAGCTCGCGATCCTCGCGGTGGTCGGCGATGGCATGGCCGGAATGCCGGGCGTCGCCGGCAAGGTCTTCAACGCCCTCGGCTCCGCCAACGTCAACGTGCGCGCCATTGCGCAGGGCGCTTCGGAGCGCAATATCTCAGTCGTGGTCGAGGGGAGCCAGGCGACGCGTGCACTGCGTGCGGTGCACGCCGGTTTCTATCTCTCGCCGCATACCCTCTCGATCGGCGTCATTGGCCCGGGCACCGTGGGCAAGGTGTTGCTCGACCAGCTCGCCAGCCAGCGCGAGCGCCTGGCGCGGCAGTTCAACATCGATTTGCGGGTGCGCGGCATCATGAGCTCGAAGTCGATGAAGCTGGCGGAGCAGAGCATCCCGCTGCAGCGTTGGCGCGAGGAAATCGCGCAGAGCGCGGTGAGCGCGGACTATGCGAAGTTCTTCGCGCACCTCAAGGTCGATCACCTGCCGCATACTGTGATCATCGATTGCAGCGCCAACCAGGACGTGGCGAACCGCTACCACGACTGGCTGGCCGCGGGCGTGCACGTGATCACGCCCAACAAGAAAGCCAACAGCGGTCCGCTGGCTTACTACGAGTCGCTGAAGAGCGCGCAGCGCCAGAGCGGTGCACACTATCTCTATGAAGCGACCGTGGGCGCGGGGCTGCCGGTGATCCAGACGGTGCGTGACCTGCGCGAGACCGGCGATGACATCGCGAGCATCGAGGGCATTTTCTCGGGCACGCTGGCCTACCTGTTCAACGTGTACGACGGCAGCACGGCCTTCGCGGCGATCGTGCGCGACGCCAAGCAGCGCGGCTATACCGAACCGGATCCGCGTGATGACCTGTCGGGGATGGATGTCGCGCGCAAACTCATCATCCTGGCGCGCGAGATGGGGCTGAAGCTCGAGCTCGGTGACGTGCGCGTCGAGAGCCTGGTGCCCGGCGATCTCACCGGCGGCAGCAGCGAGGAATTCCTGGAGCAACTCCCGCGCTATGACACGCAGATGGCACAGCGCTATGGTGCAGCAAAGGCGCGCGGGCGCGTGCTGCGCTACGTGGGCCGCATCACGGCCGCCGGGGAGGCTACGGTGGGTCTGGAGGAACTCGATGCGAAACATTCTTTCGCCAACATCGCGCTGACCGATAACGTTGTGCGATATTCCACTTCACGTTATTGCGATAATCCGCTGATTGTACAAGGTCCAGGAGCGGGACCTGCCGTCACGGCCGGTGGCGTGTTCGCCGATCTGCTGCGGCTGGCGACTTTCCTGGGGGCGCGGCTGTGAGCGCGGCAAAGACACCTCGCGATGTGGCGCGCGCCTTCGCGCCGGCCTCGGTGGGCAATGTCGCGATTGGTTTCGACATCCTCGGATTTTCGGTGGGCGCGATCGGTGATCGCGCCACGGTGCGGCGCACCGATGCGGCGGGCGTGCGCATCGCGGCGATTCGCGGCGTGGCCGCTGACCTGCCGCTGGAAGCGGCCAAGAACACCGCAGGCCGGGCCCTGGAGGCGATGCGCGAAGCGCTCGGGCTCTCCTATGGCTTCGCGCTCGAACTGGACAAGGGCATCCCGCTCTCATCGGGCCTGGGCGGCTCGGCGGCCTCAGCCGTGGCGGCGGTGGTGGCGGCGAACGCGCTGTTGCCCGAACCTTGCACGCAACTGCAGCTGCTGAAATTCGCGATGCAGGGCGAGAGGGTTGCCAGCGGTTCGCTGCACGTCGACAACATCTCGCCCTCGCTGTTCGGCGGCCTGGTGCTGACCGTGGGCATCGACCAGCCGCGCGTCAAGCAGATCCCGGTGCCGGCGGCGGTCCGCGCCGTGGTGGTCCACCCGCACATGTTCCTCTCAACGCGCGAGGCGCGCGCGATCCTGAAGACCAGCGTGCCGATGAAGGATTTCGTCTGGCAGACCGCCAACCTCGCCGGTTTCATCTCGGGCTGCTACACCAATGACCTGGACTTGCTGCGCGAGTCCTTCGAGGACGTGGTGATCGAACCGCAGCGGGCCGCGCTGATCCCGGGCTTCACGGCGGTGCGGCGCGCGGCGATGTCGGCCGGTGCGCTCGGCTGCTCGATTTCCGGAGCCGGTCCCACGGTGTTTGCCTGGTGCGTCGAGAGTCATGCACTGGCCGTGCGCGAAGCGATGGTCGTGCAGTTCTCACACCACGACCTGCAGTGCGACCACTGGATCACGGCGCTCGAGCCCGTGGGCGCGCGCGTGGAGGCCTGATGCAGTTCGTCAGCACGCGCGACGCAGCGCACCGGGCAGCATTCAGCGAGGCCCTGAGCCGCGGCCTGGCCTCTGGCGGCGGGCTGTACGTGCCGCTCGACTGGCCGGAAGCGGCGGTGGCCGGTGTGCGCGCGGGCGAACCGCTGGCCAGACAGGCTGCGCAGTTCCTGGCGCCCTTCGCCAGCGGTGATCCGCTGGCGGCGGAAATGCCCGTGATCGCCGCCGAGGCCTTCAATTTTCCAGCGCCGCTGGTGCCGCTCGACGGCGACCAGCTCGGCGTGCTCGAGCTCTTCCATGGGCCGACCGCGGCGTTCAAGGATTTCGGTGCGCGTTTCCTCGCCGCGGCGTTGACGCGCCTGCGGCGCGGCGCGGCGCGGCCGCTGAAGATCCTGGTGGCGACTTCTGGTGATACCGGTGGCGCCGTGGCGGCCGCCTTTCACCGCCAACCGGGCATCGAAGTGGTGGTGCTGTTTCCGAAAGGACAGGTGTCGCCGACGCAGCAGCAGCAGCTCACGTGCTGGGGTGACAACGTGCAGAGCCTGGCGGTGCGCGGCAGTTTCGACGACTGCCAGCGCATGGTGAAGCAGGCGTTCGTGGAGCCGGAATTCGCGGCGCTGTGGGACCTGTCTTCCGCCAACAGCATCAATCTCGGGCGGCTCCTGCCACAGGCCGTCTACTACGTTGCCGCCAGCGTCCAGGTGCACGCGCGCACGGGCGAGCGGGCTTCATTCGTCGTTCCGAGCGGCAATCTCGGCAACGCCACCGCCTGCGTGTGGGCGCGGCGCCTGGGCGCGCCGATCGCGGAGATCGTGCTCGCGCACAACGCCAACCGCACGGTGCCCGATTACCTGTCGGAAGGCGTGCTGCGGATCCGCGCCAGCGTGGCCACGCTCGCTTCGGCGATGGATGTGGGCAACCCCAGCAATCTCGAGCGTCTCACTGCGCTGTATCCGGACGCGGCTGCGCTGGGACTGGCCATCAGCGCGGTGTCGATCGACGACGGCGCGATCCGTGCGCGCATCCGTGCCGATCACGAGCGTTTCGGCGCGCTGTGGTGCCCGCACACGGCGACCGCGGCCGAGGCTTGGGCGCAGATGCCGGCCGAGCGACGCAAGGGGCAGCACTGGGTGCTGGTGGCCACCGCGCATCCGGCCAAGTTTCGCGAGATCGTCGAGCCGCTGGTCGGCCGGCCGGTGCCGGTGCCCGAGACGCTCGAGCGGCTGTTCAGGCGTCCGGCGCATTACACTGAAATTGACGCCACGCTCGCTGCGCTCCGCAGCACACTCGAGCGGCGGGCCGCATGATCGACCTGCAGCCGGTGCGCGAAATGCTGCGCAGCCTCGACACGCGCGCTGCGGGCAGCGTGGCGGGTGCAGTGGTGCTGATCGTGCTGCTGCTGGTGCTGTGGCGCTGGTACCGGCGCCGCCGCGCGGCTGCGGCATTGCTCGCCACGGTGACCGGCGGCGCCTTCGAATACCTGCGCGACGTGCTCGTGCCGGACGGCCAGGGCGGCTCGCTGCACGTCGATTTCCTGCTGCTCACGGCGCGCGGCTGCATCGTCATCGATATGCGCAACGTCGCCGGCAACATCTTCGGTGGCGACCAGATGACCGAGTGGACCGTCATGCACCGCGAGCAGCGCTATACCTTCGCCAATCCGCAGACCGGCCTGTACGACCGCATCGCGGTGGTGCGTGCCCTGATCGCAGAGTTGCCGGTCGAGGGCCGCGTGGTGTTTGCGCCGCGTGGACGCTTCCCCAAAGGCCTGCCACGCTTCACGCTCATGCTGGGCTCGCTCGGCGCCGAGTTCCCGCTGGCCGAGCGCGAGCAGTCGGGCGCGCTACCGGATGCGTGGCGGAGCGAGTGGGCACGGCTGGTCGCGGTCTGCAAGCCCAGCAGCCTGGTGGCACCGAAAGCCGCGGTCTAGGGCCTGTGCACGCTCAAGGCGTGGCCGACCGGCGCGGGTATTCCAAACAGCCGGCGCGCCGCGGCGGTGGTGTGGTCCGCACAGTCCGCAAGCGTTTCGCCGCGCAACCGCGCCACAGTCGCGGCGATGTGCACCAGGAACGCGGGTTCGTTGCGCCGGGACGGCGGCCGCGGCTGCAGGTCACGGGGCAGCAGGTAGGGACCATCCGATTCGAGCAGCAGCCGACCAGCCGGGATGCGCTGCACCAGCGATTGCAGCTGCAGGCCGCGCCGCTCGTCGCAGATCCAGCCGGTGATACCGATGTGCAGCCCCAGCTCGAGGTAGGCGTCGAGTTCCGCCTCACCGCCCGTGAAGCAGTGCGCCACGCCGTGCAGCGCGCCGCTTGGCAGCGCACGGGCGTGCTCGCGCAGTGCCGCGATGAAATCGGCATGGGCCTCGCGCTGGTGCAGGAACAGCGGCTTGCCGGATTCCGCGGCGAGCCCAAGTTGCAGCGCGAACGCGTTACGCTGCGCCGCACGCGGCGAGTAGTCACGGAAATAATCCAGCCCGCATTCACCGGCGGCGATGCAACCGGGTTCAGCCAGCAGTGCGCGCAGCTGCGGCAGTCCGGCGGCGGTGAATTCAGCGGCGTGATGCGGATGGATCCCGGCCGTCGCGTACAGCCTGCCCGGCTGCGCGCGGGCGAGCTCGAGCGCCGCCGCGCTCGAGGCGAGCGTCGCACCCGTCACGATGAGTTGGGTCACCGCGGCGCCTTCGGCCCGCTCCAGCACAGCCGCCCGGTCCACCTCGTAGCTGTCGTGCGTGAGGTTAACGCCGATGTCGATGAGTTCCATGCGCGCGTCAGTGTACACAGCGCGGCAGCGTGCGCACCCCTGTTATCATGTCCCTCGCAATGACTACCGCAGCCCTGCAGCAGCTGCCGCTCTGGAGCGAGGGCGCGATCGACGGCGCCTGGCGCGTACGGCGCAGCCGACGCGCCCGCCGGCTGGGCGTGCGTGTCTTTCGCGACGGCACGGTGGAGATCGTCGTGCCGCCGGGTGCGGGCGCGCGCGCCGTGTCGGGCTTTGTCGCGCGGCACCGCGACTGGATCGAACGTCATCGCCAGCGCGCGCCGCACGCAGACTTTGCCTTCCCGCCCGAACGCATTGAGCTGCCGGCGAGCGGCGAAAGCTGGGCTTGTCAGGTGGTGCCGCCGGGCGCGCCGGGCGCACCGCGCGTACGGCGCGGACCCCTGGTGCGCGCGCTTGCCACGAGCGCAGCAGGCGGCGTTCTCGAACTGCGTGGCGACACGGATGATTCGACGCTGCGCACGGCCTTGCTCGAATGGCTGTGCGAGCGTGCCGCGTCGGCCCTCGAGCCACAGCTTGCCGCACTGGCGGATGGCTGCGGCGCGAGCTACCGACGCCTGCAGATCCGCCGCCAGCGCACACGCTGGGGCAGTTGCTCGGCGCGCGGTACCATCAGCCTGAACTGCTGCCTGCTGTTTCACCGCCCGGCCGTGGTTCGCTACCTGCTGGTGCACGAACTTTGCCACCTGACGCACATGAATCACTCAGCGCGTTTCTGGCGGCTGGTCGAGTGCCACGATCCGCATTGGCGCGAGCACGATCGCGAGCTGGCAGCGGGATGGAGCCAGGTGCCCGGGTGGGTGCTGCGGACGCTGCGGGCCTGATGGTCGCTGATTTGAGGTCGTTGCAATGAACGGAGCTTGCGCTTGAACCCACAAGACCCGCCTGGTGAGCATCTCGGCAGCGTCGACCTGCGCGATGAGCCCGTGCACTGGAACCTCGGGGATTCGCTGTCCTATGGGCAATACCTGCACCTCGATCTGCTGCTCGCGGCGCAGCGGCCGCTGACGAGCGAGCACAACGAGATGCTGTTCATCATCGTTCACCAGGTCTCGGAGCTGTGGATGCGCCTGCTGCGCCACGAGCTCTCGGCGGTCATGGACTGCGTGCGCCGCGATGAGCTGGCTGCTTCCTTCAAGATGTTCAGCCGCATTGATCACGTGCAGGGTCAGCTGCTCGCCGTCTGGGACGTGCTGTCGACGATGACGCCATTCGACTACTCGGCCTTCCGCAACGCGCTGGGCCGCTCATCGGGCTTCCAGTCGCTGCAATACCGACTGATCGAGTTCATGCTCGGCAACAAGAACGCCGACACGATCAAGGTGCACCAACGCGAGCCGCAGGCATTTGCGATGCTCGAGAACGCGCTGCGCGCGCCGAGCCTCTACGACGAAGTGCTGCGATTGCTCTCACGCCGCGGGCGCGAGGTGCCGCAGGAACTGCTGGCGCGCGATTTCTCGCTGCCCTATGAGGCGAACAAGCTGGTCACTGCAGCCTGGCTCAGTGTTTACCTCAACGCCGAGAAGGACTGGGACCTCTACGAGCTCGGCGAACATCTGGTCGACCTGGATCACCGCTTCCAGCTCTGGCGCTTCCAGCACATGAAGACCGTCGAGCGGATCATCGGCTACAAGCCCGGTACCGGCGGCACGGCCGGCGTGGCCTACCTGGCCAAGGCGCTGCGCCTCAGGTTCTTTCCGGAACTGTGGGAAGCGCGGAACTCGATGTAGTGCCTCGTTGCTGAGTGGTGCGGCGCTGCCGCCACCAGCGCCAACCCAGCAGCACGGCCGCCAGGCCTGCGTAGAGCAACGGCTCGCGGATGTCCTTTTTCACCTGCCACCAGTAGTGCCAGACGCCGAGCGCCGTGACCACGTAGATCAGCCGGTGGAGTCGCTGCCAGCGGCGCCCGAGGCGCCGCATCCAACCGTTGGTCGAGGTGACGGCCAGCGCGAGCAGCATCAGGAGGGCCGCGAATCCCAGCGTGATGTATGGCCGCTTCACCAGGTCGGCAGCAATCGCGTGTCCGTCGAAACCCTGAAACGGCCCCACGTACACGAGGAAATGCAGCAGCGCGTAACTGCAGGCAAACACGCCGAGCATGCGCCGCAGCCGCAACAGTTGCGCATTGCCGGTGAGCGCTCGGAGTGGTGACACGCACAAGGTGATGAGCAGCAGGTTGAGTGCACTGTGGCCGAAGATGCCGAGCATGCGCCGCACCGGATCGGCTCCCAGGCCAGGCACCGGTAAATTCGTCGCGGCCATGGCGTTGGCGACGCCTGCCACCACCCATGCCAGTGGCACCAGGCAGGCGAGGAACAACGCCGGCTTGTAGATATAGCGATAACGCTTGTCGGTACTGTGGCTCATGGCTGCAAGTGGAGCGGACAGGGCCTAGTAGCTGCGGCGCAGGTCGAGGCCCCGGTACAGGCCTGCGACCTGCTCAGCATAGCCATTGAACAACTCGGTCGGGCGACGCGGAGCGAACAGGCCGGCGCCGATGCGCCGCTCGGTCGCCTGGCTCCAGCGCGGGTGATCGACCATGGGGTTGACGTTGGCGTAGAAACCATACTCACCGGGCGACGCAGCCGGCCAGGATGTGAGTGGTTGGCGCTCGGTAAAGCGTATCCGCACGATCGATTTGCCGCTTTTGAACCCGTATTTCCACGGCAGGTGCACGCGCAGCGGGGCGCCGTTCTGGTTTGGCAATTCGCGCCCGTATACGCCCACCACCATCAGTGCCAGCGGATTCATGGCTTCATCGATGCGCAGGCCCTCGACGTAGGGCCAGTCGAGCACCGCGCGCTGTTGCCCGGGCATCTGCCGCGGGTCGAGCAGCGTCGTGAACTCGACGTATTTCGCCCGTGAGTTGGGCCGGAAACGCGCCAGCAGGTCGGCCAGTGGAAAGCCGACCCAGGGGATGACCATCGACCAGCCTTCGACGCAGCGATGACGATAGATCCGCTCCTCGAGCGGGTGAGGCTTGAGGATGTCCTCGAGGTGAAACGTGCCGGTGACCTCGGCTTCGCCGGCTATGGTGAGGCTCCAGGGGCGGGTGCGGAGCGATCCGGCGTTGGCGGCCGGATCAGATTTGTCCAGGCCAAACTCGTAGAAATTGTTGTAGCCCGTGATTTCCTCGTAGCTATTCGAGCGGTCCGTGACCGCATAGCGGGGATTAGGGGTATAGCGCAACGCAGCCGGGCCCGGCGCAACATTTGGTGCAGCGCTGGCTGCGCGGCCAGGCGCGGGCAGCAGGGAGGCCGTGGCCAGGCCCAGCCCGCTGGCGAGCAGCCCGCGGCGCATATGGAAATAGCGCTCGGCGGTAATCTCCGAAGGGCGGACTGCAGGTAGCTTGAGATCGCGCATGGGATTGAACCAAACACCAGGGTAAGAAACCGGGCCGGCATCGCGCAGACCACTGTCACCCCTATATCGTCACGGCCTGCTAAAGGTTACAGACCCGCTGCCGCGGCCAAAGTGCCCACATCACCGGGCGACGACCAGATCACCGCACGCACGGAGGGCAGATCCTGCAGGTCCTGTGGCCGGCCATTGACGTAGGTGCCGGCGCTCACCAGTCGCAGGTGGTCAAGATCGGCACGGCTGTTGCCGTAGGCGTGCGCGAGCAGCGGTTGGTGCTCGGACAGCAGCAGGCGCACGCAGCGGGTCTTCTCCGCGCCGCGCCGGTTGGCCGAGGCCAGCGCGCCGTCGAGGGTTCCGTCCTTTTGCCAGCGCACTTCACTGCAGATGCATTCGTCAAAGCCCAGCGCGGTTGCGATCATCGGCACGTACAGATCCGGACTCGCCGACAACAGCACCAGGTGCGCCTGCGCGCGCCGGTGCGCCGCGATGCAGGTGATTGCCTCAGCGTACAGACCCGTGCGGAGCACTTGCTGCGTAAAGCGTGCGGCCCAACCATCGAGCTCGGCGCGTGTCAGGCCGCCCAGCGTAAGGTGGATGACCGCGCCTTTGAGCGCACCACGGTCGCGGCCGGCAGTGAAATATCTCAGCAGCGACGCCAGGCACAGCGGCAAGCGCCACCAGCGCTGCGGATGGCGCAGCAGGTAGCCGCGGATGAACGGCCACAGCGTGTCGTGGCGCGTGATCGTGCCATCGAGGTCGAAGATGGCCAGCGTGCTTTCGGCCACCGGCGCCCGGCTCAGGCGGCCTTGCCGGCCACCGCGAGTTGGCGCAGCACGTAGCGCAGGATGCCGCCATGCTGGAAGTATTCGCGCTCCTTGGGCGTGTCGATCCGCACCCGCGCGCTAAAGCGCTTGGGCGCCCCTGCGCCCGAGCTCGCCACGACCGTGACCGTGCGCGCATTGCCCTGCTCGAGTCCCTGGATCTCGAAGGTTTCGCGCCCGTTCAGTCCCAGCGATTGCGCGTTCGCGCCGTCGCTGAACTGCAAGGGCAGCACGCCCATGCCAATGAGATTGGAACGATGGATGCGCTCGAAGCTCTCGGCGATGACCGCGCGCACGCCCAGCAGCATCGTGCCTTTGGCGGCCCAGTCGCGTGAAGAACCGGAGCCGTACTCCTTGCCCGCGATGATGATCAGCGGCGTGTGTTCCGCCTGGTAGCGCATGGCGGCATCAAAGATGCTCAGCTGTTCGCCGCTCGGCACGTGCACCGTGATGCCGCCCTCGGTTCCCGGCAACAGGAGATTGCGCAGCCGGATATTGGCGAAGGTGCCGCGCATCATCACTTCGTGGTTGCCGCGGCGCGCGCCGTACTGGTTGAAATCGGCCGGCTGGACGCCCTGCGCCATCAGGTATTGCGCCGCCGGGCTGCTCTTGGCGATGTTGCCGGCCGGCGAGATGTGGTCGGTCGTGACAGAATCGCCGAGTAACGCGAGCGCGCGGGCGCCGCGTATCTCGCCGACCGCGTCCGGCCGCATCGTCATGCCATCAAAGTAGGGCGGGTTCTTCACGTAAGTCGACTTGCGGTCCCAGGCGTAGACCTTGCCGGCCGGCACCTTGATCGCCTGCCAGCGTTCGTCGCCGTCGAAGACGCCGCTGTAGCTGCGCCGGAACATCTCGGAGGTGATGTTCTTGTGGACACAGTCGGCAACGTCTTGGGGCGAAGGCCAGACATCGCGCAGGAACACCGGCTTGCCGGCCTCGTTCGTGCCGAGGGGTTCCGTGGTTAGGTCGACGTGGAGCGATCCGGCGAGCGCGTAGGCGACCACCAGCGGCGGTGAAGCCAGGAAATTCATCTTGACCTCCGGGTGCACGCGGCCGTCGAAGTTGCGGTTGCCCGAGAGCACCGAGCAGCCGATGACGTCGCCCGCTTTCACGGCGGCGGAAATCTCCGGCTTGAGCGGCCCGGAATTGCCGATGCAGGTGGTGCAGCCGTAACCGACCAGGTTGAAACCGATACCGGCGAGTTCGTCCAGCAGGCCCGCGCTGCGCAGGTAGTCGGTGACGACGCGCGAGCCAGGGGCAAGACTGGTCTTGACCCACGGGCGCGAGTTGATGCCGAGCCGGCGCGCGTTGCGTGCGAGCAGCCCGGCGGCGATCATCACGTAAGGGTTCGAGGTATTGGTGCAGCTGGTGATCGCGGCGACCAGTACTGCGCCGTCGCTGACTTCGAAGCTTTTGCCGCCCACGGTGGCAGGCGCCTTGCCGGTGGCGCCGGGATTCTTCTTCGCACGCTCGTCGGCCATTTTCTTGTGATGCGCCTGGTAGGTGCTCTTCGCCACGCGCAGCGGCACGCGATCCTGTGGACGGCTGGGGCCGGCCAGGCTGGGTTCGACGGTCGTGAGGTCGAGCTCGATGACGGCGCTGTAGTCGGCGGCCTTGGCACCATCGACGCGCCACAAGCCGGTGGTCTTTGCATAGGCCTCGACCAGCGCAATCTGCTCAGGCGGGCGGCCGGAGAGCTTCAGGTAGCGGATCGTTTCCTCATCGATCGGAAACAGGGCGCAGGTGCTGCCAAATTCCGGCGACATATTGCCGATGGTGGCGCGATCCGCGAGCGGCAGGTGCGCCAGCCCGTCGCCAAAGAACTCAACGAACTTGTCGACCACGCCGTGCTTGCGCAGCATCTCCGTCACGGTCAGCACGAGGTCGGTCGCGGTCGCACCGGGCTGCAGGCTGCCGTTGAGGCGGAAGCCCACGACCTGGGGAATCAGCATGGTGACGGGCTGGCCCAGCATCGCCGCCTCGGCCTCGATGCCGCCCACGCCCCAGCCGAGCACGCCGAGGCCGTTGATCATGGTGGTGTGCGAGTCGGTGCCGACCACCGTGTCCGGATAGGCCTGGCGCGGGCTGCCGGTTTCGCCGCCGAACACGACGCGGGCGAGGAACTCGAGGTTCACCTGGTGGACGATGCCGGTGTTGGGAGGCACGACTTTGAAATTGCGGAACGCGCTCTGGCCCCAGCGCAGGAAGGCGTAACGCTCGCCGTTGCGCTCGAATTCGATGCGATTGTTGTCGGCCAGCGCCTGCGCGGTGCCGTACTCGTCGACCTGTACCGAGTGGTCGATGACCAGCTCAGCGGGCGCCAGCGGGTTCACCTTGTCGGCATCGCCGCCCAGGCGCGTGATCGCCTCGCGCATGGCCGCCAGGTCTACGACGCAGGGAACGCCGGTGAAGTCCTGCATGATCACGCGCGCGGGCGTGAATGAAATCTCGTGTGTGGGCTGGGCCTTTGAATCCCAGTTGATAATGGCCTCGATGTCGGCCCGCGTGACGTTGACGCCGTCTTCGAAGCGCAACAGGTTCTCGAGCAGGATCTTCAGCGCGTAGGGGAGCCGTGCCATGCGCTCGGGGCCCAGGGCCGCGAGATTGAAGATCTGGTAGCTCTGGCCCGACACCGTCAGAGTCGAGCGCGCCTTGAAGCTGTCAGTCATAGTGCCTCCGTAACGCCGCCGGTCAATGTTATCGGCCGCGGCCGCATATTATAGAGTCTCTTCGATCGCACCGCCGCCGAGACAGCGCGCGCCGGCGTACAGCGCCGCAGTCTGGCCCGGCGTCACCGCCCACTGCGGCATTTCGAACTGGATGAGCACGCTGCCGTCGGCCTGCGGCGTGACGCGCGCTGCCTGGTCCGGTTGCCGGTAACGGGTCTTCACGCCCGCCACGAATGCGGCGAGCGGCGGCTCGATCAGCCAATTGACCACGCCGGTGCGCAGCGCTGCCGTGGTCACGGAGCCACGTTCGCGCGCGGGCACCACGACCAGCGCATTGCGCCCGGTGTCCTTGTGCGCGACGTACCAGGGATCGCCGCTCCCGCCACGCACGCCGCCAATCTCGAGGCCGCCGCGCTGGCCGAGCGTATAGAAGTGCAGGCCGCGGTGCGTGCCGAGCCGTCGGCCGTCGGTGGTCTCAATCGGGCCCGGATCCTGCGGCAGGTAGGCAGCCAGGAATTGGGCGAACGGCCGTTCACCGATGAAGCAGATGCCCGTGCTGTCGGGCTTGTTGAACACAGGCAGGCCCGCACGCTGCGCCTGCGCGCGCACTTCGGCCTTGGGGAGCGAACCGATGGGAAACTGCACCTGCGCAAAGCGCGCGCGCTCCACGCCGCACAGAAAATAGGACTGGTCCTTGCCCGCATCTGCCCCGCGCAGCAGCACCGGGCCGCTCGCTTGCTGTTCGAGCTGCGCATAGTGGCCGGTGGCGAAGCACTGCGCACCCAGTCGCTGCGCGTAGTGCAGGCACACGCCGAATTTGATCTCGCGGTTGCACAGCACGTCCGGATTCGGCGTGCGCCCGCGCCGGTATTCGTCCAGGAATTCCGCGAACACCCGTTGGCGGTATTCAGGCTCGAAGCTGACCCGGTGTAGCACGATGCCGAGCTCGCGCGCCGCGGTGCGCGCGTCCTGGTAGTCCTGGGCGTTGTTGCAATAGGCGTCCTCGTCGTCCCAGTTGCTCATGTACAGGCCGTGCACTTCGTGGCCGGCTTCGATCAGGCGCAGTGCAGCCACGGCCGAGTCGACGCCGCCGGACATGCCAACGACGATGCGCGTGCCAGTTGCGGCGCCCATATTCATGGCACCAAGTATAAAGGCGGGCCGCCCGGGCGCGCTCTGGCCGCTACTGCATGCGTGCGGCGCGGCGGTGGTGCTGGTCGTGGCTGGCGAGCCAGGCGGCGTCGAATTCCTGCAGGTACTGGCGCGCCACCGGCGGGCTGTTCACGGCAGCAATCCCGTCCCAGCGGTCGGCCCGCATCCGGTAGACGATGCCGCGGTCGTCCGAGACGCAATAGGAAGCGGTCAGGTGTTGGAACTGCGGCACGAGGATGCGCAGCTCCAGGTAACTGGTAAGCCGCCGCGCCATGGACATGAAGCGGCTGCCCGAGCCCGTGTGGCGCGTGTGATCACGCAGCAGCACGCGCACCTTGGCAAAACTGTGGCTCAACACGAAGCGCTTGATGACCTCGATCACCTTCGGATCATCGTAGAGCTGCGGCTCGAGGTCGGGCGTGAAGATCGAGATCAGCCGCTGTCCGGTGGCAATGACTGCGGCGGTGGTCTGGCGTACGTCCGACAGGCTGGTCAGTACCTGCAATTCGTCGGCGGCCGGCATCGGCATCGCGAGGATCACCGGCTGTGCCGGACGCTCGGCGGCCGCGAGGCTTTCGAGCCATGCTTCGGTGGTTGAACGCTGCTTGTCCGACTTGGCCACGCCGTTTGCCTTAAATCCAAGGGTGTAGGCACAGGCATGGTATGGAGCGGGCGCGCGCAGGCGAGTCGATCGGATCACGCTCCGCGGGCGCGGCAATGTGACGGAGGCCGCAGTTCGGGCCGGCAGCAGCTTATTCGGGCAGGTCGAGCGCCAGTTCGGCGGCCAGGCCGACGTAATCGGCGGGGCCGAGCGCGGCGAGCCGCGCGCGTTCGGCAGCGGGCAACGGCAGCCCCGCGACGAACTGGCGCATGGCGGCGGCGTCGATCGCCGCGCCGCGCGTGAATTCCTTGAGCAGCTCGTAGCCATCGGGCACACCGTGCGCGCGCAGCACGGTCTGGATCGCCTCGCCGAGCACTTCCCAGGCCTGGTCGAGCTCGCGCGCGCAGCGTCCGGCATCTGCGGCCAGCTTGCCAAGGCCAAGCTGCAGCGCGCGCCAGGCGATCAGCGTGTGCGCATGCGCGACGCCGACATTGCGCAGTACAGTTGAATCGGTGAGGTCGCGCTGCCAGCGCGACACGGGCAGTTTGTCGGCGAAGTGCCGCCACAGCGCATTGGCGACGCCGAGGTTCCCCTCGGCGTTCTCGAAGTCGATCGGATTGACTTTATGCGGCATGGTCGAGGAACCGACCTCTCCGGCCACGGCGCGCTGGCGCAGGTAGCCAAGAGAAATATATCCCCAGGTGTCGCGGCACAGATCGATGAGTATGACGTTGATGGCGGCGACGGCATCGGCGTACTCGCCGATCCAGTCGTGCGGTTCGATCTGCGTCGTGTAGGCATTCCACTCGAGCTCCTGGCTGCCGACGAAGCGCGCACTGATGGCGCGCCAGTCTGCCTCCGGTAGTGCGGCCTGGTGCGCGTTGTAGTTGCCAACCGCGCCATTCCACTTGCCCAGGATCGCCACGGCCTGCAGCCGCGCGCGTGCGCGCTTTAGCCGCGCGGCGACGTTCGCATATTCCTTGCCCAGCGTGGTCGGGCTCGCACTCTGGCCATGAGTGCGCGCGAGCATCGCGACGCGCGCGTGCTCGCGCGCAAAGCCGCGCAGCACGGCGATGATCTGCGCGAGCTCGGGCAGCAGCACCTGCGCGCGCGCGCGGGCGAGGAGCCGCGCGTAGCTGAGGTTGTTGATGTCCTCGGAGGTGCAGCCAAAGTGCACCAGCTCGAGCGTGGCCGGCGATGCGCCGGCCGCTTGCAGCTCCTGGCGCACGAAATACTCGACCGCCTTGACGTCATGCTTGATGAGCGCCTCAATGGCCTTAACCGCCTCCGTTGCCTGCGGTCCCGGATCGCGCGCCAGCGCTTTGGCGCGCGCGGCCACCGCGGCCGGCAGCGCAGCGCCCGCGAGCTGCGGCACGGCGGTGGTCAGATCCAGCAGCCAGAGGGCTTCGACGCGGATGCGCTCGCGTATCAAGCCTGCTTCGCCGAACAATGCGCGCAGCGGCTCGGCCGCCGCAGCGTAGCGCCCGTCAACGGGTGATATGGCCAGCAGGCGGGATTGGTCCATGCAGCAGGCAACACTCGCGGTTAGAATGCGAGAGTGTAGCGCGTTTTGCCGGATCACCGGAGGGTCGGAGCGTCATGGGATCGAAGGGATTCAGGCTGGAACGCGACAGCATGGGCGAATTGCGGGTACCGGCCGACGCGCTGTGGGGCGCCCAGACCCAGCGCGCGGTCAACAACTTTCCGGTCAGCGGCCGCACGCTGCCGCGCGCCTTCATTCGCGCGCTGGCCCTGATCAAGCAGGCCGCTGCGCAGGCCAATGCTGAACTCGGCCTGCTCGAACCGCGGCTCGCAACGGCCATCAGCGCCGCCGCGGCCGCGGTGGCCGCCGGCGCTCACGATGCGCAGTTCCCCGTTGATGTCTTTCAAACAGGCTCGGGCACCAGCAGCAATATGAACGCGAACGAGGTCATCGCGCACCTCGCCGCAGGCAACGCCCCCGACGTGCATCCCAACGATCACGTCAACATGGGTCAGAGCAGCAACGACGCGATCCCGACCGCCATTCACGTCAGCGCGGCTTTGCTGGTGCGCGAATCGCTCCTGCCGGCGCTCGAGCACCTGGCCGCCGTGATCGCAGGCCGCGAGGCGGACACGGCTGCCATCGTCAAGACCGGACGCACGCATCTCATGGACGCGATGCCGGTCACGCTCGCACAGGAGCTGTCGGGCTGGCGCACGCAGATCGAAAACGGCGCGGCGCGCGTGCGCGCAGTCGAGCCGCGCCTGTTGTGCCTCGCGCAGGGCGGTACCGCCGTCGGCACGGGCATCAATGCCGATCCGCGCTTCGGCGGCGCATTCTGCCGCGCACTCAGTGCTCTCGTGGGCATCAACTTCCAGCCCAACCGCAACTACTTCGAATCGCTGTCGGCGCAGGACGCCGCCGTGGAACTTTCCGGCCAGCTCAAGGTGATCGCTGTCAGCGTGATGAAAGTCGCGAACGACCTGCGCTGGATGAACAGTGGTCCGCTGGCGGGTTTGGGCGAGATTGCGCTGCCAGCGCTCCAGCCCGGCAGCAGCATCATGCCCGGCAAGGTCAATCCCGTGATCCCCGAGGCGGCCGCGATGGTCGCGGCCGAAGTCATCGGCAACGACGCTGCCATCACCATTGCCGGCCAGTCCGGCAATTTCCAGCTCAACGTCATGTTGCCGCTGATTGCCTGGAACCTGCTCGAGAGCATTCGCCTGCTGGCGAATGTCACACGGCTGCTGGCCGATAGTGCCATCGCGGGCTTCACCGTCAATCGCGCGCGGGTCGCCGAGGCGCTCGAGCGCAACCCGATCCTGGTCACGGCGCTCAATCCGGTCATTGGCTATGAGAAGGGCGCGGCCATCGCCAAGCGCGCCTACGCCGAAGGCAAGCCGATCCGCGAGGTGGCGGCTGCCATGACCGACCTGCCGCCGTCCGAGCTCGCGAAACTTCTCGATCCCGCGGCGCTCGCCCAGGGCGGCATCAAGGGCGGGACCAGCGGCGGCGGCTAGGGCCGCTGCCAGCGCCGCTGCTGAGTGCGCATGAACCTGTTGCCGGCAGACTGGCTGGTGCGGCTGCGCCGCTCGCTGGCGGCGACGCCCGATCACGACCCGGCTCATTGGCACCTCGCCGGGCGGCCACTGGCCGAGGCGGCAGTGGCAGCGGCGGCGCGCGCCGCCTTACCGATCGCGCCGCGGGCGGCGGCAGTGCTGGTGCCCATCATCGATCGGCCGGGCTCGCCATCGCTGCTGCTGACCGCGCGTGCCGGACACCTGCGGCACCACGCGGGGCAGATCAGTTTCCCCGGCGGTGGCATCGAGACCAATGACGAGGACGCGGTGGCGGCAGCACTGCGCGAGACGCGCGAAGAAATTGGCATTGAGAGCCGCTACATCGAGCCGCTCGGCTTCCTGCCCGACCAGATCGTGCTGACGGGTTTCCGCATCACGCCGGTCGTGGCACTGCTGCGGCCAGATTTCAAGCTGCAGATCGACGAGTCGGAGGTGGCGGAGGTGTTCGAAATACCTTTGGATTTTATCGTCGACGAGCACAACTACGTCCCGGTGCGCCGCACATTACGCGGCGTCGAGGTGACACTGAACGACCTGAACTACAACGGCCGCGTGGTCTGGGGCGCCACGGCCGCAATGCTGCAGGTGCTGCACCGCGCCCTGCAGGCCCAGGAATGAACGATCCGGCTGCACGCCTTGAAGCGCTGCTCGCGCTGATGAGCGCCCTGCGCGATCCGGTGCGAGGCTGCCCCTGGGACCGCGCGCAGACCTTTGCCACAATCGCGCCGCACACGATCGAGGAAGCCTATGAGCTCGCCGATGCGATCGCCGGCGACGAGCCGGCCAGAATCCGCGACGAACTGGGTGACCTGCTGTTCCAGGTCGTGTTTCATGCGCAGCTCGCGCGCGAGCGCGGCTGGTTCGATTTCGCGGACGTGGCCGCGGGATTGCACGACAAGCTGGTGCGCCGCCACCCGCACGTGTTTGGCCATGTGTTTGGCAATACCGCAGCGGGCGCTGCCCCCGACCTCGCGCGCGCCTGGGACCAGGCCAAAGCCAGTGAGCGCGCCGCCGCAGGTGCAAAGGGCGCGCTGGCGGGAGTGGCGATGGCCCTGCCGGCCCTGGCGCGCGCGGCCAAGCTGGCGCGGCGCGCGGGTGCAGTCGGCTTCGACTGGTTCGATGAGGCGGCGGTCCGCCCCAAGATCGCCGAGGAACTGCGCGAGACAGAGGCGGCCGTCCGCTTGGGAGATGCGACCGCCATCGAAGAGGAACTCGGGGACACGCTGTTCGCGGTGGCCAATTGGGCGCGGCTCCTCAACGTCGATCCGGAAAGCGCGCTGCGTGCCGCGAACCACAAATTCGAGCGGCGCTTCGCGGCCATGGAGGCGCTGATCGCAGCTCGCGGCTGGGTGGTGGCGGACCTGGATGCCGCCCGCTGGGAAGAGCTGTGGGTCGCCGTCAAGGCGGCCGAATAGCCGGGTTTGCGCTTCCACGGCAGGTTCAGGGGTCGTTCAGGCGCGGCCCGCTAGCATTCTGACCCATGGGCACCAATCGCCCATGCGCGTTAGAAAGGAGCCACTTATGTTCACCAAACCCATGTTGCTGGCCTTGGCCGCCGGCCTCGTGATCGGCGCACCCGTCATGGCCGACCAGAATTCTGATTGGCAGAACGATCGGCCCGCGGATGCCAGCTCCCCGGACTATGACTACGCGCAGGTGACGCACGTCGAACCGCGCTACCGCCAGGTGCGCGTGAGCGTGCCGCGCCAGGAGTGTTACACCGAAACGCGTTACGAGCCGGATCGGCCGTATGCGGCCGAGCGCCCGGCAGCGGGCGGCATGATCCTTGGCGGCCTGATCGGCGCGGTGATCGGCCACCAGTTCGGGCATGGTCATGAGCGGGCCTTCGGCACGGTGGCGGGCGCCGTGGTTGGCAGCGCCATCGGACACGATGCCGCACAGCGCCGTGATGACGGTGGGGATGACCGTGGTTATGGCGATCGCGGCGACCGGCCGGTCGAAAGCGAGCGCTGCGTGACCCGCTATGGCGAGCGCGTCGATCAACGCATCGACGGCTACCGCGTGAGCTATCGCTACAACGACCGGAACTACCAGACAGACCTGCCTTATGATCCGGGCGAGCGATTGCGGGTGCGCGTGGCGGTGAGCCCTGAGGGATACTAAAATGCCCCCGCCACCGCTCGCGCCTCACGCGGGCGGCGGCGGCGTTGCAGGAGGGAGCATGAGGGCAGGGCGGCGGTATTCATTGTGCGCGGTTGCATTGCTGCTGGGTTGCGCGCTCGGCACTGCCATTCCCGCGCGCGCCATGGTTGTCCCCGCGCTCGCCGCCTTCGACGCTCCATCCGCGGCGCGCAGCTTGGCCGGCGGTGATGGCGCGAGCCGTGACCGCATCATCGACGCGGTCCAGAAGCGCTACCACGCGCGCGTGCTGCGGGTGTCCGAGACCAGCGTGAACGGCCGGCCGGCGCTGGAACTGCGGCTCCTGTCCGAACAGCGCGTGTTCAATATCGTGGTTGACGCCGCCTCCGGGCAGGTGCTGTCGGGTGGGTAGATCCTGATGCGCATTCTGGTGGTCGAAGACGAGACCGCGTTGCGCGATTCCCTCAAGCACGACCTGAGCGCCGCGGGCCACGCGGTCGATACGGCGGCCGATGGCGAAGAGGGCCTGTACGCCGCGCTCGAATACCCCATCGATGTCGCGATCATCGACCTGGGCCTGCCGAAACTCTCGGGGCTCGAGCTCATCCGGCGCGTGCGCACCGCGGGTAAGAGCTTTGGCGTGCTGGTGCTCACGGCACGCGATCGCTGGCAGGACAAGGTTGAAGGGCTCAGTGCCGGCGCCGACGACTATGTCGCCAAGCCGTTTCATTTCGGCGAGCTGCAGGCGCGCCTGGGCGCACTGCTGCGCCGTTCGAGCGGCTGGACCACCCCGCTCCTGCAGTGCGGCCCGGTCGTGCTCGACACGCGCGCCCAGTCGGTGGCGGTGAGCGGCGCGCCGATCGAGCTCACCAGCTTCGAGTACCGGCTGCTCGAGCACCTGATGTTGCATGCCGGTGAAGTGGTTTCGAAGACCGAGCTCACCGAAAAGCTGTACGAACAGGATTTCGAACGCGACAGCAACGTGATCGAAGTGCTGATCGCCCGGCTGCGTCGCAAGCTCGACCCGGACGAGCAGCTCAAGCCGATCGAGACGCTGCGCGGCCGCGGCTACCGCATCACGCTGGCGCGCAGCGCCGCCGGCGCGTAGCCACAGCCGGCGCGCAGCGCGCATGGCCCGCACACCTTCGGTCAGCCGGCAGCTGGTCATCGCCGTGGCCGTGCCGCTGGTGCTGTCTTTTGCGCTCACGGTGTTCGTGCTTGATCGGATCTTCCGTGACTCGGCGCTGCAGGCTCTGCGCGAGCGGCTCGACCAGGAAGTGATCGCGCTGGTCACGGCGGCGGAGCTCACCGATTCGGGTCGTATGGGCCTGCGCCTGCTCGATCCCGAGTCGCGCCTGAGCCGGCCGCGCTCCGGACAGTACGCGGCGGTGCGCAATGCGCGCGGGCGTGTGCTGTGGAGCTCCCCGTCGATGGAGGGAGTGGCCCTGAACTTCGGAGCGCCGGTGCTCATGGGTCAGACGGATTTCTTCCAAACGCGGCTTGCCGACGGCACGCAGCTCGGCATTGTCAACCGCGGACTGGAGTGGGACTACGCTCCGGGCAACAGCGCCAACCTGGTGTTCAGCGTCGCCGAAGACCTGGCCGGGCAGCAGGCGCGGCTCGAGCGCTTCCGACAGCAACTGGTTGCCTGGTTCGGCGCGCTGGCGCTGCTGCTGCTGGCGGTGCTCGGCGGATTGCTGCGGCGCGTGCTGCGGCCGGTGCGGCGCATGGAGCGGGAAATCGCCGAGGTTGAAAGCGGCCAGCGCGCGCAGCTCGGCGCGGGTTTTCCGCGCGAGCTCGCCGGCGTGGCGCGCTCGCTCAATGCGTTGCTCCGCTCGGAGCGAGCCCGCATTGCGCGTTACCGCGATACGCTCGGCAACCTGGCGCATGGACTGAAGACCCCGCTGGCCATCATGCGCGCCGCGCTGGCCGGCGGGCCCGGACAGCATGCCACGCTGGATCGCGAGATCGACCGTATCGCACAGATCGTCGATCACCAGCTGCAGCGCGCGGCCACGAGCGGCGGCGTTACGCTGGGACAGCAATTGGTGCCGGTGGCGCCGGTGGTGGCCGATCTGCGCGCGGCGCTGCGCAAGGTGCACTCCGGCAAGGACCTCGCGATCGACGCCGACATCCCGCCGCAGGCCGGCTTCGCCGGTGATCGCGGCGACATCATGGAGCTGCTCGGCAACCTGATCGACAACGCCTGCAAGTGGTGCCGCAGCAGCGTGCGCGTGCAGGTACGGCTGGATGCCGCGCGGCCGCTGCAACAGCGGCTGGTCATCGTGGTCGAGGACGACGGCCCTGGCATCGCGCCCGCCGACCGCAGCCGCGTGCTGGGCCGTGGCGTGCGGGCCGACGAGCTCGCCAGCGGCCACGGTCTGGGCCTGGCCATGGTCGCCGACACAGTGGCGCTCTACGGCGGGGAACTCGTCGTCGGTGAATCCGCCATGTTGCATGGCGCCAGCATCGAGGTGGCCCTGCCGGGAAGGCCGGTGGATGGGGCCGTGTTAATATCCCGCGGATGAGATCGACCGACAGCAATTCCTGGCAGCCGACCAGCTGGCAGTCACGCAAGGCACAGCAACAGCCCAGCTATGGCGACAGCGCCGAGCTCGAGCGTGCCGTGGCCGACCTGGCGCGCCTGCCGCCGATCGTGGTGTCGTGGGAAGTCGAGAACCTGCGCCTGCGCCTGGCCGCGGCCCAGCGTGGTGAGGCCTTCCTGCTGCAAGGCGGCGACTGCGCCGAGAGCTTTGCCGACTGCGAATCCGACCGCATCGCCAAGCAGCTCAAGGTGCTGTTGCAGATGAGCCTGGTGCTGTTGCAGGCGATGAAGCGACCGGTAGTGCGTGTCGGCCGTTTCGCCGGCCAATATGCCAAGCCGCGCTCGGCGGATACCGAGACCCGCGACGGCGTATCGCTCCCGGCCTACCGCGGCGACCTGGTCAATCATTCCGAATTCACGGCCGCGGCTCGTCGCCCTGATCCGCAGCTGCTGCTGCGCGGCTATGAACGCGCGGCACTGACGCTGAACTTCGTGCGTGCGCTGGTCGACGGCGGCTTCGCCGACCTGCATCACCCGGAATACTGGGACCTCGGCTTCATGCGTCACGCGCAGTTGCGCGACGCCTACCAGCGCATCGTCGATTCCATCGGCGACGCACTCGACTTCTTCGAATCGCTCACCGGCCAGAAAGCGGGCGATGCCAACCGCGTGGAATTCTTCGCCAGCCACGAAGGCCTGCATCTGCTTTACGAACAGGCGCAGACGCGCTTCATCGCGCGCCAGGACCGCTGGTACAACCTGTCCACGCACATGCCCTGGATTGGCATGCGCACCGCGCAGGTCGACGGCGCGCACGTCGAGTATTTCCGCGGCATTGCCAACCCGATCGGCGTCAAAGTCGGCGCCGCGATGAGCGACGAGTGGCTGCAGGAGCTGGTGGCGGTGCTCAATCCGCACAACCAGCCCGGCCGGCTCACGCTCATCCACCGTTTTGGCGTCAAGGAAATCGAGCAGCACCTGCCACGCGCCATCGAGGCGGTGCGGCGCACCGGCTCGACCGTGCTGTGGTGCTGTGATCCGATGCACGGCAACACCGAGACCACCAGCGGGGGCGTCAAGACGCGGCGCTTCGAGAATATCCTGAAGGAGCTCGACGTCTCGTTCCGCATCCACCGCGAACTCGGCTCGCTCCTCGGCGGCGCGCATATCGAGCTGACGGGTGAGGATGTCACCGAGTGCACCGGTGGCGCGCGCGGTCTCACCGATGCTGACCTGCAGCGGGCCTACCGCTCGCAGGTGGATCCGCGCCTGAACTACGAGCAGGCGCTCGAACTGGCGATGCTGATTGCCGAGCGCAGTAAGCAGCGCACGTGAGTGTCCGGGCCCGCCACAGCATTTGATCCGCAACGCTTCGTTGCCTCCCTGCCGTTCCGGCCGGGCGTCTACCGCATGTACGAGGCCGCCGGCGAGCTGATCTACGTCGGCAAGGCGGCACGGCTCCGCGATCGCGTCGGCAGCTACTTCAGTTCGCGCCCGCAATCGCCCAAGGTCGCGGCGATGCTCAAGCGCGTCACGCGCGTCGAAGTGACTGTGGTTGGATCCGAGACCGACGCACTGCTGCTGGAATGCAACCTGATCAAGGCGCACCGGCCGCGCTACAACGTCATCCTCCGCGACGACAAGTCATTCCCGTACCTGCTGTGCCCGCAGGACCATGAATTCCCGCGCCTGCAGTTCTGGCGCGGCCTGCGCCGGCCCACCGGCCGGCTGTTTGGTCCGTTCCCGAACCCGCAAGTGGTCAAGCAGGTGCTGCATCAGCTGCAGAAGGTGTTCCGCATCCGCAACTGCCGCGACAGCTTCTTCGCGCACCGCACGCGGCCATGCCTGCAATACCAGATTGGCCGCTGCTCGGCGCCCTGCGTGAGCCTGATCAGCGCGGCCGACTATCGCCACGATCTCGATGCAGCGCTGCGCGTGCTTGAGGGCGGCAGCGAGGGGTTGCGCGCGCAATTGCGCGAACGCATGGCGGTGGCCGCGACCGGGCTGCAGTTCGAGGTCGCGGCGCGGCTGCGTGACCAGCTCGCGGGCCTGACCGAACTGCAGACCCAGCAGATCTCCAACGCGCCGCGCACGCGCGACGTCGACATGATTGCGCTGGCGGGCGAACCCGGACAGTACGCCGTCACGCTGCTGACGGTGCGCGAAGGCGCGAGCCTCGGTACGACGAATTTCTTTCCCACGGCCGTGAGCGAGCCCGCCGACGCGCTCGCGGAGTTCCTGCTGCAGCACTACGCGCGGGCGGCCGTGCCGGCCGAGATCGTCATCAACCAGGAATTGCCCGATCATAGCTCGGTCGCCGAGGCGCTGCTCGCCGTCGCAGGCCACGCGGTGCGGCTGCGCCAGGGTGCACGCGGCCTGCCGGGCCGCTGGCTGGAGCTGGCCGAGGAAAATGCGCGCGAGGCGCTGCGCATGCGCGCCAACCGCCGCGATTCGGTGGCGCTGGCGCTGCAGTCGCTCGCCACGATGGTCGGGCTGCCGCGCCTGCCCGAGCGCATCGACTGCTTCGATATCAGCCACACGGGCGGCGAGGGCACCGTCGCCGGCTGCGTCGTGTTCGGCCCGGATGGTCCCGTCAAGCGCGCTTACCGGCGCTATAACATCGAGGGCGTGGCGGCCGGCGATGACTACGCGGCGCTCGAGCAGGCGCTCGCCCGCCACGGCGCGCGCATCGTCGCGGGCGACCTGCCGCGCCCGGACCTGCTGCTGATCGATGGCGGCCCCGGCCAGCTGAACGCGGCGGCACAGGGGCTGGCGCGGGCCGAGTGCACGGGACTGGCGTTGCTGGGCATATCGAAGGGCGCCGATCGTCGCCCGGGACAGGAGCGACTGCATTTGCCCGGAGAGAGCGCGGCACTCACGCTCGCGCCCGACAGTCCGGTGTTGCACCTGCTGCAGCGGATCCGCGATGAGGCGCACCGCTTCGCCATCACCGGACACCGCCGGCGACGCGCGCGCCGCTTCCAGGAATCCATACTCGAAACCGTGCCGGGGCTGGGCCCGGCCCGGCGGCGCGCGTTGTTGGTGCATTTCGGCGGGCTGCCCGGTGTCCTGCGCGCCGCCATTGCCGACCTGGAGCAGGTCGAAGGAGTGGGGACAGCACTGGCCCGGACGCTTTATGATCACCTGCATCCGGGAGCATAGATGGTCTGGAACCTGCCCATTTTCCTGACGTGGCTGCGGATCCTGGCGATACCGCTGATCATCGTGCTGTTTGTGATGGGCCGCCGCAATCCCGACGGCGTCGCCGATGTCGCGGCGGGTTTGGTGTTTGCCGCCGCGGCCATCACCGACACATTGGATGGTTACCTCGCGCGCCGCCTCGGGCAGACCACCTCGCTCGGCGCATTCCTTGATCCGGTGGCCGACAAGCTCATCGTGACCGTGGCGCTGGTGCTGATCGTCAGCCGCGATCCGCGCCTGGTGATTGTGCTCGCGGCCGTGGTCATCATCGGGCGCGAGATCGCCGTCTCGGCGCTGCGGGAGTGGATGGCGGAGCTCGGCCATCGCACCAAGGTGGCGGTGTCGGCGCTCGGCAAGTACAAAACCATCTTGCAGATGGTGGGCGTGAGCCTGCTGCTCTACCGCCACGATCTCGCCGGGCTCCCCATGTACCTGCTGGGCCAGTGGCTCACGGTCGTGGCGGCCGCGCTGACGCTGTTCTCCATGTTCGTATACCTGCGCGCCGCGCTGCCCTACCTACGGGAAAAGCGTTAACCCGCCAGAATTGCGCCAGCCGCGTCGGGCGGCGCTCAAGTCGGTCGCGGGCCTGCCGATAAGCGCGGGTATGGCACCTCCACAAGCTGAAACGACCGCCCCCGCGTCCTCGGCGGATACCGCTGCCTTCAACCTGGTGCGTGAACTGGCCGCCGCGCTGTCGGCTGGCACGGTAGCCCTGCCGAGCTATCCGCAGGTGGCCATCCGGCTGCAGAAACTCCTGGCCGACGAAGACAGTGATGCCGACCGCCTGGTGCGAGTGCTGGGCGCCGAGCCGGTGCTGGCGGCCCGTGTCACGACTATGGCGGGAGCCGCCGCGCTGAACCCGGGCGGCCGCAAGATCTCGGATCTGCGCACGGCGATCGTGCTGCTGGGCTTCGATGCGCTGCGCACGACCGCGGCCGCGTTCGCGATGGTGCAGATCCGCCAGGCCAGCGAGTTCCACAACATTGAAAAACCCATGGCCGCGCTGTGGCGCGAGAGCGTGGCGCGCGCGGCGATGGCCTACGTGGTGGCACGCGCCACCGGCAAGTGCCGCCCGGATACGGCGATGCTCGCCGGTATACTCTCTGGCATCGGCAAGCTGTACCTGCTGACACAGATGAGCCGGCATCCCGAGCTGTTCGAGGACGAGGCGGCCTTTCAAAGCCTGGTGCGCGACTGGCACCCGAGCGTCGCGCAGGCGCTGCTGGAGAGCTGGCAGATGGCGCCGGAAATCGTCGCAGCTGTCCGCGACTGGCCCACGGTCGACAGCGATCCGCGCCACACGGCCGATCTGGCGGACGTGCTGGCCGCCGCGGACCTGTTGATCAGCCACGGTGAGGATCCAGAACTGCTGCAGGGACTGCTGGCCGACTCGCGGCCGATGCAGCGCCTGGGACTCAAGGCGGGCTGCGCGGGCCTGCTGGCCGATTCGGCCGCCGAGCTGGAATCGCTCCGCAAGGCGCTGGGCACCTGATTGCCCGCTTGGGCACGGTGGCGCGGCCGCTAGTGAAAATCGCGCGAACGGCGCGCCATCCCCTCAAGCCAGTTTGAACGGTCGTGCAGTGTGCGCGCGACCACGTGCGCGACGCCGTGCTGGTTCTGCAGCGTGCCGTTCACTTCCAGCAGGCTGGCCGCGAGTGCCGGCGCGCGCTGTGTCTCGAACACCTGCGGCCACAGGATCACGTTGACGATGCCGGTCTCGTCCTCGAGCGAGAGGAAGACCACGCCCGAGGCCGTGCCGGGCTGCTGCAGGTGCGTGACCAGGCCGCCCACGCGCACGGGCGCGCCGTCCGGCAGGGCGCGCAGCTCCAGGTTGCTGGATAGCCCACGCGCGCGCAGCTGCTCGCGCAGCAGGGCGAGCGGATGCTGCGTGGTGCTGAGTGAGAGCTGGCGGTAGTCCGCCATGATCTCCTGGGCCGCGTCCGGCCGCGGCAGGATCACCGCCGGCTCGGTGGCCGCCTCGAGCGGCAGCGTGCCGGGCGGCGGCTCGGCGCCGAGCGCCAGCCACAGCGCCTCGTGGCGGTGCGTGCTGAGCGCCCGCAGCGCACCCGCGCCCGCCAGCAGCTGCATGCTGCGCCTCGGCAGGGCCGCGCGCTGCGCCAGGTCAGCGATGCTGTGGAACGGCCGCACGCTGCGTGCGGCCATGATCCGTTCCGCCTCGGCGCGCGGCAGCGAGCGCACCAGAGCCAGGCCGATGCGGATGGCGGCTGCGCCGCCGGCGGCGGTTTCCAGCGTGCAGTCCCGCTCGCTGACCAGCACGTCCGGCGGCAGGATGGCGACGCCGTTGCGCCGCGCTTCCTGCACCAGCTGCGCCGGCTGGTAAAAACCCATCGGCTGGCTGTTGAGGAGCGCGGCGATAAAGGCGGCGGGCTCGTGGCACTTGAGCCAGCAGGAGATATAGGTGAGCAGCGCGAACGAGGCGGCGTGCGATTCCGGGAAGCCGTATTCGCCAAAGCCAAGGATCTGCCGGTAGATGCCGTTGGCGAAGTCCGCGCTGTAGCCATTGGCCGCCATGCCCGACAGCAAGCGCTCGCGAAACGGTTCGAGTCCGCCGCGGCGCTTCCATGCCGCCATCGAGCGGCGCAGCTGGTCGGCCTCGCCGGCGGTGAAATTCGCGGCCGCGACCGCGATCTGCATCACCTGCTCCTGGAAGATCGGCACGCCGAGCGTGCGCCGCAGCACTTCCGCGAGGGCCGGGCTCGGATAGCTGACCGCGGCCGGATTCGCGCGGCGCTGCAGGTAGGGATGCACCATGCCGCCCTGGATGGGGCCTGGGCGGATGATCGCCACCTCGATCACCAGGTCGTAGAAACAGCGCGGTTTCAGCCGCGGCAGCATGCTCATCTGCGCGCGCGACTCGATCTGGAACACGCCGACGGTCTCAGCGCGGCAGATCATGTCGTAGGTGGCGCGATCCTCGGCGGGGATGTCCTGCAGGCGCCGCGGCCAGCCGCGCCGCGCGGCGACGAGCGCGAGCGCCTTGCGCACCGCGGTGAGCATGCCGAGCGCCAGCACGTCGACCTTGAGCAGGCCCAGGGTCTCAAGATCGTCCTTGTCCCACTGGATCACCGTACGCTCAGGCATGGCCGCGTTCTCGATCGGCACCAGTTCGTGGAGCGGTTCGCCCGAGATCACGAAGCCGCCGACGTGCTGCGAGAGGTGGCGCGGGAAGCCGCGCAGCTCGGCGACCAGTTGGGCGGCGAGCTCTGCGTGCTGCGCACGCGCGGCAGCGGAGGCCGCCGCCGGCAGCGGGCCCAGCGCGCGTCCGACATCGCGCCGCGCGCTGCGCCCACGGTAGGTGATGACCGTGGCGGCCAGCGCGGTGCGCTCGCGCCCGTACTTGGCATAGATGTACTGGATCACTTCCTCGCGCCGCTCGTGCTCGAAGTCGACGTCGATGTCGGGCGGCTCGCGCCGCTCGCGGCTGATGAAGCGTTCGAACAGCAGGCTCATGCGCGCCGGGTCGACCTCGGTGATGCCGAGCGCGTAGCAGACGGCGGAATTGGCGGCCGAGCCGCGGCCCTGACAGAGGATGCCGCGCGCGCGTGCAAAGGCGACCACGTCGTGCACCGTGAGGAAGAAGTGCTCGTAGCGCAGCTCCGCGATCAGCAGCAGCTCCCGCTCCAGGAGCGCCGCGACCGCGGCGGGTACCCCGCCAGGCCAGCGTGCGGCCGCGCCCGCCATGGCGAGGCTGCGCAGGTGCGCACCGGCGCTGCTCCCGGCCGGCACCAGCTCGGCGGGATACTCGTAGTGCAGTTGGCCCAGATCAAAGCCACAGCGTTCGGCAATGGCGATGCTTGCAGCGAGCAATTCTGGGGGATAGAGGCGCGCGAGCGTCGGCAGCGGTCGCAGGTGCCGCTCGCCGTTGGGGAACACGCGCTCACCCGCTGTCGCGAGCGTGCAGCCGTGGCGGATCGCGGTCAGCAGGTCCTGCAGCCGGCGGCGGCTGCGCCGGTGCATGTGCACGTCGCCGGCCGCGGTCGCGGGCAGCGCGCATTGCCCGGCCAGCTCCAGGCAATGCGCCAGGTGGGCGCGATCGCCGCCGCCGCGGTGCAGTTCCACCGCCAGCCAGGCGCGTTCTGCAAAGCGCTCGCGCATGCATCGGCCCTGTGCCAGCGCTGCAGCCCACGCCATCGCGGTCCGCGCGGGCGGCAGCCACAGCGCGAGGCAGGCATCCAGCCCGTCATCAAGATCCGCCGGCGTGAGTTCGTAGCGGCCCTTGGCGGCGCGCCGCCGCGCGCGGGTGATGAGCCGGCAGATCTGCGCGTAGGCGCGCTGCTCCGGGGCCAGCAGCACCAGTCGCAGCGCGTCGCTGCAGCGGAATTCGGCGCCGACGATCAGCTGCAGCCCGCCTCCGCCGGGCAGTGCGCGCGCGGCCTCCCAGGCCCGCACCACGCCGGCCATCGAGCATTCATCGGTCAGCGCCAGCGCGCGGTAGCCAAGCTCGTGCGCGCGCGCCACCAGTTCGGCCGGATGCGAGGCACCACGCAGGAAGCTGAAGTTGCTGAGGCAATGGAGTTCGGCGTAATCGGTCATGACGCCGCCACGGTCGCGGTCGCGGCCGGATGTGAGCGTCGCCGGAACGTGGTCGGGTGCGCCGCTGCGGGAGAACTTTTTAGCAGGAAGAGAGAGCAGCGCGCGCAGCGGCGATGCTCGCGCGATCCGCCGCGCGCGGCGCCAGTGGACCTGTGGTACACCATTGCGTCGCACCGGCGCGCGGCTGGCCCGCGCTTCGCCACCCTCCGACACGTTCCGGCGACGCTCACATCCGGCCGTGACCACGCCCACGGTGACACCATGATCATCGCGCTGGTGGCGTGCGCCACGCGCAGCGCGCCGCCCAGGTGGTGCGCGCGTGTAGCCGCCGCGGGTGTGTACGCGTGTCTGGATGCGTTCGCATGGTTTCCGGATGTGTCGGAGGCCGCCGCAGCCCGAGCGAGGCGCGACGCTGCGCTGCGCTGTGCGCTCGCATTGACCTCATGTGCAGTCGCACCCGCGAGGGCAAGGTTCGCCAGCCGTGCGGCGCATGCGCCGCACGGCTGAAGCGCGGCCGACCACATCCGGAAACCATGCGAGCGCATCCGGGCGCGCATGCTCATGACCACAGCCCATGCAGACACCACGCGCCACTGCGCAGGTCGTTGTACACCCACAGCTGCGCGCCGTGCTCGCCGCGCGCCAGGTAGTAATCGCGTGCGACGTCGGCGCCGTCCCACCAGCCGCTCTCGATGCGCTCGGGGCCGGCCAGCAGTTCGCGTGGCATGTCGATGCGGCGCGGTTCCAGCAGCAACCAGCAGGGGCGGTCGGGCGCCTGCGTTGCGGGCTGTGCAGTGAGTTGCACTGTGAGTTGCGCCGTGGACTGCGCGGCGCGCAGGCGCCAGGCGCGCTCGGGCCGATGATCTGCGCTGCGCTCCAGCGTGCGCACCGCGTCGTGGCCGAGGCGCGCGGCAAGCCGGTCGAGCGAGTGCTGGAGCTGCTCGGCCTGTTGCGCCGCGTGTGAAAACATATCGCCTTGCAGCACCAGCGGCTGCAGCAGTTCGTTGGCCTCGACGCGGAGCCCGTGCACGGGTGCGGCCAGCGTGGTCGCGGCCAGCCGCTCGCGGGCCAGCGCCAGGAACTGCGCGGCATCGCGGCCGGGCCGGGCGAGGCCGATCGTCAGTTGCGTCGCATCGGCGCGGTGATGTTCGAGGCACAGGCTGTAGCGCTGCACGGCGCGGTCGAGCGAGCGCAGGTATCCCTGCAGCCCGGCGAGCAGCCGTTGCAGCGGGAACAGCAGCGCCGTGGTGTCGCTGATGGCGCCGGAGAATTCGCAGCGGCTGGCGAAATGCGCCGGCGCTTGTACGTAGCGCTGCGGTTCGCGCGTGGCGCCACGGAGCCGTTGCAGATACAGGCTGGCGGCGGGGCCAAAGCGCCGTGCGATCGCAGCCGCGGGGAGCGCCAGCAATGCGCCGATGTGCCGCAGGCCGGCGCCGTGCAGGGCTGCGAGCTGCTCGTCCGGGAGCGAGAGGAACCGGAGCGGGAGCGGCCCGAGCTGCCGCAGCAGCTGCGCGCGGGTCAGGGCGACGCTGGCGAGCCCGGCGCGCGCCAGGATGGTCGCGCCCTGCGGCGTGGGTGCGATGCCGAGCCGGAAGCCATAGCCAAGCGGCGTGAGTTCGGTGGCCAGGCGCGCGCGCAGCGCGGTGTGATCGCCGAACAACTGGCGGCTCGCGCCGATCTCGAGCCACAGCGCAGCGCCGTGCGCCGCGGCGATGCGCTGTGCATCGTCGCTCCCGGCGCGCGTGCTGACCTGGCTGCTCCATTGCAGCGCCCACAGCGCCAGGGTCGCGAGCGCTGAGCGCGTGCCGGGCGCAGCGCGTGCGCCGCCGGCCGCGGCCTCAAGCGCAAATTGCGGCAGCAGGATGCATAACCACAGCATGCGCACGTCCGCCACGGGCTTTCTGGATTTCGACCTGCAGGCAGCCGGCCACGCTCCGCAATCGCAGTCGCAGCGCCGCGGGCGAGGGCTGTAGTGCCGCGGCCGGCGGCCGATAGAGCAGGCCGCAGCTGCCGCCGGCCTCGGCCGCGAGCTGGAGCCGCCGCACGCGCCGGTCATCGAGCGATGTGGGCCAGGCGAGCACCGCGCCGATCGCGGGGCAGCGCAGTGCCTGTTCGATGGCCCACAGCACGGTGCGCGCATCCTGCGCCTGCACGAGCAGGAGACGCTCGAGCGCGAGGCCATGCTGCGCGAGCGCCGGCGGGTAGGGCAGGCAGGGCGGAGCGATCCACGCCAGGTAGCGTCCCGCGCGGCCAAGCTGCGCGAGCGCCGGCATGAGGAGCGAGAGCTCGCCGATTCCCTGCGTCTCGGGCATCAGCTCGGTGATCGCCCCCACCGGCCACCCGCCGCCGGGCAGCACCGCATCGAGCTCGGCAAACCCCGTCGGCAGCGCCACCGGCCGCGCCTGATCGTCGGCGTGGGCGCCCCGCCCCATGCGCTCCAGCCGCGCACGCAACTCATCCCGGTCCAGGCGCGGTGCGGGCTGGCCGGGGAGCACGTCCGCCAATTTTCCAAAGCGAGTATCGGGGAGCGACGAAAATTGGCGGACGTGCTCCTCGTCCGTCTCATACAACGCCTGTCCCGTCATGACTTGCGTGCCTGGGGCATGCCACTGCGCACGAGCCCGACGACCAGACCCTCGATCACGCAGTGCTGGTGACGCAGGTCGACTTCGATGGGTTGAAAGGCGGCGTTGGCCGGCTCGAGCCGCAGCAGGTGGCCCTTGCGGCGGTAATACTTGACGGTGGCTTCATCGCCCAGGCGCGCGACGACGATCTGGCCGTTGCTGACCTGCGCGGTGCGATGCACGGCGAGGATGTCGCGGTCGTGGATGTCGGCCTCGAGCATGCTCTGGCCGTGCACACGCAGCAGGAAATCGGCGCGCGGGCGGAACAGCGCCGGATCGAGCAGCAGTTCGTCCTCGACGTTGCCCTGCGCCAGCGTCGGCACGCCCGCCGCCACCCGGCCATAGAGCGCCAGCCGGCGTGTCAGTGCGAAAGAGGGCTGCAGCAGGCGGATGTTGCGGGCCACGCCGGGTTCGAGCGCGATCAGCCCCTTGAGCGCGAGCGCGCGCAGGTGCTGGTCGATCCCCTGGCGATTGCGCAGCCCCATGGCGCTGGCGAGATCGGCGCGGGTCGGCGGCCGGCCGTGGCGGCCTAAGTACTGCTCGATCAGTTCCAGCAGCTGGCGTTGGCGGGGGCTGGGCTCGGTGGTAGCGGCATTCATGGTTGATACCATACATTTGTCTGGTATCGATTTAAAGCTGGCAGTTTGTCCGTGCTAGGCTTGCAGCTGCGGTTTCCCTGTCAAAACAATGCTCAAAACGAAAACTTATATTGCGCTGCTGCTGGCAGCGGCCAGCGGGCCCTGTGCGGCGACGGTTTACGAGCTCACCGACCCCGCGCAGCGGGTCTTCGGCGAAGACCAGCGCGTCCAGACCGTCTACGAAGACACGCTCTACGACATGGCACGCCACTACAGCCTGGGCTCGGACGAGCTGATCCGCGTGAACCCGCGGCTCGATCCCTGGATTCCGGGCGCAGGCAAGACCGTGTTCATCCCGGGCCGGCACATCCTGCCGCCCGCTGCGCACGAGGGCATCGTCGTCAACATCGCCGAGCACCGCCTCTACTACTATCCGAAGCCCAAGCGCCATCAGCCGCAGCAGGTGATCAGCTATCCGGTGAGCATCGGCAAGATGGACTGGCGCACGCCGCTGGGCGCAACGCGCGTGATCGCCAAGCAGAAGGATCCGTGGTGGTTCCCGACCGAGTCAGTGCGCGCCGAGCATGCGAAGGACGGCGATACGCTGCCGGTGCGCGTGCCGCCCGGACCGGACAATCCGCTCGGGGACCGCGCCCTGCGGCTGGCGGCCGGCATGGGCACCTACCTCATCCACGGCACCAACAATCCGATCGCCGTCGGACTGGCGGTGACGCACGGGTGCATCCGCATGTACCCGGAGGACATCGAGGCGCTGTTCGAGATGGTCCCGGTTGGTACCAAGGTAACCATCGTCAATGAACCGGTGAAGGTCGCCTGGGTCGAGGGCGAACTGCTGCTCGAGGCCCATCCGCCCGTCGATGCCCAGGGCCAGAGCTACGAGCCGGACGTGGAGAAGTTCTCCGAGCTGCTGCGCGAGGCGGTGGGCGACAGCACGGTGGCCATCCATTGGGACTACGCACGCGAGGTGCTGGCACGGGCCGATGGCGTGCTCGCCACGGTTGGGCTTGAAGCCGATGCGCCGAATGCGCCGCCTGCACCGGCCACCGCCGCGGCGACAGCGGCCGCCGCCGCGGCGACACCGGCCGCTGGCGGGGAGGTGCCCTTGTCGCCTGCTGCGGAGCCGCCCGAGAAACCGGCTGGGGAGCCCGCAGGGTCCGTGCCGACGACGGGGCCCCAATAGGGGCACCTTTTTGCCGTTTTTGGGTCGGAGTTGAATAGCGCGACAAATCAGCTATAGTTCGCTGCCTCCGGATGACCCAATTCATGCTTAACCCGCTGATCCTGAAGAATATTTTCAAGAAACGCCATGTCAGAGCGCGATAGCGAAAATTTCGACATCGACGAAGAATTTGTAGCCGAGGCCGAAGACAGCACCGATTACGACGGCTTGCTGGCGCGCGTCGACAAGCGCGTGCGCACGCAGGGCAAGAAGGGCAAGGCGGCCTGGAGCAAACTCGAAGAAGTGCTTGCTGATCGCAAGCTCGAAAAAGATCTGCGCGAGCTGTTCGACGAAGAATAGCCAGCTGCACTCCGGCGCCTGATCGATCATGCGCCGGGCCGTCAACCTCTCTTGTCATTTTTCAGGTAAGCGATGAGCGCAGGCGCTGCGGCTGAATGGATCGTGCTGAAATTCGGCGGCACGAGCGTTTCCACGCTGGCCAACTGGCGCAACATCGCTGCGGTCGTGCGCGCGCGTCGCGCCGCCGGTGCGCGCGTGCTGGTCGTGCACTCGGCGCTGAGTGGCGTTACCGACAGCCTAGAGAAACTCATCACCGCGGCGCTGATCGGCACGCAGGCACCGCTCCTGGCGGCGCTTGAGGAACGTCACCGCGCGCTCGCCGACGAGCTTGCGATTGGCAGCTCGCCCGTATTCGAACAATTTCTGGCCGGGCTGCGCAGCCTGCTCGAGGCCGTGGCGCGCCTGGGTGCCGTGAGCGATCGTGATCGCGCCCGCATCATGGCCTGCGGCGAGCTGCTGGCCACCGAGCTGGGCGCGCGTTTCCTGCGCGCACAGCACATCAGCTGCAGCTGGTTGGATGCGCGCACCGCATTGCAGTCAGTGCCGCGTGCCAACGCGCCTGCGAGTGCGCACTACCTGTCGGCCACCTGCGATTATTCCGCCGATGCGGCGCTGCGCGCGCGCCTCGACGCGCTCGAACCCGTGGTGCTCACACAGGGATTCATCGCCGGCAACGCGGCCGGCGACACGGTGCTGCTCGGCCGCGGCGGCTCGGACACCTCCGGCGCCTATTTCGCGGCCAAGCTGCAAGCGGCGCGCCTCGAGATCTGGACCGACGTGCCGGGCATGTTCAGCGCCAATCCGCGCGCGACGCCGGCGGCGCGCCTGCTGCGCGCGCTGCACTACGACGAGGCGCAGGAGATCGCCAGCAGCGGCGCCAAGGTGCTGCATCCACGCTGCATCCTGCCGGCCCGGGTGGCGCAGATCCCACTGTGGATCTACGCCACGCAAAATCCGCAACTCGAAGGCACGCACATCAGCGCCAGCGGCGGCGATGGCGCCGCGCAGGTCAAGGCGGTGTGCATCAAGAAGGGCATCACGCTGGTCGCGCTGGACAGTCCGGGCATGTGGCACGAGGTCGGATTCCTGGCCGACGCCTTCCGGGTATTCAAGCAGCACGGCATGTCGGTCGACCAGGTCTCCACTTCGGAGACCAGCGTCACCGTGTCGCTCGATCCGGCGGCGAACAATCTCGAGCAGGATGCGCTCGACGCGCTGGTCGCCGATCTCAACCAGTTGTGCCGCGTGCAGGTCATCGGGCCCTGCGCGCAGGTGAGCCTGGTCGGACGCAATATCCGCGGCATTCTCCACCAGCTCGGTGCGGCCTTCGAGCTGTTCGCCGAGCAGCGCATCTACATGGTGAGCCAGGCGGCGAACGACCTGAATTTCACCTTCGTGGTCGACGAGGCGCAAGGCGATCGTCTGGTGCAGGGCCTGCACGATTTGTTGATCAGGCCGGTGCCGGGCGACACCGTGCTGGGACCGACCTGGGCCGAACTCTACGGCATCACGCGGCGCAGTGCCGTCGTGCCGCAACCGTGGTGGTACGCGCGCCGCGCCGAGCTGCTGCGCGTGGCCGCGGAGCATGACTGCGCCTACGTCTACGACGGCGGCGTGGTGCGAGCTGCCGCGCAGGACCTGCGCGCGCTGAAGTCCTTCAAGCAGGTCTACTACGCCATGAAGGCGAACCCGAACGCCGAGCTGCTGCGGATCGTCGGCGCCACCGGTCTCGGTTTCGAGTGCGTTTCGCGTGGCGAACTCGATCATGTCTTCGCCTCCGTGCCGGGCGTGGACCCGCGGCGAATTCTGTTCACGCCCAATTTTGCCGCGCGTGAGGAATATGCCTGGGCGCTCGAGCGGGGCGTGACGTTGACCATCGACAATCTGTACGTGCTGCAGGCCTGGCCGCAGCTGTTCGCCGGGCGCGAGGTGCTGCTGCGCGTCGACACCGGCACCGGCCGTGGTCACCACCATCACGTGCGCACCGCCGGCGTGAATTCCAAGTTCGGCGTGCCGCTGGCCGAGCTCAACGCAGTCGCACAGCTGGCCGCTGCGGCCAATTGCCGCATCATCGGATTGCACGCGCACACCGGCAGCGGCGTGTTCGACATCGCGAGCTGGACCGAGACCGCGGAAATCCTCTGCACCGCGGCGCGGCGGTTCCCGGCGGTGCGGATCATCAACGTCGGCGGCGGCCTCGCGGTGCCGGAGCGGCGCGAGCAGGCGGCGCTCGATCTGGCAAGCTTCGATATGGCGCTGGGCGCGATCGTTGCACAGTCACCCGGCATCGAGCTGTGGCTCGAGCCCGGCCGTTACGTGGTGTCGGCCGCCGGCGTGCTGCTGGCGCGCGTGACGCAGACCAAGTCCAAGGAAGACACGCACTACGTCGGCGTGGCAACCGGCATGAACTCCCTGATCCGTCCGGCGCTCTATGGCGCCTGGCACGAGATCGTGAACCTGACCCGCCTCGACGAGCCGGCCACCGAGCTCGTCAACATCGTCGGCCCGATCTGCGAGTCGGCTGACGTGCTGGGCCACGACCGGCTGCTGCCGCCGACCTTCGAGGGCGACGTGCTGTTGGTCGCCAATGCCGGCGCCTATGGCCGCGCCATGAGTTCCAGCTACAACCTGCGCCAGCCGGCGGCGGAACTGGTGCTCTGAAAAGTGCGGTTGCGTCGGCAGATTGACGCCAGACTTGAGCGCACCTTTCGTCAAATGAGACCCGTGTCACGTCCATAACGTGCCCGATAGCAAGAATTCCACTCCACAGCGGGTCCACGACGGTCCCGCGGCTATCGGAACGTCATCTCGACTATCGGGTTCTTCTAAGGAGTGCTCATGCGCAAGATTCTCACTGCTACGCTGGCCGCGTCGGCCCTGGCCGTCGCCGGCAGCGCCGCTGCCCTAACGGCCACCACGACCTTCGGCGTCTCGGCCACGGTCCTCAAGACCTGCTCGGTCGCTGCCAATCCGTTGGGCTTTGGTAACTACACGCCGGGCTCCGGCGCGCTGGCTGCCAACACCACAGTCAACGTCAAGTGCACGAAGGGCACGGCCTTCACGGTCGCGCTCAACGGCGGCACAACCGCGGGCGGCACCATCACACAGCGCCTGATGACCAATGGCGCAGACACGTTGCAGTACAACCTGTATACGACGGCCGCATTTGCCACACTGTTTGGCGACGGCGTCACCGGTAGCACGGTGCCGGGCGCGGGCACGGGTCTGGCCACGGCGGTCGCGGTCACGGTGTTTGGCAGCCTGCCGGACAATGCCACCAACCAGGGTGTGTCGACCGGCGCCTACACCGACACGATCAACGTGACCGTCACGTATTGATCCAAAGTTAACGAGCGCTGTGAGCCCCGCTTGCGACCAGCGGCCAGCGATGGCCGGTACTGTCACTGCGTGGATGCTGATGCTCGCGGCGGCCGGACCGGCCGCCGCGGGCACATTCAGCATCGCGCCAGTGCGGATCGAACTGGCCGGGGCGCAGCGCACCGCGGTGCTGACCGTGCACAACGATGACGCGGCACCGCTGGTGGTACAGGTGTCCGCCCTGAACTGGGCGCAGACCGCGGGCGAGGAAGGCTACGCGGCCACGCACGAGCTGCTGGCAACACCGCCCGTGTTCACGCTGCCACCCAATGGCGAGCAGATCGTGCGGGTGGCGCTGCGGCGTGATCCGGACGCCACGCGCGAACTCGACTACCGTTTGCTGCTGGCGGAAGTGCCGCAGCCCATTGACAAGAATTTCACCGGCCTGCGCGTGGCGCTGCGCCTGAGCATTCCCGTATTTGTGAGAGCAGCCAGCCCGGTTCCCGCCGCGCTCGCCTGGCGGGCGCAATGGCAGGACGACGGCGAGCTGGCCGTGAGCGCCAGCAACACCGGCCAGACGCACCAGCAGGTGAGCGATTTCACGTTGCACTTCGCCGGCTCCGAAGGCTCGGCGCGCGGCGTCGTCAGCCGCTACGTGCTGCCGGGCAGTACCGTGACCTGGAAGATCGCGCCGCCCGCGGGCGTTGCCCGTGCCAGCGCCATGAGCATTCGCGGCGCCAGCGACCAAGGGGACTTCCAGGCCGACGTCGCGCTCGCTGGCCCCTGAAACAAGGCGCGCGCGATGAGCCCCGCTGCGCGATTTTCTCTGCTGCGGTTTAACCTAGTCTGGGCCCTGTGCCTGCTGGGCGCCGCGGCCGTGCGTGCCGACGACGCGGGGGCGCCAGCCGACGAGGGCTACCGCGAGGCCGTCATGAATGTCACGGTGAACAGGCAGGCACAGGGCGAGACGCTGATCGTGCTGCGCGACGCATCGAACGCACCGTGGTTTGACGCCGCGGATTTTCCGCGCCTGCGGCTGCTCACGCCGCCTGGCACTGGCCACCTGCACCTGGGAAGGCGCTACCTGCCGCTCTCTGCGGTGCCCGGAGTGAGCTTCGATCTCAATGAGGCGGCGCAGACCATCGTGGTGAACGCGCCGCCGGCTGCGTTTACCGCCACGCACATGAGCAAGCCGCAAAGTGCCGCGCCGACGGTGAGCCGCGCCAGTCCAGGCGCATTCCTCAACTATCAGCTATCCGCGCAGCGCGTCGCCGGCCTCAACCTCACCGGCGCCTACGCCGAGCTTGGTGTGTTCTCATCGCCAGGCGTGCTGCTCAATTCCGGCGTGCTGCGTTCGCTCGACGGGCATACGCAGTCGGTGCGGCTCGACACGAGCTTCACCATGGATTTCCCGGAACGCATTGAGCGCACCACCTTCGGTGATGCGATCAGCGATGGCAGCACCTGGGGCAGCGCTGTGCGCTTCGCGGGCATCGGCTGGGGCCGCAATTTTTCTCTGCGACCGGACCTGTTGACCGCGCCGCTGCTCAGCGCGGCCGGCACTGCACTGGTGCCCTCGACCGTCGATGTCTATGTGAACAACCAGAAGGTATCGAGCGCGACGCTGCCGCCTGGACCCTTCGTGATCGACCAGCTGCCGGCCGTGACCGGCGCCGGGCAGGTGAGCGTGGTGGTGCGCGACGCGCTGGGCCGCGAGCAGCAGGTGACGCAGCCATTCTATTCGAGCCTGCAGTTGCTCGCTGCGGGACTCAGCCAGTACGAGGTCGACATCGGCAAGGTGCGGCGTGACTACACCACGGCCAGCGCGCACTACGGGCCGCTGATGGGCACCGCCAGCTACCGGCGGGGACTCAGCAACATGTTCACGCTGGAGGGCCACGCCGAGTACCTCGATCAGCGCGCGCATGCCGTCGGCGTCGCCGGCGCCGCGGCGCTCGGCCATTTTGCCGTCGTGAATTTCACCGCCGCGGCCGGTGGCGGCCCGGGCGTGTCCGGCGCGCTGTACGGCCTCGGCTTCGAGCGCCAGGGACGGCGTTTCAACCTCGCCCTGAACACGAGCGTTGCGGGCGATGGTTACCGGCAGATTTCATCGGCGGAAGTCGCGGCGCTGCAGTTTCGGCGGCGCGATCTGGCGCAGGTCGGCGTGAATCTGCAGCGCCTGGGTTCGCTGGCTGCGGTCGTGGTGCGCCAGGAATTCACCACGCTGCCCACCGAGCAGACCGCCAGCCTCAGCTACAGCCGCAGTCTCAGCGATCGCGGCGCATTGAACCTGACCGCGACCCGCAGCAGCCAGGGCCTGATCGTTGCGCGCAGTATCTTCCTCACTTTTACGCTCGCGCTGGCCGAGCGCCGCGCAGCAGTATTCACCGCCAACAGCGGCAGTGGCCCGGGTTCGCCGGACGATGAGCTTTACGCAACGTATATCGAGAATGCGCCGCGCGGACCCGGACAGGGCTGGCGCCTGGGCGGTTCGAGCCGCGGCAACTACGATGGCGAGTTGCGCGAACAGTGGCAGCCGGGCGATCTGCTGCTGCAGGCCGCGCGCAATCACGGCGTGAGCGGTGCGAGCGTCTTCTGGAGCGGTGCGGCCACGTTGCTGGACGGTGACCTGCGCGCCGCACGGCAGGTAGCCGGGAGCTTTGCGGTCGTGGACATTGCAGGCCTCCCGGCGGTGCCCGTGTACCTGGACAACCAGCTGGTCGCCTACACGAACCAGCAGGGGCGCGCGCTGCTGCCGGAGCTGCTCCCGTATGAGGCCAATCGCGTCAATATCGAGCCGGTCGAACTGCCGCTCGACACCAGCATCGCTGCCCGCACGCTGACTGTCACGCCGCGCTACCGGAGCGGTGTGGTGGTGCAATTTCCGGTCGAACGCGTGCGCGGCGGCACCTTCAGGCTGGTGACGGCCGAGGGCGCGCCGGTTCCGGCCGGCGCGCTGGTGCGCTTCATGGGCCAGGATTTTCCGGTAACCTACGACGGAGTGACTTACGTAACGGGCTTTGATCACGGCACCGCCGGCAGCGCGCAGTGGAGCGACAAGCGCTGCAGCTTCCGCCTCGAGCCGCCACCGATGGACGATCCGTTGCCGGATATGGGCACTGTCTTCTGCCACCCGCTGCCGGGACCGGAGCGGAATCCGTGAAGCGTCGAGGCCATTTGCTGTCGGCGCTGGCCACGGCCATAGCGCTGGTGCCGTACGTGGCCAATGCCGCCGTGACTTGCTCCGTGAGTGCCAATGGGCCGGCCTTCGGCGTATACAACCCGCTCAACGCCACGCCCACCTATGCCAATAGCACGGTACAGGTCAGCTGCACCTTGCTCAGCGGCGGTGCGACCGCCGTGACCCTGGTGTCGAGCTACAGCACCGGGGCCAGCGGCAGCTATGCATTGCGCACGATGCTCTCTGGCGCAAGCACGCTCGGCTACAACCTGTATTACGACGCGGCCTACACGCAGATCCGCGGCAACGGCACCGGGGGTTCGCTAACCGGCGGTGCGACACTCAATCTCACGCCGGGCAATCCGACACAGACCGCCATGGGCACCATTTATGGACGGATACCGGCGGGGCAGGACGTGGCGGCCGGCAGCTACACTGACACCATCGTGGTGACGATCACTTACTAGAGCGGACGGGGTTACAGCGGGCGTGCGCGCAGCAGCAATGGCCAGGCGTACAGGCCGGGCACCAGGCCCGGCTCGAGCCTGAAACGCAGGCGCAGCTCCAGTACGCGCGATGGTGCGCGCTGCCAGCGTTGCACGATCGTGCCGCCCTCGGCGCCGAGTGTGACCTGGGTGTCCAAGCCCTCGATGGCCACGGCCGTGAACCAGGGACTCTGGGCCGATACATCCAATGCGAAGCCCGCCCGGCTGTTGCTATAAACGTGCAGGCGCAGCGGGTGCGGCGTATCGACGAAGCCACGCGCCAGGTCCGCGCTGGTGATCAGCAGCGGGGCGGGCGCCACGCCTTCCAGGCGTGCAACGGGACTGACATTGGCGCTGACCTGCAGCTGGGTGCCCGAATCTGCCCCGCACCAGCTGGCCAGGCCCCCGGAGAGCGCGGTGCATGCGAGTGCGCGCAGCGCCGGCAGCTGCCAGCGGCGCCGCAGTGGAACTCGATTCTGGGCACGCGCGGATTCCATGCCCCCGGGTTAACGGCGCGCAATGCAGAGTCTTGAGTTGACAGAATCTGCGCAGTACTAGGAATCCGGGGCGCGTGAGTCGCGGCTGGCATGCCGGGCGCGCAGTTCGGCCACCACGCCGCTCAGCCTCAGGCCTCGGCCGCGCAGCAATACCAGCAGGTGGAACAGCAGGTCGGCCGACTCGGCGCTCAAGCGCTCATCCGGTTCACACACCGCGGCAAGCGCCACTTCCAGTCCTTCTTCGCCAACCTTCTGCGCCACGTGACGCACGCCTCGCCCATGGAGCTGCGCGGTGTAACTGCTTTCCGGGCCGTCCGCGAGGCGCGCGTCGATGATGTCCTCGAGCTCGGCGAGGAAGCCGAGCTGCACAGCCGCGCTCGGCGGCTCCTCGCCGAAGCAGGTGGCCGTGCCCAGGTGGCACACTGGCCCTGCAGGTATGGCCGTCAGCAGCAGCGTATCGCCATCGCAGTCGCGGCGGATGCCGGTCACCTGCAAGCTGTGGCCGGAACTCTCGCCTTTTTCCCACAGTTGCTGGCGGGAGCGGCTGTAGAACACGGCGCGCCCGCGCGCCAGCGTGGCGCGCAGGGCCTCGCGGTTCATGTAGGCGAGCATGAGCACGGTGCCACTGTGTGCATGCTGCACGATCGCGGGCAGCAGCCCGTTGTGCTTGTCCCAGGCGAGCCCTTCGAGATCCGATTCCTGCAGCTTCATGGACGCACCTCGATGTGCTGCGTGCGCAGCCAGGACTTGAGCGTGGCGATGGAAAGTTCCCCTGAGTGAAACACGCTGGCGGCCAGTGCCGCGTCGACCTGGGCTTCGTTGAATGCGGCCGCGAAGTGCGCGGCGTTGCCGGCGCCGCCCGAGGCGACCAGCGGCACGCTGCAGCACTCGCGCACCGTGCGCAACTGGGCAATGTCGTAACCGCTGCGCACCCCATCAGCCGCCATGCAATTGAGGACGATCTCGCCGGCGCCGCGCTCCTGGACTTCGCGTACCCAGTCGAGCGTGGCCCGTCCGCCATCGCGCGTGCGGGTCGCATCGCCCGTGTGCAGCTGGACGCGGTAGCCGCCGTCGGTGAGCCGGCTGTCCATGCCCACCACCACGCACTGTGTGCCGAAGCGCCGCGCCAGCTCGTCGATCAGCGCGGGCCGTTGCAGGGCCGGCGAATTCACCGAGACCTTGTCCGCGCCTGCCGCCAGCACCGCCTCGGCGTCCGCCACGCCAGCGATCCCGCCGGCCACGCAGAAGGGTATGTCGAGCAGGCGGGCCACGGCGCTCACCCAGGCGCGATCCACGGAGCGGCCTTCCGGACTCGCGGTGATGTCATAGAACACGAGCTCGTCGGCGCCGGCGTCACGGTAGCGGCCAGCCAGTTCGAGGATGTCGCCGACCACGCGGTGCTCGCGAAAGCGCACGCCCTTGACCACCTGGCCAGCGCGTACGTCAAGGCAGGGGATTATGCGGCGCGCAAGAATGGCTGCAACTCTCCGCTGGGCAGTTGGCCTTCGAGCAGGGCTGTGCCGCTGATCGCCGCCGCTGCGCCCGCTGCGGCGAGCGCGTGCAGATCGGTGACGCTGGCGATGCCACCCGAGGCCTGCCAGCGCAGTTGCGGGTGGCGTTGCACCGCCCCCTGGTAGAGCGGCAGGTTTGGGCCGCCGCGCAGGCCGTCGCGTTCGATGTCAGTGCACAGTACGTGCACGAGCCCGGCGTCGAGATAGCGCTCGACGCATTCCCACAGGGAGCACTGGCCGCTCACCTGCCAGCCACGCGTGCGCAGCATGGGAGCGCCCGCTGCGTCATGGCGGACATCGAGGGCGAGGCAGATTTGCCCGGGGCCAAACTCATTGAACCAGCGGCTGACTTCATCCGGCTCCTCGACCGCGGCGCTGCCGATCACCACGCGCGCCACGCCCAGCGCCAGCAGATCGGCTGCCGCCGCCCGCGTGCGCACGCCGCCACCCACCTGCAGCGCGATGCCCGGCTCGGCCGCGAGCGCGGCGATGAGAGCATGATTGGCGCGTGCACCATCGCGCGCGCCGTCGAGATCGACGAGGTGCAGCCAGGGCGCGCCCAGGTCGCGGTAGCGTTGCAGCAGCTGCAGCGGCGAGTTTGGGTAACGGGTTTCGGCGCTGAAGTCTCCCTGGCGCAGGCGCACGCAGTGGCCGCCGCGCAGGTCGATTGCGGGGATGAGCAGCATCACTGCTCCAGGAAGTTGCGCAACACGCGCGCCCCGGCGTGACCGGAGCGCTCCGGATGGAACTGGACCCCGCACAGATTGCCGCTGCGCATGAGCGCGCAGAGTGGCGCGCCGTAGTCGACTGCGGCGCAACTGCAAGCGCTGACCGCCGCCGCGTAGCTGTGCACGAAATAGAAATAGTCCGTGTCGTTGATGCCCGCGAACAGCGGGTCAGATCGCAGCGAGCGGCAGGTGTTCCAGCCCATGTGCGGCACGGACCTGCCGGGCGCCGCCGGAATGCGTCGGACTGTTCCCGCCACCAGGCCCAGGCACGGTACACCGCCTTCCTCTGAATGCTCATACAACAGCTGCATGCCGAGGCAGATGCCAAGCAGGGGTTGGCGGAGGCCGCGCATGGTCCCGGCGAGCCCGTCCGCGCGCAGCCGGTCCATCGCATCTGCTGCGGCGCCTACGCCGGGCAGCAACAGGCGCGGGGCCGCTGCGATCACCTGTGGATCTGCGCTCACCAGGCTGCGGGCGCCTAGGCGCTCGAGTGCGTAGCGGAGCGAGGCGAGGTTCGCACCACCGCTGTCGATGATTACGACGTCAGCGTCGCTCACAGCACGCCCTTGGTGCTCGGCAGTTCATCGCCCTCGCGTCGCAGTGCCGGGCGCAGGGCCCGGCCGACGCCCTTGAAGCAGGCCTCGATCTGGTGGTGCGTATTCTCGCCGCGTACCGCGAGGTGCAGCGCGCAGCCCAGCGCGTCGGCCAGCGAGCGGAAGAAATGCGGCACCAGCTCGGTAGGCAATGCCCCCACCTGTGCACGGCCGAACGTACCTGTGAACGCAAAGTAGGGGCGGCCGGACAGATCAATCGCCACCTGCGCCTCCGCCTCGTCCATGGCAAGCAGGAAGCCGTAGCGTCCGATGCCGGCCTTATCGCCCAGCGCACGCCGCAAGGCTTCGCCGAGCGCCAGTGCGCAGTCTTCCACCGTGTGGTGTTCGTCGATGTGCAGGTCCCCCTGGCACTGGAGGCGCAATCCGAAGCCGCCATGCCGCGCCAACTGCTCGAGCATGTGGTCGAAGAAACCGATACCGGTGCTGATCTGCGTTTCGGGCAGGCCGTCGAGTTCGACCTCGACGCTGATCGCAGTCTCGCGCGTGCGGCGCTCCACCCGGGCGCGGCGCGCCACCAGCGTGCGCACCACATCCGTCCAGCTTTCCCCCGCCGCGGCGAGCGCTCGCACTCGGCAACCGCGCACGCCGAGGTTGGCGGCGAACTGCAGATCGCTGTCCCGATCGCCGATCACCGCGCTGCGCGAGCGATCGTAGGCGTTGAGCGTCAGCCATTCGCGCAGCAGTCCGGTCTGCGGCTTGCGGCAGTCACAGCCCGCGCTGGCCAGGTGCGGGCAGAGGCACACGGCGTCGAAGCTGATCCCCTGCGACGCGAAGCTGCGCAGGATGAAATCCTGGCAGCGCTCGAAGTCGGCGCGCGGGAAAGCGGCCGTGCCCAGTCCGTCCTGGTTACTCACCATAACCAGGCGGAAGCCGGCTTTGCGCAGGCTCGCGAGCGCGGCGAATACGCCGGGCATGAAGCGGATCTTGTCGAGGGAATCAACCTGCTCGTCGGCGGGTTCTTCCACCAGCGTGCCGTCGCGATCGACGAACAGCGTGGGCAACGGCAGCTTCACGGCGTCGCTCATGGCAGGCTTGCCAGCAGCCGATCGTTCTGTTCAGGCGTGCCCACGCTGATCCGCAGCGCCTGCCCGAGCGTCGGTGCGCGGCGCAGGTCACGCACCAGCAGGCCCGCCGTGTGGCAGCACTCAAGCGCCGCGCCTGGGTCGCGGAACTCGACCAACAGGAAATTGGCGGCGCTGGGCCAGACGCGCAGCACTGCAGCGCGTGTGGCGAGCGCGAACGCCATGCGCTCACGCTCGGCGATGACCATCGCCACGTGCGTACGCGTCTCGGCAAGCGGCTTAGGCTCAAGCGCGTGGAACACGGCCTCGATCGTCAGCTGGGTCACGGCGTAGGGCTGGATTACCCGTCGCAGCAGGTTGATGATTTCCGGATGAGCCAGCACGGCGCCGCAGCGTGCGCCGGCGAGGCCATGCGCCTTGGACAAGGTGCGCAGCAGCACCAGGCCCGGCTGCGCGGCCAGTTCGGTGCTCAGCGAGCGCGCGCCGGAAAATTCCACATAGGCTTCGTCGACGACCAGCAGCGCCTGGCCCGCGAGGGCGGCGGCCAGCTCGAGGATCTGCGCGCGCCCGATGAGATTGCCGGTGGGATTGTTGGGCGAGCACAGGTAGACGAGTTTCACGGCCGGCGTGAGGGCCGCGAGGAGCTCTGGCAGGTCCGGCTCGTAGCCCGCGGCGCGGCGTAATGGCACTTCGATCACGGCCGCACCCTGCACGCGCGCACAGATCGCATACATGCCAAAAGTGGGCGGCGCGATCAGCACCGCGTCGCGACCATGCTGGGCGTAGCAGCGCGTGAGCAGGTCGATGGCCTCGTCGCTCCCGCGGCAGGCGAGCACGGATCCGGCGTCGATCTGGTAAAGCTCGGCCAACCGGGCCGCCAGTGCGAGCGGGTGGGGCTCGGGATAGCGGTTCAGTCCGGCTTCGCTCGCATCGGCGAGCGAGCGCCAGGGCAGCTCGTTGGCATGCAGCCGCACCAGGCCGGGTTCCCAGCTGGCGTGCTGGTAAGGCTGCAGCGAGCGGATATCCGGCCGCGCGATGGCCTCGAACCAGCTCATGCCGCGGTCTCCGTGGAGCGCGAGGCGAGCGAGGCGAGGCGCGTTTCGACGGCCGCAGCGTGCGCGTCGAGTCCCTCGAGCTGCGCCAGCGTCACCGCGACCGGCCCGAGTTCTTGCAGCGCAGCGGCGCTGAGTTCCTGCACCGTCATGCTGCGCATGAAATCACTGACCGACAGGCCGCTGTAGGCGTGCGCATGGCCGTAGGTTGGCAACACGTGGTTGGTGCCCGAGCAGTAGTCGCCAATCGGCTCTGGCGACCAGCCGCCCAGGAACACCGAACCGGCGGTACTGATGGATGCCAGCAGCGCGCGTGGCGCGCGTACCTGCAGCAGCAAATGCTCGGGCGCGTACTGTTCGGCAATAGCGGCCGCGCTCGCCAGATTGGGCACGACGATCAGCCGCACATGGTTGAGCGAGGCGGCCAGGATGTCCTGGCGTGACAGCGCCAGCACGCGCGCGCGGATCCGCGCGGCCACACGCTGCGCCAGCGCGGTATCCGTGCTGAGCAATATTGCCTGCGCCAGCACATCGTGCTCGGCCTGCGCGAGCAGGTCCGCGGCCACGTAATCGGGGTTGGCCGAGTCATCGGCAATGACACAGACTTCGGAAGGGCCGGCCGGCAGGTCGATCGCCGCTCCGTGCGGATCGGCGGCCACCAGCTGCTTGGCCGCGGTCACCCAGCGGTTGCCGGGTCCAAAAATCTTGACGACCTTGGGGATCGTGGCCGTGCCGTAGGCCATGGCCGCGATCGCCTGCGCGCCGCCGACCTTGAATACCGTGTCGATGCCGCACAGTTGCGCCGCCGCCAGCACGCCCGGATCGGCGAGGCCGTCCCGCCGCGCGGGCGTACACAGGATCCGCTGCGGGCAGAGGGCAATCGCCGCCGGCACCGCCAACATGATCGCGGTCGAGGGCAGCGGGGCGGTGCCGGCCGGAACGTACAAGCCCACCGCACGCAGCGGGCGCCACAGCCGCTCGCAGCGCACGCCCGGCTGTGTCTCTACAGCCAAATCCGTGGGCAGCTGCGCGGTATGGAAGGCGCGAACGTTGCCGATCGCCATGCGCATCGCCGCCAGCGCCACTGCCGGCACCAGCGCCTGTGCCGCGGCGAATTCGGCGGGCGTCACCTGTAGCGCGCCCAGTTCGACGCCCTCGAACTCGCGCGCGCAGGCGCGCAGCGCGGCATCACCGTCGCGGCGCACCGCAGCGATGATCGAGCGCGCCTCGGCCCACACCGCTTTGCTCGTGCCCGCTGGCGGTCGCGCGAGGGCCGCGCGCCTACCGGCATCATCCAGCGCCTGCCAGTCGAGGATCTGCATGGGATCAGGCCAGCATCTTTTCAACCGGCAATACCAGCACGGAGCTGGCACCTGCCTGTTTGAGGCTCTCGAGCGTTTCCCAGAACACGTTTTCGCGGCAGACCGCATGCACGACGACCCGCTCCGGAAAGCCATCGAGCGGGATGATGGTCGGCGATTCGCTCCCGGGCAGGAGTTTGCGGATCGCGGGCAATGCGGACCGAGGTGCGTGCAGCATGACGTACTTGCTTTCCTTGACGCGCTCGACGCCGTCGATGCGCAACAGCATGCGTTCGACCCAGCCAGCCTTGAATGCTGGCAGCGGCACCGGCGTGCGGATCAATACCGCGTGGCTCTCGGCGACCGTCAACACCTCGCGCAGGTGGTTGGCCTGCAGGGTCGAACCCGTGGACACGAGGTCGCAGATCAGGTCCGCGCGGCCAAGGCGTGGCGCGATTTCGACCGCGCCCGAGAGCGTGACGATTTCGGCGGCGATGTCCATGGTCTGCAGGTAGCGCCCAAGCATGAACGGGTAGGTGGTGGCGATGCGCTTGCCGCGCAGTGTTTCCGGGCCATCGAAGCGCGCCTCGTTGGGTGCGGCGATGGCCAGCCGGCAGCGGCCGAAATCGAGATCGCGCAACTTTTCGAAGCGCGCGACGGCGCCGCGCGCTGCCAGTTCGAGGCGGCGCTCCTCGAGCACGTTCAGGCCGACCAGGCCCAGATCGCAGACGTCCTCCTGCACCAGGTCGGGTATGTCATCGTCGCGTACGAACAGCACGTCGAGCGGCAGGTTCTCACCGAACCCCACCAACTGGTCCTTGCCGCGTGCGAGCTTCAGCCCGCAGCGATTCAGCAGGTCGAGCGACGGGTCGGTGAGGCGCCCGCTCTTCTGCACGGCGAGCTTGAGGCGCGGATTCTCATCCATGCATGCCCCCGGCCAGCCGCCGTGCGGCCAGCTCATAGCCGCCGTTACCCTGCGCCAGGTAGCGCGCCACGCGCCCGATGGTGGTCACGCTGACGCCGGTGTGGTCGTGGATCTCGCGGTAGGGCAGGCCGCGCCCCAGGTCGCGCACCACCGCCCAGCGGTCGGCCATGGCCTGCAGCTCGGCCGGCGAGCACAGGTCACGCAGGAAAGCGCGGCACTCGCTGGCCGTGCGCAGCGTCAGCAGCGCCTCGGCCAGCCGTTGCTCAGCCAGCGACTCCTGCCGGTCAGAGATGTTCTTGTGGGGTTTCATGCCTGTCCTAATGTATTAACGCGTTAATACACTACATCAACCGGGGGGCGCCGGCAAGCCCACCGCAGGCAGGCGCCAGCGCCGCGAGCCGGCCGCGAACCCGCCGCGAATCCGCCGCGACCTTGCCGCGCCGTGGCCGCAGGCGGCCGTGGCCCGTCCGCCCGCGGCTTGACGCGCTCGGCGCGCCGCCCCTAGACTCGCGGCCCGAAATTCGGAGAACGGCGTGACTTCCAGCACCGAAAAACCCGCTGCCAGCGAGACCCGCGCCGTGCGCGCTGGCCTGGCCAGCGACCTGTCCACCGGCGCGGTCGTGCCGCCGATACACCTCAGCACCACCTACGCTTTCCGCGGTTACGACGACAAGCGCACCTACGACTATTCGCGCTCAGGCAACCCGACCCGCGACCTGTTGGGCAGCGCGCTGGCCGACCTCGAAGAGGGCGCCGGGGCGGTCATCACCGGCTCCGGGATGGGCGCCATCACCCTGGTGGGGCACCTTTTCAAGGTGGGCGAGCGCATCGTCGCGCAGCACGACTGCTACGGCGGCAGCTACCGGCTGTTCGAGGAGTGGCAGCGGCGCGGTGAATTCAGCGTCGATTTCGTCGATTTTGGCGACGCCGCAGCCGTGAGCGCCGCACTGTCGCGGCCGGCCGCGCTGGTGTGGATCGAGACGCCGAGCAACCCGCTGCTGCGCATCACCGATATTGCCGCGGTGGCCGAGCAGGGACACAAGGCCGGCGCGCTGGTGGTGGTGGACAACACCTTTCTATCGCCCGCCTGGCAGCAGCCGCTCCGGCTCGGGGCGGACATCGTCGTGCACTCGACCACCAAGTACATCAACGGCCACAGCGACGTCGTGGGCGGCGCGGCGGTGGGCAAAACCGCCGAACTGCATGAGCGTCTGAGCTGGTGGGCCAACACGCTGGGGCTGACCGGCTCACCCTTCGACAGCTACCTGACCCTGCGCGGGCTGCGCACGCTCCATGCCCGCCTGGCCGTGCACGGCCGCAATGCGCAGGGCCTCGCGGAGTTCCTGGCCGGCCACCCGGCTGTCAGTCGCGTCTGGTATCCGGGCCTGCCCACGCACACGGGTCACCAGCTCGCCGCGCGGCAGCAGCAGGGCTTCGGCGCGATCGTGTCGTTCGAGCTGCGCGACGGCATCCCGGCCGTGAAGCGCTTCGTGGAAGGGCTACGCTGCTTCACGCTGGCCGAATCGCTCGGCGGCGTGGAAAGTCTGGTGGCCCATCCGGTGACCATGACTCATGCCGCGATGGACGAACCCTCGCGCCGCGCGGCCGGCCTCACCGATGGCTTGTTGCGCCTGTCGGTCGGTATAGAGGCGCTGGAGGACCTGCGCGGTGACCTGGCTGAGGCCCTGGGGCGCGCCCGGGGTTGACGGTCTGGCCTCAAAGGCCAATCGCCTGTAAAATCCGTGGGTTAGTCATCCACGAGGGGGGTCCTATGGCTGCGATCTCTATCCATCCTTCCGTTGACAATGGCATCAGGCCTACCGCCAAGGATTTCGCCGGCGGCACCCTGGTTTGCAAGTGCGCGCAGAATCCGGTCGAGGTCACGGTCAAGTCACAGTCGGCGCACAACCACGCCTGCGGCTGCACCAAGTGCTGGAAGCCCAAGGGCGCGCTTTTTTCGGTCGTGGCGGTGGTGCCGCGCGACAAGCTCAGCGTCAGCAAGAATGCCGAGAAGCTCGCCGTCGTCGATACCGCCGCGACCATCCAGCGCCATGCCTGCAAGGGCTGCGGCGTGCATCTGTACGGCCGCGTCGAGAAAACCGGGCATCCGTTTCATGGGCTGGATTTCATCCATACCGAGTTGTCGCCGCAGACCGGCTGGTCGGCGCCGGAATTTGCCGCGTTCGTGTCCTCGATCATCGAGGCGGGCGCCGATCCGGCGCAGATGGGCGCGGTGCGCGCCCGGCTCAGGTCCCTCGGCCTCGAGCCCTACGACTGCCTGTCGCCGGCGCTCATGGACTACATCGCGACGCATTTGGCCAAGGCCGCGGGTGTGCTGAAGGGGTAGGCTGGATGCAGGGCCGCCTTGACGGTCGAAGCGCGAGGAACTGACCATGGACGTGCGTGCCGCGGTGGCGTTTGCGGCGGGCAAGCCGCTCAGCATCGAGACCGTGCAGCTCGAGGGGCCGAAGTTCGGTGAGGTGCTGATCGAGGTCAAGGCCACCGGCATCTGCCACACCGACAAGTACACGCTCTCGGGCGCCGACCCGGAGGGGCTGTTCCCTTCGATCCTGGGCCACGAGGGCGCAGGGCTGGTCGTCGATGTGGGTCCGGGCGTGCGCTCCTTGAAGAGAGACGATCACGTCATTCCCCTCTACACGCCGGAGTGCCGCGAGTGCAAAAGCTGCACGTCGCGCAAGACCAACCTGTGCACCGCGATCCGCGCCACACAGGGCAAGGGGCTGATGCCCGATGGCGCGAGCCGCTTTTCCTTCCAGGGCAAGCCCATCTATCACTACATGGGTTGCTCGACTTTCGCGAATTACACCGTGCTGCCGGAAATCGCGGTGGCGAAAATCCGTGAGGATGCGCCCTTCGACAAGGCCTGCTACATCGGCTGCGGTGTCACCACCGGCATCGGCGCGGTGATCTTCACGGCCAAGGTCGAGCCCGGCGCCAACGTAGTGGTGTTCGGTCTGGGTGGCATTGGCCTGAATGTCGTGCAGGGCGCGAAGCTCGCGGGCGCCGACATGATCATCGGCGTCGACACCAATCCGGCGCGTGAACCGCTGGCGCGCAAGTTTGGCCTGACGCACTTCGTCAATCCCAAGGAACTCAAGGGCGACCTGGTCGCGCATCTCGTTGATCTGACCAAGGGTGGCGCGGATTACAGCTTCGAGTGCATCGGCAACACGCAGGTGATGCGCCAGGCACTCGAGTGCTGCCATCGCGGCTGGGGCCAGAGCATCATCATCGGCGTCGCCGCGGCGGGACAGGAAATCGCCACGCGGCCCTTCCAGCTGGTGACTGGCCGGGTGTGGAGGGGCACTGCATTTGGCGGCGCGCGCGGGCGCACCGACGTGCCGAAGATCGTCGACTGGTACATGGAGCGGAAGATCAACATCGACGATCTGATCACGCACACCCTGCCGCTCGAGCGCATCAACGAGGGCTTCGAGCTGATGACGCGGGGCGAATCCATACGCACCGTCGTCGTCTATTAAATGACAGACGTTATGGTGAGTCCGACCGCGACCGTGGCGGCGCGCCGCATGGACGGCGCAGCGCTGCAGGACATAACCGAGACACTGGCGGTCGAAACGCCCGTGGCCATGCATTTCAATGGCCTGTCGCACGCGGTTATGATGGCGACACCCGCGGACCTGGAAGATTTTGGCCTGGGGTTTGCCTTGACCGAAGGCATAGTCAGGAGGGCGGATGAGCTCAGGCTTGTTGAGCAGAACTGGACGCCGCACGGCGTGGCGCTGAACATGCGGATACCCGAGGTGCGCTTTGCCCTGCTCGAGACCCGCGAGCGCAATCTCACCGGCCGCACCGGCTGCGGCCTGTGCGGCACCTCGACACTCGAAGCGGCGATCCGGCCGGTGCGCCGCGTCACGGCGCTCGCTCCGGCTATCGACGCCGCGGCGTTGCGCGCCGGCATGGAACGCCTGGCGACACTGCAACCCTACAATGAAGCCAGTGGCGCGGTGCATGCCGCGGCGCTGCTGACCATGGATGGGGGATTTTTCGTGCGCGAAGATGTCGGGCGCCACAACGCCATCGACAAGGCGGTCGGTGCCGTGATGCGCGCAGGCGGCGTGCCGCACACGCTGCTGGTCACCTCGCGCGCGTCGTATGAAGTGGTGCATAAGGCGGCCGAGGTCGGTTGCTCGCTGGTCGCGGCGATTTCCGCGCCCACTACGCTAGCGCTTCAGCTCGCGGTGGAGGCGGGAGTTACGCTCGTCGGTTGGGCGCGTCCGCCTCGATTCACGGTTTACTGTGGGGAGCTGACGTGAGCGCGCGCCGTCCGGTGAGCGTGACGCTGCGGGTCGAGCCCGGTTCCGACCTGCCAGCCGATGAGCGCGCGGCCGTGCTCGAGGCGGTGCAAGCCTGCCGCTCGCTGCAGGGCTCGCTGCTGCCGGTGCTGCATGCGATCCAGGACCGCTTAAGCTGGGTGCCGCCGCGAGCTGTGCCGCTGATCGCTTTCGAGCTCAACCTCTCGCGCGCGGAAGTGCACGGCGTGCTGAGTTTCTATCACTATTTTCGCCAGACGAAGCCGGGTCGCCACGTTGTCTACTTGTGTCGTGCTGAGGCTTGTCAGGCGTCAGGCGCAGTGGCGCTCGAGGCGCATGCGAAGCGCAGGCTGGGCGTCGATTTCCACGGCACCAGCGCTGACGGCCGCTACACGCTCGAGCCCGTCTACTGCCTGGGCAACTGCGCCTGCGGACCCTCGCTGATGATCGACAAGGAGTTGCACGCCGGTGTCACGCCGGCGCGCTTCGACGAGCTGGTGGCGGAATGAGGCCATGAGTACGACCGTCTACGTACCGCGCGATGCCACGGCCGTGGCTCTGGGTGCCGAAGCGGTCGCGCTGGCGATTGCCGCGGAGGCCGCGCGACGCAAGCTGGATGTACGCGTGGTGCGCAACGGTTCACGCGGCGCGTTCTGGCTCGAGCCATTGGTGGAAATACTGACGGGCGATGGCCGCGTCGCATACGGTCCAGTGCACGCCAGCGACGTCGCCAGCCTGTTCGAGAGTGGTTTCCTCGCAGGCCAGAGCCACGACTTAGGTCACGGCGCCGTGGAGTCGATTCCTTACCTGCACAAGCAGGAACGCCTGACGATGGCGCGCTGCGGGGTCATCGATCCGCAAAGTCTCGCCGACTACCAGGCGCATGGAGGCTATGCCGGACTCAAGGCGGCGCTCGCGCTGGACGGCGCGACCATCGTCCAGGTGGTCACGGATTCCGGCCTGCGCGGCCGCGGCGGCGCGGCTTTTCCGACCGGCATCAAGTGGCGCACGGTGCTCGATACGCAGGCGCCGCAGAAGTACATCGTCTGCAATGCCGACGAAGGCGACTCGGGCACCTTCTCCGATCGCCTGTTGATGGAAGGCGACCCGCTCTGCCTGATCGAAGGCATGAGCATCGCGGCGCTCGCGGTCGGCGCGACCCGCGGCTACATCTACCTGCGCTGCGAGTACCCGCACGCGCATGCTGCCCTGAACGCGGCGCTTGCTGCGGCGCGTGGCGCCGGGTTCCTGGGCGGCGATGTCGCCGGATCGGGCCGGGCTTTCGACATCGAGGTGCGGCTCGGTGCCGGCGCCTACATCTGCGGCGAGGAGACTTCGCTCCTGGAATCGCTCGAGGGCAAGCGCGGCCAGGTGCGTTTCAAGCCGCCGCTCCCGGCGATCAAGGGACTGTTCGACAGCCCGACGGTGGTGAACAACGTCATCACCTTTGCCAGCGTGCCGATCGTGCTCGCGCGCGGCGCGGCCTATTACCGCGACTTTGGCACCGGTCGCTCGCGCGGCACGCTGCCCGTGCAACTGGCGGGCAACATCAAGCGCGGCGGACTCGTGGAGTGCGCCTTCGGCGTGACGCTGCGCACGCTGCTCGAGGATTACGGCGGCGGCACGCGCTCGGGCCGGCCGATCCGCGCGGTGCAGGTGGGCGGGCCGCTCGGCTCCTACTGGCCTGAATCGAAATTCGACACGCCGCTCGACTACGAGGCCTTCACGCAGGGCGGCGGCATGCTTGGGCACGGCGGCATCGTCGTGTTCGACGATACGGTCGACATGGCCGCACAGGCCCGCTATGCGCTCGAGTTCTGCGCCATCGAGTCCTGCGGCAAGTGCACGCCCTGCCGCATCGGCTCGACGCGCGGCGTCGAAGTGATCGATCGGCTGCGCGCCGGCGACCGGCCGGCGCAGCAGGAAGCGCTGCTGCGCGACCTGTGCAACACGCTGACCCACGGTTCGCTGTGCGCGCTGGGCGGCCTCACGCCGCTCCCGGTGCTGTCCGCGCTGGAACATTTCCCTGAAGATTTTGTCAAACCCATGGCTGCGATGGCAGCCGGAAGCTAGCGCTATGCAATCCATTGCCGACATTGACCTGGGTACTCCTGAGCGCCGCTCGGAGACGCAGGTCACGCTGCAGATCGACGGCTGCGAAGTCACCGTGCCCTCCGGCACTTCGGTCATGCGGGCCGCCGCGCTCGCCGACCTGAAGATCCCGAAGCTGTGCGCCACCGACCTGCTCGAGGCTTTTGGTTCCTGCCGCCTGTGCCTGGTGCAGATCGAGGGCATGAAGGGGTACCCGGCCTCCTGCACCACGCCGGTCGCCCAGGGCATGAAGGTGACGACGCAGAACGGCGAGCTGGCGCAGCTCCGTCGCGGCGTCATGGAACTCTATATCTCCGACCACCCGCTCGACTGCCTGACCTGCCCGGCCAACGGCCACTGCGAGCTGCAGGACATGGCGGGCGCAGTGGGCCTGCGCGAAGTGCGTTACGGTTACGCCGGCGCGAATCACCTGGATGCGCCCAAGGACGAATCGAATCCTTATTTCACCTTTGATGCCAGCAAGTGCATCGTGTGTTCGCGCTGCGTGCGCGCCTGCGACGAGCAGCAGGGCACGCTGGCGTTGACCATCGCGGGACGCGGCTTTGACTCACAAGTAGCGGCGAGCCAGGGCGAGTCATTCCTTGAATCGGAGTGTGTTTCCTGTGGTGCTTGCATACAGGCCTGCCCGACGGCGACGCTGTCGGAAAAATCACTGATCGAACAGGGCCAGGCCGAGCACAGCGTCGTCACCACCTGCGCTTACTGCGGCGTCGGCTGTTCGTTCCGCGCCGAGATGCGCGGCGAAGAAGTGGTGCGCATGGTGCCGAACAAGGATGGCCACGCCAACCACGGCCACAGCTGCGTCAAGGGACGCTTCGCGATCGGCTACGCCACGCACCCGGATCGCATCACCAAACCGATGATCCGCGCCAGCATCGCCGATCCCTGGCGCGAAGTGAGCTGGGAGGAGGCGATCGGACACGCTGCTTCAGAGATGCGGCGCATCCAGGGGAAATACGGCCGCGACAGCATCGGCGGCATCACCTCGAGCCGCTGCACGAACGAAGAGACCTTCCTGGTGCAGAAGCTGGTGCGCGCCGGCTTCGGCAACAACAACGTCGACACCTGCGCCCGCGTCTGCCATTCACCGACCGGCTATGGGCTCAAGACGACGCTGGGCGAATCGGCCGGCACGCAGACCTTCGACTCGGTGATGGACAGCGACGTCATCATGGTGATCGGCGCGAATCCGACCGATGCCCACCCGGTGTTCGCCTCGCAGATGAAGCGGCGCCTGCGCCAGGGCGCGCAGCTGATCGTCGCTGATCCGCGCCAGATCGACCTGGTGCGCACGCCGCACATCGAGGCGGCGCAGCACCTGGCGCTGCGGCCGGGCACGAATGTGGCGCTGATCAACAGCCTCGCGCACGTGGTGGTGCGCGAAAGGCTGGTGAAGGAAGATTTCGTGCGCGAGCGCTGCGAGGTGGATTCCTTCGAGAAGTGGCGACACTTCGTCGGCGAAGATCGCAATTCGCCCGAGGCGATGGCGGCCGTCACTGGCGTGCCCGCAGAGCAGGTGCGCCAGGCGGCGCGGCTGTACGCTACGGCGCGCAACGGCGCCATCTACTACGGCCTGGGCGTGACCGAGCACAGCCAGGGTTCGACCATGGTCATGGGCATCGCCAATCTCGCGATGGCCACCGGCAACGTTGGCCGCTCCGGCGTGGGCGTCAATCCGCTGCGCGGCCAGAACAACGTGCAGGGCTCCTGCGACATGGGTTCCTTCCCGCATGAGTTCCCGGGCTATCGACACGTGTCGGACGATGCGACCCGAGCGCTCTTCGAGCGGCAGTGGCACGTCAACCTGCTGGCCGAGCCGGGCCTGCGTATCCCGAACATGTTCGAGGCCGCGCTCGACGGCGAGTTCAAGGGCCTGTACATCCAGGGCGAGGACATCGCGCAGTCCGATCCCAACACGCAGCACGTGACCGCCGCGATGACATCCATGGAATGCATCATCGTCCAGGACCTGTTCCTGAACGAGTCGGCGAAGTTTGCCCATGTGTTCCTGCCCGGTTCCTCCTTCCTCGAGAAGGACGGCACCTTCACCAATGCCGAGCGGCGCATCTCGCCAGTGCGCAAGGTGATGCGCTCGAAGTCGGGCTATGCGGACTGGGAAATCACCCAGCTGCTGGCCAATGCGCTGGGTTTGAAGATGGACTACACGCACCCGCGCGAGATCATGGACGAGATCGCCGCGCTCACGCCCACCTTCGCCGGAGTGAGCTTCGCGAAGCTCGACGAGCTCGGCAGCATCCAGTGGCCCTGCAACGACGAGCACCCCGAAGGCACGCCCTTCATGCATGTCGGCAGCTTCGTGCGCGGCAAGGGCAAGTTCATGGTGACTGAGTACGTGGCCACAACGGAAAAGGTAAATGCGCGCTTTCCGCTGATACTCACCACTGGCCGCATTCTCTCGCAGTACAACGTCGGCGCGCAGACGCGGCGCACCGAAAACGTTGCCTGGCACGACGAAGACCGGCTCGAGATCCATCCGCATGACGCCGACGAGCGCGGCGTGAAGGAGGGCGATTGGGTGGGCGTGCAGAGTCGTGCCGGCGAGACCGTGCTGCGCGCGCGCGTCACTTCGCGGGTGCAGGCGGGCGTGGTCTACACCACCTTCCATTTCCCGGAATCGGGCGCCAACGTCATCACCACCGAGAATTCGGACTGGGCTACCAACTGCCCCGAGTACAAAGTTACGGCGGTGCAGGTGACCCGGGTTACGCAGCCCTCGGCTTGGCAGCGGCGTTACCAGGCGTTCAGCGAGCGGCAGGCCTCGCTGCTCGGCGAGGCCGGTCACGCGGCCAAGCCCGCCAACGGGATGCCCGTTCGGTGAGCGTGGATCGCCTGGTGCAAATGGCGAATGACATCGGCCATTTCTTTGCGGCCGAGCCCAAACGGGCGGACGCGGTAGCCGGCATCGCGGGGCACATCCAGCGCTTCTGGGATCCGCGCATGCGCCGGCAGATAGCTGCCCACCTGGCAGCCGGCGGCGAGGGCCTGGACGATCTCAGCCGCGAGGCTATCGCCAGCCTGAAGCCGCCGCAGGCGCCGCCGCCGCCGCCAGCGCGCTAGATGCCGTAGATCCGGGCCGCGAGCCGCGGCTATTCCGGGTCGTACACTATTCCGGGTCGTATACCTTGTGGCAGTCGTCGCAGCTGTCGTTCATTTTCTTGAATTGCGCCTTGGCCTCGGGGCAGTTCGTGGCCGCAGTGGCCGGCGCGGCAGCGGCGATCGACTGCAGCACGTTGCCCAGGCCATCGGCACTCTTGCGAAAGCGCTCTTCCTGCTTGTAGGTGAGCGGGAAGGCCAGTGCAATTTCCTGCTGGAGCAAGGCGATGCGTGCGCGCTCGGCCTCGACTGTGGCGCACTGGCCCGCCTGCGAGGCGGCATCGAGCCGTTCACGGTGGAAACCCATCAGCGTCATCACCGCGCGCGGATGCTGGTGTGGCTCGGCGAGGCGATGGGCAATGGTATTGCCGGCGAAGCCGCCGGCGATCGCGCCGGCGAGCAACACAATGACGTACTTGATCATGCGGACTCCATGGCAGGGCTGGGTTTCAGTTCAGTTGAGCAATGACAGCGGCGCCGCAGGCGCGGGTGGTGGCGGATCGCGTTCCGGACGATGCGATATCGGGGGTCCGAAGTCCGCCCGCAATCACCGCAGAGACAGCGGCCTCCACGGCCGCGGCTTCGCGTTCCAGTTGCAGCGAGTGCCGCAGCAGCAGGGCCGCACTGAGGATGGCGCCGATCGGGTTGGCGATGCCCTGGCCTGCGATGTCCGGGGCTGAGCCGTGGATCGGCTCGTACAGGCCGCGACTGCCTTCGCCCAGTGAGGCCGAGGGCAGCAGACCGAGCGATCCAGCGAGCATCGAAGCCTCGTCGGTCAGTATGTCGCCAAACAGGTTCTCCGTGACCGCCACGTCGAAGTCGCGCGGCCGGCGGATCAGGTGCATGGCGGCCGCGTCCACCAGCATGTGTTCGAGTTGCAGCTCCGGGAATTCGCTGCGCACCACGCGTTCGGTCACTTCGCGCCACAGGCGCGAGGTTTCCAGCACATTGGCCTTGTCGATCGAGACGAGCTTGCGCCGGCGGCCCATAGCCAGCCGCGCGGCGACGCGCACCACGCGCTCGACCTCGCTCACCGAATAGCTGCACTGGTCGCTGGCCGTGGTGTCAGTGCGGGTCCTGGCCCCGAAATAAATGCCGCCGGTGAGTTCGCGGACAAACACCAGGTCGACGCCCTCGAGTACTTCAGCCTTCAGGGTCGACGCGTCGCGCAGTGCCGGGTGGAGCGACACCGGCCGCAGGTTCGCAAAGACGCCCAATTCCTTGCGCAGCCGCAGCAGTCCCTGCTCAGGGCGCAGCTTGAGTTGCGGCGCTGACCATTTCGGGCCGCCGATCGCGCCCAGCAGCACCGCATCCGCGCCCAGGCACAACTCGAGCGTGGCCGGCGGCAACGGGTCGCCATGCAGATCAATGGCGATACCGCCGAAAGGCGCGTCGATCAGTTCAAACTCGTGGCCGTGACGCGTCGCGACGGCCTGCAGCACCTGCACGGCCTCGGCCGTGACTTCCGGGCCGATGCCGTCGCCCGCGACGACCGCGATGCGCGCCTTCACGCATTGGCCTGTTCGTAGCGCGCGATCGCGGCTTCCTGCGAGCGCAGGTAGCCCAGTTCGTCGACGCCGTTGAGCAGGCAGTAGCGCGCAAAGCGCTCGATCTGGAAGGGCAGCTCGCGGCCGCCGGGCAATACGACGCGATTGCCTTCAAGGTCGATCAACAGTTCGCTGCCGGGGTTCGCGAGCAACCAGGCAACCCCCGCCTCGTCGACGACGATGGGCAGCAGGCCATTCTTGAGCGAGTTGCTGCGGAAGATGTCGGCGATCTCGGTGCTGATCACCGCGCGGAAGCCGTAGTCCAACAGGGCCCAGGGCGCGTGCTCGCGCGAGGAGCCGCAGCCGAAATTGCGTCCGGCCACCAGTACTTCGCAGCCTGCCGCCGCGCCCTGGTTGAGCACGAAATCAGGCCGCGGCGTGCCGTCGGCCGCGTAGCGCCAGTCGGCGAACAGCTGCTTGCCCAGGCCTAAGCGCACCGTGGTGCGCAGGAACCGGGCCGGGATGATCTGGTCGGTGTCGATGTTGGTCAGCGGCAGCACAGCCGTGCGCGCGCGAAATTGCCTGATCGGTTCCATGGCGGCCTACCCGTTGAGCAATTCGCGCGGATCGGTGACACGGCCGCGCACGGCGCTGGCCGCGGCGGTCAGCGGGCTGGCCAGCAGGGTGCGCGCGCCGCGGCCCTGCCGGCCCTCGAAATTGCGGTTGCTGGTGCTGACCGAAACCTGGCCGGCGCCGACGTTGTCGCCGTTCATGCCGATGCACATCGAGCAGCCCGATTCGCGCCATTCGCCGCCGGCGTCGATGAACACCCGATCCAGCCCCTCGGCTTCGGCCGCGGCCTTGACCTGCTGCGAGCCCGGCACCACGAGCAGCTGCACGCCGCGCGCCACCTTGTGGCCGCGCAGCACGCTGGCGGCATCGCGCAGGTCAGACAGCCGGCCGTTGGTGCAGCTGCCGACGAACACGACGTTCACCGGCTGGTCGCGGATGGGCGCGCCGGCCTCGAAGCCCATGTAGGCGAGCGCCTTGGCGAACACGGGATCGTCAGGGTGCCGCGGAATGGCGCCGCTGATCGGCATCACCATGCCGGGGTGCGTGCCATAGGTGATCATCGGTTCGAGCGTAGAGCCGTCCAGTGCCAATTCACGGTCAAAGACCACTCCCGGATCGCTCGCCAGCGCCCGCCAGGCTGCAACGGCCTCGTTCCAGGCCGACCCGGCCGGTGCCCGCGGGCGGCCGGCCAGGTACTCGAAGGTCGTTTCATCGGGCGCGATCAGCCCTGCGCGTGCGCCGGCCTCGATCGACATGTTGCACACGGTCATGCGCTGTTCCATGTTGAGCGTGCGCACCGCGCTGCCGCGGTACTCCAGCACGTGCCCGGTGCCGCCACTGACGCCGGTGCGGCCGATGATGGCCAGGATCAGATCCTTGGCTGCGACGCCGGCCGGCAGGGCGCCCTCGACGTTGATGGCGAAAGTCTTCGCACGGCGCTGCAACAGGCATTGCGTCGCCAGCACGTGCGCCACTTCGGTGGTGCCGATGCCGAAGGCGAGGGCGCCAAAAGCGCCGTGCGTGCTGGTGTGGCTGTCGCCGCAGACCACGGTCTTGCCCGGCTGCGTGAGCCCCAGCTCAGGGCCGACGATATGCACGATGCCGCGCAGCCGGTGCTGCAGGTCGAACAGCTCGATGCCAAATTGCGCGCAGTTCTTCTCGAGTTCGGCGATCTGGTGAGCGGCCGATTCGACCGTGATCGGCGCACCGCCGAACACCTGCTCGGTGCGCGTCGGCGTGGAGTGGTCCATCGTGGCCAGCGTGAGGTCGGGACGGCGCACGCGCAGCTGCTGTTCGCGCAGCATCGTGAACGCCTGCGGCGTCGTGACCTCGTGCACCAGGTGCAGGTCGATGTACAGCACCGCGGGCGTATCGGCCGTCTCCGGGACGACTTCGTGCCGTTCCCAGATCTTCTGGTACATCGTCTTCATGCTTGGCCGTCAGCCGGCGGCGGCCACGCGCGGCTTGGCCTGCATGTCGACAAAGTCGAGCCAGCCCCACTTGTCGGCCGTGCGGCCGTCGAACAGGCCGAAAAAGGCCTGCTGGATGCGCTCGGTAATAGGGCCGCGCTTGCCGGTGCCGACAGTGATGCGATCGACCGAGCGGATCGGCGTCACCTCGACGGCGGTGCCGGAGAAGAACAATTCATCGGCCAGGTACAACAGTTCCCGTGGCACCGCGCACTCGCGCACTTCGAGCCCAAGCTCGCGCGCCAGGCGCATCACCGTGTCGCGCGTGATGCCGCCGAGCACCGAGTGCGCCAGCCCCGGGGTCATCAGCACCCCGTCCTTCACCACGAACAGGTTCTCGCCACCGCCCTCGCTGACCGTGCCGTCGGTCGACAGGCCGATGCCTTCGGCAAAGCCGAGGCGCTTGGCCTCCATGCTGATGAGCTGGCTGGAAAGGTAATTGCCGCCGGCCTTGGCCATCGCCGGCAGTGTGTTCGGCGCCACGCGCTGCCAGGAGGACACGCACACGTCCACGGCCTCGCTCTCGCCCTCGGTGCCGAGATACTTGCCCCATTCCCAGGCCGCGATCGCCACGTCGACCGGCGGGTCGATCTTCGGCACCACGCCCATTTCACCATAGCCGCGGAACGCAATGGGCCGGAGGTACGCGCCCTTGGCGAGATTGTTGGCCGCGATGGCCTCGCGGCAGGCGGAGTCGATCTGCTCGGGCTGGAACGGGATCTGGATGCGGTAGATCTTGGCGGAGTCGAACAAGCGCCGCGTGTGATCCTGCAGGCGGAAGATGGCCACACCCTGCGGTGTGGCATAGGCGCGGATGCCCTCGAACACTGAAGAGCCATAGTGCAGGGCGTGCGCCAGCACGTGCACCGTGGCCTTCTCCCAGGGCACAAGCTTGCCGTTGAACCAGATGTAGGGTGTTGCGGGTATGGGCATGGTCCTTAGTTCTCCGGATGGTTGCGCGGCGGCTTTACACGGCGGTCTTGGCGGCGGCGGCGACTGCTTCGCGTGCGGCGAGCCGCGCGCCGCCCTGTTGCGACTGCTCGATGCGGTTGACCACCTCGAGCAGTGCCTTGCAGCTCGCCTCGATGATGTCGGTCGACACGCTCGAGCCGCGATAGCTGCGGCCATTGTAATCCACGTACACCACGGTTTCTCCCTGGGCGTCCTCGCCGACGGTGACCGCGTGCACTTCGAACTTGCGCACCTTCACGACCAGGCCCGTGGCCTGCTCGATCGCCTTGTAGGCGGCGTCGACCGGGCCGTCGCCGCTGGTCTTGCAGACGGGACTGCGGCCGTCGGCGTGCTGGAGCCTGACGGTCGCGGTGGACGAAGCGCCGAGCTGCGAGCTCACCTCGAGCTGCGCGAGCGACCAGGGACCGTGCGCCGAGCCCTCCGCGCGCAGCACCAGTGCCTCGATGTCGCCGTCGAACAGTTCCTTCTTGCGGTCGGCCAGCGCCTTGAACTCCTCGAATACGCGGTTGAGCTCGAGCTCGTCGAGCACGAAGCCCAGCTCCTGCACCCGCTCGCGGAAGGCGTGGCGCCCGCTGTGCTTGCCGAGCACCAGGTTGCTGCGCGTCAGGCCCACGTCTTCGGGACGCATGATCTCGTAGGTCAGCGCGTTCTTGAGCATGCCGTGCTGGTGGATGCCCGCTTCATGCGCGAAGGCGTTCTCGCCGATGATCGCCTTGTTGCGCGGGATCGGCTGGCCGGTGATGTTCGAGAGCAGCCGGCTGACCGGATACAGCCGGTTGGTCTGGATGCCGGTGCGCAGGTTGAAGAACTGCGAACGGGTCGCCAGCGCCATCACGACCTCTTCGAGCGAGCAGTTGCCGGCGCGCTCGCCGATGCCGTTGATGGTGCACTCGATCTGGCGGGCGCCGGCCACGACGGCCGTGAGGCTGTTGGCGACCGCCATGCCCAGGTCGTCGTGGCAATGCACCGACAGGCGCACCTTGTCGATGCCCGGCACGTTCTGGCGCAGGTAGCGGAACAGCTCGCCGAATTCGTCCGGCACCGTGTAGCCGACCGTGTCCGGAATGTTGATGGTGGTGGCGCCGGCCTCGATCGCCGCGGCCACCACGCGCGCCAGGAAGTCGAGCTCGGTGCGCGAGGCATCCTCGGGCGAGAATTCCACGTCGTCGCAGAATTCGCGCGCGATCTTCACCGCCTCGACCGCAGCGCGCACGATCTCGTCCTGCGCCATGTTGAGCTTGTACTGGCGGTGGATCGCGCTGGTGGCGAGGAACACGTGCAGCCGGTGACGCGGAGCAGGCTTGAGCGCCTTGGCAGCCGCTTCGATGTCGGCGCGTGTGCAGCGCGCGAGCCCGGCGATGATCGGGCCCTGCACCTCGCGCGCCACGGCGTTGACCGCTTCGAAATCGCCGCGCGATGCGGCGGGGAAGCCGGCCTCGATGACGTCCACGCCCAGGTCCGCCAGCGCCCGCGCCACCCGCAGCTTTTCCGGCTGCGTCATGCTGCAGCCGGGCGACTGCTCGCCGTCGCGCAGGGTGGTGTCGAAAATCAGGACGCGATCCGGGTCAGGTGCCATGGGCTTCTCCAGTCAATGTCTAGCGCGTGGCCTGCAGCCAGGGCATGCGCGCGCGTAACTTCGCGCCGACCTTCTCGATCGGCTGGTTCAGGTCGGCCTTCAGCATGCGCTGGTAGTTCTTGCCGCCGGCCTCGCTCTCGCGGATCCATTCGCGCGCGAAGCGCCCGCTCTGGATCTCCTTGAGGATGCGGCGCATCTCGTTGTGCGTGCGCTCGTTGACCACGCGCGGTCCGCGCGTCAGGTCGCCGAACTTGGCGGTGTCGCTGATGTACTTGTGCATCTTGGTGATGCCGCCCTCGTGCAGCAGGTCGACGATCAGCTTCAGTTCGTGCAGGCACTCGTAGTAGGCGACTTCCGGCTGGTAGCCGGCTTCCACCAGCGTCTCGAAGCCCTTGACCACCAGCTCGGTGGCGCCGCCGCAGAGCACGGCCTGCTCGCCGAACAGGTCGGTTTCGGTCTCTTCGGCAAAAGTGGTCTCGAGCACGCCGCCGCGGGTGCCGCCGATTCCATGCGCGTAGGCGAGGGCGCGCTGGTGCGCATTGCCGGTCGCGTCCTGCGCCACCGCGATCAGGCAGGGCACACCGTACCCCTGCTGGTACTGGCGGCGCACCAGGCCGCCCGGGCCCTTGGGCGCAATGAGCACCACGTCGAGGTCCTTGCGCGGCTTGATCTGCTTGAAATGCACGTTGAAGCCGTGCGCGAACAGCAGCGTGGCGTGCCGGGCGAGTTTCGCCTTGATGGCCTGGTACAGCGCCTTCTGCGCCATGTCGGGCACCAGCATCGCCCCCAGGTCAGCGCCTTCGACGGCGTCGATCGGCTCGGCAACCTTGAGGCCGTCGCGCTTCGCGTTCTTCCAGCTGGCGCCGCCCTTGCGCACGCCGACGACGATCTTGAAGCCGCTGTCCTTGAGATTGAGCGCGTGCGCGCGGCCCTGGCTGCCATAGCCCAGGATGGCGATGCGTGCGCCCTTCAGCGCCTTCTTGTCCACGTCCTTCTGCGAAAACAACTTCATGAAAAAAATCTCCCAATACGCCTAAGGTTAAAAAAAACCCCGCATCGGCGGCCGGTGCGGGGTTCTGGTGTTGTTGCGTCCTTCGGACCTTAGCTCAACATGCAGCACCCGCACTGACTGCTCCGCAGCAGCAGATTCTTGGCGAGCAGTACGACGGAAGGCTGCATGGCGGAATAACACCACGGCATCAAGTACTTGTCAACGCAATTGGTTATTCTAGCGGCATGCTTCTCGATCATGCCGAAGGCCAGAGTGCCACCCCCTTGTGGCTGGTTGGCGAATCCACATTGCCCCAATGGCTCTCGAGGCTCGATCCGGCCGCGGCCGTCTGGCTGACCCGCCACGGATTCCAGGCCGAGCGCGCGCGCGTCATGACGGTGCCCGGGCCATTGGGTGGCATCGCAGCGGCTGTGGCAGGGTTAGGAGCGCAGTCCGATATTGCGCCACCCTCGCTGTGGGATGGCGCGGTCTGCGCAGAACGGCTCCCCGCTGGCCTCTACGCCCTGGCCACGCCGCTCTCGAGCGCGGCTGCGACCCAGTTCGCGCTCGGCTGGCTGCTCGGTGGCTACCGCTACGTCCGTTTCCGCAGCCAGCACAAGTGCGCGCCCGCGGCACAGCTGCTGGCGCCGGAAGGGTGCGACACGGCCTACGCCAGGGCCGCCGCCGCGGCCATTTCCTGGGCGCGCAACCTGGTCAATACGCCACCCAACGAACTGGGTCCCGCTGAGCTGGCAGAGGCAGCACAGTCACTGACCTTGGAATTTGGGGGCCAGTACAACGTCTGCGAGGGCGAGGCGCTGCGAGCGCAATATCCCCTGGTCGCCGCCGTGGGGCAGGCCAGCCCGCGCGCGCCGCGGCTGATTGATTGCCGCTGGCCGCGGCCGGGCGCGCCGCGGGTGACGCTGGTGGGCAAGGGCGTGTGCTTCGACAGCGGTGGCCTCGACCTGAAACCCTCCGCCGGCATGTTGCTGATGAAAAAAGACATGGGCGGCGCGGCCTGCGCATTGGGGCTGGCGCGGCTCCTGCTCGCGATGGACGCGCCGGTGCAGCTGCGACTACTCATACCCGCGGTGGAGAACAGCGTGGGCGGCGCGGCCTACCGGCCCGGCGACGTGTGGAGCTCCCGCAAGGGGCTCACGGTGGAAATCGGCAACACCGACGCCGAAGGGCGCCTGGTGCTCGCCGATGCGCTCACTGATGCAGATGCCGAGCGGCCGGACCTCCTCATCGACCTGGCGACGCTGACCGGGGCGGCGCGCACCGCGCTGGGGCCCGACCTGCCGGCGGTGTTCGCATCGCCGCCCGCGCTCGCCGAGGCCGCCCGCGCGGCCGGAGAAGCGGTGTGCGATCCGCTTTGGCCGATGCCGCTGTGGGCCGGCTACGACGAGGAACTGGCCAGCCGCGTGGCCGACCTGAACAACGTATCCTCGGGTTCGTTCGCCGGAGCCATCATCGGGGCGCTGTTTCTCAAGCGCTTTGTGACCGCGACGCCCGAGTGGCTGCATGTCGATCTCTACGCCTGGAATCCCAAGGATCGACCCGGTCGGCCGCAGGGCGCCGAGGCGCAGGGGCTGCGTGCCCTGTACGCCCTGATCCGCAAGAAATTTGGCTGACCCGGCCGATAATCCAAGCCCCGTCGTCGAGGCCATGTATGCCCGCGAGATGTGGCCGTGGGCGCTGCTCGGCATCGGCTGCGGCCTGGTCGAGGGCGGCACCGTCGCGGTGCTGGTCAAGCGCGGCTTCGCCGGGCTCGTCACGCCCCAGGCCGTGGATTTTGCCGTCGCCGTCGTCAGCGGCGCACCCGCACTCGCCAACATCTCCAGTTTCGCCTGGGCCAACCTGGCTCATGGTCGCGCCCGGGTCGGCGTGCTGGCCAGCATCCAGGCCGCATTTGCCGTCGCAGTTGGGCTCGTGGCGCTGGCGCCCATCGCTCCCGGAGGCCTCGCGCTCACGCTCATGGCCGTGATCGTCGCGCGCGTGCTGTGGGCGGGCATCCTCACGGTGCGTGCGGCGGTCTGGAGCGCCAACTATCCCCGCCACGTGATGGCGCGGATCACCAGCCGCATCGTCATGGCGAGCTCGCTCGGCATCGCGCTGGTGGCACTGCTGGCTGGGTGGATCCTCGACGCGCACGCGCGCTCGGCACGCTGGCTCTACCTGTTTGCATCGCTGTGCGGCCTGGTCGCCGCGCTGCGTTACCGCGCGGTGCGCGTGCGGCGCGAATACCAGTTGCTCGCGGCGGAGGCGGAAATCGGCGCGACCGACGGCGCCTTCAGCTTAAGCGTGTTCCGGCAGATCCTCCGCGAGGATGCGCCATTTCGCAGCTACATGTTCTGGATGAGCCTGTACGGTTCCGGAAATCTCATGATGACCGCGCAGCTCGTGGTGCTGTTCAGCGACCGGCTGCACCTGGGCAGCCTCACGCAGATCCTGCTGCTCACGGTCGTGCCGCTGCTGCTGATGCCACTGTTCCTGCCGGCGTGGGCGCGGCTGTTCGATCGCGGGCACATCATCGAGTACCGCTCGCGCCAATGCTGGGCGCTGGTGGCTGCAATCGTCCTGTTGACGATCGGAGTCACGCTGAAGCTGCCATGGCTCCTTTGGCCTGGCGCCGTGCTGATCGGCGTCAGCTACGCGGGCGCCAACCTGGGCTGGAATCTGGGTCATAATGATTTCGCCTCGCCCGGCCGCGCGCAGCACTACATGGGCGTGCACGTGACTTTGACCGGCGTGCGCGGCCTGATTGCGCCGGCTCTTGGCATGACCTGCTACGAGCTGGTGGAATGGCGTTGGCCAGGCTGGGGTGCGGCAGTGCTGCTATTGCCTCTGGCTCTGGTTACGGCTGGCGCACTTGGATTCGTCAGCATGCAGCACACGATGCGCGAAACATCCGTAAGAAGATAAATGAAAAAACGTTCAGAACATATTGATATTAGAAAGCATTCGAGCTTGGTCGTCGATGGCCTCAAGCAGACTGCGGCGCGCGCCATGCTACGCGCGGTGGGTTTCGGCGACGCCGATTTCGCCAAGCCGCAGATCGGCATCGCCTCGACCTGGTCCGATCTCACGCCCTGCAACATGCACATCGACGAGCTCGCACGTGAGGCGGGTGTGGGCGCGGACGCGGCCGGGGGCAAGAGCGTGCCCTTCAACACCATTACGGTGTCGGATGGCATCTCCATGGGTTCGCCTGGCATGCGCTACTCACTGGTGTCACGTGAGGTGATCGCCGACTCGATCGAAACCGTCGTCGCAGCGGAGGGCTTCGATGGTGTCGTCGCCATCGGCGGCTGCGACAAGAACATGCCCGGCTGCGCGATGGCGATCGCGCGGCTCAACCGTCCCGCCGTGTTCGTCTATGGCGGCACGATCCGCCTCGGCGCCCAGCGGCGCGACATCGTCTCGGTGTTCGAGGCGATCGGTGCGCGCGCCGCCGGCAAGATCAGCGATGCCGAAGTGGCCGAGGTCGAGCGCACGGCGATACCAGGGCCTGGCAGTTGCGGCGGCATGTATACCGCCAACACCATGGCCTCGGCGATCGAGGCGCTGGGCTTGAGCCTGCCTGGGAGTTCCGCCCAGGAAGCCGTCGGGCAGCCTAAGCGCGCGGACTGCCGCCGCGCGGGCGCGGCCGTGGTCGCGCTGCTGCGTGCGGGCATCCGTCCCTCCGACATCCTCACGCGCAAGGCCTTTGAAAACGCCATCACCGTCAGCATCGCGCTCGGCGGCTCGACCAACGTGGTGCTGCACCTGCTGGCGATCGCGCAGGCCGCGGGCGTCAGGCTCAGCCTCGCCGACTTCACACGCGTCGGGAAGCGGACGCCTTTACTGGCAGACCTGCGGCCGAGCGGCCGCTACGCGATGTCGGAGCTGATTGCGATCGGCGGCATCCAGCCGCTCATGAAGACACTGCTGGATACAGGCCTGCTGCACGGCGATTGCCTGACGGTGACCGGGCAGAGCGTGGCGGAAAACCTGGCGCAGGTCGCGCCGTATCCGGCTGGCCAGGAAATCATCCGGCCGCTCGCGCGCCCCATCAAGAAGGACAGTCACATTGTCATCCTGCACGGGAGCCTCGCGCCCGAAGGCGCCGTGGCCAAGATCACCGGCAAGGAAGGCCTGGCCTTCGCCGGCAAGGCGCGTGTTTATGACGGCGAGGAGCGCGCCACGAAGGCGATCCTCGCTGGCCGTGTCAAGGCCGGAGACGTGGTCGTGATCCGCTACGAGGGGCCGAAGGGCGGGCCCGGCATGCGCGAGATGCTGAGCCCTACCGGGGCGATCGTCGGGCGGGGCCTCGGCGACAAGGTTGCACTGATCACCGACGGCCGCTTCTCCGGCGGCAGTCACGGCTTCGTGGTCGGCCATGTCTCGCCCGAGGCGGCGGTCGGCGGGCCCATCGCGCTGCTGCGCAACGGCGACCGCATCGCGATAGACGCCGTCCGGCGCCGCATCGACGTGGATCTGCCGGCGGCGGAGCTGCGCCGGCGAGCGCGGAAATTGCGGGCCCGCAAGCCCTATGCCACCCGCGGTGTCCTGGCCAAGTACGCCCGCGCCGTAAGCAGTGCATCATTGGGCGCTGTCACCGATCGGTAGTAATTGAACCCAAAAAAGAAGGTTGTAACGGCTGGAAGTTGCAGCTAGAGTCGCAAAACCTGAGGCGCGCGCGCTGTTTGCGTGCCGAGCCTCGAGGTCTACAGCGGCGACGACTAATAAAATTTCGGGGCTGAACGAAACCAAAATGACATCGCGCTACCACGACAACAGTTACAACCAGCGCCGCATGGTCGCGTTCGCCGCGATCGTAGGCGTACACCTCTTCATCGCCTGGGCCTTCATCTCCGGCTTCGGCCAGAGGGCGCTCAAGCAGGGCGTGCAGATACTCGAAACCACCATCATCAAGCAGGACCTGCCCAAGGACCTGCCGCCGCCGCCGCCCAAGCCCGAGATGGATCGTCCGCCGCCGCCTTCGGTGCCGATCCCGATCATCAACGTCACGGTACCGATTGATACTCCGACGATTGTCGTGACCAAGGCGCCGCCGCCGCCGCGTCCCGTGGCCATCGTGGCCTCGACGCCGGTGAAGACCGTGGCGCAGCCTGACTGCGGCGAAGACTATTTCCCTTCGCAGGAACTGCGGCAGGGTCACGCGGGCTCCGCGGTGGTGCGCGTCTGCGTGGGTGTCAACAACAAGATCGACGGCCCGATCGAGCTGGTCAACAGTTCGGGATTCCCGGCGCTCGATGAAGCGGCCGGCAAGTGCATGTCCGCCGGGCGCTTCAAGGCGGGCACCGTGGAGGGCAAGCCCACGCGCGCATGCAAGGATTACAAGGTCACGTTCAAGCCCAAGGACGCGCAGTAAGCGCGCCCGGTTGCCGAGGAATTGGATTTCATTAACACGGTCTGCAGACCGGATTAGCAAGAGGATTAAACATGGATATCCCCGTCGCCGCTCCCTCCGAACAGCAGGTCTATGGTCTGATCCCGCTGTGGGTCAACGGCAATATCGTCAGCCGCGCCACGCTGATCGTGCTGCTCATCATGTCGCTCGGCTCATGGTTCATCATCTTCACGAAGGTGTGGGACCAGCGGGCCATGAAGAAATCGGCGAAGATCGTCGAGAAAAGCTTCTGGACTGCCGACTCCATCAAGGAAGGGGTAGATCGCCTCCCCAAGGGCAACGATTTCCGCTTCATCGCCGAGGACGGCTTGCGTGCCGCCTCGCACCATGAAGGGCGCCTCACCGACCGTATCGATCTGCACGAGTGGATCACGATGGCGCTGCAGCGCGCGACCGATGAGGTGAACGGCAACCTGACCAATGGCCTGGCGTTCCTCGCGACCGTCGGTTCGACCGCGCCGTTCGTCGGTCTGTTCGGCACGGTCATGGGCATCCTCAACGCGCTGATCGCCATCGGCGTCGCCGGCCAGGCGAGCATCGACAAGGTGGCCGGCCCGGTCGGCGAGGCGCTGATCATGACGGCCATCGGCCTGTTCGTGGCGGTGCCCGCGGTGATGGGCTACAACTGGCTGCTGCGCCGTAACAAGGGCCTGCAGGACACCATCCGCAACTTCTCCGGCGACCTGCATGCCTACCTCGTGGGCGGCGCGCGCGTCGGCGGTGGTGGTGACGCGGCGGCAGCGGGCGCACAGCGCAAGTAAGCCTTTCGTAGCGAGCCTCTAAAGGTACCAGCGCCATGTCAATGAACGTGAAGAGCGACGACGGCGATGAACACGGCATGATGGCGGACATCAACACCACGCCGTTGGTCGACATCATGCTCGTGCTGCTGATCATCTTCCTGATCACGATCCCGATCATCACCAAGACGGTGCCGCTGCACTTGCCGAAGGTCGCGAACATTCCGACCAAGACCAAGCCGGAGAACATCACCATCTCGGTGGATGGGCAGGGGCAGATCTGGTGGAACGGCAAGCTGGTGCCCGACCGCGACGAACTGATCAAGAAGGTGGTGGTCGAAGCAATCAAGGTGCCGCAACCCGAGGTGCATATCCGCGGCGACGCGGGCGTGCGCTACGAGGCCATTGGCCGCACGCTGTACTGCATCCAGCGCGGCGGCCTCACCAAGGTCGGTTTCATCACCGAGCCCGACAAGTCCCTGGGCCGTTAGTCCCTTCAGCCATACAGATCAGAGCAGGCGGAGTCAGCAGTCATGTCAATGAGCGTAGGCGGGGACAAGTCCGACGTGATGTGCGATATCAACACGACGCCGTTGATCGACGTCATGCTGGTGTTGATCGTGACGCTGATCATGTCGCTGCCGATCCAGACGCACGCGGTGAAACTCGACATGCCGCCGCCGACCAACCAGCCGCCGCCGCCGGTGCTGCCCGAGGTCATCAATCTGGATGTCGACTTCGACGACGGCATCTACTGGGACGGCAACAAGGTCGATATCAACCAGGTCGAGGGCTACTTCCGCACCGAGAGCAAGAAGGATCCCCAGCCCGAGATCCACCTGCGTCCCGACAAGCGCTCGCACTATGACGTCACCGCGAAGGTGCTGGCCGTGGCGCAGCGCAATGGCATGACCAAGATCGGCTTTGTGAATACGACCGAGTTTTCTGAGTAACAGCGGGCAATGGCCTCAATCGGGGCCCATGGCGGGCGCTGCGGGAACCACGGGTCCAGTTCGCCCATCAAACTATCTGACATGTTTCGCTTGCGGTCATATTCTGACCAGAGGTTGAGAATGAGTCGCGTCGCACTAGCTTTAGCTTTGGTCCTGGGATTCGCAGTAGCGGGTGGCGTGGCGCACGCCGATGAGCCGCAGGTGAGCCGCGCCGTCGCCAAGAGCCTGAAGGCTGCCAACGATGCGCTGCAGGCGAAGAATTATGACGAGGTGATCGCCAAGACGCGCGAAGCGGCGGCCATTACCCCGCGCACCGCCTACGACGACTACGTCATTCACTACATGCAGATGCCGGCCTTCGCCGCGAAGAGCAACTACGCCGAGACCGCCAGCGCGATCGAGGCGATCATCGATTCGCAGTACCTGCCCGCGAACATGAAGCCGCAGCTGCTGCGCACATTGATGAGCATCGACTATCAGCAGAAGGACTATGACAAGGCGATCACATACGGCCAGCGTGCACTCGCCGCGGGCGATCTGAGCACCGACACGCCGCTCATTGTTGCGCAGGCCTTTTACCTCACCAACAAGTACAAGGAAGCGCTTGCTGGCATGGAAGCGATCGTGGCGCGCGACGAGCAGGCGGGCCGCAAGCCCGCCGAGAAGAGCCTGAACCTCGTCTGGAGCTGTGCGCTGAAGCTGAAGGATGACGCCGCTGCGGCCAGGGCGGTCGAGAAGCTGATCCTGCACTATCCGAAGCCCGACTACTGGCGGAATGCGATGGCGGGCGTGCTGGCCAACAAGACCACCGACGATCGGCTGTTGCTGATGACCTACCGGCTGATGGCGCAGGTCGGCATACTCAGTCGCGGTGCCGATTTCACCGAGATGGCGCAGATCGCGCTCGACCAGGGGAACCCCGGCGAAGCGCAGACCATACTCGAACAGGCCTTCACCAAGAACCTGTACACCGAGGCGCACGACAAGGAGCGCAGCCAGCGCCTGCTGGACAAGGTGAGGCGCAGCGCTGCGGATGATCGGGCCACCCTGCCGAAAGCGGAGCGGGAAGCGTCCAATGCCGCCACGGGCGATGGCCTGGTGCAGATTGGCGCCGCGTACCTGGGCTTTAGTCAGCCCGACAAGGCGCTCGCCAGCATCAGCGCCGGCATCGCCAAGGGCAACCTGAAGTACACTGACGAGTCGTACATGCTGCTGGGCATTGCCTACCAGCGCAACAAGAACACGGCCGAAGCCATCAAGGCTTTCAATCGTGCGAACAACGATCCCAAGTACGCGCGCATTGCGAAGCTCTGGGCGCTCGAAGCGCGCTCCTGAGTATCCGCCGATGAGCATCAAGGCCGGCGAGCGGATGCCTGCGGGCAAGTTCAAGGTCATGGGCGAGAGCGGCCCGCAGGAGCTGACCACCGCGCAGCTGTTCGACGGCAAGCGCGTGGTGCTGTTTTCCGTGCCGGGCGCGTTCACGCCGACCTGCAGCGCGCGCCATCTGCCAGGCTACATTGACCATGCCGCCGAACTGCGCGCCAAAGGCGTCGATACGATCGCCTGCATGGCGGTCAACGACGTCTACGTGATGGGCGCCTGGGGCAAGAGCGCCGGTGCGGGCGACACCGTGCTGATGCTCGCGGACGGCAGCGGGGAATACGCGCGCGCGCTGGGGCTCGAGCTCGACCTGATGGGTGCCGGGCTCGGTATGCGCGGCCAGCGCTTCGCGCTACTGGTCGACAACGGCATTGCGACCAAGGTGCTGGTCGAAGCTGCGAGCGAATTCAAGGTCTCCGCCGCCGACTACCTGCTGGGCCAGCTCTAGCCAGCGCCGGCCCGGGCCCGCGGGTATGCTACCCGTCACCATGACCGATTCCCCCATCGCACCCAGCGACTCGCTGAAGAACGTTCGCTATGAAATCCGCGGGCGACTGGCGCGACGCGCGCAGGAGCTGCAGCGCCAGGGCTATGAAATCATCTCCCTGAATATTGGCAATCCCGGGCTGTTCGGCTTCCGCACGCCCGAGACCATGCGCCTGGCGATGATCGAGAACCTGCCCGAGGCCGAAGCCTACTGCCACCAGAAGGGCATCTTCCCGGCGCGCGAGGCCGTGGTGATGCAGCAGCAGGCCCGCGGTGTCAGCGGCATGAGCGCCGAGGAAGTGTTCATCGGCAATGGCGTGAGCGAGCTCATCGACCTGGTGCTGCGTGCGCTGCTGAACGACGGCGACGAAGTGCTGGTGCCGAGTCCCGACTATCCGCTGTGGACGGCCGCGGTGAACCTGAACCGCGGGCGCGCCGTGCACTACCCCTGCCGGCCCGAGGCCGGTTTCCTGCCCGATCCGGCCGAGCTCGAATCGCTCATCACGCGCCGCACCCGCGCGCTGGTGGTGATCAATCCCAACAACCCGACCGGCGCGGTGTATCCGCGCGCGACGCTCGAGGCGCTGGCGCGCATCGCCGAGCGGCACCGGCTGGTGGTGTTCAGCGACGAGATCTACGACCAGATGGTCTACGCGGGCGCCGAGTTCGTGCCGATGGCGACGCTGGTACACGACACGCTGTGCGCGACCATGTCGGGGCTGTCCAAGGTCTATCGCGCCTGCGGCTACCGAGTGGGTTGGGCGGCCTTTTCGGGGCGCACGCACGGCGCCAGTGACTATTTCTCGGCACTGGAGCTGCTCAGCTCGCTGCGGCTGTGTGCCAACGTGCCCGGCCAGTGGGCGGTGCAGACCGCGCTCGGCGGCCACCAGAGCATCCGGGAACTGGTGTCCCCGGGTGGACGCCTGTGCGAGTCGCGCAGCGCGATCATCGACATGGTGGCCGCAAGCCGTTACCTACAGCTCTCGCCGCCGATGGGCGCCATGTACGCTTTCGTCGGTGTCGATCGCGCCGCAGTGCCGCAGTTCGACGACCAGCAGTTTGCGCTCGAACTGCTCGAGCACCGACACGTGCTGGTCGCGCCGGGCGTGAGTTTCAACGTGCCGTACCGGAATCATTTCCGCATCACGTCGCTCCCAGATGCCCCGACCTTGCGCGTGGTGTTTGCGCGCATGGAAGAACAGCTGGCCGAGATGGCTGCGCGACCCGATGAGGCGAGCACCGGCCGCGTTGTGAATGCCGGCGATCGCTTCAAGTAAAATATTAATAAAGTTCTTTAATAGACTGATATTAATATAGAAAATAACGTCATTCTGTCGGTGCTCAGGCAGGGCGGCACGGTCGTCGTGCAAAGTCGGCAACGCGCCGTCGCAGTGCGGCTCGCGCACACGCGTTTACAGCTGAAGGCAGGTTCCACGGCGTGGAGCTCCTGCGACGTGTTGCCGTTTGGGGCCTGGCTGGAGCAGGCGGCCTCCCAGGCGCGCCACGGTGCCCTGCGCGGCCTGCGTCGCCTCGGGGCTGCCGAGGAGTGGCTGCTCTGGCGCAACGCCGCCCTGCAGGCCTGCGAAGGCAACGAGCTGTTGCAGCCGGCGAGCCTTGCGGACCCGCTGCGCCGGTCCGCTGCGCTGGTCCGCGATCATGGACTCACCTGGCCTGGTGCGCCGAGCACCGAAGCACAGGTGCTGGAGCGTGCTTGCCGCCACGTCGAACGGCGTTGCGCCGAGCTGGGCGCATACAGCGCACAGGACTGGCCGCTGATCCTGCGCGGCGCACCGCCAGCGCAGCGGCCGCTGCTGTTTGCGGGCTGCGATTCCTTCGGTGCGGCCCTGTGCGCGCGGCTGGTGGAGCTGGGGGCAATCTTCACGCCTGCCGATCCCGCTGATCCCGCCGAACCCGCGAGCGCCGCCGCTGACGCCAAGGCCTGTGCCAACCCGACCGACGAGCTGCGGCGTGCGGCGCAATGGTGCCGCTCAGAGCTGGGCCGGAACCCGGCAGCGCGGCTGCTGGTGGTCGTGCCGCAGCTGGCGCAGCGGCGTGCGGCAGCCGTGCTGGCCTTCGAGCACGAGCTGGGTGAATCCGCCTTCGTCATTGAAGGCGGGCAGCCGCTCGATGAGTACCCGATGGTCAGCACCTCGCTCGCATTCCTGCGGCTGTGCGGCGGGCCGCTGGAATTTCGCGAACTGGCCGCACTGCTGCGCTCGCCCTACATCGGTTGCGGCCCGATATCGCAACGCGCCGAGCTGGAACTGACGCTGCGCGAGCGCAACGTGCACGCGGCCGACCTGATGTTACTGGGCGCGCTGGCGCGCGAGCTGGGCAGCGGCGGCGAGGCGCTGGCGGTTGCATTGGCCGAGGTGGCGCCCGCCGCCATGCCGCGGGGACAGCGAACCAGCGCGGCCGAATGGGCACGGCGCTTTGCCTCGGCGCTTGCGGCGGGTGGCTGGCCTGGTGCGGCACCGCTGGGCAGCGAAGAACAGCAACAGTGCGAGCGCCTGCGCGCGCTGATCGGCGAGCTGGCGCTGCTGGGCGCTGACGGCGCCGGGCAACTGGATCATGGCGCCGCGGTGGATCTGCTCGCTGGCATGGCGCGGCGCACCGCTTTCGAAGCGGCCAGCGGGGATGTTCCCGTCACGCTCACCGCCACGCTGGACGATCCGCTGGTGAGCTACGCGGGCATCTGGGTCGCCGGGCTCGGTGCCGAGCAGTGGCCGGCGCCACCGCGCCCTGATCCCTTCATTCCGATCGCGGTGCAGCGCGCTGCAGGCTTGCCGCAGGCCAGTCCACAAGGACAGCTCGAGTCCGCACAGCGCACCCTGCGCGCGTGGCATCGCTGCGCAGAGCAGTTGGTGCTGAGCTGGCCGGAATCCGAGGGTGACATCAATCTGCAGCCCAGCGCGCTGGTGGCCCGGCCGCGCGGCCGTGACAAGCCCCGCGGGGCGCCGCCGCTGCTGGCCGATCCGTTGTACGCGGCGCTGCATGCGGCCGCCGTAGGCGAGGGGCGTCCACAGGAAGCGGCACGGGCCTGGCCGCGCGAGCGGACGCTGCCCGGCGGCACCCGGGCGCTGCAACTCCAGTCGCTGTGTCCGTTTCGCGCCGTGGCGGAGCTGCGTCTGCGCGCCGCGCCGGTGGGCGAACCCGTGCCCGGGCTCGACTACCGCGAGCGCGGCCAGCTGCTGCACCGTGCGCTGCAGCTGGTCTGGATGGAGCTGGGCGACTCACGCGCGCTGCGCGCCAGGTCCACCGATTCAACCGCGCTCGCGCAGCTCGTGCGGGTCGCGACCGAACGGGCGTTGCGTGAGCGGCTCGCACTGCGCGTGCAGCCGCTGGCGGCGCCGCTGGCACACAACGAACTTGAACGCGTCGCGCGGCTGATCCAGGCCCTGCTGCAGCAGGAGCTGGAGCGCGCCGACGCACATGAATTCCAGGTCGTGCAGCTCGAGGATCCGCAGCAAGCCGAACTCGCTGGCGTGCCGCTGCGATTGCGCATGGACCGCGTGGATCGGCTCGACGATGGCCGCGTGGTGGTGCTTGATTACAAGAGTGGCACCGCCGAGTCCTTCCGTCCACTGGCGGCACGTCCGCGCCAGGTGCAATTGCTGGCCTACGCACTGTTGGCGGAGGGCGAGGTGGCCGGCGTGGCCGCCGTACACCTGAACGCCGGCGAAGTGCGCTGGCGCGGTGCGGCGGCGCAACCGGCGCTGCTGCCTCGTCTGGCGAAGCCGCGTGGGCCGACCGCCCCATGGCCGGAGTTGCAGGCGCACTGGCGTGCCGTGGTCGATGCACTCGCGCTCGAGTTCGCCGCGGGCGCATCGGCCGTGCAACCTCAGCCCGGCGCCTGCCGGCTGTGCCACCTCGGCGCGTTGTGCCGCGTCGATGCAACGCGGCACGAGGCGCTCGATCCGGACTCCGAGGATGCGGGCGCCGATGGCGCCGCTGGCGCCGCTGGCGACAGCGATGGCGATGACCATGGAAGCTGACGCCGCTGCAGCATGGGAGGCCGCGAGCGCTCGCTCGGACGCCGAGGCCCGCCGCGCGGCGCTCGATACCAGCGCTTCATTCCTGCTGCAGGCGCCCGCCGGTTCGGGAAAGACCACGGTGCTCACCTGCCGGCTGCTGGCCTTGCTGGCCACGGTCGATGCGCCCGAGGAAGTCCTGGCGATCACTTTCACGCGCAAGGCCGCCGCCGAGATGCGCAACCGCGTGCTCGACGCGCTGCACTGTGCTGCCGCGGGCGTGGGTGCTCAAGCGCTCGAAGCGGCGCAGGCGGCCGCTGCCTGGCAGCGCAGCCAGGCGCAGGGCTGGAACCTGCTCGCGTCCCCGGCGCGCTTGCGCATCATGACCATCGATGCGTATTGCCAGAGCCTGTGCGCGCAATTGCCGATCGCGACGCGCAGCGGCTTGCGGCTCGAGGTCGCACCGAATGCCCAGCCGTTGTACGCGGCCGCCGCACGGCGCTTGCTGGAGCGGGCGCTGCGCGATGTGGAGCTGGTCGAGGCCGCGCAGTTGTTGTTCGCACGCCTCGATAACGATTGGCTGCGCCTGGAAGAACTGCTGGTGCTCATGCTGGCGCAGCGCGCGCATTGGTTGCCGCGGGTGCTGGTGGGCGAGGGCGCCGATGGTGGTGCACGGCTCGAGGCGCGCGTCGCGACCAGCCTCGCCGCGCTGATCGCCGGCCGTCTCGAGGCAGTGCGCGCGTTGTTGCCGGCAGCATTGCTGGAGCGCGGCCTCGCCCTGGCCGTGCATGCCTGCCGCACGCTCGGGCAGCCGTTTGCGGCGGACGCGCTGCGCGCGGATCCCGGCGACCTGCCGCGCTGGCGGGTGCTGTGCGAGCTGATGCTCACGGGCGAGGGCGAATGGCGCCGCAAGTGGAACAAGAACAATGGCTTCCTGCCGGAACACCAGCAGGAGAAACGCGAGCTGCAGGAATGGGTGGCGGAGCTCGCGGCATTGCCGCAAGCACTGGAGCTCGCCCGGGAACTGTGCGCACTGCCGGACGCGCGGCTGGCACCTGATGACGCGCGTGCGCTGCATGCACTTGCATTGTTACTGCGGCATGCCGCAGCCGAGCTGCAGCTCGAGTTTGCGGCCCAGGGGCGGGTCGACTTTGCCGCTGTTGCGGGCGCGGCGCGCGCCGGGTTGACCGAGAACGGGCAGCCGACCGACCTCGCGCTGCGTACGGGCAATGCGATCCGCCACGTGCTGGTGGATGAATTCCAGGACACGTCCATCGACCAGTTCGAATTATTGCGTGCGCTCACGGCCGGCTGGGAAGAGGGCGACGGCCGCACGCTGTTCGCTGTCGGCGATCCAATGCAGTCGATCTACCAGTTCCGCGAGGCGGAGGTCGGCCTGTTCCTGCTGGCGCGCGAGCAGGGCGTGGGCGCCTTGCGCCTGGGATCGCTCCAGCTACGCTGCAATTTCCGCTCTGCGCCGCCGCTCATCGCCTGGGTGAACGAGCACTGCGGACGCATGTTTCCGGCGCGCGATGATCCGCGCCTGGCGGCCATCAGTTACCTGTCCTCGATCGCCGCGCGAGCGCAGTTGCAGGGCTGCGTGCAAGTGCACCCCATGGCGGTTCAGAGTGAAGCGGTTGAAGCCGCGCGTATCCTCGCATTGATCAATGAATGCCGCGCGCGCGCGCCACAGTGCTCGATCGCCGTGCTGGTGCAGGCGCGCACGCACGCGGCGCCGATTGTCGCGGCGCTGCAGTCGGGCGGTATTGCGGTCCGCGGCCTGCGCCTCGAGCCGCTGCGCGAGCGCGCTGTCGCGCGCGACCTGGTGTCGCTGGCGCGCGCCGTGCAGCACCTGGGCGATCGCAGCGCCTGGCTGGCATTGCTACACGCGCCCTGCTGCGGACTGTCGCTGCCGCAGCTGCAGGAACTGTGCGAGGGCGAGGGCGCGACGCTCTGGGAGCTGATCAACGACCCAGCCCGGATCACGGCGCTCGACGCGGACTCGGCTGCGCGGCTCGCGCGCGCGCGTGAGGCGCTCGCGCCTGCACTCAACGGCGCAGAGCGCGCGCTGCCGTTGTGGCAGCGCGTCGATCGCGCCTGGTTGCGGCTCGGCGGGCCGGCCGCCTGCGCCGAGGAGCGCGACCTGGCCGACGCACATGAATTCATCCAGGCGCTGGCCGCTGAAGCCGGCGCCGAATGCCTGGCGGGCGATGCCTTCGATGATTTCGCCCGCGACTTGTACGCGCTGCCGACGCCGGCAGACGCTGCGGTGGAGATCCTCACCATGCACGGCGCCAAGGGGCTCGAATGGGATGTCGTGATCGTGCCTGGCATCGGCCGGCAGCCGCGCGGCGATCGCGAACCGCTGCTCAACTGGCTGGAGCTGCCAGGGAACGGTGCCGGCGCCGGTTCCGAACTGCTGCTGGCGCCGATCAGCGCAACGGGTACGCGCGCTGGGCGTTCACTGGCGCGGTACATCAAGCTGCTGCGGCGCATGCGCGCGCGGCTCGAGCGCGCACGGCTGCTGTATGTGGCCGCGACCCGCGCCCGCCACGAATTGCATTGGTTTGGCGCGGTGCCCGTCAATGCAAAGGGCGAGCAAGCGCCGCGCGCAAACACGCCACTGTCACTGCTGTGGCCCACGGTCGCGCGTGATTTCGAAGCCGCGGCGCGGGCCGCAGCGGAGACTGTGGCGGCTGCCGACGCAACGGCCGCAGCCGCGAATGCCGCGGTCCCGGCCCAGGCGGAGCCTGCACCGCCCGCATTCTGGCAACTGCCCGCGCGCTGGCAGCCCCGTGGATTGCCGGCTGCGCTTGCAGTTGAAGGACTCCAGTTGTCGCTGCGCGTGACGGGCGCCCAGCCCGAATACCTGTGGGTGGGCATGGCCGCGCGCGCCGTGGGCACGATCGTCCACGCCGAGCTGCAACGCCTGGCCCACCTGCCGGCCTTGCTCGCCGCGCCGGACATGACGCCCGCGGCCTACGAGCCCTGGCTCGCGGAATTGGGTGTGGAGCCCGGCGAGCGCGCCGCTGCGGGCGAGCGCATCCGCGCGGCGCTCGCGGCAACGCTGGTCGATCCGCGCGGCCGCTGGCTGCTGGATGCGACGCACCCCGTCGCCCACAGCGAACTGCGTCTCAGCGGCGTGTACGAGGGGCGGATCGTGAACGTCAGCATCGACCGACTGCTGGTGGACGCGGCCGGAACGCGCTGGGTGATCGACTACAAGACCAGCAGCCACGAGGGCGGCGACCTGGAAGGTTTCCTCGCAAGTGAGGAACTGCGTTATCGCCCGCAACTGCAGCGCTATGCGAGCCTGGTCGCCGCCACGCCCGACGGCGCCATGGCAGGTGGCGCAGCTGGGTCGGGCAGCGTGCGGGCGGCCCTGTATTTTCCGCTGCTGGGCGCTTTCCGCGAAGTTGACCTGGGCGCTGACGCAGCGGTCGGCGCAGTGTGAGCAGTCCTTAAAACGACCCTTCGAGCGTGAACGTGCGGCGGCCCTGCGCGTCGGGCGGGCCGATGTACTCGATGATCTTTATCAGCTCCGCGTCGCCTTCGGGGCGCACGGCGACCAGTCCCGACAGGTATTCGCGCCCATTGCGGATGCTGAGCGTGCCGCTGACCGCGAGCGGTCCGCCCAGGTCACGCAACTCGCCGCGGATCGCGGCGTTGCCGTCGCTGCTCGTACCGCCGCCACGGGTGGTGGCGCTGGCGCTCGACGCGCCGGGTGCGAAGCGCAATTCAAAGCTGCCGAAGGGCATGGGAGGATTGCGCCGGGCGAGTCCGCGCGCCGTGGCCGTGCCCTCGATCGAGACCAGCTGACCCGAGCGCAGCTCGAGCGCATCCAGTGCGAGCTCGACCTGGCCGCTCCAGCCCGCCGGAAAAAACGCCATGTATCCAGCGTCAACGGGCAATTGGGCATGGAGCTGCGTCAGCAGCAGATCGCCACCCAGCCGCAGCGAGGCGCGCGTCGAACCCGCGGCGTGCACATCAGCGCTGCGCAGGTCCGCGTCGAGGTGTCCGAGCAGCAGCGGCCAGGGATGCAACGACCAGCTGACCTGGTTCAATGTGCCGGTTGGAATCTGCAGTTGCGCGCAGCGGCCGCGCCAGAGTGTACCGCTGGGACTTTGGCACTCGACCGTGTTGGGTAGCGCGGCGAGCAACCAGCGCGCCGGTGCGCGCAGCAGCACGGTGAACGCAAACAGCAGCGTTGCAAGGGCGACCAGCGCGCGCGCGGACATATCGCCGGCCCTAGGAGGCGCGCAGCACGATGGTGGCGCTGACCATGCCGGCGTTTGCGCTGCCGTCAATGCTCGCCGATACGATGCGCACACCGTGGCGCAGCACCAGCTCGCCCGCCCAGTTGAGGAGCGAGTCGAAGGCGACCTGCTCGAGCCGCACGCTGCAGGTGCCATCGCTCCCCGCCTGCGTGTTGAGCGCGCGGGCGATGCCGGTTTCATGCGCGACGCGGTCTGCGAGCGCAATCACGGACTCATTGCCGAGGCCGCGCGGGCCGCTGCGCATCGCACCAATCTGCGGGGCCACGGTCTGCAGCCAGGCCAGGTCGGCCTGCTGGGTCTGCACCTGGGCCTCGAGCCTCGAGACGCGCCGTTCCACCGGCAGCCACGCGCCCAGCAGCAATACCGCCACGGCGGCAACTGCGCCGATCAGCACCATGCGCTGTTCGCGCTGCGCCAGGGATTGGAACCAGCGCTGCAGCGCGCTCATCCGGAGGACCCGCCGCGCAGCTGGATATTGCCTTCGAAGGCGTCGCCCACGGATGTGCTCGAGGTCATTTCGGCCCGCCAGCCCTCGGCACGGAGCGACTGGTTGATGCGATCGATGCTCTGCGCATCGCTCGCGCGGATCTTCAGCTGCAGCTCACCATCGTGAAAGCTCAGTGACTGGACGCGCGCGCCAGGCGTGGCGTTGACCGCCTGTGCCAGCGACTGCAACGCGGGCAGGAAGCCCGATCGGCCGCCAGCGGCATTGGTATCGTGCAACTTCGCTTCAAGGCCTGGACGAATCGAAGCGCTGGCCCCGGCAAACTGCGGCCCGGCGATGGCGCTGATCTGTGTGTCCAGCTCGCCCGCCGCGTGCTTGAGCTGCCACAGCGCCAACAGTTGCGAGCCGGCGTGCAGCAGCAAAAGCGCCACAGCCAGTGCGGCCGCGGTACGCCAGCGAGTCCAGCCGGCGCCAAGTGTGCTGCGGGGCTCATAGCGGCCCTGCAGCAGATTGATGGGTGAGGCAACCTGCAGCTGCGCGGCCAGCCACGGCAGGGGACCAGCGCCCAGCAGCTGCGCTTTAAGGCTCCCTAACAATGATTGTGCGGCTTCAATCTCGGCCGAGCGGCGCTGCCAGTCGTGCGGGTTGGTATGCAGCAGCAGTTGCGTCGTACGCGCTTGCTCACCGAGCGCCACGGTCATCGCGCCGGCAAATCCACCCTCCGGCGCCGACAGCACCAGCGGCGGGCTGCTCTCGCCCGGGGCGAGCAGCAGCGTGTCGCCATCGAGCAGCGCGACCGTGTGGCCTGCGAGCCGCGGTAGCAAGGCTGCCTCGCTGCACAGCAGTTCCGGCGTGATGCCTGCGGAGGCGAGTCGCGCCAGCCATTCCTCCAGCAGCGCGCGCGCCACGACCGCCACGGCGGTCCGGCCGGACTGTGCCACCGGTGCGATCGCGAAATGCTGCGACTCGATGTCGTTGGCGAGTTGTTCCTCCAGCGCGAAGGGCACGAGCTGCGCCGCGCGCGCGCCCGCGCGGGCGGGGAGTTCGGCCTCGAGGCACAGCACTTCGGATGCGCTCACCAGCACCGCTACGCGCCGGCCGGTGGCCACGGCGGCCGCCGATTCGAGTGCGCCGTTCTGCACGGTGGCCAGCGGCCGGCCGGCAGCGTCCGTGACCAGCCACGAGGCCGCGGCATCGGCGGCGCGCGGGACACGCAAAATGAGCCATTCCGCCATGCTTATTCCGTGCCGAAGGTTCTTAGAATGGGGCGGATCTGCCCGCTCTGATCCTGGTTGATCAGACTGTACAAGGTGAATCGCGTGGTGCCAATAGTGATCCAGGTGCGCAGCCGGAACCAGGAGGAGCGGGTGTCGATGTGCGAGGGCACGTAACTCTTCCAGTTGGAGGCCACGCTGGCGAGGTAGCCATTCCGATCTGGATAGCAGTTGAACTGTTGGCGCTGCTCGATGAATCCCTTCGGATCCAGGCTAAAATTGCGCTCCCCGGAGATCGCGTCGAGCACTTCGCCCGGCGCCGTGCAGATGTTGAGCCGCGTGTTGGGCGGCAATGCGGTGACCAAGGGCGCCAGCTTTTCATAGCTGGCGCGGTCCATGCCCATGGCCAGCAGTTCCGAGATGCTGGTGAGCGGCATGTTCGGCACGCGGTGCGGAGGCTGCTGCGCCAAGTAGTAGCTGTCTTCGGCGCCACCCGGGTAGCTGGGTTGATCATCGGTGTCGATCCAGTCGACCAGGCGCTCGGCATAGCTGGTGTCTATATTCAGCTCGGCAAGCAGCGCTTTGAATTGCTCGACCGCAATCGCGTTTTCAATCAGCGGCCCGCCGATTGCGCCCGGGAGCGAGGGCGTCACGGTCAGCGCCTGCGGCGCGGCCGGCGTCTGCGGCGTGACCGACATCACCACGCTGTTGAGGTTGAACTTGCCCGCTTGGTCTTCGATCGCCAGCTCAAGCACGGCTTTAGCCGGGCCGCCGTCGATCTCAAAGGGCCCGTACGGCTTGGCCCAGTCCTGGTTTGGCGTCACGAACTGGGGATTCTTGTTGCGATTGGCGCGCAGGAGCTGAGCGCCTCCGGCTTCGGCAAGCTGCGCCAGTGCCAGGCTCTCCGCCACGGTGTATACCGCCGTACCACGCCGCCAGGCCAGCGTGCTTTGCCAGAGGATAGCCGTGGCCACGATCGCAGCGATGGCCACGAGTATCAGTGCAGTCAGGATCGCAACCCCTTGCTGCCGCCTGGTCATCCGATCACCTCGAAGATGCGCGTCAGCACGCCGTAGTCCTTGAGCCTGAGCGTCACTTCAATCGCAATCGGACGCGCTCGCAGCTGCACCGCCTGCGGCTGGCGTTGCAGGGCAGGGGTAAGCCATGTGTCCGACCAGACCTGCGATTCGTCCATGTAGCGCAAGCCCAGCACCTCGACCTGGTCGATCAGTTCGCGCTCCTCGGGCGCCGTGGCCGGCGTTGCATCCAGTACCGGCACCTGCAGGCGGATCAGCTTGCCGTCGCGCACCAGGTAGCTGACTCGCTGCAGCTCGCTGCGCGGGAGTCCGGCCGGATTGGCGTAGCCGCCGCGCGAGAAACTCAGCTGCACCACGCCATTGGGTGCCGCCGCGGTGGCCCCAGGAGTGGCGCCGCCACCGACCGCGAGCGCGTTCTGGTCGACATACACCGCTGCCAGGTAGCCATTGCCGGTCAGATCGCGCACCGGCCGCGGCTGTATGAGTTCGACGTCCTGCTCGATGATCCTGAACGCCTGCTGCAGCTTCGAGAGGCGCTCGCTCTGCTCCTCGACCTGCTTGCGGCTGCCAAGCGTCTGCGAGAGCGCGCCATAGCCCATGGCGAACATGATGGCCGTGATGAGCACGGCGACCAGCAGCTCGATCAGCGTGAACCCCCGCGTGCGAATGGCGCGGATGTTCAAGGGCCGCTGCCGTTTTGTTGCTGTCCGCTACTGCCGTCGTCCCAACCCTGCAGCTCGCTCTGCGTAGACATCAAGGCGTCGCCACGGAAGCCCACCACGGTCGCCAGCCAGTACTTGCTGGCCGCATCGCTTTGCTTGCCGCCGCGCGCCGCCTTGTCGTCATTGGCGCGCCGGATCTGGATGGTGATGCGTTTCACCCCGGGCACTTGTATGTCATCGACGGTCTGCAGCCAATGCCAGTGGGAGCCGGCAAACTCGACGTCCTGTTCCTGCGTGCCCGTGGCGGGCATACCGGGCTTGAGTCTTTGGGTCGCCAGCTGGTTGAAGCCCACCCACGCCGCAAAAGTCCGCTCCCGCATCTGGATCACATTTTCCGCGGCGGAACCCAGGGCCTTGAACGCGGCGACCATGCCCATCGCCACAATAAACAGCGCCACCAGCACTTCGATCAGCGTGAAGCCGCGCCGGGTGTTCACGTGGACTGAACGGCTATGGGGCTGATTTCGACCTTGCCTGCGCTCGCGCCCGACAGCACGACGCTGCGGTGCGCGGCCGCACGCACCAGCGTCAGACGGAAGCGGGTGAGATCGCCGCTCGAGTAGATCATTACCTGCGGCGTGAGATCCAGGTTCGCCACCCGCTTGCGCGGGTCGCTCCGTGCGGGCAGCACGATCGGGCGGTCTTCCACGCTGAGTGCTATTTCAAGGCCGTCCGGGAGCGGGCGTGGGCGCAGCAGGTCGTCGAGCGGATCCTCGAGCCACTGGGCCTGGCGCGAGTCATACATCACGAAACGGTAACCACCCTGTTCACAGCGCAGGCCGTACTCGATCGTCTGCAGCGCGGCGCGCTCCTGCACATAGTTGATGAGCGCGGCAAGCCGGTCGCGCTCTTTCTCGAGCTGGCTGTCCTGCCCGCGATCGCCCAGCGAGAGCAGCATGGTGCCGAGCATCACGCCGATGATGACTATGACGACCAGCAGTTCGATCAGGGTAAAGCCCTGAGGCCCGCCTCGCGCGGAACCGGTGTCGATCATCGGCAGTTGCGCCGCTCGTAACACGGCGGCGTGCGGCTATTGATCCAGGTTCCAGTTGCCGATGTCGGCCTTGTATTCCTCGCCGCCGGGCTGGCCGTCGGCGCCCAAGGAGTACAGGTCGTATTCACCGGCGCCATGCGTGCCGGGATTCACGTACAGATAGTCGTTCTTCCACGGATCCTTGTTGAGGCGCTCCAGGTAGCCGCCCGGGCGCCAGTTCTTCGCGAGCGCCGGGTCGGGTTTCTGCACCAGGGCCTTGAGGCCCATCTCCGTAGTGGGATAGACGTAGTTATCGAGCTTGTACATCGTGAGCGCAGTCTCGATGGCCTGTATGTCCGACTTGGCCTTGGATACACGCGCTTTATCGACCTGTTCCAGGAATTTCGGCACGACCACCGCGGCCAGCAGGCCGATGATGACCACCACCACCATGATCTCGATCAGGGTGAAGCCCTCATGCACCCGGCGCAGGGAGCGGCGGGTTGCCTGCGCGGCGCGGGTTCCGGTCTGGTATAGCTGCGTCTTCATGGTGATTCCACAGTGGCTAAGGCGGTAGCATCGCAGCCACCGATGATAGCAAATGAGTGTTTCGACCCGCTGTGAAGTGGCCAGGTTCCCTGCTGGCGTCGCTCAACTGCGACGGAAGACTGGGCGCAGCGCTCCTGGCCTGCCTCGCCGTGCTGGTCGCGCTCGCCTGCGGCGGGCCGCAGCTGACCGAGCTGCTGCGCTACGAGCGTGCCGGCCTTGAACAGGGTGAATGGTGGCGGCTCGTTTCCGGCCATTGGGTGCACCTGGGGCCGGCTCACCTGCTGCCCGACGCCGCGGGCCTGGTGCTGCTCTGGGCTCTGTACGCGCGCGAATTGCGGCCCGGGTCGTGGCTGCTGGTACTCGCCTGCGCGACGGCGGCCATAGACGCGGGCCTGTGGTGGGGCGAGAGTGCCATTCAATGGTACGTCGGCATCTCGGGCTTGCTGCACGGCGCCTGGGCTGCCGGTTCCGCCGCCGTGGCACTGAAGGGCGGAAGAGCCGGTTGGGTCATGCTCGCCTCGCTCGCAGCGAAGCTGGCTGTCGAGCACTACTCAGGCACCCGATTCTTCACGAGCGGATTTCCGGTGGTGTCCGTAGCCCACGTCTATGGCGCGCTCGGGGCGCTGGTCGCCGTGGCTGCGTTGGCGCTGTTGCGCAAGCCGCTATAATCCCGCGCGCGCCATGACAACTGCTGTGCGGACAAAGGATTTTCCATGACCCTGGCGTGCGTGTTTCCGGGTCAGGGTTCGCAATCCGTGGGTATGCTCGCGGAGCTGGCCGCGCAGCATCCCGTCATACAGCGCACCTTTGCTGAAGCCTCCGACGCGCTGGGCTACGATCTCTGGCAGCGCGTGTCCGCGGGTCCCGCCGAGCAGCTCAATGCCACCGAGTGCACGCAGCCGGCGATGCTCACCGCAGGCGTCGCCACCTGGCGGCTGTGGCAGGAACAGGGCGGTGCGGCGCCCGCGCTCGTGTCCGGCCACAGCCTCGGCGAGTTCACCGCACTGGTGTGCGCCGGCGCCCTGGATTTTGCCGCGGCTGTCACGCTGGTGCGCGATCGCGGCCGCTACATGCAATCGGCCGTGCCCACAGGTGGCGGGGGCATGGCCGCAATCCTCGGGCTCGACGATGCCGCGGCCGAGGCAGCCTGCGCGGAGGCGGCGCAGGCGGAAGTTGTCGAAGCCGTAAATTACAACGCGCCCGGCCAGATCGTCATTGCCGGGCAGGCCAGCGCGGTCGAACGCGCCATCGCGGCGGCCAAGGCGCGCGGCGCCAAGCGGGCGGTGCTGTTGCCGGTGAGCGTGCCCGCACATTCCTCGCTGATGAAGAACGCCGCGGCGCAGCTGCGCGAGCGGCTTGCGGGCCTCGCCTTCGCCGCGCCGCGCATTGAGTACCTGAGCGCCGTCGACGCGCAGACCCACGACAATCCGGAAGAGATTCGCGCGCTCCTGGTGCGCCAGCTGGCGAGCCCGGTGCGCTGGAGCGCCGCCGTGCTCGCGCTCACGGCGCGGGGTGCGAACGTGTTGCTGGAATGCGGACCTGGCAAGGTGCTCACCTCGCTGAACCGGCGCATTGAACGTAGACCCGAGATCAGTTGCCTTGCCCTCGAAGACCAGGCCTCGCTGCGCGCCGCGCTCGACGCCACTGGGAGTGCGACATGACGACATCCACCGACGTAGCGCTCGTCACGGGCGCCTCTCGCGGCATCGGCCAAGCCATCGCCGCCTCGCTCGCGGCCACGGGTGCGGCCGTGATTGGCACGGCCACCACGCCTGCGGGTGCGGCCGCCATCAGCGCCTGGTTGGGCGAGCGTGGGCTTGCCGGGCGCGGCGCGGTCTACAACGCTGCGGACCCGCAAGGCGCCGAGAAACTGGTGGCCGACCTCGAGGCCCACGAAGGGCTGCCGACGATTCTCGTGAACAATGCCGGCGTGACCCGCGACGGTCTGATGCTGCGCATGAAGGACGAGGACTGGAATCAGGTGATCGACGTCAACCTGTCGGCCGTGTTCCGCCTGACCAAGCTGTGCCTGAAGCGCATGCTCAAGGAACGGCGCGGCCGGATCATCAACATCACCTCGGTCATCGGCGCGATCGGCAATGCCGGACAGGTGAATTATGCGGCTGCCAAGGCCGGCCTGATCGGCTTCACCCGTTCGCTGGCCCGGGAACTGGCCTCGCGCAACATCACCGTGAACGCGGTGGCGCCCGGCTTCATCGAAACCGACATGACGCGTGCGCTCTCCGAACAACAGCGCGCGGCCTACCAGGCGCAAATACCACTCGGGCGCTTTGGAACCTGCGACGACGTGGCTAACACCGTGATTTATCTCGCCGGAAGCCAGGCCGCCTACCTGACGGGCCAGACCCTGCACCTCAACGGAGGCATGTACATGGGCTAGGGGCAGGGGTTCCTGGTGCTGCTTTTACAACGACAAATCATCAGAAAAATCAAGTACTCGCAAAAAAATCGGGTGGCGGCCGCCGGGGTGTTCCCCTACAATACGCCGCCGCCAATCGGCCAGAGGGATTTAAGAAGATGAGCAACGTTGAACAACAGGTAAAGGCGATCGTTGCCGAGCAGCTGGGCGTGAAGGCCGAGCAGGTCACCAGCGCTGCCTCTTTCGTTGACGACCTGGGAGCCGACTCGCTCGATACCGTCGAGTTGGTTATGGCCCTTGAGGAAGAATTCGAAATCGAGATCCCGGACGAAGACGCCGAAAAAATAACCACCGTCCAGCAGGCGATCGACTACATCAACGAGCGCCGCAACAAGGCCTGAGCCTTAAGCGATCTGCTCGGGTTTCCCAAGTTGAGCAAACGCCGCGTCGTCGTCACAGGCCTCGGCATCGTCTGTCCGCTGGGCAGCACGGTCGCGGATGCGTGGGGCGCCACGCTGCGTGGCGAGAGCGGCATCGGCCCGATCACCCGCTTTGACACGAGCGCCTTTCCGGTGCGCTTCGCCGGCGCCGTGCGCGGCTTCGATCTCGCCACCTACCTGCCGCCCAAGGAAGCCCGGCGCATGGATCCGTTCATGCACTACGGCATTGCCGCAGGCGTGCAGGCGGTTACCGATGCCAGTCTGGATTTTGACCAGCTCGATCGTGACCGGTGCGGCGTGATCATGGGCGCCGGCATCGGCGGCCTGTCGACGATTGAATCGGAGCACGATGCCTACCTGGCCGGGGGCGTGCGGCGAATAACGCCGTTCTACATCCCGGGCTCGATCATCAACATGCTCGCCGGGCACCTCTCGATCCGCTATGGCCTGCGCGGCCCGAATCTGGGCGTCGTCACGGCCTGCACCACCTCCACGCATGCACTCGGCCTGGCGGCGCGCGCCATCCAGTACGGCGATGCCGACCTGGTGGTCTCGGGCGGCGCCGAGATGGGCACGACGCCTACCGCCATCGGCGGCTTCTCGCAGGCGAAAGCCCTGTCGATGCGCAATGACGAACCGCAGAAGGCGAGCCGGCCCTGGGACCGTGACCGCGACGGCTTCGTGCTCAGCGACGGCGGCGGTGCGATGGTGCTCGAGGAGTATGAGTTTGCGAAGCGACGCGGCGCGCGCATCTATGCCGAACTTGTGGGCTTTGGCATGAGCGGCGATGCCTACCACATCACCGCGCCGCCGGAAGATGGCGCGGGTGCGCGCCTGGCGATGGCGAATGCGCTGCGCGACGCCGGGCTCAACGCGGAGCAGGTGCAGTACCTGAACGCGCACGCCACGTCCACGCCGCTGGGCGACAAGGCCGAGACCGCCGCGATCAAGGCCTGCTTCGGCGACCATGCCCGCAAGCTTGCGGTGAGTTCCACCAAGTCGATGACTGGCCACCTGCTCGGCGCCGCCGGCGTCGTCGAAGCGATCTTCTGCGTGCTGGCGCTGCGCGACCAGGTCGCGCCGCCGACCATCAACTACGATCATCCCGATCCGGATTGCGACCTGGATTTCGTGCCGAACACGGCTCGCGCGATGACCATCGACGTCGCGGTTTCCAACTCCTTCGGGTTCGGCGGCACCAACGGCACGTTGGTGCTGCGCCGCCTGCCCGGCTGACGCTGCCCTGGACACATGAACGCGCGCAGCCTGCAGGTGCGCGAAGTAGCGGCGACGCCGGCGCAGTTGCGCTCGCTTGCGGCGCGCGCGCCGAAGCTATTCCCCGCGCTGTTTGACAGCACCGCATTGGGCCCGCTGGGGCGTTATTCGATCCTGGCCGCGGCGCCGCGTGCATCGCTGCTGCTGCGCGGCGATGGGCGGTTGGAAGCTCGTGGCGTTTCGCCTGGCAGCGCAGATTTCCTGGGGGCACTCGACGAATGGTGGACTGCGACACGAACCGCGCCGCCGGTCGCCAACGAAGCGGCGACGCTGCCGTTCCGCGGCGGCTGGCTGGTCTACCTGGGTTACGAGCTGGCCGGCCACATCGAAGCGGGCCTCCACCTGCCGGCGCTGCCCGCCGAGGCGGTCTGCGCGCTGGCCATGCGCGTGCCCGCTGCGCTCGTGCATGACCACGTGGCGGGGCGCACGTACCTGATCGCGGAGGGCGACGCCGCGGGCGCCGCGGACGAGATCGAGGCTGCGCTGGCATTGCTCCCGCCCGCGCACGCGCCGGCCGTGCCCACGGCCACCCGTGTCGTGGAACAGGCGCCCGGATTGTTCCAACGCGCGGTGCTGCGCGCACAGGAGTACATCGCCGCTGGCGATGTCTACCAGGCCAACCTGTCGCGCGGCTGGCAGCTTGATTTCGCGACGCCTGCCGATGCGGGCGCATTGTACGAATGCCTGCGGTTGGCGAATCCCGCCCCCTTCGCCGTGCATGCCTCGCTCCCGGGCATGACCGTGCTCAGCTCCTCGCCGGAGCGCCTGGTGCGCGTCAGCGGCCGGCATGTCGAGACCCGGCCGATCGCGGGCACGCGCGCACGCCATGGCACGCCGGGGAGCGACGCCACCGAGAAGCGCGAGCTGCTCGCCAACGCCAAGGAGCGCGCTGAGCATGTCATGCTCATCGACCTGGAGCGGAACGATCTCGGGCGCATCTGTCATGCGGGCACTGTAGAAGTGAACGAGTTCATGGTGACCGAAAGCTACCCGCACCTGCACCACATCGTCTCGAACGTGCGCGGCCGCCTGCGCGACGAGGTCACGCCGGGAGCCACTTTGCGAGCGGTGTTTCCGGGCGGGACGATCACCGGCTGCCCCAAGTACCGCTGCATGCAGATCATCGGCGAGCTCGAGGCCGAGCCGCGCGGGACGTATACGGGTTCGATCGGCTACCTGAACACCGACGGCGACATGGATTTCAACATCCTGATCCGCACGGCGACGCTTGCAGACAAGGCGCTGCGCTTCCGCGCCGGTGCCGGCATCGTGGCCGATTCCGACTGGCAGCGGGAACTGGCCGAGACCCGCACCAAGGCGCAGGCCATGCTGCGCGCCTTTGGGTCCCGCGCATGAGTCGCGCATGAGTACGGCGCCCCCGATGCTCATCAACGGCGTGGCCGGCTCGCAAGTTCCGGCGCTGGATCGCGGCCTGCAGTACGGCGACGGGCTGTTCGAGACGGTGCGCTGCGAGCAGGGTGGACTGCGCTGGTTTGGACGCCACCTGGCGCGGCTCGGCGCCGGTTGCGAACGGCTCGGCATTGCCATGCCTGGCGGCGCCCTGCTGCGCTCCGAAGCGGTAGCGGTTGCTGCCGGCATGCCGCGCTCGCTCGTCAAGATCATCGTCACCCGCGGCGAGGCACGCGCACGCGGCTACCGTCCGCGCGGCGATGAAATTCCGACGCGCATCGTCAGCGCCCACCCCTGGCCTGCGGCGCCGGAGGCGGAATTTCGTGTCGGACTTTCCGCCGTGACGCTGGGAGTCAACCCGCAGCTCGCCGGAATCAAGCACCTCAATCGCCTCGAGCAGGTGCTGGCACAGCGCGCGGCCACGGACACGGGTCTGCAGGAAGTGTTGATGCGCTCTGGCCAGGGCGAGGTGGTCTGCGGCAGCATGAGCAACCTCTTCCTTTGGCAGGGCAGTGAACTGCTGACGCCTGGCCTCGATGCCTGCGGTGTCGCCGGCATCATGCGTGGGCTGCTACTCGAGCTGGCGCCGCGCCTGGGACTGGCCGTGCGGGTGGGGCCTGTATCGGTGGCGCAGCTGACGGCCGCCCGGGCGATAATCGTCACCAATGTGCGCCTGGGCCTCCAGCCCGTACACTGGTACGAGGGCCGGCGTCTCGAGGTGGACGAGCGCGGCGCGCAGTTGCAGGAGCTGATCGATGCCACGCCCTAGCACCAGCACCAGATTCATCGCCGCCACGGCCGTGGCGCTGGTGGCGGCTGCGCTGGTCTTCCAGCATGAACTCGATGCGAGCATGAACGAGCGCTCGCTGGCCGCGGGCGGCACGCGCGTGCAGGTGCCCCCCGGCGCGAGCCTGCGGAGCGTGCTGGCTGAACTCGCGCGTTTGGAGGCCGTGCGCCGGCCGCGCCTGGTCGAGTGGTACCTGCGGCTGCACGGTGAGCGGCTGCGCGCGCAGGCGGGGATCTACGAGCTCGCGGAAGGCGCCACCGCGCAGGCGATCCTCGACCAACTCAATGCCGGCCAGGTGGTGCTCTCACAGCTGACCATCGTCGAGGGCTGGACTTTCGCGCAGATGCGCGCGGCGCTCAACACCAATAGCGACCTTCAGCATGTGTGGCAGCACCTCGACGATGCCGCGCTGATGCGAGCGCTTGGGGCGCCGGGAATGGCAGCCGAGGGGCGCTTCTTTCCGGATACCTACCGCTTCGCAGCCGGCACCAGCGACCGGCGCATCTACGAGCTTGCCTGGCAGCGGATGAGCGATCGCCTGCGCCAGGAATGGGCCGCGCGCGCGCCGATCCCAAGCGTGCCGAACGCCGAGGCGGCGCTGGTCCTCGCATCGATCGTCGAGAAGGAAACCGCCCGCGAGGACGAACGTGCCAAGGTCGCCGCAGTGTTCGCGAACAGGCTGCGCATCGGCATGCGGCTGCAGTCCGATCCGACCATCATCTATGGGCTCGGCGCACGCTACGACGGCAACCTGCACCGGCGCGACCTGGAAACCGACGGACCCTACAACAGCTACACGCGCCACGGCCTGCCGCCCACTCCGATCGCGCTGCCGGGCGGAGCATCGCTCCATGCGGTGCTGCATCCGGCCGACAGCAAGGCGCTGTACTTCGTCGCCACCGGCGCCGGCGACGGCAGCCATCATTTCTCGGCCACCTACGCCGAGCACAACGCGGCGCTGCACGCGTTTCTCAAGCGTACCGGCGCCGTGCCCGATGCGGCGGTCGGCGGAGGCGCGCGATGAGTGCTGGCCGTTTCATCACGCTCGAGGGCATCGAGGGCGCGGGCAAGTCCACCGTGGCCTTGGCACTGCGGGCCGAGCTCGAGGGGCGCGGCCTCGACGTGCTGCTCACGCGCGAACCCGGCGGCACGCCGCTCGCGGAATCGCTGCGTGAACTGCTGCTGCGCAAGGGCGGCGAAGTGCTGAATCCGGCCGCCGAGACGCTGCTGATGTTCGCGGCGCGCGCCGTGCATCTCGACAATGCGATCCGTCCGGCGCTGGCGAGCGGCCGTTGGGTGATCTGCGATCGTTACACCGATGCCAGCTACGCTTACCAGGGCGGCGGGCGCGCCGTCAGCACGGCGCTGATCGACCAGCTCGCCGCGGCCGTGCATGCCGACCTCTGGCCCGATCGCACCCTGCTGCTCGACCTGCCGGTGAGCACCGGACTCGAGCGTGCGAAGTCGCGTCCCGGTGCGCCTGATCGCTTCGAATCGGAACAGCGCTCATTCTTCGAGCGGGTGCGAGCGGCCTACCTGCAGCGCGCGGCGCGCGAACCGCAGCGCATCAGAATTATCGATGGCCAGGGCAGCGCCGCGGCAGTCGTGGCCGCCGCGCTCGCAGCCATTGCGGACCTGCTTCCGGCGGCAGCCCGATGAGCCCGGCCACGACGCTCGCGCCTGGGGGGAATCCGGAGCTGGATCTGTTCTGGCTGGCCCCGCAGCTGCAATCGCTCCGCCGCGCACGCAGCCAGGGGCGCCTGCCACACGCGCTGCTGATCCAGGATGCGCCCGGCGCCGGCGGCAGCCAGCTCGCGCTGCTGGCCGCACAGACCGCGCTGTGCACGGAGCCCGAGGCGCCCTGCGGCCACTGCCGTGAGTGCCTGCGCGTGGCCGCGCGCGCGCACCCGGACCTGTGGTTCCTGGCCCCGGAGGAAGACTCGATCCAGATCAAGGTTGCTCAGGTCCGCGAGCTCACCGACGAGCTGACACTGACCAGCCATGGTTCCGCAGCCAGCGTGGCCATCATCGATCCAGCCGACATGCTCACGCCCAGCTCCGCCAATGCGCTGCTGAAGACGCTGGAGGAACCGCGCGCGGGCGTGCTGATCGTGCTGGTGGCGCAGGTCAGCGCGCGCCTGCCGGCGACGGTGCTGAGCCGCTGCCAGCGCCTACAAGTGCGTCCGCCCTCGCGCAGCGAGTGCGTGGCGTGGTTGCGGGAACGGCGCGGTGAGGGTGATTGGGAGGCGGTCCTGGACGTGCTCGGCAACGCGCCGCTGCGCGCGTTGGCGGCGGAGCCGACGCAACTGCGCGCCCTGCGGGATGAGACCGAGTCTCATCTGACCGGCGCGCTCTCGGGTGGCCTCGATATTGCGCCGGCCGCCGAGCGCTGGGCGCAGCGCGACAGCTTCGAACTGCGGCTCCTGTGCGCTGAGAACTGGGTCACACGCCGGATTGCAGCCCAGAGCGCCGGCGCCGGATCTTTGACAGAATTGCACACTGCAACGCACTTGCCAGCGGCGAATTCCTCTATGAATATACGCGGTCTGATCCGGCTCATGGACGCTCTGTACGAGCTTCGGCGGCTGGCGACGACGACGATCAACAAATCGCTCGCCGTAGAGCAGTTGCTGTGGCAGCTGCGCGCGGCGCGCAAGAGCTGAGTATCGATGGCGAAAGACAATCCGGCCAGGAGCGCCGATCCCACCGGGCGCAACGAAACGCTGCCGCGCGCCGACGTGGTGCGCCCTGCGGCTGCCAAGCCTGGCCTGCTCACGCTGACCATCAAGGACAAGAGCGCGCTGTACCTGGCCTACATGCCGTTCATCACCAACGGTGGCCTGTTCATCCCCACCAACAGCAATTACCGCATCGGCGATGAAGTGTTCATGCTGTTGAACCTGATGGGCGAGGACGAGAAGCTCCCGGTCGCCGGCCGCGTCATCTGGGTGACGCCCAAGGGCGCGCAGGGCAAGCGCACGGCCGGCATCGGCGTGCAGTTCAGCGAACAGGATCGCGGGCAGACCCGCCACAAGATCGAGAATTACCTGGCCGGCGCGCTCTCCGGCGACAAGGCCACGCACACGATGTAGGGCGCAGGGCTGGCTCTGAGGCTGGCCCAACACTAGCCCGGACGTCTGAGCTCAGGCTCGGCGCTGGACAACCCACCCCGCAGCACGTAGGCATCGAAGCCGCGCTCCAGCAGGATGAAGGCGCCGGCAGCGCTGCGCCGGCCCGTGTCGCAATACACGACGTACGGTGTTGCGCGATCGAGTGTCGCCAGCTTCAGGCGGATGAAATACAGCGGGATGTTCAGCGCGCCCTCGACGGCGAGGTTCTGGTACTCCGAGGGCAGGCGCACGTCGAGCCACTTGCCGCCGCGCTTGATGACATCGCGCGCCTCTTCATAACTGACCCACTGCTGCAGCGGCTCGTTCATGAGTTCGCGGAAATCCTGCTTAGACAGTCGCATCAATACGCCGTCGGTCAGCATGGTGATGGTGGCGTTGCGCTTGGCCTCGGATATCAGCGCTTCTTCGCCGAAGGTGTCGCCGACCGACAGTTCGGCCAGGCGGATGCCCTCGCGGTTCAGCGGCGTCTCGCGCGTCACCACGCACTTGCCGCTGACGATGGCGTAGAAGAAATCGCCTTCCGTGCCCTGCTGGATGATCACCTCGCCAGTGCGGCAGGCGGTGCGCTGCATGCGCATGAAGATCGCCTGGATGTTGGCCGGCGGAATGCGGTGGAAAGCCTTGGTCTGCAGGAGCGTGGTCATCCAGTCATCGCCCCCGCCGCCACCGAAATGGGCCTGCAGTTCGCCGACTTCGTAGGTGCCGGTCTGGTCCCAGGTGATCATCATGTCGAGCAGGTCGGAGTCGACCGCGATGTACTCGATGGCATCGACGGCGCGCGCAGTCAGGCGGCGCGGGAGTTTGGGGGACAGCGGATTCTTCGCCTCCGGCGTGCCGGCGCGGATCATGGCGACAGTGCGCTCGCCTTCGCGCAATTCGACCATGCCTGCGACCAGCCAGAAACTCTTGCGCTCGGTGTCGCCTTCCTTGAACAGGTTGCGATTCGCCGCCAGTTCGTTGACGGTGACCTTGCGGGCCAGCGCCGCCAGGTTGTCATTCTTCATGCCGTCGAGCGGCGACAGCCTGCGCAGCAGCGCCACATTGGCTGATCGGCCCTCATTCATGCGCGCACCTACATAACGGCTGTTCGGCCGATGTTAGCACAGCGGTTTTGGTGACTTCGTGACGCGGATCAGGCCAGCGCAGACCAACCCGCGTCGGCATGAAAACGTGCGCCATGCCGCTGTTCGAGCTCGCCGAGGCGGGCGACAACCGCAGCCACGCCGCGCGTGCGGGCATAATTCAGCGGCCCGCCGCGGAAGGGTGCGAAGCCCGTGCCGAACACCACGCCGGCGTCGAGCAGGTCGGCGTCCGCCACCACTTGCTCGCGCAGGCACGCCGCGCATTCATTCAGCAGCGCCAGGATCAGCCGATCGCTCAAGTCGGCGGGCGCCGCGGCGGTAACCGGCTCGCGCACGGCCTTGCCGTCCTTCCAGGTGTAGAAGCCCTGGCCGCTCTTGCGGCCGAGCTGTTTCGCGTTCACCAGCTCGCGCAGCCGCGCCGCGTACGGCGGCATCTCGCGGCCGAGTTCGCGGGTGATGATCTCGCCCACGTGCAGTGCCACATCCAGGCCCACCACGTCGGAGAGTTCGATCGGCCCCATCGGCATGCCGAAGTCCACCGCCACGCGGTCGATCAGTGCGAGCGGGACACCTTCGCCGGCGGCGTACAGCGCTTCGTGCAGGTAAGGAAACAGCACGCGATTGACCAGGAATCCCGGACCGCTGCGGCAAGGGAGCGGGAGCTTGTCGAGGCGGCGGGCAAAAGCCATCGCGGCCGCGAGCGGCTCGGGCCGCGTCTGTGCCGAATGGATCACTTCGATCAGCGGCATCTGCGCTACGGGATTGAAGAAATGCAATCCGACCAGGCGACCCGGATCGGCCAGCCGCTCGGCGAGCAGCTCGAGCGTGAGGCTGGAGGTGTTGCTGCACAACACGGCGGCGCTTGTCAGGCGCGGTTCGGCTTGGGCATACAGCGCGCGCTTCGCGTCCAGGTCTTCGAAGATCGCCTCGATCAGCACGTCGGCGCCCGGCACGCCGTCCCCGGCGACGTCGGCACGGAGCCGCGCCTGCGCCGCCGCGCGTTCCACGGGGTCGCGGATGCGTTTGCCGAACAACATCGCCGCGCGCTGCAGTGCCGGGTCGATGTATTTCTGTTCGCGATCCTGCAGCGTCACCTCGAGCCCGCGCAACGCGCACCAGGCGGCGATGTCTCCGCCCATGACGCCCGCACCGATGACGTGCACGCGTTTGATGGGTGCGGGCGTCTTGCCGCCGAGGGATTTGAGCCGATCCTGCAGCAGAAACATGCGCACCAGGCCGCGCGCGGCCTCGCTGGTGAACAGCGCGGCGATCGAGCGTGCCTCGGCGTCGTAGGCGCGTTCGCCGCGCGCGCCGTAGCGCACCCACAGGTCGATGATCGCGTAGGGCGCGGGATAGTGCTCGCGCCGTGCCTGGCGGGCAACGCGCGCTTCGAGCGAACTGCGCATGAGCGAGCGTACGCCCGGGAGGTTCAGCAGCCGGTCGAGGAGCGGCGGTCGATGCCTTGCTGGTCGATCGATCAGGATCTGCCGCGCCGCGGCGTCGAGTTCCGCGGGCGCAACCAGCCGGTCGACGAGGCCCACGGCCAGCGCGCGATCGGCTCGCAGCGGTTTGCCTGTCAACATGAGTTCCATGGCCGCGCGCACGCCCAGCAGGCGCACGGCGCGCACCGTGCCACCGAACCCCGGGTGGATGCCGAGCTGCACTTCCGGCAATCCGAGCGCGAGGCGGCTGTCGTTGGCGCCGATGCGGTAGCTGCAGGCGAGCGCGAGCTCGAGCCCGCCACCGAGCGCGAAGCCGGCGATTGCGGCGACGGACGGGCAGGGCAGTGCCTCGAGCCGCGCGAATACCCGCTGGCCAACCCTGATGTGAGCCTGGGCCTCCTCTGCGCTTCGAAAGGCCGTGAACTCCCGGATATCCGCACCGGCGATGAAGCCGGAAGTCTTGCCCGAGCGGATGACCAGGCCGGCCGGCGGTGCAGCCGCCAGTTCAGCCAGGCGCGCTTCGAGCTCGAGCAGCACCGGTTGGCCGAGCGTGTTGGCGCTGCTGCCGGGACGGTCGAGCGTCAACGTGGCGATGTCACCGCTCCCTCGTTCCAGGCGCCAGGCGTTGGAGTCGTTCATGAGCTGCCCCTCATCACTTGCGGATTTCGAAATCGCAGACCAGCGGCCGGTGGTCAGAATAGCGTGCTTCGGGAATACGGAACCCCGTGACCTCGATGCCCTCGCTGACCAGGATGAAATCGAGTTCCACGCGCGGGGAGCGCGATGGATAGGAAGGCAGGCCGAGGGTGTTGGCGCTGCGCAGGCCGGAGGCGCGCATGAACAGGTAGATCTCGTGCGTGCCCCAGAAGGTGTTGAAGTCGCCGGCGATGATCACCGGCTTGGTGGCGCCGGCGATCAGGTCGTGCAGCGTGCGCAGCTGGTACTGGCGGTGCCGGTACTTCAGCGACAGGTGCACGAGGAACACGCACACTTCCTCGAGCTCGAGCTCGATGATCAGGCGCTTGATACCGGTGTCGAAATAGTGGAAGCGCTCGCCACGCACGCTCGGCGCAGCCAGCAGCGCGTTGGATTGCTTGCGCACGATCGGCACCAGGTGATTGATGGAGCCCGACCCGTACTTGCATTCATAGGCCGTGTAGTGGCCGAGCGAGGCGGCTATGTGCTCGGCCTGGTTGACCATGCCGGTGCGGATGGAACCGGTATCGACTTCCACCAGCCCCACCAGGTCCGGGTGCTCGTCGCGGATGAACTGCGTGATCTGGTCGAGTACCTTGCGGCTGCTGCGCAGGTAGCCGGCGCCCGGCAGCGGCAGATGGAAGGCCGGGCCGGTGCCGGTCGCATAGCGGATGTTGTAGACGAGCAGTCGCAACGCGTTCCTTAGCTCCCGGTATGCAATTCCCGGGTGCTCACAGTACACTTAAAGCCATGTCCCAGCGCGACCCCATAAGAGTATTCGTCACCCACGCCTGGGAACTCAGTGACGACTACCAGCGCGTGTTCGAGTATCTCGAGAGCGCTCGCAATTTCTATTATCGCAATTGCAGCAATCCGGATCAGCACCCGGTCGACAAATCGGTCGAGGGCCTGCGCGAGGAGTTGCGCCAGCAGATCGCCCCCACGGAAGTGGTCGTGGCGCTATCGAGCCTCTTTGCCACGCACCGCGATCTGCTGCAGTTTCAGCTGCACTACGCCAAGGCCAGCGACAAGCCGGTAGTACTGATGCCGGGCTTCGGGCGCGAGCTGGTGCTGCCGCGCGAGGTGGGCGAGCTGGCTGACATGCGCGCGAGCTGGGATGAGCGGGCGCTGGTGGATGCGATCCGGCGCCAGGCGCGCCACGAAGACACGACGCGCTGGGACACGATCGAATTCAAGATCGAATAGGCCCGGATCGAATAGACCCGGCAGGCGCCTTAGGCGCCGCTGGCGTGCTTGTTCCGGGCGCCGCCGCTGCCCCCGCCTTCCAACGCAAGCAGCGCCGCCAACGCGGTGTTGCCGCGCGACGGAGCGCCGATGCGCGCGGGCGAGCGCAGCGTCGAGTTCTGGTTTTGCATCTCCAGTCCGTAGATGCGCACGATCAGCGCGGCAGAGCGCTGTGCTTCTTCGTTCGAGAATTTACGCACGGACGCGCGCACGACGTTGTCGCCAGGTAGTGCGCGCGCGGCATGCATGGCCTTGCTGAGCTCGGTGAAATCCTGCTGCACTTCGAGCGGCAATTCCTGCACGTCGATGTCGCCGAGATGATTGGAGTAAGCCGTGGCAAGGCGATCCTTGAGCGCGCCATGGGACGCAAGCGCAATGACTGCGGCTTCGAGTTGGTCGGCGAGGGCGCTGTTCAAGTCGGGTCCTGGAGGCCTGCGGTTACCGGAGATAAATCGCTGGGCGCGTTACTTCAGGTAATGCCTTAATTGTTCTAAATATCGAAAGGCTTGCATATCATGGGTCTAGCGCGAGCATATCGCGTGGTGCCTGCAGTTATCAATGCATCTTTTAGGAGCGCCGGCGCCATTGCTGACAAAGGTTTTAATTACTAAATCGTTGGGAAACAGTGCGCTATAGATTTCTTCTCATGCCCTGTGTAACGTATAGCCCGAGGTATTTATGCTTGAGCAGGGGCTGAGCGCTAAAATCGTTGCCGTTCATGTCCCGGGTAGTGCCTGAACATGACTGAGACCTGGCGCGGTATTTATCCGATCACCAGCTTCGTGCTCGAAGCGCTGGGACGGAAGCGCGACGCCAGCAGTGATGGCACTCTTTCGCCCGAAGAACATACTTTGCTGGCGGCCGTCGAGTTCTGGGCCGCTGCCGCGCACGGCACCCTTCATGAGCACCTGCGCCCGAACGTGCGCCAGAACCTGACCGAGGCGCGGCGCGCCTTTGCGGCCCTCGGCGCCGTGCGAGTCGTGAGCCTGCTGCGCGTCGCGTTCGAGGAGCTGGCGGACGGGCCGATGCGCCAGTCCGAGAGCGCGGTCATCGAACAACTGGATGAGCGCCTCGCACGCACCGACGACAATATCGAGGACCTGATCGCCCGCTATGCGGGCGCCATAGAGCATCCGACGGAAAGCGCTGCGGCGCAATGACCCAAGCCGTGGGTGCTGATCGGGTGCCGGCGCGGCGCTTCGACGCGGCCGGCGTGGCGCACGTCGACCAGCGCGCCATCCTCGCGCTGGCGATGCCGCTGATCGCCAACAGCGCGGTGCAGCTGGTGTTGAATCTCACCGACGTCTGGTTTATCGGGCGCATTTCCACGCAGGCGCTCGCGGCCGTGAGTGCCGTGCACTGGCTGGCCATTGTCGTGCTGATGGTGCTTTCGGGCGTGGGCATGGCCGTTCAGACCGTCGCAGCCCAGGCGCACGGGGCGCGCCGCCAGGCCCGCGCCGCGCAGGCCGTGTGGATTGCGATGTGGGCGTTGTTGCTGTCCGTGCCACTGTTCGTCGCAGTCGGGCTGTCGATCCGCGGCATGTTGGCGCCTTTCGGGCTGCCGCCGGCCATCGTCGATCTGGCTGCGGACTTCTGGCTGCCACGCGTGGGTGGGTCCTGCTTCGGCGCCGGCGTGTGGGCCCTGCTGGGCTTCTTCAACGCGATCGGGCGTCCCCGCGTCACCGTGCTGGTCACGGGGGTGATGGCGCTTGCGAACGCGTTGTTCAACGAGATCTTCATCTTTCACTTGCACCTGGGCGTGGCCGGCTCCGGCCTTGCCACGATGGTCGCGCAAGCCTGCGGCTTAGGGCTAGCGATGTACGCCTTCCTGCGCGGGCATTACCGCCACGGTTACCGCACGCACCTGACCTGGACACCGAACCTGCGCCGCATCTGGGCGCAGCTGCTGATCGGCTTTCCGATGGGCCTGCTGATGGCCGCGGACCTGATTGGCTTCTCGCTGTTCCAGATCATGCAGGTGAAGCTGGGCGAAGTGGAGGGCGCAGCCTCGCAGGTCGTCATGATCATGACGGCCGTTTCCTACCTGCCCGGGGTCGGCATTGCGCTCGCCGGCACGACCTTGGTCGGACAGGCGATTGGCGCCGGTGATCGGGCCTGGGCTTATCGTCTGGGGAACCAGGTGATTCTCATGACAGCCCTTTACATGGGCGGCATGGGGCTGCTGCTGGCGCTCGCGGGCCCGTGGCTGCTGCCCTTGTTTGTCGGTGTCGGCGGCCTGCAGGCGGCCGCCGTTATCGCGCTCGGCGCGCAGCTGCTGTGGGTTGCCGCGGCCTATCAGTTCTTCGATGGCCTGAACCTGGCGAGCGGCTTGTGCCTGCGCGGCGCGGGCGATGCGATGCTGCCGGCCACGCTGGTCATCGTGCTGTCCTGGCTCGTGTTCGTGCCGTTGGCGCACATGCTGAGCTTCGCTCCCGGCCAGGGTTGGGTGGATTTCCTGCCGCAGTGGGGCCTCGGCGCCCGCGGCGGCTGGTTCAGCGTCGTGATCTACACCCTGCTCGTCGGCACGACGCTGGTCGCGCGCTGGCGCTCGCGGGCCTGGCAACAGCTTAGAATCTGAGCCATGCAGATCGCCATATTCACCACTGGTGGCACGATCGACAAGGTGTACTTCGACGCCAAGGGCAACTACCACGTCGGCTCGCCCATGGTGCGCGAGCTGCTGGTGCATGCACGGCTGGCCGAGATGCCGACAATCACTGAGTTATTGCGCAAAGACAGTCTGGAGATGACCGATTCGGACCGCCGGGTCGTGCGCGAGGCGGTCGCAGCCTGCGCGGCGGCGCGCGTGCTCATCACGCACGGCACGGACACCATGGTGGCCACGGCCACGGTCCTGGCGGGGATCGCTGGCAAGACCATCGTCCTGACCGGCGCCCTGCAGCCGGGACGTTTCAGCGACAGCGACGCCGAGTTCAACCTCGGGCTGGCCTTCGGCGCCGTGCAATTATGTCCAGTTGGGGTTTACGTAGTGGCCAACGGCACGGTATTTCCCGCTGACCGGGTGCGCAAGAACCTCGAATTAAACAGGTTCGAGCCGCTATAGCAGGGATGCGCCATTCGCTGGCGCACGTCCTTGCGAACTGGCGACCCCTGTCACAGACCGCGCGCGCGCGGCGCGCTACTTTCTGACTTATGTCCCTCCCTGTCGCGCCGATATCCCTTAAATCCCCGCGCCCGGCAATGCAGGCCGGCACCCTGGGGCAGCGCATCGTGGCCTCGCTCCCGCTCATGTGGGCCAAGTGGGTTTCACTGCACGACGCCGCTGGCAATATTTACTGGCAGCAGGGCGAGGTGCTGGGCCCCGCCGAGCGCGAAGCGATCCGCGTGGCGCTTGAGAGCTTCGTCGGCAAGGGCGCACCGGCGCGTGTCAATCATCCGCTGCAGCGCGACCGTACGGCGCTGTTGCTGCGGGCAGAAGATGATTTTCATCCCTTCCTCGGGTTCGTGATGCTGGTGGTCGATGATCGCTGGCTGCGCGGCAAGGGCACGGCGGCGCCCGATCTGCCGATTCCCGTAGTGCGCGCCGTGCGCGAGTGGGGCGCGACGCTGGGTTGCGGCGCGCAGGGCCCGGCCATCGGCGCCACATCCTCCACAGCCGAAATGAAGGCGCCGCAACTCGTGGCCATGCTCGAGGGCGGGCCGCGCGTCGACAACGCCGAGGCCGATCGGTACCTGGAGCGGCTCCGCGCTTTCGAAATTGAATTGCACGCGCAGCACCTGACGCCGATCCAGTCCGGCACCCGCATCCGTCGCTATGAAATCCTGATGCGCGCGGCCGGCCACCCGGTCTCGGACTCCGCGCCGCAGGAGCTGATCCGCGGCGCCGAGGCATTGGGGTTGGGCGCCGTGCTCGACCGGCGCGTGGTCGGCGAACTGCTGGTCTGGCTCGCGCAGCGCTCGGAGATCTGGTCGGGCGAGCCCGCGCAGTTCTCGGTGAACCTGACCACCGGTTCGCTCAGCGACAGCAACTTCCTCACCTTCGTGCGGCTGTGCCTGGAAAAAGCGCAATTGCCACGTGGCCTGATCGCCTTCGAAGCGCAGCACGAGTTCTGTCGCCGCGAGCCGCAATACTTTGCGCACCTGGCCGCCCAGCTCGAGCAGGCGGGCGCGGGCGTGGTGATCGACAACTTCATCCTCAGCGACACCGGCGTCGACCTGCTGATGCAGCCGGGCGTGCGGCTGGTGAAACTCGACCCGTGCATTACTCACGACCTCGTGAACGACCGCGGCCACCAGGCGCGCGTGGCGGCGATCGCGCAGGCGGCGCGGGTCGCGGGCGTGCACGTGGTAGCCAAGAATGTCGAATGCGAGCGATCCCAGGCGCTGCTGCAGGCGCTGGGCGTTGATTTCATGCAGGGCTACGGAACCAGCGCGCCGGCGCCACTCCAGGCCATCGATGAGCAGCGCGAGCTGCGTGCCGAACGCGAGATCGTCGATCCGCACTACGGCGCAGAGCCAGCGGACGCGGAGCCGCGTCTCGCAGCCACCGGCTAATCCGCCGCGTGGCGTTTTCAGACGAGCCGGATCCCGGAACCACCGAGAGGCGCAGGCTCGGCGAGCGCCGTTCGCACACCGTGCGCGCGCTGGTGGCTGGCGCCTGGCACGCGCGTCGTCGCAATCCACGCCGCGGCGAAGTTGTGCGGCCGGGCTCGATCGACTGGCATGCGCCGCAGTGGTTCGCGGCCGCCCTGTTGGTGTTGCTGCTGTCGATGGCGGACACCTTCCTGACGCTGGTGCTGGTCCAGCACGGCGCAATCGAAGTTAATCCGATCATGGCGCCGCTGGTGATCGGCAGCGGGCGCAGCTTCGCCTTCCTGAAACTTGCACTCACGGCGACGGCGGTGACGATACTGGTGACGCTCACGCGCGTGCCGACTTTTGGTCGCCTGCTTGCTGGGCCGATACTGATAGGCACGGCCTTTCTCTACGCGTTGCTCATCAGCTACGAGCTGTGGCTGATCGATCGCTTCATAACCTGAGCAAGTCGCCAATTGGGGACAGCTACTGTCAAATCCCCGCTGCCGTTCCGGTCGCGAGTGGGATAGGCTGCATGCGGAACTTTGGGGAGCGCCGTCCGGTCTTATCGTTCAATGAGCGAGCCCACCAAAAACGAACTGATTTCTGCACACCTGGAGCGGGCTCCGTGGTGGCGCGTGGCTTTCGGCCGCCTCGCGACCGGCCGGCACCGTCGCCACCAGGAGACACTCGATCGGCTCGCCGAGCGCGACGTGACCGATACGATCGCCGAAGCCGACGTGAATTCGTGGCTGGCGATGCTCGAAGGCGAATCGCGAAAGCAGCCTGGCCGGCGCCGCGATCGTTAGGCCCCGAATCTCCCGCTGATCAAAACCCGCCGCTCAGAAGCGCAGACCCGCGCGCACGTAGTAGAACGCGCCGTTCATGCCGATTGGTGAGAGCACGTCGTAGGGAAAATTGCCGGCATAGTTGATGTCGGAGCTCGACAGGTCCGGGTACGCATCGAGCGCATTATCGGCACCGATGGCCAGCGACAGCTGTTTCGTCACCTTGTATTCGGCTTCCAGGTCGAGCTGCGACTTTGCCGCGTAGGTCTGCGTGGGCACGAATCCCCCGCCGAAATCAAACACGCGCGTGGCGCTGCCATAGCGCGTGACCCGAGCCAGCAAGGTCCAACGCGGATTGCTCCATTCAGCCGTCAGAATTGCCTTGTTAGTGGGCGCGGCGCCCTCGAGCGTATTGCGCTCCTCGAGGCCGACGAGTGCGGTCGTGATGGCGAGTGCCGCCAGCTGTGCGGGCGTCGCCGCAACGCCGTCGATGCGGGTCTTGGCGTAGGAGTAGGCACCGGTCAGCTTGAAGGTGCCGCCTGCCAGGTCAACGCGATAATTGGCGACGACGTCCACGCCGTCGGTGGTGGTATTCACGGCATTGGTGAAGAAGTTGACGCCCTCGACACCGGTAAGGCCGAACTGCGATTGCAGCAGGGTGGTGAGGGCGGTGCTCTGCAGCCGCTCGGAGATGGTGATGCGGTCCTTGACACGGATGTGGAAGTAATCCGCTGTGAGGCTGAATTGCTCGCCGGCCTGCACAGTGAACCCGCCGCTGTAGTTGACCGACTTCTCAGCCTTCAGATCCTGGGCGCCGAGCGCGCGCGCAATCGGGCTGGACACAGGCAGCGTGAGCACCTGCGTCAGGGCGCCGCCGTTGCCGAAGCTCGTGGAAGTCAGCTTGTAGGAGATCTGGCTCAGCGAGGGCGCGCGGAAGCTGTTGGACACCGCGCCACGCAGCGCGAAGGCGGGCGTCAGCTTGTAGATGCCACTGAGTTTTCCCGCAACCGCATTGCCGAAGTCGTCGTAATGCTCGAAGCGCCCGGCTACGTCCACCAGCAATGCACTGCCCGGGTGCAAAGAAACGTCGCCATAGACGCTGCCCACGGTGCGCGATGCATTCGCCTCGTCGGCTGGCGTCAGGCCCGGGCCGGCCTGCGCGCCCGCGTACTTGTCGGTCAACGGCCCGGCGGCATAGGAAGCCGCGTCACCGGCGCCGGTCTGATATTTCTCGTGGCGATATTCCGCGCCGACCGCGAGGTCCAGCGGTTGTGCCAGCCCGGCCTCGAGCTGCCGCGTGGCATCAAGGTTGAGCGTCAGCTGGTCAAACTTGAAGTCGCCGATCTTGAACGTGGTCGGGCTGGTCGGTCCCAGCGAGGCGTTGAGCGAATGCTGCAAGCCATAATCGAACTTGTTCTGCCCATAGGTCAGGCTGCTGTCCCAGGACCATGCGGAGAGCTTGCCATCCAGCCCGGCGACCGCGGAAATATCCCGGTTGACACCCGTGGTCTGGGGACGATAGCCGTTCGGGTAGATCGCAAGCTGGTTCGCGGCACTGTCCGGATAGCGGAAGAACGCCGCACCCAGCGAATCGCGGTGGTCGTAGGTCGCGAAGGAGTAGAGCTCGACGCCGTTGTCCATCGGCAGGCGCAGGTTGTACCAGACGTCCTTGTCCTTGGCGTCGCCGTCACCGGGTGCGAAATTTCGCTGCCCGAGCGTGGCGTCATTGGCCGGCGTTTCGCTGTCGGAGATGAAGAATCCGCCGCCGTCGAAGCCGGCGCGATTCGTGCTGCCGCGATGGCGGAATTCCGCGCCGGCGTCCACGAAGCCGCTGCCGACGGCAAAGCCTTGCTTGAGCTGGGCGACCGTGGTCGCGCCATCGTGCAGGGTCTGGCCGGTGGGCTTGAATGAAGTGCGGTTCTGGCCGTAACTGATGCTGGCTTCGCCGCCCGCCGTGCTGTCGTCCAGGATGATGTTGATCACCCCGGCGATTGCATCAGAACCGTACTGCGCGCCGGCACCATCGCGCAACACCTCGATGCGCTTGATGGCATTGAGCGGTATGGAATTGAAATCGACCGGCGTCGTGCCCTTGCCGATCTTCGATTCGAGATTGACAATCGCGGAGGTATGACGGCGCTTGCCGTTGACCAGCACCAGCACCTGGTCGGGGCTCATGCCGCGCAGCTGCGCGGCGCGCACGTGGTCGGAGCCGCCTGAGTTCGACTGGCGCGGAAAGTTGAAGGAGGGCGCGAGTGACTGCAGGGCCTGGCCGAGCTCGCCCGCAACCGCGCCGGTATGGGCGATGTCCTGCGCGGAAAGCACCTCGACCGGCACCGGCGAGTCGAGCACGGTGCGTCCCTTGACGCGCGTGCCGGTGACGATGACCTCATCGAGCTTGTCGACAGCCGGCGTCGCAGCCGTGTCGGCGGCGGCACGTGCGCGCGGCCCGTAACTCGTGGCCAGCATTCCAATCGATAGCGCGGCAAAGATGACAGGTCTCATTCTTGTCACTCCCTCATTCATGATTGTGTCTCAAGCATTCCGGCCCGGGGTGATGTTGTAGGTAGCGAGGCCGGACAGGTCATGCCCTATACTGCGGGCAATCCTGGGATGCAGAAGTCTACAACCACAGGCCTTCCGGCGCTAAGACCCGTTGGCTATGACCTGATGCGGCGACGCCAGAGAGAGCATGAAAGATTCGAGCCATGGAAAGCCGCGCCGTCACCTGACGGTCTGGCATGCGGTGTCGGTTTGCGTCGGCATGGTTATCGGCGCGGGCATCTTTTCAACGACGCCGATAGCCGCCGCCAACATGTCCACCAGCGGTGGCCTGTTGCTGGCCTGGGCCTTCGGCGGCGCCATGTCCCTGGCCGGTGCGCTGTGCTTTGCCGAGATGGCGGCGGCGTTCCCGGACGCTGGCGGTGATTATTATTTTCTCTACAAGGCCTACGGGCCGCGGCTCGGGTTCCTGTTTGCATGGTCGCGCTTCGCCGTGATTCACACCGGCTCGATGGCGATGCTGGCTTTCGTGTTCGGCGACTACCTGGGCCAGGTCATAGACCTGGGTGCGCATGGCAGCGCAATCTTTGCCGCGCTGATCGTCGTGGCGCTGGTGGGCGTCAACCTGGCCGGCATACGCTTCGGCATTCACACCCAGGTGGCGCTGATGAGCGTCGTGCTGTTCGGCCTCGCCAGCGTAGGTGCCGCGGGAGCCTGGATCAGCCTGCGCGGCCTGCCGCCGGCACATCCGGCCTATCTGCCCGGAGCAGTGCCCGTGACCCACGTGGGCACGGCGCTAGTGTTCATCTTCCTCGCTTATGGCGGCTGGAGCGACGCCGCCACGCTGTCGGCGGAAATGCGCGATGGCGAGCGCGGCATCAAGCGCGCGCTGCTGTTGGGCATGGCGACGGTGACCGCGCTGTACCTGGTCGTCAACTGGGCGCTGCTGCGGGGTCTCGGGCTCGCGGGCCTGTCGGTGACCGATGCGCCAGCGGCGGAGCTGATGTTGCGCGCGTTCGGACGGCCGGGGCAGTTGATGATCGTCACCGTGGTCGCGCTGACTTCGATCACGGTGCTGAACGCACTGCTGATCGCCGGGGCGCGCACGACCTACGCGGCGGCGCGTGATACCGTGACGCTGCAGCGGCTCGGGCGCTGGCACGTGGTGCGCGGCACGCCGCCGGCGGCGATCCTGGCGCTGGGCGCGGTGGCGCTGCTGCTGGTCGGCTTTGGTGCTTACACACGTCAGGGATTTGCCACGATGGTGGACTACCTCTCGCCCGTCTATTGGTTTTTCCTGGCCCTCAGCGGCGGCGCTTTCTTCATCCTGCGGCGCCGCTTTCCGCGCGTGCGCCGGCCGTACCACGCGCCGTTCTACCCGCTGCTGCCGCTGGCCTTCGTGCTCGGCAGCGTCTACGTGCTCTACAGCAGCCTGGCGCACGTGAAGGTGGGTGCCGTGACCGGGGTGCTGGTCATGCTGGTCGGCGTGCTGCTGCTCCTGCCGATGCGCTTTGTCGCCCCTAGTGAAGGCTGACAGCGCCGGACGGATGGCTCACACTAGCGCGGCTCAGACTCGCGGCATGCACCTAGGCGGAGGGTGATTGATGGCGGATACCTATCACAAACGCAAGGTCGGCAAACGCACGCTCTCGCCGGTAACCCAGATGATGGGTTTCGGCTATGACCCGCATCTCTCCGAAGGCGCGCTCAAGCCACCGGTATTCCTGACCTCCACCTTCGTATTCCGCACCGCGCAGGACGGCAAGGATTTCTTCGATTACACCTCGGGCCGCAAGCCCTTGCCCGACGGCGCGCGCGGCGGACTGGTCTATTCGCGTTTCAACAACCCGAATCTCGAGGTGCTCGAGGATCGCCTGGCGTTGTGGGACGAGGCCGAGTCCGCGGCGGTGTTCGCCTCCGGCATGGCCGCGATCGCGACCACGCTGCTCGCTTACCTCAAGGCCGGTGACGTGCTGCTGTTCAGCCAGCCGCTCTACGGGGGCACCGAGACGCTCATTGCAAAGGCACTGCCGAATTTCGGCATCCGTGGTATTGGCTTCACCGATGGGCTTTCGAAGGCGGACGTGGATGCCGCGGTCGAGCGGGCACTGGCGCTTGGTCGAGTTGGCCTCATCATGACCGAGACCCCCGCCAATCCCACCAACTCGCTGGTCGACCTGGCGCTGATGGCCGCCACGGCCGACGAAATCGGGCGACGCCAGGGGCATCGACCACTGGTCGTGACGGATAACACCATGCTTGGCCCCGTCTACCAGCAGCCGCTCAAGTGCGGCGCGGACCTCAACATCTACTCCCTGACCAAGTATGTGGGCGGGCATTCCGACCTGGTCGCAGGCGGCGTATCCGGCCAGCACGAGCACATGCGGCCTATCAGGTTGCTACGCGGCGCGATCGGCACACAGCTCGATCCCAATTCGTCGTGGATGCTGCTGCGCTCTATGGAGACGCTGCAGCTGCGTATGGAGCGCGCCTGCAGCAACGCCCGCACCGTGGCCGCCTTTCTCACCACGCACCCGAAGGTGAGTTCGGTCAATTACCTGGGCCTGCTCGAGCCCGGTGATCCACGCCGCGCGGTCTTCGACCGCCAGTGCACCTCCGCCGGTTCGACGTTTTCATTCGAGGTCAGGGGAGGGGAAGCGGCGGCGTTCCGCTGCCTCGATGCGCTGAGCGTGATCAAGCTCGCGGTAAGCCTCGGCGGCACGGAGAGTCTCGCCAGTCACCCGGCCGCCATGACCCACTCGGGTGTACCGGCCGAGGTGCGGCGGCGGCTCGGCATTTCGGAATCGATGATCCGCCTCTCGGTCGGTATTGAAGACGCGCAGGACCTGGTCGAGGACCTGCGCCAGGCGCTCGAGCAGGCCTGAGCACATGAAGACCAAGAAGGACATCGTCGACAACTGGCTGCCGCGCTACACCGGCACGGCGCTGGCCGACTTCGGCCCCTACGTGCTGCTCACGAATTTCGGCAATTACCTGCAGGTCTTTTCGCGCCTGGTGAATGCGCCAATCGTCGGGCAGGACCGCTCCATGCCCAATGCCACCGGCGATGGCATCACCATGATCAACATGGGGATGGGCAGCGCCAACGCCGCCACGGTGATGGACCTGCTTTCGGCGGTGGCACCAAAAGCGGTACTGTTCCTCGGCAAATGCGGCGGTCTCAAGCGCAAGAACCAGATCGGCGACCTGGTGCTGCCGATCGCGGCGATCCGCGGTGATGGCACCTCAAATGACTACCTGCTGCCCGAGGTGCCTGCGCTCCCGGCCTTCAGCCTGCAGCGCGCGATCTCCACAATCATCCGTGATCTGGCCTGCGATTACTGGACCGGCACGGTCTACACGACCAATCGTCGTGTCTGGGAGCACGATGACGAGTTCAAGGCTTACCTGCGCAAGACGCGCTCTATGGCCATCGACATGGAGACCGCGACCATCTTTGCCGCGGGCTTCGCCAATTCCATACCCACGGGCGCACTGCTGCTGGTGAGTGACCAGCCGATGGTGCCTGAGGGCGTCAAGACCGAGGATTCCGACCGGCGCGTGACCGACACCTTCGTCGAGCGGCACGTGCAGATCGGCATCGAGGCGCTGCGGCTGATCCGCCGCCACGGCAAGAGCGTCAAGCACCTGCGCTTCGACGAGTAGGGCATTGAGCGCCAGGTTTGCAAGCGATTCGCTACCTCCCAACCGTTACTCTCGAGAGAATATCCATGATGTCACGTCTGTTCATCGCGCTCGGCGCGTCGGTCTTGATGTACGCGAGCGCGGCTGCGGAAACCACCCCACCCGCGAAGCCCTGGATGAACACAGCGCTGACGCCGGATCAGCGTGCCGATCTGGTAGTTGCGGAGCTCACCTTGGACGAAAAAATCCAATTGGTGCATGGGATCGGCTGGGGACCCTTGAAGGAAGGTGGGCCGGTGCCCGCCGACAACAATGGCGGGGCGGGGGAGATCGTCGGCATTCCGCGTTTGGGAATCCCATCGGTGCAACAAGCGGATTCCGCGGTGGGCGTGCGCATGGCGGCGCTGCAAGGCCGTTATGCGACGCTGCTGCCGTCCGTGTTGGGCGTCGCGGCGTCCTGGGATCCAGAGGGCGCCCACTTGTACGGCGACGTCATCGGACGGGAAATCCGTGCTCAAGGGTATAACCAGTCGATCGGCGGCGGCACCAACCTGGCGCGCGATCCGCGCAACGGCCGCCTGTTCGAATATGCGGGCGAGGATCCCTTGCTGGCCGGCGTGATGGTGGGCAATCTGATCCGCGGTGTGCAGTCGCAGCACGTCATGGGGGACATCAAGCACTACGCCTTCAACGACCAGGAAACCGGGCGCGCTGTGGTGGACGCGCGCATCGCGCGCAAGGCCGCGCGCGAAAGCGATCTGCTCGCCTTCGAACTCGCCATCCGCATTGGTGAACCCGCCTCCGTCATGTGTAGCTACAACAAGGTCAATGGAGACTGGTCGTGCGAAAACGACTGGCTGATGAATCGCGTGCTCAAGGGCGCATGGAAATTCCCCGGTTTCGTGGTGTCGGACTGGGAAGGCACGCACTCCACCGAGAAAGCAGTGCTTGCGGGCCTCGACGTCGAAATGCCGGGTGAGGACTACTTGGGCGCGCCGCTGAAGGGGGCGGTGACCGCAGGTCGTGTGCCGATGCAGCGTCTGAACGACATGGTGCATCGCTTGCTGCGGTCGATGTTCGTCACGGGAGTCATCGACAGGCCGTCCGTGCCGCGCTTCGTCGTGGATCCGTTCAAAGGCTTGGCTGATGCGCTGCATCTGGCGGAGGAAAGCATCGTGCTCCTCAAGAACGACGGCACATTGCCGCTGGATGCCGGTGCGCTGCGCTCGATCGCCGTCATCGGTGCACATGCCGACGTGGGCGTGTTGTCCGGCGGCGGTTCCGCGCAAGTCGATGCGCCGGGCGGCAATGCCATTGAGCCTACAGTCTCCACGAAATGGGGTCACGTCGTGTATTTTCCTTCGCCGCCGCTGCGCTTCATTCGCGAGCACGCGGCCAATGCCAGGGTGCAGTTCGCCTCCGGCGCCGACGTGGCGGCTGCCGCTGCACTCGCGAAGAGCGCCGACGTCGCCGTCGTGTTCGCAGATCAATACATGAGCGAAAGCGGCGACGTGCCGACGCTGGCGCTGCCCTCCAGGCAAGATGAGTTGATCGTCGCGGTCGCCGCGGCGAACCCGAAGACCGTGGTCGTGCTCATAACCGGTAATCCGGTCACGATGCCATGGCTGGGTCAGGTCGCCGGAGTGTTCGAAGCGTGGTATCCAGGCATCGGTGGCGGCCAGGCGATCGCGAATCTCCTGTTCGGCAGCGTCGCACCGTCCGGCAAATTGCCGATCACCTTCGCCAGAGCCGAGGCTGATCTGCCGCACTCGCGCATCTTCGGCCTGCAGCCGCGTCCTGCCAACGACCCGCTCGAGGGGCGCTGGGCCGAGGACCCCGAGAAGCACGCGACTTTTCCGGCCGACTACAGCGAAGGAGTGCGCTTCGGCTACAAGTGGTTTGACTCAGAAAGCAAGGAGCCGTTGTTCGCGTTCGGCCACGGGCTCACGTATAGCAGCTTTGCCTTTAGTGAACTCCAGGTGGATCAACAGGCGAAGAGCGTGACCTTCACGATCACCAATACCGGCAAGCGGCGGGCGACGGAAATTGCGCAGTTGTACGCGGCACTGCCGCCCAAGTGCGGCGAGAAGTTTCGGCGCCTGGCCGGATTTGCGCGCGTCACCTTGAGCGCCGGCGAGCACCAAAGCGTGTCCATCCCGATCGAGCCGCTCACGCTGGCGGTGTTCGACGAGAAGAAAGATCGTTGGACCTGGCCGCATGGGCGCTACACCCTGTCCGTCGGCGGATCGTCGCGCGACTTGCCGTTGCAGGCGTCAGCGGAGTTGTACTGAAGGCTCACTCGCTGGCGATGTGACCTAAGCGGCCCGGTAGCGCTCGCAGGGGATTTGTCAGGCACTCCCGAGTGAGGCGGCGCGGCCGGGATGCACGCTGCCGCAGGTTCGGCAGCGCCGCAAGGCCGCGTCGGCGTAGAAGCGTTCGAACAGCGGCGGCAGGTCCTGCACGATGCTGGTGAGCTGCACTTCCACGCGGTGCACAAGTGCGTGGCAGTTCAGGCAATACCACTCAAATCCATCCAGCACGCCGATCGGGCGTTGCCGTTCGATCACCAGGCCGATGCTGCCAGGCTCGGGACGCTGCGGCGAGTGGCGGAAATGCGGCGGGATCAGCGTCACATCACCCTCGCGCAGATGCAGCTCGCCGGGCACGCCGTCGGCCATTGTGCGCAGGTGGATGTTGCCGCGCAGCTGGTAGAAGAATTCCTCGTAGGGGTCGTCGTGGTAGTCGAGCCTTTGGTTGGGTCCGCCGACCACCTGGATGATGAAGTCCGTGCCCTCCCAGATTTGCTGGTTGCACACGGGCGGCCGCAGCAAATGCGCGTGCTCGGCAATCCAGCGTTGCAGGTTCAGTGGCGTAACGGTCATCGGTTGTTTCTCCCGTTCGCCCAGAATAGCAAGATCTGCGATGATGGACGGCAAATGGAATCGCGTCGCGTTTGTGTGCTGTGCGGTGCTGCCGCCGGCGCGGCGCCCGGGTTTGCGGCCGCGGCCGCGGCGCTGGGCAAGTTGCTCGCCCGTGCCGGCTGCGAGATCGTCTATGGCGGGAGCAGCTCGGGCTGCATGGGCGCGCTCGCCGATGCGGCACTCGCTGCCGGTGGTCGCGTGACGGGCGTCGTACCCAAGCAGCTGATCTCCAACGAGCGGCCGCATCAGCGCCTGACCGATCTTGAGATCACGGCCGATATGGCCTCACGGAAGCTGCGCATGTTTGCCCGCAGCGATGCCATCATCGCGCTGCCGGGCGGCACCGGAACGCTGGACGAATTGCTCGAGGCGTTGACGATGAAGCGGTTGAGCTATCTCGAGCACCCGATCGCAGTCGTCAACGTGCTGCGTTTCTACGACCCGTTCGTCACGCTGCTCGCACGATGCATCGACGAGGGATTCGCCGATCGCACGCAGCGCGGGTTGTTCGATGTGCTTGACGACATGGCCGCGGTAGGCGCATGGCTGCAGCGGACCTGACTAGAGCAGGGCGGTCAGCAGCACAATTGCGATCGCGATCGGGCACAGGTAGCGTAGCAGCGCGACGCACAGCGTACGCGCGCGGGGCCCGCTCTCTGCCATCTGCACGGCCACGATCGGGCGCGCGACTCGCCAACCGATGAACACACTGGTGAGCAGCGCACCCACGGGCAGGAGCATGTTGGAAGCAACATCGTCGCTGATATCGAATATGGTTTTCCCGGAATAACGACTTATAAAATCAAGTGGATAGCGATGCGACCACAGATTGAATGAAAACATCGATGCCAGCCCCAGGAGCCAAGCGGCCGCAGCCGTCGTGAACACCGCGAAGGCGCGCGGCATATGCCAGTGTTCGACGAGCCAGGCGATGATCGGCTCGAGGATCGCGATCGTCGGTGTGAAGGCGGCGAACACCAGCAACACGAAGAACAGCGTGCCGAGCAGTCGCCCGGCGGGCATTTCAGCAAACACGGTCGGCAACACGTCGAACACCAGCGTGATGCCCTGTGAGGGGTTCATGCCGTAGCGGAACACGAGCGGGAACACCAATATCGAGGCCAGCAGCGACACCAGCAGGATTGAGCCCGCGACGATCAGCGCCGAGCGCAGCAGCGAAGTGCCGGTGGACACATATTGTCCATAGGCGATCATCATCGCCATGCCAACACCGGTGGCAAAGAAGGCCTGGCCAATCGCGGCCAGCACGACTTGCGGTGTCACCTGCGACCAGTGCAGTCCGAAGGCGAAATCGAGCCCGTGGCGCACGTCGCCGACGGCGAGCGCGTAGGCGACGAGGATGCACAGCAGGATCAGCAGCGCCGGCGCGCGGATCCGGTTGGCGAGCTCGATGCCACGGTTTACGCCACGCGCCGAAACCAGCGCCACGCAGGCGAGGAAGGCCAGGTGCCACGCGGCCATTTGCCCGGGATCGGCGAGGAAGGCCTGGCGGAGCGCTGCGACGTTTGCGTGGCTCTGGTGATCGAGCTGGCCGCGTGCGCATTTCCAGGCGTAGGCGAGCACCCAGCCCGCGATGACCGTGTAGTAAGACGCGATCCAGAATGCCGCCACAGTCCCCAGCACGCCAATGGCGCGCCAACGGCGCGACAGGCCCGACTGCACGGCCACGACCCCGGCGGCCCGCGGCGCACTGCACTGGGCCTGCCGGCCAATGGCGAATTCTGCAACCAGCAAAGGCACGGCGATCAGGAGCAGTGCGAGGACGAAGATGAATATGAACGCGCCGCCGCCGCTGGTGCCGGCCAGATACGGGAAGCGCCAGATACTGCCGAGGCCTACCGAGGCGCCGACCGCACTGATATAGAACGCGGTCGCCGAGGACCAGGAACTATGGGTGCGGGATGAGGGCTGCAAGCTCGGAACTCCTGCCCGCTACGCTAGCAGAAAAAAGGGCCGCGCCCCGGATGAGGCGCGGCCCATGCTTCAAAAAGCAGGCAGTGCGGGCGCTCGTTCAGAACTTCTTCTGGATCGACACGCCGAAGGTTCGCGGCTGATTGGTCAGGAAGCCGACACGGGCACGACGACCCCGCTCACGATCAACCGACAGGTAAGCGATCTCGTCCGTCACGTTGTTGAGGTAGGCGGCGACGTCCCAGCCGGCGGCGCGAACGCCGGCGCGCAGGTTGATGATCTGGTAGGAGGGCAGCTTCGGATCAAACGAGAAGCCACTGACCGTCGGGTTGCCGAAGTGAAAGAAGGCCCCGCCGCTCACCGTGCCAAAACCCGCGACCTCATCGCCGATCTGCGTGTAGGAGTCACCGACGTACTGACCGACCACGTTGGAATAGAAATCCCACTTGTTGGCGAAGGCCGCTGGCAGCGTAAAGCCGACGCTGGCCACGGCCTGGAGCTTCGGCGCCGTCGGCATGCGGGCGCCCGAGATCATGCCGGCGATGGGGTTGCCGGCGGAGTCCAGCACGGTCGACTGCAGCGTGGCATCAGCGTAAGTGGCCGAGAGTCCAAAGTCCCAGTTCGCGTTCGGGCGGGCGAACAACTCGGCCTCAATGCCTTCGCTGCGCGCCTTGGGCACGTTGAAGACCACGCGTGAGGAGCAGCTGCCCGCGTCGGCCGGAACCTGCAGGTCCTTGATGTCGGAGTAGAAGGCCGCGACGTTCAAGCTTACGCGGCGGTCGTTGAAGCGCATCTTGGCGCCGACCTCGTAGTTCCAGCCCCATTCGTCCTTCCACGTCGGGTGGCCGCCGTAGCTGGCGAGGTCCGACGGTGCGCACAGCGGAGCATTGAGCGGGTCATTGACACCGCCCAGGCGGAAGCCGCGCGAGGCTTCGACGTTGATCTTGATGTCGTCGGAAGGCTCGAACGACAGGATCGCGCGCGGCGCAAGGCCGTTCCCGGAAGCTGAGCCCGGGATCGGAGTCGTGCCCGTCGGCGCCGAGAACAGGCCGCCGAAATACAGCGTGCGGTCCTCGTCAAAGCGGAACCAGCGCGCACCGGCGGTCAGCGAGGTCCGGTTGGGAAATTTGTAGGTCATTTCGCCGAAGGCCGCGTATTGCGAGAAATTGTAGTGCAGGTCGGAGAAGAACGGCGTATCCGGCGGCGCGCCGAACACATCGCTGGTCAGGCCCGGGCCCAGCAGCCGGGTCACGATCGCGTCGTATCCCGGAGTCGGCAGGTCCTGCCCGTAGTCGCGCTTGAGGTGCTCGAAGTAAAGGCCACCCAGCCACTGCAGGGCATCTTTGCCGTTCGAAGCCAGGCGCAATTCCTGGCTGAGCGCCTTGAGGTGATGGCGGTCATACAGGGGCGAGTTCGTGCGCACGTCAGCCGACGTGCCGGCGAACTGGTAGGTCACGCTGCCAGTCAGCTGGCTCGCATCGCGCAGCACCGTGATCTTGCGGTCGGTGTACGAGGTGACGGAGGTCAGCGTGGCGACGCCCGCGTCAACCACGAGCTTGAGGTCGCCGAGCTTGAAGTCGTCATCGATACCTTCGCGGAACTGGCGGTACTGGCCGCGCTTTCCCAGGTTGATGGCCGGCTCCGTGGTCGTGTACGGATTGCCGAGGATGTTGTACACATCGATGCGCGGGTAGCCGTCGGTGGTGAGCTTCTGATAAACAAGGCGCGGCGTGACCGATAGCACCTCGTTCGGTTTCCATGTGAAGGCGACGCGCACGCCGTCCTTCTTGCCGCTGTTGGCGCCTTTCTCAGCACTGCCATTCGGGCCGTAGGCCGTGATGAATCCCGGCAGTTCGTCGTGGTAGCCCACGAGCCGCAGCGCGGTGGTGTTGGACGTCGGCAGGTTGATGGCACCCTTGATGTCACCGCCCGTGCCACCGTTGCTGACCGTCGAAGCGCCCAGTTCCACCGAGCCTTCCTGAACGTTCAGCTTCGGCTGCGCGGTGATGTAACGCAGCGTGCCGGCGATTGACCCCGAGCCGAACAGTGTGCCCTGCGGGCCGCGCAGCACCTCGAAGCGATCCAGGTCGAAGAGGTCGAGGTCTGGCGTAAAGAGGGCGACGGAAATCGGTGTTTCATCGAGGTACACGCCGACCTGCGGCTTCACACCGGGCTGGTCGCGAATCACCTGTCCGGCGCTGACGCCGCGGATCGCAATCTGGCTTTGGCCAGGTCCCAGATCGGTGATCGTCAGGCCGGCCACGTTGCGGGCCAGCTCGACGACGTTGTTGGCCCCGCTGGCGCGGACCTGGTCTGCCGTTACTGCGGCAACTGAAAAGGGCACGTCGTGGAGCGAGGTCTCGCGCTTGGTGGCGGTGACCACGATCTCCTCGAGTCCGGCGCCCTTGGCAGGCGCCGCGGCCTGTTGCGCTTGCGCGCTCCAGGCCAGCACAGCGGAAATAGCGGCCAGCGTGAGGCCACGGGTATGGTTTCTGATATTCATTGCTTCTCCCCTTAGGATCCGGAATCTCAATTGGCGCTTGTCGCATTTATGTAGGTGCGCCAGGGCGCTATTATGGTGCGAATTCAGGGATAAGAACAATCATGTTGCGTGAAAGATACATTGCTAGGCTGGTTGCTGGACTGTACCCGCCGCTTGCACTGATGAGCGCCGTCGCCTTGATCGTGGCGATGGTCGGAGCCCCGCTGGCCTCGGCGGCGCCGGTCAGCCAGGCGCTGACGCTCACGCGTGGTTCGCGCCTGATGATCGATGCCCGCATCAACGGCCAGGCCGTGCAGGCGCTGCTCGATTCGGCTGCCGAAGCGACGATCCTGGATCGCAAATTTGCCCAGCACCTGAAATTGGGTCGCGGCCAGGCGACCACCGGCCAGGGATCGGGGCAGAGCAGCTTTGAAGCCGCGCTTGTGAATGGGGTGTCGATTGAAGCGCTGGGCCTGTCACTCACGGACCAGACCGTGGCGGTCGCTGACCTCAGCGATGTCGGGCAGCGGCTCCTGAAGCGGCGGTTGGATGTCATCCTTGGGCGCGAGTTGTTCGACGCGGCCCGCTTGTCCATCGATATCGAGGCGCGGCGCATTGCCGTGGTCACGCGCGGGCAGGACCCCGCCGGTGTGCGGCTTGGGCTCGTCACCGAGCATGGTGTCGAGACGATTCCAGTGCAGGTGGAGGAGGGCGCGCCGGTGCGCGCGACCTTCGATCTGGGCAATGGCTCGCATGTGCTGCTGAGCAGGTCGTATGCGGAGCGCCTGGGCCTCACGTCCGGCGGACGGATTTCCCACACCGAGCGCGGCGGTGGACTGGGCGGCGAAACCACGCGTCAGGTGTATACGCTGCGCAGCATCCGCATCGCCGGCCGCGCATTCAGCGACGTGCAGGCCGCGATCGACCCACAGCCGAGCGCGTCCGAGGTGAATATCGGCGTCTCACTGTTGCGCCACTTCCGCATCACCACCGACTACGCCGCCCATGCCGCGTGGCTGGAGCCGCGCGACTGAACTAAGCGCGCGAGCAGCTAAGGGTGCGCGCGCTGGTCGCGCGCAATCTCCAGTAACACGAGCCCGTTCACCGGCAGCGTGAGCTGCACCGAGTCGCCGGCGGGCAGGCGCAGCGGCGTCGCCGGCGGCAGCTCGGCGGCGCGATTGAGCGCTGCAACCTGTGCGGCACTCGGATAACGCGGCCTGCCCATGGCCTCGTACACCGCGAGCGAACTGGCGTGCTGGTCATCGATGCGCGTCACGCGCAGCGTCGCAGTCGAGCGCAGTCCGCGAAAATCCAGGCGGCGCACGTGCTCTGCGCCGCCGCTGCCCGGGTCAACGAGGTTCCACAGCGCGATGGCGATCGACCCGTCCTGCCGACGCGTCACCAGCGTGCCGGCTTCGATCGCTGCGATGCGCTGTTCACCCAGCTTGTGGAGCAGGGCAAAGGCCGTGTAGCTGGGCTTGCGGATGCCGCCGAGCCCCAGCAGGCCAAATGATCCGGTGAAGGCTTCGCGGCCGGGACCGTTTTCCTCGAACACATCGCTGAACGTCCAGAAGGACATCTCGTCGACGAGGCCGTCACACTGTGCGATGTCATCGGCGAGGCCGGCGCCGACATAGGCGGTGTCACGCGCCCTCAGCTCACCAAAGGAGGGCACATTCCACTCGGTCCACATGAGCGGCAGGCCAGGGTATGCAGACCCTGCGATCTGGTTGTGTACCTTCGCAATCGCGCGGCAGACGCGCTGGTCGACGGGAATGGCCGCGTGCGTGCCGAACAGGTCCTCGACGCTGTCGTCGCCGTAGGCGTGGCTGGACACAAAATCCACGGGCACATGTTCCGCTGCGGTGTGGCGCAGGAAATCATCGACCCAGTGCGCCGACGAAGTGGCCGGGCCGCCGACGCGCAATCGTGAGCTCACCGCCTTGAGCGTACGCGCCGTGTGATCATAGAGCTCGAAGTAGGTGGCCTGCTTCGGCTCGCCGGTCCAGAAATCGATGTTCGGCTCGTTCCAGACCTCGAAGTACCACTGCGCGACCTCGTCGATGCCGTAGCGATCGACCAGGTGCTGCGCGAACGCGCGCATCAGCGCATCCCACTTTGCGTAGTCCTTGGGTGGTGCGACGATCTGCTTGTACCAGAACGGGTGCACGTCCTGGCGCAGCGCGAGCTTCTTGGGCATGAAGCTGATCTCGACGAAGGGACGCACGCCATTCTTCAGCAGGCCGTCGTAGATCTGGTCCACGTACGAGAAGTTGTAGAGCGCATGGCCCTGCTCGTCCTCGTCGTAAACGCCGACTTCATCATGCAGGATGTTGTGGAAGCGCACGTAACGCAGGCCCGTGACCGCCTTAACTTCGCGCAGGTCGCTGCGATAGCCCTCGCGCAGCGTCAGGATCGCGCGGCCGGAACCGAACACATGTTCCCAGAAATGCGGGAAGGGACGCGCGGGAGCATTGACATCGATGGTAGCGGGCAGCGCTGCCGCGCAATAAACGCCGCAGGCAGCCAGAGCCAGCAGGAGTCTCATCAGAGCTTTTCGACGACCACGCGCCCCTGCGCGTTGACGTAGACGTGGTAGCGATGGCCATCCTTGCAGGTGGCCACGTAGTCACTGTCGCCATTGCGTTTGGCGTCGACGACCTGGTCGCAGGGCTTTCCCTGCAGCGCGATGGTGGCCATCAGATCCTTGCCGAACGAGTCATCCGCAGATACCGGGCCAGCGGCCAGCGTGACAGCGAATGCCGTGAATGCGAAACCTTTGACGCGCGCGTTCATAAGTTACGTCCGTGTTATCGGTAGATGGGTCTCAGATCGCGGTGAGTTTGGCTGGATCATTGAGAATGCCCCAGATCGCCTCGCGCGATGAGTTGATGGCGCTCGCCAGCGGCGGATCGCCGTCCTGCAGCAAAGTAAGCACCTTCATCAACAGCAGATCATAGCGCTGTCGCAGTTCGGTCAGCGGCGGGTTGGCCTGGCCGTGGTAGTGCGTGCGGAAAGCGTTCAGCAGATCGTCCACCTGGTTCTTGATGGACAACTTGGTGAACAGCCCAATGGCGTGCGTGTCGCGCAATCGTTGTTCCAGGGCGGCCAGGTCGAGCGCAGGCGTGGCTGGGCTTTGCTGCGGGCCCTGCTTGGGCACGACGGCCGCCGCTGGCGGCGCAGCGGCCTTGGGCGCTGCCGGCGGCTTGGCCTTGACGACACTGGCGGGAGGCGCCGGCTTGGCCGCGGGCGCCGGTGCGGTCGCAGGCTTTGGCATCGATGCCACCGGCGTCGCTGTATTTACAGGAGCGGGTTGGGTTGCCGCCGCAGCTGTCGGAGCAGTATCTGCCGGGCGCGCGCCTACGGGACGCGACGGCGCCACAGGCGCAGCCGTGGTGGATTGCACAGGTGCCCCAGGCGGCGCAGCAGCACAACCAGCCAGCGTGAGCAGCAGTGAGCAGGCCAGGTGGGATTCGTGTTTCAAGCATGCACCGTATAGCAGAGGCCGTGAGATTCGGTCCATGGCGCCAAATGGTCAACTTCGCATAATGTATATTATGTTAAATAACACTTTGGGGTGGATTTCGATCAGCCCTGCGGATGCCTGTGCGGAAGCCATACCAGGCTCGCCGACTTCCCCTTCTACCTTGCGATGGGCTAGCCTGAATGGTCACCAAGGAAGCGCATGTCTCAAGAAGAAGTATTCGTCAGTTATTCACGTGAGGACAACGACAAAGTCCTGGAGCTGACGGGCAAGCTGCGGGCCGCCGGCGTGCCGCTGTGGATGGACGTGCGCAGTATCGACGGCGCCGCGATGTGGGGCGAGGAAATCGTCAATGCGCTGGCCAAGGCCAAGGTGTTGCTGCTGATTGTCTCGGAATCCGCGGTTCATTCGCACAACGTGACCAAGGAAGTCCTGCTGGCCAGCGAACGCAAGGGGCACATTTTGCCCGTGCTCCTCGAGCCTACCCAGATTCCGCCCAGCCTCCAGTACCCCCTCGCTGGCATTCAGCAGATCGAGTACTTCCGCGGCAATCCCGACGACCAGCTAAGGGCCATCATTCGCTCGCTCGAGCGCGTCGGCGTGACCATCAGCCCGCCGGTCAATGCGCCAACGCCAACGGCCAGCGGCGAAGCGCCGGGCTTTGCCAAGGCGCCCGCCCAGGCCGGGCACGGTCCCGAGCCGGCAATGGAGTCCGGCGCGCTCGCGGTGCTGCCCTTCGACAACATCAGTGCTGACAGCGACGCCAGTTACTTCAGCGATGGCCTGACCGAAGAGCTGATTGCAAGGCTGTCGGTGGTCAGCGAGATCGAGCTGGTGTCGCGCTGGGCGTCGATGCAGTTCAAGGACGCCAAGAAAGACATCAGGGCCATCGGCCGTGAACTCGGCGCGCGCTACATCGTGGGAGGAAGTGTACGCAAGTTCCAGGACTCGGTTCGCATCACGGTCCAACTCGTCGATGCCGCGACCAACCGCCAGATCTGGGGCGAGACCTACAAGGGCAAACTCGACGATATCTTTGATATCCAGGAACAGGTCGCCAAACAGATCGTCGAGGCGCTGAAACTGAAGCTGAGCTTCTCAGAGAAGCTTTCGCTCACCAAGCGTCAGACCGTCAACGTGCAGGCTTACGACTTCTACCTGCGTGGCCAGGAATACCTTTACCGACTGACCAAGCGCAGTGTCGAGTATGCGATCCAGCTGTTCGAGAAGGCCATCGAACTCGATCCACGCTATGCGGCTGCTTACGCGGCCTGTTCCAGCGCCTATGGCCAGATGTACCAGTATTTCTCGCGCCAGGAGCAGTACCGGGACAAGGCGCAGGAATTCAGCTTCAAGGCGCTGATGTATGACAGCAACCTGCCCGAGGCCTATGCGGCCATGGGGCTGTCCTACTTCATCTGGGGAAAGTTCGACGAGGCTGCGTCATCGGGCCGGAAGGCGATTGAACTCGACCCGGACAATTTCATCGCGTACTGGACGCTCGGACGAATTCAATTCTCAACGGGGCATTTCACCGAGGCGGTCACGCTGTTCCAGCGCGCCATTGAGATCAAGCCCGGGTTCTATGTGGCGCATAGCGACCTGAAGATGGCGTACACGAGCCTGGGGCGCACGGCCGATGCCGAAGCGGCCACGCGCCGCACGCTGGAACTGCTCCCCAACTACCTGTTGCAGAATCCGGACGATTCCCGGGCACGGATGTTCTACGCGATCCACCTCCTCGAGGTTGGGCGCAAAGGCGAGGCGATTGCCGAAGGCGATGCGGCGCTGGCGATGAGCCCCGGTGATTCGGTGATGCTCTACAACGGCGCGTGCCTTTATTCACAACTCGGCGAAACCAGGAAGGCGATCGCGACGCTCCGTGAGGCGATCGCCGCGGGGGTCACCAACCTTGGTTGGATGAAGAATGACCCCGATCTGGCGCCACTGCGCGATGATCCGGAATTCCTGGCGTTGGCTCGGGGGTAGTGACCGCTGAGCCGGGCGGCCCCGCCCCTTTCACTCAGGGATTGAGCTGATTGATCGTCAGCTTGCGCTGCGCCGCGGCGCCAGCGACCGCGTTGAGTTCGCCGTACAGGTCACCGCGGCCGGCTGTCGGCGCACCGCTGACGGATATCCGCGCCATGACCTGCACGTGCTGGCCAGGGCTGATGCGGTTGCCGGCCATGACGGAATCCGCGGCCGACAGGTCGACCTGTTGCGGGAAGCCGGGAGCCAGGCGTTTGACCGCGAGCGGCGGCCCACCCTGCGGCGAGCGCACGAAGACAAACAATGTGGCGCCAGTCGGTACCTTGTCTTGTAGCGGCGCGGCCAGGGTTACCAGCAGACGTATCGCGGTGGCCGGGTCTGGCTTGCGGCGCGCGATTTCGACGTCAATGGCGGCAATCTGTTTGTCCAGCGCATCCATGACCTGCGGCGGCGGGCCCAGGTCGCGCAGGGCCGAGAAGCGAGCGCGCGCCTCGGGCAACTTGCCGCCGTTCAACAGCGACACGCCGGTGTAGAACAAGGCCTGCGGCGAATGCGGGTCCAGCGCGAAGGCGCGTTCGAACAGCGTCTCGGCCTCGGGCGTGTTGCGGCCACTGTTCTCGAACACGATGGTCTCGCCGATACCCGCCAACGCCGCCGCATTGCCACCCTTGCTCAGGCGGTCGGCGTGCTCAAAGCTGCGCCGTGCGAGCGGCCACTGCGTGATGCGCAGGTAGCCGCGCCCGAGGTTGAGCCAGGCCTGTACGTCCTCGGGCTTGTCCTGCGTGGCGGCCAGGAGTGAGGTGACATTGTCGCTGTCCACGCCAGGGGCGCTGCTGCGCCACGACCAGTTGCTCCAGTGTGCATACAGCAAGGCCGTGGCGAGCACGACCAGGATGCCAGCTCCGGCACCGAGCAGCCGATCACCGCGCGTGGCGCTGGCCGCCGACCGCAGCATGGGTCCAGCCACAAACAAGGCCGCTGCCGCTGCACACACGGCCGCCCAGATGACAAACGCGGTCATGCGTCCGCGATGTTGTCGGAGGCGTCGTCGTCAGCGATCGGCAGGAGCGAGCGCTTGCGCATGACGCTCAGCGCAACCACCAGCCCAGCCAGCAGCAGCACGCTGGGCGCCGCCCACAGCCAGGCATTGCGCAGGCTCATGCGCGGGCGGAACAGGATGAACTCGCTGTAGCGCGCCACCAGGAAGTCGCGGATCTCATCATCGCTCTTACCCTTGAGGATCAGGTCATGCACCTCGAGGCGCAGGTCTGCGGCCAGGCTCACGTTGGAATCGGCCAGGGCCTCGTTCTGGCACTGCATGCAGCGGAATTCATGGATGAGCGCCTCATAGCGCTGCTGCATGGCCGGGTCAGCAAGCGGTGGCGTGTTGTCGACCGCAAAGGCCAGCGTGCTCCAAGCCAGCGCGGCCGCGGCCAGCAGGGCGGGCAGCTTCATGCGCCCGCCTTCGCGCCAGCCGCTGCGCCTGGCGCCAGATGCGGCAGGAATTGGGTCTGCCAGACTTCGGGCGTCATGCCGCCGATCTGCTTCTCGACCACGATGCCCGCGGGGCTGACCAGGAAACTCTCCGGCGCGGCGTAGACGCCCCAGTCGATGGCCGTGCGTCCGTCATGATCAGTCACCACGGTCTCGTAAGGATTGCCGAGCTGCGAGAGCCAGGCGGTGGCGGAGGCATCCTCGTCCTTCCAGTCGATGCCGACGATCGGCACCCTGCCCTCACCCTTGATTTGCAGCAGCATGTCATGCTCGGCGCGGCACTCGACGCACCAGGTGCCCCACACATTGACGAGGTGCCAGCCGCCCAGCAGCGATTTGCCGTCGTACTGAGCGCCAGCCTCGAGGAGTTTCGGCAGCGTGAAGCTGGGCGCCGCCTTGCCGAGCAGCGGCGAGACGATATCCTTGCGACCCTCGCGCGGCGCGTTGGAAATTCCAATGGTCAGAACCAGGAGGATGAGCACGAAGATTACCAGCACGGTAATCGGCATGAGGAACCTCCTCATGGCGTCACCGGCGCCTTGCCATCGGCAATAGCCACCGCTGCCGTGCCGGTCACCGGCGCCACCTTGTAGCGGCGATCAAAGAGCGTGGTCACGCCGCCCAGCGCCATGATCGCGGCGCCCAGCCAGATGAAGCGGATCATCGGCCGGTACTGCAACCGCAGGCTCCACGAGTCGGAGCCGACGTCCTCCCCAAGGGCCACGAGCAGGTCGCGGTTCCATTTGGCATTGATGGCCGCTTCGGTCATCACCGAGCCCTGCACGAAGTAATGGCGTTTCTCCGGTGACAGCACCGCCACCACCGCTCCGTTGTGCATGGCGGTGACGTGACCGCGGAAACCGTCGAAGTTCGGACCCTCGATGTTCTCGCCGCCGTCGTAGCGGAACACGTAGTCGCCAACCTGGTGGCTCTGGCCCCGCGCGAGCGCCACGTCGGTCTCGATGGTGTTCGATTTCACGAAGGTCACGCCCAGCACGAAAAACCCGAGGCCGATATGCGCGATCGTCATGCCGATCTGGCTGGCCGGCAGGCTGAGTCGATTGCGCAGCCTGTTGATGGGCTCGATCAGCGAAGAGAGAATGATCCAGAAGCCGACCACGGCGCCGACCGGCGTGAGCATGTTGCTGCTGCCGTAGAAGCCGTAGGTGACCGCGAGGCCTATCAGCAAAGCACCAACCAGGGCGCCGAGTATTCGCCGTTTCGATTCGCCGAGTGCCCCGCGCCGCCAGCGCGCGTGGATGCCGATCGACAGCAGCATGACCAGCGGCAGCATCGGCACCAGGAAACTGGGATTGAAATACGGTGGGCCGACCGATAGCGTGCCCAGCCCCAGCATGTCGGAGATCATCGGCGCCAGCGTGCCGCCCAGCACCACTGCGGCGGCCACGACCAGCAGGATGTTGTTGAACAGCAGGAAGGACTCGCGCGAGACCATTTCGAAACCCACCGACGAGCCGAGCGAGGGCGCACGCCAGGTGTAGAGCGCGAGTGCGCCGCCGATCATCAGCACCAGGAAACTCAGAATGAAGTAGCCGCGCGCCGGGTCGGCGGCGAACGAGTGCACGGAAACCAGCACGCCTGAGCGCACCAGGAAGGTGCCAAGCAGGCTCAGCGAGAACACGGCCACCGACAGCAGCAGCGTCCAGCTCTTGAACAGGCCGCGCTTGTCCGTGACCGCGAGCGAATGGACCAGCGCAGTGCCCACGAGCCAGGGCATGAACGAGGCGTTCTCGACCGGATCCCAGAACCACCAGCCGCCCCAGCCCAACTCGTAGTACGCCCACCAGCTGCCGAGCGCGATGCCGCAGCTGAGGAACGCCCAGGCCATGAGCGTCCACGGCCGCTGCCAGCGCGCCCAGGCGTTATCCGTCCGCCCTTCCAGCATTGCGGCGCAGGCAAAGGCGAAGCTGACGCTCATGCCGACGTAGCCTGCATAGAGGATCGGCGGATGGATCGCCATTGCGAAATCCTGCAACAGCGGATTGAGATCATTCCCGTCGACCGCCGGCGGGATCAGCCGCACGAACGGGCTCGAAGTGGACAGCAGGAACAGCAGGAACCCGAAGTTGACCACGCCCAGCACACCCAGCACGCGGCCGACATAGCCGCGCGGCAGGTGTGCGGTACGCGTCGCCACGGCGATCGTCCACAGCCCCAGCACGAAGATCCACAGCAGCAGCGAGCCTTCGTGGGCGCCCCACAGGGCCGCGATGCGGTAGAAAAGCGGCAGCGCCGAGTTGGAATGCTCGGCGACGTACTTCACCGAGAAATCATTGACCACGAAAGCGTGCACCAGCGAAAAGGTGCCGATGCACAGGAACAGGAACTGCCCGGCCACTGCCGAGGGCACAACGGCCAGCCAGCGCTCGCGCTTCAGATGGGCGCCGGCGATGCCGAAGAAGGCCTGGCAGGCGGACAGCGCCAGCGCCAGGATCATTGCGAAATGTCCGACTTCTATGAGCATCAGTGTGTCGCCTCCGCTCCGTTTGCCGCGGCCGCGGCCTGGCCCTGCTTGAGGGACCTGGCCACTTCCGGCGGCATGTATTTCTCGTCGTGCTTGGCCAGCACTTCGTCCGCGACGAAGGTGCCGTGCTCATCGAGCCGGCCGAGCGCGACGACGCCCGCGCCTTCCTTAAACAGATCCGGCAGTACCTTGTCGTAGCTCACCGGCACCGTGTGCGCAAAATCCGTCACCGTGAACTTCACATCGAGCGAGCCCGACTGGCGCCGCACGCTGCCCTTGACCACCATGCCGCCAAGGCGGAAGCGCTGGCCCTGCTTCACCTGCCCCGCCGCCACCTTGCTTGGATCGAAGTAGAACATCACGTTCTCGCGGAACGCACGCAGCGCCAGCGCGCCGGCGATGCTCACGCCCACCACGATGAGCGCCACCAGCGTCATGCGCCGTTGCCTTGGGGTCATGTCTCGCTCCGTTGAGTCTGCGCGCGGCGGCGCGCCTCGCTCTTTGCCGCAGCGAGGCTGCGCCGCGCCAGGTAGATGTTCAGCGCCAGCGCGAACAATGTAATCAGGTAGGAAGGCCATACGAACGGCCAGTACCCACCCATGTTCAGCCAGTGCATCATGGGCGCTCTCCGATTGCTTCGCTGATCCAGCGGGCGTTGCGCTCGCGGCGCAGGACCTCACCGCGCGCGCGCACCAGCAGGATCGCGGCGAAATACAGCGTGAACGCCAGCATCATCAGCAACAGCGGCACCAGCATGCTCGGCGGCATCGAGGCCTTGCCGAATTTCAGCAGCGTGTGGCCCTGATGGAGCGAGTTCCACCAGTCGACCGAATAGTGAATGATCGGCAGGTTGATGACTCCGACCAGCGCCAGCACCGCGCTGGCGCGATCGGCGCGCGCGGTATCATCGATGGCGCCGCGCAGGCCCATATAGCCGAGGTACAGGAACAGCAGCACGAGTTCGGAAGTCAGGCGCGGGTCCCATTCCCAGTAGGTGCCCCACATCGGCCGGCCCCACAGGCTCCCGGTCGCGAGCGCGACCAGCGTGAACCAGGCGCCCACCGCGGCGCAGCTTGCCGCCACGGCATGCGCGACGTTCATGCGCCAGATCAGGCCCACTCCGGCGGCGCTAGCCATGACAGCGTAGGCCAGCGTTGAAAGTACTGCCGCAGGCACGTGTACGAAGATGATGCGGTAGCCCTCGCCCTGCTGGTAATCGGGCGGCGCGAGTCCAAGGCCGCCAACCAGACCGGTGACGGCGGCGATGCCAGCAAGCCACGCAAACCACGGGACCATCTTTCCAGCGATGCGGAAAAAATGCGGCGGCGATCCGAGACGGTGAAACCAGATCCAGTTCATGCCAACTCCAGAGCCCTCACTCGAGGCTGATGCGCACGGCCGCGGCGGCGGCGAGTGGCGCCAGCGTGGCGCTCAGCACGGCGATCGCCCCCAGCAAATACATCGGCGCCGCCATCGGCTCGAGCGCGATCGCCAGCGCCGTGGCGCGCGCTCCGAAAATCAGCACCGGCACTGCGAGCGGCAACACCAGCAGCGCCAGCAGCACCCCGCCCCGCCGTAACCCCAGCGTGAGCCCGGCGCCGACCGCGCCGATCAGGCTCAGCGTGACGCTGCCCAGCAGCAGCGCGGCCAGTACGCCGGGAATCGCCGCATAGGGCGCTCCCAGGGCGGTGGCCACGATCGGCGCCGCCAGCACCAGCGGCAAACCCGTCAGCAACCAATGTACGCAGGTCTTGGCCAGCAGCAGCCAGGACAGCGGCAGCCCAGAGACTGCCAGTTGTTCCAGCGAGCCGTCCTGACCATCTTCACGAAACAGCAGTTCCAAGGCCAGCAATGAGGATAACAACGCTGCCACCCACAAGGCACCCGGTGCCATGTCTCTGAGGCGCGACATCTGCGGGTCCGTGGCCAGCGGAAACAGGGTCGTCACCACCAGGAAAAACACCAGCGGCTGCAGCCATTCTCCCGGTCGGCGCAGGCCCAGCCGCAGGTCACGCAACACCAGAAGCCAGCCCGCGCGGCCTGGCGACACGGCCGTTGGAGTCGGTGCGGTCATGATAGTTCGAGCCCCTGGAGTCGCGCCGCGGGCACCGCGAGCGCCTGGTGGGTGGCAATGATCGCCAGGCCGCCCCGCTCCAGGTGTGCAGACAGAATCTGACCGAACATATCCTGTCCGCGCGTGTCGAGATTGGAGGTCGGCTCGTCGAGCAGCCATAGCGCGCAGTCGAGCAGCAGCACGCGCGCCAGCGCCACGCGCCGCTGCTGACCCGCGGACATCTGTCGCGCCAGCCGGCCGTCGCTGTGTGGAAAGCCAACGTGCGCGAGTGCCGCATCAACGTCGGCGGGTGTGAATTGCCGGCGCAGGCCCGCTGAGAAACGCAGGTTCTCCGGCGCTGACAGATCGCCCTTGAGCGCGGTGCCATGGCTCAGCCAGGCAAGCTCGCTGTGAAATGCGTAGTGATCGGCGCGGGTGTCCTTGCCGCGCCAATGCACGGAGCCCGACTCGAGCGGCAGCAATCCCGCCAGCGCGCGCAGCAGCGTGGATTTGCCGGCGCCATTGACGCCCGTAACCTGCAGGCAACGCCCTGCGGCTACGCTGAAGGACAGGCCTCGCAGCACGTGCAGTTCGCCGCGCCACAGGTGCAGGTTGTCGGCCACGAGCAGGGTCATGGTTGGTGCGGACGGCGGGACTCGAACCCACACTCCCTTTTCAAGGAAGCAGATTTTCCTGCCACTTCGGCTTTCGCCGCCGCCTGCGCCGAGCGCTGGCGTTCGTGGTCTGGACTATCCCTTCGCCCTGGCCTCCTTGCTTCGGCTGTAGGCGCCGCCCGTCTAGTCTCTACACCTTCCCCTTGCGGGGCTTGGCTCGGGATTGGCCTGGATCGAAATCGGTAGCGTTCCCCGAATTTGGGCGGTTCTGCACCGCGGGTTTCCCCCCGGGCACTCCTGTCAAAGTCTGCTGCGTATACCAGTTTCGCCACGTCCGCAAAAGAGCGCTGGAGGCTAGGGTCGGAATCGAACCGGCGTACACGGCTTTGCAGGCCGCTGCATGACCACTCTGCCACCTAGCCTTCAAAGAGTGATTGGAGCGGGAAACGAGGCTCGAACTCGCGACCTCAACCTTGGCAAGGTTGCGCTCTACCAACTGAGCTATTCCCGCACCTTCAGGAAGGCCGGAATTGTAGGGCGTGGGAGCCCCAAGTCAAGGAATGCAAAGCTAAAACGCGTAGCCCACCGATAACACCAGCGTCGAAGGATTGAACTTGATGTGCGTCCGGCGCATGACTCCGGCCGTGTTGCCTACGTAGTCGCTGTCCACCTGGGCGACGTCGTACGAGGCGTAGGCGCTCCAACTGTCCTTGAGGTGCCAGCGCAGTCCGGCGGTCAGTACGGGACCCACCGAACTCGACAGCGTTATCGCGGTTGGGCCGCCGTTGGCCTGATTGCCCGCCGGCGTGGACTGCAGGTCGTAGAAGCGCGTGTAGTTGACGCCCGCGCCCAGGTACGGCCGCAGCGCCTTCGATTCATCGCAGAACACGTAGTTGATGAGGACCGAGGGCGAGAGCCACTTGGCGGTCGAAACGACCTGGCCGTTGAACGGCACTGAACCCAGCGTCGCCGGACCCTTGCCAACTGTCTCGGTCTTCGGTGGTACGCCGGCCGCGAGCTGCGCCACCAGGTGCGGTGAGAGGCGGCGCAGGTAGGCGAAATACGGCGTGGTGACGTTTTTCACGTCGACGTTGACGCCCGGCGGCACGTACGGTCCCGTCAGGTCGTTGGCCTTGGCGTCGTACATGACGATGTAGGCGCCGACGCGGATCTCGTTGCTCTTTACACTGTCTGCGGCCATTGAAGGAACGGCGGCCATCAGCCCGATGAGCGCTGCGCCCGCGGTGATCTTATTGCGGATATACATGTTCGCTGCCCCTCAGAATTGGCTGAAAAAGCCGCGCGCCGCGGCTGAGCAGAACGGTGCGACCGTGGTGTGGTAGCTCTGCGTCCGCGCCTGCTGGCCGGCCGTGGCGCCACCCGCGGCGGCGTCGATTGCCGCTTCCGCCTGTGCGAAGCCGCCCTTGGCGAGCAGGAATGGATCGTTGGGCCCGGTGATTGCCGAGTTCACGTCGAGCACGCTGACGAGCGCCGGCGAAGCCGGCGGCGCCACGAAAGTCCAGAACGCCTGCATCACCTGTGTGTTGACACTGAAGAACACCACCGGATCCTGGTGGCCGCCACACATGAAGACCGGCGCCGTGGGCACCCAGCTGCGCAGGTCATTCATCACGAAGGCCTGCCGCAGCGTATTCGCCGGGGCTGCTGCGGGCACCAGATTCGTCTGTGTGGGGACGGCACCGTCAGGATGTGCCAGCGCATCCATGATGTAGCCCAGGCGGTAGCTGTCCTTCACCAGGTTGTTGGGCCCGAATCCGAGGGCGAACAGCGGGTTCGCCGGAACGTCGAGCGTGGCATCGAGCTGCGCATTGCCGGTGGCCCAGACGGTGTCCTTGAACAACTGCAGCTGCGGTAGCTTGCCGCCGGTGAGCAGCTGGTCGATCGGCGTGGTGCTGGGCAACAGGCCCTCAATGGTGCCCGCGTAGGCGGCTTCGAACATGTCGGTGGTTGCGGTATAGATGTTGCCGTACGACTTCTGGAAACTGGTCGCCAGCAGCGGCGTAAAGATCGTCGAACCCAGGTTAACGTTGCCGAAGAACACGGCATCGCCAAATGCTTCGAGCGCGTAGGGCCCGGACATCGGCGCCGAGGCCGTGACCTTCATACCGCCGGCCTGCATGGCCTTGTGTGTGGCCATCGCAACGTAGCCGCCCTGCGAGTAGCCGGTGATGAACAGCTTGCCGTTGTCGGTAGTGGAGGCCGCGAGCACATGGCCGAGCGCCTTGCGGGCCGCAACCAGCGCGTCGATCATGTCCTTCGATTGCGCATCGGCATTGAGGTAGGGATGAAAGCTGCCGTCGGAAGTGTCGTAACCAACGTAGTTCGGCGCGACCACGATGTAGCCCTGGGCGGCGAACATCGCGGCGATCAGCGCACCTTCGCTGTTGTTCGGGTCGGTGATGTCGGCGAGGTTTGCGTTCTTGTCGGTCTGCGTGCCGTGCGCGTACAGCAGGATCGGCCGCGGGCCGGAACAGGCTGGCGCTGCGCCGGTGGGGACCATTAGCGCACCTGAAGCACTCGCCGGCATATCACCGGTCGGGCTGGCGTTCACGGTCCAGTAATGCATGTAGTTGAAATCGACGCCGCAGACCGGCGCGCCCGTGACCTGCAGTAGTTGCGCACCGGAGGCGCTGGCACCGAGCTCCGCGCCCAGTGTTGCGGCATCCACCGAAGCGATGCGGAACGGCGGATTCTCCATCAGTGTGCCGCGCGCGTTGCTGGTGTCGACCGCTGATGTCGGGCTGTCCGAGCCACAGGCGGACAGCACCGCCAGCACGCAAATCAGCGCAATTCTCGATGCGAGAGTCTTCATGCCTGCCTCCTGACCCCGTGGCGGCGGAATTTGTCCGCAAATTCTACGCCAGGTGCGCGCGTGAACGCTAAGGGAAAACCCAAAGTTCGAATTGGTCGGGGCGAGAGGATTTGAACCTCCGACCCCTTGCACCCCATGCAAGTGCGCTACCAGGCTGCGCCACGCCCCGACCGTAGCCGTGGATGATAGGTCAGCGGCGGAGTATCCGCAGCACTTCTTCGAGTTCGAGCCGCACCTGGCGCACGATCTGCTGGCTCTGGCTGATGTCGGTGCGCGCTTCGTCGCCACCGAGCTTGTTGCGCGCGCCGCCGATCGTGAAGCCCTGTTCGTACAGGAGGCTGCGGATCTGGCGGATGACGATCACGTCCTGGCGCTGGTAGTAGCGACGGTTGCCGCGACGCTTGACCGGCTTGAGCTGCGGGAATTCCTGCTCCCAGTAGCGCAGAACGTGTGGCTTCACGCCGCACAGCTCGCTCACTTCGCCGATCGTGAAATAACGCTTGCCGGGAATCGCCGGCAGTTCGTTATTGTTCTTTGCTTCCAGCATAAGCCTCGACCCGTGCCTTGAGCTTCTGCCCTGGCCGGAAGGTTACGACACGCCGCGCACTGATTGGAATCTCTTCGCCGGTTTTTGGATTGCGGCCCGGCCGCTGATTCTTGTCGCGCAGGTCGAAGTTGCCGAAGCCGGAGAGCTTGACCTGTTCGCCCGTGGCGAGCGCGCCGCGCACTTCTTCGAAAAATAAATCCACCAGTTCGCGCGCCTCACGCTTGTTCAAGCCGAGCTGGTTGAACAGCGCTTCGGCCATTTCTGCTTTGGTGAGAGCCATCGTCCTATTCTCTTATTCTTGCGTCCAAGCTCGAGCGCAATTCTGCGCACACTGCAGCGACTACCCCGTCGGCGTCGGCATCCGTAAGAGTGCGAGATAAATCCTGCAAAATCAACCCCAAGGCAACGCTTTTTCGACCTAATTCTACTCCCTTCCCCTGGTAGACGTCGAAAATGCGCAGTTCAAGCAGCCGGGTTGAAGCGGCAACACTAACACGTTCGGCAATGCGTCCAAAAGTCTCGTCAGCGGCGACCGTAAAAGAAATGTCGCGGCGGATCTGCGGATAGTTGGATACCGGTGCGTAGCGAACCGGCGCATTGCTGGTCACCGCCAGGTAGTCCAACTCGAACAGCAGCGGCGCATATGTAAAATCAAGTTCCTGCACCAGCGCCGGGTGCAGCTCGCCAAGCTGCCCGATCGTGCTGCCATCGCGCACGATCTGCGCGCTGCGCCCGGGATACAGGCTGGGGAGCGAGGCGCCGGGCTCGAAACGGCACTCACCATTCCGCCCGCCGAGTGACAGCAGTGCGCTCACGTCGGCCTTGAGATCATGGAAGTCGCCCGGTTCGCGCGCACTGCCCCACTGTTCCGGCAGTCGCAACCCCGCCGCGATGCCGGCGATCATGCGCCGCTCGAGCACGGCGCCGTCGCTGGCGCGGTGAAATTGCGTCGCAAGCTCAAACAGCCGCACGCGCTCGCGCTGGCGCCGCAGGTTTTCCCGGGCTGCATTCAGGAGCCCCGGCCACAGCGAAGCGCGCATCACCGCGAGATTGCTGGCAATGGGATTGCGCAGCCGCACGGCTTCGATCGCGCCACATACTTTCGTTTGCAGCTCGGGATCGGTGAAGCCGAAAGTCACGGCCTCGCTGTAGCCGCGCGCGGCGAGCAGTTGCAGCACGTTGCGCTCGCTGCTGCGCGATTCGCTGGCTCCGGCAATGACGCGCGCTCCCGCGGGCACGGCTTCGGGTATCGCATCGAGACCGCCGCTGCGCGCCAGCTCTTCGATCAGATCCGGCTCGATGGCAATATCGAAGCGCCAGGACGGCGGCGTGACGCGCCAGGCGCCAGGGCCACTGGCTGCCACCCGCATTCCGAGGGCTTCCAGGCGCGACTGCACCTGCGCCGGTGGCACCGCCACGCCGAGCAGGCGCGTGACCTGCGCGCTGCGCAGCTCCACCGGCACGCGCACGGGCAATTCTTCGGGTAACTCCTCGAGCAGCGCGGGTCCGGCCTCGCCGCCGGCGATCGCACAGATGAGTGCGCTGGCGCGTTCGAGCGAGCGTTGCTGGCCGGCCGGGTCCACGCCCCGCTCGAAGCGCTGACTCGCGTCGGTGAGCAGGCCGTAGCGGCGGCCGCGGCCGGCTACGGCGCGGGGATCAAACCAGGCTGCTTCAAGTAGCACGTCGGTGGTGTCTGTGGAAACGGCGCTGGCGGCCGAGCCCATGACGCCGGCCATGCCGACCGGACCGCTGGCGTCGGCAATCACGAGCACGTCGGCGGCGAGCGTTACCTCGGTCCCGTCCAGCAGTTTCAATCTTTCGCCGGATGTGGCGCGGCGCGCCTCGAGCCCAGACTTGAGGCGGGACAGGTCATAGGCGTGCATCGGCTGGCCGAATTCCAGCAGTACGTAGTTCGTGGCATCGACCAACGGGCTGATCGAGCGCAGGCCCGAGCGCTCGAGCCGCTCGCGCAGCCAGCGCGGCACGGGCCGGTGATTGTCGACGCCGCGCATCACGCGGCTGGCGAAGCGCGCACAGCCGGCGCCACGCTCGAGCCGCACCGGAAAGCGCTCCTTGCTCGCCGCCGCAATCTTTGGCAGCACCGGATCAGGCGTTGCGCGCAGCGGCAGGCCGCTCGCGGCCGCGAGCTCGCGCGCAATGCCGAGCACCGACATGGCATCGCCGCGGTTCGGGGTGACGCCAATCTCGAGCACTGATTCGTCAAGCCGCAGGTAATCGCGCAGCGATGCGCCGAGCGGCGCGTCGGGTGGCAATTCGAGGATCCCCTCGCCCACTTCGGGCAGGCCCAGTTCGCGCGCCGAACACAGCATGCCTTGCGATTCAATACCGCGGAGCCTGGCCGGTGCGATGGCTACGCCGCCTGGGATTTGCGCACCGACAATGGCCAGTGCCGTGCGCAGGCCGGCACGCGCGTTGGCCGCGCCGCAGACGATCTGCAGTTCAGACCCGCCGGTTGTGACGTGGCACACGCGCAGCTTGCTGGCCTCGGGGTGCGGTTCGGCGCTGCGGATCTCGGCGACCACGACGCCGCTGAATGGCGGCGCCACCGGCAGCAGGGACTCCACCTCGAATCCCAGCATCGTCAGCCGGTCGGCGAGTTCGCGGTCAGTCCAGGGCACCTCGACCCAGGTACGCAGCCAGGAAACCGGGAGCTTCATACCGTGGCCCGCATGGCTTAGCCGCGCGCGAACTGCGCAAGGAAGCGCAGGTCATTGTCGTAGAAGAGCCGCAGGTCATTGACGCCGTAACGCAGCATCGCGAGGCGCTCGATGCCGAAACCAAAGGCGAAGCCCGTGTAGCGCTCCGCGTCGATCCCACAAGCCTTGAACACATTCGGGTGCACCATGCCGCAGCCAGCGACTTCGAGCCAACCGCTCTGTTTGCATACGCGGCAGCCCTGCCCGCCGCACAGCACGCAGGAAATATCGACTTCCGCTGAGGGTTCGGTGAACGGGAAGTACGAGGGACGCAGCCGCATGGCCAGGGTGCGCTCGAACAGCGACTCCATGAACTGGTGCAGTACCGACTTGAGGTTGGCGAAGCTGACGTTCGTGTCAACCAGCAGGCCTTCAAGCTGATGGAACATCGGCGAGTGGCTTACATCCGAATCGCACCGGTAGACGCGGCCGGGCGCAATCAGCGCGAATGGCGGTTTGCGGCTTCGCATCGCGCGAATCTGCACTGGCGAAGTATGCGTGCGCAGCAGCATGCCATTGTCGAGGTAGAAGGTGTCGTGCATGGCACGCGCCGGGTGGTCGGCGGGGATGTTGAGGGCCTCGAAGTTGTGGAACTCGTCCTCCACTTCGGGGCCTTCGACCACTTCGTAGCCAGCGTTCCGGAACAACTCCTCGACACGCAGCCGCAAGCGGGTAATCGGATGCACCGCGCCCGTCGCCTCGCCGCGTCCGGGCAGCGTGACGTCGATCCGCCCCGCCGCGAGTTGCTGCGCGATGGAGGTCTGCTCGAGCGCCGCGCGCCGTGCGTCGATGGCCGCCTGCAGCTCGGTCTTGGCCACGTTGATGCGCGCGCCGGCAGCCGGGCGCTCGGCGGCACTCAGGCCGCCGAGCGCTTTAAGCTGCTCGGTGAGCACGCCCTTCTTGCCGAGCCAGTGAACCCGCAGTTCATCGAGCGCGGCCAGGCTGTCGCTGGCGCCAATCTGCACCAGCGCTTGCGCAGTCAGTGCAGGCAGGTCAGTCACGGACTGCTCAAGTCCCCAGGGCTGCCTTGGCCTGCGCGGCAATCACGCCGAAGGCGTTCTCGTCGTGAATCGCCAGGTCCGCAAGGAGCTTGCGATCGATCTCGATTCCGGCCATGCGCAGGCCCGCGATCAGGCGGCTATAGGACAGTTCGTGGATGCGGGCCGCGGCGTTAATGCGCGTGATCCACAGCGCACGGAAGTCGCGTTTCTTCGCGCGCCGGTCGCGATAGGCGTACTGGCCGGCCTTGATGACGGCCTGCTTGGCGGTGCGGTAGATCTTGCGCCGCGCGTTGTAATAGCCCTTGGCTTTGCCCAGGACCTTCTTGTGACGGCGCCCGGCCGTCACGCCACGTTTGACTCGTGCCATGTTTCGACTCCTTCAGGTTTCCGGGTTAATGATTAGGCAGCAGCTGCGTGATGCGACCGACGTCGCTCTTGTCAATCAGGCTGCTGCCTCCGGAGCGCGCATGACGCTTGCGCTTGGAGTCCTTGTGACCGAGGTTATGGCGGCGGCCTGACGAATAGGATTTGAACCCATTCGCCGTTTTGCGAAAACGCTTGGACGCCGCCCGGTTGGTTTTCAACTTGGGCATGACTACTCTCCACTTATATAGCTATGGTTCGCAAGGCGGCTTTGGGCCACCCGCTTGCCTGCGGAGCGAAAGCACGGCACTTGCGTGCCGCGCCAGCGCTCACTTCTTTTTTGGTGAAAACACCATGACCATCTGCCGGCCCTCCATCATCGGGAACTGTTCGACAATCGCCGCGGCGGCGAGGTCGGTCTGGACCCGATCCAGGAGTTTTCTGCCGATATCCTGGTGCACCATCTCACGGCCGCGGAACCTCAGGGTTACCTTGGCCTTATCACCCTCGGACAGGAAGCGGGTCAGATTACGCAGCTTGACCTGGTAATCCGCCTCTTCCGTCCCCGGACGAAACTTCACTTCCTTGACCTGCTGCTGCTTCTGCTTGCGCTTGGCAGAGTGGGCCTTCTTGTTCTGCTCGAAGAGGAACTTGCCGAAGTCCATCACCCGCACCACCGGCGGTTCCGCCGTGGGCGAGACTTCAACGAGATCAAGCTGGGCGGCGAGCGCTAGCTGTAGCGCGTCAGACCTGGTCATCACTCCCGCTTGGGCCCCATCCGCTCCGATCACACGCACCGACGGCGAGGTGATCTCTTCATTACGGCGGATGCGCTTCGTTGCAATGGCTATACGTCAATCCTCCAACGTGTGGCGCCCGCGGCTTTCGAGCTCCTGCCGCAGCCGTTCTGCGAACGTCTGCGGGTTCATGGTGCCCAGGTCTTTGCCGCTGCGGGAGCGCACTGACAACAAGTTCGCCGCGACTTCCCTATCGCCTGCGACCAACAGGTAAGGAACGCGCTGCAGCGTGTGTTCGCGAATCTTAAAGCCGACCTTCTCGTTGCGCAAGTCGCAATCGACCAGAAGCCCTTGTTTTTTCAACATATCTGCAACATTTTGGACGTATTCATGCTGCCGGTCGGTAATGCTCATGGCGACGGCATGCACCGGGGAGAGCCAGGCGGGGAGCTTGCCGGCATGGTGTTCGAGCAGAATTCCAAAGAACCGCTCGAGCGAACCGAAGATCGCCCGATGGAGCATGACCGGGATCTGCTTCTGGCTGTGCTCGTCGATATAGTGCGCGCCGAGGCGCCGGGGCATGTTCAGGTCCACCTGCAAGGTGCCGCACTGCCAGTCGCGCCCAATCGCATCGCGCAGCACGAACTCGAGTTTGGGGCCGTAAAAGGCGCCCTCGCCCGGGTTCAGCGTGTACTGGATGCCCGCCGCCTCGGCAGCCTGCTTGAGGGCCGCTTCCGCCTGGTCCCAGACCGCGTCCTCGCCGACCCGCTTGGGCGGGCGATCGGAAAACTTGATGCGCACCTCATCGAAGCCAAAATCACGATAGATGCTGAGGATCAGCTGCGTGACTGCGACCGACTCGGCGGTGATCTGCTCGGGCGCGATGAAGATGTGTGCGTCATCCTGCGTGAAGGCGCGCACGCGCATCAGCCCATGCAGTGCGCCCGAGGGTTCGTAGCGATGCACCTTGCCGAACTCGGCAAAGCGGATCGGCAGGTCGCGGTAGCTGCGGATGCCCTGCTTGAAGATCTGCACGTGCCCGGGGCAATTCATCGGCTTGATCGCATAGACGCGCTCGTCGGGCGTCTTCGTCGTGTACATGTTCTCGCCAAACTGTTCCCAGTGGCCCGAGGCTTCCCACAGGCTCCGGTCCATCAGCTCGGGGCCGTTCACTTCGCTGAAGCCTGCGGCTTCCTGCTTCACGCGCATGTAGGCGATCAGCCGCTGGAAAATACGCCAGCCCTTCGGGTGCCAGAAGACCGCGCCGGGCGCTTCCTCCTGCATGTGGTACAGGTCGAGCTCGCGGCCTATTCTGCGGTGATCGCGCTTCTCCGCTTCTTCGAGGCGGTGCAGGTACGCGTCGAGCTGCTTCTGGTCCGGCCAGGCGGTACCGTAGATCCGCTGCAGCATCTCGTTGCGTGAATCGCCGCGCCAGTAGGCGCCGGCAACCTTCATCAGCTTGAAGGCCTTGAGCTTGCCCGTGGATGGCACGTGCGGGCCGCGGCACAAATCTTCCCAGTCGCCCTGGCCGTAAAGGCTGATATTTTCCCCGGCGGGAATGCTTTGGATTATCTCAGCCTTATAGTTTTCACCCAGGTTCCGAAAGTGCTCCACGGCGGCATCGCGCGGCAGTTCGCGGCGCTGCACAGGCTGGTCGGCCTTCGCCAGCTCGCTCATGCGCGCTTCGATCTTCGCGAGATCCTCCGTTGTGAAGGGCGTTTTGCGGGAGAAGTCGTAGAAGAAGCCATCCTCGATCACCGGGCCAATCGTGACCTGCGCTTCCGGGAACAGCTGCTTGACTGCCTGGGCGAGCAGGTGCGCGGTCGAATGACGGATGATCTCGAGCCCCTCCGGGTCGCGATCGGTGACGATAGCGAGCGTCGCGTCCTGTTCGATGCGAAAGCTTGTGTCGACCAGCCTGCCGTTGACCTTGCCACCCAGCGCCGCGCGCGCCAGCCCCGCGCCAATGCTCGCAGCGACCTCGGCCACGGTGACCGCGTGGTCAAAACTACGTTGGGCGCCATCGGGCAGCGTGATAACCGGCACGGAGTCTCCCTTGAGAGAAAATTGGTAGGCGCGACTGGGATCGAACCAGCGACCACCACCATGTCAAGGTGATGCTCTACCACTGAGCTACGCGCCTGTTGCAGGGCCCGGAACGATACCGGAGGCCCGCATTGCTGGCAAGCTAAAGCGCGGATTTACCTAGGGTTTCAGCGCATGCACGGTTTCAGCGTTTGCGTACAGACTGCTGTGGCACGAGCGGCCCTCCACTGAGTTCCAGCTCCAGCGCGCGCAGCCCCTCGATCTGGTCGCGCACGGCCGCCGCCTGCTCAAACTCGAGGTTGCGCGCGTGCCGGTACATGATCTCTTCGAGCCTGTGTATCTCCCGCCCCGCTTCAGCAAGGTTGCGGGGCACGGCCACGGGAACCGCGCGACCTCCGCCCTTGCCGCGGCCGGCGGGCGGCGGGGTCGCACGCGCGCCCTCCATCACGTCCGCGACGGGTTTTACGATGCTGAGCGGCGTGATGCCATGCTCGATGTTGTACTGCGCCTGGCGCTCGCGGCGCCGGCGGGTCTCGTCCATCGCCTTCTGCATCGAGACGGTGACGCGGTCGGCGTAGAGAATGACGCGGCCGTGCAGGTTGCGCGCCGCGCGACCCATGGTCTGGATGAGTGAACCCGCCGAGCGCAGGAACCCTTCCTTGTCGGCATCGAGAATGGCGACCAGTGCGACTTCCGGCATGTCGAGCCCTTCGCGCAGCAGGTTGATGCCCACCAGCACGTCGAACCTGCCAAGCCGCAGGTCACGGATGATTTCCACGCGCTCGACCGTCTCGATGTCGGCGTGCAGGTAGCGCACGCGGATCTTGTGTTCGGCGAGATATTCCGTCAGGTCCTCGGCCATGCGCTTGGTGAGCGTGGTGATCAGCACGCGCTCGTCGGCCGCGACGCACTGGTTGATCTCGGCTAGCACGTCGTCGATCTGCGAGGTGGCGGGCCGCACCTGCACTTCCGGATCGAGTAGCCCGGTCGGCCGCACCACCTGTTCGACCAGCTGGCCCATGTGCGCGTATTCATAGGGGCCAGGCGTCGCGGAGACGAAAATCATCTGCGGCGCGAGCCGTTCCCATTCTTCGAATTTCAGCGGCCGGTTGTCGAGCGCCGAAGGCAGACGGAAGCCGTATTCCACCAGCGTTTCCTTGCGCGAGCGATCGCCCCGGAACATGGCGCCCAGCTGCGGGACGGTCTGGTGGCTCTCGTCGACCACCAGCAGCGCATTGGGCGGCAGGTAATCGAACAGACACGGTGGCGGCTCGCCGGTCTCGCGCCCCGACAGATAGCGCGAATAGTTCTCGATGCCCGGGCAGTAGCCCACTTCGCGGATCATCTCCAGGTCGAACTGCGTGCGCTGCTCGAGCCGCTGCGCCTCGACCAGCTTGTTGTTCTCGTACAGCACCTTCAGCCGCTGACGCATCTCCTCGCGGATCAGATCGAGTGCATTGACCAGCCGGTCGCGCGGCGTGACGTAGTGCGTGCCGGGATAGACCGTGTAGCGCGGCACGCGGGCGAGCACCTTGCCCAGCAGCGGATCAAGCAACGAGAGGTTCTCGATCGTGTCGTCGAACAGCTCTACCCGCACCGCGTCGCGCGCCGACTCGGCCGGGAAGATGTCGATGATGTCGCCACGCACGCGGAAGGTGCCCGGCTGCAGGTCGATGTCGTTGCGCGTGTACTGCATCTCGGCGAGCCGCCGCAGCAGCCGGCGCTGGTCGATGCGCTCGCCGCGCACCAGGTGTAGCACCATCGCGAGATACGCCTGCGGGTCGCCGAGACCGTAGATGCACGAGACCGTCGCGACGATGATGGAGTCGCTCCGCTCGAGCAGCGCCTTGGTCGCCGAGAGGCGCATCTGCTCGATGTGCTCGTTGGTCGAGGCGTCCTTGGCGATGTAGGTGTCGCTCGAAGGTACATAGGCTTCCGGCTGGTAGTAGTCGTAATAGGAGACGAAATATTCCACCGAATTGCGTGGGAAGAACTCGCGCAGCTCGCCGTACAGTTGTGCCGCCAGCGTCTTGTTATGCGCCATCACCAGTGTCGGGCGCTGCACGCTGGCAATGACATTGGCGATTGAAAATGTCTTGCCGCTTCCGGTCACACCCAGCAGCGTCTGGTGTGCAAGACCCGTCTCGAGGCCTTCGATCAAGCGTGCGATCGCCTGCGGCTGGTCGCCCGCCGGTCGGTAGTTCGAGACGAGTTCGAAGGGTCGAGTTTCCATGGTCAGTCGGCTAATATAACGCACGTTTCCCTTGCCGTTTCCTTCCCAAACTTCTTCAATTAAGGATCTGTAGTGGCCCTAGCCGTGTCCAAGCGCGCCCTGCGCGTCAAGCCCTCGCCCACGCTCGCCGTCACCGCCCTCGCCGCCCGTCTCAAGGCCGAAGGCAAGGACGTCATCGGTCTTGGTGCTGGCGAGCCGGACTTCGACACACCTGCACACATCGGCGCAGCCGGCGTGCAGGCGATCAACAGCGGCTTCACGCGCTATACAAATGTGGACGGTATCCCGGAGCTGAAGGACGCGATCATCGCCAAGTTCCAGCGCGACAACGCCATCCGCTACGAGCGCAACCAGATCCTCGTGTCCTCGGGCGCCAAGCAGACGATCTTCAACCTGTGCATGGCGGTGCTCGACCCGGGCGACGAGGTCATCGTGCCCGCGCCGTACTGGGTCTCCTATCCTGACATGGCGCTGCTTGCCGATGGCGTGCCGGTCACGCCGTTCGCGGGAGCCGAGCAGGGTTACAAGCTCAGGCCACAGCAACTTGCGGCGGCGATCACGCCGCGCACGCGCCTGTTCCTGGTTAACAGCCCCTGCAATCCGACCGGCGCGGCCTACACCGCGGCCGAGTGGCGCGCGCTCGGCGAGGTGTTGCTGCGGCATCCGCGCATCGTCATCGGTACGGATGATATGTACGAGAAGATCTACTGGGGCAGCGAGCCGTTCACGAGCCTGCTCACGGTGGTGCCCGAACTCTACGATCGCACCGTCACGATCAATGGCGTCTCGAAGGCCTACGCGATGACGGGCTGGCGCATCGGCTATTGCGGCGGCCCCAAAGAAGTCGTCACCGCAATGACCACGATCCAGGGCCAGTCGACCTCGAACGCATCGAGCATCAGCCAGAAGGCCGCGGTCGCGGCGCTCAACGGCGACCAGACCTGCGTGGCGACCATGAACCGGGCCTTCCGGGAGCGGCACGACTACATCGTTGCCGCACTCAACACCCTGCCCGGCGTGTCCTGCCGCCCAGCGAGCGGCGCGTTCTATGCCTTCGCCGACGTCAGCAAGGCCATGGTGAAGCTCGGCCTCCCGGACGACAACGCGTTTGCTGAACACCTCATCAACACAGTGGGTGTGGCCGTCGTTCCGGGTTCCGGATTCGGCGCCCCCGGCCACATGCGGCTCTCCTTCGCCTGCAGCCGCGAAACACTGGAACAGGCCGTGGAGCGCATGCGCCGGGCATTGAGCGTTTGATGACAAAATGCCGTAGTCGTCCTTGACGACTCGCAGTCCAGCCACGAGAATTCGCGCCCGATTCCCCGGTAGCTCAGTTGGTAGAGCGTCGGACTGTTAATCCGCAGGTCGTTGGTTCGAGTCCAACCCGGGGAGCCAACATTAAAAAAGCATTATAATCAGTGTTTTACGATACCATTGTGAAGTTAATTCACTCTATTCTTGCCTCTTACGTTCTACCTCCTGACGAAAAGCTGGTCGCTCACTGATCGCCTCTGATGAGGCGACCCGGACTGGAGCTGTCAACCCAACATTCTCTACAACCATCGGTTTGCATCATTTATCGTAACACGTTACGATAAAAAGATGAGAGTTCGACGTACAGCAGCCTCACGTCTGGGCCGCCCGCCCACTGGCCGGGCAATACCCGCGGCCGAGCGCATGCGGCGCATGCGTGCTCGTCGCAAAGCGGCGGGCCTGCGGCCCGTCACGCGTTGGGTGCCGGCCGTACCGTTCTCGCAAGCGACCCCTGTCTACTCAGATCACCGACTGCACGATGCCCGAAGTCTCGCCCTGCACGCGCTCATCAGCGCCAAGATTGAGCGCGACCGGGCCCTGCTCAAGATTGCCTGGAGCAATCTCACTCGCTGGCGCAAGCGGTTCAAGGGCCTACCCGACCGCTGGTGGACCGAATGGGAGCAGTTGCTTCGCCGCCCCTGGCCGCAGGTTGCTGCACTGCTCACAGACCCGGGCGAGCAGGCCACACGCCTGCGTCAGTCCTCTCCGTTCGCCGGGATCCTGACTGCCGCAGAACGCCGGAGAATCTATGACGCGTTCCGAACTTGAGCACATCATTCGTGCTGCAGGCGCTATCGCGAATGACACCGACATCGTCGTCGTGGGAAGCCAATCCATATTGGGCCAATTCCCCCGCGCGCCCACTGCCCTGCTCGCCTCTATGGAAGCCGATGTCTATCCCCTCCACGCGCAGGATCGCGCCGATCTGATCGACGGGAGTATCGGTGAGGGCTCCGTCTTTCATGAATCCTTTGGATATTATGCGCAGGGCGTAGGGCCGCGCACCGCCACTCTGCCCTCTGGCTGGCAGCGAAGGCTGGTGCGCGTCAAGAATGCCAACACGCGTGGCATCACCGGCTTATGTCTCGAGGTGAATGATCTCGCCATATCCAAGTACGTCGCAGGACGCGAGAAGGATCTGGAATTCACCGCCGCCCTGGCCCAGCACGCGATGACATCAAAGGCGACGCTCCTGGCACGTCTGCCCAAGACTCGCCTCGCCGCTGGTCTACGTTCACTCATACGCGGTCGCATACTTCGCGACTTTTCAATGGATTGACCGCTCCGGGGCGAGTGCCAGTGGGCGAGCACTTCAAAAGCAATGCGAAAACCTGGGAAGCTTCTGATTCCTACGCGGGTTCAGGACGTCTCCGCGCGCGCCAGCACAGCGCAGCAGCTGCAAGGGTACCTTTGGGGGTAACTAATCGACCTTGCGTGAGATCGCTTTACGGCTCAGTCACTTACGCTCGACTTGGAGTCCAACCCGTGAGCCATTATTCTTTATATTTAATCGTCTAAATGCGTTATCTAAAGTAATAGATTGTTATTAAGAGTCGCGGTCCTGCATGGTGCGGAATCGCATAAGACTTGAAGTCTCGATAACGGAATTGCGGTGGCTCCGGTGTATCCAAGGATTTCGCCCCGCATGGGCGCTCATCGAGATAGCAGGCGTTGCGCGCTGGATGTGCGCCGGCGTTTTGTTTCAAGTAGTTTCCGCTCGTAAACGAAAACGCGGAACGCGGCACGCAGTGGCCGACGCCGGGCGAGCGACGCAGCGCAGCACGCCCATCCCGGGCACGAGGGCGTGCCCATCCACGATTACTACGATCGCAGGATAGCGACTATAGTGTACTGGCCGCGGGCTTGAGCGCGAACGAGTCCCGGTGAGGATCGCGTGAGTGCACGTGCTTTACGCAGAGTTTCCGCCGCCTGGTGCGCAGCGGGCCTTATTGCGACGACCTTCATGCCACGGTCCGTTGCAGGGTCACTGACACGCGCCCCGAATACGGTCGTCGTGCTGGACATTCGCGACGCCATCGGTCCAGCCACCGGTCGCTTTTTCGTCCAGACGCTGCAGTCCGCGCAACAGCGCGGCGCCACCCTGGTGGTAATGGAACTCGACACGCCGGGCGGCCTGGATACTTCCATGCGCGAGATGATTCAGGCGATGCTCGCATCGCCGATCCCCGTCGTCATTTTCGTGGCGCCATCAGGCGCACGCGCGGCGAGCGCCGGCACCTATCTCCTGTACGCCGCTCACATCGCAGCCATGGCGCCTGCAACGAATCTCGGAGCGGCCACGCCCGTGCAAATGATCGACATCGGCCCTCCGCCCGCCGAGACGCCTGCGACTGGGAATGAAGCGGCCAAACAGCCGCATCCAGTCGCTCCCACCGATACGCATGAGCGCAAAGCCGTCAACGACGCTGTGGCCTATATTCGCGGTCTCGCTGAGCTGCGACACCGTAACGCGGACTGGGCTGAATCCGCAGTGCGACAGGCCGCGAGTCTGAGCGCAACTCACGCGCTCGACCAGCATGTGATCGATCTGATCGCCACTGACATACCAGACCTCCTGGTTCAGCTCGACGGCCGCAAGGTCACCACCACCAATGGCGAGCTGACACTGGCCACGCGGCACCTCGTCGTTAATCGCGTCACCGCGGACTGGCGCACGCAGTTGCTCGCAGTGCTCACGAATCCGAATGTTGCGTACCTGCTGATGCTGATCGGCATCTACGGATTGCTGCTCGAGGGTTACAACCCGGGGGCCGTGTTGCCCGGCGTCGCCGGTGCTATTTGCCTGCTGCTCGCGCTGTATTCATTTCAGATCCTTTCGGTCAATTACGCCGGCCTAGCCCTCATGCTGCTCGGTGTGGTACTGATCGCTGCGGAGGGCTTCATCGGGAGCTTCGGCGCGCTGGGCGTAGGCGGGCTCGTTGCCTTTGTGATGGGCTCGATCATGTTGCTGGATCGGAGCGTGCCGGGATTTGCCATTGCACGCCCGCTGATTGGTGCTATGGGTTTCATCGGTGGCTTGGTCGCCCTCGGCATCGTCATTTACGCTGTGCGCGCACGTTCCCGCCCGGTCGTCACGGGTGTGGATCAGCTGCTAATGGAAACCGCGGTGGCGATCGAAGACTTCGAGCAGGCGGGCCTGGTGCGTGTGCGCGGCGAGTTGTGGCAGGCGGTGACCCGCGATCCAGTGAAAACCGGTGAAACATTGCGCATCGTGCGAATTGAAGGACTCACGCTGGTACTTGAACGGCCGCGCATTTAAGGGCCGGCCGAGACTGATTATTCCGGAGAATCAACATGTATTTCGCAATACCAGTCCTCGTCTTTCTGCTGATATTCCTGCTCTCGTTCATCAGGATTCTGAACGAATATGAACGCGGTGTGATGTTCACGTTCGGCCGCTTCACCGGTGTCAAGGGTCCAGGCATCGTCCTGGTCGCGCCGCTTGTGCAACGCCTGGTGAGGGTGGACCTGCGCGTGGTGGTGCTCAAGGTGCCCCCGCAGGACGTGATTACGCGAGATAACGTGTCGGTCAAGGTCAGCGCGGTGATTTATTTCCGCGTCGTGGACGCGGGCAAGTCCATCTTGCAGGTCGCCCAGCCCTTTGAAGCAACCAGCCAGTACGCCCAAACGACGTTGCGTTCGGTGCTGGGTCAGCATGAACTGGATGAGTTGCTGGCGCAGCGAGATCGACTGAATCTAGACATTCAGCGCATCCTGGATCAGGCAACAGAAGCCTGGGGAATCAAAGTGGCAAGCGTCGAGATCAAGGACGTGGACATTACCGAAACCATGATTCGCGCGATCGCGCGCCAGGCGGAGGCCGAACGCACCCGGCGCGCGAAAGTCATTCACGCCGAAGGCGAGAAACAGGCCGCGGCGATGCTCGTGGAGGCAGCGCGCACCTTGGCGCAACAGCCCCAGGCCATGCAATTGCGTTATCTGCAGACGCTCGCTGACATCTCGAGCGAGAAGACCTCAACCATCGTGTTTCCGCTGCCGCTCGATCTGATCCGGCCGTTGCTCGAGCGTTCAGATACCTAAGTACCCGAGCGGGCGGATTTTGGGGCGGGGGCGCCTTGAGTATGGGTTAGTCTAATATTTTCATTCCGCCTCCCCTGCCCGGGGAGCCAATAAGAATCAATAAGCTATTTAGTTGTTAGTGCAAGGTGTGGAGATTTCTGCGCTTAACTCATTGATCTACAGCGCCGGAACACTTTAAAGCCCTTCGCTACTGAAAGCGGGGGGACGTCGATAGAACTCGCAACCCGACGCACCCAAGGTGGTGAGCAGGTGGTTGATCTCATCGGCAGCAATTGCTGACGGATCCGCGAAAGCTGCCTGCGCCGCGCTCAGGCCCACGGCCAGGCTCAGCAATGCCAAACCATTTGCCCGATACCTCACTGCTCGCTCGCCAGTGGCAGCCACGACATGAGCCGAACCTTCAGCCGCTGCCAGCCGCTGCGCGCCGGTTCGCGAGAGTAGTCAACGACCTTGCCATCTTCTTCAGAGTGCCACGACAGTTGTGAAGCATGACCGGCCAGGTCCGGGCGCAAGGACAGCGCATACGAGTTCTGTGGCTGCACCATGGCGGCAAAGCGTGTAGCCGTCTGTTCGGCAAGTTCGGGACTGTCGATGATCAGCCCGATCTCGGTATTCAACTGTTTCGACCGCCTGTCGAAATTCATCGAGCCCACGAACAACTTGCGGCGATCAAATACGAACAGCTTGGCGTGCAGCGCGTAGTTGCCGTAGCGGGTCATTCTGGCCGTCTGGCCACTGCCCTTGCTGTTGCCCAATAGTGCCCGCGCTTCGTACAGCTCCACGCCCTCCTGCAGCAGCGGGACCCGAAAGTGCTGGTAACCCGAATGCGCAAAGGCCCCTGCGGAGCCTTCGAGCGAGTTCGTCAGCAGGCGGATTCGCACCTGGCGTTGGCGCAGCTCCGCCAACGCCGCCGACTCATCGCTGGCAGGTATGAAGTAAGGCGTGACCATCAATAGTTCGGTATCCGTGGCGCGAACCGCCGCAAATACCGCACCGCTCATCAGCCGCCCCGCACGCGCGCCGTCTTCCACCTGTTTCTTGTGGGGGCTGTCGCAGACCACCCAGGCAGGTGCCCAGACGAGCGGCAGGCGTCCCGAGATCATGCTGGCATAGGGTTCGCCGCTGGCGATCCGCGCGCTGTACTCGCCCTGGGTTGCGACCGGCGATGCCGGAGATCTCTTGCGCTGGTGCAGCGCTGCTGCGGGGATGGCCAGCCCGCTGTTCCAGTACTCATCGAAGGTCGTCGACAGCTGAGTGGCCACCGGTCCGGCGGCAAACACGTCGTCATCCGCGAACTGCGATTCCGGATCGATCTGGAAATACTGGTCACCGATGTTGCGGCCGCCCACCAGCGCCACCGAGTTGTCGACCACGATGAGCTTGTTGTGCATCCGATAGTCGAGTCGCCGGGCATTGAGCAGGAACTCCGCCGTGCGCATGAAATCGGCATGGCCGCGATAGGCGAAGGGATTGAATACCCTGACCTGGACGTTCGGCAGGCGATGCAGCGCCAGGACCTGCTCGTCGCCGGCGACGGTGTCCGCGTCATCGACTAGCACGCGCACGCGCACGCCGCGAGCCGCCGCGCGGCGCAGCCCGTCGACCAGCAGCCGGCCCGCGACATCGCCACGAAAAATGAAGTACTGCAGGTCCAGGGTGCGCTCGGCGCCGTCGATCATCTGCGCGCGCATCAGCAGTCCGTCGACGCCCAGAGTAACAATGCGAAATCCCGAAGAGCCGCCGTGTTCACGCGAGGCGGCGGCCACCTGCCCGCCCAGATGGGTCTCCTCCGGCCGTGCCAGCGCCTCGGAGACGACGCGGGGATAATCCGCACCCGGCGGGAGTCCGGCACAGCCAATGACGGAAGCGGAAAAGCCCGCGGCGGCTATGCATCGATACACGGAATGCAGCCAGCCGGGAGCTCTCAGGGGATCGCTACTCATTGGGACCCGAAGAACGCCCGGACGGCGGCCAGGCAGAATGGCGCCACCAAAGTGGCGTGGTAGGCTTCGAAGACTGCCGTCGCTCCGCCATCCGTTGCTCCCTGGGTTACGGCCGTGAGCGCAACCGCCTGCTTGGCGATGGAGAAATCCGTCTTCAGTGCGCCATACGGGTCGGCCGCCGTAGGCGTGGAGTCGATATCCAGGACGCTGAAAGGGGTTGCGGCAGGCTGATGCGCCGACCAGTAGTTCTGAATCAACTGTGTGTTCAGCCAGAAGACAATCGGATCGCTGGTACCGCCGCACAGCAGCGTAGGCGCCGTGGGCGCCCAATTGCGCAGGTCATTGAGTACCAGGGCCTGGCGAAAAGCGAACCCGGCGCCGGAGGCAGGTGCTCCAGTTGTAGTCACAGGCCAGCCGCCGTCCGGGTGAGACGCGGCATCCTGCAGGTAGCTCAGGCGAAAGCTGTTGCTGAGCAGATTGCCGCTGCCAAAGCCCAGCGCAAAAACCGGCGCCAGGTAGCTGGGCTGCGTTGCCGGGGTAATGTCCGCATAGATTGGGTCTGGTGGCATGGCGCTGAACAGCGCGTACTGCGGCAGTTTGCCCTGTGCATAAAGCTCGCCGCGGGTGAGCAGGCCCGGCAGCAGGGAATCGATGCCGGGCGCATACTGCGCCTCGAATACATCAGTCGCGTTTGCGTAGATGTTGCCGTAGGCCCGTTGGTAGCCGGTAATCAGCAAGGTCGTGAACACGGGCGCACCACCATCGACCTGCCCGGAAGCGACAGCGTCAAAGAAGGCTGCCAGGGCATAGGGCCCGGACATGGGAGCCGACGCCGTCACCGCAATGCCCGCCGCCTGCATGGCGCGCTGCGTCGCCATGGCCACGTAACCCCCTTGCGAGTAACCCGTGATGAAGAGTTGACCATTATCCCTGGTGATCAACGCTCCGGCCGCCGGCATGGCCAGACGTGCTGCGGTCAAGCCATCGATCATGTCTTTCGATTGCTGGTCAGCATTCAGATAGGCGTGATAGCCCAAAGTCGAAGTGTCGTAGCCCGCATAGTTGGGCGCGACGACGATGTAGCCTTGCGCCGCAAACAGCGCGGCCAGCAGCAGACCTTCAGCGTTCTGGGCGTCGTGCAGGTTGGCAATGTTGAAGGCCCGGTCGGTGCTCGTTCCGTGTGCATATAACAGGATTGGACGGTCGCCACGGCAGCGGGCATCGAGCCCGGTGGGCACCATCAGCGCGGCCGACGCCGTTGTGGGCTCGTTGTGCGCACCGACGGTGCTGTATTCCAGATGATAGACGGCGATATCGCACAGCGGCGCACCACTGAGCGCGAGCAGTGGCTGGTTGATTGCCGCGTTGAGCTCCAGCAGCAGATCGCCCGCCACAACGCTCGACACGAGCTGAGGGGGAGACTGCAACAGCGCACCGCGTCCTGGGCTGCCTCCGCCCGGCTTGGCACCCGAATCGCTCCCGCCGCAGGCCGTCATGCACAGCGCCAGCAGCATGGCGGCGACGCAGTTCCGTTGGTGTTTCATAGGCAGCCAGAAGCTTAAGCAGAAGTCCCTGGAAAGCTAACTCGCACAGCGCAAGGCGTCTGTTCGCTCGCCCACTGAGTCCGCCGGTACTCAATATTGCAGGCGGACCGCGCAGGCGGTAGCTTCGCAGACCAATGCGAAACCCGATCTCGCCCTGCCGCTCACCAGCCGCCACCCTGCGGCGTGCACTGCTCGCGCTGGCCTGCAGTGCCTGCGCGGCTCCGGCGTGGGCAACGGATCTCGTGCTCCAGCACGGGCATCTATGGACCGGTAACCCGCGCATGCCCTGGGCCGAGTCAATGGCCATCAGCGGTGGGCGGATCGAAGCCGTTGGCACCGATCGGGCTATCGGCCGGCGAGCCCGTGGTGCACGCGAGGTCGTGGATCTGCACGGCCGCACGGTCATTCCGGGCATCGTCGATTCACACCTGCATCTGCTGTTTGGCGCATACGCACTTCACGGCCTCAACCTGAGCACGCCCGAGGCGAGCATCACGGCCGACAAGCCCGTTGAGCTCGTGGCCCGGCTGCGTGCCTACGCCGCGGACCATCCTGCCGACGCGGTAATCTTTGCGCGTGCCGATTTCAGCGCGACACCGCCTTCGACACCGAACCGGGAACTGCTCGATCGTGCGGTGCCCGAGCGACCGGTCGTCGTGCACAACACCACGGAGCATTCACTCTGGGTCAACAGTGCCGCACTGCGGCTCGCGGGCATCACGGATTTTCCCGTGGCCGAACCGCAGGAGGAGCGCGGCGTCATCCGCGATGCCGGCGGCCACCCCAGTGGCGTGCTGCTGGAAGCAGCGATGGAGCTGGTGGAGCGAGCGGTCGTCGCGCATGTGCCGGAAGCGGAGCGCTTGGCGATGGTCGAGGGCGCGGCGCATTACCTCAATCGGTTTGGCATCACCTCAGTGGTCAACGCTACCGGCGACCTGAACGAGATGCGCCTGTATGCCACGCTGCGCGATCGCGGCAGCCTGACGGTGCGGACGCGCACCGCCTATGGGGCCGTGGCGGTGGCGCACCGGCTCAGCCCGCAGTTCCTGACCGAGATCGAGACGGCCCGGGCGCGCTATCACGACGATTGGGTGTCGGCCAATCTCATCAAGTTCTTTGCCGACGGTTTTTCCGGGCTGGTGCCGCCGCTGGTCTACGAACCGCATGCGTACGCGGAAATCGTGGCGGAGCTCGATCGGCGCGGCTTCCAGATCATGACGCACGCGGCGCGGAACGACTCCGTGCACATGATTCTCGACACCTACCAGCAACAGTCCGGCCTGAACGGGGAGCGCGATCGACGGCTGCGCCTCGAACATGCCGATCTCACTGACGCGGCTGACCTGCCGCGTTTCGCGCAACTTGGCGTGACCGTCGTCATGCAGCCGAGCTTCTGCTGCGCGCAGATCGGGCTCAATTATGACGTGGCCCACATGCTGCCAACGGACCGTTGGCATAGCTTCCTCGTGCAGGGCACCGCCCTCGCCTTTGCCAGTGACTGGCCTTGCACTTTTCCGCCAGATCCCTTGCTGGGGATCCAGCAGGCCGTGACGCGCGAGGTCTGGCATTCGGCCGACACCGCTGACATTGCCGGCAATCCCTTCGACGGTGCAGGCCAGGGCGGCGCGGCACGCACCGGTGGCACGTATGAGCCCGAGGAGCGGATCAGTGTGGGCGAAGCCCTGTCGGCTTACACGCTCGGATCGGCACGGGCCGCATTCTTCGACGACCGCGTCGGGACGCTCGAGGTGGGCAAGCTGGCTGACCTGGCCGTACTCTCGCAGGACATTTTCGCAGTGCCGGCCCAGTCGATCGCCGCCACGCAGGTGCTGATGACGATGGTCGGTGGCCGGATCGTCTACCAGCGGGAGCCCTGATCGGCTTACGCCTCAGGGCAGTGGCGCTCCGCGTGCGGCCTCCAGCACCTGGTACCACTCCTCGCGCCTGATGGCAACGTTATAGGCAGCTGCGGCGGCGCGTATGCGATCCGGATCCTGGCTGCCGATCAGCGGCACCGGGCGCGAGGGATGCGCCATGACCCAGGCGTAAGCCACCGCAGAGCGAGGCACGCCGGCGCGAGCGGCGATCCGATCGAGTGCGGCGCATACGGCTGCGGATCGCTCGTTGGCCGCAGCGGGCGGCTTGCCCTCGCCCAGCCGGCCCTGGGCCAGTGGCGACCAGGCCAGTACCGCGAGGCCGTGGCGCATAGCGGCGTCGAGCAAGCCGTCGCTGAGAGGCTCAATTGCCAGCGGCGAAAATTCCGGCTGGATCGATGCGAGTGGAAACGGCATGCAGGCGCACAGGGCATCGAGCTGCGCCGCGCCGTAATTGGAGACGCCGGCGGCGCGTATCTTGCCCGCCTGCCGGAGCCGCTCGAGTGTTGCCGCCACCTCGTGCGGATGCGTAAGCACGTCGGGGCGGTGGATCTGGTAGAGATCAATGCAGTCGACTCCCAGCCGCTGCAGGGATTTCTCGCAGGCCTGCGTCAGATAGCTCGCGCTGGAATCGTAGGGGAGCGGCGGGAAAATGCCGCCCTTGCTCGCCAGCAGCATGCGTTGCCGCAACGCCGGCACAGCGTGCAGCACGCGGCCGAGCAGCAGTTCGGCGGCCCCGAAGCCCTCTGGCGTGGAATACCCGTAGATATCCGCGGTATCGAACAGCGTGCAGCCAATATCAAGGGCCGCTTCGATGCGCCGCTGCGCTGTGGCGGGATCCGTCCCGGCGAAGCGCCACATACCCCAGCCCAGCGGCGCCACTTCGAGGCCGCTGCGGCCGAGCGGAATGCGCGTGGCAGCCGTGATGGTCATCCGTGGCTACCGGGTCTGCGCGCGCTGCGTTTCGCGGGTGGCCCGGAATGGGCTGTCCGCGTACCACTCCGGCCAGGCATCGCCGTCCGCGAGCGAGCGGCCCGTGAGATACAGGGCCTGCAACTGCTGCAGCATGCCGTCAAGATTCCAGCTGGCATCGTAAACATCCAGCGGCTTGTGGTAACGCCGGTCGTTGTAGTCGAGCTGTTGAATCTGGCCCCAGCCCGGCGCATGACCCACGTAGTCGGTGCCCCAGTACACGCTCAGTGCCGGCACGCCCTGCTTGGCGAATTCGAAATGATCGGCGCGAAAGTAGTAGCCCTTGGACGGATCTGCATCCGGCAGGAGCTTCAATCCCAGCGACTCTGCCTCGCGCCCAAGCATTTCATCCAATGTGGACATGAATTGTCCACGCACCGTGAGGTCGCGCGTGGCGCCGAAGGTGTCCATCTCGTCCATGTTGAGGTTGGCGACCGTGTCGGCCAGTGGGAACAGCGGATGCGCGGCGTAGTAGGCCGACCCCAGCAGGCCCTGCTCTTCGGAAGTGGTCGCGATGAACAGCAGGCTCCGCGCCGGTGCGGGCTTGTCCGCGGCAAACTTGCGCGCCAGTGCGAGGAGCCCCGCTACACCGGTCGCGTTGTCCACCGCACCGTGGAAGATCTGCGGCTTGCCGTCGGGGCCGGGCTTCTCACCGAAGTGATCCCAGTGCGCGGTGTAAACGACGACCTGTTCAGGGTAATGAGTACCCTTCAGCAGGGCCACCACGTTGTGACTGACAACGTCATGTACCTGATTGTGCAGGGTAACACTCGCCGCCAGATGCAGATCCACGGCCTTGAAGTCACGCCGCGTCGCTGCGGCCGAAAGCGCGGCGAGATCCTGGCCCGCGGCAGCAAGCAGCTTCGTCGCAGCATCAAAGCTCAACCAGCCCTGGATTTGCGGCCGGTAGACGCTGCCTGGCGGCAGTTCGTCGGCCGGACCCGTCCAGCCGTTATGCACGACTTCCCAAGGGTAACCCGCGGGGCCCGTGTCGTGCACGATCAGCACGCCGGCGGCGCCCTGGCGCGCGGCCTCCTCGAACTTGTAGGTCCAGCGCCCGTAGTAGGTCATGGCCTTGCCGTGGAACAGCGCCGGATCTTCCGTGGCGTAACCCGGATCGTTCACGAGCACGACCACGGTCTTGCCCCGCGCATCGAGTCCGGCGTAGTCGTTCCATTGGTATTCCGATGCGACGATGCCGTAGCCGGCAAAGACCAGCGCACTGTCCTTGAGCGACGTCGTGGCCTGTGGGTGCGGTGTGGTGACGACGGCATCGCTGCCGACCGAGAATTTAAGCGGCGCCGCGCCGCCGCTGATCGTCAGCACGGCACCTGCGCCAGGCGTGATCTCCACCATCGGCACGGCCTGCAGGTAGCTGCCGTGATTGGCCGGCTGCAGACCCTGCTGCTTGAATTGCGCGACAAGGTAGTCGATGGTGCGTTGCTCACCCACGCTGGCCGGCGCGCGGCCCTCGAGGTGATCGGAGGACAATGTGCGAATCGCCTCGCGGATGCGCACTTGGTCGAAATGCGGCGCGACGATCGCCGGTGCCGCGGCGGTCTGCGCGGCGGCGACGCATAGCCATGAGCCCAACAGGATGGCATAAGGTTTCAAATCAGCGGTGCTCCCCGATGCGCGACTGCAGCGACGTCAGCGGAATGGTGGCTTCAACTGTCGTGCCCTGTCCCGGGGATCCCGATGTGCGCAGCGTGCCGCCCATTTCGGCGAGCCGCTCGGATGCGGCCAGCAGCCCGTAGCACTGCGGTCGCGGCCAGGCGCCCTCACTGATGCCAATACCGTTGTCCCGCACCAGTAGTTGCAGCTTGCTACTCTCGACTTTGACGGCAATCTGGACGCGCGTCGCACGCGCGTGCCGGGTGACGTTGGCGATGGCTTCCTGCGCCACACTGTAAATAACCGCGAGGACTCTGGGCTGCGCCAGCATGGGTGCTTCGGGCACGGCTAGCTCGAATTCGAAACCGGCCTGTTCAGCCTGGCCAGCCAGGAAGTGCTCGAGCGCACCGGCAAAGCCGAGCTCCTCGATTCCGGGCGGATTCAGTTCATACACAATGCGGCGCAAGCGTTCGATTGTCACCGCGAGCGTGCGCTCGCCATCCGGCAGGGCGTTTAGTTCATTGAGGATGTCTCGTTGCAGGAGGCCTGCCAGGTCCAGCCGCTCCGCTGCGCGCAGCCGTTGCAGGCGATGCGCCAACCCCAGTACCTGGTGATGACGCTGTTCGCTGGCGGCCCGTTCATGGCGACTGCTGCTGATGTCAATGCAGGCATGCGCGTATCCGAGAATGTCCCCGTTTACATCGCGCAATGCAGTCGACAGGCAATGGACCCAACGCTCATTCGTTCCATGCGGCCGCAGGCGGAATTCAAGGTCCGAGGACGGCTCCTGCGCCATGCGCAGCCAAGCGGCGCGAACGCGTGCGCGATCCTGCGGATGTATGACCTCAGCCTGGTCGAGTCCCAGGGCCTGTTCGTGGCCCGGCGCAGCCAGGCCCTGCCAGGCCGGGTTCAGGTAATTCACGATGCCGTCGCAGTCCGCCAGCATGATGCCGAGCGGCAGTTTGTCGACCAGCAGGCGGTAGCGCTGATCGAGGCGCTGCTGTTCGTCCTGGCGTCGCAGCTGCGCCTCGGTTTGCCGCTGTTGTGTCAGCACCTCGAACATCAGCACGATGCCGCCGATCGCGGCGTGGTCGTCGTACCAGGGAACCACTTGCCCCTTGATCCAGTCGCTGCTGCCGTCGCCGTGCGGCAGGCATTCCTCGGCGAAGAGTTGCGGCGCGCCCGCCAGTCCGTTTTGAAAGCGCTCACGCCATGCGGCCGGCATCCCAGGCAGCAGTTCGTGCAGGCTTTGACCGGTCAGCTCGGCTGCATCAAGTCGCAGGCACTCGCGGAACAGCGCGTTTGCGGCCACGATGCGCATGTCGCGATCGAGCTTGGCGACGCCCGCTGGGGCCGCTTCCAGCAATTGCGCGAGAAATTGTTTTTGCCGCAGCGCGGATTCAGCGGCGCAGTGCGCCGCGGTGACATCGCGCACAATGCCCGACATGCCCCCGGATCGCCCCTGCGGCTCGGTCTGGTGCGTGCGGCCGAGGCTATGCAGCCAGCGCGTCTGCCCGTCTGGACTGATGATGCGGTACTCGATCGAATAGGAATCGCGCTCCCGTAGCGCCGTCTCGATCGCCTGGTCGACCGCCGCGCGATCGCTCGGATGTACAAGCCTCAGGAAATTGTCGACTGTAGCGGGCTCGTCGGCCGACACGCCCAGCAATGATCGGCAGCGTTCGGACCACACCACTTCGTTGGTTGCCAGGTCCCAGTTCCAGGTGCCCAGTTCGGCTGCATCGAGCGCGAGTTGCAGCTGCCGGTCGCGGTCACCGAGCCAGCTGAGCAGCTGACGAATGCGCTTGGCGGAGGCGCTCATCGCGGTGGCTTACCCCAATCCCGACTGCTGATCGGGGCATTCTCATGTTTTGGCCGCTGCTTTACCACTCTTTAATAGGCGCACAACCGGCAATCGTGGGTGCCCCGGGCATGTAACATATGGGCCACCACGCGGCCGGAACTCCCCCCACTCTCGGTGGTCACTGTGTGTTTGGCGTTAGCGTTCATTGCGAAGGCGTAGCCTGTTGTCCCTAGCCCTGTCCACGCTGCTCTATGAATGGCGCCGCTATGTCGCCGCGGTGATTGCCCTGGCGGTGGCCGGACTGCTGGTGCTCGCCATGACCGGCATGTTCATGGGGTTGAGCAAGTCGTTTTCGGCGACGGTGGATCGTTCGCCCGCGCAGATACTCATCATGCCGCCCGATTCCACCAACCTGTTCGACACGCGCTCAGGCCAACCGCGACGGTTGATTCCGGAGATCTATGGCAACCCTAATGTCATGGATGTGCAGGCCCTGAATATCGGCTTCACGGGTTGGTCGAATTTTCCGAAACCGGGTCAACCAGCCAGGGATGACGGCGTCACGATCATGATTGTCGACCCTGTCAGGGGAGCCATAACTTTGCCCATCGATTTTGGCGACGATCTCATCCAGGCACTGCGGGAACCCTATGCGGTCATCGTCGATCGATCCAGCCTCGGCAAGCTCGGTGTACAGGTGGGCGACAAGGCCAAAATGAACGGCCAGACTGTATGGGTGCGCGGCACGACATCCGGCTATCCGTCGATGTTCAATGCCATGACGTTCATATCCGTGCAAACCGCCAAGCTGTTGCATCAGTACAATGATGGTGATCGCGTTGGCGCGATCCTCGCCAAGATCAACGACACAGGGCAGGTCCATCAGGTCGTCGACCAGCTGAACGCGATGGGCAAGGGCCGCTACAAGGCCTGGACGCGCGAGGACTTGTCGAAATCGAGCCAGACTTCGATGCTCTCCGATGGGCCGATCGCGGTGATGATCGGCTTTGCGGTGGTGATCAGCGTATTCATCGGCGTGGTCATCACCTGGCAGACGCTGCAGGGCGCGATCCTGGCGAACATCAAGGAATTTGCCAGTCTGCGCGCGCTCGGGGTCTCGATGGGCAGGCTCCGGCTGATCATCATGGAGCTCAGCATGTGGGTGGGCGTGGCAGGCCTGCTGCTCACCGTAGTGCTGACCGCAGGCGTATGGTTCATTGCGATCAGCTCGGGTGTGCCGCTCGACTTTCCGATGTTCGTCGACATTCCGGTGGCGCTTGCGTTGCTGACCGTCGCGATACTCTCCGGCATCATGTCGCTGGGCGTACTCAAGAAAAGCCAGCCGGCGGATCTGCTGCGATGAGCGCACTCGCCATCGACGCGCGCGGTATCAGCAAGGCGTACAAGATCGGCAAGACGCGCCAGCAGGTACTGAAGAATGTCGATTTTACGGCGTACCACGGCCAGGTGACCATGATCATGGGCCCGTCGGGGTCCGGAAAATCGACGCTGATCGCCGCATTGTCCGGCCTGATGAAGCCCGACGAGGGCGAGGTGCTGGCGCTGGGCGAAAGCCTGTGGAAGAAGAGCACCCGTCGCATCGACAAATTCAGGCTCGATCACTGCGGGTTCATCTTCCAGGGCTTTAACCTGTTTCCCTCGCTGGATGCCACGGCCCAGGTCGTGCAGGTGTTGCGTTACTGCGGCGTGGAGAAGCGCGAAGCGCGCGCGCGCGCGCGCGCGGTGCTGGAATCCGTCGGCCTCGGACCGCGCCTGCACCAGAAGCCCGCGGAACTCTCGGGCGGCGAGAAGCAGCGCGTGGCCATCGCTCGCGCACTGGCCAAGGCGCCGCAGCTGATCTTTGCCGACGAACCGACTTCGGCGCTTGATTCTGTCAACGGGCAGGTGATCATCAGATTGCTGCACGAGGCGGCCAGGCAGCGCGGTGCAGCGATCATCGTCGTGACCCATGATCCACGTCTCGAGGCACACGCCGATCGCATCATCCACATGGAAGACGGCAAGATTCTCGATGATCGCATGATCTCGGAACCACCGGCGCCTGGCGCCACCTACCCTTCGGGGCCACAGCCATGAATCTCCGATCCGCCTTCAGAAGAAAGCTCTCCGTGCCGCTCGCGGCCGCCGCGCTGCTGTTGCTAGGGGCCTGCCATCCGGGCGGCGGCGGTAAGCCGGCGGCGGTGGTGCCGCCCTCTCCCTATGCGACCATCGCCAATGGCAAGTTGGACATCGAAGGTGGTGTGGTCGAGGTGGCGGCGCGGCGCGCCGGCGTGATCAGCGAAGTGCTGGTGCAGGAAGGCGACATGGTCCACAAGGGCCAGGTGTTGGCGCGGCAGGAAGACCAGGACTCGCGCCTGGCGGTGAAGAGCGCCGCCGCCGCCGTGGCGCAAGCCGAGAGCCAGATTCCGCTGATGCAGGTGAATCTGCACACCGCGCAGCGCGAGTACGAACGCCTCAAGGGCCTGGCGCCGACAAAGCTCGTCTCGCAGCAGCAACTCGACCAGGCCAGTGACGCCGTGGCGAGCGCCCTGGCGCAGCTTGGAATCCAGCAGGCGGCCGTGCTGACGGCGCGGGCCCAGCTGGCGCAGGCGGAATACAGCGAGGACCTGACCATCATCCGCGCGCCGATGGACGGCAAGATCATCCGCCGCTATGCAAACCCGGGCGCCGGCGCATCGACCCTCCAGGTATCGGACATGTTCGACCTCGAACCGGCGACCCGCCATATCGTGCGCGCTGAAATCATCGAGAGCGCGATTCCCGATGTGCACGTGGGGCAGGAAGTGGAGATCACGCCCGAGACCGACCCGGACAAGCTCGCCGTCGGCAGCGTGATCCGTATCGCCGCCACTTTCGGCGCCCGCAAACTCAAGTCTGACAGCGCGAACGAGGCGAGCGATGAGCGCGTGGTCGAGGTGGTCGTCTCGGCCGACAACACCCCGTACCTGATCGGCCAGCGCGTGCTGGTCAAATTCATGAAGCCCGGCAAGCGCGCTGGCGTGAAGCGCTAGGGTCTGTTCGCGCTGGCGTTGGCAGTCAAATCCGCCCGCGTTCGTAGCGCATCAACAGCCAGGTGCCAATGGTGGTTAACGAACCAACGACCACTAGCAGCGTAAACACGGAATTCAATCCGGCTGTCTGTTTGAGCCAGCCGATCAGCGGCTCCTGCAGTATTGGCCCGAGCGATCCGAAGCCGTTGATGACGCCGGCTGCGAGGGCCGCCTGCCGCCGGCTGCCGATGTCCATCGCGCAGGCGCCCGACAGCAAGGCGTCGGGCCCGAGCTGTGTGAAGCCGATCAGGGCCAGCAGGGCCACGAACACCGCGGGGGATGACAGGCCCACGAAACGCATGAGCACCGTGAATACAAGGCAACCGCAGGTCATCCAGAAGATCACCGGCGTGCGTCGCGAGCCGGGCATCCGATCGGACCAATAGCCGGCCGCGATCACGCCGAGCAGCCCGATCCAGTCGAAGGCCGTAGAGAGATAGGCGGAAGCCGAGTCAGACAGCGCGAAATGCTCGCTCAGGATCAGCGCCGACCAGCTGTCGAGCGCATAGCGCAGGAACTTGAAGCCGAAGTAGATCAGGCCCATCGCGATGATCGAGCCCGCGAATCCCGCCGGTAGCGCCGCCTCGCGCACGTTCGTGGCGCTGCCCTTGGCCGCGACCGGCACGTCCGGCTCCGCTGCATCCTCGAGTGACAAACCCACGGATTGCGGCCGTTCGCGCGCGAAGCAGTAAAACACCGCGATGAAGGCAAAGAACACGATGCTGGAGCCGAAGAACGACCAGGCCATGCCGAGCCAACCGAGCAGGAAGCCCGCGAGCCCCTTGCCGGCCACGGCGCCGAGCTGGTAGCAGGTGCCCCAGATGCCAAACAGCGTGCCGCGTTCGGAGCGCCGCGTCCAGTTCGCGAACAGCGCGACATTGTGCGGCCAGCCGGTCGCCTGGGCCAGGCCGTGAATGCCCATGGTGATGCACAGCCAGAGGAATACGCTCGCGTGATGCGAATCCACGAGGAATCCCAGCCCCACGTTGCAGGTGGCCGCAATGGTCATGCCGCCGAGCAATACGCGGCGGCTCTCCATGCGCCGGCCAAGCCACGCTGCGAGGAACTGGCCGAGCATGTAGGCGATCAGGTAAACGGTCCAGGGCGCGGCGATCTGCTCGTCGTTGAACCCGAACTGGAGTTTCAACGGGTGCTTGACCACCGCATAGACCTTGCGGCATAGGTAGAAACCTGCATACGACAGCCAGGTGGCCGTGAACAGCTGGGCGCGGTAGCGGCGCAGCAGCGCCGTCTGTTCTGTGTTCATGTGTAGGCCTTGTGCTGCAGGTCAATGATGCCGACGCGGATCTGTTCCCAGAAGCGCGGCGGCAGCGCGCGGTAGTCGGTGCAGGTGGAAGTTGCGATAGCGGTATTGTCCGGGATCTCGGCGGCGCAGCAGGTGATGAACATTGAGCGCATGCCGGCGGCCTGCGCTGCCTGCAACCCCGCCCGGCTATCCTCGAACACGAGCGCTTCAGCGGGTTCCACGCCGAGCATGCGCGCCGCCAGCAGAAATGCCTCTGGAGCCGGTTTGCCGACCTGCACGGCGTCACCGCCGATGCGCGCTTGCGCGCTGACGCAATCGGCGACGCCAAGTTGCGCCACGAAATAGTCGATGACCGAGCGTGGGCTCGAGGACACTACGGCGAGCTGCAGGCCGCTGGCCGCCGCGGCCCGCATAGCCTGCGGCGCGCCCGGTATCGGTTGTACCGCCCTGACCGCTTCGTTCCAGTACGCCAGCAGATCGGCAGCCAGCGTCGCAGCCGAGATGCGGATGTTGGTCTGGGCGAGCATGGTCTCGGCCACGTGCGCCCAGGTGCGGCCGTGTGTTTCGAAGTGCGGCAGCGAGTAGCCGTTTACGCCGTAGCGGGCGGCTACGGCCGTGACTGTCGCATCCGTGTGCACTTCTGTATTGATGAGCGTGCCGTCCAGGTCGAATAGCACGGCGCGCACGGGTCGCGTGCGGCGCGCGAAGCGTTCGATCAACGCACGGTAATGCTCGAACGGCGGCGTATTCAGGCCCGAGATCTTGCCCTGGTCGTCGAACTGGCGCAGCAGCACTGCCTCACGCCAGTAAGCTTCGGCTTCAAACGCCGTGGTCTCCGCCGCGCTCATCGGTCCACCCTGCAATGCGAGTGTCGTGACAGACGCGGCGCTGAGCTGCCCGAAGTAACCCGGATCGGTCGCACACAGATAGCGCTTTGCCGGCACGTGCAGGCGTACCGGCTCGGACACTTCAGGTCCGAAACGCGCGGCCAGCCAGCGGCTGCCGCTGAGTTCGTGTCGGGCATCCTGCTGCCAGTCCTCGAGGTCGTCGGGCGCAGGCTCGATGAGGTGGCCGATGTCATGCAGGAGCGAGGCCAGCACCAGTGACTCAGGCGCCCCGTGTTGCTCGGCGAAGTACGCGGCCTGCAGTCCATGCTGAGTCATGGTGACGGCCTCGCCGAAGTAAGCCCCGGACCCGCGCTGGGCGTAGATCAAAACCAGCTGGTCGGCGGTATCAGTCATCGCGGGTCGCCGTGCAGGCGCTGGCGCAGCAACGCCGTCTTGCTGTAGACGCTGTCACGCGTCAGGTAGCAGCCCTGCAGGTGCCGCGGGTGGCGCGCCGATGCAAAACCAGTGCGGCCGTGCAGGATGCGCTGGTTGTCGAACAGCGCCAGATCGCCGCCTTCGAGCCGCGTGGCCAACTGGAAGCGCGGCTCACGCAGCAACTCGGCAAAGCGCCGGTAGGCGGCGTAAAACGCCCGGCATTGCGCCGGTGGCAGGCGCAAGGGCTGGATCGAGCGGTTGTTGTAGGCAACTGCTGCAATCTCGCCCGTGCAGGAAAGCTCGATCAGGGGACGTTCTGCATAGAGATCGGCGCCCGTGCCCCGATAGCGGAACGGCACGGGTGTGCGTGTGAGTAGTGTGAATGCTTCAGGGTCGATGGCGCGCAGCTGCGTGGCGAGCGCGATTCCGTCGGCGAACAGGCTGTCGCCTCTGTCGGGCGCGGCGAGCAGCGTGTGCAGGGCCTGGAAGCCCGGCACTGGCTCGCGATAGGGATTGTCGGCGTGCAACCCGAGGCCGCGATCGGAAAAAGCGAGATTCTCGGGCTGCTCCACGACACGCACGTCAAACAGAGCGCCGTAATTCGTCTCGGCGACGAAGCCGACCAGGCCCATGGCTTCGAGTATCGTGCCTTCGACGCGCGGCACTTCACGCAGGAAGGCCAGGCCATCCTGCAGGAGCCGAGTCGACCACTCAAGTCGCGCACGCTCATCCGAATGCAGTTGCGAGCACGTGAGCCAGCCAAAGTCCTTTTGCGCGCTGAGGCTGGAACCCTCCAGCCACGGGCGTTGCTCGCGTTCCGCCGCATGCTGCCGGCCCGAGGCGTAGTCATACAGCCAGTCCAACGCAATCGAGGAGACGCGCGCCTCGTCCTGCCAGCTGATGGACGCGGCAGCCCCATTGAGTTCGGCAGCGCGGATACGCGGATCGCGCGGCAGGTCAGCCACGTCGACGACCCGCTGCCCGCTGGGCTGCTCGCGGTCCTCGGGCAGGTTGTCGCGCAGCCAGATGCTGGCGAATTCGCCGATCGTGCCATCGTTCCACCGCACGGTGAGCAACGAGGGTTCGGCGCGAAGGCTCGTGACTGCCGGCACGCTCATCGCAGTTCACCTTCCCAGCGTGACACGACGGCAACGGCGAGGCTGTTGCCCACCACGTTGGTGGCGGAACGGCCCATGTCCAGGAAATGATCGATGCCCAGCAGCAACAGCAGGCCTCCTTCGGGGATGTTGAACTGCGGCAGTGTCGCGGCGATGACCACCAGTGATGCGCGCGGCACGCCGGCCATGCCCTTGGAGGTCAGCATCAGGATCGCCAGCATCAGGATCTGCTGGCCCATGGACAGATGTATGCCGTAGGCCTGGGCAATGAAGAGGCTGGCGAAGGTGCAATACATCATCGAGCCATCGAGGTTGAACGAATACCCGATCGGCAGCACGAAGCTGGCGATGCGGTTGCTGCAGCCGAAACGCTCGAGCTGCTCGAGTGTCTTGGGATAGGCCGCCTCGGAACTGGCCGTGGAAAACGCGAGCAGCAGCGGGTCGCGCACGCCGCGCAACAGCTGCAGCACCCGCGGACCGATCACGAGGCTCCCCAGCGCGAGCAGCAGGGTCCACAGGACCAGCAAAGCCAGGTAGAACTCGCCCATGAACAGGCCATAAACGCGGATGACCCCCAGCCCCTGCTGCGCGACTGTTGCGGCCAGGGCGCCGAATACCGCCAGTGGCGCGAACAGCATCACGTAGCTCGTCACCTTGAGCATGACGTGCGCAATGGCGTCGAGCACGTCGATGAGTGAGCGGGCGCGTTCACCAAGCGCCGCAGCGGCTGCCCCGAAGAACAGGGCGAACACCACGATCTGCAGTATCTCGTTGCGCGCCATGGCGTCGGCGATGCTGACCGGAAAAGTATGGCCGATGAAATCCTTGAGCGAGAGGCCGGTGGCAGCGACTTCGGCGTGGGTGCTGCTGTCAGGCAGCGCTATGTGCATGGCGATGCCGGGCTTTAACAGGTTGACCAGCACCAGGCCTAGGGAGAGCGATATCAGCGAAGCGAAGATGAACCAACCCAACGCCTTGAGGCCTACACGGCCTACGGTGCCGAGATCGCCCATCTTCGCAATACCCACGACCAGGGTGGAGAAGACCAGTGGCGCGATGATCATCTTGATCAGTCGCAGGAACACGGCGGGCAGCAGGTCCGCCGTGGCCGCGAAGCCGCTCGCGTACTCGGGAAACCAGGTGTAGACCACGAATCCGGTCAGCACGCCGAAGGTCAGGCCCAGCAGGATCAGCTTTGTCAGGCGCGTGGAGTGCAAATACCCGTCCCTTGGCGCGCGCCCCCGAGCGCCCGCAGCGGCGGAGTATACGGGCTCCCGCGATATGGCTCTTTCTGGGTCCGATAGAAGCGACATTAACATTATAGTAAACAACTAGTTAGTGTACTATAATGATCCTGTTTAGCATCGCTATGCTAAGCGCGCCCGGCTCAGGCCCGGTAGAATCCGCAGGGTCATGCAGGCCGGACGCGGTTCGCGCCGCCTTGCTCTTAACAAGAAGAAAGACCAATGACCCTGGGCACCCTGGATGACGCCGCGCCTATCGTGCAATTCGCCTTCTGGCTGGGCGTCGCGGTCATGATCATGACGGTGCTGATGCTGGCCGTGACGCTGGTCATGCGCAGGTCGGCGCTGCGGCGCCTGCGAATCAACGAACTCGCTGTGGCTCGCTGGCGGCCCCTGGTGCAGGCGCAGCCCGTTGGCGTGTCGACGGCACTGCCGGAGCTTACCGTGCAGGAGACGTCCGGTTTCATAAGGGTCTGGAACGAAGCGCACGAACCCCTGCGGGGTGCGAGCACCTCAAACCTCGCACGCATCGCCAGAGAGGTCGGCCTGGAAGCGCGCCTCTACCCCTTGCTGCACTCTGGTGGCTTTCACGATCGGGTCGTCGCAGTGGTTGCCCTGGGACACATCAGGAGCAACTCGAGCTTCACTCACGTGGCGGGTTTCCTCGACGATCGCAGCCCGATCATGTCGCTGTGCGCGGCGCGCGCCCTGATGCAGATCGACCCGCAGCGAGGCGTGCTGCAGCTCGTGCCGCGCATCGTTCAGCGCGCTGATTGGTCACAGGGCAGCATTGCGGCCATTTTGCAGGAATGCCCCGAAGCAGACGTCGCCGCGGCGCTGACCGAGGCCACAATGCAGGTCGATTCCGCCGACCGGCCGCGGATGCTGCGCTTCCTTGCGAGCGTGAGTCCGGCGGCTGCGGCGCCAATCATCCGCGCGCAGCTCGCTGCCGCTGATGACGAGGACATGATCTCGACCTGCCTGCAGGTGATCACGAACCAGGCCGACCTGGACTGCGTCCGGCCGTTGCTGGCGCATCCACGCTGGCATTTGCGCATGCAGGCAGCGGTGACCATGGGGCGGCTTGGCGTTCCTGGCGACGAACAAAAGCTCATTGAACTGCTCACCGACCGTCAATGGTGGGTGCGCTATCGCGCGGCGCGCGCACTGGTCGGCCTCGGCTTCGTGGGCGACGAGCGCATGCGCGCCATCCAGGAAGCGCAGACCGACGCTTACGCTCGCGACATCATCGAGCACGTGCTGGCCGAGCGCGCGATCGGGAACCTGGCGTGAACGGATTCTGGGCGCACCTCGTGCTGGAGCTGCAGTGGGGGTTCTTCCTCTATTTCATCGCCATCAATTCCGCCTACCTGGCGCTGCACTACGTGTCGGTGTTCAGCATCGTGCGCTACATGCGTGATCACCGCGCCGACTACCTGCCGCGCAACCTGCCCGCGTACCAGCCGCCCGTCAGCATCCTGATTCCCGCCTTCAACGAGGAGCGCTCGATTGTGTCCTCGGTGCATTCGCTCCTGCAGCTCGATTACCCGGAGTTCGAAGTCGTCATCGTGAATGACGGCTCATCAGACGCGACGCTCCAGGAAGTGATCCGCGCCTTCTCGATGGTGGAGTTTCCCGAGGCCTATCGCCAGCGCATTCCGACGGAAAGGATCCGCCGGGTTTACGCCTCGACGCGCTACCCGCACGTACGGCTGGTGGACAAGGAGCACGGCGGCAAGGCCGATTCGCTCAACGCCGGCCTCAACTGCGTGCGCTATCCACTGTACTGCGCCATCGACGCCGATTGCATCCTCCATCCAGGCAGTCTCGCGCGGGTGGTGCGCCCGTTCCTTGAGGATTCGAACACGGTGGCCTGCGGCGGCGTGGTGCGGGTGCTCAACGGCTGCACGGTCAAGAACGGCTTCCTCGAGACGGTGGACCTGCCGCGCGGCTGGCTGCCGCAGTTCCAGAACGTGGAGTACCTGCGCGCCTTCCTGTTCGGGCGCATGGGCTGGTCGCCCTCGAACGCGCTGCTGGTGATATCCGGCGCGTTCGGGCTCTTCTACAAGGAGCGGGTTGTGGCCATTGGTGGCTACCGCACCGATACCGTGGGCGAGGACATGGACCTGGTGGTGCGCCTGCACCGCAAGCTGCGCGAGCAGACGCGGCCGTACCACATCACCTTCGTGCCCGATCCGATCTGCTGGACCGAGGTGCCGGGCGATCTCAAATCACTCCGCGGCCAGCGGATGCGCTGGCAGCGCGGACTGGCCGAAAGCCTGGTGCCCAACGCAGGGATGTTCTTCAATCGGCGCGGCGGCGCGGTGGGCTGGCTCGCCTATCCATTCATGATCCTGTTCGAGCTGTTGGGGCCGCTGATCGAGCTGGTGGGCTACATCGCGGTAGCGGTGCTGTGGTGGCTGCAGCTGATTCCCCTGCAGTCATTCCTGGTATTCCTGTTCCTGGCGCTGGGCATGGGAATCATGCTCTCGACCAACGCCATTTTTCTCGAGGAACTGTCATTCCAGATGTATCCGCGCATCGGCCAGCAGCTGAAGCTGTTTGCGGCCGCGGTGATCGAGAACTTCGGTTATCGCCAGCTGGTGACATTCTGGCGTGTGCTCGGGCTGTTCAAGTGGATGATCAGCGGCCGCTCGCGCAGCAAGTGGGGCAAGATCGCACGCGACGGATCCTGGCAGCACAAGCCTGCCGAGCCCCCTGCCAGCGGCGGACGGAACACCAAATGAAGGGCCCGCTTCGCACGCTGTGGTCACCATTGACGGCGTTTGCCTGGCTGGCCTGCGCTGATCAGGCCTTGGCGCAGGCGCTGCAACCGCCGGCGCAGTTGTCCGCACTACCGCCGCAGCCCGATTTCGACAGCCAGTTCCAGGCCGCCCGCTCGCTGGCGCTTTCGGGTCAGCGTGAGGCCGCGCTGGCGGCGTTCGGCGCGTTGCTTGCGCGCTCTCCAGGCAACGCCGACGTGCTGCTGGGTCGCGGCCGTGTCTATGCCTGGATGGGCAAGTGGCCGGAATCCGAGGCTGATCTCAGCGCGGCCACGGCGGCGGCGCCCGCTTACGCGGACGCATGGTCGGCACTTGGCGACCTGTACCTGTGGAGCGAGCGCCCTGCCCTGGCGGCGGAAGCCTACGGACGCTGGCTCGCGCTGGCGCCGGCTGCTGCTCCCGCGCCGCTCATTGCGCGCGGCCGCGCCTGGCGCGCGGCCGGCGACTACGTGGCGGCGCGCGCAGACTTCGAGGCAGCACGTGCGCGTGGCGCGAACGCGGTGCAGGTCGAAGAGTACCTGCAATCACTGACGCCGCGGGGGCTCAATCCGCGCGCGCTGGCGCCAGATGTGGCGACCGCGCCGGGCTATCGCTGGTCCGCGAGCCTCGGCGCCGACTGGAGCGCGTTTTCGCCTTCGCGACCCGACTGGAGCGACTACACGCTGTCGGTGCGCCGGCACTTCAGTCACGGCTCGCTCGCGCTCGAGGCCTTGGGCGCCGAGCGCTTCAGCATCCGCGATCATGCCTGGGCGCTCGATGGTTACGTGGACCTGTGGCACCGCGCGTACGCCAATCTGCGCTACCAACGCGGCCCGCAGCAGAATCTGTTTGCTGGCGATGCCTGGCGCGCCGAGGTCTTCCAGGGCGTGGCGCATGGCTGGGAGCTGTCCGGCAGCTACGACCGGCTCGACTTCAGCGCCAGCTCGACCAGCCTCTACGGCTTCGGCGTGGGGCGCTATGTCGGGAACTGGTACCTGCGCTGGCGCCACCTCTACATTCCGGGCAACGGCGCCGCCAGCAACAGTGATCGTCTTGTGACGCGCTACTACTATGCCGGCGACGCTGACAATTACGCGGAATTCGCGCTGGGCTTCGGCTACAGCGATGCGGCGGTTTTGCCGACAGCCACCGGGGGCACGCACAGCTGGTCCAGCAGCGTGGCGTTGGTCAAATTCCTGCGGCCGCGCCTGGGCTGCAAGTTCGGCCTGTCCTACGATCATGGGGACGACGGCTACAACGGCCGCGGCCTGTTCGGGACTCTCTATACGCGATGGTAGGACGAGCAACGGCGGAGGCCATCGCCGCAGCTGCGGCCCGCTTCCTGCGCCTGTTGCCCGCCTTGCTGCTGGCGTGGCTGTTCCTGCGCGCGGCAGAACTTTTCACGGCCCTGCCGCCTGGATCTGCACCCGCGACAGTCCTGCGTGTGGCAGCGCGCGCGCTGGCCGACGACGCGTATGCGCTGGCGCGACATCTGCCGTTGTTGTTCCTGTACTCGCTGCTGCCCCTACTGCTGCGTTCGCCGCGCGCCCAGCGCTTGTGCCTGGGCGTGGCCTGGTCAATGCTGGTGGCCTTGCAGGCCGCGTTGATCCAGTACTCGACCAGCGCGCGCGTGCCGCTGGGCGCCGATCTGTATGCCTATACGTGGCGCGACGTTAGCCAGACGGTCGGCGCGGGTCTGCAGCCATCTGCGGCGCTCCTCGCCGGCACGCTGCTCGCCCTGCTGAGCCTGTGGGGCACGCTGGCGCGCCTGCTGCGGCGCGAGCCGGATCGTGCGGCGATTGCCGCCAGGCCCTTCTGGGCTGCCGGACTGGTCGCCGCAGCGCTGCCGGTCATGCTGTTCGCACCGTCCGGGCTCCCGCAATGGAGTGGCGAGCGCGTGGATGCCTATAGCCTACGGCTGAACAAGACAGCCTACTTCCTCGATGACAGCATGAAGTTCGCGCTGCGCGGCTCCTCGCTCACGCCGATAGCGGCGCTGGAGCCATCGCCGACAGCGCACCCGTCTGCTGCGGAATACCCCTTCCTGCACGCGGAGCAGACACCTGACGAACTGGGGCCGCACTTCCGGCTGCACGGCAACATGCCGCCCAATCTCGTGTTCATCATCGTCGAGGGACTCGGTCGTGCATTCTCCGGCCCGGATGCGTCGCTCGGCAGCTTTACCCCGTTTCTCGACCAGCTCGCTGCGCAGAGCCTCTACTGGGAGAATTTTCTCGCCGTGCAGGGGCGCACCTTTGCCGCGCTGCCATCCATTTTTGGTTCGCTTCCCTTCGGCGAGGAGGGTTTCGATGCCGCGACCGGGAAGTTGCCGGAGCATGTGACGCTGCTAGGCGTGCTCAAGACGAATGGCTACCGGCTGAATTACTACGCCGGGACGAATCTGGATTTCGACGGCGAGCGTGGCTTCCTGCAGGCGCAGGGCATCGATACGCTGGTCGATGCAACCCACTTCCCGCCCGGCTATGCGCGCAGCAACGATTGGGGCTACGCCGACAACGAGCTCGTCTCGGCGGCCCTGGCCGACGAGCTACGCAACGACGTGCAGCCCTTTGTCACCGTGCTGCAAACCAATAGCACGCATTCGCCGTATACGTTTCTGGGTCAGCAGGCCTGGCGGGATCGCTTCGAACAGCGGCTGCGGCAGCTGGGTCTGGCCGAGGACCAGAGGGCCAGCTACCGCGCTTACCGCGACATCTACTCGACGGTGCTGTACCTCGACGATGCCCTGCGTCGGTACTTCGAGGCGGCCCGGAGGCGCACGGCATATGGCAACACGATTTTCATCATCACCGGAGATCACCGTCTGCCGGAATTGCCGATGGACGAATGGATCGAGCGGTACCACGTACCACTGATCATCTACTCGCCCATGCTCATAGCGCCGCAGCGGATCAAGTCGATGTCCTCGGACTTTGACCTGGCGCCCTCACTGCTGGCCCTGCTGGCGCATGGCAGCGGACTGAAAACGCCTGTGCACGTGACCTGGATCGGCAGCGGACTGGATCTCGAACCATCATTCCGTAACGTGCACGAATTCCCTCTCAAACAGACCAAGACCAACCTGGTCGACTACATCGCTGGCACCTGGATGCTAAGTCGCGGCCAGCTGTACTCGTTGAACGAGGGCTTGCACATGGATCCGGTGCACGACGCGGCCGAGCAGGAGCGCGTGGCGGCGCGTTTCGCGGCCTTTCGCGCAGCCAACGACCGGTTCACGCGTACGCGTGAGCTGGCTCCGCGCGGTAGCTTCTCGACGCTTGCGGGCTACAGCGGTCGCCAGTCGCTACCGCAGCCGCCATCCGTTGTGCCTGCCGGTCCACAGCAAGGAATTGCGGTCAGTGAAGTGAGTATCCCGGAGCATGCACCGGCCGGGGACTTGCCGCTTGATGTCACCTTCACGAACCTGGCGGCGCAGCCGGGCGATGCCTTCGTCCCGTTGGTTGTGTTGCTTTCGCGTGACGGCCAGGAGCTGTCGGAAACCTATGGAGAGCCGCTCACGCTCGGCGCGCGCCAGGCGGCTACAGTGCGGCTGCAGGTCAAATGCGCCGGCGTGGCGGCCGGGCGCTATTTCCTGAACGTGTTGCCCTCGCATCCGGTGACCGGCAGGCGCATGGGCACGGGGCGGTACCATATTGCGGTGGTGATCGATGGCTAAGCGGGCGGCGCGGGCTGCATTCGGCGTATTTACCGCATTCACGCTGTGGATGTCGTACCCGGCGTTCGCAGCCGCCGCTCCCGAGCGCGCGATCTGGACCTGGGAGCAGGCATCGTTTGCAATGCTGCGCGACCGTGCTGCCGGCGAGGATGCCATTGCGTTCCTGCGCGCAAAACACATCCGCACCCTGTACCTGTATGCCGACGCCTACAACGGCGAGAACCTGCTCGAGACACAGCCGGGGCTCTACCGCCAGTTCGTAGCCCGCCTGCACCGGCGGGGAATGCGCGCCTACGCCCTGCTCGGCTCGGCTTACCTGCATACCGAAGCGTACGTGCTGCCGCAGCATCGCGCCGAGGCGCTGGCCATGTTCCAGCGGGTGCTGGCTTACAACGCCGCCGCCAGCGATGATGAGCGCTTTGATGGTGTCAACCTCGACATTGAGCCGCACATTCTCGATCAATGGCCGGAGCAGAAGATGCAGCTGCTGCGCCAGTTTCTCGACCTGGGCGCAGCGCTGATGGCGCTCAAGCAGGCCTCCGGACAGTCGCTGGCCGTCGGCCCGGCTATTCCCTTCTGGCTCGATGGCATCGAGCTCGATTGGCACGGCGCAACCCGGCCCGTCAGCGAGCACGTGCTCGGCATCTATGACTATGCGGCGTTGATGGACTATCGCGATCACGCACTGGGGCGGGACGGCATCGTGAGCAATGCCGCGGACGAGATGGCCAGCGCGGAGCGGATGCGCAAACGACTCGTCATCGGTATCGATGTGACGCCCGATGAAATCCAGAAAGTGTCCTTCGATCACCTGGCGGAGGCGGATCTGGAGCACGAGCTCGCGCTCGCCGCGCGCGCCTTCCGGCACAACCGCGCATTTGCCGGATTCGCGATCCATCACTTTCGCGGCTACCAGCAGTGGCTGGCACGCACGCCGGTCAGTCCATGAACATGCGCACTGCTGCCGCACCCATGACGGCAGCCGCCACGCAGCCGAGCGCGATTGCCGTGCGGCTGGCGCAATACGCTCCCAGCACCGAGCGGCGGGAAGCCAGGATCACGACCATGATGATCAGCGGCACGGACACGACGCCGTTGATGACTGCGCTCCAGAACAGCGCCCGCATCGGGCTGATCGGCAGGTACTGGATCGCAAGCGCGCCCAGCATGCTGACCGCGATGACTCCGTAAAATCCGCGCGCATCCATGGCGCGCCGTTCCAGCCCCAGCTTCCAGTGCATAATCTCCGCCAGTGCGTAGGCACCGGAGCCAGCCAGCACCGGCACACCGATCAGGCCCACGCCCAGTATGCCCAGCGCGAACAGCTCGAAGGCAAAGTCGCCGGCCAGCGGCCGCAGCGCGCCGGCAGCCTGTGCCGCGGTCTCGATGCGGGTGATCCCCGCGGCATGCAACGTCAACGCCGTCGCCAGGATGATGAAATATGCGCTGACGTTCGAGTAGAACATGCCACTCCAGGTATCCCAGCGAATGCGGCGCAACTCGCGCGCTGCGGGTCGTGCATCGCGCAACAGCGGCGCGGCGCGCGGACGCGCATCCATGTCTTCCACCTCTTCCGAGGCCTGCCAGAAGAACAGGTAGGGACTGATGGTGGTGCCGAACACTGCGACGATCACCGTGGCCGCGTTGCGATCGGGCACGAAACCCGGCCAGAGCGTGCGCCAGCCGACCGTGCTCCAGGGAACGTGGACCGTGAACAGCACTGCGGCGTATGCCAGCAGCGAGGCCGTGAGCCAGCGCAGCACAAACACGTAGCGATGGTATGGCACGTACACCTGCGCCAGCAGGATTGCCATGGCGAACAACACGGTCAGCAGGTGGCGATTGCCGCCCAGCACCAGCTCGGCGGTCTCGCCCATGGCGGCAATGTCGGCGGCGATGTTCAAGGTGTTGGCGAGCAATAGCAGTAGCACGGCAGCGCGCACCACGGACATCGGAAACACGGCGGCCATGTTTGCCGCCAGTCCCTTGCCCGTGACCCGGCCGATGCGTGCGCACATGGACTGCACGGCAGCCATGAGCGGGAACGACAACGGCATGGTCCACAGCATGCCGAGGCCGTATTGTGCGCCGGCCTGTGAATAGGTGGCGATGCCGCTTGGGTCATCGTCAGCGACACCAGTGATGAGTCCCGGTCCGACCCGCGCCAGCGGATGTTCGCGCAGGCGGCTCAGCAGCTTCCTGAGGCGGCCGGTTGAAGGAGTGGGCATTGCGCACATGGCCGTACCGCTAGCGCGCGGCGCGGCGACGGTGCAGCATGGCATCCAAGCGTCGATCGTATCCGTAGATGTCATCGAAGAACAGCACCGGCCCCGCCTCGGTGGCCAGGGCGGTGGCGTAGAGCACCATCACGGGCACCGGCGTGTCGAGCCTGACCCGCTGGGCGTCCGCGCCCTGCATTGCGGCGTTCACGGCATCGGCAGACCAATCACCGGAAGTCGAACGCAGCACGTGCACCGCCAGGGCCACCGGATCGCTCACGCGGATGCAACCATGGCTGAAATCGCGCCGGGCCTTGCCAAATAGCTGCCGCGCCGGTGTCGAGTGCAGATACACGCCGTAGTCATTGGGCATGACGAACTTGACCAGGCCAAGTGCATTATCCGGCCCCGGCCGCTGCCGCAGGCGCAACTGCCCGGCGGCCAGTGCGTCAATGCTGGCCGCGTCCGCTGCCACGGGCGTCGCGTCATCGCCGGTGCCGCGCACGAGTTCCAGGCTATTGCGTTCCAGGAAGTCTGGGTCTGCCCGCATCGGCGCCAGCATTTCCTTGCGCACGATGCTGGTCGGGACATCCCAGAACGGCCGGAACACCACGTAACGCATGTCGCTCACGAACACCGGCGTGCGCTTGTCCCGAAAGGACTGACCGACAATCACCGGCATCTGTGCAATGTCCGCGGCGCGGTCGGCCGTGCTGCGAAACGCAAACAGCTGGAACTGCGGGATGTTGACGATGATTGGCGGAGCGGTGAAGGCCGGCAGCCAGCGCCAGCGCTCGAGTGTGAGTTCGATCGAGTGCGCGCGCACGGCCATGGGGACCGTCAGCGCCTGGAAAGACTTCCGCGACAGAAGTCCGTCTGTGGCCAGCCCATGGCGCCCCTGGAAACGCACGATTCCCTGCACCAGCGCGGCGTCCAGTATTTCATCCTCGCCCGCCGGGGTGAAGGCGTCCGCAGCAGCGAGATCGCCCACCGCCACCAGCAGTCGCCGCAGCGCGGGGGCGCCCTGGTAGCGGTCGCCGAGCCGCAAGCTGCGTTGCGGGAGCGGTGGCAATTGCGTCAGCCCGGGCTGGAGGGCGAGCTCGTGGTAACGGTGCAGCGCCGACTCGAGTAAGCGATAGTGCACAAAGGGTGGCTCGAGCGCCGCGAATGCAGCAGCCGCGTCGTCGCTGTCTGCGAGCCTGGTCAGCGTGGCGGCTGGATCGAGCGGTGCCCGCGACGGACCCATGGCAAAGCCGGCCGCACGGGCGTCGATGCGACCGGAGTGCAGGTCATGAGCGTAGCTGAGCGCAGCGCGCGTCAGTGCCGCGTCAAACATTTCCAGCTCAGACCGGGATGGCGCCGCGGAATGCCGCAGGCGCTCGACCGATGCCGCCAGATTGTCGCTGTCGTAATCCGACCCGTCGAGGCCACGGTCCGCAGCCGAGGCCAATTGTGCGAGCAACACGATGGCCTGTGTCGTGGGCTGACCGCCCTTGAACCAGAGCAAGGACGGCATCGCGCTCGCCGCCGCGGCCACCAACAGGAAGCCCGGCAGCAGCCCCGCGAGCCGCCGCGCGGACGTCCGCACGCTCAGTTCAGCTCAGCGCGTGCCGCTGCGCATGAGCAGCACGGCAATGATGGCCAACAGGCAGAAACCCAGTGCGATCAGAGAAGCGGCCAGCACCGGGTTGGAATTCCACGAGGCGATCAGGATGGCGACCGCACCGAAGGCCAGCGCTGCAAAACCCAGCGCCACCGCCGCAATCGCCAATGCAACCGTGGCGGCGGCGCGGCTCACTTCCAGCCGGACGGTAGTGCGCAACTGCTCGAGGCGCTGCTCGAGGTTCGCGGCGACCGCGGCGCCAAGCTGGCCCATGGCCGAGACCACACCGGCGATGCCACTGCCCAATGCACTCATGATCGTGGCTCCTTCAGTCGCGGCGCGTGGTCAGCGCGCCCAGCAGGAAGGCTATGGCCGCGGCAATGCCGATCGACATCCAGGTGTGTTCGTGGACGAAGCCGTCGGCCGTCTTGGCTCCTTGCACCGCCTGGTGTTGCAAGGACTCCTCTGCTTCCTTGATGCGCGAGCGGGCCGCTGCGAGTGTGCCCTTCAGTTGTTCAATCAGGTCCGCGCCGCCGTCGCCGGCCTTCTCGGCCGTGCTGCGGGCAAGGCTCTCCAGTTCGGACAGCACCTTGTGCAGGTGGGAGATGGGGTCGCTGCTATCGAAAGTCATGTTGCGATTCCTGCAATGGCCTGGACGCAGTCTGTCGCGCCAGTGCCGGTTGCGCCATCAGCACATTCCCTTAGTGCGCGAGCGCCGCTAGATAGCGATCGGATCTCCCCAAATCCGCACGCGGCCTGTGTCCACGTGCACAAAATCGGAGACCCGATAGTAGCCCACTCCACCGCCCTGCTGGTCACGGGCCAGCAAGGCAAGCCGGGCGCTGTCGATACCGGGCAGGCGCACATCGACGGCGCGACCTTCCATGTGCAGGCTGTGTTCGGCCACTCCGGATGACGCAAGCCGCAAGGCCTCGTTCGTCGCGGGTGAGCGATACCCGCAAATAACCTGGAACGCTTCGTCGCTGCCCGCTGCAGATTGCAGCAGGTACAAGCGGTCGAGCACGCCGGGATCGATCGGATACAGCGTGTCAGTGCGGAAATCGCGCAGCAACTGGTTCACCCGTTGCAACGCAGGCACCAGATACGCGCCACCTTCGTAGTACACGGCGCTGAGTTGTTCGCCCGTATGCGTGTGGACGAAAGAGATTGCGCGCCGCGCGCTGTTCCCCGCGAGCGCGACGCGGCTGGCACTCAAGCCGGCCGCGGCCACGCCCAGGCCGCGGAGGAACCCGCGCCTGTCGAGGTGGATGCCGTGGTAGCCTTTGGTGCCGGTCGCCATGCGATCAAATTGCCACATTCGTGGCCCGAACGCACGTGTTCTACCCATAAATGGCGAACCTCGTCACCGCGGCCTCGCCGTTACGCGCTTGCGCGCAATTCCCGCGCCGCGGCCAGCAGCGATTGCATGTAGCGGGCGCTGAGATCCACTACGGACGGGCTGCTGAACCCCCTGCGTGCCGGCGAACGCCCACTGTGAGCCAGCATCGAGATGGCCTGGCCGATCCGTTCCGGTGTGCCCAAGTCACTCCAGCCACACCCAGCCGCGGCCGCGACGTGCAGGGTCGATCCTGGCGTCGTCTCCAGCACCTGGCGCGAGAAATCCAGGACGGGCAGGTGCGCGTAGAGCTCTTCCATGGCGATCTGGCGGTCCTGGCGTGGGTCCATCGCCGTGCGCATGGCACGCACGATCTCGGGCTGGGCCTGTGCAAGCAGTTCGAGCAGTGTGCTGCAGCGGGCTACGAGGATCAGGGAATTCAGCAATCCTCCGCACCCGATCAGCAGCGCCGCGGTGGCTGGCGTCGGTTTTTCGACGAACGTCAGCACCTCGCTGATGCCCTGCTGATCGGGTGGTGCCGGCACGATGTAGCCTAGCTCGGGATCGGGCGCCACCGGAGTCATGCCGAGCAGCACGATCTGTCCTGGGGCTGTGCGCACACGCTGGAAGGCGCGCTGCATCGCCGCCGCAAGCGCAGCCTCGTCGATGACCAGGTGATCGGAGGGGAGCAGGACGACCTCTGCTGTGGCGTCGGCCTGCTCGAGGTGGAGGAGTTGCAGCAGGATGCCGTTGGCGGTGCCACGATTTTCCGGTTGCACGACCACGTTCCGCGCCGGCAACTTGCCCAGCAATTGCCACCACCAGCGGCGGTGCTGCGCAGCGACTATGACGCTCACGTGATGAGCTCCCGCGATGGCCTGGCCGCGATCGATCGCCGATTGCAACAACGAAGGCCCGCCGCCGAGCGTGCAATACTGCTTGGGGACAGCCCGCCCTGCCGCATCAGTGCTCAACTCACGGAGTCGTCTGCCATCGCCAGCAGCCAGCACCAGTGCCCAGGTGTGCGCGGTATCCTGCACGAGTGCGCTCCTCCATTGCCTCCATTGCCTCGACGCCGACTGCCGAACGTAGCGGTGCCCCGCCCCGCTGCCAATTCGGGAATGTACCTAGTCCCGCCGCGCCGCTTGCGGCTCACGCGGGTTGCTGGTGCAACGCGATACCATTAGGCTTGGGACAATGAGATCTGTGTTCATTTGCGACGCCGTTCGCACGCCGATCGGCCGCTACGGCGGCGTGCTGGCCGCCGTGCGCGCAGACGATCTGGGTGCCGTGCCGATTCGTGCGCTGTTGAGCCGCAACCCGTCGCTTGACTGGGCGCAGCTCGACGAGGTGTTCCTGGGCTGCGCGAATCAGGCCGGTGAAGACAATCGCAACGTGGCGCGCATGAGCCTGCTGCTGGCGGGCCTGCCTGACTCTGTACCCGGGGTCACCATCAATCGTCTTTGCGGGTCCGGTATGGACGCAGTAGGCACAGCGGCACGCGCCATCGAATCGGGTCAGATGCAGCTGGCACTGGCGGGCGGCGTGGAGTCAATGACACGCGCGCCGCTGGTGATGGGCAAGGCCGAGGTGCCCTATGGACGAGACCAACGCATCGAGGATACGACGCTCGGTTGGCGTTTCATCAACAGTCAGTTCAGGGAGCGCTACGGCGTCGACAGCATGGCAGAGACGGCCGAGAACGTCGCGGCGGAGCATGCGATATCACGCGACGACCAGGATGGCTTCGCGCTGCGCAGCCAGCAACGCGCGGCGCGCGCACAGGCGAGCGGCTACTTTGCGGCGGAGATCACGCCGGTACAACTGCCGGCGCACCGGGGTGCGCAGCCGGTCCTGGTGAGTGTTGACGAGCACATTCGCGCCGATGCAAATGCAGCGGGCTTGTCGCGCCTGCCACCGCTGGTGCGCACGCCGGGCACGGTAACGGCGGGCAACGCATCCGGGATCAATGATGGCGCCTGCGCACTGCTGCTGGCATCCGCGGAAGCGGTGCGGCGGCACGGCCTGACGCCGCGGGCGCGCGTGCTGGGTATGACCACGGCGGGTGTCCCACCGCGCACCATGGGCATGGGGCCGGTACCGGCGACGCGGCGTATGTGCGAATGGCTAAAAGTCAAAGTTTCAGACTTCGACGCCATTGAATTGAACGAGGCCTTTGCGGCACAGGCGCTGGGTTGCCTGCGCGAACTGGGACTGCCTGACGCGGCTGCGCACGTGAACAGCAATGGCGGCGCCATCGCGCTGGGTCATCCGCTCGGCATGTCCGGCGCGCGCCTGGTGATGACCTTGGTGCATCAGTTGCATGAATCAGGCGGCAAACTCGGGCTGGCCACGATGTGCGTGGGCGTAGGCCAGGGCATTGCGCTGGCACTCGAGCGCGCCTGAAATCGGCATGGGCATGTCAATGATGACCGTGCCGCTGCGACCGAAACTGGCCGTTGCGCTCGGCTTGACGCTTGTGACCGCGCTGGCGTGGCTGTTGTTGGCGGGCGGGGCGCATACCGTGTCGATTGCGTTGCTGGGGCAAGCCCTGCCCGTCACGCACGAGCATGCCGCTGTGAGTAGTGGCATGGCACGACCCTGGACCGCGGCGCAGTGGTTGGGCGCCTTGCTCATGTGGCTGATCATGACCGTGGCCATGATGTTGCCGACGGCCGCGCCGGCCATCTTGTCATTTGCGGATGCCGGCGCCGAAACCAAGGTGCGCGCGACTCTGCGACGCACCAGTGCTTTTGTGCTGGGATATCTTTTCGTGTGGTGGAGTTTTGCCGTGTTCGCAACCGGCCTGCAGTGGCTGCTGTCGATCTCAGTACGGCGGTTGCCTGCGACTACGGGCATGGCCACCGCCTTGACGGGGTGCCTGCTGGTGTTGGCAGGTTTATACCAGTTCTCCTCCCTCAAGCGGCGGTGCCTGGCGCATTGCCACGGGCCATTGGGCTATTTTCGAAGTCACTGGCGTGCGGGCGGCCTCGGCGCGCATCAACCTGGATTGCGGCACGGACTCCATTGCCTTGGGTGCTGCTGGGCGTTGATGTTGCTGATGCTGCTCGGCGGCGCGATGAGCGTTGGCTGGACGGCCGCGCTGGCGGGGCTGATGCTGGCCGAAAAGGCCTTGCCAGGAGGTCTGTACCTGGGCCGGGCCGCCGGTCTCGGCCTCATCGGCTGGGGCAGTGTGCTGGTCGCGCTAGCCTGAACCTAGACAACATGGCCCCCGCCGATTGGGCGGGGGCGGTTATTGATAGGCGAGTGATCTGCCTCCTGTTCTATCGTGGGTTGCGCACGTGGGTGCGCCGAGCCACATGCAGAACGCCGGTGAGCGTGATCTGCAGTCACAGGAGGCAGACCATGGACAACGATATCACTGCTTTCGTCGGTTTGGACGTGCACAAGACTTCCATTGCGGTAGCGGTGGCCGACCCGGGTCGTGATGCGCCGCGGTACCTCGGCACTACCGGCCCGCAGCTGGCAGAGCTGCTCAAGGCGCTGGCGCATGTGGGCCAACCGCAGCAGACACTCATCGCCTACGAGGCGGGGCCGTGCGGCTACGGGTTGGCGCGGGAGCTGGGCAAGCGCGGGTATCGCTGCGAGGTGATCGCGGTCGCCAAGATGCCGCGCAAGCCGGGCGAGCGGATCAAGACCGACCGGCGTGACGCGCTGATGCTCGCGCGCTACCTGCGAGCTGCCGAGCTCACGCCGGTCGTCATCCCGGACGAGCGCGACGAGGCAATCCGCGACCTCTCGCGCTCGCGCGAGGATGCTGTGCGGGCCCGGCTCAAGGCGCGCCAGCAGCTTAAGGCGATGCTGCTGCGCCACGGATACCGATACACCGGCAAGAGCTCCTGGACGGCCGCTCATGAGCGCTACCTTGCCGCGGTCCACTTTGATCACCCGGCCCAGGATATCGCCTATACCGAGTACCGCAGCGCCGTTCGCGAGGCCCACGATCGGTCCGAGCGGATTACAGCGGCCCTGCGCGAGCAGGTCGCCACCTGGCGTTGGCAGCCGGTCGTCAGTGCACTGATGACACTGCGTGGAGTCGAGTTCATCGCCGCGGTCACGCTGCTGGCCGAGCTGGGAGACTTGACCCGCTTCGCGCACCCCAAGCAGTTGATGTCCTATCTGGGCCTCGTGCCCAGCGAGTACTCGACCGGCGAGTCGCGCGTGCAAGGCAAGATCACCAAGACCGGCAACGGCCACGCTCGCCGGATCCTGATCGAGTCGGCTTGGACTTACCGGTTCCCAGCCCGGATGGGTCGCCAGCTCGTGGTGCGCAATGAGGGCCAGCCCAAGCTCGTGCGCGACATCGCCTGGCGCGCCCAGCTCAGGCTCTGCAGCCGCTTCCGCCGCCTGCAGGCCAGAGGGCTGCATCACAACAAGGCCTGTGCCGCGATCGCACGCGAGCTTGCCGGGTTCATCTGGGACATCGCCCGACAGGTCCCGGCCGCGCCCTGACTGGCGACGCTCAGCGCACACAGCCTAAAGGAGGTCCACAACGCGCCCACACTCACTCCCGATCAGCAACGCGACGCGCGAACACGATGAGGGGAACCCTCGGGACTTCTACGTGGGCATCCACGCGATGATCCCCGACCCTAGATCGAGGCAGCCCCGCGACGGACCGATGAAATGCGGTAACCAACCCGCGGATATCAGAGTGATCCATCGTCGCAAAGTCCTCGCGCGTCGCGTTCCTCATCGGGAGTGAACCCCTCCCAACAGACTCACACCGCAGCGCGGCCCACATCGCGAGAATCCCCCTCGTGTCCATTGACACGGGGGGGCCATATCAGAAGT
>JANYHD010000009.1 GCA_025359205.1 Gammaproteobacteria bacterium
GTAAGCGTTTGGTCACGGCCGCATTCCCAACGGGGTACTGACGTGTAGATGATGCTTGCGCGGACGAGTGTAGGTGTCCGCGTGAGGTATAGATGGACACGTCCACTGTTGCGCAGCGTGTTGATACGTTGGGCCGGCGAGTTGCTCTGCGACGGCACCGATCTGTGGAGGAGAAGCGCCGGATCATCGCGGAGGCGCGCTCGGCGGCGTCGGTGGCCGCGGTGGCGCGGCAGCACGGCATTAACGCCAACCTGATTTTTGCCTGGATGCGGCAGGAGGAGCAAGGCCAACTTCGTGCCCGCACACGCAGGCCGTTGGCGCGACTGCTGTCGGTCAGGTTGCGAGCGGAGCCGGCCCCTGAGCCCGAGCCCGTGATGGCATTGGCCGAGACCGCTCGCGTGGAGATATCCCTGGCCGATGGCGTCAGCGTACGTATTGTTGGCGACGTGCCCAGCGAACGCATCGAGCGCGTACTGCGACTCCTGCGCCGATGATCGGGCTGGCGCCTGGGGCGCGCGTGTGGCTCGCGGCTGGCGTGACCGACATGCGCAACGGCTTCGATGGCCTGGCGGCGATCGTCAAGACGACGCTGAGCGAGGATCCGTTCTCGGGCCACCTGTTTGTGTTCCGTGGCCGGCAGGGGGATCGGGTCAAGATCCTTTGGTATGACGGTGACGGGTTGTGTTTGTTTGCCAAGCGACTCGAGCGCGGCAAGTTCGTATGGCCGCGAGCCACCAGTGGCACGGTCTCGCTCTCGGCCGCGCAGCTGGCGATGCTGATCGAGGGGATCGACTGGCGGCGCGTCGAGCGCACCCACAGACCCGAGCTCGTCGTGTAGCAAAGCACTTATTTCATAGCACTTGCGCGTGCAACGGGCGAGCGCGAGCGGTATAATGAGGGCGTGCACAGCTATGCCCAGCTGCTCGAGGATAACCAGCGACTGAGCGCGTTGGTGCGCGAGCGCGAAGCGGCCATCGAGACGGTGCGCAGCGCACTGCGCAGCCGGGAGCTGGAGATCGAGCAACTCAAGCTCACCCTCGCCAAGCTCCGCCGCATGCAGTTTGGCCGCCGCTCCGAGCAGCTCGATGAGCGCATCAACCAGCTCGAGCTGTCCATCGAGGAGCTCGAGTCGAGCGTAGCGCAAGAGGCGCCGGCCGCCCAGACCGCGGAACGAGAGCGGGACAGGCCGGCGCGCAAGCCCCTGCCGCCCGAGCTCCCACGCGAGCCGATCGTGCATCCGGCCGCTCCCGCCGACTGTGCCTGTCCCGCCTGCGGCGGAGCCTTGCGCCCCCTGGGCGAGGATGTCGCCGAGATCCTTGAGTTCATCCCGGAGCACTTCAAGGTGATCCGGCATATACGGCCCAAGCTCTCGTGCGCACGCTGCGCCCAGATCGTGCAGGCACCAGCGCCCAGCCGACCGATCGCGCGCGGCATGGCCGGCCCCGGCCTGCTGGCTCATATCCTCATCTCCAAGTACTGCGATCACCTCCCGCTGTACCGCCAGAGCCAGATCTACGCACGTGAGGGAGTCGATCTGGATCGCTCGACACTGGCGGGCATGGTCGGTCAGTCGGCGGCCTTGTTGGCGCCGCTCGCCGAGGCGATCGGCCAACACGTGCGCGGCGCCGCCAAGATCCACGCCGATGACACGCCGATCCCAGTGCTCTCGCCCGGGAACGGCAAGACCAAGACCGGGCGGCTGTGGACTTACGTGCGTGACGATCGGCCCTGGGCCGATGTCGCTGCCCCAGCGGTCTGGTTCCGCTACTCGCCCGATCGCAAGGGCGAGCGACCGCTGGCGCATCTGCGTGATTACCACGGGATGCTGCAAGCCGACGGCTATGCGGGCTTCAATCGCTTGTACGAGACCGGGCGAGTTCAGGAAGTGGGTTGCTGGGCGCATGTGCGCCGACCGTTCTACGAGCTCGACGCCGTGGGCGACTCGCCCACCGCGCGCGAAGCGCTCGAGCGCATCCAGGCGCTGTTTGCCATCGAGGCCGAGATCCGCGGCCAGCCGGCCGCGGCGCGTCAAGCCATCCGCCAGGCGCGGGCCGGACCGCTGCTGGAAGATCTGCATCGCTGGTTCCACGCCACGCTGGCCAAGCTCTCGCGCAAGTCCCCGCTCGCGATTGCCATCCGCTACGCACTCACACGCTGGATCGCGCTGACGCGATACATCAACGACGGCCGACTGGAGCTGGAGAACAATGCCGCCGAGCGCGCGTTGCGCGCCGTCGCTCTCGGTCGCAAAAACTTCCTGTTCCTCGGCGCCGACACAGGCGGCGAACGGGCCGAGGTCATCTACTCCCTGATCGGCACCGCCAAGCTCAGCGGCCTCAACCCCGAAGCCTATCTGCGCTACGTCCTCGAACGTATCGCCGATCATCCGATCAACCGCGTCGACGAACTGCTGCCGTGGAATGTGGCCGCCACACTTGCGCCCCGCCAGCTCGCCGCCTGATCTGATCATCCCGTCAAGACGGCCGTGACCAAACGCTTACGCCGGAGAAGCCCGATACCAGACACAATGGCGTCTGAAATGGCTGGCGCGTGGCGGTGGTCTTTCTAGGAGCGTCTGATGAAGAGAAGGAACCTGCTGCATACGATTGCCGCATTGCCATTTCTGTCCATTGGCTTCGCTTTTCTAGCCGCGTCCACGAGGCCCGCAAAGGCAAGCACACCGCGGGTAATTCGGCGCGCGAGACCTCCTGATCCGTCATGGCCCAGTGCGGCGAGTTGGGCAAAGCTGAGAGAGACTGTAGAAGGCAATCTGATCGAAGTGCGGGCGATGTTCGAATCGTGCGTAGCGGAACCCGATGGCGCTGCCTGTCGCGAAGCCACCAAGTACATCAAAAACCCGTACTGGCTCGGCGACCAGGCTGCCGGCACGCAGATTTCAGGTTTGCTCGATGGGTGGACGCCGGCACCGAGCGCATATGCGATCAAGGCGCGAAGCACTGCCGATGTCGTCGCGGGCGTCAACTTCGCCCGGGAAAACAATCTGCGCCTCGTCGTTAAAGGAGGTGCGCACAGCTACAACGGCACGTCGAATTCCGCCGATTCGCTCCTCATTTGGACGCGTGCGATGAACAAGGTAACGCTGCACGATGCCTTCGTGGGGCAAGGCTGCGCGGGCCGCATCGCACCGGTTCCCGCGGTTAGCGCTGAAGCAGGCGCGATATGGATAGATCTCTATGATCCGGTAACTACGAAGGGCGGCCGGTACGTTCAAGGCGGCGGCTGTATGACGGTGGGCGTCGCCGGCCTGGTCCTCGGCGGCGGATTCGGCTCGTATTCGAAGCGCTTTGGCACTGCGGCAGCGGGATTGATTGAGGCGGAAATTGTCACTGCTGACGGCCGTGTACGTGTAGTAAATGAGTGTATGGAGTCCGACCTCTTTTGGGCTCTGAAGGGTGGCGGCGGCGGAACCTACGGCGTCGTGACGCGCCTGACTCTGCGAACGCACGAGCTCCCGAAGTATTTCGGGGGTGCCGGTGGAAAGATCAAGGCGCGTTCCGACGCGGCTTTCGCGCAGCTGATCGGGCGCTTCATCGCCTTCTACAGCGAAAAGCTGTTCAACCCGCATTGGGGAGAAACAGTCCACTTTCAGCCGGACAACACGCTTGAGTTCGATATGGCCTGCGAGGGACTCGACAGTGCACAGGTGGCTGAGAGCTGGCGACCGTTCTTTGATTGGGTGAAGGCACGGCCGCAGGATTTCACCGTGACATCCCCTTTGTGGTCAGACGCTCGTGACGCGCGAAGCCAGTGGGATCCTTCGAATGCCTGGTTCAAGCACGACCCGCGCGATGGCGTTCCCAGGCACCATGTGTGGAATCGGGGCAATGAAGGCGAGTGCGGCGCTTACCTTTACGGCTACGATTCGCTTTGGCTGCCCGCATCGTTGCTCGATAAGAGCCGCCAGCAGCAACTCACCGCGGCGCTGGTCGCTGCAAGTCGCCATGAAATGGTGCGCTTTCACATTGGCAAGGGGATGGCCGGCGCACCAGCCGAAGTGCTCACGGATGTGAGTCACACCGCCACCAATCCCGCGCTACTCGATGCCTTCACGCTAGCCATAGTCGCCGACGGTGATGAGACGCCAGCATATCCCGGCTTCATACGGCCGCCAGTGGATATGGCCAGGGCACGGGACAGGGCTCGCGGGATCGGCATGGCTGCCGCGGAGCTACGCAAGATTGCGCCTGATTCTGGCTCGTACGTCAACGAGGCCAATTTCTTCAACGCGTCGTGGCGGGAGGAGTTCTGGGGCAAGAACTATTCGAAGCTGTGGGCCATCAAGACGAAATACGATCCAGACGGGCTCTTCTTTGTCCATCACGGCGTCGGCAGCGAGGACTGGAGCGCCGACGGCTTTACGCGCCTCTCCCAGTAGGGTTTCGGAGGATCTACTGGCAATGGACTTGCGCTGAAGCCGCGATTTCAAGTGTTCGATTCTGCCGGCCATCACATGAGCCAATGGGCCGGCAATCAACTCGGGCGACCCTTTGGTGTCCGGGGCCCTTGAAGATCCGCGTGTCAGTGGTTCAATTCCACCCCTGCCACCATGCCAATCAATCAATTACAACTATCTACGGCCAATTGCCAATTCCTTAGTAAACGACCACGCATTCTTGAAGGGGTAACGAATTGTCACTTTAAAATGAGTTCGCGAATCAACTCCGTGCCCAAGACCTTTCTGTATTCATTTCGAAACGCACGGGCTTTGTTCTGAGCCTCGGTGCTCCCTATAACGCTTTTTGCGACGTCTTCCAGCTCGACACTCTTATCCAAGGCCGCCATGCCGTTCTTGAATGTAATCATAAGAATTACATTCGCCTGATCCGGCGTTTTTGGAGTAGCCCTGAAGGCCTTGTAGTCGACAATCAGTCCCGCCTTTTTCATGGCTTCCATGGTGGGTTTCCACGTTGAATTGAGCCAACCCACGTACTCTTCGAAATGTCCGTACTCAACATAGATGTAATCGGCCTCTGTGACCGGGCCGTCCGAGTACTGACGCACATCCTGGGCATCTGCACCAAGCGAAAGTGAGGACGCAGCGACAGCCATAGCTGAAATCAGTGTCTTGAACATTTTCACCTCTTGCGACAATTCTCTACCGGGCCGCCACTCGGATTGACCGCGTCCAGTCCGAGCGTTTCCAACATATTTAGGCGAAAGTCACAATTACACAAGTTCAGTATTTGCACGATTACCCTGCACGCTCGGCACGATCTCGGTGCGCCCACAGTCAATGTGTAACAAGTGCGTCTACGAAAGCTATTTGGGACGTCGCGCCTTCCGCCGATTCACGGCGACACCCACTGAGGCCTTCCTTGCAGGCCTGCTGATCCCGGCTGCCTCAAACAGCTGTCGAAAGCCGTGTTCCAACAGTCCGACGGCCTTTTCCAAGGCGCCAAGTTGCGCGACGCGCACCATTGCGACGCTCATTTGCAAATCAAAGGATGGCGGGTGCAACACTTCAACCGCGTCGCGAGATTTCGTTCTGGCAAGAAAGCTCGCTGGCAGTAACCCCACTCCATATCCTGACTGCACGAACGCCAGTTGCAGGTGTATGTTGTGAATTTCAGCAGCGATCATGGGTGTATAGCCGGCACGACTCATCTGATCGATGAGGTATGCCCGAAGGAAGCAACCCGGAGGATTGAGCACCCAAGGTGCTCGGCCCAGGCTTTTCCAATCACCGGTGACGGTGCCGGCGGTGCCCTGAACGATCGCCGCGCGGTCTGTCGCGATAATTGTTGTCAGAAGTGGCGGCGGCGCAGTTCTGCCTACAGACAGCAGCACAACAGCGACGTCGAGCTCGCCCGAGAGCAGTCGGTTGAACAGCTCACTCGTGATCTCGCTCAGCAGCCGTGGGCGGATCTTGGGGTATTTCTCCGTGAGCATCCGAATCGGCTCAGTCAGCGTCCCCTCGGCCAGGGGATGCGTGAACCCGATGCGCAACAAGCCGTGAGGTTCGGCGTCGCTCGACGTCAGTGACTTCAGCGTCTCTGTCCGCTGCAACAGGTCTCGCGCTTGTTCAAGTACCCTGGAGCCCAGCGAGTTCAGGCGCGGTGGCTTTATGGAGCGGTCCAGCAGCTCCGCACCCAGTGCAGCCTCCAGCCTTTGCACTTGGCGGGTAATCGCAGAGGGTGTCCGGAACAGACGTTTGGCTGCCCCGGCAATGGACCCGGCCTGGGCAAATTCTACGAGCGCGCGTAAATCATCGAGCACGGAAGCCTCCTGAATCACTCTTCAAAGCTCCTGCACACCATAGCAACATCGTGCCGAATCAGCACCATCTTTGTGAGAATAATGAACTTGTGGAATCGTCTGGCCTCCGTTAAAAGTTTGCGACGTCGCGGGCATCAGCGCGCTATTCGCATCGCGTAACTACAGGAGTGCTTCATGAGCAAGACCGCAATTACCTCGCCTGAACTCGCGCCACCGGCCGGCCCGTTCTCCCAGGCAATCGAAGTCGGTGGCTTCCTCTACATCAGCGGGCAAGTCGGCCAGGACCCGGCCACGGGAAAGGTGGTCGAAGGGGGCATTGTGGCGGAGACCGAGCGCGTCTTTCGGAACCTCTTGGCGGTTCTCAAGGCGGCCGACAGAAGTTTCGATCACGTTGCGCGCGCCGGTGTGTATCTCACCAATATGAATGACTTCGGCGCGATGAACGGCATCTACGCAAAGTATTTCAGTCAGCCCTTTCCCGCCCGCACGACGATTGCGGTGGCCGCGCTGCCGCTTGGCGCGAGCGTCGAGATCGATCTCGTCGTCAAGGCTTGAGGCAATGCCACCATTGTCGTCAAAGCTTCCCCGACTCGTACTGGCACTTGTTGCTCTCTTTCCGCTGGCACCCGCTCACGCGCAACATGCTTCGGACGATCCCGTGGGGACGGCCAGTGATGCCTTCGGACTGACGCTGGGTCTGGAGAAAATCGGTCTGTATAGTGCAGGGTTGATACGGGGCTTCAATCCACAGACTGCAGGCAATGTCCGCATCGACGGACTATATTTTGATCAACAGGGCGCGCTGTCCAATCGAGTGGTGGAGGGCTCGACGATCCGAATTGGCGTGAGTGAAATCGGTTATGCCTTTCCGGCCCCGAGTGGCATTGTTGACTACGATCTACGACATACTGGCAACGGCACGCCAGGCGCCACGGTAGATGCAAGCGCGGGTCCCTTTCAAGCGAGGGGCTTGAGTGTCGACGGCAATTTGCCCCTGAACTCAAGTGGTCTCCGGCTCCCGATCGGCGCAAGCCTGCAAACCAGCACCAATACGGCTGCCGGAAGCCCCAACCCGGGTTACACATCCACAGTTGCCAACGTTGGAACAACGCCGGAATGGAAGCCCAATGACTGGATCACGGTACGCGGGATTCTCGACTGGACCCAGACCACTCACGCCAAGACACTGCCGTTTGTCTTTACCGCGGGCGACTATTTGCCTCCGGATATACCCCGTGGCTACTACGGGCAAAATTGGGCCGAGGGGCGAAGTCTCGCCGAGAACTACGGCGGGATTGTCGCGGCCCGGCTGGACACGCACTGGTCGTTGACAGCTGGAGTATTTCGTTCCAAAGCGGATGCGCCGGTCAGTTACGACGATCTTTATCTCAATACGTTGCCGAACGGGGAAGCTGAGCAGTTTGTTGTTGGTAACCCGGATCAAAGTACGTCCTCGACGTCCGGTGAAGTGCGCCTCACTGGTCGCTTCGGCACCGGCGCCTGGCGACGCGAACTTGTATTCATCGCCCGCGGTCGCGACACATTGGCGCTGTACGGCGGATCCGATGTCGTCGATGTCGGTCCGGCCGTCATTGATCAAGGCGTCCAGGTAGCCGAGCCCTCGTTCACTTATTCGACACGCACCCAAGACCGCACGGAACTCTGGAGCGCCGGAATCGCCTACCGCGCCCAATGGCAAGGACACGGAGATTTCGAGTTCGGCGTTCAACAGGAAAGTTATCAAAAGAAGGTGACCTCCCCGGGCCTGCCTCTCGCGCAGCGGTCAGATCACCCGCTGCGCGTCTACGGAAACGGAGCGCTGGCGCTTGGTGAACGCGTAACGGGATACGCAGGGTACACCCAAGGCCTCGAAGACTCCGGCGCGGTGCCCAGCGTGGCCGCCAACCGAGGAACGATTCTTCCGGATGCGAGAACCTGGCAGGGGGATGCAGGCTTTCGATTTCTGCTGACCTCCAAACTCAAATTGATCGCAGGAGTGTTCGAAATTGAAAAGCCGTATTTCAATTTCGACTCGAACAATGTGGATCGCCAGCTCGGCGTTCAACGTGCGCGTGGCGTCGAACTATCACTTTCAGGGGAGGCTGCCCCCCATCTCGATGTTGCCGTGGGCACTTTACTTGGGAGCGTTAACATCATTGGCTCCAATCTCGCCTCAGAGGGCGTCGGAACGACGGCGTTCGGACAACCCCACGTCCAGGCGGCACTGAATGTTGACTATAAGTTCTCACGGTGGCCGGGGCTCTCCGCCGACATCAGAGTCGTACATTTCGGTACATCACCAGCCAGCGTCGACAATGTTGCGGAACTTCCTGCGCAAACAGTGCTCAGCGCCGGTGGCCGATACCAATTCAAGCTATCTGGCGCTCCGGCAGTGCTACGTTTGCAGGTACGCAATGCCACGAAGTTCTACACCTGGAATATGGGTTACAGCCCCGGCTTCTCTCAATTTCTCCCGCGCGCCTATTTCGGCTATGTGACGGTGGATATTTAAAAAGTGAGCACCCTTTGACTGCGATCAAGCTCCAGTAGCGCAGCGGTCGGCACACACGCGGGGCCGATCAGTCAGCCTCATCGAGATACGGCGACGGTGACCTGTCGATGGCAAACTTGTGGGCTGTGAGAATTTAGGAAACTACCCGTCCACGAAACCGGAGCAACTCCAATACCAGATTGCTAGGCGCCTCTACGGCGACGACAAAGCGCGCCAATTCAAACGCATTGGTCCGCCTTCAGGTGGACCCCAGGGCCAATGGCCTGAGGCCCGGACGTCGGACGGTACGGGCAACTCTCCGACGAGTGGCTGCTCGCCCACGCCCGACACCCCGACTGACCGGGCGCCCATCCCTGGCGTCACTCGCGCCTGCAAATCCGCAAACCCATTGGTACGATCAACCGCCATGGGGGAGCGCGGAGCGATCTGCAGGCTGGGCGTCTTGTACGACGGATCCTTCTTCTCGTACGCCCAGCACTACTACTACCACGAGCGGCAGCTGGGCTGGCTTCGCTTCCCCGAGTTACGTCTTTTCCTGGAGAAGTACATTGGGTTGCGCGAGCAGGGGTCTGCGAGCTACAAGGTCGTCTACGCAGGAAGGTACCAAGGTCTCTTCACAACCAAGGACGCGACTTTCGATCAGCTGAAGCGCGATCGAAATCTATACCACGACCTGATGCACGCCGGCGTGGAACCCAAGTATCTGCCCATGTCACAGAAGCTCGAAGAGAAGGGCGTAGACGTCGCTCTCGCCGTGGACGCCCTGCAGATCGGTTTGGGCCAGAAGATCGATGTGGCTGTTCTAGTCACCGGCGACGGCGACTTCGTTCCGCTGGTTCGGGCGCTGAACAAGCAAGGCGTTCGCGTGCTCGCGGCCTACTTTGCTTTCGAGAAAGAGGACGGCGGCAAGAGCTTTATCAACGAGCGCCTGCTGGCGGCAGCGAACTACGCGGTTGCCATCGCTCGAGGCAAAGGCCGGCGCCGTCAAGAGGGCCGACAAGGAAAAAGTTATCACCAACTGCAATCCCTTCGTGCTCATACCGCCTCCTTCAGGACGTCAAGTCACTCGATCAAACATTTCTCCGCAGCAATTGTCCTAGAAGCGATAGTCTCCTTCAATTCCAATAGTCCGCGGCTGATTCGTGGCAACCCGAGTGAGCGACGGAATCACCCAGTCAAACGCCGTAGTATTTGTCGAGAGCATGGCGCGTTTATCAAAAATATTGTTCATGAAAGCGGTCACCGACCAGATGTTGGTTTGAACGCCCATTCTGAGGGCCGTCAAGTGGTACGCCGGAAGTGAGGTTTGCGTGAAGCTGATGTCGTTGCTGGGGCCAACCCATGAGTCGCTCAAGCGCACCATGAGACGATGGTTGTGTTCCAGCGGATGCTGCCAAGACAAAGATGAGGTTAAGCTGTACTTCGGCACGTTGAGGATGGCCGAAGGAATAGTGATCTGTGAGCTATTGGCCAAAGCCAGGAATTCGGCGTTGATACTGGAGAAGGAGGTGTGGTTGATGGCGCCTCCCAGGGCAAGTCGTACTTCTGGCGTCAGGAGGGCATTGACCTCGACCTCGGGGCCGGAGCTTGTCGCATCTCCCATGTTCTGCGTATTCGTGTAGCCACAAGCCTGATTCATTGACTGCTGCACGTTCTGCCATTTGATGTAGTAGTAATCGGCGTTGATAGTCAGACGTCCACCCGCCAGGCGAGCCTTTTCACCGAGTTCATAATCCCAGGAGGTGTCTGGATCATACGTCTCCTGCGACACGGCGCAGGATGAGGGTAGGGGCAGGTTGAAGCCACCGGGCCGAAACCCTTTGGCAATCTGGGCATACATGGTGTAGTTGCCCGTGGGCTCCCAGGCCACATTGATCTTTGGTGAGACTCCGTTGGCCGAAGCGCTGAACGAAGGCGTCACCGGCACCTCCGTACCTGTGTTCGCTGCCAAGCCGTTCTGCCACTCGTGCACCTGGCTCTTATAGCCAAAGTATCGGGCACCAGCCGTGACCTTGATGTGATTGGCAAACGCATAGGAGCCTTCGCCAAAGATGGCGAATTGATCGATCTTATAGGGATTATTGGCATCGTAGACAATGCCATTGGGACTATTGGCCGCAAACGCAGGCAGGCTGCCGAGCGCGATGGCCTCGTTGGTGTCAATGAAGGCCGAGTGCAGACTGGCGTAGAACGCCCCCGCAATCCACTGTAGCGGCGCATTTCCTGTGGAGGCCAGGCGAAACTCTTCACTGAATTGATGGCTGGTGTCTTTCTCGGTGAAATTAATAGGCACGAAGTCGGTGAGCGATCCCTGGCCGTAGTAGTAATTCAAAAGGCTGAAGACTTCTTCGGTGGAGTCTTGCGTTTGAGATTCCTCGCGCGTCCAGTAGGAGGTGACCGAGGTTGCCTTCATGTTGGCAAAGCTGTATTCGATCGTGGTGCTGTACAGATGAAAATCATCATGGAAAGGTTCATTCATGTTTGCCGGCTGGTAGTGGTATTCCTGTCCTCCGGAATAAGGTTGATCGTACTCACTATAGCCACCCATCTTGATGGACTGCGCCATCGCCAGAAGCGAGATGCTCAGGCGGTCCGTGGGCCTATAGAGCAGACTCGCGCGTCCGCCCACCAGTCGCTCCCAATTCGAATTGTCGGTGACTTCAACGGGAGGTGTGCCCGTCACATTGCCGCGGACGCAGCCATTCCATCCGGCGCAGGCCGGACCTGGATAAATCGGTTGAGGAAAAGGGCTGACCACCGCCCGGTCGACCCAGCCCGAGGTGTATTTTTCAGTGGCCACCAATCGGATGGCGAGTCTATCGTCGATGAGAGGCATGTTTAAGGCCACATCGCCTCCGGGATTGAGGCCGCCTTGATTGGTGGATGAGAGGATGCCATGCACTTGAGTGCTGAAGGTGTGCAGGTCGGGCTGATTGGTGACAAGTTTGATGGTGCCGCCCATGGATCCTGAGCCATAGAGCGTGCCCTGCGGACCTCTCAGTACTTCGACGCGGTTCAGATCAAAAAGATCTGGATCGACCACTACTTTGCCGTTGAGGGAAGCGGCCGGCGGCGTCAGCGGCACATCATCAATGTAAAAGCCCACTGTGGGAGACGATCCCCCGGAGGAGGACAGTCCCCGCATTTCGAGTTCCGTCTGGCCGGGGCCGGAGCTTCGAATGGAGATGCCCGGGGTATCACCGGCTAAAGAAGCCAAACCCGTGACCCCCGCGGAGGTGAGCTGCGAGCCGGTCAGGGCTGTCACCGAAAAGGGAGTGGCCTGAACGGTGGACGTGCGCTTCTCGGCCGTGACCACCACCTCTTCCAGCTTGTTTTGCTCAAGTGCGGCATCACTCGCGCCAGCCGCGTAGGCGCGGATTGGCACAACCCCTAGCTGCAGGGCCACAGCTATCGAAAGGGCGATGACAGAGCGCCCCGCAACTCTATTGAGTGCTTTCATCACATTCCCCCGTACGTTATAGAAGAGAAGCTTGGTTATGCCGAAATTATAGACGTCGACCAAGGTTTCGCCAGTGCAAAATACAGCCCGTGTAGCGCAAACCTGCGGCAGGCGCGCAATGGCCAAAATCGTTCGGTTCGTCGCAGCCTCGTAGGTCACGCTGCCCGCGCTTGTACGTCGTTGGAATTTACTGCGGAATCCAAGGAGTCGGCTGCGGCGGCAAGGCTGATTTGGCGGTGGCAATCAGTTCTGCATTGCGCAGCGCCCGTTTGGAGAATGCAGGGGAGATCAGGTCGTGTCTTGCAACATCACTCCAATAGTTCTCAGCGATATCGGCGATTGCTCGCCACACGCTTAAGTTCTTGCCGCCCGGCAGTGGAACTTCGAATTCACGATCTGGCAGCTCGTCGCCACCGACTGGCGCATACATCATTGGCAACATGTCGTAGACAGGCGCCAAGTAGAGTTGTCTCCCAAAAGTAAAATTGAACGACAGGTTGCCGAAGTGCATATCGGTATTAGCAATAAGTTGCCCAAATGTTGCAAGACGCACGATGGCCTCGGTGTCTTGGGCGCTAATTTTTCCTATTGACCGGAGATCCTCACTTGCGGTCATCCAATTATCCCGCCGGCCGACAAAATGGTCGGTGACAGCCGCCAGACTGACAATTCCGCGCCGGCCGCGCGCGCCGGTCCGGTCGAATCGTTCGGACTCAAGGAACATGCGATCGCCTGCCGCGATCAGTTCGGCCGCGCTGGCGCTCACCCCAATTGAACGTAGGGCCCTGCTAGCCAGAAACTCGCATACCAGCAGATCAGACCATCGCTTCGACACGCGGTCGTTCCCCGCAGGTGAAAACTTTACAAGCACCTGGCGTACGCGATCGGCAGTTCGAACAACGGTAGTAAACTTCGGATGCTCACCACCAGCGGAAGATCCAGGTGGTGCTCCAGCTATCGATAAATTCGCCAACGCCGGGTACTGGCGAGGGCGGTCTGCCAGGTCCATTGGAGTTTCTTTCTCTTGTAGCTGTCTTAGGTATCGCTGGAGCGATTCATCACCAATCAGGAGATTGCCTATGGAGTCATCGCTGCGCTGTGTCAGGTAAGCAAGGGCATGAGTATCGTTCCAGTCGGTGATACGTTCAGGCAGGCCTAGTTCGGGGTATCGCTTCGGAACGGTTCTCCCTATAAAACCCTGGGGCCATAGGTCCTGAATGAAGAAGGGTAGGCCGTCGCTGACATCACTGAACTGTTCGTCTATGGCGGCAAACCAATATTGGTTACGTGCGAGAGCATCCAGTCGGCCGTGTAGTGTGGGTTCGCCTTTCTCATCGACCAGAAATACGGGCCAGGATGAGCCAACTTGAGGCAGGTCCTGGCGTAACGCGTAGCGGGTGCTTCTTCCGCCCTTGATGCGGACCACTGTTGTACCAAGCTGGGTGATGGCTCGAGACAGGGTCGGCTGGCTGATTCCTAGTTCATGGCGAAGCTCAGTGCCCGTGGCGATTCCGCGGGCAAGTATGGACGGCAGCAGCTCTGTAGTTTTAGCCATGGTCCAAATGTTATAGCATGAAATGAATCTCAAATGAATAGAATAAGAATAGATTAAATATTAGATATTTCTAATATATTCAAATAATTAACGATATAGATCCTCCATTATATGAATAGAAAAAAGACATATTGAAACGCCGGCATTGAGCTGGCTCATCGGATCCGCAAGGGTCAGATCTACTTCGGGCCCGGCCTGCCGCCGGCGATGACGATGGGTTCGCCGAGCGCTCGCCGATATTCCTCCTCGCCGATCGCATCCACCGACCGGAGCTTCGCCAGTAGGTCGTCGATCAGCGAGCGCAGCCCAGGCCCCGGCGTGCCGTGCGCGAATGAACCCTGGTACTTGATCGGCGCGGGGATGATCGCGACCATGAAGGCCATCTCGGCCGGCGTCAGGCCCTTCGGTTCTCGACCGAAATAGGCGCGGGCCGCAGGCCACGCAGGTCCGGTCCCCATTCGATGATGTTCAGGTAGATCTCGAGGATGCGATCCTTGCCGAGCGCCGACTCGAGGAGGAACGTGATGGCCAGTTCCTGGAGCTTGCGTCCGAGCTGCTTGTCGCGCGACAGGAACAGGTTCTTGGCCAGCTGCTGGGTGATCGTCGATGCGCCGCGTGCGGCGCCGCCGCGCGACCAGTTGGTGAGCAGCGCCGTGGGTAGTTCGCGCAGGTCGATGCCTCGATGCCCGTAGAAGCCGGTGTCTTCGGCCAGCAGCAGAGTGCGCACGAACAGTGGCGGAACGTCACGCAGGGCGATGAAGTCGGGGGATGCGGGCGAGACGTCGATGGGGTGGTGCGGCCCGGGGCCGTCATCGGCGCCGAAGATGAAATCTCCGCGCAGGCGCACAAGCGCCGGCGGCATCTGGCGTGGCGGTGTGAAGGCGATCTTTTGGCTCACCGCAAGCGAGGCAGGGTCTGACAGGCGTCCGCGTACTTGCACGTCGATCGTGGCGGAGCCAAGGTCACGGCTGCCGCCGGGCGCCATCCCTAAGCTTTCGGGCACCTCGAGCCCCGATGTACCCAGCAGGTGCGCGAAGTCCAGCCGCGCGCCGAGTGCGAGATCGACAGTCGGATCGGTGTCGAGATCGCGCACCGCGAGCGAGCCCGACAGGGCCGCACCGGCCACCGTCGCGTGGACCTCGGGGATCTCGATCGTGCCCTTAAGTCCCCACCAGGCGCCGTCGAACCGTACGGTCACGTCCGTGGGATCACCGAGCTGTGGTTCGTCGTCGGCGTTACCCGCCAGCGCTCCCATGCGCGCGCTGCGCGAGACCATGTCCACGTGGAAATGGAGCGCATCGGTGCTGGCCTGAAGATCCACGCGGCCGTCCGCGATTCCACCATCGAGCAGCGGGCGGGCACCGCGCCGCACATCGAGCAGGCGGCCCACGTCGAGCCCACGTGCCTCGACGCTCCACGCGTTGCCCACCGGATCCGCCAGCTTGCGGATGTCGAGGCCGGCTTGCGGCTCCACCAGCGTGAGCCGGAGGTCCTCGCCGAGAATGCCCGCCAAGTCCCAGGCACTGGCGAGCGAGCTGACCCTGAATCCTGCTGGGCCCGCGAGTGTGGCGGCGCGAACCGCGAGTCGCAGACGGCCGGGCCACGTGGCCGCGATCATGTCGGCATGGAGTCGCACTCCAGACCTAAGGTCGAGATCGAATCCCTCCAGCCGCAGCAACGGCCAGACGCCGACGTGTACCCGCCCGATTCGGGCAACCATGCCATGGCGCACGGCCGCGGACTCGATCCGCGCACGCACCGCGTGCTCGAGCATGGATCTCAGCAACAGCGCGGCCAGGCCCGCGACCAGCGCCGTGGCGATCGCTCCGAGCCACCACCGTCGCCCGCGGGTTCGAATCGTGCGCATAGTCGTTAATTGCGCATGCGCTCACGGTCCCAGTCGCGTCGAGGCTGCGCCCAGGCCCCTGAGAATGGGCGTTGCGACGGAATCTGGAAAGGTCCTTGGCAGCTGCGCTGACACAGTCTTAATGACCTCAGGCGTTCGTTCCACCAAATCACCAACAATAGACTCGTATGTAGACCGGATACCGCAGCGCTGCGCAGTGTCTTCCCAATGGCGCGGTAAAATAGTGTGCCAACGATAGTGGCGGCTTGTCCCCTCCGCAGCCATGGCCATCTTCACCTTGCGCGGCGGAAGGTTGCTTCGCGAGTTGCCCAGGACGGAATACGCCGACATCACGTCGTAACGCGGCGTAAGACGGTATGCGCCACGAGCCTCAATGTGCAGACTGAAGTTCTTTGCGTGTCCGTCAATTGCGCACAGCATCCAGAACAATACCTGCGTGCGAAAGAAATCTACGCGGTCCTCGCCGGCACTCGACGAACCCAAGAGCAGCTCCATGATCCTGCGAATACCCGGCCCACCGTCTGACTCGTATTTGTGGTCACTTAATGTCCCAGTTGCCTGACAAAGATCCTCTTGTGGCAGCCGGAGTATCCACGACTTGTCCGGCGACATTCGACGATCGAATCTTTCGACAACCAGAACCTTTTGATCCCCAAATTGCTCCATGGCGCAGGAAGCTACCGGTATGCCATAGGCTCGCACTATCTGCGCGCATAGCCATTCATTTTCTACAGAAGTGCTCAAGTCGATGCCGCCACCGCCAGTGCCAATAGGCAGCTTGAATATGTGGGTGCTGGGTGTTGCGCCTTTGGGCTTCATCCAGCGGCCTTGCAGATTCAGGAACGCGGTTTTTTCCTGCGCGCCTGCTATCGAGATACGTAAGCCCTCATTCTCCTCTCGGCTGCCAGGGGTACTGCTCAGCATGTCGGTCAAATGCCGCTCTATCTGCTTGCGCGTGAGCGGAGTACCTTCGATCTTCCTGACTTTAAGAGCCGGCTCATCGTCGTGTAGCAACTGAATAGCGCCAACACAGTCGCGACCAATCTCAGTGAGCAGGTCAAAGGCGGATGACGAGGCGGCTCCGAGTCGGTGCTGCAGACGATCGCGGATTTTCCTGCTATCGGGAAGGAGATTGTCAAAGTACGCTTGAACTACAGTGCCTTTGTAGCCCACAGATCGAAGCGGCATCGACAGAGAGATCGGACGCGCAGCCCTGGCGAGGAGCCACCTTGGGGCATAGCGAAACTCATCCGGCGCAGATGGATGGGCGACCCACGTCCCCACGCGCTCGCCGTTCATCCATACTGCCAACGCGCGGCTCTTGGTCGGTCTGGCCATGGGTCACCACTTCGGCGTCTTGACATTAGACGAGGCATTGCCCTTGTCTTTGTCGCGGATGACTAACTCCATATTGAGAGCGGATAAGAGCTTGTACAGAGACTCAACGCTTGACCGTTCGGCGTGCGCCTCGATCTGGGAAATGGTGCTCTGCTTGAGCCCGACCTGAGCTCCAGCGCTCCGCTGAGTCAGGCCACGCTCAATGCGGCAGCTTTTCAGGATGGGCCCCAGCTGGGCAGGGGTGCGGGCAACGTGGTCCACGGTGAGTCTCCCGGAAAGAGTTGGAGTCATGTATCCCCTTCAGGGGATAAAGACAGTATATACCCTATAAGGGATAAAGCCAAAATATCCCCTGCAGGGGTTAAGAACACAAAGACGCGCGCGGCGCATTGGTCGTATGTCGAATGACGTTGTGACGAGGTTGTGCCGAACTCAGACTGGGTGCGACGTCCCCTCGTTTGTGAGTAGCAGTTGGGATTGGAGTTTAGCCGCGGAACTCTAGCGGCCAGTCAGCCGGATAACGTCCTTCATCAAGAGCATGAGATGAAGCGGGTCGCTCGGGCTTGGTTCGAAGTTAAAATGTTCGTAGAAGGCTTTCGCTTGATCATCCTTTGCGTGAACAAGTAGCGCGCGCGCGCCAATGGTATCGGCGGCGCCGGCGGAGCGCCCCAGCGCATCCTTCAGCATCGAGGCCCCGAGTCCTTTGCCCTGCATTCTACGGTCGATGGCCAAGCGAGCAAGCAGGATGACCGGAACAGCGTGGCGCGCCTGGCCCTTCTTGAGGCGGTCCGTCGCGGCCTCGTAGGTCACGCTGCCAGCGGCCAGACTATAGTAGCCACACACGCACCAATCTTTTGCAAGGACGTAAGTCTGCCCGCTATGGGCCTGTTGACTGCTCAGAGCCTGCCTCTTGAGAAAGCGATTCAGGTCCTCTACGCCGCAGTCAAACTCGTCGAGTAAATGCTCGCGGTGAAGCTTCTCAATCGAGCCGATTGCGCTCACTCGAGAACACTGGGCGTCTTCAGCAATTGCTCCAGTCGCGGCCGAGCCTTTGCAGGCGCATCCAGCGCTGCGACGAACGCATCGTACTGCTTGGCCGGAAGTCGGAACTCGCGGCGATCCGCCAGCGTTTCCGCAGCAGCGGCCAGCCCCTTGTCGAGCACGAAGGCGCTGACGCTCTTGCGTTCAACGGAGGCGGCCCGCTTGAGGAGCGACTTCGCCTTCGGCGACAAGCGCACTTCAAGCCGGTCTTCCTTGCGTCTGGCAGTTTGGGTCGACATGCGATTCACCTGAGGGCCAAAATAATATACGTACATTGTACGGACATACGCAGCAGAGCGCAAATTCCGCGGGTAGACTCCCGGACGCGTGCCGGGAATGTGTCGAACTCAGACTGGGTGTGCCAGGAATGTGCCGTGATGTGCCAGGAATGGGGGTTGGCAAGCTCTGCAAGTGATTGCTTAATAAGCAAAAGTACCTGATTTCTTCAGTTGAAAACCCGCGTGTCGGCGGTCCAATTCCACCCCTGGCCACCATCAACTCAATGACTTACAGATAACAACGATTGGTCATCGGGCGCTGTGGCAACTGCCTGGCAACGACTAGAGTTTGTGCTGTTCGCGCCAGCGGCGAATCGCCAATCCCACAAGACGCCAGAGCGCGTGAAAAATCAACCAGAGGGCCAGAGCGAAGGCAAGCGCGAAGACGATTCCTTCGACGGAGAGCGCGAAGGTGGGCACCCAGTCACGGAAGGTGGCGCGCGCCAGCTCGGGATCGGTGTGCGTGCTGAGGTACGCAATCTGCCGGAAGAGGGACGTGTGCAGCGCGTCGAAGGCGATCTGCAAATGCGCTACGGATTGAACGAGTGACTGGATGATCGCGCCCTCGCCGTGGAACGTCGGATCACGACTCGCCAGGTGATACTGGATGAGCTCGGCGAGACGACCGTGGTGGTATTGGTCGGCAAGGTGCTGCCAGGGCGCGAGATCAGCAAGCGCCTGGTCGAGCCGGCCACCGAGTCGCTGCCTGTACTGCGAGATGAATCCGGGTACCAGGCCGCCAGTGATCGCGGCGGCCAGGAGCAATAATCGGTCGACTAGTCCGCGTATGTAGCGCATGGCACGCAAGCCTTTGAGGAGCCCTTAGGACTTTACGCCTGACCCTTTAGTCGATTGTTGGACCAGTAGACACTTTGACGCAATGGCCAGTTTTCTCGATAGTCGGCGAGCGTTCAAAGCGCCCGCCGCTTCGCGTGGACATCGGGAGGCTGCCAATGGGCAAGCGACATGATGGTGCCGTCTATTCCGCTCCTCTCGATGTATTGCAGGTCGGAAGTGACAAACACACCCCACGGACGTGCGCAACAGCGTGGCAGGTGGCATCGTCGAAAGTACCGCCGTAGCCCGCCATCAAGCCCCGAGTAGCAGTGACCCATCGTTCGGTTGGCTTGCACCTCCTCGAGACCAGATGTCTTCAGGGCTGGCAGCCATTGCGAAGCATGCGCCAGATAGCGCCGCGACACAGTGTTGCCCACTTCTACACACATCAGGCGCGGAAATGCGGCGCGCCAAACCAGCCATGCGCGCGCTCAACTCCCAGCAGATCTGCGGTGGTATGCAGGCCCAGGTGGGTAGCGCGCTCGAGCACCACCAGCAACAGGGCTGCCGCCTGGTAAGCGTCGCTGATGGCGCGGTGCCGCTCACTCGCGGCCACGCCGAACAGGGCGGCCCACTCATCGAGGGTGTTATTCGAAGTGCCGGGGATCAGTGCCGGCAGTACTGCGGCGAGATCGATCATCCGGATCGGGGGCGGGCAGCCCAGCACCGCAATCCACTCGCGCCGCAGGATGGTTGCATCGAATTCGGCGCGAAAGGCCAGCATGATCGAATCGCCCACGTACTCGAGGAAATCCACCAGCACCGTGGCGGGATCTTCGCCTGAGCGCTGCGCCTGGTGACCGATGCGGTGGACCAGTATGTTATCCGTTGCGCTCGGCGCCGGCTGTCGCAGGACCCGCTCGAAGCAGTCATCGTGGCGAACGCTCCGCGCACAGACCGCCACGGCGCCGATCTCTATGATGCGATCGCGGTCAGCACGCAAGCCGGTGGTTTCCAGATCCACCACCACGAATCGTCCGAGGGCGAGCGGTGCGCACAGTGCAGCCGCCTGGCGGCGCCGCAATCCAGCGAGGAGCGGGCGCAATCGATCCCGCAGCGAAGCCGGCAGCGCGCGCCGGCCACGCCACCGCTGCCAGTACGCATGAGCTGACCGCCACGATCGCGAGTTCACTGGGCCAGCGAGTGCGCCAGCACGGATTGCAGGGTCCGCGCCAGATGGAGGGACTCCCTGAGCAGGAGCTGATCAGGGTCGCTCAGGGCGTAGGGATTGACGCGATTGGGTGTCGGGGCAAGGGCGAGCCCTGCGCGGGCGGGATAGACCGTGCCGCGCTGCGCACGCAAGCGGAGCAGTTGCAGGAACTCAAACGCCTGGGCAAATCCGGACAGGTCGCGTTCGGACAGGTTGAGTGCCCGGCCGCCCTGGTTCAACCGGCGCGTCGTGTGGGTTTCGGCGACGCCAAATGCCAGCGCCAGGATCCGCGCCGCGTCGACGAACAGCCTCGTCCCGTGGGTCTTCAGATCAATGGTGCCGGCGACGGCGCCGTCGTCGGTACGAAACCTGCGTACCCATCCGAGCGGCGCCTCGCATTGCAGCGCGTTGGCCGTCATCAGCGCCAGGAAGGGTCGGGCACCGGCGGCGTGCGCCGTCAGCCAGCCACGCAGTTCCAGGCACAATGCTGATTCGCCAGACAAGGGCCGGAAGTCAAAAAATATGTTTGCGTGGAGCAGGGCCTCCGGCGTCGGCTCGCGCAGCCAGATGTCGAAACGCTGCCGCCATTCCGTTTCGCTCAGGCACCATTGCGGATTGCCGGCCATGATACCGCCCGGACACCGCGGGAAGCCGAGCCGCTCCAGGGATTCGTTGACGGCAACTGCAAACGGCAGCAGCCGGGCACGAATCGCCTCTGGCGGCGTTGCGCCGTCGACGTCGGCGAACAACAGCGCATTGTCCTGGTCAGACACCACGGTCTGTTCCTGCCGTCCCTCGCTGCCCAGAGCGAGCCAGCACCAGCGCAGCGAGCCGAGATCGAAGCGAGCACTGGTAAGCTCGATGACCCGCCGTGACAGACTGTCATTCATCGCGCTGATGATGCGCGTCAGCGGCTCGCTGCCAATGCCCTGCGCCAGCAGGTTATCGGACAGCCTGCCCAGCTCGGTGGCCGCAGCCTGCAGCGTGAGTCCGCTGTCCGCCTCGCGTATCCGCTGCTGAACGTTGCGGATGGATATACGCTGCAGTGAGAACAGATCACGCTCCGAGATGACGCCTGACAGCACGCCGTCGTGGAGCAACAGCAACTGGTGCACGCCGCGCGCTGCCATGACCGCCATGGCATCCTGCGCGCACGCCTGGTCATCGATACTCCTGGGCGTGGCGGTCATTACCGCCTCGATCGGTGTCGCCAGCGACACGCCGCGCAGGGCGACGCGCTCCATCAGGTCGGTCAACGTGAAGATGCCGAGCGGACTGCCGGCCGGATCCACGACTGCGATGGTGCCCACCGACGCTGCGCTCATGCGCCCCAGCGCCTCGCGCACCGGCGTCAGCGGGCCGCAGGTCACAGGCTGGCGGCGCACCAGGGACGATAGCGGCTCGAGCAGCATGGATTGCTCGATGACGCGGTCCATGAAATCCCGGTGCAGCCGGGATTGCGATAGGGCGTTGAGGGTGCGCTGTGACGCCGCACAATAGTCGCGCAGCGCCGGTGAGCGTGCCTGCAGCGTCGTCAGCGCCGAAATGCCGAGCAGGTAGCAGAAGACGTCCTCGGTGGCGATGTAGCGGACGGCCCCGTCCGTCTGCCCGCCCGCGGGGTGCAACGGAAAGCACTCGCCCGGACCAAGCACTATGCCGGTGCCCGGGCTGGATTCGACTCGCACATGACCCCGCTGCACGATGTGCAGCGGGGTCACCCCGGCGATACCGATCTCGAGGATCTGCGCGTCCGCCGGGAAATATGCCAGGGTCAGGCGCTCGCCCAGGTAGCGCAGGTCCGCATCGGCCAGCTGCGCAAACGGCGCATGGCCCTGCAGGAACTGCACGACACTGTCGACGATCGCATCCGGCACCGGCATGGCCTTCCTCGCGGCCGGCGGCCTCAGGTCAGGGGCTTCAGTGTCCCGTGGCCTTCGCCGCCAGCAGGCCCGTATTCTGGCGCACGTAGACTTCGTTCCACATGTTTTCGGCGCGTTTGTCGCGGAACAGGAGCGATCCCAGGATCACCGCCAGGAACCCGAGCGGTATGGAGATGATGCCCGGGTTCTTCAGGGCAATCAGCGGTTTCTCCAGGCCCATGAACGAAGTGCGCTCATCGCCCCATTTGCTGAGGTCGCCTTGGGCCTTGGCCACCGCCTTATCGAGCGCCGCGAGCTCCTTGCCGGCCTTGGCCAGCGCCGTCGCGTCCGCGGTCGTTCTGGCGGCGGTCATCGCGCTCTCCGACGCGGCCCGCTTCGCGGCCTCGCCATCGAGCACCTTGTGGGCAGCGGCCTTGATCGTCAGTGGATAGCTGAGATTGGGCGAGAGCAGCGTCAACCCTACGGCCGCCAGCGTGCCGACCAGCATGCCGGCAACGATGCCACCGGTATTGCAGCGCTTCCAGTACAGCGTCAGCAGCACGCAGGGAAAGTTGGCGCTGGCCGCAACCGCAAAGGCGAGGCCCACCAGCACCGCGACGTTCTGGCCCTTGGCGGCAATGCCGATGGCGATGGACATGGCGCCGACGATCACGGTGGCGACACGCGCGGCGCCGACCTGGGCCTGGGGCGTGACGGGTTTGCCGGCGCGGAATACGCCGACATACAGGTCATGGGCCATGGCCGAGGCTGCCGCCAGGACCAGCCCGGCCACGACCGCCACGATCGTCGCAAAGGCGACGGCCGAGACGAAGGCCAGCATGAAGTTGCCGAAGAAGGAATCCTGGCCGCCGCCAATGTATTGCGCCAGCAGCGGACCGGCCATGTTGCCGCCGGCATCGACCGCGGCGATGGCGGCGGGGCCGACGTGGCGGGCGGCGCCGAAACCCAGGAACAGCGTCAGCACATAGAAGCCGCCGATAATCGCCATCGCCCAGATCACGGACTTGCGGGCCTGCTGGGCCGTCGGCACCGTAAAGAACCGCATCAGAATGTGCGGCAGGCCGGCCGTCCCGAACACCAGCGCCATCCCGAGGCTGATCTGGTCAATGGGCGCCTTGAAATACAGGCCAGGCTCCAGGAAACGCTGGCCCAGTTCGGCGGCGGACATGGACTTGGCCGGATCGCCCAGCAGCGTGGCCACACGCGCCTGCACCTTCGGATCCGAGACCACGTCCTGCAGAAAGGCCGGCAGCGAGAAACCGTACGGTACCCACACCAGCACGACAATCACCAGTGAGGCGCACACCAGCAGCACCGCCTTGATGATCTGCACCCAGGTGGTCGCCACCATGCCGCCGAACAGCACATAAGCGAGCATCAGTACGCCCACGCAGATCACCGAGGTCTCGTAGTTGATGCCGATCAGCGTCTTGACCAGGACGCCGCCGCCCACCATCTGCGCAGTCAGGTAAAAGGTCGAGACCGTGATCACCGATAGCGCGCCGACGATGCGCGTTTTGCGCGGATCGTTACGGTAGGCGAGGATGTCCGCCAGCGTGTAGCGACCGATGTTGCGGCAGGGCTCGGCGATCAGCAGCAGCACGGTGATGTAGGCCACCAGCCAACCCACCGAGTACATGAAGCCGTCGTAGCCGTAGAGTGAAATCAGGCCGGCAATCCCCAGGAACGAGGCGGCCGACAGATAGTCGCCGGCAATCGCCCAGCCGTTCTGCAGCCCTGTCACGCCGCCGCCCGCCGTGTAGAAGTCGGAGGCTGAGCGTACCCGCTTGGCGGCCAGGTAGGTGACGTACATGGTGATGGCGATGACCACGGCGAACACCGTGAAGGTCAGCCAGCGGTACTGCTCGCTGACGCCCGCCTGGGCAAAGGCCGGAGTGGAGGTGAGCGCCGCCATGGCGGTGAGTGCAAACAGGCCTTTCATGCGAGTGTTCATGGTTCAGCTCCGGCTCTTGGTGGCATAGTCGGCGACGATCTGCGCCGCCATCACATCGAATTCCCGGCTCGCCCGCCGCGCGTACACGAAAGCGATGGACCAGGCGACCACGAACTCGCTCAGCGCAAACAGCAGGCCGACATTGATGACACCCCAGACGCGCACGCGGAACAGCTCCTGGAAATAGGCGGCGCCGATAGGCAGGAGAAAGTAATAGACGACCGACAGCGCCATCAGGCCCCACAGGAACGCGCTCTTGCGCCGGTGCAAGGTCTGGAAGCGCGGATCCTGGATGATCCGCTCCCAGTTCACGGACTCGCTTGTCGCCATGGTGCCCCCTCGTGGTCGTCAGTTTTCTAGAATGAATACTTCGTCATGAGCTGCAGTCGATTGAAGCTGCCGCTGCGCTCGCTCTCCAGTTCGCGCCGTGCGTGGCGGTACTCACCGCCCACCTCCAGCTTCGGCACCGGCGAATAGATCAGATTGACGGTCCAGCTCTGGCTCGAGCGGCCCACGTCCGTGCCGCTCAGGAGGGTATCGTTGTTGTAGTGTTCGAGGCCGTAGTACAGGCTGGAACGCAGGGCCGTGTCCCAGACATGTCGATAGGCGATGAAGCCGGCGTAGCCGTTGATCGCCTTGAAATGACCATCGGCGTCGATCTGTGCGTCGTTGCTGAAATTCAGGCCGACATACCGCCCCAGGTTGCCGTCGTTCACCATGAAGCGGAGGTCGTCGCTCCCCATGCTGATCTTTCCCGAGAGGCTGATGGCGGCGGTATTGATCGAGTCGTTGGGCGTGCCGCCGACCTGCCGGTACTTGAGCTGCCGGACCAGCACGGCGCCCGACAGCTGGCCGCCGGCGAATTTCCAGGTGTAGCGCGCCGTCAGGTCCGGCAGAACGCCATCGTCGCTGACGATCTGCGCGCCGCCGTGGTAGGGCGTCAGTGTCGCCTGCCGGTTTTCCGCGGACAACGACCAGCCACCATCGGTAAAGCGGACCTGCGGTTGGCGCACGAATACCGTGCCGTCGGTCGCGCCGATGTAGTCGACGGAATCGACCAGTGTGGTGGCGTCCTGGAAATTCGACCAGGTCTGGCCGACCAGCCACTGGCGCCACTGCACATAGGCGTGCCGCAGCGTCGGCGCGAAGGTGTTGGTGACGCGCTGATTGCCGAGCGAAGTGCCGTAGAAATCAAACTCCACGCGCGTTGCGAGCTTGTCCTTGGGATCGCCGTTCAGCGGCGTATCGGTGCCCAGGATCAGGCGTGTCTGCTTGACGTCGGCATTCATGTTGGTCGACTTGGCGGCAGCTCCGACCGGTGTGGCACCCGGCACGTAGAAATCGCGGCCCGCCGTGCCTTCGGCGATGACGCCATCGCTGGTATCGGTCCACAGCGCATCGGCCTTCAGGTAGCCGGTGAACAGATAGCTGGTGCCGGCGGCCGCATTGGGCGTGATGCTCTGCGCCTGCAGCGGTGCGGACGCGGACTTGGTGGCCGGTGCCGCCGCGGCGGCCGGGCCCGGAGCGAGCTGGTGCACGAGCTTCTCGAGCTCGGCGACGCGCTGCTCGAGTTCCTGCTCCTTGGCGGTCTGCGCGCCGGCCGGCCGCGACACCAGCAGGCTCGCTGCGGCCAGGCCGCCCACTATCAGATACAGCGCGAGTAGGGTCGGTCGTCGTGCGTTCATTGGCAATCCCCCGGTGATGTGCGGAGCCGATGCTGGGCTTGCATCCTTCGCCGCGGTATTGGCTCTTGGTCGTAGGTATTTTCCACCGCAGGAATGTCGACCAAAGTCTTAGAGCGGCCCGATGCTAGCGGTGTAGAAGATGTCGGGACACACACCAGGGGGCCCGCCATGAATCATCCCGTGCACCGCTACGAGGTACCCGCGGCCTTTGCCGCCAACGCCCGCGTCAATGCCGACCAGCGTGCCGTGGCCTACCGGCACAGCGTCGAGGATCCGCACGGCTTCTGGGGCGACGTGGGTCGGCGGCTGGATTGGATACGCCCGTTCCAGAAGGTCAAGGACGTGTCCTATCACGTGGAGGATTTCCGCATCCGCTGGTTCGAGGACGGCACGCTCAATGTCGCGCACAACTGCCTCGATCGGCATCTCGAGCAACGCGGCGAGCGCACGGCGCTGATCTGGGAGCCCGACCAGCCCGGGGAGTCACGGCGCATCAGCTATCGCGAACTGCACGCCGACGTGTGCCGGTTTGCCAATGTGCTCAAGGACCTGGGGGTGCATCGTGGCGATCGTGTGACGATCTACCTGCCGATGATCCCCGAGGCGGCCGTGGCGATGCTGGCCTGTGCGCGCATTGGCGCGATCCATTCCGTGGTATTCGGCGGGTTCTCGCCGGAGTCGATTGCGAACCGCATCGAGGATTGCGGCTCCCGGGTGGTCGTCACCGCGGACGAGGGGCTGCGCGGCGGCAAACGCATACCGCTCAAGGCCAATGTCGATGCCGCCCTCGCGCTGCGCCCGCAGGCCGGCGTCGACAAAGTCGTGGTCGTGCGCCGCACCGGATCGCTGGTGAAATGGGTGCCTGGGCGCGATGTGTCCTACGAGGAGCAGGTGGCCCGGGCCTCGAGCGCGTGTCCCGTCGAGGAGATGGGCGCTGAGGACCCGCTGTTCATCCTCTATACGTCCGGTTCGACCGGCAAGCCCAAGGGGGCCCTGCACACGACGGGCGGCTACCTGGTGTACGCCGCCTACACGTTCGAGAACGTTTTCGACCATCGCGATACAGATGTGTTCTGGTGCACGGCCGATGTCGGCTGGATCACCGGCCACAGCTACATGCTCTATGGTCCCCTCGCCAACGGCGCCACCACGCTGATGTTCGAAGGGGTGCCGAGCTATCCGGATCCTGGCCGCTTCTGGCGGGTGTGCGATGAGCATCAGGTGACGATCTTCTATACGGCACCGACGGCCATCCGTGCGTTGATGCGCGAGGGCGATCAGTGGGTGCAGCAGCACTCGCGGCAATCGTTGCGGCTGCTGGGCAGCGTCGGCGAGCCGATCAACCCCGAGGCCTGGGAGTGGTACCACCGGGTGGCGGGCAATCACCACTGCCCGATCGTCGACACCTGGTGGCAGACGGAAACCGGCGGCATCCTGATCACGCCGCTCCCAGGTGTCGATGCGCTCAAACCCGGATCGGCGGCGCATCCGTTCTTCGGCATTCGCCCGGCCATCGTCGATGCGGCGGGGAATACGCTCGAAGGCGCGTGCGAAGGCAACCTCGTCCTGCAGGACAGCTGGCCCGGCCAAATGCGCACGGTGTTTGGCGATCACGGCCGGTTCATCGACACTTACTTTCGAACCTATCCCGGGTGCTATTTCACCGGCGATGGCGCGCGACGCGACGAGGAGGGGTACTACTGGATCACCGGACGCGTCGACGATGTCATCAACGTCTCCGGACACCGATTCGGCACTGCAGAAGTGGAGAGCGCCCTGGTGGCGAACCCGGCCGTCGCCGAAGCCGCGGTGGTCGGTTTTCCGCACGACCTCAAGGGGCAGGGCATCTACGCCTACGTCACGCTCAAGACCGGTTACCGACCCTCCGATCGCCTGCGAACCGCTCTGCGTGCGACAGTACGCGAACAGATCGGTCCGATCGCCAGTCCTGATGTCATCCAGTGGGCGCCAGGATTGCCAAAGACCCGCAGCGGGAAGATCATTCGACGGATCCTGCGCAAGATCGCGGCCAACGAAACGGATCAACTCGGCGACACCTCGACGCTCGCCGATCCCGCCGTGGTCACCGAGCTGATCGCCAATCGGGCACCCAGGGGCTGAGACGCGCCGCGAGCCGATGCACTACGAAATCATCATTGCGGACGATCATCCTCTGTACCGTGCAGCACTGTGTGAAGCCGTCGGCGCGGCCTGCGCGGGCAGCACGATTCATCAGGCGCACGACGTCAGCGCGCTGTTCACGCTGCTCGAGCAGCTGCCGGAGACCGATCTGCTGCTGCTCGACCTGAACATGCCAGGTGCACATGGGTTCAGTGCGTTGGCGCATCTGCGGGGCGCCTACCCGCAGCTGCCGGTGGTGGTGGTGTCGGCCCAGGATGATTCGCACACCGTCATGCAGGCGTTGGCCTTTGGCGCGCAGGGCTTCATCTCCAAGTCAGCGGACGCCGGCACCATTGGCCTTGATGTGCAGGCGGTGCTGGACGGCATGACGGTCAGGCCGGCTGGCATGACCTCGGCGACGGACCAGAGTCTCGATCCCGGTACGGTCGCCGTGGCGCGCCGCCTGGCCGAACTGACGCCACAACAGTTCCGGGTGTTTGGCATGCTCTGCTCGGGGCGACTCAACAAGCAGATTGCCTACGAACTCGCGATCAGCGAGGCCACCGTGAAGGCGCACATGACCGCGCTGCTGCGCAAGCTCGGCGCCACCAGCCGCACCCAGGCCGTGCTGTTGGCGGGCCGCCTGGCGCTCGATCCGCAGCAGCGGTAGTCGCGGCCGCAGGACGCGGACTGAGCTCAGGCGGCGGTCGCATTCCCGGGCCGCAACGCGGCGAGCAGGGCGCGCAACGCCGCGGGCCGCAGCGGCTTGTGCAGGATTGGAATGCCGGCGGCGCGCGCCGCCTGCGCCAGCTCGGTGCTTCGATCAGCGGTGAGCAGCGCGCCGCGGATGCTGCCCGGCGCGGGCTGCAGGCGCCGCAGCAACTCGATCCCATCGCTGCCGTCGCCGAGATGGTAGTCGACAAGCGCGGCATCCGGGGGATGCTGCCCGGCCACGCGCACCGCCTCGACGCTGTTCACGGCCCTGAAGACGCGCACGCCCCATTGCTCCAGCAGCGCCTCCATGCCATCGAGAATGGAGGCGTCATTGTCCACGCACAGCACCTGCATGCCGCTCAACGACGCGGGATCCCGCGCCGGCACCACGCTGGCGGGCGGCTGGCGATGCCGCGCCTCCGCATCGCGCGGCACACACACGCCAAAGCGGGAACCGCGACCGGGCGCGCTGACCAGTGTGAGCCGGTGGTTCAGCAGTCGTGCGATGCGATCGCAGATCGACAGGCCCAGGCCCAGGCCTTTTTCTCCCCACGGTGAACCCTGGTTCAGCAGGGTGAATTCCGCGTAAATGCGCTCGCGCTCCTGCTCTGGAATGCCCGGGCCGCAATCGTACACGCCGATCTCCAGCTCGGCGCCGCGCCGCCGGCAACCGATGACCACGCCGCCCCTGACCGTGTACCGCAGGGCGTTGGCGATGTAGTTCTGGACGATGCGGCGCAGCAGCACCCGGTCGCTGCGCACGAATTCCGCGCAGTGGACCACCCGCAGCGGCAGGTGGCGCACCTCTGCCACGGGCGCGTACTGGCGCCGCAGTTCCTCCAGCAGTTCTGCGACCGAAAAACTCTCGATCTGGGGCCTGAGCACGCCACTGTCGAGCCGCGCGACATCCAGCAGGTCGCTCAGCAGTTCCTCCGCCGCCCGCATGGAGCCGTCGATGCGGTTCGCGAGCTCGCCGATTGCCACCAGCCCCGGCACGGCCCGCGCACGCGATTCGAGCGCCGAGGCGAACAGGCGCGCAGCGCTCAGCGGTTGCAGCAGGTCGTGACTCGCAGCGGCCACGAAGCGCGTCTTGCTCGCATTTGCCGCCTCGGCCTGACTCTTGGCGGCTCGCTGCGCTTCCAGCGCGGCGCTGAGTTCGTGGGTCCTTTGCGCGACACGCTCTTCCAGGCCTTGCTTGGCCTCGAGCAGAGCCTGTTCGGTGCGTTTGTATTCGGTAACGTCCGTGTAGGTGGTGACGAATCCGCCACCCGCCATCGGCTGGCCGTGGATGCTGTAGACCTGTCCGGTGCGCCGCAGGCGCTGAAAATCATAAGCCGTTCCCGCACGCATGTGCGCCAGCCGCTTTTCGACCTGCTGGTGCGGGTCGGTGCTGCCGAACTCGCCCCGTTCTGCATTCCAGCGGATCAGGTCGGCCACCGGCCGGCCGACGTAGACCATGCCCGCGGGATAGTCGAACATCTGCAGGTAGCGTTGGTTCCAGGCGACCAGCTTCAGTTCCGCGTCCGCCACGCTGATGCCCTGGGTGACGTTTTCCATCGTCGCCTGCAGCAGCTGCCGGCTGAAACGCAGCTCCTGGGAAGTTTCATCGAGCAGTTCCGCCACCTCGTCGACGTCCAGTCCCTTGCGCGTGAGGGCGTGCGTCAGCACAACGCGTGCCGAGGAGGCGCCGATCGAGCCGGCCAGCACGCGCTCGAAATGCTGGAGGATGCCGCGATCCGCCGAGTCGGCGGGCCGTGGTACGGCGCTGCCCACTTGCGCCGCGTACTCCTGGAGCGCCTGCCGGGCGGCGGGCGCGCCGATGATGCGCGCGGTGACGGTCTCCAAGTCGCCGACGGACGCTGTGATGCTGGTGAGCGCGGCGGCCGAGCCGGCCCGGCGCGGCGCCAGGAAAGCGCGGGCAGCCTGCCGTTCCTGCAGCGTCACGGGCCAGCGCACCGACGTCAGGACCAGGACCAGGACGTTTGCCGCCACCGACAGCGCCGCCCACGGGCCGATCCTTCCGGGCATTGACCCGTCCGCCAGCGACTGCAGCCAGTGCCAGTGCAGCGAAGGGGAGTGGCCGGCCAGCACCGCACGCAACATGCCGCCGGCGATGAGATTGGGCAGGAACAGGAGACAGGTCCACACTGCAAAGCCGGTGAGCATGCCCCAGAACACGCCTGCGCGGCTGGCGCCGCGCCAGTAGAGCGCGGCCAGGATTGCTGGCGCAAACTGCGCGACGGCTGCGAAGGCGAGCAAGCCGATTTGGGCGAGACTGGTGGATCCGGATGTCGAGCGGTAATAGGCGAATGCCAGCAGCGCCAGAGCCAGCACCACGAAACGCCGCACCCACAGCAGCCGGCGGCCAAGGCCGGCGCCGCTCTCCAGTTGCTTGCGCCACAGCAGTGGTGCGGCGATGTCGTTGGAGATCATCGTGGCGAGCGCAATGCTGGCGACGACCACCATCGCCGTGGCGGCGGACAGTCCGCCTAGGAACACGAGCACGGTCAGGCCCGCGGCACCGTGCCCCATCGGCAGTCTCAAGATCAGCTCGTCCGCCGCGCCCTGCATCGCCAGGCCGTCAAGCGAACCCAAGGCCACCACGGGCAACACAAAGACCGAGAACAGGCCCAGATAAATCGGCAGCATCCAGCGCGCATGCCGCAGGTCCGTCACCGCCGCGCACTCGACGACACCAACCTGGAACTGACGCGGCAGGCAGACAATGGCCGCCGCCGCGAGCAACGTGTTCGCCAGCGCATTGCCATTGATCAGGCTCGCACTCGTGGCCAGCTGCGCCGGCAGCTGCAGCGGCCGGCCGTGCAAGTGAAACCACGCATAGGCGCCGACCGCCACGAAGGCCAACAGCTTGAGGAGGGATTCGAACGCGATCGCCAGCATCAGGCCTTCGCGATGTTCCGTTGCGTCCACCCGCCGCGCCCCGAACAGCACCGCAAACAGCGCCATCAACATCGCCACGGCCAGCGCCGTGTCGCGGTACCACGGAGTGCCACCCCCGCCGGTCGTGGTGAGCACATCGAGGCTGGCTGCGACCGCCTTGTACTGCAGCGCCAGGTACGGAATTGCCGCGGTGAAGGCGATGACCGTCACCAGTACGGCCAGCGCGCGGCTCTTGCCAAACCGCGAGGCGATGAAATCGGCAATGGAGTTGGCCTTGTGCGCGCGGGCCACGGTGACCAGCCGCTCCAGGAACGGCAGCGCGAAGATCATGACCAGCGCCGGACCGAGATAAATCGGCAGATAGGCCCAGCCATCCCGGACGGCACTGCCAACCGCGCCAAAAAAAGTCCAGGACGTGCAGTAGACGCCCAGCGCCAGGCCATAGATGTAGGGCCGCAGGCGCGCGCGCGTGGAATAGATCGAATGCTGATCGCCATAGAAGGCGATCGCAAACAGGATCCCCAGATACGCTACAGCGAGCGCCGACAGCAGCCAGCCCGAAAACATGGCTCCCCCTTTGGAGCCCGACTCTAAGCCCGGGGCGCGAACCGGACAAGGCGCTGCCCGCAACGTCCGGCAGAAACGGGGTTCGCTTGCCCTCGACCCCGACACCGGAGATCAAAGCGCATCTGCTGCGCCATGCAAGCGGGACGAGTGGGCAATAGACCGCTGCCATCACCAAATCTCCATAGGAAGAGCACACAAGTAGCCATTCCTCTAAGTAGAGTGGTAGGCGAATGGACGGGCCGCCTGTAATCGGAACAAGGAAAACCAAGCCATGGCATTCCCACCGGGCGGAGCGCTCGAGCGCCTGAACAAGGTCTCGGAGCGCATCACGTCGGCTCTGGTCAGGGGGCTGCGCGCCGGTGTCGGCGAGTTGAAGTGGACCCCGCCGTCCTGGTCGATCAAGGCAGGCGCCCGGATCGAAGGTGGCCGCGCCCTGATGCGGCGGTATCCGCAGCACAGCGCCCTGGCCGCCTCGCTGGTCGCTTTGGTAATGCTCAGTGGCTATGCGGGTTGGCGCTGGTACCAGAGCCTGCCCAAGCCCGTGGAATACGAGGTCACGGTGGCCAACCCGGCGCGCACCTGTATCGAGTGCAACCCGCCCGGCAAGCCGAACCCCGTGCTGTTCAGCTTCTCGGGTTCAGTCGCGCCACTGGCTGATTCGGGCAAGGTGATCGATCCGCGCAAGGTGGGGCTTAGTGTGTCGCCCGCGGTAAACGGCGAGTGGAGGTGGCGGGACGATCACACCCTGGCGTTCACGCCGGCCGCCGAATGGCCTTACGGACAACGCTATGACGTCGAGTTTGAACGCAAGGGTTTCACTGCGCCGCAGGTACGGCTGGACCGCTACAGGATTGCCTTCGATGCGCCGGCCTTCGCTGCCAGCATCGAGACCAACGAGTTTTACCAGGATCCAGTCGTCGCCGCGGACAAGAAGATCGTCTCGACCCTGCTGTTCACGCAGCCCGTCGACGCCGCTGCGCTCGAGAAGCGCTTGCAGCTCAAGCTCTATGCCAAGGTCAGTGACAACCTTGAAGCCGAGCAATCGCCAGCGCCGACGTACACGGTGACCTACGACAAACTGAAGCTCCACGCCTATGTGAATACCAGTCAGCTCGCGGTGCTTCCCAAGGGCGGGCGCGTTGAATTGCATGTCGACAAGGGCCTGCGCGCGCTCCGCGGCGGCAACGAATCCCGCGAGCCGCTGACGGCCAGCGTGGCCGTGCCCGGTCTCTACAGCCTCACCGTGTCGAACATGCAGCTGACGATTGCGCGTGATGAACGAGATACACCGAGCCAGGCCTTGGTCATCGAGACTTCGCAATCGGTGACGGCGCCGGAGATGAGCTCGAGGGTCAAGGCCTGGGTGCTGCCAACGCAGCATCCGGATCCGAAATTCCAGGCCGAGTGGGAAAAGCGCGCGAAGAACCAGCCGTACCGCTGGAGCGAGAATCTTGTGACGCCCGAGGTGTTGGCCGCATCCGAACCGCTGCCGCTCAGCTACGTCGCCAACGAGCGCGAACATGTTGAAGTCCACAGCTTCCGGCTGAAGGGCGAACCGCGACGACAGGTGTATGTGCAGGTCGACAAGGCGTTGCACTCCTTCGGCGGCTACCTGATGGCCAATCCCGTCGATCGCGTACTGACGATCCCCGAGTACCCACGGGAAGTCCACATTGCCTACCAGGGTTCTCTGCTGGCGCTCTCCGGGCCGCGCAAACTCCTGCTGATGACGCGCGATGTGGCGGCGCTGCGGGTCGAGGTCGGGCGATTGCTGCCCGACCAGCTGCAGCATCTGGTGACCCAGAGCGGCGGCGACTTCGCACATCCCGCCTTCTCGAACTACCAGTTCAACGACGCCAACATCGCCGAGCGCTACGTCGACATCGTGCCGGTGCCAGTTCAGCCGGCCGGCGCGACCAACTACCAGTCGCTCGATCTCGCGCCTTACCTGAGCAAGCCGGGCGCCAACCGGCAGGGCATTTTCTTCCTAAGGCTCCAGGCCTACAACCCTCAACTCAAGCGTGTGATCCAGGCGACGGGCACGGACGGTGCGACCGAAGACACGCGGCTCATCGTGATGACCGACCTCGGGCTCATCGCCAAGAAGTCCGTCGATGGCAGCCAGGACGTGTTCGTGCAGTCGATCGCGAATGGCGAACCGGTGGGCGGGTCGGTCGTGCAGATCATCGGCCGCAATGGCGAGGCGGTGGCTACTGAGACCACCGATGCCGCGGGTCATGTGCATTTTCCTGACTCCAACTCCTATAAGAATGAACGTGAGCCGGTGCTGTACCTCGCCAGGCGCGGCGGCGACAGCGCCTTCCTGCCCATCAAGGGGCACGTCGACGCACTTGACCTGTCGCGCTTCGACGTGGGCGGCGTGAGCAACCGCGCCGAGCGCGCGGCGCTCAGCGCGTTCCTGTTTTCCGACCGCGGCATCTACCGCCCGGGTGATGAGATCCGCGCCGCGGCGATTGTGAAGACGCAGGACTGGCGACGACTGCCGGAAGGGCTGCCACTGCGCATCGAGATCACCGATCCGCGCGGCATCGCCATCAAGCGCGAGCTGATTCATCTCGACAGCGGCGGCTTTCAAGATATTCGCTACCAGACGCGGGAAACTGCGGCGGTTGGCAACTATGCGATCAATGTGTATCTGGTGAGGGCCGAAGAGCGCGAAGACCTGATTGGTTCGATGTCGGTGAAGGTGCAGGAGTTCCTGCCCGATCGGCTGCGCATGACCACTCATTTCTCCACCGAACTGGCCGACGGCTGGGTCGCACCGGAGAAGCTCCAGGCGCTGGTGACGCTGGAAAACCTGTTTGGCACGCCGGCTGCGGGCAGGCGGCTGCGCGGCAGCATGGTGCTCTCCCCGGCGCAGGTAGCCTTCGCGCGCTACAAGGATTACCAATTCCGGGATCCGCAGGTTGCCAAGGACGGCTTCCGCGAAAACCTGGCCGAGCTCAGCACCGCGGATGACGGACATGCCGCGTTTGACCTGAATCTCAATCGCTTCGTGCGCGCCACCTACCGCGTGAGCCTGGTCGTGCAGGGCTTTGAGGCCGATGGCGGCCGCGCAGTGACGAGCGAGGCGGCGCAACTGGTCTCGAGCCTGCCGTTCCTGGTCGGCTGGAAGGCGGATGGCCGGCTGGACTACATCACGCGCGGCACGCCAAGATCGGTCGAGCTGCTGGCAGTCGATCCCAGGCTCACGCGCATCGCGGCCGAAGGGTTGACCCTCAAGCGCCTCGAGCGACGCTACGTTTCGGTGCTGCTCAAGCAGGACAGTGGCGTCTATAAGTATGAATCGCGACTCAAGGAGATCCCACTCAATGAGCAATCGCTCGCCTTGCCCGGCGGCAAGGCGGCGCTGGCGCTCGATACGAAGACGCCGGGCAGCTACAGCTACCTGGTAGTCGACGGCGCAGGCCAGGTATATGCCCGCGTCGACTATACAGTGGCCGGCGCGGCCAACCTGACGCGCTCGATGGAGAAGAATGCCGAGCTGCAGATCGTGCTCGACAAACACGACTACAGCCCGGGCGAGACGATTTCGATGCAGATACAGGCGCCCTACACCGGTGCCGGCCTGATCACCATCGAACGCGATCATGTCTATGCCTGGCAGTGGTTCAAGACCACCACCACCAGCGCCATGCAGAAGATCAAGGTGCCTGCTGGTCTCGAGGGCAACGGTTACGTCAGCGTCAGCTTCGTGCGCGACCCCGCATCGGAGGAGATCTACACCGCTCCGCTCTCATATGGCATACAACCCTTCTCCATTGCGCTCGACGCGCGACGTAACGCGGTCACACTGCATGCGGCCGGCCTGGTGAAGCCCGGCTCTGACCTCGCCATCAGCTATCGCAGCGCCAAACCGTCGCGGGTGGTGCTGTTCGCGGTGGACGAAGGGATCCTGCAGGTCGCGCACTACCAGACGCCCGATCCCCTGGGACACTTCTTCAAGAAGCGCTCCCTGGATGTGGGCACGTGGCAGATTCTCGATCTGATCCTGCCGGGCTTTCGCGCCTCGATGCTCTCGGCGCCCGGGGGCGACCAGGGCACATTGCTCGGCGCGAACCTAAACCCTTTCAAGCGTAAGACCGACCGCCCGGTTGCCTGGTGGTCGGGCGTAGTCGATGCTGGCGCGGAGACGAAGACGCTGCACTGGACGGTGCCTGACTACTTCAACGGGCGACTGCGCATCATGGCCGTGGCCGTGAACGATGCGTCGATCGGCACCGCCGAGCAGGCCACGCTGGTGCGCGGAGATTTTGTGCTCTCGCCCAACGCGCCACTGACCGTGACGCCGGGCGATGAATTCGACGTCAGCGTAGGTGTGGCCAACAACATCGAAACCTCGGGCGCCAACCCCGCTGTGGATGTGTCCATAGAAGGTTCGCCGCAGCTCGAGGTGATAGGCGCAACGCACTCGGCGCTCCGGATTGGGGCCATGCATGAATCCTCGGCTCGCTTCCGGGTCCGCGCAGTCGATGCATTGGGATCCGGGAGCCTGCGCTTCCGAGCCGCGCTCGGTGACAAGAACGCCGAGCTCGGCACCACTGTCTCGGTGCGGCCGGCAACAACGTACGTGAGCACCCTGAGCGTGGGCAGCTTCAAGGGCAAGATCAAGGTGCCGGTCACACGCAACCTTTACGCCGAATACCGCACCCTTGAGGCAAGTGCCTCGACGCTGCCGCTGGCGCTGGCGCACGGCCTGACGACTTACCTCGATCACTATCCCTACAGTTGCACCGAGCAACTGGTGAGCCAGGCAATGCCCGCAGTCGTGCTCTCGCGCCGTCCGGAATTCGGTGAACTGAAATCGCGCCAGGGAGCGAGCCTGGCGACACTGATCGACGAGCTGCGCGCGCGCCAGACGGGCGATGGTTCGTTCCGCTACTGGGCCGGCGGCGTGGAGTCGATCGACTTCGTGTCTGCCTATGCGCTGCACGTATTGCTGGAGGGCAGCGAGCGGGGCGAGGGCGTTCCGGCGGACCTGTTGGAGTCCGGCAAAGCTTTCCTTACGCGCGTGGCGCGACGCGATGGAGACAACCTGGCCGACGAGCGCACGGCGGCGTACGCGATCTATCTGCTCGCACGCCAGGGCATGCTGGTGTCCAACGAAGCTGCGGCCCTGCAGAAGCGCCTCGAGTCCCGCTACGAGAAGGCCTGGACCTCGGACATCGCCGCGGCTTACCTGGCCTCAGCTTATCAACTGATGCAGCAGCAATCGCTCGCCGCACGACTGATAGAGCGCGTGCCGTTCGGTTCGCAGAGCGAAGTCGATCGCTGGCACCGACCCATGTCGAATGACGCGATGCTCCTGTACCTGACGGCGCGTCACTTTCCGCAGCGGCTCGCTCGCTTGCCCGATACGATGCTAGAGACCTTGGTGCAGCGGGTGCAGCACGGTGAATACGATTCGCTCTCGGCGGCGACCACCATCCTGGCTCTCGACGCCTACGCCACCGCGGCGGGTGCAGGTGGAGCATCAAAGTTTGCGCTGCAGGCCACCCTGGCGGATAAGTCCACTGCGATGCTCCCGCTGCCAGCGGGCCTGTTTCCAAAGACAAACTTTGCTCCCAATACGCGCTCGCTCGCGTTCACAAGCGATAGTCCGTTGCGCAGCTACTACCTGGTCAACGAATCGGGCTTTGATCGCACGCCGGTCGCCAAGGCGCTGAACCAGGGGCTCGAGATTACGCGCGAATTCCTCGACGCCGATGGCAAGCCGGTGAAGAAGGTCAAGGTGGGTGATGAAATCACCGTGCACCTGCGTTTTCGGGCGATCGACCAGCCGAGCATCGAGGATGCCGTGCTGGTCGACCTGCTGCCGGGCGGCTTCGATGTCGTCGTGCCCAATGGCGCGCCGGAAGAGCAGGCGCTGCTGTCGAGCAGCGCGAGCAGGCCGCAGGCCAATGAAGCGGAAGAAGGTGGCAATGGTGGAGCCGGTGAAAGGCCCGGCGGCTGCCTGTGCCTGTGGCTGGTGACGCGGCCCAACGGATTCCCTGATTTCGCTGATCTGCGCGAAGACCGCGCCGTGCTCTATGGCCGCGCCACCGACGAGGTGCAGGAATTCAGCTACAAGATCAAGGCGACCAACGCCGGTAGCTTCGTCGTGCCGGCGGCCTTCGGCGAATCCATGTACAACTACAAGGTCCGCGCCCGCTCATTGGCAGATCACATGGAGGTCGTGCACCCGTGAAATCACCTGGCTGGCGCCATGCAACCTGCATCGTCGTGCTTGCAGGTGTGGCTGCACTCGGTTTGCGGCTGCTGCCCCACCGACCGCTGTCGAGCTACGTGCGGGACTCGACCGGCGTTTATGCCGCGAACGGTGAACTGCTGCGCATGACATTGGCGCCCGACGATCAGTACCGGCTGTGGACGCCGCTCCAGCAAGTGAGCCCTGAGTACCTGCAGGCCCTGCTGCTGCACGAAGATCGGCACTTCCGTTGGCATGCCGGAGTCAACCCGGTCGCCCTGGTACGCGCTGCGATTCGCACCGGGAGCGGTGGTGTGCACCAGGGCGGCTCGACGATCACAATGCAGCTCGCGCGGCTGCTCTACCGCCTCAACACGCGCACCATCACCGGGAAGCTCCGCCAGACCGCGTTCGCCACGTGGCTAGAGCTGCGTTATTCAAAGGACGAAATCCTCGAGGCTTACGTCAATCTCGCCCCCTTCGGCCGCAATGTGCAGGGCGTTGAGGCGGCTAGCCGCATCTATTTCGGCAAACCGGCGAGCACACTGACTTTTGCCGAGGCGCTGGCGCTCGCCGTCATACCGCAGGCGCCGCGCTCGCGCGGCACGCCGGGCGCCGAATCGCCCTCGCTCCGCGCCGCGCGCCTGCAGTTGGTCGATGCCTGGGCGCACGAATATCCGACCCCGTCGCAGGCGATCGCCGCCGCCAGCCGGCCGCTGCAGATTCGCGGCCTGCGCCAGTTGCCGTTCGCGGCTCCGCACCTGGTTGACGCAGCGCTTGCCGATCATCCGGGATTCGCGCAGATCCGAACCTCGTTGGATCTGCCGCTGCAGCGCTTGCTCGAGCGTACGCTTACGCAGTACATCGCCTCGGTGCGAAACCTGGGCGTCGTCAACGCCTCGGCGCTGTTGGTGGATACGCGCTCCATGTCGGTCAAAGCGCTGGTCGGATCGGCCGACTACTTCGATGCCGCTATCGCCGGCCAGGTGAACGGCGCAACCGCGCGGCGTTCACCCGGTTCCGCGCTCAAGCCGTTCATCTATGCGCTGGCCATGGACCAGGGGCTGATCCACACGCAGAGCGTGCTGAAGGACGCGCCCTCGGCCTTCGGTGTCTATGCGCCGGAGAATTTCGATGGCACCTTCATCGGACCGGTGAGCGCCCACGATGCGCTCATCGCCTCGCGCAATGTACCGGCAGTGGCGCTGTCCTCGCGGCTTGAGCAGCCGAGCCTGTACCAGTTCCTGAAATCCGCCGGTGTGTCGCGCATGGCCAGTGAAGGCCACTACGGCCTTGCCCTCGCACTCGGTGGGGGCGAAGTGAGCATGGAGGAAATGGCGGCACTCTATGCAATGCTGGCGAACGATGGTTTGTACGCACCGATTCGCTATGACGTCGATGCTGACGCGCCTCCGCCCCTGCGACTGCTCTCGAGCGAGTCCACGTTCATGGCGCGCAGCATCCTCGCAGACAATCCCCGCCCTGACGGGCTGCCGAATCGCAACCCGCGGGTCGCGTGGAAAACCGGCACCTCCTGGGGGTTCCGCGACGCCTGGTCCGTAGGCCTGGTGGGCCCCTATGCGCTGGTGGTCTGGGTGGGCAATTTCGATGGCAGCAGCAACACGGCCTTCGTGGGCGCGCAGATTGCCGCGCCGCTGTTCTTTCGGATGGTGGATGCGCTGCGGGAGACGCAGCGGCGCTTGCCTGACCTGGCGCCACAGCCGCCCGCAGGCGTCGCGCAAGTGGAGGTGTGCGCGGCATCTGGCGATTTACCGAACGTCGACTGCCCGCGACGCACACTCGCCTGGTACATACCGGGGAAATCGCCGATCCGCGTCAGCACGGTACATCGTCGCATCGCCGTGGATACGCGCACCGGCTTGCAGGCCTGCACCGATACGCCCGCGCAATACGTCCACAGTGAGGTCTACGAGTTCTGGCCCTCCGATATCCTCCGGCTCTACGCGCAGGCGGGCATGCCGCGCCGCCGCGTGCCGGAGGATCACTGCGCCAGCCGAGCGGTCAGCGCATCGGTCGTGCCGCCGCAGATTGTCTCGCCGCTGACGGGCGCCACCTATCAGATCAGGCGCGCGACGGAATCGGCGAACGCACTACAACTCAATGCCACCGCGGGTTCAGAGATTCACGCCCTGTACTGGTTTGCGGATGGCGCCTTTCTCGGTGAGAGCCGTCCCAGCTCGCCATTCGCCTGGACGCCGTCGCGCACCGGAGAGTTTGCGCTCAGCGTCGTGGATGAACTGGGGGCGAGCGCCACGCGGGTGGTGCGGGTGGCGGCGGTGCCGTAGCCTTCGTGTTAGTTGTGTAGTCTAAAACGCAGTGATGTCGAAACGGGGTGGGATAAGTGTAAGCGGCCATTTCCGCCCCAATGAGATTCCACCCTTGGAACCATCATTCCAGTCAAACCTGTGCTTACCGGGCCGAGCTCTCCGCTTGGGTGTTACCCGAGAACGCCCCTGGTTCGAAAGTCGGCCTCTTGAGGCGCGACCAGGTCTGTTCGGCGGCAAACTTGCCGATCAAATCGTCGACAGGTACTGCCAGGTGATCAAGCGTTTGCTGCAACTGCGCCAGCACGCGCTCGGAGGGGATGGTAGGCGTGGCCGCCGACAAGCTGTTCCGGGCGTCGCGCAGCACGTTTGCGACGCTCTCAATCTCGATCGCAGCGAAGGCCGCCTCGGCGTCACGCAGGATGATTTTCGGAACCCCGCAGACATAGCGAGTGAGTGAGCGATTCATGGCCGCGACCCAGAACTCGCAGGCTGTATGTAGCACGCGTTCCGTATGCGAGAAACGGGTGCCCTCCGCCTGCGACTTCTTCAGTATCGCCAGCACCGAGGAGCTGGTGCTTGCCGCTTGGCCGTTGTGCTGTGTCATTGTTAGACCGTCTGCGTTGGCTCTTCCTGAGGATCGAAGCGTAGACTCATGACGACGCGCACTCAAATGTCTCAAGTCGCCGACAGCCATTCGTTGTCGCGTCGCTTGAACCAAGCCGGCAGCATCCGCCGGGGTGTAAAGTGGCCAGGGGATTGGATAGTCAATCCATGGAACAGCCAGATTGTGTGCGCTGCCTACTGGGCCAGCCGCAGCAAAAGCGGTAGCCTTCAGAAGGTTAGTCATTAGGTAGCGGGAAAATCCACGTGCGGCCCGAGATCGGAGTGCCCAGCGACCTGGCTGATGACCCGGTGAGGCCATGCGCGACCGGATCACTGCCTGGGTGGATCCGCGCAATCACGCTTTGCGCGGGATTTGCAATTGGCAACACAGCCCGGGCTGCGGAGTTTGGATTTGAGACTCTGCGGAACCTGGTCGATACTCGCGGGATAAACTCCGTGGAAGGGCTCATCGAGGCGCTGCCTCAGGATCTTCGCACGCACTACGCGCTCATGTTCACCAGCCGGAGTCTGCAGGGCGCCAATTTGGCGAACCCGCGCGCGATTCTCTTCGGATCCGACGCCGAGTTCATCGTCACCTTCAACGGCGATCCAGCCGTGCGCGGATATTCGGCTGTTGAAACGATGCAGTTTGATCCGCGAAAGAACGAATTTCAGTTCCGCGAAATTCAATTTCCGGTGGCTAAGGGCGCTTCGGTGGTGATCTCCGAACCCAACTCGGCGCGCTGCCTTGCCTGCCACGGTCAGCCGGCGCGACCAATCTGGGATATGCCACCGTCATGGCCGGGCGCGTATGGTGAGCGATATGGAGCTGGTCTCTCGCCGAAAGAAACTGCGGGCATCCGTGAGTTTCTGGCCTTGCAGCCGGTTCATGCGCGCTACCGGAATCTGCTCGGAGCGGCCGCATTCGCGGACCGTGAGACATACGTATCAAGCGCGCATGCCATGTACAACGGCGTCCGGACGATCTCGCCGAATGCGCAACTGTCGGTGCTGCTGACGAACCTGAACTATCGGATGATCATGTCCGAGATCGCATCTCGCCCGGCCTTTGATGCGCACCGGTACGCTCTGCTCGCCGCCGCCGAAGGCAGTTGCGGCCCGCTGCCCGACTACTACCCGGCATCCGTCCGCGCCGCGATCGCGGTCGACCTGCGTGCATTCAAGCAATCAAGCGCCGCCACCGAGCGACTCCAGGCAGCGGCCATTGCGGCGCGCCTAGCGGGGGCAGCCGGCGGTTATCAACAAAGAATCGCGGTCGGCGGGCTCGACAAGCTGCGGTTTGTGGTCGAGCACAGCCTGGACCTGGCGACGCGGCAATGGACCCTTGCGCTCGAAGCCAACACCTACGATCTGTCGGCGCCGGAAGGCGCCCACACGCTCGCTCAGATGTTGTTTGAACAGGTGGCACGCACCGATGAAGCACTGCGGGGCCTGCGCGCCGATCGGTCATTCTCGAGTGACGATCGCTACTGTGAACACTTGCGCCGACACAGCGTTCGTGCGCTTGAAGCGTGGTACCTGGCAAATCCGTTGCAGTTGACTCCGACGGATGATGGGTGGCATGCGGATCGCAGCCGCGACGCGGCGAGTGCGCCACTGTCGACCGCTGCACGCCCGGAACTTCTCGATCGGTGTGCTGGCTGCCACACCGGCGTGGTTGCACCTTACATTCCGTTTGCTGATCCAGACGCTCTGGGCAAACAGCTAGGGCATGGCAACTATCGCCATGGCCGCCTGCTGGACGAGATCTTGTACCGGCTGGCGCCAGAGGCCGGCGCAACAAGCATGCCACTCGGCATCGCGATCAGCGAAGCGCAACGGCACGGGCTTGACGAGTACTTTCTCGGCCTTGCCAGACGAGCCGACACGCAGGGCGACAACTGAACAGCCGCGCATCGCGCTAGTGTCCCGTCGGAGCCGGATCCAGAAACAGCAGCTTCGCTGAACCTGGAACCACGGAATAGCGGCGGTGGTAGTCTTCGGGATCGACCGACTCATTGATCCTAAGGTCTGCCGCGACCGGATAGAGGCGCCCGGTCCTTGGATTGAGCGTCATCGTAGGAACTCAGCCGGCGCGCGCTCCTGGCCGCCTCGACTCGCGGCAGATTGACCTCGATCCAGTCCGCCAGCGCTCGCACTTTCCTGGCGGCTTCGCGCCCGAGGGGAGTCAGGCTGTACTCGACGTGTGGCGGCACGACCTCGAGCGCCACCCGCAGTACCAGTCCGTCGGACTCCAGCCACTGCAGCGTCTGGGCCAGCATGCGCTCGCTCACGCCGCCCACGGTGCGCCGCAATTGCGCGAAGCGGTGCGTGCCGCCCTCCAGCACCATCAGCACCAGCACTCCCCAGCGGCTGGTCACGTGCCTGAGTATCTCGCGGGACGGGCAGGCGGCCGCGAGCAGGTCGCCGCGCTGCAGGCGCCGTGACAGCCGGGGTCCGCGCTTGCCGGGGCGGGCGTCGGGCTTTCTGGCACTAACATTCATGTAGGTACTTCCTTTTAGTACGTGAAGATCCTACAGTGCCTGTGCCATCCACTGCAACCACATGAGGAGCCGAACGTGACAATCGCAATTACCGGCGCCACCGGCCAGCTCGGGCGGCTGGTCGTCCAGAGACTGAAGGAAAAGATTCCAGCCGCCGACATCGTCGCCCTGGTCCGCACGCCGTCCAAAGCCACTGATCTTGGCGTCGCGGTGCGAGCAGCGGACTACATCCAACCCGATACGCTTGCGCAGGCGCTTCGCGGCATCGATACCCTGTTGCTGATCTCCTCGAGTGAGATTGGTCAGCGCGCTGTCCAGCACCGCAATGCCATCGCCGCCGCCAAGGCGGCCGGCGTGAAGCGCATCGTGTACACGAGCCTGCTGCATGCCGACCGCTCGCCGTTGGGCCTGGCACCCGAGCACCGCGAGACCGAGCAGGCGCTCAAGGCTTCCGGCCTGACCTGGACCATCCTGCGCAACGGCTGGTACACGGAGAACTACGCGGGCTCCATTCCCGGTGCCCTGGCAGGTGGCGCGTTCATCGGTTCTGCCGGTGACGGCCGCATCTCCTCGGCCGCGCGGCTCGATTACGCGGACGCAGCCGTCGCGGTGCTGACCTCAACCGGTCACGACGGCAAGACCTATGAGCTCGCCGGCGATACCGCCTATACATTGTCAGCGCTCGCGGCGGAAATCTCGCGCCAGGCGGCGCGCGCGATTCCCTACCGGAATCTGCCGGAATCCGACTACGCCAAAGCACTGCAGGGGTTTGGATTGCCGGCCGCACTGGCCCAGGCGATCGCCAGCTGGGACGTTTGCGCCTCGGCCGGGGCGCTGTTCGATGACGGCGGGCAACTGGCGCGCCTGATCGGCCGGCCCACCACGCCACTGGCCGCATCGGTGGCTGCGGCGTTGTAAGTAATGTGACGGATGCGAGCCGGCGGCATGGTGGGCTAGCTTGCGTCAAGCTCCCATGTCCGCCGCAACTTCACCTCGCATGCCGCGAGTTGCGGTTGTACGAATGCCCAGGCCGGAGCCCAGTCTTCAAAGCCCGCGTCCAGCACAATCGTGGGCGATCCGCTCCCCAGGCAGTAGAAATTCAGGCGAGTACCATCCTCCGTCGAAACAAGACGTCCAGGATGGGCATAAAGGCGGTCGTCGGGAGTTGCGCAGGCGGCGCCTTGTGCCAGGAGAAGCTGGCAGGCAAGCATTGCAACAAGCCGTCTCAATTTCATGGGCGATTCCCCACAATTCAGAAATCCGTAGTCACATAGGCCACGAAGCTGCGGGGAGAATATTGGGAGAACCCGGGGCTGACATCCAGGTTCCAGAAATAGTAGTTCATGAGGTTGCGGACCTGCAGCCGCAGCGTCGATGGCGCGCCCAGCATGGTGAAATGGTAGCGGGCGCCGATGTGGACGAGCGCCTGGGCATGATTCCTGGCGACTCCGTTCAGGCTCGCTGGAGCCGCGCCGTAGGTTCGTACCTGGATGTCGGTCGACAGGGCGGGACAGCGCGAGAACTTGTAGTTGGCGTCGGTCACCGACTGTACTCGCGCCTGGCCAAAGGCAAAGGAACCCACGCCCGCGGCGCTCAAATTCGGTCCGAGTATCCTGACTTCACCCAGGAGCACGCCCGCCGTGACATTGAGATTCTTCAGCACCTCGCCGGAAATCGAAGTTTCGAAGCCTTTGGACCGCTGCAGGCCGAGTTCATGATCGACGTTGCCGGTATCAAAGTTGAAATAGGGCTTCTGAATCTCAAAGACACCGGCTATGAGTTTCACGCGTGAGGTCAACAGATAGCGAGCGCCGGCATCCACCTGCCAGGTGCGGGCGTCCGGAAGTATGGCGCCGCGATTGGCGGCGCTGCTCGGGGCAACGCCTGACTCCTCGAGTCCCTGCGTATAGCCCGCATACCCGGTCACTTTTGCAGTCATCGCCAAGGCGGCAGACGCGTATAGGCGCAGCGGATGGTCAGTCAGTCTTGCCGCAGGGAGAATTGGATCGGTGACGTTCTTGGCGTAGCTCTCCTGCTGGATTCCCTGGTCAATTCGACCTGGGCCGAGGTCGGCCACAGCGGAGCCGCCGTACAGCGCCAGCGTGTCGCGCCCTCGTGCCAGCAGCACCACTTCGTGGCGCCAGGCGCCGGCGCCGAAGTGACCCGTGAGTCGCGCCTCTCCGGAGGTCGATGAGGTCTTCTGGTCCGGACTCGCGATCACGAATTGCTCGGCCGCGCCGTTGGGTTGGGTATCGAGGTACAAATCGGCGTAGCTGACGGGATTGTCAGCAATCGAGCGAAACAGTCCGACAGCCAATGACAGATGGCGGGTCAGCTGTGCCTTGAAAATGAGGCCGTAATTCTCCGATTGACTCTCGCCCTCGGCCCAGTCCTGGCCGTAGTAGCCTTTGGGTGTTTCCGGCGGCACGAAGTCGCCCGCTGTGAAGATGATCGGCAGGGTCTTTGCGCGAGTCTTGTGCTGCCAGTCGATGATCGCTCGCAAGCTCAGCCAGTCATTCGGAGCCCACTGGGGCGTGAGTCCAAGATTGCCGATTCTCGAGGTGTAACCCGGATTGGATGCACCGGTCGCGGTCTGGGTGCTGACCTGGTAGCTGGCGCCGATCGGCAGTCGTAATTGATTGGACGACAACGGCACACTGGCGTCGATGCTCGCACCGTAAGCCCCGAAGGGACCGGCACTCACCACGACGGTGCCGCTGGGCGGCCCGTTGCCGGCATGTCGCAAGTCATAGTCCACGATGCCGGTGGGGGCAGGGAAGGCGTAGCCAATTTCACTGACCCCGACTTTGACTGTGGAACCTTCAACCACCCGATCCGACAAACCGCCCTGCTGGTCGAAATACAGCCCATCGATGCGCACATTGCCCGCGGCCTGCGGGTCGAAGCCGCGCACGCCTCCCGGGCTGTAAATGCCGATGGTTTCTCGGCCAAGTTTGAGCCCAAAGGCGTCGTCGGCCGAAGCCACCGGGTCATCCGAAGCGTGCTGCGCGTGAACGGCGGTAACAGGGACCAGGCAGAGGACCAGCGTCGCCGCCAGGCTGGATGCTTTGCGGCGGCCAGATCTGCTGGCCGCACCCGTCGGTGCGATCTGCATTAAACAATCCTGTAGCGGTACGCCGTTTCGGTGGCGACAGGATCACGTCGCGCAGACGAGTACGCCTTCGATTCTCTATAAGGCGCCTTTACAACAGCGCCGCCCGGGATGGCCGCGGACATCCCACACTGTTCGTGGACCTGATGTTGCGCCGGTTGCCAACGCAACCGGCCGGGGACGGGCACGATGGCGAAAGTCGGCGGGAAGGTTGGGTCTCAGGAGTACAGGCGCATCCTGGGAGCGGGTGCCTGTGCCTGGTTGTTGCTATTCACACCGCTCGCCCGGGGAGGCAGCTCCGATGAGGCTATCGATGTGCGTGCCTACGATCTGGAACGACCCGAGGACGTACAGAGACTCTATCGCCTGCTCAAGCGGGCGGCGCGATCAGCGTGCAGCGACCGGCAGATCGCCGACACCGACGTGCACACACTGTCGTGGCTCGGGTGCGTTAGCGGCATGCTGGACATGGAAGTACAAAGGATAGATCGGCCGACGTTGACGGCCTATCATCTTGCCCACGGCTTCGGGATCCGGGACGAACCCTGGGGAAGCCGGAATCCGGATGCGACGGGCGAAATCAGGCCACGGGAGAACATCGGATCGCCACGAGCAGGGCCAAGCGTCGCGCAACGGGTGGGACGAAGCGTGCCTTTCGGAGACTTCCCCTCGGCAGCCTGCGGGTATTTGTCGCTGTGGCTCGCTCCCTGAGTTTCACGCGCGCGGCGGAGTCGCTCGGACTGAGCCTGAGCGCTGCAAGCTTGCAAATCCGCGCACTGGAGGAATATCTCGGTCGCGCGCTGTTCCGGCGCAATGGTCGGGAGGTTGCCTTGACGACCGAAGGAGCTGCGCTGCTGCCGCGGGTTCAAAGCGCGCTGGGGGCGCTTGAGAGCGCCGTGGATGATGCGCGCGCAGAGCCCGATTCGGGCCAGCTTCGAATTACGACACTGAGCTCCTTTCTGCAGCAGTGGCTATTGCCTCGACTACCGGGTTTTCGGGCCCTGCACCCGCAGATTGATTTTCACTTCCATACTTCTGCCAGCGTGGTCGATTTCGTGCGCGAAGAACATCACATCGCGATCAGAATCGGAGCCGGCCCGTGGCCCGGGCTGCATGTCGACAGGTTGATGCCGGAGTGGCTGATTCCCGTGTGCGCGCCGGCGCTGCTGAAGCGCCATGGCGCCGTCAGGGATGTGCGAGACCTCGGGCGTTACCCACTCTTGCACAGTACGACGGAACCATGGACATCATGGTTGTTGGGCGGTGGCCTGGCCAGTCAATCCGAGCAGCTTGAGGGATCTTCCCTGGATGATTCGCTGGCACTGGTGAGAATGGCGGAACGAGGGCAAGGCCTGGCGCTCGCTCGCTGGAGTCTGGTGGCGCAGGAGATCGAGTCCGGCGTGCTGGTTGTGGCCGGCCCGGCTGTTCGATTCGAGCGCAGCTACTGGTTCGTGTGCCCGGTGCGCCAAAAGAACGTCGCATCGGTGAGACTGTTCCGGGACTGGCTGGTGGCGGAAGCCGCAATGGCGCCGTTGCCTCCCAGTGTATCTGCCCAGTCATAGCAAGAAGGGTGTTGCGTCAAATGAGAACCATTGGCCTCATCGGCGGCATGAGCTGGGAATCGACAGTTCATTATTACCGTCATATCAACGCAGCGATCAAGTCGCGGCTCGGTGGATTGCACTCCGCGCAGCTGGTGCTGGTCAGTGTCGATTTTCACCACATCGAATACATGCAGTCGTCGGGGGACTGGCAGGCGGCGGGCGAGCGGCTCGCCGGGTGCGCGCGGGCGCTGGCGGCAGCAGGCGCCGAGTGCATCGTGATCTGCGCCAACACCATGCACAAGGTGGCGCCGCAGATCGAAGCCGCGGTGCGTCTGCCACTGCTACACGTGACCGATGCCACGGGCGAGGCAATCAGGCGCACCGGATTCTCAAAGGTGGGTCTGCTGGGCACACGCTATACGATGGCGGAGCCGTTCTACAAGGATCGGCTGCGCGAGCGCTTCGGCCTCGAGGTGCTGATTCCAGACGACGCGGATCGTGCGGAGGCGAATCGCATCATCTTCGAGGAGCTTGTGCGCGGACAGGTGCTCGAGTCGTCGCGAGTGACGATGCGTCGCGTCATGGCCCGGCTGGTCGAGCGCGGCGCACAGGGGGTCATTCTCGGATGCACCGAGTTCTCGCTGCTGCTCGGGGACGCGGATGCATCAGTGCCGCTGTTTGATACCACGCTGATCCACGCGCAGGCGGCGGTGGAGTGGGCGCTGGCCGGCACATAGGTCGCGGCGTGGCTTGGCCGTCGCTATGCGGCCAGATCCGGGTCGGTCAACACGATTTCGTCGGAAGACGGCCAACCGGTGAAATCCTGCTACACTTTTCGCGTGAGGTTCGAATTGCAGGACTGATCGCGGAGGGGACGGGCGTGGCCACCAACACTGTCCGACTGCAGCGCGTGCTGCGCGCGCCGCCCGGGAAACTGTACCGCGCCTTCCTCGAAGCCGATGCGCTGGTAGAGTGGTTGCCGCCCTACGGCTTCACCGCCAAGGTGCATCACCTGGATGCACGCGTGAACGGCACCTTCAAAATGTCGTTCACGAATTTTGGCAGCGGCAATACCCACAGCTTTGGCGGCGAATACCTCGAGCTGGTGCCAAACGAGAAGATCCGCTACACGGACAAATTCGACGATTCCAACCTGCCCGGCACCATCATCACCACAGTCCTGCTCAAGAAGGCGTTCTGCGGCACGGAGCTGCATGTCACTCAGGAGGGTTTGCCGGAGGCGATTCCGGTCGAGATGTGTTATCTCGGCTGGCAGGAATCGCTGGCGCAGCTTGCCAAGCTGGTCGAACCCGAAATTCCGGGCTAACGCGCCCAGCCTGCGACGCGCTAGTTGCGTCGGCGGCACCAAGTTCAGTGGTTCGCGTGGTCGTGAGCTCAATTGATCTGAGCTGACGCATAGTGCAGCACCATGACCACGAACAGCGCCGCGATCCCCAGGTAATGCAGCCAGCGCGACCGCCACGCGTACAACGCCAGCGCAATCAGCAGCGGCGCCGTCATCAACGTCCACATCATCACCACAATCGATCGTGGCAATCCGACGGGTTCGCCACCAGAGAAAAAGACACCAAACGCGAAGTAGACAAACTGAAACAGAGCCACCAGTGACCAGAAGTACCGGCTGTTGCCTGCGTAGTACTCGCGCAGGTCGGTACGGTTATCAGCTTCATCGGGCAGGCTCGCGGCGGCTACCAGGAACAGGAGGAACAGTTGGCCCACGAGGCCCAGGTAGAAGAAGAAATGCCGTGTCGCGGCGAAATGTCGCACGCCCCAGATGTCGAACCACATGTAGACGGCCATGCACAATGCATAGCCAGCGGCCAGCAGTGCGAGCGGGTCCCATTTGACCCGTGACCTGTGACGCAGCAGACGGTGAAAGCTGGCCGCGATATCGGCCACGGCAAGTCCGATGAGCACCGAGAAGATGCCCAGCGCGTATTCGAAAGCCCTGATTTCTGGCGTCATGATGTCGATTTGCAAGACCCGAACGCCCGCATTATATGCGCGCAAGGTCAACGCAAATCCACCTCTCGGCCTGCCGGCGACTTACACTACCTCGACCGCAGATTCCTGGAACCCATGGAAATAGTACTCAACCGCGCGCGCATCCTGGTCACCGGCGCCAATTCCGGCATTGGCGCCGCCATCGCGCGAGCGCTCGCCGCCAGCGGCGCACGTGTGGCAGTCAACTACGTCGTGCACCCGGATGCGACGGACGCGCTGTTGGCTGAACTGCGGTCCGCGGGCGCCGAGGCCATCGGGCTGCAGGCCGACGTCAGTGATCCGGCGCAGGTCGATGCCATGTACGCTGAACTCGACCGACAATGGGGTGGCATCGACGTCCTGGTCAACAATGCCGGGATTGACGGCGTGCAGGCGCGGGCCTGGGAGGCTGATCCGGGCGCCTGGGAACGCGTGCTGCGCGTCAACCTGTACGGCAGCTTCCTGTGCGCGCGCGCCGCGCTGCAGCGCATGGTGCAGCAGCGCAGCGGAGTTGTACTCAACATGTCTTCGGTGCATGAACGCATCGCATGGAGCGGCTACAGCGCGTACACCGCGAGCAAGGCGGGCCTGGCCATGCTGACGCAGACGCTCGCGCAGGAAGCTGCACCGTTTGGCGTGCGGGTGCTGGCGCTCGCGCCGGGCGCGATCCGCACGCCCATCAACAAGGACGTCTGGGACAATCCTGAAACGCTGCGCGACCTGCTTACCAAGATTCCGCTCGGCCGCATGGGCGAGCCGGAGGAAATCGCGCGGGTGGCGACCTTCCTGGTCTCCGGCATGGCTTCGTACATGACCGGCAGCACCGTCTTTTGCGATGGCGCGATGAGCGACTACCCGGAGTTTGCCCATGGCGGGTGAGCAAAATGGCTGACAGCTTTGCACCTGGGTGGCCGGGCATACCGGGGCGCTGGACCTCCGCCGCGAAAAGCGGCGTGGGCACCGCGCTGGGCGGCAGTCCGATCTGGTTCACGCTCTCGCACGGCATCATCAACGAGATCTACGCGCCACGCATCGACGAGGCGGTGACGCGTGACGTCGGCTTCCTGATCGCCGGGCCGGATGGCTTCGTTGCCGAGATCAAGCGGCACGCGCACAACCTGACGCGCTGCCCGCGGCCTGGCGTGCCGTACTACGCCGTGGGATCCGAATGCCTGCAGGGGCGCTTTCGCCTGCAGACCGAGATCATCACTGACGCGGAGCGGCCAGTGGTGCTGGTGCGACTGAAATTCGCGGCGCTCAAAGGCAGCGCAGCTGGCTATCGCGTCTACGTGTTGCTGGCCTCGCACCTCGGCAACTACGGCGCTGGCAATACCGCCTGGCTGGCCGACCATCGCGATACGCCGGGGTTGTTTGCGGCGCGTGACGATCGTGCCCTGTGTCTGATGTCGTCCACCGGCTTTGCCGCGCGTTCCGTCGGCTTCGTCGGCGCGTCGGACGGCTGGCAGGACCTGATGGCCCACGGCACGCTGCAGTGGCAGTATACGCGTGCGGAGAACGGCAACGTCGCACTGATCGGCGAATTGCCCTTGCAGGACGGTGAGACCGTACTCGCGATCGCGGTCGGACGCGGCGCGGAAGAAGCAGGGCACCAGGCGCGGGCCTCGCTGGAGGAAGGATTTCCGGCGCTGCTCGATCGCTACGTGAAGCCTTGGGAGCATTGGCAGGCAGACCTGGCGGTCGGGCCGCGCGCTTTGCTGTCCGAAGTCAGCACCGCGGTCATCAAGACGCACGAGTCGAAGCTGATTCCAGGCGCGCTGCTGGCAAGCTTGGCTGTTCCCTGGGGGTTTTCCAAGGGCGACGGCGACCTGGGCGGTTACCACCTCGTGTGGCCGCGCGACATGGTGCAGTCTGCCGGCGCGCTGCTGGCGGCGGGCGCGCGGCCCGAAGCGCGCGCGGCGCTCGTGTACCTCGCCTCGACCCAGCACGCCGACGGCCATTGGCCGCAGAACATGTGGGTCGACGGAACAGCCTACTGGCAGGGCCTGCAGATGGACGAGACCGCATTGCCCGTCCTGCTCTTCGATCTCGCGGCGCGCGAAGGCGCGCTACTGCCCGAAGACATCACCACGCGTCGATTCTGGCCCATGGTGCGCGCCGCCGCCTCGTACCTGGTGTGCAATGGCCCGGTGACGCCGCAGGATCGCTGGGAAGAAGACGGCGGCTACACGCCCTACACGCTGGCCGCGGAGATCGCGGCGCTCCTGGTGGCTGCGGATTGGGCTGAGAAATGTGGCGAGCCGGAGCTTGCACCTTACCTGCGCAACACCGCGGACAGCTGGAATGCGCAGATCGAGCGCTGGCTCTATGTGCAGGACACGCCGCTGGCACGCAAGTGCGGCGTCGATGGCTATTACGTGCGCATCGCCGAAGGCGACAGCGACGGCGCGGATGAAATCATCGACATCCGCAACCGGCCGGACGGCGACACGCAACGCCGTGCCGACGAGATCGTCTCCGCCGACGCGCTGGCGCTGGTGCGCTTCGGGTTGCGCGGCGCGGACGACCCGCGCATCCTCGACACGGTGCGCGTCATCGACGCGGTGCTGAAGACGCAGCTGCCCTATGGGCCGGCCTGGCATCGCTACAGCGACGACGGCTATGGCGAACATGCGGACGGTTCGCCTTTTGACGGCACCGGCATCGGCAGGCTGTGGCCACTGCTGAGCGGCGAGCGGGCGCACTACGAGCTGGCACGTGGCGATGCGACTGCGGCCGCGCGCCTGCAGCGCTCCTTCGAGGCGATGGCAGGTCCGGGCGGCTTGCTGCCCGAGCAGACCTGGGACACAGCCGACATTCCCGAGCGCGAACTTCTGCTCGGGCGGCCGGCGGGTTCCGCGATGCCGCTGGTGTGGGCGCACGCCGAGTACCTGAAGCTGGTGCGCTCGCTCGGCGATGGAGACGTGTACGACCTGCCGCCGCAGGCGCATGAGCGATACGTCGTGCAGCAGACGAGCTCGGCGCTGCGCGGCTGGCGCTTCAACCAGAAGCTGCGCATGCTGCCCTCTGGATGCACGCTGCGCATCGAGCTGCTCGCGCCGGCCCGGATCCGCTGGACGGTAGACGATTGGCGCAGCAGTACGGACAGCGATACTCGGCCGAGCGGACTGGGCACGCACTATTTCGATATCGCCGCGACATTACTGCCCTCGGGCGCCAGCGTGGCGTTCACGCCCTACTGGCTTGATGCCGCTCGCTGGGAAGGTGCCAATTTCGTCGTCGACGTGCATTGATTTTTCCCGCGCGACTGCGCAGACTTTGACGCCATGAGCGAGGAATTCGAAGTAGAGGGGCAACACGAACACGCGGTCGAGCACGCCGCCCACGATAATTCTCTGGGGCGCATGGTCGCGATGTTCACGGCCGTACTGGCGACAGTCGGCGCGATCATCAGCTACCAGAATTCCGGCAGCGAATCGCTGGGGCTGGAACTCAAGAACGAAGCCATCCTGAAGAAATCCGAGGCCTCGGACCAATGGGCTTATTACCAGGCCAAGGGCATCAAGCAGGTCATCCTGGAGCACGCCGTCGGCAACACCGAGGCCGAGCGTGCCGCACTCGCTGCCGAGGCGAAGCGCTACACCGACGAAAAAGCCGATATCCAGAAGGCGGCGAAGTCGCTGGATGCGGAGGCGAAATCGGCCGACGCGGCCAGCGCGCGCGCCTTCGAACCGCACCACCATCTCGCGCAGGCGTTGGCGCTGGTGCAGGTGGCCATCGCGCTGGCGGCGCTGACCGTGCTGACGCGTCAGCGCTGGTTGCTGCTGATTTCGGGAGTGAGCGCGCTCACGGGCGTCGTGTTCTGGATCCTGGCCTGGCTCTGATCAGCCGCTCGCCAGCGGCAGTTTCAGCAGCGCTTCCACAATTTCCTGCAGCGTCTCCCGAAGCGGCGCGGCGCGCTCCGGGTCATAGGCCGTGCCTGATTCGTCCATGTAGCACGATTGCGCGAGCTCGATCTGCAGCGCATGCACGCGGTAATCGGGGCTGCCGTAGTGCCGCGTGATGTAGCCACCCTTGAAGCGGCCGTCGACGACGTGTAAGAAACGCGTCGCGTTGGCGAGCTGCGCCTGCACCGCCTCACTGACCTCGCGGCTGCAGGAGCGTCCACCGTAGGTGCCTAGATTGATGTCCGGCAGTCTGCTCTCGAACAGCCGCGGCACAACACTTCGAATCGAGTGAGCATCCAGCAGCAGCGCGTAGCCGTGGCGCTCGCGGAGCAGCGCGAGCCGGGTACGCAGTTCGTCGTGGTAGGGCTGCCAGTATTGGGCACGGCGGCGCGCCACTTCGCCCGCCTCGATGGCCGTGCGGCCATCGACGTACAGCGCCTCGCCGGCAAAGCTCTGCGTCGGGCACAGACCGGTCGCCGGTCCCGTGGCATAGAGCGCCGCATTATCGGGCGGGCGATTGAGATCGACCTGATAGCGCGTGTAGCGCGCGACGATGAGCGTGGCGCCGAGCGCCGCCGCGAAGTCGTACAGCCTGGCGACATGCCAGTCGGTATCCGGCAGCGTGCGGGCCAGCGGCGTGAGCTGCGCCATCAGGTACGGCGGAATTGCCGTGCCGGAATGCGGCACGCTGATCACCAGCGGCGTGTTGCCGGGCGCCAGGCTGTGGGTGTCGGCGGCATGCCGACGCTCCTTCATCTCGGCGAGCGCAGACGGGCTCATCCGCTGGCGAGCAATCGTGGCGGCAGGTGGGCACGCAGCGCGCCACTGGTGATCAGTGCGCGGGCAGCAGCGATATCGGGCGAGAAGTAGCGGTCGCGCCGGAGCTTGGGTACGCGCCGTCGCAATTGCGCGTGCACGGCCTCGAGCGCCGGCGAGCTGCGCAGCGGACGGTGGAATTCCAGTCCCTGGGCCGCGGCCAGCAGTTCGATTGCGATGATGTTCGAGGCGTTGGCGGCCATCGACAGCAGGCGGCGCGCCGCGTAGGTGGCCATCGACACGTGGTCCTCCTGGTTGGCCGAAGTCGGAATTGAATCGACGCTCGATGGGTGGGCGAGCGCCTTGTTCTCGGAGGTCAGCGCGGCGGCCGTGACCTGCGCAATCATGAAGCCGGAATTCACGCCGCTGTTGGCGATCAGGTAGGCGGGCAGGCCGCTCATCTTCGCATCGACCAGCAGTGCGATGCGTCGTTCGGCAATCGAGCCGATTTCAGCGACCGCCAGCGCCAGCTGGTCGGCCGCGAAGGCCACCGGCTCGGCGTGGAAATTGCCGCCGGACAGCACCTCACCTTCGCGCGCAAACACCAGCGGATTGTCGGTAACGGCATTGGCTTCGCGCAGCAGCGTGGCTGCAGCGGTGCGCAACAGATCGAGCACGGCACCCATCACCTGCGGTTGGCAGCGCAGCGAATACGGGTCCTGCACGCGCTCGCAGTCGACGTGCGAAGCGCGGATGCGGCTGCCGCGCAGCAGCGCTCGCAAGCGCGCGGCGACGTCGATCTGCCCGGGCTGGCGGCGAACCGCATGGATGCGCGCGTCGAATGGCGCATCACTGCCCTTCATCGCATCGACCGTCATCGCACCCGAGAGGAGCGCGGCGGCGTAGACGTTTTCGATCTCGAACAGCCCGGCCAACGCCAGCGCCGTGGACACCTGCGTGCCGTTCAGCAGCGCGAGACCCTCCTTGGCAGCCAGCTGCAAAGGATTGAGGCCGGCGATTCGCAGGCCCTGCACGGCTCCCAGCGTGCGGCCACGATGGCGAACTGTTCCTACTCCCAGCAGCACCGCCGAGAGGTGCGCGAGCGGCGCCAGGTCTCCGGAGGCGCCTACCGAGCCCTGCCCGGGCACCACGGGATACACCTCGGCGCGCAGCAGCGCTTGCAGCGCGCGCAGCGTCCGCACGCGCACGCCGGAATAGCCCTGCGCGAGGCTCGCGATTTTCAGCACCAGCACCAGCCGCACGACCGCGTCGCTCAGCGGTTCGCCGGTGCCAGCCGCGTGCGAGAGCACCAGGTTGTGCTGCAGCTGCGCCAGATCAGCGCGCGGAATGCGCGTCGAGGCCAGCGAGCCGAAGCCGGTATTGACGCCGTAGGCGGTCTCGCCGCTCGCGATCAGCTTTTCGATGGCCGCGCGCGAGCGGCGCACTCGCGCCAGGTCGGCGCGCGTCAGGTTTACACGTGCCGGTACGCAGTAGGCGCCGCGCAGTGCCTCGAGCGTCAGGGCGCCGACGCGCAGCGGCGCGGGGCGTCCGCCCGCGCGGTTGGCACGACTGGCAGCACTCGCGCGGCTGGCGCGGCGGCGGCCAATCACTTCGCGGCTCCGCCGGTGAGCATCGGCAGGTTCAGCTTGTGCTCGCGCGCGCACTGCAGCGCGATGTCGTAACCGGCATCCGCGTGGCGCATGACGCCGGTGGCCGGATCATTCCACAGCACGCGCTCGATGCGGCGCGCCGCAGCCGGCGTGCCATCACAGACGATCACGACGCCGGCGTGCTGCGAATATCCCATGCCCACGCCGCCGCCGTGATGGATCGACACCCAGGTCGCGCCACTCGCCGTATTGAGCAGCGCATTGAGCAGCGGCCAATCGGAGACCGCGTCTGACCCGTCCAGCATGGATTCGGTCTCGCGGTTGGGGCTCGCGACCGAGCCCGAGTCGAGATGATCGCGGCCGATGACGATGGGAGCGGCGAGTTCGCCGGTTGCGACCATCTCGTTGAAAGCGAGCCCAAGCCGGTGCCGGTCTCCTAAGCCCACCCAGCAGATTCGCGCGGGCAGCCCCTGGAACTGGATGCGCTCAGCGGCCATGTCCAGCCAGCGATGCAGGTGCGCGTCGTTCGGAAGCAGCGCGCGCACCTTGGCATCGGTCTTGGCGATGTCGGCCGGATCCCCCGACAGCGCAGCCCAGCGGAACGGGCCGATGCCGCGGCAGAACAGCGGTCGCACGTACTCGGGCACGAAGCCCGGAATATCAAAGGCATCCTTGACGCCCTGGCCGAGCGCCACCTGGCGGATATTGTTGCCGTAATCGAAAGTCGGAATGCCCATGCGCTTGAATTCCAGCATGGCGCGCACGTGCACGGCCATCGACTCGCTGGCGGCCGCGGTCACGCGTGCCGGATCGCTCTTCTGCAGTGTCTCCCAATGTGCCACCGTCCAACCGGCCGGCAGGTAACCGTGCACCGGATCGTGCGCAGAGGTTTGGTCAGTCACGGCATCGGGCTTGACGCCGCGCTGGAGAAGTTCGGGCAGAACCTCGGCAGCATTGGCGCACAGGCCAATGGACAGCGCTTCTTTGCGCGCGGCGGCGGTGGCGATCATTACCAGTGCTTCGTCGAGCGAGCGCGCCTGACGGTCGAGATAGCGCGTCCGCAGCCGCATGTCGATGCTCGACTGGCGGCACTCGATCGCCAGCATCGCGGCACCGGCCATGGTCGCGGCCAGCGGCTGCGCACCGCCCATGCCGCCCAGGCCCGCGGTCAGGATCCAACGGCCGGCGAGCGTGCCGCCGAAATGACGGCGGCCCATTTCGACGAAAGTTTCATAGGTGCCCTGTACGATGCCCTGTGAACCGATGTAGATCCACGAGCCCGCGGTCATCTGCCCGAACATCATCAGGCCGCGGCGATCGAGCTCGTTGAAGTGCTCCCAGGTCGCCCAGTGCGGCACCAGGTTCGAGTTGGCGATCAGCACGCGCGGTGCGTCGGCGTGCGTGCGGAACACGCCCACCGGTCGACCGGATTGGATCAACAGGGTCTCGTCATCTCCCAGCGCGCGCAGCGCCGCAACGATCGCGTCGTAACAGGCCCAGTTGCGCGCGGCTTTGCCGATGCCGCCATACACCACCAGGTCGCCGGGACGCTCGGCGACATCCGGATCGAGATTGTTCATGAGCATGCGCAGCGGGGCTTCCGTCAGCCAGGAGCGCGCGCTCAATGTCTTGCCGCGCGGTGCGCGGATCACTCGGGGTGCTTCTTTATTCATGTTGTTGTCCACTCTGTATGTCGCGTCGTAAACGTCCGATCGTTTCGCGATAGCGCGATTCGATCTCGACTTCTTCCGGATGCGTGCCGTCGCGCATGACCCAGCGGCCACCGATCAGCACCGCGCGCGCGCGCGGCGCCGCGCTGTCGAATACCAGCGAGCCCAGGTAGTCGGCGCTCGCCTGCAATTCCCAGTCCCCCGCCTGCGCATCGTAGGTCACGAAGTCGGCGCCGCCCGCGGCGCCAATCGCGTGCTGCCCACCGGCATGGGTGATGCGCAGCAGCCGGTCGGCGACTGCGGGCTCGTTCGCGACACTGAATACGTTGCGCCGACCGCGCGCCAGGCGCTGCGACCATTCGAGTTGGCGCAATTCATCGATCGAACTGCGGCCGATGTTGCTATCGGATCCGATCGCCATACGCCCGCCAGCCTCGAGGAACGGTGCGATGACGGGGCAGCCGTCGCCGAGGTCGGCTTCGGTGGTCGGGCACAGCACCACGGTGGCCTGCGCGGCGCGCACCTGCGTGAGCTCCGCTTCGCTCGCATGCGTCGCGTGCACCAGCGCCCATTTCGGCGACAGCAGGCCGCGCGAGGCCAGCAAGGCCACCGGTGGCAGACCATGCTGGCGCTGGCAGCCGGTGACTTCCGCCGGTTGCTCGGCGACATGGATGTGCACGCAACGGCACAGCGCATCGCCCTGCAGCGCTGCGTGCACGCGCCCGATGGTGTCGATGTCCACGGCGCGCAGGCTGTGAAAGGCGACGCCCAACGCGACGGCTCCGCCGGCTGGATAGCGGCGACCCAGTTCGCGCCAGTCCTCGAGGAACTGCGTCGTGTCGCGCACGAACGGCAACTGTCCGGGCCTCGGTGGCGCGCCGCCGAAATCGGAGTGCTGATAGAGAGTGGGCAGCAGCGTGAGGCGCATGCCGGTGCGACGCGCGGCCAAGGCGATGGCTTCATCCGCGTCCAGCGCCCGCCGGTCGCCGAGCCGGTGCAGATAGAGGAATTCCGCGACCGACGTATAGCCGCCGCGCAGCAGTTCCAGGTAGCAGCGCGCCGTGATCGCCTCGAGGTCGTCGCGCTGCAGGCGGCCGGCCAGCGCGTACATGGCCTCGCGCCAGCTCCAGAAGTCATCGTGTGAACCGGCCGCGCGCTGCGTCCAGGCGCCCAGTGCGCGCTGGAAGGCGTGGCAGTGGGCGTTGACGATGCCAGGCACGGTCAGCCCCGGAATCGCGGCTCCAGCCGCGGGTGTCGAGGCTGAAACGCCGGCTACTTTGCCGCCCGCGTCGATCTGGACCGTGGCATTGCGCAGCCAGCGGCCGTCCTGCCACAGGTTGGCGTAGGTGACCGCGCTCTGCGCCGTGCCTGCTCCCGCTTGCATCCCCGTCATGTTAGCACCGCATGGCGCCGGCAGTGCGGGGCGGGTAATCTCGCATTCATGTCCGTAACTGCCGACACCCGCATCATTGCCAATGGCAGGGTCTGGACGGGCGCGCCCGGATCCGCGGATCCGGGTGAAGGTGTTTCCGTCCTGCCGCTGGCTATCGCCGAGCAGCACGGACGCATCGCCGCAATCGCGCCGCTGAGCGAACTCCAGGCACAATTCCCAGGGGCCGGGTTGTACGATGCAGGTGGACGGCTGGTCACACCTGGCTTCATTGATTGCCACACCCATATCGTTCACGCCGGAAGTCGTGCTGCGGAGTTCGAACGCCGGCTGGCGGGCGAAAGCTATCAGAGCATCGCGCGTTCGGGTGGCGGAATACTCTCGACGGTCCGGGCGACGCGTGCCGCGAGCCTGCAGCAGTTGGTCGATGTCGCGTTGCCGCGCGTCGATGCGCTGCTGGGCGAGGGTGTGACCACGCTCGAGATCAAGTCGGGCTATGGTCTCGATCGCGATACCGAGCTGCGCATGCTGGAGGCTGCACGCGCCATCGGCAAGCTGCGGCCGCTCGCGATCGCGACGACCTATCTCGGTGCGCATACAGTGCCGCCGGAACATGCGGGCGACGCCGTGGCCTACATCGAGCGGCTGTGCACGGAGCTGATTCCCGCCGTGGCGGCCAGCGGGCTCGCCGATGCCTTCGATGCCTACTGCGAGACTGTGGCGTTCACCGTGCCGCAGGTGCTGCGGGTGTTCCAGGCCGCGCGGGCGCACGGGCTGCCAGTCAAGCTGCACGCCGACCAGCTTTCGAACATGCACGGTGCATTGCTGGCGGCACAGAATCACGCGCTTTCGGCCGACCATCTCGAGTACACCGACGAAGCAGGCGTCAATGCGCTCGCCGCCGCCGGCAGCGTGGCCGTGCTGCTGCCGGGCGCGTATTACTTCCTGCGCGAACGGCAACTCCCGCCGGTCGCGGCGCTGCGCCACGCCGGGGTGCCGATGGCCGTAGCGACGGACTGCAACCCGGGCACCTCGCCGCTGACGTCCATACTCACGGCGATGAATCTTGCGGCGGTGGAATTCGGTCTCGGTGTCGGCGAATGCCTGGCGGGCGTAACGGTGCACGCGGCGCAGGCGCTCGGGCTGCAAGCGAGCGTCGGCACGATTGCAGCGGGCAAGTGGTGCGACCTGGCCATCTGGAATGTCGCCCAGCCCGCCGAGCTGGTGCACAATCTCGGCGCGCGCCCCTTGCACCGCCGCTACTGGCACGGCCAGCCCGACCCATGAGCGAAGTCCCCGCCGCGCGCGAGCGGCGTATCGCGCACCTCGACATGGACGCGTTCTACGCGTCGGTCGAGCTTTTGCGCTATCCGCAGCTCAAGGGCCAACCGGTGGTGATCGGTGGCCGGCGCCGGCCGGCCGGCGAGGGCAACGCACTGGAGTTTGCACGCCTCGAGAGTTACCAGGGGCGCGGCGTCGTCACCACGGCGACCTACGCGGCGCGGGAATTTGGCGTGCATTCGGGCATGGGCCTGATGCAGGCGGCGCGGCTGTGCTCCGAGGCGATATTGCTGCCCGCCGATTTCGAGGAGTACCGGCGCTACTCGCGCCTGTTCAAGGCGGCGATCGTGCAGCTTGCGCCACGCGTGGAGGATCGTGGCATCGACGAGGTGTACATCGACTTTGACGCGGTGCCGGGTGGTGTGGAGTTGGGAGGCAGGACGCTCGCCCTGCGCATCCAGCAGGCAATCCAGGCCACCACCGGTCTGGGCTGTTCAATCGGCGTGGCGCCCAATAAAGTGCTGGCGAAACTGGCCAGCGAATTCGACAAGCCCAATGGCATCACGGTCATCTACGCCACCGACCTTGCTGCGCGCGTCTGGCCGCTGCCCTGCCGCAAGCTCAACGGCGTGGGGCCGAAGGCCAGTGCGCGGCTCGAACAGCTCGGCGTGCGCACGATCGGCGATCTGGCACGCTGCGAACCGCGTTGGCTGGTCGAACAATTCGGACGACACCACGGACAATGGCTGCATGAAGTGTCATGGGGACGCGACGAGCGCGACCTCAGCACGCACAGTGAGCCGGTGTCGATGAGTTGCGAGACCACCTTCGAGCGCGACCTGCACGCCGTGCGCGACCGGCCGGAATTGAGCGCAGTGTTCACGTCCTTGTGCGACCAGCTGGCCGCCGATCTCACGCGCCACGGATACGCGGGCCGGACCATCGGCGTGAAGCTGCGCTACGATAATTTCCAGTCAGTCACGCGCGCGCAGACCCTTGCGTTCCACACGGCAGACGCGGCCGTGATCCGCCGCACCGCCGGACTATGCCTGAAGCGTGCGCCACTCAAGCGCCGCCTGCGCTTGCTGGGCGTGCGCATCGGCGGCCTGGTGAACGCGGCGGCGGCGCAAGCTCCGGCCGCGGTGCAGTCCCTGGAGTTGTTCTAATCGGCCGCGCCGATCGGCTATGATGGCCGGCATGAGCAACGAGTCACTGCACGAGGCACTTTCCCGTCTGCACGCAGAATTGCAGGCGGCACCGCAGCTCGACGACGAGTCGCGCCGCCTGCTGACGGCGATCGCGGCAGATGTCGGCCGCGCCGCGGCGGGCGCGACGGACGAGAATGCTGACGTGGGCCATGCGCCGCGGCTGGAAGCGCTGGCGGTGCGCTTTGAAGCGGGGCATCCGGACCTGGCCGCCCGGCTGCGCGGCATCGCCGACGCGCTCGGGCGCATCGGCCTATAGCGCCGATCTCAGGCGCGCCGCGCCTTGAGCCGCTGCACGAACACGAAGAACAGCGGCGCGAAGAATATTCCCAGTACGGTTGCCGCCAGCATCCCGCCGAACACGCCGGTGCCGATCGCGATGCGGCCGGCCGCGCCGGCGCCGGTGCTCAGCACCAGCGGCAGCACGCCGAGCATGAACGACAGCGAGGTCATGAGTATCGGCCGCAACCGGATGCGCACCGTCTGCAGGATCGCCGCCGTCATTTCCATGCCGCCCTCGTGCAAATTCCGGGCGAATTCCACGATCAGGATCGCGTTCTTGGCCGTCAGGCCCACTGTGGTCAGCAGCCCGACCTGGAAGTAGACGTCGTTGGCCAGGCCGCGCGTCCAGGCAGCCAGCAGCGCGCCGACTACACCCAGCGGCACGACCAGCATCACCGAGAAGGGCAGGGCCCAGCTCTCGTACAGCGCCGCCAGGCACAGGAACACGAACACGATGGAAATGGCGTACAGCGCCGGCGCCTGCGAGCCGGAGAGCTTTTCCTGGTACGAGAGGCCCGACCACTCGTAGCCGATTCCTGTCGGCAGCTTCGCCGCGATGGCCTCGACCCGCGCCATCGCGGTGCCGCTGCTGACGCCGGGTGCGGGCTCGCCGACGATCTCGATCGAGGAACTGCCGTTGTAACGCTCCAGGGCGGTCGAGGTCAGCGCCCAGCTGCCGCTGGAAAACGCCGACATCGGCACCATGTCGCCACTGCCATTGCGCACGAACCAGCGATCGAGGTCTCCGGGCTGCATGCGGTAAGGAGAGTCGGCCTGGATGTAGACCTTCTTGACGCGGCCGCGGTCGATGAAGTCGTTGACGTAGCTGCCGCCAACGGCGCTCGAGATGGTGTCGTTGACGTTGGCGATCGACAGGCCCAACGCACTGGCTTTGACCTGGTCCACGTTGAGATGGAACTCCGGCTGATCGCTCAGTCCGTTGATGCGCACGCGGGCCAGCTTTGGGTCCGCCTTGGCCAGGTCGAGGAGCTGGTCGCGCGCGCGCACCAGCATTTCGCGCCCCACGCCGGCGACATCCTTGAGCTCCAGGTCAAAGCCGTTGGAAGTGCCGAGGCCGCGGATCAGCGGCAATGAAGTGACGGTGGCAATCGCATCACGGAATTTCGCGGCGGCCTCATTGGCGCGGCTGGCGGTCATCGCCGCGGACTGCGAGGGCGCCTTGCGCTCGCTCCAGTCGCGCAGCAGCATGAAGGACATGCCCGTGTTCTGCCCGTTGCCGCTGAAGCTGCGGCCCGCAATGGAGAATACCGCGCTGACCGAACTCGTGTCGGCGCGCAGCACCCCTTCGAGTTGCTTTTGCGCTTCGACAGTTCGTTGCAGGGTCGATCCGGGCGGCAACTGCATGATGGCGATCAGCGAACCCTGGTCCTCCTCGGGCAGGAAGGCGGTCGGCAGCGTGATGAACAGCAGCGCCAGCAAGCCGATCAGCCCGGCGTACACCAGCAGGGCGCGCCGGGTATGCGGCAGCAGCCGGCGCACCGCGTCCTGGTAGCGCGCGCTCAGTTGTTCAAAGCGCTGCTCGAGACGCGCCAGCAACCCCGTGCCGTGCGGGCCGGCCACGTCGGCGCGGCGCAGCAAGGTAGCGCACAGCGCTGGCGTCAGCGTCAGCGCGACCAGCACCGAGAGGATCATCGCGGCGACGATGGTCACCGAGAATTGCCGGTAGATCACGCCGGTGGATCCGCCAAACAGCGCCATCGGCACCAGCACCGCCGACAGCACCAGCGCGATGCCCAGCAGCGCGCCGGTAATCTGCTCCATCGAGCGCTGCGTCGCCGCGCGCGCGTCGAGCCCTTCTTCGCGCATGATGCGCTCGACGTTTTCCACCACCACGATGGCGTCGTCGACCAACAGGCCTATGGCCAGCACCATGCCGAACATCGTGAGGGTATTGATGGAGTAGCCGAGCACCGCCAAAACGGCAAAGGTGCCGAGTAGCACCACCGGCACGGCAATGGCCGGGATCAGCGTGGCGCGCACGTTCTGCAGGAACAGGAACATGATCAGCACCACCAGTACGACGGCCTCGAGCAGTGTCTTGACCACCTCGAAGATCGAGATGCGCACGAACCTGGAGCTGTCGTAGGCCATGCGGTACGCCAGCCCGGGCGGAAAGTACCTGGACAGTTCCTCGATACGCGTCCTGACTGCGTCAGCGGTCTGCAGTGCGTTGGCGTCCGAGGCGAGCGCCATGCCGACGGCCACCGAGGGTTGGCCATTGATGCGGGTGGATATGTCGTAGCTCTCGGCGCCGAGTTCGATCCGTGACACGTCGCCGAGCCGCACGGCCGAGCCGTCACCGTTGACGCGCAGCACGATGTCACGGAACTGCTGTGGGGAGGTGAGCTTGCTTTGCGCCGTGACCAGGGCGTTGAGCTGCTGCCCTTCGACCACCGGCTGGCTGCCGAGCTGGCCGGCGGCGACTTGGGTGTTCTGCGCGATGATCGCCGCGGACACGTCCGCCGGGATCAGGTGAAACTGGCTGAGTCTGTAGGGATCGAGCCAGATGCGCATCGCATAGCCCGAGCCGAACATCTGCGCGGTGCCGACGCCGCTGACGCGGCTGATCGGATCGAGCAGGGTGGAGGCGATGTAATCACCGATGTCCTCGCGCGACATCGAGCCGTCGGGCGAATAGAACGCCGTTACTGTGAGGAATCCGGAGGTGGATTTGTTGACCGTGACGCCCTGCGCTTGCACGGCCTGCGGCAGGCGGCGCACCGCCTGCTGCAACTTGTTCTGCACCTGCACCTGGGCGATGTCGGCGCTGGTCCCGGCCTCGAAGGTCAGCGAGATGTTGGCGATGCCCTGCGAGTTGCTGGTCGCGGACATGTATACAAGGTGGTCGATTCCGGTCATCGACTGCTCGATGACCTGGGTGACGGATTCCTCCAGCGAGCGCGCCGAAGCGCCCGGATAGTTGGCGTTGATCGTCACCGTGGTCGGCGCGATGTTCGGGTACTGCTCCACTGCAAGACGGCGAATCGAGAGCGCGCCCGCCAGCATGATGATGATGGCGATGACCCAGGCAAAGATGGGTCGGTCGATGAAGAAGCGCGCCATCGCCGCAGCTCTCAGCCGCGCGAGAGCGTGGCGGGATCGACCACGGTCGGGCTGACGGCATCGCCGGGCCGCACCTTCTGCTGGCCCTGCACGATGATCCGCTCGCCGGCACTGAGGCCCGCCAGCACGCGCCACTGGTTGCCTGACGCGGCTTCGAGCTGCACATCTCGCAATTCTACATGGTTAGCTGCATTGACCACCAGCACCGTGGCATCGCCGCGGGCATTGCGGCTTATGGCCTGCTGCGGCACCAGCAGCGCCGAGTGGGCGACGCCTACCGCCAGCAGCGCCCGCACGTACATACCCGGCAGCAGCGCGCCGTCGGCATTCGGAAAAACCGCGCGCAGCGTAATTGCGCCGGTGCTCTCGCTCTCGGTGACGCCGGTGAATTCGAGTCGTCCCGTTTCGGCGTAGACGCTGCCGTCCTCGAGCTGCAGTCGAACGCTGGCGCCGTTGCCGTTGTTAGTTCCGCTGCCGCCGGTGCGCGCCAGGGCGCCGGCCGCAAGTTGCTGGCGCAGCCGCAGCACCTCGGCCGCGGATTGCGTCAGGTCGACGTACATCGGCGCGTACTGCTGCACCGTGGTGAGCGGCGAGTCCTGGTTGGCCGTCACCAGCGCGCCTTCGGTAAACGCTGAGGTGGCGATGCGTCCGGAAATGGGCGCCACGATGCGCGTGTAGCCGAGATTGATGCGGGCGGTTTCCAGCGCGGCGCGCGCGACGGCCTGTTGCGCCTCGGCCTGGCGCAGGCTCGCGGTGATGTCGTCGCGGTCCTGCTGGCTGACGTCGCCGGCGCTGGCGAGTTTCTGGTAGCGATCGTGCTTGAGCCGCACCGTCAGCTCATTGGCATCGGCGCTGGCCACCTGCGCCTGGGCGCTGTCGAAGGCGGCCTGGTACGGCGCCGGATCCAGCTGGTAGAGCGGCTGCCCGGCCGCGACCAGCGCGCCTTCGTTAAACAGCCGGCGCTGGATGATGCCGCTCACCTGCGGCCGGACCTGCGCGATGCGGAACGCAACCGTGCGTCCGGGTAGCTGGGTGCTGATCTCAGTGCTCTGCGGCTGCGCCACGACGATGCCCACTTCGGCCGCTGCGTCCGCACCGCCGGTCTGGCCGGAACCGCTGCAGCCGCAGCTGAAGATCGCGGCCGCCGCCAGCAAGGCCAGCCCCGTGATACGCAGCATCGTCATCCGAGAAAACCCCTTACGCGACTTTAATGGACGAATCGACGGTCGCGGCCCAGGCCAACAAGCCGCCTTCCAGATCGGCCACTCTTTGAACGCCGGCGCGGGCCGAAAGTTCACAGGCCGTCTGGCTGCGGCGGCCGCTGCGGCAGACGAACACCACCGGCGCCTGCGTGGGCAGTTCGCCGACCCGGCGCGACAGATCGCCCAGGGGGATATTGACCGATCCGTCGAGGTGACCCGCCTGGAATTCGTGGACTTCGCGGACATCCACGATCGTGGGTGCCGCCTGCGGGCCACTGCCCGCAGCACCCAGCAGTTGCCGCAGTTCACCCGCATTGACGCGCGGCCAGCGGGCGGGCACATCCGCCGCGCAGGAGGCCGCACTGTCCGCAAGCGTAGTGATCGTGGGCGCCACCCCGCAAACGGCACAGTCTTCGCGCCGCCGGAAGCGGAATTCATGCCACTCCATGGCCAGTGCGTCGTAGGTCATGAGCCTGCCGACGAGCGGCGCACCAATATTGAGTAACAGCTTGATGGCTTCAGTAGCCTGCAGCGCACCCATCATCCCGGGCAGCACGCCGAGCACGCCGGCCTCGGCGCAGTTGGGGGCCACGCCAGCGGCGGATTCCGGAAACAGGCAGCGATAGCAGGGACCCTGGCCCGGCAGGTAGGTCATCGCCTGGCCCTCGAAGCGATGGATCGCCGCCGACACCAGCGGCCGACCAAGCAGCACGCAGGCGTCATTGACCAGGTAGCGCGTGTCCAGCCGATCGCTCCCGTCGACGATGCAGTCGTAGCCGCCGAGCAGCTCGAGCGCGTTCGCAGCGCGCAGCTCGACTGCATGCGCTACGACATTGATTTCATTGTTGAGCGCCTGCAGCCGCGCTTGTGCGCTCACGGCCTTGCCGGCGCCGACGCTCGTAGTGTCGAACAGCAGCTGGCGCTGCAGGTTGGATAGATCGACACGATCGTGATCGACGATGCCGAGTGTGCCGACGCCCGCGGCCGCCAGGTACAGGCTGGCGGGTGAACCGAGTCCGCCGGCGCCGACCACCAGCACTCGCGCGGCCTTGAGTCGTTCCTGCCCGGCCGCGCCTATCTCGGGCAGCAGCAGGTGACGGCTGTAGCGTTCGCGTTCGGCTGCGCTGAGCGTCATGGCGCGAGCGTGGAACCTAGCCGCCACTCAAGGCGCAGATCAGGTGGATCTCATCGCGCGGCGCCACCGCTTCTCCCAGCGATTGCACTTCGCGCTGGTTGATAAAAATGCGGATGTGCGGGCGGATCCGATCCTGCTCGTCGATCATGCGAAAGCGCATGCCTTGGTGCTTACGTTCAATGTCGGTGAGGATCTCGCTTACGGTAGTGCCTTTTGCATTGATTTTCCCCACTCCCGCGGTGTAGTCGCGCAGGGGCGAGGGAACGCGGACAGTGTTCACGCTCGTGCCCTTGCGATCAAAGCGCGTGTGTGACGGAGTAGATTTCCGGCAGGTGGCGCCCGATGCAGCGCCACGACCCGCCCTCGTCGCTGCTCGCCCACACTTCGCCCTGCGTCGTGCCGAAGTACAGGCCGAGGCGGGCGGCGCTGTCGGCGCACATCGCCTGGCGCAGCACCGTGAACCAGGCCTGCGTGCGCGGCAGCCCCTGGTCCTGACGGCGCCAGCTCTTGCCGCCAATGCGACTCACGTAGACTGCCGGCTTCCCGCCCAGTGCCGTGCGCGGCCACACGCTCGAACCGTCCATCGGCAGGACCCACACCGTATCTGCATCGCGCGGGTGCGCGACGATCGGAAAGCCGACGTCGCCGATGTTCCTGGGCATGCGCTCGCCGATGCGGATCCAGCGGCGCGCCGGGCGATCGAGCCGGTAACTGCCGCAGTGGTTCTGCTGGTAGAGGCGGTCGGGCTGCAGCGGGTGTTGTATCAGGCAGTGCGGGTCGTGTCCAAACGCGACAGTCGGATCGGGCATGAAGTCGGCCGCCACGCCTTCGTTGAGCGGCGCCCAGTCGGCGCCGCGGTCGGTGGATTCGAACACACCGCCCATCGAGATGGCCAGGTACAGGTGGCGTGCGTCGCGCGGGTCCACGCGGATCGAGTGCAACAGCTCGCCGTCCGGCGTACGCAGGCCGGCCGCCCATTGCGGGCACATCGGGTGATCATTGAAGCCCGCGACCGGTTCCCAGTGATCGCCATGGTCCGCGGAGCGGAACAGTCCGGCGGGTGCGGTGCCCGCGTACCACACTCCTGGTTCGGAGGCATGTCCAGGCGTGAGCCAGAACACGCGTTCGACGGCGCGCGGTTTCTCGCCTTCGCGCGCCTTGCGGAACGCGGGCGGCGCCAGGGCCTCGCGCCACTTGCGGCCGCGATCGTCCGAGATATACACGGTAGGCCCAAGATGGCCGGTCTTTGCGGCCATCGCCAACCGGCGCGGCTCGCGCGGATCCTGCACCACGTGATGAATGATATGGCCCAGGAACTGCGGGCCTGCGAGTTTCCAGCTGCGCCGCCGGGCGTCGGGGCGCAGGGCGAAGGCGCCCTTGCGGGTGCCGATCCAAAGCGTGCTGGCCATAGGTTCAGAGAATCCGCGCCGAGCGCGGGGCTGTCAAGTGACGGACTGGAACTGCAGGGCCGCCAGCCGTGCGTACAGGCCTTCGCCCTGGATGAGTTCGGCGTGACTGCCCTGCGCGACGATGCGGCCCTGGTCCATGACCACGATGCGCCGCAGCCGCTGGATGGTCGCGAGCCGGTGTGCGATGACCAGAGTGGTGCGGGCGCGGCCGCCGTGCCCAGCCATCAGGTTCGCCAGTCCTTGCTGCACGTGGCGTTCGTTCTCGGCATCGAGCGCGCTGGTGGCTTCATCGAGCAGCAGCACCGGCGCATCGCGCAGCATGGCGCGCGCGATCGCCAGGCGCTGGCGCTGCCCGCCCGAGAGCGTGACGCCGCGCTCGCCCACGCGTGTTTCGTAGCCCTGCGGGAGCTGGCGCACGAATTCATCGGCTGCCGCTGCGACCGCCGCCGCGCGCACCTCGCCGTCATCGGCGGCGGGGCGGCCATAGCGGATGTTGTCGGCGATGCTGCCTGCGAAGATCACCGCCTCCTGCGAGACCACGGCGATCTGCGCGCGCAGCTGCGCGGGATCGAGCTGCGCGATATCCACGCCGTCCAGCAGGATGCGCCCAAGGCCCGGATCGAAGAAGCGCAGCAGCAGCTGGAACACGGTGGACTTGCCCGCGCCCGAGGGCCCAACCAGCGCCACGGCCTCGCCCGGCGCCACCGCCAGGCTGAACTCGGCCAGCGCGGCATGTTCGGGCCGCGTCGGATACGCGAAGCGCACCGCGGAAAAATCCAACCGCCCCTGCACCGGCGAGGGCAGCCGCGCCGGCTGTACGGGCGCACGCACCTGTGGCTCGGTCGCCAGGATTTCCATCAAGCGCTCGGTGGCGCCCGCTGCCCTTTGCACTTCGCCCCACAGTTCGCTCAACGCGCCCACTGAACTCGCGAGTATCACCGCGTAGAGCACGAACTGGAGGAATTGACCACTGCTCATGCGCGCGGCCGCTACGTCAAAGGCGCCGATCCACAGCACGCCGACGACGCTGGCGCCGACCAGGATGAACACCGCCGCGGTCATCACGGCGCGAAAGCGTGTGCGGCGAATGCCGCTGGCAAAAGCCATTTCGGTGGCGCTGTCAAAGCGTTGCCGATCCACCGGCTCGTGCGTGTATGCCTGCACGGTCGGCATGGCGTTGAGCACCTCGCTCGCCAGCGCCGAAGTCTCGGCGATGCGGTCCTGCGCCTCGCGTGACAGGCCGCGCACTCGCCGTCCCATCAGAATGATCGCCACCAGCACCAGCGGCACACTGAGGAAGGCCATGGCCGTGAGCTTTGGACTGGTCACGGCCATCATCACCAGTGCGCCGAGCGCCATGACGATGCTGCGCAGCGCGAACGACGCGGACGAGCCAATCACGGTCTGCACCAGCGTCGTGTCGGCGCTCATGCGCGAGAGCAGTTCGCCGGTGCGCACGCGCTCGAAGAATTCGCTCGACTGCGACAGGATGTGGCTAAATACGCTGTTGCGCACGTCGGCGACCACGCGCTCGCCGATCCAGGTGACGAGGTAATAGCGGCTCGCCGAAGCGAGACCCAGCACCACGGTTACTGCGAACAACCCGAGAAAGGACCGTGCCATGTGCGCGGATTCGCCGTGGCCGAAACCGTGGTCGATGACCTGGCGTGCCGCCACTGGCAGGAGCAGTGATGCGCTGGCGGCAACGCTCAGTGCCAGCAACGCCAGCAGTATCAGGCCGCGATGCGGTCGTACGAACGGCGCCAACGCCGCGAGCGGCGCCAGCCGCCTCGCCGCCGGCTTAAGCTCCGCGGTATTCGCAGCCACTGGTGCAGGTCTCGTGGATGACGATGCGCGACAGGCCGGCCAGGCGTGGCTCGAGCCGCCGCCACACCCAGGTCGCGAGCATCTCGCTGGTCGGGTTCTCGAGTCCGGCGATGTCGTTCAGGTAACGATGGTCCAGTTCCTCGTGCACCTCCTGCATGGCCGCGCTGATGTCGGCGAAATCCCGCACCCAGCCGGTGGTGGGCTGGACCTCGCCTGCGACGTACACGCCTATGACGAAGGAATGCCCATGCAGCCGCGCGCATTTGTGCTCCGCGGGCACCTGCGGCAGGCGGTGGGCAGCCTCGATGCGGAACTCCTTGAAAATCTCCATTGCGCTATTCTATGGTCTTCGGGCCGAAAATCTCCGAGGAGTTTCCATGAGCATCTCCATGTATCGGGCTTCCGCCCCCGTATTTGACCGGAGCCTGGGAAATCTAGCGGCGATCCTGACCAAGGCAGCTGCCTGGGCCGAGGCGCGCAAGATCGATCCCGCCGTGTTGTTGTCCGCGCGGCTGGCGCCGGACATGTTTTCACTGACGCGCCAGATTCAGATTGCCTGCGATTTCGCCAAGGGCACCTGCGCCCGCCTCGCGGGCGTCGAGCCGCCCAAGTTCGAGGACAACGAGACCAGCTTCGCCGATTTCCAGGCGCGCATCGCCAGGACCCGCCAGTTCGTCGCCACGCTCACAGCGGCGCAGATCGACGGCTCGGAAACCAGGCAGATCAACTTCAAGGCCGGTTCGCGCGAGAATTCATTCAAGGGGCTGCCCTATCTCACCGGCTACGCGCTGCCGAATTTCTTCTTTCACTACACGACCGCATACGCGATCCTGCGGCACAACGGACTGGAACTGTCGAAGCCGGATTTCATCGGCTCGGTCTGAAGCGAAGCGGCACGGAGACAGCCATGCGCATCGTACGTTACGCGTTGTTGGGCGTGGGTGGCGTGCTGCTGCTGCTCGCGGCGGCGCTGGCGTATGTGCTGATTTTCTTCGATCCGAATGCACACAAGCAGGAGCTCGCAAAGCTGGTGCACGAGCAGACCGGACGCGATTTCAGCGTACCAGGGGACTTAAAACTGCGCCTTTACCCATGGCTCGCGATCGAAGTGGGGCGTGCGACGCTGGGCAACGCGCCCGGCTTCGGCGCCGAGCCGATGCTGGAATTCGACCATGCGCGCCTGGGCGTGAAACTGCTGCCGCTCCTGCACCGCGAGATCGAGATCGGCGCAGTGACTGTGGAATCACCGACGATCCGCCTGTCGATCGATGCCGCCGGTCACGACAACTGGTCCGACCTCGGGCAGGGCAAGGCCAGCGAACCTTCCCCGAGTGGCGCCGCCGCACCAAAACTGTCGGTCGCCAGCATGCGCATCGTCAATGGCACGCTGCACTACGTCGACCGCAAGGGCGGCAGCGACATCGCCGTACGCGGCTTCAACCTCGAGACCGGCGCGCTCAAGCCCAGGCAGCCCTTTGAGCTGCAGATTGGCGGCACCGTGCAGCAGGCCAAGGGACTCGAAGTGCAGCTCGACCTGCGCGGGCAGGCCACGCTCGATGCGGGCGCGAGCCGCTATCAGCTTGCCGCGCCCACCCTGAAGTTGCAGCTCAAGGGCGCGGGTTTCCCGGCCGAAGGCCTGCCGGTTGAACTGCGCTTCGCCAGCATCGATGCCGATCTCAATGCGCAGACCATCAAGCTGCCGGGCATGGAAGTGCGCGCCGCCGGCGCAACGCTCACCGGTGCGCTGAATGGTTCAAAGATCCTGGATGCGCCGATCTTTAGTGGCCCGGTGCAGTTTGCGAATGTGCCGCTGCGCGGCCTGCTGGATAGATTCGGCATCAAGTTGCCCGTGACACGCGACCGGGCCGTGTTTGGCGCCTTCGGCTTCAGCGGCACGCTTGCTGCGAGCAGCAAGGCGATCATGCTGTCAGGCCTGCGGCTGCGCTGCGATGATACGACCGCCACGGGTCGCGCGGGCATCAGCAATCTCGACACCACGGCGCTCGATTTCGATCTCAACGTCGATCGCATCAATGCCGATCGCTACCTTGCACCCGCGACCGCTGCGCCATCGCATCCGCAGGCCGCGGCTTCGCCGCCGACACCGATCCCGGTCGAGCTGCTGCGCGGTCTCAACATGCACGGCACGCTGGGCGTCGGTCAGGCGGTTTTCGCAGGTCTGCAATACCAGAATCTGCGTGTCGGCCTGAATGCGGCCAACGGCCACGTGCGCGTGTTCCCGTCCGAAGCGCAGATGTACGGCGGGCAATACCACGGCGACATCGGCATTGATGCCACCGGCAAGCTGGCGCGTGTCAGCTTCGACGAACATGTCGCCGGCGTGGATTTCGCGCCGCTGTTCCACGACATGTTCGAGACCAAGCGCGTCTCGGGTCGCGGCAACGCCGCGATCAAGGCCACGGCGGTCGGCGCCGACTCGGCCGCGCTGCTGCGTACGATCTCGGGCACGGTCGAGTTTCACGTCGACAACGGCGCTCTCGAGGGCGCGGATCTCTGGTATGAAATCCGCCGCGCGCGCGCGCTGTTCAAGCAGGAGGCGATTCCGGCCCGCACCGGTCCTGAGCGCACGCCGTTTACGGTGGCCTCCGCTACCGGCCGCATCACCAATGGCGTGCTCGCCAACGATGACCTGATCGCTGCGCTCCAATACCTGCAGGTCAAGGGCCATGGCACGGCCGACATCGCCGCCGGCACGCTCGACTATCACCTCGATGCCACGGTGCTGAAGATTCCCGACAACGCGGCCGACGCGGTGGGAGCCAGCGACATGAGCGGCTATACCATCCCGGTGGTGGTCTCGGGGAGCTTTGGCGCGCCTAAAGTACGTCCGGACGTCGAGGGTCTGGTGAAGGCGCGCGTGCAGAAGGAACTCGACAAGAAGAAGGACGAGCTGAAGCAGAAGCTGCAAGACAAGCTGCAGGATAAGCTCAAGGGGCTGTTCGGCAACTAGCACGGCGGTCCCGTTTCCCTGTGTATGCGCAGGCCTTTGTCCGGCCTGAGACGTGAGCTGGAGCGCGTGGGTAAGATGGCGCGGATGAGGCAAAGGCTGTGGGTTGCGGCGCTCCTGGGCGCGATGGCGCTGTGGTTCCTGCCTTTGCAGACCTACCGCTTATTCAACCCGGATGAAGGCCGTTACGCGGAAATTCCGCGCGAGATGGTCGCCAGCGGTGACTGGGTGACCCCGCGCCTCGATGCGCTGAAATACTTCGAGAAGCCGCCGCTCCAGTACTGGACCACCGCGGTCGCCTACCAGGTGTTCGGCGAGCATGAATGGACGGCCCGACTATGGGTCGGGCTGAGTGGCTTCCTCGGCCTGCTGCTCACTGCATGGATTGGCACGCGCCTCTACGGCGCGGTGACGGGCGCGCTTGCGGCGCTGGTGCAGGCTGGTTCGCTCCTGTACCTCGGCCTGGCACGCATCTCTACTCTCGACATGGGATTGACAGTGACGCTGGAGCTGGCGCTCGTCGGGTTGTTGCTGCTGACTTCGACCGGCGCCGAACCCGCCGGTCAGCGGCGAGGCGACGAGCGGTGCGGCGCACTGCTGCTGGCGCTGGGCGCGGCGCTGGCATTTCTGTCCAAAGGGCTCGTCGGCATACTGGTTCCTGCCGCCGTCGCGGTCATCTACCTGCTGCTGCGACGTGAATGGAGCCTGGTGTGGCGGGCGCGGCCATGGTGGACGCTCGCGGCGCTGGCCGTGTTCGCTGGCCCCTGGCTGTGGCTCGTGGAGCAACGCAATCCCGGCTTCGCACAGTTCTTCTTTGTGCACGAGCAGTTCACGCGTTTCCTGACGCGCGTGCACCAGCGCTATGAGCCAGACTGGTTCTTCATTCCGGTGCTGCTGGTCGGGTTCATGCCGTGGACACCGCTGCTGCCTGCGATCATTCGGCGCGGCTGGCGTGATATCCGCGGTGGGGATCGCAATGCGCTGCTGCTCTCGATCTGGGTCGCCTTCTGCTTCCTGTTCTTCAGCCTGTCGCAATCGAAGCTGGTTCCGTACATCCTGCCGTTGTTCCCGGCGCTCAGCCTGCTGGCGGGCCGTGCACTGGGCGTGCTCGAGCGGCCGAGGCTCCGCTTTGCGCTGGTGATCTCGGCGCTGGTCTGGTTGGTGCTGGGCACGCTGGTCCTGTGCCTATGGTGCTGCCCCGCTATTGGAGCGCGCCTGTTTGTTCCGGCCGAGCCGGCGATCGGTGGGATTGCCGGAGGCTTGCTGCTCGCCGGGCTGATCACGGCGGCGGCGGCCTGGCAGGCCGTGCGGCGCGGTGCGCTGCCAGCCACGGCGCTGGCCACCCTCGGCGTGGCCGCATTGCTGGGTGTGCTGCTGCCGGCGGCCGGCGGGCTGTCGCGGCAGCGCGAGCCGCAGCAGCTGATCGCCGCAGCCGCAGGCCAGCTGCGGGCCGCGACGGCGTTCTATTGCGTCGATGACTACGAGCAGTCCATTCCTTTCTATCTGCGCCGCACCTGCACCCTGGTTGGCTATCGCGGCGAACTCGATTTTGGCCTGAGCCAGGAACCATCGCGTTGGGTCCCCGACCTGGCCTCGTTCGCCGCCCGCTGGCGCGCCGAGACCGACGCGCTGGCGCTCATCCGCCCCGAAAGCTACGCCGAACTGCAGCGGATGGGACTGCCGATGCGCGTGATATACACTGGGAGCTCCCTGGTTGCGGTAGTCAGGCAATGAAGGCTCCACAGCTCGCGTTGGTGCTTACGGGCGTACTGCTCAACGCCATCGCCCAGTTGCTGCTCAAGGCGGGCGCCGGCTCGCTGGCCGATGTGGAATTGCGCGCCGGCAACGCCCTGGCCATCGCCGGCAAGCTGGTCTTCAACGTGCCGATCATCGCAGGCCTGTGCTGCTACGCACTGAGCGTCGTGGTATGGATACTGGCGCTGGCGCGTGTCGAGGTCAGTGTCGCCTATCCCATGCTGTCGGTCGGCTATGTCGTCAACGCGGTCGCGGCCTGGTGGCTCTTCAACGAGAACCTCAGCGGCACGCGCATCGCCGGCATCGGCATCATCCTGGTCGGCGTCTGGCTGGTGGCGCGCGGTTCCAGCGGCACTTAGGCCAGCGGGACAGGGCTTCCATGGCAACCAGCAACTTCCTGCCGTTCACGCGCCCCGCGATCGACGAGGCGACCATTGCCGCGGTCGGCGAGGTGCTGCGCTCGGGCTGGATAACCAGCGGCCCGAAGGTGCGCGAATTCGAGGCGCAGCTGTCGGCCCTGTTCGGCGGCCGGCCGGTGCGCGCGATGAGTTCGGCGACTGGCGCGATGGAAATCGCGCTGGCGCTGGCGAACATTGGGCCTGGCGATGAAGTCATCACCACGCCGGTGTCGTGGGTGGCCACGGCAAACGTCGTGCTGCGCGCTGGCGCGCGGTCTGTGTTCGTCGACTGCGATCCGCGCACGCGTAACATTGACCTCGCCCTGGTCGAAGCCGCGATCACGCCGCGCACGCGCGCGCTCCTGCCAGTTGACCTGGCCGGCCTTCCGGTCGATCGTGATCGCCTGTACGCGCTCGCCAGTGCGCATCGATTGCGGGTCATCGAGGACGCCGCGCAGTCGATGGGCGCGAACTGGGGTGGCCGCATGGTCGGCGCCACGGGCGATCTGGTGTCCATCAGTTTTCACGCCAACAAGAATATCACCAGCGCCGAGGGCGGGTGCCTGGTGCTCAATGACGAGGACGAGGCGCGGCGTTGCGAATTGTGGCGGTTGCAGGGCGCGGCGAAGCACGGCGACAGCTGGGACGGCATGGATGTCACGCTCGCCGGCGGCAAGCACAACCTCACGGATATCGCGGCCTGCATCGGGCTCGGACAGCTGCCACACCTGGCGGCCTTCACGGCCCGGCGGGGCGAGCTCGCACGCCGCTACTTCGCGCGCTTCGATCGCACGCTCGGTTGCGAGCTGCCGCTCGAAGACTACGCCCAATCCAACTGGCACATGTTCCAGGTGTTGCTGCCGGAGGCGGCGGTGCGCACCGTGTTCATCAGCCGCATGCGCGATGCGGGCATCGGCGTGGGCGTGCATTATCCGGCGATGCACCTGTTCACCCTGTTCCGCAAGCTGGGCTACGGGCCCGGCGATTTCCCGCACGCCGAGCGCATCGGCCGCAGCACGGTGAGCCTGCCAATGTTTCCGGCCATGGCCGATGGTGACATCGATAGGGTGATCGCGGCCATGGGGCCGGCGCTGCACGAGGCGATTGCGGCGGGCACAGTCAGGAGCAAGCGCGCGTGAGCAGTGCGGCACCGGAAATCACGGTCGTCATTCCCGTCTATAACGAAGAGGCTTCGCTGGCGGCGCTGTACGCGCGGCTCTATCCGGCGCTCGATGCGCTCGGGCGCAGCTACGAGGTCATCTTCGTCAACGACGGCAGCCGTGATCGCTCCGCAGCCATGCTGCGCGAGCAGTTCGAGCGGCGAGCGGATGTCACGCGAGTGGTGCTGTTCGCCGCAAACTTCGGCCAGCATCGCGCGATCCTGGCCGGCTTCGCCTACGCGCGGGGCCGCTACCTGATCACGCTCGACGCCGACCTGCAGAACCCGCCAGAAGAGCTGCCGCGCCTCATCGCCGAGCTCGACGCCGGCCATGATTACGTCGGCACCATACGTCGGCAGCGCCAGGACGTGGCCTGGCGCCGCTGGGCCTCGCGCTTCATCAACATGCTGCGCGAGCGCACCACGCGCATCCGCATCACCGACCACGGCTGCATGTTCCGCGGCTACGCGCGCGGCATCGTCGATGCCATAAACCAGTGCTCCGAGAACAACACCTTCGTGCCGGCCCTGGCCTACACCTTCGCCAGCAGCCCCACCGAAATCGACGTGCGTCACGAGGACCGGACCGCGGGCGAGTCGAAGTACTCCATGTACCAGCTCATCAAGCTGAATTTCGATTTGATGACCGGCTTCTCGATCGTGCCCATGCAGCTGTTCTCGGCGTTTGGTTTCGTGGTCTCGGCATTGTCGGTGCTGTTCGGCGCTTCACTGGTCGTGCGTCGCCTGATATTTGGGCCTGATCCGGCGGAGCAGGGCATGTTCACGTTGTTCGCGATCGCGTTCCTGCTGATCGGCGTCACGTTGTTTGGCCTGGGCCTGCTCGGTGAATACATCGGGCGCATATATGAGGAGGTCCGCCGCCGGCCGCGCTATATCGTCGGCGCAGTGCTCGAGCGATCGCAAGCGCCGCCGTGACGCGCGCGGTGGTCTTTGGCTATCACGACGTGGGCGTGCGCTGCCTGCGCGTGCTGCTGGGGCAGGGCATCGAAGTGCCGCTGGTGGTTACGCACGAAGACGAGCCCGGTGAGCAGGTGTGGTTCGACAGCGTGGCGCGTCACGCCCGCTGGCACGGTATAGAAGTGATTACGCCTGCGAATCCCAACGCGCCCGCGCTACTGGCGCGCGTGCGGGCAGCGCGGCCCGATTTCCTGTTCTCCTTCTATTACCGGCACATGCTGGGCGCGGAACTGCTCGCGGCGGCCGCGCGTGGCGCCTACAACATGCACGGCTCGTTGTTGCCGAAGTACCGCGGACGGGTGCCGGTGAACTGGGCGGTGCTGAATGGCGAGCGCGAGACCGGCGCCACGCTGCATGAAATGACGGTGAAGCCGGACGCCGGCGGCATCGTCGATGCGCAGGCGGTGCCGATATTGCCGGACGACACGGCGGTGGAGGTCTTCCGCAAGGTGTGCGTCGCCGCCGAAATCACCCTGCAGCGCGCGCTGCCTGGCTTGGTGGCCGGCACGCCCGCGCTGCGAGCGCAGAACCAGGCGGACGCCAGTTACTTCGGGCGCCGTACGCCGGCCGACGGCGCAATAAACTGGCGCCTGGGGGTATTGGCCGTGCACAATCTCGTCCGCGCGGTGGCGCCGCCATACCCGGGCGCCTTCGCGACGGCAGCGGGCATGCCGCTACGGGTGCTGCGCTCGCTGCCCGCGCCCGGTCCTGGCGCGGCGCAACCGGAGCTGCGCTGGATCGACGGCGAGTTACGGGCCTTGTGTCACGATGGCGCATTGCGCCTGCTGGAATTCGAACTCGACGGGCAGGTGCGGGACGCGGCGGCGTTTCACGCCAGGTACGGCGGCAACGCGCTGGTTCTCGACAACGGCCGGCCATGAAGCAACTGAATTGAGCGGAACACACTTATGAGCACAAAAGTACTGATCCTCGGCGTCAACGGCTTCATCGGCCATCACCTCTCGGCGCGTATCCTCAAGGATACGGACTGGAGCGTGTTCGGCATGGACATGAACTCCGATCGCATCGAACCGCTGCTGGCCAACAAGCGCATGAAGTTCTTCGAGGGCGATATCACCATCAACAAGGAGTGGATCGAATACCACATCCGCAAGTGCGACGTGGTACTACCGCTGGTGGCGATCGCCACGCCCGCGACCTACGTGCGCGAGCCGCTGCGCGTATTCGAGCTGGATTTCGAGGCGAACCTGCCGATCATTCGCCACTGCGTGCGCTACGGCAAGCGCGTGCTGTTTCCATCGACCTCGGAAGTCTACGGCATGTGCCGCGACGGTGAGTTCGATCCGGCCAATTCCGAGCTGGTGTACGGCCCGATCGAGAAGCAGCGCTGGATCTACGCCTGCTCCAAGCAGCTGATGGACCGCGTGATCTACGCCTATGGCTCGGAGGGCAAGCTCGACTACACGCTGTTCCGGCCCTTCAACTGGATCGGCGCCGGGCTCGACAACCTGCATTCGGCCAAGGAGGGCAGCTCGCGCGTGATCACGCAGTTCCTCGGTCACATCGTCCGCGGTGAGCCGATCAAACTGGTCGACGGCGGCGGGCAGAAGCGCTGCTTCACCGGCATCAGCGACGGCATCGACGCGCTCATGAAGATCATCGAGAACAAGGACGGCTGCGCGACGCGCAAGATCTTCAACGTCGGCAATCCGAAGAACAACTATTCGGTGCGCCAGCTGGCCGAGATGCTGCTGAAGATGTCGGCGGAATATCCCGAGTACGCGGTCAATGCCATCAGGGTGAAGCTGGTCGATACCACCTCGGGTGAGTACTACGGCAAGGGCTACCAGGACGTCGCCAACCGCGTGCCCAAGATCGACAATACCTGCAGTGAGCTGGGCTGGGAGCCGCGCGTCAGCATGCGCGAGGCGCTGCAGCAGATTTTCGAGGCCTATCGCGGCCAGCTGCCGCAGGCTTCCCGCCTGCTCGACTAGGCGCGCCTCCGGGCAGTGCAGATCGCGCTCAAGATCGACGTCGACACGCTGCGCGGCACGCGCGAGGGCGTGCCGGCGCTGGTGCGCGCATTGCAACACGCCAGTGCCGGTGCGACCTTCCTGTTCAGCCTCGGGCCCGACCACACGGGGCGCGCCATTCGCCGTGTGTTCCGTCCCGGCTTCATCGGCAAGGTGTCACGTACCTCGGTGCTCGAACACTATGGCCTGCGCACACTGCTGTACGGCACGCTGCTGCCGGGGCCCGACATCGGCGCGCGTGCGGGCGCGCAGATGCGCGCCGCGCGCGATGCCGGTTTCGAAGTGGGCGTGCATTGCTACGATCACGTCGCCTGGCAGGACTTCGTAGCGCAACGCGATGCCGCCTGGACCGAGCGCCAGATGCGGCTCGCCTGCGAACGCTTCGAAGCCGTGTTCGCCACCGCGCCGCGCGTCCACGGCGCGGCTGGCTGGCAGATGAACGAAGCGGCATTGACGCTGGAAGAACAGCTCGGCTTCGTCTACGCCTCCGATACGCGCGGCACCGCGCCTTTCGTGCCGCTGATTGGCGGGCGCCGCAGCCGCGTGCCGCAGCTTCCCACGACCCTGCCGACGCTCGACGAACTCATCGGCCTCGATGGCATCAGCGCGGATAACGTGCACGAGCCACTGCTCGAGCGCACCCGCGCACCCGGCAGCACATCCCACGTATTCACGCTGCACGCCGAACTCGAAGGCATGAAGCTATTGCCGGTGCTGACGCGGCTGCTGGGCGGATGGCTCGCGCAGGGACACGAACTGGTGTCGCTTGCCACGCTGTGCGGTACGCTCGACACCAACGCCTTGCCCGCGTGCGCGGTGCGCGCCGGTACGGTTCCCGGCCGCAGCGGCTCCTTGGCCTGCCAGCAGCTCTGATGCCATAATCGAGCGATGAAACTGCCGGCGGGCCCCAAGGTCTACGCTGACGCGCACGCCGCGCTCGCCGGGGTGGTGCGCGATGGCATCACCGTGATGTCCGGCGGCTTCGGCCTGTGCGGCATCCCCGAGAACCTGATCATCGCGCTGCGCGACTCCGGCGTTAAGGGCCTGACGGTGGTGTCGAACAATGCCGGCGTCGACAACTACGGCCTGGGTTCGCTCCTCAAGACGCGCCAGATCCGCAAGATGATTTCCTCCTACGTGGGCGAGAACAAGGAGTTCGAGCGCCAGTACCTCTCGGGCGAACTCGAGCTCGAGTTCAATCCGCAGGGCACTCTGTCTGAGCGGATCCGCGCGGGCGGCGCGGGCATCTGGGGCTTCTACACGCGCACCGGCGCGGGCACGCTGGTGGCCGAGGGCAAGGAACAGCGCGTCGTCAACGGCGATACCTACGTGCTCGAGACCGGCCTGGTCTCCGACCTGTCGCTGGTGAAAGCCTGGCGCGGCGACACCGAAGGCAATCTCGTCTATCGCAAGACCGCGCGCAATTTCAATCCGATGATGGCGAGCGCGGGCCGCGTCACGGTTGCCGAGGTCGAAGAGCTGGTGGAGCCGGGCACGCTCGACCCTGACAAGATCCATACGCCGGGCATTTTCGTCCAGCGCATCATCCAGGGCGTGGGCTACCTCAAGACGATCGAAAATCGCACCGTGCGCAAGCGGCCTGCCGCGGGAGCCGCCTGATGGCCTGGACGCGCGACGAGATTGCCGCGCGCGGCGCGCAGGAGCTGCGCGACGGCTTCTATGTGAACCTCGGCATCGGCATTCCCACGCTGGTCGCCAATTACATTCCCGCTGGCATGCGCGTCGTGCTGCAGTCGGAGAATGGCATGCTCGGCATGGGTCCTTTTCCCTACGAGGGCGAGGAAGACCCGGACCTGATCAACGCCGGCAAGCAGACCATCACCGAGCTGCCGACCTCGTCGTATTTTTCCTCGGCCGACAGCTTCGGCATGATCCGTGGTGGCCACATTGACCTGTCGATACTCGGCGCCATGGAAGTCGGCGAGAACGGTGACCTGGCCAACTGGATGATCCCGGGCAAGATGGTCAAGGGCATGGGCGGCGCGATGGACCTGGTTGCGGGCGTCAAGCGCGTGGTGGTGGTGATGGAGCACAGCTCGAAGGACGGCAGCGCAAAATTCAAGCCGCGCTGCGAGTTGCCGCTGACCGGCGCCAACGTGGTCGACAAGGTGATCACCGATCTCGCGGTATTCAGCCGGCCGGATCGCCACTCGCCCTTTCAGCTGCTGGAAATGGCGCCCGGCGTGACGCTCGATGACATACGCGCCAAGACCACGGCGAAGTTCCTGCCGCCGCGTTAGGGCCTGTTTCCACTCGGAAATCGCTGCGTCGCAATCCGGCCAGATGCCGCGTTCTGTGAAACGCCGCTCGCTCAGGGCCTCCTTTTGCTGTACACTCCGCCCTGAGTTTGTCGAATACGCGGGCGTCGGTCCCGCGTGCCGAGGTTCTACTTAAGTCCCGATCGGGACTCATCTGCCCCTCCTGCAAACCTTCTACGCCAGGCGGCTTTCCAGCCGTCTGACTGGCGCAGGATCTTTTCAACATTGATTTGTTGCCTGTACCGACAGCGCGTCAAGCGCGTTCCGGGCGACGTTTGGAGTATTGCTTTGTCTTTTGAAACTTTTAATTTACACCCCGCGCTGTTGCGTGCCGTGGCCGAAGCCGGCTACACGGTGCCGACGCCCATCCAGGCGCGCGCCATTCCGCTCGCGCTCGCGGGCCACGACCTGCAGGCCGCGGCGCAGACCGGCACGGGCAAGACGGCGGCGTTCGCGCTACCGATTCTGCAGCGGCTCGATGCCGCGGTGAGTGAGCCGCGCGGTCCGCGCGCGCCACGCGCCCTGGTACTGGTGCCGACGCGCGAATTGGCCGCCCAGGTGGCCGAGTCCTTCCAGGACCTCGGGCGCCATCTCAAACAACGCGGCGTGCTGATCTTCGGCGGCGTCGGCCCCAAGCCGCAGGTCAAGGCGCTGGCCGAGGGCGTCGACATCATCGTCGCAACCCCAGGTCGCTTGCTCGATCACCTGCAGCTCAGACTGGTCGATCTCTCGCGCATCGAAATGCTGGTGCTCGACGAGGCCGACCGCATGCTCGACATGGGCTTCATTCGCCCGATCCGCAAGCTGATCGCCGCACTGCCGAAGCAACGGCAGAACCTGCTGTTCTCGGCGACTTTCTCGAACGAGATCCGCGAACTGGCGCGTGGCATCCTGCGCGACCCGCAGAGCATCGACATCGCGCCGCGCAACACGCCGGTCGAGCTGATTGACCATCGCGTGTACCACGTCGACACCGCGCAGAAACATCCGTTGCTGACGCGCATCCTCAACGATGGCGGTAACCGCCAGAGCCTGGTGTTCACACGCACCAAGCACGGCGCCAACCGGCTGGCCGAGCGCCTCGCGCGCGACGGCCTGAGTTGCGCCGCGATCCACGGCAACAAATCCCAGGGCGCCCGCACCCGCGCGCTCGAGGAATTCAAGCAGGGCAAGATCCAGGTGCTGGTGGCCACCGACATCGCCGCGCGCGGCCTCGATATCGAGGAGCTCCCGCACGTGGTGAATTTCGAATTGCCGCATGTGCCCGAGGACTACGTACATCGCATCGGCCGCACCGGCCGCGCCGGACGGAGCGGTGAAGCCGTTTCGCTGGTGAGCCGCGACGAACGCGACCGCCTGCGGGCCATCGAGAAGATGCTCGGGCGGACGATTCCGGTCGCCGCCTGATCGGCGGTCAGCTTTCCAGCGCGATAATTTCCGCGGTGAGCGCGCCGAAAGGCAGTTGCTCGCCCACGCCCTTGCCCATCAGGGCCTTGGCGAGTGGCGACACAAAACTGATGAGGCCGGCCTTGGGGTCGGCCTCGTCTTCACCGACCAGCTGGAATGCGCGCTCGACACCCCCAGGCAGGCGCAACAGTGCGCGCACGCCAAAGCGCACCTGCTGGGGCTGCGCAGGCGGCGTCACCGGTCGGGCGCTGTCGCGTCGCGCCTGGAAATAGCGCAGATCACGCGCGATCCGCGCCAGTACGGCGGCATCGTTGGCCGTGCGGGCGGCGCTGCGCTCGGCCTCGAGCTCACGTACCCGTGCCTCCAGCTGCGCCTGGCCGCGTGCGGTCACCAGGTTCGGGTGTGGGCTGATGGCGCGCTCAGGCACCGCGGCCGCGTCTTGGTCTGTTTCCTTGACGAATGCCCGGCTCATGGCGAACATCATGCGCCGCGGATCGCAGGAGCTCAACGAATTCGATGAAAAAACTCAAGCACGAGGCTGAACTGTACAAGGCGGCGCTCGCCGCCGGTGTGGCCTACGCGGAGCAACGCGGAGCGGTTGTTTTTGAGCGGACTGATTCGGCGAGCGACAAGGCGCTGTATGTCTACCGCCTGCTGGTTCACGACAAGAAGATCCAGCCCATGCCCGAGGAGCAAGTAAGCGAGAAGTCGATCCGCCATCGACTCGCGACCTGGTATGCCCATCAATTGCCGAAGGACGACCCGCTGTTGAACTGAGGGCGCCTCACCCGCCCAAGCGTGCAATATCGACGTTGCCGCCGCTCACCACCACGCCGACCCGCAGGCCGCGCACATCGACCACCCGGTTCATCACGGCCGCCGCGGCCAGGCAGCCGGTGGGCTCGACGACGACCTTCATGCGTTCGGCAAAGAAGCGCATCTGTGCGCGCAGCTGATCGTCGCTGACGGTCACGATGTCGCTCACCAGCCGTTGCATGATCGGAAACGTAAACTCGCCCACGGCGGGAGTCTGCGCGCCATCGGCGATGGTCTGTGGCACCGGAATGCGCACGATGGCGCCGCTCCGCAGCGATTGCTGCGCGTCGTTGCCCGCTTCAGGCTCAACTCCGATGACCTTGCAGCCGGGCGACAGCTCCGCTGCAGAGATGGCGCAGCCGGCGAGCAGACCGCCGCCGCCGACGCAGACAAACAGGTAATCGAGCGGCCCTGTCTCCTCGAACAGTTCCTTGGCCACCGTACCCTGGCCCGCGATGACGTCGGGATGGTCGAACGGCGGTACCAGCGTCGCGCCACGCTCGCTCACCAGTCGTTGCGCAATGGCCGTGCGGTCTTCGGCATAGCGATCGTAGCGGACGATTTCGGCCCCATATTCCTGCGTCGCAGCCAGCTTGGCCGGCGCCGCGTCGTCTGGCATGACGATGACCGCCGGCATTCCCAACATTTTCGCCGCCAGCGCGACGGCCTGTGCGTGGTTCCCGGAAGAAAAGGCGACGGCGCCGTGGCGACGCTGCCCGGCGTCGAAGCGGCTGAGCGCGTTGTAGGCACCGCGAAACTTGAAGGCGCCGGCACGCTGGAAATTCTCGCATTTGAAATACAGCCGGGCGCCGCTGGCCTCGTCAGCCTGCCTGGAAGTCAGCACCGGCGTGCGGCGCGCGATGCCCTGCAACGCCTGTGCGGCTGCGGCAACGTTCGAGAAATTGATCGGGGTCAAGCAAAGCTCCGGACCTGTGGATGTTACGTATGTTACGCCCGCGCGAGTCGGCATACCGTCCCACTGCATTGCCGCGGGGTGGCTGTCCGTACTTCAGGGAGCAGGGCGCATGGATACGACGCGACGTCTTTGGACGGGATTGGGGCTGCTGCTGGCCGTGGCATTCGCAGTCCTGCTGGCCATGGGCCGGGAGTTGTACCTCAAGGCCCCGCCCATGCCTGAGCGGGTAGTCAGCAGCAGCGGCCAGGTGCTGTACACGCGCGCTGATATCGAACTTGGACGCCGCGTGTGGCAGAGCATCGGCGGACAGCAGCTCGGTTCGATCTGGGGGCACGGGGCCCTCATCGCGCCTGACTGGAGTGCTGACTGGCTGCATCGCGAGGCTGTTGCGCTGCTCGAGATCTGGTCGCAGCGTGACTTTGGCACGGACTACGCGCACCTCAGTCCCGCGCAGCAGGCGAACCTGGAGGCGCAGTTGCGCAGTGAATTGCGGCGCAACCAGTATCGCGGCGCGGACGGCACGATCGAAGTTTCGGCTGATCGCGCGCAGGCGATGAGCGTGGTCGCCGCGCACTATGAAGATCTGTTCAGTGCCGACCCGGCGCTGAAGGCATTGCGCGTCACCTATGCCATGCGTGACGGCACCGTCGACACCGCCGAGCACCGACACGCCATGACCGGCTTTTTCTTCTGGACGGCCTGGTCCGCAGTGACCGAGCGGCCGGGCGGCGCTCAGAGCTATACCAGCAACTGGCCCTACGATCCGCTGGTGGGCAACACGCCTACTGCGAGCACCTTTATTTGGACGGTGTTCAGCGTGTTGTTCATGATTGCCGGAATCGGGCTGCTCGCCTGGCACTATGCGGCCTATCACCGCAAGGAGCTGCCGGTCACGCCGCCAGCGTCGGACCCGCTGATCGGACTCAAGCTGACGCCGTCGATGCAGGCCACGGCCAAGTATTTCTGGATCGTACTGGCGTTGTTCCTAACGCAGATCCTGCTCGGCGCGATTACCGCGCATTACCAGGTTGAACGTGATTTTTACGGCTTTGCTATCTCGCAGTTCCTGCCGTACTCGCTGACGCGCACCTGGCACACGGAGCTCGCCGTGCTCTGGATCGCCACGGCGTGGCTGGGCACGGGGCTGTACATCGCGCCGGCGATCTCGGGCCATGAGCCGAAGTTCCAGCGCCTGGGCGTGAACTTTCTATTCGTCTGCCTGCTGGTGATCGTGGTGGGCGCGTTCGCCGGCCAGTGGGCAGCCGTGATGCAGAAGCTCGGCCTCAAGTACAACTTCTGGTTTGGCCACCAGGGCTGGGAATACACCGATCTCGGCCGCTTCTGGCAATTGTTCCTGTTCGTGGGCCTGCTGATCTGGCTGACGCTCGTGGGCCGCGCGCTGTGGCCAGCACTGCGGCGCAAGGACGACATGGCCTCGATCGTCGGGCTGATGTTCCTGTCCACGATTGCCATCGGACTCCTCTACGGCGCGGGCCTGATGTGGGGCGAGAACAGCCACCTCTCGGTGGTCGAGTACTGGCGCTGGTGGGTGGTGCACCTGTGGGTTGAGGGCTTCTTCGAAGTATTCGCGGTCGCCGTGATCAGTTTCATATTCGTCAAGCTCGGCCTGGTGCGCGCTTCCTCGGCGACCGCCAACGTGCTGTTCGCCACGGTGGTGTTCATGGCCGGCGGCGTACTCGGTACTTTCCATCACCTGTATTGGGCTGGCACGCCGACTTCGGTGCTGGCACTGGGCGCGTCATTCTCGGCGCTGGAAGTGGTGCCGCTGGCGCTCATCGGCTTGGAGGCGCACGAGACCTGGAGCCACAGCCGTGCCACGCCGTGGATGGAGCGCTACCGCTGGCCGGTGATGTTCTTCCTCGCCGTTTCGTTCTGGAACCTGGTCGGCGCCGGCCTGTTCGGCTTCCTCATCAATACGCCGATGGCGCTGTATTACATGCAGGGGCTGAACCTGACCCCGCTCCATGGCCACACTGCGCTGTTCGGCGTCTACGGCATGCTCGGCATTGGACTGATGCTGTTCTGCCTGCGGGGGCTCCGTCCGGCGCTCGTATGGAACCAGGACCTGCTGCGCAGCTCCTTCTGGGCGCTGAACATCGGTCTCTCGCTGATGGCCTTGCTCGCGCTGCTGCCCATGGGCGTGCTGCAGTTGCAGGCCGCGCTGGAGCATGGCTACTGGTACGCCCGTTCCGCTGATTTCATGGGCCGCGACATCATGCATCTGCTGGTGTGGATGCGCGTGCCGGGCGACACGATCTTCGCGATTGGGGCGCTGGTGCTGTCGTGGTTCGTGCTGCGGCTGTGGGTGCGCCGGGCGGAATGAGCCGGCGCTGAATGGTTGAGTACTACCTGCAGATCAGGTTCGCGCACGTGCTCCTGGTCTGCTGCTCTGGTGCGCTGTTCGCCACGCGCGGACTGCTGGCGATCGCGGGCATATCGTGGGCGAACATGTCGGCGCTGCGCTGGCTTTCCTATACGATCGACACCTGCCTGCTGACGGCCGCGCTGATGCTGGTGACGATCCTGCACCAGTATCCGTTCGTGCAGCCGTGGTTGACCACGAAGGTGCTGCTGCTGGCCGTGTACATCGTGTTGGGCGCGTACGCGCTGCGGCGTGCACGCACGCGGCCAGCGCGGATCGCCGCCTACGTCGCCGCGCTGCTCGTATTCCTGTTCATCGCCAGCGTGGCCTGGCAGCACGATTCGCGTGGCATATTGGCATTGCTGGTAACTTCCGCACCAGGCTGACGAACCAGCAGGCAGCAGCCAGGTCCTGGCAGCATGGGTGCAGGTATGCAATGACACTTCCATGGGTGACCCTGACCGCAATGGCGGCGCTGGCCGGCGCTGCGGGCGCCGCCGCGGACCCGCGGCCAGCAGTAGTCGAGCTGTTTACCTCGCAGGGTTGCAACTCCTGCCCGCCGGCAGACGTCCTGCTGGGTGAACTGGCGGCGCGTCGCGATGTGCTGGCGCTTGCCTTTCACGTGGACTACTGGGACCAGCTCCGCTGGCGCGACCGCTTCGGACTGCCTCAGTCCGTGCAACGCCAGTCGCAGTATGCGCGGCGCCTGGGGCTAGCCTCTGTATACACACCGCAGATCCTGATCGATGGGCGCGTCGACGTGTTGGGCAGCGATCGGTCGCGCGTATTGCAATTGCTGAAGTCGCCGCGCAGTGGCGCGCCGGTCAGCGCGCGATTGCAGGGTCATGAGCTGGTCGTGGCAGCCGGCGTCGTGGCGGGCGCTGTGCCCTGCGACGTCCTCGTGGTCAGTTTCCAGCCCGAAGCCACAACGCCGATCGGTCGCGGCGAGAACTCGGGCCGCACGCTGCGTGAGTTCAACATCGTCCGATCTGTCACCACGCTCGGCACGTGGCGGGCGACGGCGGCCGAGTGGCGGGTCGCACTCATTAGCCTGCCCGCCGACGCACGTTCCGTTGCGGTGCTGCTGCAGGAACAAGCGACGGGCTCGATCGTCGGCGCGACCACGCTGCCGTTGCCGCCGTAGCGCGCCGGTCAGGTGACTACAGCGGCCGGCACACCGGGCTGGCGGCGCCCAGCGCCTGGATTTCCCGCCAGCTGTCTGCGAACTGAGTTGCGAAGGGGCCATTTTCTGCGGCCGCGCGCGCGGGTGCGAGTACGGCATTCGCCTCTGCGATGCAGCCGCGGTGCGCGAGCAGCAGTGCCAGGTTGTTGCGCGCGGGCAGGTGATTTGGCTGCACGCGCAGCACTTCGCGATAGGCGGCCTCGGCCTCCGCATTGCGCCCTGCGGCGAGCCGGTTGTTCGCCAGCGCAAACCACGCGAGCGGCTCCGCCGGCCAGCGCCCGACCGCGGCCTGGTAAGACGTGAACGCGTCCTCGCGCTGCCCCAATGTTTCCAGGGCGGCGACTGCGTCCAGGTAATGCACTGCACTCGCGGCGACGGGCAGCTCGCCGGGCCGCAGCGCCATGAACGCCCATTTGCCGGCACGGCGCCAGGTGCCCATGAAGCGCCGCGCCGCCAGGCGCTGTGGCCGCCCGTTTGCGCCGCTCAGCAGCAGGGCATCGCGCCCGCGGTCGTAACCCACGACCACCGCGTAGTGCCACAGCGGCAGTGAAGGCAAACCAAAATTCTGCAGCACCAGCACCGCGCGGCCCTGTTCGAGTTCCTGCAGCAGTGCCCTGAGCTCTGGTTCGAGCTCCAGCGCAATGCGCGCGTGACGGCGGGTGGCGGCCAGCATCTCGGCCTGCACCGAGCCGCTGCGGCCTGGAATATAGACCTCACGCGTCAACGCATCAGGCGAGACGGCCTCGCCGGTAGCCGTCAGCAGGGTTGCCAGGGCGGCGGGGCCGCATTGGTGTTCGCGCTGCGGGAAATACGCAATGTGGGCGATCGCAACATCAGGTTGCATTGCGCCCGCGTCGCGCAACAACTGCGTGCTGCAGCCCGCCTGGGCCAGCAGCAGCGCGCAGCACGCCAGGCTGCGCGAAGCGCGCCCGCTCAACGGTGGTGGTGCGTGAAGACGTGGGTGACGTCGAGGTAATCGAGCAGCAACAGCACGAGGAACACGAAGCCCGCCAGCTCGAGCAGTCCCGCGTCGCCGCCGGCCGGGAGCTTGTCGACGCTGCGCGCCAGGCGTTCGAGATCGGCATCCGGGAGCGCGGCGGCACGGGCCGCGGCGTCGTCCGCATTCACGCCGAGCGCTTGCAGGCGTGCGCGCACTTCGGCGCGTGCCAGCGTCGCCTCGATGCGCTCGATATTGGCTGTGCGCCCGGCAGCCGCCTGGGCATCGATGACTGCTTGGGTGCTGATCATGCCGGCGTGGGCGCTGACCGGAAAACCGGCGGTGGTCAGCGCGGTGAGTGATACGCCGACTACGGCGCGAACGGCTGCAAGGCGAATGCTCATGTCAGGCTCCTGCGAAAATTCCGGCCGGATTGTGGGTGATCGTCCCCCGCGCCGCAAGTGGCTGCGTCGAAGCGTCGCCAGTCGGCGACGCCTGTCGTGTGTGCGACCAGGCACTAGGCCAGCACGCGCCGGCTTGCGCTCGCGAGGCCCACCACGACCAGCACGGCTGCCATGTGCAGCGTGAGATCAGTTGCAGTGACGTCGAAATGATGGAAGAACTGCAGCACGAAGGCCGCGAGCGCGGCGACGCCGAGCGAAGCGGTGAGCGCGACCGGCAGCAGATCGAGCGGGCGCGCGCGGCGTAGCACGGCATAGAACAATGCCGTCAGCGGCAAGCTCACCCCAATGATGAACGCGAAGCAGTGGCTGCTCTCGCCGACGCGGTCGCCGGCTGGCCCAAGGCCGAGGCCGTACTGCAGGCAACCCAGGCCACTGGTCGCGATCCACAACAAGAGCGGCGGCAGCGGCGCGTAGCGCCACAGGCTGCTGCGGTCCGGCAGGCTCAGGTGGAAAGCCGCCACGATCGCAGTGACGGCAGTCAGCAGCATGGCCACGGCCTCGAGCGCCATGCGCGGCGCGGCATAGCGCGCCGCGAAAGAGCCGAGATCCGCAAAGCGCAGCAGGGCAGCGCCGATCAGCAGCGCGGCGGCCGCGAGCCACAACAGTGCGCGCCGCGCAGGCGGCAGGAGCGGGCGCACGGGCGCGAGCCCCCGTGACAGGGACTCGATCAGCTGCTCCGTGTTGTGCTTCTCCATCCGTTCCACTTCTACCGTTTATTGAGCATGATCAATCGCCGCCGTCGCGTTCGGCGGCCACCAGCTTGCGCAGCGCCTTCACCGCGCGATGCACGTTCACCTTGAGCGCGGCCACGCTCTGGCCCGACTCGCTGGCGGCCTGCGCCACCGACAGGCCGCGGATCTTCACGGCCTCGAGCGCCAGGCGCTGGCGTTGCGGGAGCGCCGCCAGCAAGGGCTCGATCGCTTCCACCGCGCGCAGGGCTCCTGAATCGTTGTTCGCCGCGGGGGTGGCAAAGGTTTCAACTGCCTGCTCGTCGCTGACCTCGTAGCGGGCAATGCGGGTCGCCCGGCGGATGCGATCGATACCACGGCGCGCGGCGATGGCGGCCAGCCAGGGGCAGAAAGGGCGCTTTGGATCCCAGGTGTGGCGTACCCGGTGCACGGTCAGCAGCACGTCCTGCACGACGTCTTCTGCCAGCTCACCGTTGCGGCAGTAGCGCCGGGCCAGGTTCCGGATGAAGGGCGTCACCCCGCGCAGCAACTGGTCATAGCTGCGGACGTCGCCGCCCTGCGCGGCGCGCATGAGCCCCGCCCAGGAGGCTTCCTGTTGCTGCAACTGGGATTCCGGAGCCATCGCCGCGATGATGTTGTAACCTTTTGCCGTGTGCAACGATTTAGGGGTAGCAACGGCGGTCCCTTGACGGGGAATCGTACGGCGCCCCGGAAAATCAACCAATCAACTATCGGAGTAAAGCTATGTCAGCGACTTCCCTCAAGACGATCACCCTGTCGGCGATGTTCGGTGCGGCCGCCATGGCCGTGGCCAGCACGGCTGCCTTTGCCGCGGATACCAAGGCCATGGACAAGCCCGCCATGGAACATTGCTATGGCGTGAACAAGGCCGGCAAGAACGATTGTGCGGCAGCCGGGCATTCCTGTGCCGGCCAGGCGAGCAAGGACATGGACAAGGCCTCCTGGGTGTCAGTCCCGGCCGGCGTGTGCGCCAAGCTCGCGGGCGGCAGCCTCACCAAGGGTTGATGAGCCGCAGTTCGATTGCAGCTCCGATCCCGGCGCAAGCCGGGATCGGGCTGCGCCTGCCGCACCACGCGATGGTGCTGGCAGAGCGCCCCGCGGCCGCCTGGCTCGAGGTGCATCCCGAGAATTACATGGCGGACCAGCACTCGCTCGCCGAGCTCGAGCTGATCCGCGCCGACTACCCCCTTTCCCTGCACGCGGTCGGCCTGTCGCTGGGCTCAGCGCAGGGCGTGGATGGCGCGCACATTGCCCGGTTGCGCCACCTGGTTGAGCTGCTTGAGCCGGGGCTGGTGTCCGACCACCTCTCCTGGAGCGTGGCTAGTGGTCACTATCTGCCGGATTTGCTGCCACTTCCCTATACGGAAGAGGCTCTGCGCGTAGTTGCTCGCAATGTCAGCCAGGTGCAGGAAGCACTGGGCCGGCAGATCCTGGTGGAGAATCCCTCGACCTACCTGTGCTACGCCGCGTCAACGATTCCCGAGGCCGAATTTCTCGCCGCGCTCGCGCAGCGCAGCGGCTGCGGCGTGCTGTTCGACGTGAACAATGTCTACGTCAGCGCCACCAACCAGCGGCTCGATCCTGCCGCGGTACTGGAGGACTGGTGCCGTGCGCTCGATGCGCGCACGGTGGGTGAAATCCATCTGGCAGGTCATGCGCTGGTGCAGACCGAAGCGGGCGATGAACTGCGCATCGACGATCACGGCGATCACGTTTGTAGCGAAGTCTGGGCGCTTTATGAGCGCTCATTGGCGCAGCTGGGTCCCAAGCCCACGCTGCTGGAATGGGACACGCGCCTGCCTGCGTTTGGCGTGTTGCAGGCCGAATGCGCGCAGGCCCGCTCGCGCCTCGACATCGCGCAGGAGCGCCGCTATGCACGCGCCGTCTGAGCACGCGCTTGAGTCGCTCCAGTCGGGCATGGCTGCGGCGCTGCTCGCCGCCGACCCGGCTGGGCAGGCGCTGCCTGAAGCGCTGTTCACGGGTGCGCACGCCGGAGCGGTGGGCCTGCGCGTGCACCGAAATACCGTGCTTGGCGCGCTCAGCAACGCACTGCGCCTGAGTTTTACCGCGGTCGACCGGCTGGTTGGCGAGGACTTCTTCGATCGCATGGCGATCGACTACGCGCGCGCGCGGCCGCCGCGGGCGCCGCAGCTCGATGAATATGGTGTCGGCTTCGCGGCTCACATCAACGGCTTTCCCGGCACTGAGTCGCTCCCATACCTGGCTGAGCTGGCGCAATTCGAATGGCAGCTCGCCGAGGCGGCGCGGGCGCGCGCCGCACGCGAGGCAGGGCCCGTGCTACAACTCGACGATGGTGTGCGGCTGCGCTTCGCTGCGCCATTGTGGTTGCACGCTGCGCGCTATCCGGTCGCGCGGCTGCGCGATGCGATCCTGGCGGAAGACACGGTGACGCTCGCGGCGATCGCAGCGCCTGGGCCGGCAGATCCCGCGCCGACAAATCCCGCACCTGCAGGAACCGCCGGCTTTCACTACGCAATCTGGCGCACGAGCGAGGGCGTGAACGTGCGCTCGCTGAGTGCACGCTCCGCAGGATTCCTGGCCGCCGTGTACGCGGGTGCCACCGCGATCGAAGCCCTGGCTGCGAGCGGCGACGCCGACAGTGCGCAGGTGCTGGGGGAAGAGATACTCCCCGCCGGCTTCGTGCAGGTTGAGCTTCCGCCCGGCGCCTGAAGCTAGCGGTCGCGGAATTCCCAGTTGCCGCGGTCGCGACGGCAGGCCACGACCGTCCGGTCGTTTAGCCGCCCACGGTAGTTGCGCCGCACCTCGAATTCACGGCAATCGCGCGACACATCACGCAGCGGCACGACACGCCAGGCCACGCGGCTGTGCGGATTCACCCACACGACCGGGCGGCCGATGCGGCCGAGTTCGAGCGAATGGCCGATGCAGGCGCGGTCGCCGTCATCGATGGAATCGCCGACCGCGCTGCCGAGGATGCCGCCGGCAATGGCGCCAAAGATGGTTGCGATACCGCGGTTCTCAGGCCGCGCTGTACTGTTGCCGATGATGGCGCCCGTGACGGCGCCGGCAACGCCCAGCGCCGCGCTCGTGTCGCAGCGGCCGCTGCTCACGACACCGTAGTCGCTGTCCCAGTCATCGCCGTAGTAGCCGTGATAGCCGTGGTGGCCCTCGTAGGGCCGATTGTCGCCGTATCGCGGCCGATCGTCGCCATACCTTGGCCGGTCGTCACCCCGCTCGTCGCGCCGCTTGTCATGGTGGTGGCCGCGGCCGTGGTCGCGATCCTCGTCGCCGCGATCCCGCTCATCGCCTTGGCGGTCCTCGTCCTTATCGCGCTGGCCATTGGCGGGCGCCCAGGATGGTGGGTCGGCATTGGCGGGCGCCTGCATCGACAGGGCGGCGAGGGCGGCCAGGGCAGGCATCAGGACCATCAAGCGGTGGTTCATGGCGGGTCTCCAAAGGGGCCCGAACGGGGCATGGTGCAAATGTAGCCCTTTGGGCCTGAACGGACCGTGAACCCGCCGCAATGTGACAAAAACCGGGCCTGGTTCGTGTTTTCCACAGTGGCGCCTCCGCCCTCAATGCTCTATGCTACAGATGCGAGTCATTCTCATTACCATTTGGCAGTGGGTGTACCCTTGAGCGCTAAGCCGCTGAATCCAGAGACAGTCCCACTGGCTACCCTGCGTAAGGGCAGCCGAGGCGTAGTCGTGGAGGTGCTCGAGGGTGACGCCGGGATCGTCGGCGACGAGGCGGGCGCCACCATTGGCAGGAGGCTGGTCGAAATTGGCTTCGTGCCGGGAGAGCAGGTCCAGATCATCGAGGAGGTCTGGCCTGGGGGCGACCCCATGGCGGTGCGCGTCGGATCCACCGTGTTCGCACTGCGCAGGCGCGAAGCCCGCGCGGTGCTGGTACGCGTGAGTTCGCCATGAGCGCTGCGAAGATTCCGGCCGTCACTTTCCGCGTGGCGCTGGTGGGGGTGCCCAACTGCGGCAAGACGGCCTTGTTCAACCGGCTGACCGGCAGCCGCCAGAAAGTCGCGAACTACCCCGGCGTGACGGTCGAGCGCAAGGAAGGCGCTTTCAGCGGGCCCAGCCAGGCACGCCACTACCGGCTCATCGACTTGCCCGGCACCTACAGCCTCATGCCCGCGACACTGGATGAGGCGATCACGCGCGATGCGATTACCGGGAAGCTCCGCGGCGAGAGCGCGCCAGACCTGATCGTCTGCGTGGTCGACGCCACGAACCTGCGCCTGTCGCTGCGCCTGGTGCTCGAGCTGGCGCGTGTCGGCCGGCCCCTCATTGTCGCGCTGAACATGAGCGACCTGGCCCGCAAGCGAGGCTACCGGCTCGATCGCACGCGCCTGGAATCGGAATTGGGCGTGCCGGTCGTGGAGACAGTGGCTGTCCAGCCGTCTGGAGCGCGCGACCTGGTCGCCGCGATCGATGCCCTGTGCGCTTCGCTCGAAGTGGAGCGGGCCGCGACACAGCGTTTCAGCCAGGAGGACCTCACGGTCGCACTGCACGTGGTCGAACCGCCGCCGGTAGTCGCGCCGGTCGTGGTGCCGGCGCAAACCGCGGCGCAAATCGAGGCCACGCAGCGCGAGGCGCGGCGGATACTGCAGGCAGCCGCGTACCTCGAGCCGCTCCGGGCCCGCGCCCTGGCGCGCCTCGATGCGGTGGTGATGAACCCGATCGCTGGGCCGCTGTTGCTCGCGGTGCTGCTGTTCGCGGTCTTCCAGGCCGTGTTCAGCTGGGCCGCGGTGCCGATGGAGTGGATCAACGCGGGCATTGCTTCGCTTGGCAAGGCGGTGGCACACTCGATGCCTGCCGGAGCGTTGCAGAGCCTGTTGGTGGACGGCGTGATCAAGGGCGCCGGCAGCGTGCTGGTTTTCCTGCCGCAGATCCTGATCCTGTTCTTCTTCATCCTGCTGCTCGAGGACAGCGGCTACCTGCCGCGCGCAGCCTTCCTGCTCGACCGCCTGATGGGCAGCATCGGCCTGTCCGGCCGCTCGTTCATTCCGCTGCTCTCGTCCTATGCTTGCGCGATTCCCGGCATCATGGCCACGCGCACGATTCCGAACCTGCGTGACCGCATCGCCACCATCCTGCTCGCGCCGCTGATGACCTGCTCGGCGCGGCTGCCCGTGTACGCACTGATCATCGGTGCGTTCATCCAGGAGCGCTCGATCGGCTGGTTCAGCTTGCGCGGCCTGGTGTTGTTCGGCTTGTACGTGGTGGGCGTGCTGGGCGCAGTAGTGGTGGCCTTCGTGATGAAGCGCGTGACGCTGCGCGCGGGCTACCATCCGCTGATGCTCGAACTGCCGGAATATCACTGGCCGAACCTGCGCAACCTCGCGCTCGGACTGTACGAACGTACGATGATCTTCATCACGCGCGTCGGCACCATCATTCTCTCTCTGATGATCGTGCTGTGGTTCCTGGCGAGTTTTCCGGGTGCTCCGGCTGGCGCCACCGGGCCTGCAATCCAGTACAGCTTCGCCGGCATGCTCGGTCGAGCACTGCACACGGTGTTCGCGCCGCTCGGCTTCAACTGGCAGATCTGCGTGGCACTGGTGCCCGGGTTGGCCGCGCGCGAAGTGGCGGTCGGTGCGCTCGGCACCGTGTACGCCCTTTCGGGCAGTGCCGAGCACGTCGATGCCGCGCTGCGTCCCATGCTGGCCGCAAGCTGGAGCCTGCCCACCGCACTCTCGCTCCTCGCTTGGTACGTGTTCGCGCCGCAGTGCCTGTCGACACTGGCGACCGTTCGGCGCGAGACCAACTCCTGGCGCCTGCCGCTGATCATGGCTGGTTACCTGTTCGCAATGGCCTGGGTGGCCTCGTTCGCCACGTTTCACATCGCCACGGCCCTCGCTGCCGGAGGAACCTGAGGCATGTGGCAGCAACTCATCGTCGCCGTCATGGTCATCGCCGCCGCAGCGTATGCCGCACGCGCGCTGGGTCCGCGGCGCTGGCGGCGCCGAGCCCCAGGCGACGCGCCGGGTGCTGGTGCGGCGCCTGGGCCGCGCGGTTCAGGTGGCGCGGGTTCGTGCAGTTGCGATTCTGACAGCGGTGGTTGCCGGTAACTGAACGGCTCTCCGGGTGATCCCGCGGCGGCTTATGTTCAATGAAATAGGGGCGGGCGATCCCTTCACTGGGACCTGCCATCATATGAATTGTCATATCCCTGAGCTACAGTTGCGCTAATTCGCCCGCAGGCGAACATCTTCAATACAAATTTACAAATTTAAGAGGGGATGTCCATGAAGCCGATTTCTTTTTGGCGAGTGATCCTCGTCGGTGCCTCGACATGCTGGGCACTGTGCGCCAACGCGGCGAATCAGCTGCCGATCGATCCGGACGGTGTAATCAACCACGTCAGCCGCCAGTCCCTGCACACACCGCTCGAAGCCGATCCCGGCGACCGCCTGATTGCTTCGGCCGAGCTCGGCCGCAACGATATGACCGAGCAACGGAAGGCGACGATCATCGCTGCGCTGGCGCGCAAGCAGGCGCTCTTTCCTAACCAGGTCGTGGGCGCGAGTTACCCAGCCGGCATGCCGGTGTGGCACTCGATCGGGCCGCGAACCAGCAAATATTCCTACAACGGCGTGTTCATCGACGGAGTGGACAGCGGCCGGGTCCGTACTATCCTCGCTGATCCCGCCAACGCCAACAACATGTTCGTGCTGACCTCGGGCGGCGGATTGTGGAAGACGCAGAACTTCTTTGGCGCGCAGCCAAGCTGGTCGGCTACGACCGATGCCCTGCTCAGCACCAGCGGCGGTTCAGTGGCCTTCGGCCGCACCTCCAGCACCATTTATCTCGGGGTGGGCGATCCCTTCGAAGTCATGCCGACGCTCGCCGGCGTCATGGTCAAATCGACGGACGGCGGACTCACCTGGGGTCCCTGGGTCAATCTGCCCGGCGCCACCTCGGTGCGCGACGTCAAGGTCGACACTTCGGGTCCGACGGATATCGTGCTGGTAGCGACCGATGTGGGTCTGTACCGCTCCACCGACGGTGGCGCCAGCTTTGCACTCACGAGCGCGGGCCAGGCTGATGGCCTGGTGTCAGCCTGGAGCATCGTTCGCACCAGCGCCGGTTGGCTGGTCAATTCGATCGACCCGGGCTTTGATTTCGGCATTCCCGGAACCGGCCAGCTGTACCGTTCGACCGATCACGGCGCAAGCTGGAAGGCGATTGCTGCGGCCGGCGATGTGTTTACCACCGTGGGCCGGGCGACGCTCGCGCCGGCGCGGCCAGGCGAGTCGGTCGTCTATGCGATCGCCTCGGACCCGACCGGTGCCTCGCAGGGCGATCTGTTCCGGTCGAACAACGGCGGTCGCAGCTGGCATGCGCTCAACGTGACGACTCAGGCGCCGTCCAATCCGAATTGCTTCCAGCCCGACATGAACATCCTCGGTAACCAGGCCTGGTACGACCAGATGATCCTGGTTGTGCCTGGCGATGAGGAGCGCGACACGTTGTACATTGGCGGCAATCTTTCCACCGCCAAGAGCACGGACGGCGGCGCCTCATGGACGTTGACCTCCAGCTGGTTGCCGACCAGTTGCGACGGTGTCACACCCGCGCTGCCCTACGTACACGCCGACAACCACACCGCGACCATCGTCAATTACGGCGGCAGCCAGCGCCTGCTGTTTGGCACAGACGGCGGCGTATTCCTCAGCGCCGATGCCGGCGCCAGTTTCGACAGCTCGAAGAATGTCGGGATAGTCGCGCTGCTTGCACAAACCTTGATGTCCACGCCAAGCCGCGACAGCAGCGCGATCACCGGCCTCCAGGACACTGGTACTCGCGCGCGTATCGGCGAAACCAAAACCTGGAATCAGGTGCTGGGCGGCGACGGTGAAGGCGTGGGCTGGAGCCAGGCCAACAACGCGGTGACGCTCGCCACTGCCGAGTTCATGTACATCGCACGACAGCCCGGTCTGCCGTCGAATACCGGTGACCCGAACAATTGGCAGGATGGCACCGGCGGCCTGGATTTCACTGACCCGGATTGCTTCCCGTTCTTCACGCCGATAAGTACGCCGACCGCGCAGCTCGATCCGACCGGCCAGGTGTTCTACACCTCGACTGGATCGCGGCTGTATCGGACCAGCGACGGCGCACAGTCCTGGCAGCAAGTGACGCAGTTCGGCACCGTGGCTGCGCCCGCCTGCATCATCCGCAGCACCTGGCATGCGACCGGCCTGCATCCATCCAATCCGAATGTGCTCGCCCTGGCGGGCTCCGGCGGTCGGGCCATGATTTCCCAGGATGGCGGGGCCAACTGGAGCCTGACGCGCTTGACCACGGCCGTACCGGGCTACAACGCGTTCAACAGTTCCGCGGTCTGGACCGACAACAACGTGCTCTATTACTCGTCCGAGTCGACGGCTTCCGGTGTGATCCATGTGGTCAAGACTTCGGACTTCGGCGCCACCTGGAGTGCCGCCGACACGGGTCTGCCGGACGCAGCCGTGCGCGAACTGGCGGTGGATCGGCGCGACCACGCCGGCAACACCATCTATGCGGCCACCGACATAGGTGCGTACGTGACGCATGATGGCGGCGCCAGCTGGACGCTGTTTGGTGCCGGTCTTCCAAATGTGTCGGTAATGGGCATTTACCTCTCGCCCGAGGGCGGGTTCCTGCGCATTGCCACCTATGGTCGCGGCGTGTGGGAGGCTGACCTGGAGGATTGATCCGCGATTGGGTCGGCCAAAGCCTTGGCCGACTACAGGGCAAATGATGCCCCGGCGTGCGCCGCGCGCCGGGGCATTACTTTGTCAGCTTTCCGCAGGTATCAATTGGCTGCAGGCCCTGTGGCCACAACGCCGGCACTGATCACGTCGCGCAGGTACTCCACGTGCTGTTCGAAGGCGCGACGGCCGGTGCGCGTGATCGCCGCGCGCGTGCGCGGCTTCTTGCCGACGAAGTCCTTCTCGATGGCGATGTAGCCGGCACCCTCGAGCGTGGTCAGGTGCGTGCCAAGATTCCCGTCCGTCGCGCCCAGGAGAGACTTGAGCTCCTGGAATTCCAGCTTGGCACCGGGCCGCAGCGCGTTGAGCGCAGCCATGATCTTGAGCCGCATGGATTGATGGATGATTTCGTTGGGGGCGTTCATGTGGCTCCTCAGGCCTTGCGGATCCACAGTGCGCCAACGATCAGCGCGCCGCCGGCGCATACTCCCAGCCACAGGAACTGGTGCTGGGCCAGCGAGAAATACCCGTAGAGGATTGCGGCCGTCGCAACCAGGCCAACGAAGAAGACGCGCAGGCCGGCGAGGGCGCCGAACAGCATGTACGCGAACATAAAGAACAGCGAGATGAACACGGTCGCCTGCAGGCCAGAATGCGGAGGGAGCACGGCGAAGGTCGCCGTAAAAAAGCCAAACAGGACTGCGGCGCACAGCACCCAGCGCCAGATCTGCGCAAGCGTGCTGCCCGAGGCGGCGGTTCGATCCGTCCCGGCCGGCAGTGCGCGCCCACGGGCGCGTGAACCGAGACTGACGATCACACCCAGCACCGTCAATATGGGCCAGATCTGGCCGGCGCGCTCCGGGAAGAAATCGCAGAGGCTGTTGGCGAAGAGCCAAACCACGCCCCAGATGAACATGTGCGGGGCAAAGTGGCGGTAGTTCTGCAGCGTCGTGCTGCGCTGGTAGGCCTCGTTGATCTCCTTGAGGCTGTGCGAGGCTTCTTCGCGGCTGATGTTCATGGCGGTCGCTCCGTTTGTGACTTCGAGAATACTCTGTCACACAGAGTACTCGGTGTCAACTATTGC
>JANYHD010000037.1 GCA_025359205.1 Gammaproteobacteria bacterium
TTTGGCGCCCCCGGCCGGAGTTGAACCGACGACCTACCGCTTAGGAGGCGGTCGCTCTATCCACTGAGCTACGGGGGCACGGTTGAATTATATGGTTTTTCCAAACGGCCGTTTGCTGGGCTCATTGCAGCGCAGCGGAAACGCGGCGGTTTGGCCCAGAGGCACGGCTCGGGCGCTCGCGTCGCTGCCGTCTCAGGCGCTGCCCAGCAACTGCCGCTGGTACTCCGCCACCGAAATGATCCGCCTTGCGCGCGTATCCCAGAGAATGAACTTCAAGGCGTCGAGAACCTGCGACAGCTTCACGCGCGTGACATCCACGAAAAGGTGCTGATTGTCGTTGTGACACTTGACCAGACAGTAATTTGGAATGCTTGCGGACAGATGATGGATATGGTGATAGGCAATATCGACGGTAAACCAGTTTAGCCAGCGCGGCAGGATCAGGAAGCTGGTTCCCTCGATACCGCCGGTGTCGTAGTCCCAGTTGTCATTGTCACTCGCATATGAGTGCTCGAAGTTGTGCTGCACGGTGAACAAGACAATCCCGGCGCCGCCAGCGATCGATACGGTTATCAGGTAGATGGAAAAGAACAGCAACGGACCGCAGGCCCAGCACATCAACGCCCAGATGCACAGCAACACCACGTTGTTCCAGAACATATGCCAGTACTCGCGCGCCGACTTCCAATAGCGCGTTTGATAGCTGGCGACATATTCCCGCAGCGACACGTTCGGTGCCGTGACTTTCCCCTTCACAACGTGGGCCACCAGGCCGATGCTGCCTATTAGCCAGGTAAAGCGCGGGTTAAAGATCAGATAAATGAAGCCGGCCAGGGGCGCGGTCGTGACGCCACACTTGCGCCTGTACATACGCTGCTGCGCGTTGGTCATCGCGGCGTATTCATCAACCGACAGCGTCGTGTAGGGGCCGCGGTATTTGTCCCAATTGCCGTTGTGGGCATGGTGAAAATTATGATGCTGGGCCCACACGTACTGCGGCATACCGGCGACAACGCCAAGCGCGAACCCGATCGTGCGGTTGAGCCAACGGCTGCGGAACAGACTGTAGTGCCCGCAATCGTGCATTAGCGCAAACACGCGCAGCGTAAACAGCGCAATGAGTGGGATTGCCGCCACGGTGAGCCAGTAGGAAACGCGGAACCCCCGTATGGCTCCCCACCAAAGCAAGGCCAAGGGCACTAGCGTAGTCAGAACTTGCGTCAATCCCGTGATGTCATCGGGTCGCGTGTAACGACCAATCAGCGCCTGTTTTTCTTTCCTGACGCAGTCTATCGACGACACCACAAAACACCCCTTCGTATTGAAATAATAGTTTTACGAAGCGCCGCGGATTCTAGCAGACGGGTGTATCGGCGTGGTACGCAATCGACTCACCAGGGTGTTCACCCACTCAAGACAAACAGCGCCCGGCCGACAGCTTAGGAGGCGGCCACTCGACCCACTGAGCTGTGGCGGCATGGGTGAACGATTTGGCCATTCTACGCTGCGGCTAGCGGTCGTCCGCCGTGCTGCAACAGCCACTGTGTCGGGCCTCTCATATTTGACGCAATAGCGCTCGTCGCGGCAATCACCGATCAAGATGCTCCGGTGTCGGTCGTTAGTGCAAACAGAGACGACGCGGAGAAATCGCGGCAATGGCTGCCGCAAGGTCGGTATAACCCATGGTTGCAGTTAGCCACCCAGCGCAATCCGATGCGAGCACCACCGACGCGCTCCACACCTGCATTGCGCTGTTATCAACCGTCCACGGGTACCGCGACGGCTATACCGTCGAGCACGAAGACCGCGTTACCATGCTGGCCGTCGGTATCGGAACTCAGCTGGGGTTCGGTGCACCAAGACTAGCGATTCTTCGCATGGCTGCCATCGTGCACGATATTGGCAAGATTGCCATTCCCGCGGAAATTATAGGCAAGTCCGGGGCTTATACCGATGCGGAGTATGCCTTGATGAAGGGGCATTGCCTCGTCTCGTACAACATACTTTCAAGACTGAATACGACGTGGCCGATCGCCGAAATTGCCTACCAGCACCACGAGCGGTTGGACGGCAGCGGTTACCCGCGGGGTCTCTTCGGCAGCGACATTCTGCTCGAAGCCAGAATTCTCGCCGTTGCCGATGTGTACGATGCCATGACTTCGGTCCGCCCGTATCGACCCGGCTTGCCGCGTGATTTCGTGCTCGGTGAACTTCATCAAATGGCTGGTCACCTTCTGGATCCGGATGCGGTGGATGCATGCCGCAACATTGCGCTCCGCAATCTCTCGACTGCCCCTGAAAATCCAGCCACTGCCTGGCTGCGACCCAAAATGAGTGGTCGACAGTGCACTTAGCCTGAATTTTGTGACCTGTTGCCGGTCTCCACCCCGGGGCACCCTGCATATTACGGGCGATACCCGTTTAGTGGACGCGCGCTATGATCAACAACGACCTGATCGGCCAGGTGCCCGAGAACACCGCCGAGGCCGTAGCCAACTGGCGGCAGAATCGCGTCAGGATCCATGACGCCTTCGAGCAGGCCCGCACGCCCGAGCAGCGCGCAGCCCTGCTGGCGTTGAACCAGTCGATCATGAACATGGCCGAGAAGGGCATCGACCAGAAGGAGCTCGAGAGCTTCCGCGAGATCCGCGGCCACAGCTATTCGCTGCTCATTGTGAAGGAGTGCCTCATTAATGGGCAGGTTTGCGCGAAGACTGCCGCCGCCGTCATTCGCCGGGAAACGGCTGCCGGCCGCATGGCAGCCAATCACATGTTGCGCAACATGAAGGAGATGGTCGCCTTCGCGAATCATCTGCAGCGTACTCAGTTGCTGGCGCAACAGCTCGCGCCGAGGCCCTCAGGACCCGTCAGCCGCGTCCTGTCCTGGCTCCTGCAGTAGCAGGCGCCATTGCCGGCGGCTAGACCGCCCGCCCCGGGTTTGCGACCATCGCGGCATGGGCAGCAATCCTCGTGTCATCGTCATTGGAGGCGGATTCGCCGGCTTGGGTGTCGTGCGCGGCCTGCGCCATGCGCCAGTCGACCTGCTGCTGCTCGATCGCGCCAATCACCACCTCTTCCAGCCACTCCTTTACCAGGTCGCGACCGCAGGCCTCGCCGCGCCTTCGATCGCCGCGCCGCTGCGACACATCCTGCGGCGGCAGGCCAATGTCACTGTGTACCTGGGCGAGGTGCGCTCGATCGATACGGGCAGGCGGCGTGTCGATACCGGCGAGGGCAGCTTTGCCTATGACTACCTGGTGGTGGCCACGGGCACCAGGCACGCGTATTTCGGCCACGAGGACTGGGCCCGGTACGCGCCGGGCCTGAAAAGCCTGGAAGACGCCTTCGGAATTCGCGCGCGCATCCTGAATGCTTTCGAGCAGGCCGAGATGGCGGACGACGAGGCCCAGCGTGCTGCCTGGCTCAGCTTCGTGGTCGTGGGTGGCGGCCCGACTGGCGTGGAACTGGCGGGCACACTGGCGGAAATCGCACGCCACACGCTGAAGCAGGAATTCCGGCGCATCGATCCGGTGCGCAGCCGCGTGCGGCTCATCGAGGCGGGCCCGCGGGTGCTGCCCGCGTTTCCAGAGAGTCTATCGGGCGCCGCCCAGCGGCAGCTCGCACGACTCGGCGTCGAGGTGTCGATCGGCCGGGCGATCACCGCGGTAGACAATCAAGGTGTGCGGATCGGCGATGATTTCATTGCCGCGCGCACGGTGCTGTGGGCGGCGGGCGTGGCCGCATCACCGCTCGGCCGCCTGCTCGGTGCAGAAGTGGATCGCGCTGGGCGCGTGCAGGTGGGGCCGGATCTGAGCGTCCCTGCTCATCCGGAGATTTTCGTGGCGGGCGATCTCGCCAGCGTAACCAGCGCCGCCGGTCCGGTGCCCGGCATTGCGCCCGCCGCAAAGCAGATGGGCGCGCACGTCGCGCGTAGCGTGCAGGCGCGGCTCGCGGGCCGCGCTTCCAGTGCATTCCGCTATCGCCATTACGGGCTGCTGACGACCGTGGGCCGCATGGCAGCCGTGGCCGACCTGGGCTGGCTGCGTCTTGGCGGGCTGGTCGCCTGGTGGATCTGGCTACTGACGCACATCTACTTTCTGATCGGCTTCAGGAATCGCCTCGTGGTGCTCATCGACTGGGCCGCGGCCTATTTCACTTACGAGCGCGGTGCGCGCATCATCGTCCGCACGGATCAGCTCGAATAAGGCCGCGCTGCTCAAACAAGTCAGCGGCTCGAACCGTGCACCTGCGTGACGAACACCAGCTCCGAAGTCAGGGGCTCCGCCAAGCGGACCTCGACGCCCTCGCGCAGCAGCTCGCGGCCTGATGCGATGTAGTCTTCGGCTGGCCCGCGATCGTGGAAGCGCACGCTGTAGCGGCCACCGGGGTCCAGACCACGCAATGGATAGCGGTGGGCCGGTTCGCCGGGGCCGTTGCCACGAAAAGCATAGAGCACGCCGTGCCCCGTCGCGGGCGCGTAGTACTCGATGCCGTCCCAGTGCACGCCGTCGGGACGGACGCCCACGTGATACAGGTCGGCCGCGCGGACCAGCGGACGGAGCGCGCTCTTGTAGAGTTCGAACTCCGCGCGCGCTGTGGCGTGCTGATCCGCTGTCCAGCGGGTCGGATCGAGCATGAGCGTGAACCAGCCCATCATGCCGCTGCGGAGCATGTAGCGGAATTTGCCGGGGCTGGGCGTGGCCCATTGCCCTACGTAACTCTCGAGCATGGCCGGCGGCAGCACATGGCTGGCATCGAAGAAGGCGCGACGGTTCGAGAGCGGGTCGTAGCTGTCCGTAATGGAAAAGTAATCGCCGTGCGCAGCACTGCCGAAGTCGACCATGCGGCCGCCGTCGTTGCAGATTTCCAGCAGCAGCCCCGGGTGCTGCCGGCGCAGCCGCTCCTGAATGTCGTAGTAGGCACGCGTGGCGTGATAGCTCACGTCGGTCGCGTTGGAGGCATCCACCCACTGGAAACCCGCGTCTTCGTATTGGCGCAGAGTCGATGGATCGGGCGGCGCCGCCGGATGACCTGCGCGCGCGCTACCCTGCGCGACCAGGTAACCGTCGTGCTCGAGCATGTCCAGGTGGTTGTCGCTCACCAGGCGCTCGGTCTCGGCGGCGGCCCACTCGCGCGCGGCGGGCACACCCAGGTCTATAGTGAGTCCCTTGAAGGCCTCGCCCTGTCGCCAGTTGGGCGGCGGATCGGCGATGAGCCAATCGCGCGTACGTGCGTCGTGGACATTGAGGGCACCCGGCGCCGTCGACAGCCCGGCCTGCGCCCAGTCGACCCACAGGCCAAAGCGCAGGCCCGCCTGGTGCGCGAATTCGGCCACGCGGGCGAGGCCGTGCGGGAATTTCAGCGGATCCGCGCGCCAGTCACCCACGGCACGAAACCAGCCAGCATCCAGGGCGTACATTTCGAGCCCGAGTTCGCGTGAATCGAGAATCATGCGTCGCGCCTGCACTTCGTCCACCGCGAAGCCACTGCCCCAGCTGTTGTTCACCAGCAGTGGATAGTGCGTGTCGCGCACGGTGGCTGGATTGTTGAGCACCGCACGCACCCAGGGACGCAGGATGTTGCCCGCATCATCGACCACTCCGCGAAAGGCGCCGAGGAACACGGTTGGCGTCTCGAAGCTGGCGCCCGCGGCGAGGCGCGTGCGGTACGGACCGGGATCCGGGTTCAGCCCTGCCTGGCCATGCAACGAGTCGCCAGTGCGCTCCAGCATGATGCGCGTGCGGCCGCTGAACTCGATGCCGAGGTACCAGCCTACGCGATCACCATCGGCGCGCTCGACCAGCATGAACGGAATCATTTCTCGCTGTTGACCGGAGCGCGGGTGCGCATAGGTGCTGGATGTGCCCGCCCAGTTGTCGCCGTCGCGCAGCGGGTCGCGATGCACGCCCTCGGCAGAAGGCGTGCCGGCGCCCTTCTCCACCCAGAAGCGCGCCAGCGACTGCGCGGGCTCGCTGTGCCAATCAAAGCGCAGGCTGGACTGCAGCGGCAGCCACAGATTCTCATTGCCCAGGTTGTCGATGCGGATATCGTGTTCGAGTGGCCCATACGCAGAGCGCGCACGCCACTGCCAGCGCAGCCGCAGCCTTGGCGTGATGGAGTCGTAGACCAGGCTCGCACGCCGGCGGTCGAAGTGGCTCAACGGTGCGTTGAGATGCCATGCCAGAGGCAGCGCCGTGCCGCTGTCCGTGGTGACGTGGTCCGGCAAGGAGTCCTGCGCCTGGTTCTCCCACGGGTGGGCGCCGCGCCAGCCCAGGCTCAGCAACCTCGGAGCGTACGCCCCGGCTTCGACCAGAATGAATGTGTCCGCGCTCGCAAGCTTGTGCGCCGTCAGCGATGCCGCCAGCGCGGGTCCGGTCAATAACAGGCAGGCGACAAAAATGCCATCTATCACTTGCCTGGATCGTGAACAACGGTAGTCTGTCGCCGTCATATTGAAGGATGATCGCATGAAGTACTGCACCGAACTGTTCTGTCATCTGGCAGGAATGCTGCTGGCCGGGTTGCTGGCCAGCTGCGCAGCTCACGCCACCGGAAGCGAGACACCAGTCCAGCGCTACCTGTACCAGAAGGATGGCGTGCAGATCGAGATCACGGCGCCGCGAGCGGACGTCATGCGCGTGCGCGTCGGTCGTGAACACCTGCCCGAGGATTCATCCTGGGCCGTGCCGCCCAACGCCAGGGCGCCGAAGGGCACGCTCGGTGTTGCCGAGAGCGGCAGCGCCTCTGTCATCGACAGCGGCACATTGGTGGTGCGTGTTGACCACAATTCGCTTGCGGTAACCGTCATGGACCGCAACGGACGCGACCTGCTGGCCGGCGCGGCAGGGCAGGAACTGCGCTTTGACGGCGCCGGCTTCCGCCTGCGCCTGGCGATGCCGCTGGACGCCCACTACTTCGGGCTCGGTGACAAGACCGGACCGCTCGATCGCCGCGATGGTTCATTCACGCTCTGGAACACCGATCACTTTGCCTATGGCCCGGCTTCCGATCCGCTCTACAAGTCGATCCCGTTCTTCCTGGGCGCCAATGAAAAAGGCGAGGCCTTCGGTTTTTTCCTTGACAATCACTGGCGCACGAATTTCGATTTCGGCAAGGCCGAGCGCGATACGCTCGTGGTCAGCGCCGAGGGTGGCCCGGTCGATTACTACGTCATGGCCGGGCCCACGCCTCGGGACGTGGTCATGCAGTACGCCGCGCTGACTGGTGCGCCGCCGCTCGCGCCGCTGTGGGCGCTGGGTTTCCAGCAATCGCACTGGAGCTACATGTCGCAGACGGAGGTCGAAGGCATCGCCGATCGCTTGCGCGCCGACCGGATTCCCGCCGATGTGCTGTACACCGACATCGACTACCAGGATCGCAATCGCCCATTCACCATCAACACCAAGGCATTCCCGGATTTCGCCGGCATGGTGGCGAAGCTGCGAGCGCAGGGCCTGCACCTGGTGATGATCACGGACCTGCACGTGGCGAAGGCGCCCGATCAGGGCTATGCGCCCTACGACAGCGGCAGTGCGGCCGACATCTTCGTGAAGAACCGGGACGGTTCGGTCTTCAGCGGCCCTGTGTGGCCCGGCCCGGCAGTGTTCCCGGATTTCAGCCGCGCCGTGGCCCGGCAATGGTGGGGCGAGCAATACCGTGACTTCGTCAAGATGGGCGTGGGCGGCTTCTGGAACGACATGAACGAGCCGTCGGTGTTCAAGGTGCGCAGCAAGACCATGCCGCTCAACGTCGTGCACCGGATCGAAGAACCCGGCTTCGTGACGCGCAATGCCAGTCACGCCGAAATGCACAACGTCTACGGCATGCTGAACTCGCAGGCCACCTACGAAGGCCTGCTCCGTCTCGCGCCTGACCAGCGACCCTTCGTGCTGACGCGCGCGAGTTATGCCGGCGGCCAGCGCTACGCCGCGACCTGGACGGGTGACAACCTGTCGCGCTGGGATCACCTCAAGCTGTCGGTATCGATGCTGGTCAACATGGGCTTGAGCGGTTTTGCCTACATTGGCGATGACATCGGCGGTTTTGCGGGCGAGCATCCCTCGCCGGAATTGCTGACCCGCTGGATAGAGATCGGCGCCTTCAATCCGATCTTCCGCGACCACTATTCCTACGGCAAGCCGGCGCAGGAAGTGTGGGTCGACGGCGTCGAACAGGAGGCGATCCGCCGTCACTACATCGAGGAGCGCTATCGCCTGATGCCCTATATTTACGGCCTGGCGGAAGAGAGCAGCCGCAGCGGACTGCCGATGATGAGGCCCGTGTTCCTCGAGTACCCGCAAGTGCTGGGCGACAGCGACGACTTCGGCGGCACGCAGGACCAGTTCATGCTGGGCCCGGATCTGCTCGTCGCCCCTTCACCAACGCCCGAGTCGCAGGCCCGCTACGACATCAAGCTGCCGGGTGAAGGTTGGTTTGACTACTGGACCGGTAGGCGAGTCGAAGGCAGTAAGCTCGCGGAGACTCCCAGCCTCGCGCGGCTGCCGGTGTACGTGCGTCCAGGCGCCATCATTCCGAAACAGCCGTTGGTGCAAAGCACCTCGGAGCCGCCGCAGGGACCATTGACGCTGGCCGTCTATCCTGGTGCGGATTGCCGCGGCAGCCTGTATCTGGACGATGGCGTGAGCTTCGGCTATGCGCGCGGCAACTATTTGCGACAGGGCTTCAGCTGCCAGCAGTCCGGTGCGGAACTCATCGTCAGCATCGCTGCGCGCCAGGGCAGCTACCGGCCCTGGTGGTCGCAACTCAACCTGGAAGTGCATGGCATGAATGGAAAGGAAATTGCCGAGTTCAAAGGCAAGCGGCTTGCGACCCGCTTCGACAAAGAGTCCGGTAGCCTCATCATCGAGTTGCCAGACATGGCCGGTGCTGCGTCTGTAAAGATTCGTTTATAAATCAAGGTATAGAATGCTTGAGCGGAGCGGAATCGACCTGTCCCGTGCCAGCAAAATTTGCAAACCTTCGTACCGGCCGCGGCGGCGGCGGGTACCTGCCCATCTTTGAATTCCAGTATGCCCATGAGCGGGGGTCGATGATCCCGGGAGGCGCACGATCGAGCGCATCCCGAAAATCGTCATCGGAAACATGACGACGTATTTCGCGCATATCCTCGTGGTGCGCGTAAGTTATGGCATAGGCCAAGAAGCGAATCGGATCCGCAAGAGCCTGTTCGGGCGACTCCAACCAGATGATCCGCCGAGCAAGTTCGAGCATCTGTAACGAACCAGGAAATGGCTTCATAGCCCGGGCCCATACTCCCTGGCCAATCGTCGGGAGGTACCGTCAATAGCAGGGAGATGATCGAGATCAACTTCGCGCGCGGCAGTGGCGAGTCGGCCCATGATGTCCTCGGACAGATTAGGCAGATTTCCGTCAGAAAAGTAGGACAGTGCCTAGAGCGTAATTTCTGGATTGAACGAAGGGCCATAGAGCTTCTGGGCGGCCGCTAATGCGGAAGGTAAACCGATGTTGCCCAATCTCATCAATGCATCGATGTCGAGATAATCCTTGGCTTCGGCACGCATTTGCAGGGCCGATGCCTTGGCGCCGGCAAGGACTAGCAGCCTGATGCAAAAACGCTGGAAACGATGGGCATGATGGTCCGAGAGAGTGAAGGGGATCGGATTGATGTCGCTATCGAGCCGTTTTTAGCACCGTTACCGCGGTTATCCATGGTTATGAGCATCTTCAAGAGACACCTATCCTGTGGCCGGTTGCAGTCGAGAGAGGCGCAGCAGGTTGTAGGCAGCGCCGAGCAGATGAGCGTGCAGCTGCACGCGGGCGATGCCGCGGAAGCGTGTGCGACGCAGACCGCCGTAGCTCTTCATCCAGCCGAAGATCTCCTCGACCCGCTTGCGCTTCTGCTGACTGATCCAGTGGTGCGGATGCCGTGTGGTGCGAGCGTCCAGTCCCGGCGTGGTTCGGTTCTCGATCTGCGCGATGTGCGGGCGAATACCCTTGCGGCGCAGGTACGCCACAAAATCCTTGGTGTGCTAGCCCTTGTCGGCGCCGAGGCTACTGGGCGTCAAGCGCTTGCGCGCCTGGCCCTTGAGCAGCTGCTCGGGTGGGATCGACGGGCGGCCACCCGGGCATAAAGGGCTTCAAACTGGCCGGAAAGCTCCTTCAACACCCGATCGGTGTGGGCCTTGATGCCGCCGCAGCGGGTGATCCGCCGGCATGCGCGCCTCGGGCGAGAAGTAGCTAAACATCTGGCTCTGGGGGCTCACTTCAGCGCGCATCAGCTCACGCTCCGAGTTCAATCCCTGCACGCAATTTTACTCGGGGATCGTCTATCTATGTGTTTTGCATCAGGCTGCTAGGGCTCGACGCGCCGCCGACCGCTATGAACTGATCTTAGGCCGCAGAGTCAGTCGTTGGACTGGTTGGACTTGGTCTTCGGCGTCACGAGCTGCTTGGGGTCCGCGTGCGCATCGGCCTGCTTCGCGGGCGGCGCGGCCTCGCGGTTGTTCTGGATATTGGAGCGGGACTTCCCGATCTTGGTTCCGTCCGGAACGCGCGAAGACGGGTGGTCTGCGGCCGGCGGGCTGGCCGGTTCCGCGGCACCGGCGGAGCCGGCGACGAGTGCGGCGGTGGCCAAGGACAGCGTGGCGAAGATGGAGGATCTCTTCATATCGTCGCTGACCGTTGCTGAGATCCGGCGCGGCATCCTAGAACTGCCGAAGGGCAAGAAGCGCAGTCAACTGGAGACGTGGTTTTCTGGGCCCGAGGGGCCGCAGGCACTGTTTCCTGGCCGGGTCCTGGCATTCGACGAGTCGGCGGCCTTGATATGGGCCCAGCTCATGTCCGCGGGCCGTGCCGCCGGGATGCCCAGAAGCGACCTCGACATGATCATTGCTGCAGTCGCCGAGGCAAACGACTGCACTGTGGTGGCGGATAATGAAAGGCACCTTCCAGGACTCAAGGTCCTGAATCCGTCCCGAATTGGCCGATGACAGGCCATCATGGGCAAGAAGCGCAACTTGCTTGCCGAGTTTGGCGAGGGGTTCGAAGCCCTCGCGGTGCATCGCACGGACAAAGCCAAGATGACGACACACTCGGTCACCTTCCGGCCAGCCCTCAAGACCACGCCAAAGAAAATCACCAAGGTGCGCGAGTCGATGAACCTCTCCCGTGGCCTGTTTGCGAGTTACCTGCGCACTTCTGCCCGCACGCTGGAGAACTAGGAGCAAGGTCGCGCCACGCCCAATGCCCAAGCTGCCCTGCTCATTCGGCTCGTGCAGCAGTATCCGGACACCATCGGGCGACTGAAAAGGCTCTGACTTCGGCGCGACAGCGCGAACGGCCGGTTTGGATTTGCGCTTATAAGCGCAGCCCGGGTCTAGCGTTTGAGGCTTGAGAACAAGCATTTTTCGCCGTACCGAGCGGCAGGCGGGCTGGATCTGCGCCTACACGGCGCTTACGGCCGAACCGCGAATTTCGCCACCCACGTGCAAGGTTTTGATTTGATTGGTGGCGTAGGGTGGGACTTGAACCCACGACCTCGGCTTAGTGAAGACGACGCGGTTCGCCCTTGCTGATCCCGCGCGGCGTGAATGGTAGCCCATCTGATGATGGGCGCAACCTGCTTTCACCGCTATCACCGCAGCGTCATGCTGCTGTGCATCGCTGTTGACGCGCTAGAGCCGCGCCCTGACCGTCAACTGTACCGACCGAGGAAAGCCCGGTTGTACGTTGACCAATCCCTGGGTGATGGTGCCGCTGTTGTAATACAACTTGTCGAACGCGTTGTTCACCTTCAGTGTCAGGTCGTACTGCCGGCCCAGTGATTTATACAGACCCAGATCGACCACTTCGTAGCTGGGCAAACTGAATTCACCCAGAACTGCCGGCGTCGCAGTATTGGTAATGCGCTCACCGACGTACGACAAACCCACGCCGATACCGTGGCCTGCGAGGCTCCCAGTGGCACAATCGTAACGCGACCAAATATGCCCGGCATTCAAAGGAGAGTTCGGCAGCAGATGATCCACCAGCGGACCGGTGGGGCTGGACTCTGTGACCCGCGCATTCGTGTACGCCCAGCCAGCAATGATTGTCCAGTGCTCCACCGGCGTTGCGCTGACTTCGAGTTCAAGACCCTTGGAGCGCACTCCCCCGACCTGGATGACGCAGCCGCCACTCGGGCACAAGGTCAGATCGTTGCCGGAATAGGGTGCCAATACGTTTTTCTGGTGAATGCTGAACAGCGCTGCCGTCAAGTCAATCCTGCCGTTGAGCAGTGTAGCCTTGGCGCCGACCTCGTAACCATCGCCTTGTGTGGGAGTGAAAGTCGGTTGCGTCGTTAAGCCAATATTGGCCGGATCAACCGGCGCGAAGGATGTGCTGTAACTGCCATAGTACGACCAATGGTCGGTCGGTTGAAATATGACTCCCGCCTGCGGCAACACCTTGGTGTAGGTCTGCGTGTAATTGACGATAGCAGGCTCGAACAGATCCGGATTATCTTCCAAATGCTCGCGCGCATAACGCAGGCCCAGCAGCGCCTTCCAGTGTGGGGTCAGCGTGAGCAGATCCGAAAGATACGCGCCCGATCCTTCCGAGGCATTGTAATTGCGCGCGCGCGTGCTGGCGCCAATGACGCCGGGGCCGAATGCACTGGGCGGAGGGATATTGGAAAAATCGGGATTGAGAACCGAGATCGTGAATTTTTGGCCCGGCAGATTGCAGCTCGGATCTGCAGTCGGCCTGCCAGGGGCAGCGATATTGCAGAATTGGGTCCGTGTAAAATCATCCACTTCCCGACCCAGGCTGAGGCCCGCAATCAACTTGTGAGCGACGTTCCCAGTATGAAATGGCACGATCAGGTTGGAGTCACCGAACACATAGGTTCGCAGATTTGCCTGACCGCGTGCGCGCAAGTCCAGCGTACCAAATGTCGGGTCTGCCCGATCAAAGGGACCGACATCAAACGCGTGGGCCCAGTCACGATGTGTGACGTCGCGCACTGAGAGTTTCCAGGTCGCGCCACCGCTGAACTCGTGTTGGACGAACAGGAGCCTACGCAAACAACGCCTTCGACCGGACGGCGTTGGCGTTCTCGTTCCAGGCGCCGCTGAGCAATTTCATGACGGCGACGCTGCAACACCCACGTACTTTTGGCTTGCGTGCCGGGGCGCATTTCTAATGCCCGGTGCCAACGAAGCCAACAGCGGCACGATGTGGGGCTGGCGCGTCCTCATCCGTTCAGGCGGCACCCGCCACTCCGCGCGCTCAAGGTCAAATTCCACCCATCGGGCGGAACGTAATTCTCCGGGGGCACGAACGTCAGCGGCGCGAGCCTGAGCGCGGCCCGAACGACAGGCGTGCCTTCATAGTGCTCAATCGCCGCCATCAGCCTGCCGGCCGCCTTGGGCTCGGTGATGGCCGCCAGGTGCTGTTTGACCGCTGGCGCGATAGCGCCCTTGAGATCCGGCGTCGGATCGCGCGGCGCCTTGCCTGTCGCCACGCCAAATCTGAACACCTGCCCCGCTACAATTCGCGCCCGCTTGGTCGTGTCTACCGCTCCCCGGGCCTCGATCCTGCGCAGGACGGCAAGCAGCTCCGGCGGTGTAATGCCGGCGATTGGGCGAGCGCCCAGCCAAGGCAGCAAGTCCCTCTTGAGCATCGCATCGATCTTGGTCCAATGGCTGTCGGACCACGTTGTCCGTCGCTGACCGAGCCATTCAGCGGCCAGTGCTCCAAAGCTGTCGGATTGCGGACTGACTCCCAAAGCTCGTGCAACGCGCTTCTGCTCGCCAGGATCCACGCCGCTGGACAGCTGCCGCTTAACGTCAATCGCCCGATTGCGGGCGACCTTGAGTGAGACCTCCGGGTAGACCCCGAGTGCTGCACGACGCTCTTTGGATGCGATCCGATACTTCAGCCGCCAATACTTGCCGCCGGACGGAGAAACCTCGACATAGAGACCTCCACCGTCGAACAACCTGTAGGGTTTGGCAGCCGGTTTTGCCGCGGCGATCAACTTGTCTGAAAGCGACATAGAGTGGGAGCATCTCATTATCTGGAAGTGCCAGATGCCCCAAATACGCCCCCAAAATCGACCACATACCAATGCCAGGCGTCGGACATCGTCAGTCACTGACGAGTCGCTTGGATGGTCGACTTGTGGCTATTTACTAGGGTAAAACGCTGACTCGAGGACGTCCTTGGACGTTACCGGAAGTCAGCGGAAGGGAGGGAATGGTGGAGCGGAAGGGGATCGAACCCTCGACCTCTGCATTGCGAACGCAGCGCTCTCCCAACTGAGCTACCGCCCCACACAAGGCGCGCGATTCTAGAGTAGTGGCCCCCGGGCAGCAAATCGGCCTCAGCTCGGGCTGTACAGCAGCATCGCCAGCGCAGTCACCGCAGCGACAAATCCCAGCAGCAGGACGGCGCCGGCGATGCGACTGCGCCGGGCCAGCGTGCCAAGATTGCTGACGGCGATCAGGAAGGGTCGGCCATCGACCGGCTGCACGACGATGCTCTCGGTGGGCGCGGCGTCGCGCGGCGCGTGCTGCTCGATCAGGGCGCGTGCGGCCGCACGCGCAGTCTCCCACTCCGCCTGGCTCAGCACGCCGTCGTGGTTGGTATCGAAGCGCTCGAGCAGCGTGCCCTGGTCCTTTTTCCATTCCGCCAGCAGGCGCATCACCTCGACAGTCTCGTCCGAGTTGTTTACGCCGCCCAGCGTGCGAAATTCACCGATGACGCTGATCTGCTCGCCCTCGTTGAGCCGATGTTCGGTGTAGCGGTAGTCGCCAATGCCAAGTCCGAAGCCGCGCCGCCCTCCCCCCGGGGCCGTGGGCCACGGGAGCGAACCGCGCCAGCAGTCGCGGCGCCCCGGCCGTACGTCGGCGCCTGTGGGACCGACGAGGCAGGCGCCGGTCGCGTCCACGAGCTGGAAGGGCGCGACGCTGACGGCGCGATTGACGGTCTCCCAGTGCGCGTTGCGCCCCGTACCCGTGTAATGCTCGATGCGGTACATCCACCAGGCGCAGCGTAGCTGCGACAGCGGCGCAATGGTCGGCGGACCCTCGGCCATGCGCGCGATGCCGCTGAGCTCCACGTAACCCTGTGCGGCTGAACGGATGCGCGATACCGGCGTGTCATCGATCAGGCGTGCCAGCCGCAGTTTGCGGAAACCGAACCAGAAGCACAGTGGCGCCGCGACCGCGAGCGCCGCCCGCCAGAAGTGCGGATCATCCATCGCGATCTGGTCCTGGCATCCTCAGCGCTTGAACAGCGCGCCGACGTCGACGTCAGTCTTCTCGGTCGCGGCGAATTCCAGCAGCGGCTTTGCCGTGAATCCATAGCGATGCGCGATCAGCACGTCCGGAAACTGGTCGATACGCGTGTTGTTGATGTTCGCCTGGTCGTTGTAGAGCTCGCGGCGATCGGCAATGGCCTCCTCGAGCCCCGTGATGCGCGCCTGCAGTTGCTTGAACGACTCGTCGGTCTTGAGCTGCGGGTAGTTCTCCGCGACCGCGAACAGGCGGCCGATGTCGCCGCGCAGCTGCTGCTCGGCCACGCCCACTGCGGCAACATTGCCGCCGGCGCTGGCCGCAAACACGGCAGCGCGCGCGTGCATGACTTTCTCGAGCGTCTCCTGTTCATACTGCATGTATTGCTTGCAGGTCTCGATCAGCTTGGGCAGTTCATCGTGGCGTTGCTTGAGGAGCACGTCGATGTTGGCCCAGGACTGTTTGACGCGTTCGCGTATCGCCACCAGGCTGTTGTAGATACCGATGAAATAAACGACGAGCACCGCCGCCACGGCCAGCAAGACGATCACTGTGATCATGTGGTCTGTACTCCCCTACGCTGTCACCAGAAAACTGTCACCAGATTACGCAACGCCCGGCCGCGCTCGTGCCACCAAAGGCCTCGGCAAACTGTGCCACATTGGTCAGCGTGCCATTGACGCGGTCATCGTTCGGCGGATGCGGGTCGGCGGCAGCCCACATGCGCGCCTGCTCCGGTCGCACGTTTTCGCCCCAGGCGTGCGCGAATCCCAGGAAGAACTGTTGCTCCGGCGTGAAGCCCCCAATGTCCTGCGCGGCGGCGTAGCCGGGCGAGGCGTGATAGGCCCGCAGCGCCAGCAGCAGGCCGCCCAGGTCGGCAATCGATTCTCCGGTCACCAGCCGCCCTTTCAGGTGCATGTCGCCGTCGACGGTATAGCCGGAAAACTGCTCAGCAATGCAGCCGACGCCCGCCTGGAATTTATCGCTGTCTTCCTTGCTCCACCAGTTCTCGAGGTTGCCGTGGCCGTCAAACTGGCTGCCGTGGTCATCGAAACCGTGGGTGATCTCGTGACCGATGATTGAGCCGATGGCGCCATAGTTGAAAGCCGCCGGCACCGTAGGATCGAAGTATGGCGGCTGCAGGATGCCGGCCGGGAAGTTGATGTTGTTCATCGACCGTCCGTAATAGGCGTTGATGGTCTGCGGCACCATGCCCCATTCGCTCCGGTCGAGCGGCTTGCCAATCTTGGCGAGCTCGCGCGTGTCGTCAAAGGCGTTGGCCCGCAGCACGTTGAGCACATAGGGCCCGCGATCGATCTCGAGCCGGCTGTAGTCGCGCCATGAATCGGGGTAACCGATGCGCTCCTCCATCAGCGCCAGCTTCTCCAGCGCGCGCGCGCGCGTTGCCTCGCTCATCCACGGCAGCGCCTTGAGGTCATCACGCAAGGCCGCGCGTATGCCGTGCAGGATCTCCAGCACCTGCGCCCGCGCCTCGGGCGGGAAATGGTGCTTGACGTATTCGTGGCCGACGGCAAATCCGATTGCGCCATCTTCCGCGCGCAGCACCCGCCGCCAGCGGGGCAGCAGCTCCTTGGTGCCGCGCACGGCCTGTGCGAGCCGGAAATTCTCCTGCACGTAGGCGTCGGGAAGATACGCGGCGTAGCGGTGCGCCAGTTGCCAGCGCAGGTAGTCGCGCCACACGGCGATAGGCGTGGACTGCATTTCGTGCGACAGGGCTGCGAAGAACTTCGGCATCGCCAGGTTCAGCCGCGTGACCTGCGGTACGCCACTGGCCTTGAGGTAGCGCCGCCAGTCGATGGCCGGAGCCTCGTGCGCCAGCGCCGCCAGCTCGCGCATGTTGTAGATCGCATGCGGGTTGCGCTGATCCTCCACCGGCATCGAGGCCGCCGCGAGCCGTGTTTCCAGTGCCATGACGCCCGCCGCCGCGCTGGAAACCCGGGACTGCGCCTCGCCCAGCAGTACCAGCATCCGCGCGATGTGCTCTTCGTAGGCTTTGCGGATCGCCGCGTACTTCGGATCATCCTTGAGGTAATAGTCACGGTCGGGGAGCCCCAGCCCGCCTTGCTCCACGACCGCTATGACCCGCGTGCTGTCCGCGTAGTCCTGCATCTGGCCGATGCCGAAGGCAGCGTCGACGCCGATGTGCTGCAGGCGCGCCAGCTCGGCCGTCAGCTTGGAGCTGCGCCGCAGCGCGGCGATGCGCTTGAATTCGTCGCGGAGCGGGGCAATGCCGGCTTTCTCCACGCCGGCTTCGTCCATGCCGCTGGCATAGAAATCACCGATCTTCTGCTCATCGCTCCCGCGCGCGGCTGCCGCGTTGGCGGCCGCCGACTGCAGCAGCTCGCGTATGTAGTCCTGGTTCTTCTGGTCGAGGATCTGCGCCGCGCCCCAGGCCGAATAGGCCGGCGGGATCGGATTCGCGCGCATGAAGCCGCCGTTGGCGTAGCGGTAGAAGTCCTGCAGCGGATCGACGCTGCGATCCATCCATTCCAGGTGCAGCGCGGCTTCATCGCCTGCCGACGCGGCGGCCACCGGCTCATCGGCGCGCGCGGCGGGCGGCGCGCCCGCAACGGCCGTGGCGGCGGCGACCATCAGGACGATCAGCTTCATTGGCGGCTCCCAGGGCCAGAGGTCAATCGGGCAACACGGCGTGCAGTATATCGCGGCGCTGACAATGACTTGTGAGCGCGGCCCTGCCAGCGCCGGCTACGCTGGCGAATCTTCCGGAGGATGGAGCCGCGCCCACACCGTAGCAAACAGCGGCCCGGGAATGCCCACCGTCGCGGCGCGCGCGGCGCACTCTTCCCCCGTAATGCGGCCCGCGCTCGCCAGCAGCGAGAGTGTTGCCAACAGTTCGCCGGCGCGCAGGGAGCGCACCAGCGGCTCATTCGGTTCGTCGACCTGGAGCGCCGCGACGATGCGGGGCGGGCTCTGCCACAGGGCGGCGATGCGTCCGGCCATCACGCGCGCGAACCGATCGATCACCTGCAGGAACACCGCAGGTGCTGGCCTGAGGCCAGGTTGCGCGCGATACTGGTCTTCCACCACGCGATAGGCCACCAGTGGACCCAGCGCCGACAACAACGCGAGCAGCTGCGCGGCCTGGCGGTCCGCCGCGCACCACTGGCGCGCGCACAGTTCGGCGGCGATGGACGCCTGCGTGCAGCGCTCCCACAACACCGCGGGGAAGCGGCTGTGCTCGGCGGTGCCGCCACGGAATACCGGCTGCACCAGCGCCGTCGCGGCCAGCGATTGCAGGCCGTCCGTGCCGCACACGACCACGGCGCGCTGGATGCTCTCGACCGGGACCGAGCTGAGACGGAAGTACACGCTGTTGGCCAGGCGCAGGATATTGCCGGTCAGGACCGGATCCTGCGCGATGATCCCGGCGAGTTTGAGCGGCGGCGCGTCCGGATCGTTGACCGCCGACAGCAATTGCGGCATCAGCATGGGGCGACGCGGGAAGTAGCGTTCCGAGAGCGGATCGGCGGCGAGCGCCTTGCGTGCCGCCAGCATCACCGGCTCGTGCTCCGAAGGCACCACGTACCCAAAGGCCGTGGTGCTCAGTGCGCTGGCCCAAAGGGCGCTTGAGAGCGCATTGAGTTCGGCGACCAGCGTGTCGGACGCCGCCGCTCGCTCATCCGCTGCGGAGGGCGGGGTCGAGGCGCTGGCTGGAGCCAACTGCGCTGTACCCGCATCAGCGTGCCTGGCGGTCGCGGGATCTTGCCGGCCGCGATTCCACAGTAGCCAGCCCACCAGCAGGGCCGCGGCCGCAAGGATTACCGTGACGATAATTGCCACGCCGGGAGCCGCGTCAGTGTGGAGGCTGCGTCACGTCCGACCGCTGCACCACGTTCAGCCGGAGCGGAGTGTCTTGAGCCTGCGAAAGCCAACCAGGCGCTGGCGTTGCTCGTCCCACAGCCGCAGCGTGGCAGAGCGAAAACTCTGTCCAAGCGTCAGTGTTGGCACCCGCTCGAATACCGGCGCGGCATCGTGGCAACGCCGCAGGTGGTAGTTGGGTATCTGCGGGCTGAGGTGATGGATGTGGTGGAAGCCGATGTTGCCGGAAAACCAGCGCAGCACCGCCGGCAGCTTGTAGAAGGAACTACCTTTCAGCGCGGCCGCGGTGTAATCCCATTCTTCGTGCCGGGTCCAATACGCGTCCGGAAACTGGTGCTGCACGTAGAACAACCAGACGCCGGCGCCGCCGGCGATCAGCATCAGCGTCAGCTCAATCAGGAACCATGCCTTGAAGCCGATGAGTGCGCTCATGCCCACGGCCATGAGTAACAACATCAGGTCGGTCAGCCACACGGACAGGCGCTCGCGCCGGCCCGCCTCCGAAGACGGGAAGCGCTCCAGCACCACGAACAGGATGGTCGGTGCCACCGCGAACAGCACCGCGGGATTGCGCAGCACCCGGTATGCAAGGCGGCGCCAGCGCGAAGAGGCCAGATACTCATCGACCGTCATGGTCCAGATGTCGCCCTTGCCGCGGCGCTCGAGGTCGCCGGAGGTGCGGTGGTGAATCGCGTGTTCCCAGGTCCAGTGATGATAAGGCGTGAAGGTCAAGAGGCCCGTCACCCAACCCACGATGGTGTTCGCGCTCTTGGAACGCATGAACGAGCCGTGTCCGCAGTCATGCATGAAGATGAACAGGCGTACCCGCAGGCCCGCTGCCACGACCGCCAGCGGCAACACCAGCCAGTAGGAAACGGAAAAAAGCCGCGCCATGAGGAACCAAAGCGCCAAATAGGGGAACAAAGTGTTGATGAGCTGCCAGATCGCCCGGCCGTGGGAAGGCCGGCGGAACCGCTCGATCACGGCCTTGAGCTCGGCCGTAAGGGCGCGTGGGCCGCGGGCGGGACTTTTGGACTCGGTATTCACCTGAAGCGCAAGACTCTAGCACGTGGTCTGGCCGATTGCGCGCCACTGCAGCCGGCGGCGGCGGGGGCCAAAGCGCGTCTAAGTCACCCTGTCGGTTTTAGGAGACGCGCCCGGACCTGCAATTTGTGGGCTATTCGATTGTGCGCGACAGGCAGGTGACTTATTTTTGGCCCCCTGCATTATTTGTATTCCGCGAACTCGTGGAGGATCCATGTCACACAATTTCAGCCTTCGTTCCCTGTGGCGGCCCGGCGCGGCGCTCATGCTGCTGCCCATGCTCAGCAGCTGTGGCGGCGGGTACGATTGCGCAGATTGCAACAGCGGCTACCCGCCGGTGGAGTTGTCGGCGGGCGTAGTTGCCGCGGATTTCAACGGCGATGGCTTTGCGGATATCCTGCAGCTCAGCAGCGTGCAAAATGGCCTGGAGCCCGATCCGGCGTACCTGAAGTCGTACCTGTCGAGCGCAGCCGGCACCTTCGTGGCGCCGCTCCAGACCTTCAACGGCGATGACCCTCTGTATGCCGTCACCGCCGATCTCAACGGTGATAGCCTGCCGGACGTGGTCACCGCCAGCGTCGAAGATGGCGCCCTGGCCGTGTACTTCAACAACAGCCTGATGCCCGGCACGCTCAACTCACCGTTGGTGCTGGCAGCGCCTGGTGCCTCGCAGGTCGCGATCGCCGATATGAATGGCGACGGCATGCCCGATCTCATCGCTGCGGATTTCAACGTCTCGCTGTTCCTGCAAACTTCGCCGGGTACCTTTGCCAATCCGATCAGCCTTTATCCGGGTGGCGCAAACTGGGTAGCGGTCGGTGACCTCAACGGCGACGGCATGCCCGACGTCGTGGTGACGGACGGTACGGGTGTCCACGTGCTCATCCACCAGGGCGCCGCCGCCACCACCACCTTCGCCCCGCCGGTCACTTTGTTCACCCAGACCGCGAACATGAACGTGTCCGGCTGGAACCTGGTGGCGGTGGCCGACGTCAACGGCGATGGCCTGAACGACCTGGTGATCACCGATCCGGGCCCGACCGGTGGTGCCGCGCCGACGGTCAACGTGCTGCTGCAGGATCCGGCCAACCTTGGCCAGTTCCGACCTGCAGTCAGCTATCCGGTGGCGCCGGCGAGCCTCGCGCAGTCGATCATCGTGCGCGATCTCAATGGTGACGCCCATCCCGACATCGTCATCGGCGGCACCGATGCGGTGAGCGTGCTGCTGCAGGATCCGGCCAATGTCGGAGCGTTCCTGCCCGCCACCAATTTCACGGCTGAAGACGCCAACGAAATCGCCGTTGCAGACGTCGATGGCGACGGTCACCTGGACATCGTGATCGCCACCGGGCCCACCCATCCGCTCGTCAACGGGGTGACCACCGCGCATCCTGGCGTGCTGCTGCAGAGCGCGACCACGCCCGGGACGTTCGCGGCACCGACCGACCTGCCCTAATCGCCTGACGTGCGGGGCCACTGCAACAGTGGCCCCGCAGTCCGGCGGTCCTGCAGCACACCCAAAGTGTGAACTGCTTGGCGCTGCCGGCAGTGTGAGCCGCGTCTCGCTGCCGCAATGTCTTAGTAGTGTGACGCCGCTTTGATCTGGTGCGTATAGCCACCGCTAGGCTGCCGTGGTCGGCATTCCGCCTGACGGATCCTGGCCTCATGCGTGTACGCGCCAAAGTGACGATCCTGCTTGCGCTGCTGTTCGCGGCGCTGATCGCTGCGCAGTGGGCGATCCAGCAGCGCCTGATCCTGCCGCGCTTCGTCGAACTCGAGCGCGACAGCGCCCGGACCGACATGCAGCGCGTGGTGCTTGCGGTGGATCGCGAACAGCAGACTCTGAATGCTCAGGCGGCTGACTGGGGCAACTGGCAGGAGCTGTGGAAATACACGCAGGGCCGCAATCCAGCGTTCGTGCAGGCCAGCCTCACCGACATCTCCTTCCGTACGGCCAAGATCGACTACATGGCCGTAATCGCCAGTGACGGCCGCTTTCTCTGGAACCACGGTCCCTACGGCGATTCCGGTCGCCCGCTGTCCTTGCACCTGAACGGTAATGACCAGCTCGAATTCACGTGGCAGCAGGCATTGGTGAATGGCCAGGCCATCAGCGGGCTGATCGCCACCGACCGCGGCGTTCTGGTCGCCTCCGGCGCACCCGTACTTGATGGTTTCGGTCACGGTCCGGCGCGCGGCTTGGTCATCATGGGGCGGTTGCTCAACCGCCCCGAATTGCTGCGGCTGGGCAACCAGGCGCAGGTCGTGCTCGACATGCATCCCTGGAGCGACAATCGCGCGAGCGCCGCGCAGCTGCAGCGCGCGCTCGCCAAGGGCGAGGAACAATTGACTGAAACCGACTCGGATACGCGCATCGAACGCGCCTTCGCCAATCTCTCGGGCACGCCGCTCCTCACCTTCGGCATCAACGTGCCGCGCACGATTTCTCGCCGCGGCGCCGAGGCGGTGCAGTATTCGACCCGCCTGCTGGGGGTGGCTGCCTGCATTGCGCTCGCTGCACTGCTGCTGCTGCTGGGCCGGATCGTGCTCGGTCCGCTCGCCCGCGTCACCGACCATGCCCAGCGGATCGCAGCCTCCGACGATCTCGCGGCCAGGCTCGGCTACGAACGGCGTGATGAACTCGGCACGCTCGCCCGCACCTTCGACGACATGATGGAGCGGCTGGCGCGCTCACGCCGCGAACTCATCGACCGCTCGTTCGAGTCTGGGGCGGCCGAGAACGCCAGCGGCATTCTCCACAACCTTGGCAATGCCATGACGCCGCTGTCTGTGAACATATCGAGCCTGCAGCAGCAGCTCGCTGCCGTGCCTGTGGACGACCTGCAGCTCGCGCTCGACGAACTGCGCAGCGGCAGCCCCGCGGCCGAGCGACGCGCGGACCTGGAGCAGTTCGTGCAACTGGCGGCCGCAGAGTTGACGCATGCGCTCGGGCAGGCCGGTGACAAGCTGCGCAACATTGTCGACCAGACCAACGTCATGCAGGCCGTGCTGGCCGAGCAGCGCCGCCACCAGCGCAACGAACCGGTGCGCCAGTCGATGACGCCGGCGGAATTGATCGCCCGTGGCCTGCAACAGATCGCGCCCGTGCATCGCGAGCGCCTTGCGGTGGACCTGTCACCTTCGATCGCGGCCCTCGGCACGCTGTCACTTCCCGGCACGACGCTGGGCATGGTGGTGCAGAACCTGGCACAAAACGCCGCGGAATCGGCGGCCCAGGCCGGGTTGGCGTGCGTGCGGCTGCGCTTCGAGGCGGGCTGTGTCACGGTGGACGAGCAGCAGATGCTGCGCATGGTCGTGAGCGATGAAGCCGCCGGCATTGCCGCCGAGCAGCTGCCACGGCTGTTCCAGAAGGGTTATTCGACCAAGTCGCAGGCAACCAATTCGGGTTTGGGCCTGCATTGGTGCGCCAATACCCTGCACGCCCTGGGCGGCAGCATCAGCGCACACAGCGAAGGAGCCGGACGCGGCGCGCGCTTTGAAATCCTGGTACCCCTGCAAGCGGCCAAGCCGCAGATCGAGGAGCGAGCGGCATGAGCAACAAGCCTACTGCGCAGAGCCCGCTACGGGTGCTGGTCGCCGACGACGAGCTCGCCGTACGCGAAGCCTATCGGCAGGTATTCGGGGAGACCGATCTGCGCGCGGACCTGGATGCCATCCAGGACCTGCGTGCCCGCCTGTTCAAGACCACGGCCCCGGCCGGCAAGGCGCCATTCCGGCGTCCCAGTTTCGATGCCACGATTTGCAGCAGTGCCGCCGAGGTTGTCGGCGCGGTCACCGAAGCGCTCGCCGCTGGCAATCCGTTTCCAGTCGTGTTCCTCGACATGCGCATGCCGCCAGGTGAAGACGGCGCGTGGGCGGCGACGCGCATACGGGAAATTGATCCAGACGCCGAGATCGTCATCTGCACGGCATATTCGGACGTCGATCCCGCCAATATCGGCGGGCAGGTGCCGCCGCAGGAGAAGATCTCCTTCCTGCAAAAGCCCTTTCATCCGCATGAAGTGCGCCAGATGGCGGTCGCGCTGCACGCCAAGTGGCGCGCGGAGCGGCACATTGCCCGCCTCGCCTATTTCGACTCGCTCACGGGGCTTCCGAACCGCGAACACACGATGGCGCGCCTGGCGACCGTGCTGCAGCAGGCGACCGAGGGCGCCCATCGCTCCGCCCTGCTCTACATCGACCTCGACAACTTCAAGCGCATCAATGACACGCTCGGCCATAGTGCCGGCGACGAGTTGCTCAAGCAGTGCGCCGGGCGCCTGCGCGAGGCACTCGAAGGCCTCGGCGATTGCGGTCCGCAACGGCCCGGCGCCGGTGATCTCGGACGCCTGGGTGGCGATGAATTCGTGGCCATGCTCCCGGAGATTTCCAGTCGCGACTCCGCCTCGGCGGCCGCCGACCGGATCATCATCGCCCTGCAGCAGCCCGTGCGCCTCGGCCATCACGAGATCGTGGTGACGCCCAGCGTGGGAATCGCGATCAGCCCCGATGACGGCACGGATGCAGCCACCCTGCTGCACAACTCCGACCTGGCGATGTACTTCTCCAAGCGCCGCGGACATGGCGCCTGGGCCTTCTACGATGCGACCATGAGCGATGGGGCGCTGCGCCGCCTGACGATTGAAGGCAAGCTGCGCGGTGCGCTGGAACGCCAGGAGTTCAGCCTGCACTACCAGCCACAGTTCGAACTCGCCTCCGGCGCGCTCTCGGGTCTCGAGGCGCTGCTGCGCTGGACGCACCCGGAACTGGGCTCGGTACCAGTGCTCGAATTCATCGAGATTGCCGAGGACACCGGCCTGATCATACCGATCGGCGAATGGGTGCTGCGCAGCGCCTGCGCCCAGGCGCGCCAGTGGCGCGACCAGGGACTGCCATTCGCGCACATTTCCGTCAACGTCTCGGGCACGCAGTTCCTGCAGCGCGACTTTCCGGAGCTGGTGGCGCGCGTGCTGCAGGAAACCGGCCTGGAGCCCAAGTGGATCGAACTCGAGATCACCGAGACGGTGGTCATGCGCGATGAAGCCTGGGCCGAGAAGGCACTGGCGGGCCTGCGTGCCGTGGGCGTATCGCTGGCGATCGACGACTTCGGCATCGGCTATTCGAGCCTGGGGCGCCTGCGCCACCTGGCCGTGGACCGCCTCAAGGTCGATCGCTCCTTCGTCAGCAATCTCGAATCCGAGGTTCGCGACCGCTCGATTGCCAGCGCGATCATCAAGATGTCGCGCACGCTCGGCATCGGCGTGGTCGCCGAGGGCGTCGAGACTTTCAACCAGATGCTCTACCTGCAGGAGCAGGAGTGCGAATCGGCCCAGGGTTACCTGTTCAGCAGGCCGCTGCCGATTGCCGACGCCGAGGTGTTGCTGCGGCGCGTGGCCGCGAACGCCGATCTCAGCCGCACCGAGAAACTGCGGCGCCTCACCGTCGAGGCGCCGGCCGAGGCTACCAAAGGCTGACGCGCTGCTCTGGTGACAGGTACATCTTGTCGCCGGGCTTGATGCCGAAGGCATCGTAAAAGGCCGGCTGGTTCATCAGCGGCAACTGGCCACGCAGCGCTTCGGGCGAATGCGGATCGGTCTTCATTTCCAGGATCGCCTCGTTGGTGCGGATCTTCTGCATCCAGATGTGTGTAAAACCCATGTAGAAGCGCTGGTCGCCGCTCAGGCCGTCGATCACCGGCGCGGGCTTGCCGCCCAGCGAAATCTGGTAGGCCTTGTAGGCGATCGCGAGGCCGGAATTGTCGGCGATGTTCTCGCCGAGCGTGAGTTCGCCGTTGACATGGAAGCCCGGCACCGGCTCATGCGCCGCGTATTGGGCCACGAGCACCTTGGTCTTCGCCTTGAAGTGCTTGTAATCGTCCTGCGTGAACCAGCCAGGCGTGCCAAGCAGGTTGCCGTTGCCATCATACTGGCTGCCTTCGTCATCGAAGCCGTGGCTGATCTCGTGGCCGATGACCGCACCGATGCTGCCATAGTTGACCGCGTCATCCGCGGCCGGGTTGAACAGCGGCGGCCGCAACACCGCGGCAGGGAACACGATCTCGTTCATCTCCGGGTTGTAGTAGGCGTTGACCGTCTGCGGTGTCATGAACCACTCGTTGCGATCGATCGGCTTGCCGAGCTTGTGCAGGTTGCGGTTGTATTCGAATTCGTGCGCGACCAGCACATTGCCCATCAGGTCGTCGTGGCTGGTGTGCAGCGCGCTGTAGTCGCGCCAGCTCGCCGGATAGCCAATCTTGGGCGTGAACTTCGCCAGTTTTTCCTTGGCCTTTTGTTTGGTCACAGGGCCCATCCAGTCCAGCTTGTCGATGTCCAGCCGGTACGCCTCGAGCAGGTTTTTCACCAATTGATCCATACGCGCCTTGGATTCCGGCGGAAAGGTACGTGCCACGTAGATCTTGCCCAGGCCCTCACCAATCGACTTCTCGACCAGGCCCACGGCGCGCTTCCAGCGCGGCCGGTTCTGCGGAACATCGCTCAGCGCCGTGCCGTAGAAAGCGAAATTCTCCTCCACGAAGGCCTTCGACAGGTACGGCGCCAGGTCACTGAGCAGGTGCCAGCGGAAATATACTTTCCATACCGGCAGCGGCGTGCTGGCCAGGATCGCGGCGAAACCCGTCATGTAACTGGGCTGCTTGATCACCAGGTAGTCGGTTGCACCCGTGACGCCGGATGCGGCGAGGTATGCCGGCCAGTCAAAGCCCGGCGCCAGCATCGCCAGCTTGGCGAACTCGTACTTGTTGTAGGTCTTGACCGGATCGCGATTCGCGACCTTGGTCCACTGCACCTTTGCGAGCGCCGTCTCGAGCGCCATGATCTGCTGCGCTTCGCTCGCGGCACTCGTGTCGCCGGCGAGCTGCAGCATCTTCTGGACGTGCTGCAGGTATTGCTCGCGCGCCTGCTTGAGCTTGGCGTCATTCTGCAGGTAGTAGTCGCGATCGGGCAGCCCCAGGCCGTCCTGGCCCAGGTCGAACACATAACGGGTCGCGTCCTTGGCGTCCTGATGGACGTTGGGCGTGAACGGCGCCGAGGCTCCGATGCGGTTGAAATGCGCGATCAGCGCGGCGATTGCCTGCTTGTCCTTGAGCGCCTCAATGGCGGCAAAGTCGTTCAACAGCGGCGACACCCCAAGCTTCTCGACCGCGTCCTCGTCCATGAAGCTGGCATACAGGTCGGCAATCTTCTGCTGGTCGGGATCAGCCGGATCAGCGTGCTTTTGCGAGCCCTCAATGATGTCGCGCGCCTGTTGCCGTGCGTCGTCGACTAATTTATCCCAGGGATCGTAGCTGACCTTGTCCGGCGGGATCTGGAAGCTCGCCAGCCACTTGCCATTGACGTGCTGGTAGAAATCATCCTGGAGACGCACGCTTGCATCGACGTACTGCAGCTCGATGCCGGAACCAAGAGCCGCAGGCTTGGCGGCGGCGGCCGCGCCCGTTGGCGCTTCCGCGGCAGTGGGTTGGCGGCCGCAGCCACAGAGCAGCGCGGCGATCGCAAGCGGCAGGATCAGGTTCTTCATCAGCTTCCCCGTATATTCAGTTCGTCCGCAGCGGCATATGTTCCCACAAAATCAGGCCGACCGGATCAGCACGCGCTCGCGGCGCGGCGCCAACTCCGGCCCGTCCAGCTCGCGCGCGGCCCGATGGCCGGAATACACGGCGTGCGCGATCAGGGCTGGGGCCTGGCAGTCACCGATACGCCGTATGCGGGACCCGCCGGCATGCCCGCCAGCGTCCCGCCCTACATCCTGGCTATCATCGACACCCTCGCCGACCAGCTCTCGATACAGCGCTTCATCGGGCTCGCGCGCCGTGACCAGCACCACGGCCGTCGTGGCACAGCGCCTCGACTTGCCGCTGAAGATGCAGGCCAACGTGGCCGTGGCGCCATCGAAGCCGTCGAGGTAGGTATTGACCTCGATATCAATGCCAAGCTCGAGCAGCGCGCGCTGCGTACGCTCCTGTTCCTGCGTGTAGAGGCTCCAGGCGCCGACGCGGCCCTCGGTCGTGACGTAGCGCACGCGCGCGCCGGCGGCGGCCAACTGTTGCGCCAGCACCGGCCCCATGTAGTAGTGGTCGTCGTCGAACACGAGCACTTCGCCCGCGGGCAGCTTGCCATCCATGAGGTCGTCGGGCGTAAAGACACCCAATTCAGCCAGCGTGGCGATCGGTCGCGCGTGCCAGCGCCCGATGCCATCGCGCCGCCAGCGTGCCCCGGTTGCAATCAGCACGTGGTCGGCGCCGAATTCCCGCACCTCGGCGGCGCTCAGGCGATTGCCCAGGTACAGCGTGACGTTCGGCATGCGGCTGATCTGTCCGAGGCGGTAGTCGCGCACCCGCGCCCATTCCGCGAGACCCGGCAAGCGGCTCTCGCGCGTGACGCGGCCGCCGGCTGCATTGGCGGCATCCGCCAGCGCGACGGTGTAGCCGCGCTTGCCGAGCATCTGCGCAGCCTCGAGCCCTGCCGGCCCGGCGCCAACGATCAACACCGAACCGCCGTCTCCCGGTGGGACCCTTTCCGGATGCCAGCCCGAGCGCCACTCCTCGCCCATGGTGGGGTTCTGCGTGCAGCGCAGCGCCGAGCCGCGAAAATTATTCGAATAGCAGATGTTGCAACCGATGCACTCACGGATGTCCTCGATCCGGTCCTCGCGAATCTTGTTGGGCAGGAACGGATCTGCGATCGACGGGCGCGCGGCGCCGATGAAGTCGAGCACGCCGCGCTGCAGCTGGCCCAGCATCGCATCGGGCGAAGTGAAGCGGCCTACGCACACCACGGGCTTGCCCGTTACGCGCCGCACGTAAGTCACACGGTCTTCGAGCGCGCCCTGGCGCACGAAACGGGAGGAACCCATTTCCTCGTCGTAGTCGGCCAGCACCACGTCCCACAGGTCTGGCATGTGGCCGAGCGCAGCCACGACATCCTGGGCCTCCGCTTCGCTCAGGTGCTCATCACCATGTCCATTGGCCGCAAAGCGGGTCGCGATCGCGCATCGATCACCGACCGCGGTCCGGGTTTCGTCCAGCAGTTCGCGCATCAGGCGCATGCGGTTATCGAGCGAGCCACCGTATTCGTCGCTACGCTCGTTGTAGCTGCGCGAGAGGAACTCCGCGACCAGGTAACCGTGGCTCGGATACACGTAGATGATATCGAACCCCGCTCGCTTCGCACGCAGCGCGGCCTCGAGGTGCCAGCGGCGGAACGCGCGGATGTCGCGCCGATCCATGCGCTGCGACTGGATCGGGTCCGTGCGCGAGAGCGCCGAGCGGACGCCGTAGGTCGGCTCGCGGCTCGCCAGGTTCGCGACGTAGCTGCCGCCGTGCCAGAGTTCGATGCCGGCCAACGCACCATGCGCATGCAACGCATCGGCCATAGCCGCGAGGTTACCAATGTCGCCGTCGTCCCAGATCGAAGCAAAGGGGTACGGATGATCGTCTGAACTGGGGTGTATCGAGCAGTACTCGGTGCAGACCACGCCCCAGCCGCCCTCCGCCTTCATCGCGCGCATGCCCACCAGCGTCTGCGGCAAGGCGTGGCCCATGCCAGTGCAATGTGGCACCTGATAGAATCGGTTGGGCGCTGTGACCGGCCCGATCTTCACGCTTTCGAACAGCCTGGCGTAGCGCGACGTTTCTGACATGCTGGAGTCCGTAGTTTCCGTAATGGCGCAGCCGCGGCTGGCGGCGTAGTTTGCCATGGAGCTTGCATGCACGCCGAATCAAACCGCCCGCGCCGGCGCCAGCCGCGCCCCGATCCGCCCCGTCGCGAGGATCCGGGCCTGCACCATGGTCTTACGGCGCCCTATGACCCGCTCGCGCCCGGCGCCGCACGAGCGCTCATCGACGCAGCGCTGACACTGCTGGCGGAAGTCGGCGTGGCCTTCGACACCGACACTGAAGCGCCCTCGCTGTTCGCTGCCGGTGGCTGCGAGGTTGCGACCGATGGCGTCGTGCGCATTCCGCGTCCCGTGATTGAGCGCGCGCTGGCCTCGGTGGCGAAGCAGGCGCGACTGTGGGACCGCGACGGCGCACGCAGCATCCTGCTCGATTGCCAGCACACCTGGTTCTTCCCGGGCATGACCTGCATCAAGGTTTACGATCTTGAATCCGGCGAGCGCCGCGAGAGCACGGCGGACGATCTCGCGGCAATCACGCGCGTGGCCGACGCGCTGCCCAACATCGACGGCGTCTGTGTCGCCTGCAAGGACATCCCGCACTCGGATATCCACGGCGAGATCGGCGAGTTCGCGATACTAACGAACAACACGCGCAAGCCGCTGGAATTCCTGTGTGAGCACGCCGCTTCCTTCGGGGCGGCGATCGAGATGGCGGCGGCGATCCGTGGTGGCCGCGAGCAACTGGCCGCGAAGCCCTATTTCCTGCAGATCATCACGCCGCTGCCGCTCAACTACGCCCGTACGCACATCGAACAGCTGCTGCTCGCAGCACGCAGCGGAATTCCGGCCAGCGTCGGCACGCTGCCGATTGGCGGCGCATCCTCTCCCATCACCGTCGCCGGTTGCATCGCGCAGAGCCTGGCCACCGATTTCGCCGGTATGACGCTCGCGCAACTCGCGCGCCGCGGTTCATTCGTGATCGGCAGCTCCGACGTCAGTTTCATGGAGCCGGCGACCGGCAGCATCGGCAATTTCGTGCAGGCTTCGCTCGCCGACATGCTGATGTGCCAGCTGCGCCGCGAGCTTGGCCTCCCCTCATTCACAGGGCTGGGCGGCCAGTCCGTGTCGCGCCGCTTCAACCAGGACGCGGTCTGGGAAATATCCTCGAACATGATGCAGGCCTTCTACAGCCGGCCGGCCAGCTGTGATTACCTGGGCTCGCTTGACGAAGGCATCACTTATTCGCTGCACTCGCTGCTGTTGTGCGACGACCTCGCCGGCCTGCTGCGGAGCCTCTGGCAGGGTGTCCGCATCGATGAGGACACGCTGGCGCTGTCACAGGCCATGTCGGTCGGGCCGCGCGGCAATTACCTCGCGCTCGATCACACCGCGAGCCATTGCCGCGAACAGCTTTGGCCGACACGCTATTTCGGGCCGCACATCCCCACCTCCATGAGCTCGCAGCCCGACCTCGAGCTGCATGCGCGCATCGATGCCGACCTGCGCCGCATCCTCGCGACGCACCGGGTCGAGCCGCTTGCGCACGCCGTGCGCGGCGAGCTGGATGCGATCCGCGCCCGCTTCGCCGCGAGCTACCGCCCCGAGTGAGCGCGCGCCGCGGCAAGGCCGCTTCCCACACCGGGAGCGAAGCCACAGTGTCGCTGGAGCCCATCGGCTACGTGCGCGCCCCGCAGGAATCCAAGGTCGAAGCCGCGCGCCAACCCGTCGCCGCCACCGGCATGCGCGGCCGCATCGAACTACTCCCGGGGCGAAACTTCGAGCACGCCCTGGATGACCTGGCGGGCTGGGAGTACATCTGGGTCATCTTCCGCTTTCATCTCAACGAAGGCTGGCGGCCCAAGGTGCTGCCGCCACGCAGCACGACCGGCCGCAAGGGCGTGTTCGCCACGCGCTCGCCCCATCGTCCGAACGCCCTCGGCCTGTCGGCCGTGCGGCTGGAGCGCGTCGATGGACTGACTTTGCATGTGGGCGAGCACGACATGCTTGATGGCACACCGGTGCTCGACATCAAGCCCTACGTCGCCTACACGGATGCGCATCCGGCCGCCCGCAGCGGCTGGCTGGAGGATGCGGCCAGCATGCCGAGCGCAATCGCCTCAACCGTGCCCACCGCCGGGGCCGCACCCGCGGATCCGATTCCACGCTACGCAGTGCTGATGGATCCGCTGGCTGCACAACAAGCCGCGTGGATCGAATCGCGCACCGGCCTCGCCATCGCTGAGCGCATCCGCGCCACGCTGGCTCTCGGACCCGAACCGCACCCATACCGGCGCATCCGCCGCGAAGGTGATGCGCTTCGACTGGCGGTCAAGGAATGGCGGGTTCGATTCACGGTCACGGGTCGCGCCGTGCGCGTGACGGAAATCCACTCGGGTTACCGCGCCACGCAGCTCGCCGCCGCGCAAGGAGACGCGCGCCTGCTGCAGGCGCACCGCGAATTCGTGACGCACTACGCCGCGACCGGTCGCGCCAGCTCGCCAGTGAACCCTTGAGATATGTCCACTTCTGCGCGATGTCGAAACCACCTGGCAGACAGAGCTTGCGGCGCAACGTGCCGGCGCAGGCTGACCATCAACCGTGATAGATTTGCCGCGGCGTAGTGAAATCGGGGGCGCGCAGAACCCGCGCGGGAAATTCCCGTGCCGCGTTCGGCGGCGAGGAATGCGTCATGAAGATGCGATCGCCAGGATTGTTTGCGTTCCTGATGTGTGCGGCGGCCGCGGGTGCGGCTCCGGCGCCGGTCTCGAACAGTACTGCTGTTATCGGTCACGCCCTGACGTCTCCGCAACTTGCTGACGATCTGCGGCGCCTGACCGATGAGGTTGGCGGAAGAGTTTCAGGCACACCCGCCATGGCGCGCGCCGTCGATTGGGCGATGGGTGCGTTTCAGGGCGCCGGCGTGTCAGCGCACACGGAAAGCTACACCATGCCGCTTACCTGGTCCGAAGGTGCGACGCGGCTGGAGATGCTGGATGGCGCGCAGTTCCCGGTTGCCCTCGTTGCGGAGGGCTGGTCGACGCCGACTCCACCTGGTGGCATCGAGGCTGAACTGCTGCACGTCGGCAACGGCACTGAGGCTGATTTTGCGCGGGCGGGCAAGCAGGCACGCGGCGCGATTCTGCTGGTCGACTCCACGGTCATCCAGTCCTGGGATGATCTGGACAAGGAATACGACCGTGCGATGCCGATCAAACAGCGCGCCGTCGCAGTGGGCGCGCGCGCCGTACTGTGGATGGCCGGGCGCGAGCGTCGGCTGTTGTACCGGCATACGGACACCGTAGACGGCGAGCTGTCGCCATTGCCAATGGCGACCGTTGCACGCGAGGATGCGATGCGGCTTGCGCGCGCAAGTGACGCCCGGTCGGCCCCGTTGCACGTGCGCCTGACGATGCCCAATATCGTCGGTGGCGCGGCGCAGGAGCGCAATGTCATCGGTGAGATCCTGGGCCGCGAGCATCCGGAACAGACCGTAATCCTGGGCGCCCATCTGGATTCCTGGGAACTTGGAACCGGCGCACTCGATAACGGCTGCAATGCGGCGCTCGTGATTGCAGCCGCGCGCGCCATCCAGGCATCGGGCTTGCGGCCGCGCCGCACGATACGCTTTGTGCTCTTCAGCGGGGAGGAAGAAGGCTTCCAGGGCTCGCGCGCCTACGTCACACAGCATCGCGCCGAGCTTGACCAGTTGCGGGCCATGGTCGCCGTCGACTCCGGCGTCGGGCGGATCACGGGCTTTTCGCTTTCCGGCCGGTCGGATGTGCTGGAGCCACTCAGGGAGGTGTTGGGGCCGCTCGGCCCGTTCGACGCCGCCCAATTGAGTCTGTCGGGAAGCCTGGGAACCGACAACGTGGATTTCATGCTGGAGGGCGTGCCCACTTTGGTCGCTGACCAGGAGGCGGGAAACTACATGCAAAACTATCACGCGTCGTCGGACACCTACGACAAGGTTGATCTGCACCAGCTGGCGCAAAACGCCGCGTTCGTCGCGGCTGCCGTCTACGAAATCGCTGACCGGGCTGAGCCGCTCGGTACGCGCCTGTCACGCGCCGACATTGCACGGCTCCTCGACAGTACGGGCCTGGCCGGCGAAATGAAGGTCACCGGACTCTGGAAAGCCTGGGCGGCGGGCCAGCGGGGACGTGCGCCATGAATCTCACAGGAAAATCCGTCGTGTTGGCGGCCTTGCTGTTGCTGGCGGCCGCAAGCACCAACTCCGCCGAGCTTCCAACCCAGCCCAAGGCAACGAGTCCGCGACTCTATGTTTTTGATTGTGGAACCCTGGTCTACAACAGGCCGGAGGACTACAACCTGAAGCGCGAGGAGGTCAAGGACAGCAACATGGGCGTCACCTGCTACCTGGTGGTCCATCCGAAAGGTCTGCTGCTCTATGACACCGGGCTCAACGACCGGCTGGCCGGCCGGCCGCTCTACGAGAACATCGTCGACGGCTACGGCCAGATCAAGTTCAACACGCTCGGCGGGCAACTCGCCGACATCGGCGTCACACCAGCAAAGATCGATTACCTCGTGCTGTCGCACTACCATTGGGACCATGTTGGCAATGCAGGAGACTTCGCTGGCTCGACATGGCTGGTATACAAGGGCGATCACGACCAGATGTTCGGCAAGGAGGCGCGGGCCTATCCCTGGTTCCCCCAGTATTCAGCACTGGAGCACAGCAAGACGCAGCTACTCAGCGGCGACTACGACGTCTTCGGGGACGGCACGGTCGTCGTACTCGCGACGCCGGGACATACGGAAGGACACTGCTCACTGCTGGTGCGCCTTCGGAACACAGGGCCGGTGGTGCTGTCGGGCGATCTTTATCACTATGCGGAAGAGCGTGACCTGAAACGCCTGCCGGAAGAGGAAAGGACGAAAGGCACGGTCGAGTCGCGCCTGAAGATCGAGGAACTGCTGCGGCAGACCAAGGGGCAGCTGTGGATTGGTCACAGCATGGAATTCTTTCGTACGGCGCGAAAATCGCCCGCGTGGTACGACTGACGAGGAAGCGCGATGAATTGTTTCACAAGAGTCGTGGCCATCATTTCCCTGGCCGTTGGCGGCTACATCAGCATGGCCAGTGCCGCGCCCATGCAGATGGGCGTAACGGGCGCCAGCCTCGATCCGGGACTCGGCACGCTGCATCACGCCGTCTCCACCCGCTCGAAGCAGGCCCAGCGTTTCTTCGATCAGGGCCTGACGCTCAACTACGGGCTCAATCATGAGGCGGCGATTCAATCGTACCAGCGAGCACTGGAGCTGGATCCGAATCTCGCCATGGCGTACTGGGGCATTGCCCACGCCCTGGGCCCTGACATCAATAATCCGATGACGAGCGAGCACAGACTGATGGCACTTGCCGCCATCGGGAAAGCGGTGGCGCTGGAACCACATGCGACGACGCCAGAGCGCGACTACATCGAAGCATTGCGCAAGCGCTATGCCGCGGAGGAACCCGCGGACCGCACCCCGCTGGATATCGCTTTCAGGGACGCAATGGCTTCGCTCAGCACACGCTATCCAAAGGACAACGACGCCGCGGTGTTGTACGCGGAGAGCATGATGATGCTGCACCCGTGGAAATGGTGGCGACCGGACGGCACTCCCGAGGAGGGTACGCGTGAACTGGTGGCCGTGCTGCAGCACGTCCTGCAGGCGCAAGCCGATCACATCGGCGCCAACCATTACTATGTGCATGCGGTGGAGATGTCGCCCGATCCCAGTTCCGGATTGGCTGCGGCGCACCGCCTGGAAACCCTCGCGCCTTCGGCCGGTCACCTGGTGCACATGCCCGCGCACATTTACCTGCGCACGGGCGAGTACCTGGATGCCGCCAGGGTCAACGAGTCGGCCTCGCACGCCGATGAGCACGTTCGCGCAATGGGGGACAAATCCGATTATTTGCCGTACTACCACGGTCACAATCTGCATTTCCTCGCCGTCAGCTATGCGTACGCCGGTGTCACCGGCAAGTCGATCGCGGCAGCGGAGCAACTGCTCGCCATGTCGCTGCCCAACATCAAGGACCAGCCCGCGATCATCGACTATTACTGCAGCAACGCCGCGCAGATCTATGTCTTATTCAACCGGTGGGATGCCGTGCTGCAGACGCCGGAGCCGCCTGCCGAGGCGCCCTTGAGCCGCGCCATGTACCACTTCGCACGCTCACTCGCCCTCGCCGGAACGGGGAAACCAAAACAGGCAAAAGAGGAACGATCCATCTTTGTGGCGGCGGTTGGAGCGATGGCTCCCACTGACCTGTACGGCTTGAATCCCGCATCCGTCGTCATGGCCGTGGCGCTGCCGTACCTTGACGGACGGCTTGCCCTGATGGCCAATGACCCCGGCGGCGCTGCAACCTATTTTCGCGCTGCGGCGGCGGCGGAGGAAAAACTCGCCTACAACGAACCGCCGGACTGGTACCTCGCGTCAAACTGGATGCTGGGCGCGACCCTCCTGAAGCTCGGCGACGCCGCGGGTGCCGAAGCCGCGTTCCGGGCGGACCTGCGGCGCAACGTTGCCCACGGCCGGTCGCTGTTCGGTCTTGCCGCGGCGTTGCGTAACCAGGGAAAGACCGCAGAGGCCGACGCGGCACAGAAGAAATTCGAGCACGCGTGGCGCAGCGCGGACGTACGGCCCGGAGATATTTGATCTCCACCGGCGCATCCTGTCGTAGACAACGACAACCGGAGTTACTGGCCCAGCTCCGCCCGAAGCTTCGCGGCAGTTTCAGTATCGTGCAGTTGCTCAGCCGCGGTAATTGCACCGACCAGCGCTCCCCGCCGGCCCGGAGCTAACGCCAGGGCTGTCCTAAACTCCCGCAGCGCGTCGCCGGGGCGCTGCAGGTCGAGCAACAGCTCACCGAGCTGCTCGCGAGCCGGGAGCACCGGACCCGGCGTGACGGGCAGTTTCTCGACCGCATCCTCCTCATCGGCCGCCGCACGCAGACTAAGAACAGCTGCATCCGCCTGTCCGTCGGCCACCAGGCGCCAGGCCTGGACTTCCTTGAGCAGCGCGTCCACCTGCGTGGCCCAATACAGGTTCCCCGCCGCCTGCACTTCGCGCCCGGAGGCCTGAAGCTTGTCAATTTCCGCATCCGCTGCGCGCGGATGTCCGGCGCGGGCCTGGCCCAACGCCCGCGCCCAATAGACCAGGGCGGCGACGTGCGGCGCGGACTGCGGCAACGGCTCAAGCGCAGCGGCGCGGTCCCAGGCCCGGCGCTCGATGGCGACGCGCACGGGCATCGCAGTTGCCGCATATCCCACCTTGAACTGCCGCGCCGGGAGCTCTTTCATCGCCCCAAGTTCGACGAGGACCTGCTCCGCGTCCGGATACCGGCCGCGCTGCAGATACGCGTAGGTCAGGTAATCCATCGCATGCAGCTCTTCCCCGAGATCGCCTTGCGCATGCGCCGCTGCGCGCGCGGCCTGATTCGAGGCGATGGAGTCGTCCCAGAGGCCGAGGCGCGTGAAGATGTGCGATGGCATGTGCAGCGCGTGCGGCGCCGAAGGAGCGATCCTGGAGTACGCGCGGGCTGCGGCCAGACCGCGCGGCGCCATTTCTGCACTGTCGTAGGCGTGGATCAGGTAATGCGCAAGCCCCGGGTGCTGAGGCTGCTGCCGATACAACGGTTCGAGGATATCCGCGGCCTGCTTCTGGTTGGCATGAGTCCGGTCAGCCGGTTGTGCCGTCGCGATGAGTGCCAGCGCATAGAAGATCTGCGCCTCGGGATCATGCGGGTTGTTGCGGGCCACCTCAGCCATGGCGCGTGCATACCGTCCTGCGCGCACGGCATGCGCATCCTTGTCGGCATCACGATAATAGGTATCCAATGCCTCGATGAATTGGCGCTCACGCCGCGAACCTGCCGGGATCTCCAGGGCTTTCCGGCTCTGCTCGGCCCCTGCGCGCAGCTCCGGGCCCGACGGCGGTTCCCAGAGCTGGTGGTAGTAGGACATCGCAATCCCCCAGTGGGCGATCGCGCAACCTGGATCCCGTGCGGCGATGTCGCGAAACGCCTGTTCGGAAGCGGTGTAGGCGAACGAGTGCAGGAGCGCCACAGCCCTGTCAAACGCAGGCGCGAGCGCTGGCGCACACGAGGTAGGGAACTTCACCGTGCCAAGCCTTTCCGGGACGGGATGCGAGTGATGCTCATCATCCACCGCGTACACAGAGTTTCCGAAAGAGATCGCCAGTACTACTACTGCCACTTGCTTAAACACGCGAAACCCTCCCGCTGTACTTCATGGGGCACCTTGCCATTGTTTGCATATCCGCGCGATCGCTGGGACGATAGCCGCGAAGCGATCGCTGGCAACATCTTCCCACGGAATCGCCAAGGATAGACATGAGCAGCGACATCACGCGCCGGGATTTCATCGATGGATTCGCCTGCAGTGTCATTGCCGGTGCCAGTCTTGCGCCCGGCGCGGGATGGGCTGACGCCAAGGTTGACTATCCCCCGGCGCTGACCGGCATGCGCGGCAGCCGTGATGCCGACCTTGCGGTTGGCCACGCGTTGCGCGACGGTGCAAAGTTCAACTTTGACGACTACCCCGTCAGCGAGGAAGTGGACTTTGCCGTGGTGGGCGCGGGAATCGGCGGGCTCGCGTCAGCCTATTTCCTGCGCAAGGCCCGGCCGACGGCCAGCATGCTGATCCTCGACAACCACGACGAGTTCGGCGGTCATGCCCGGCGCAACGAGTTTCACGTGGACGGGCGACTGCTCATTGGCTATGGCGGGAGCGAGTCGATCCAGTCGCCCAGGGCGTACTGGAGCCCCACGGCCATGGGTTTGCTGACCGACCTGGGCGTGCACCTGAAGCGTTTCGAGACCGCAATCAATACGCCTCTCTACCCAGGGCTCGGTCTCGCATCCGGCGTCTTCTTCCCGCGCGAGACTTTCGGACAAGACAAGCTGGTCACCGGCGACCCGCAGCGTTCACTGCCCACCGACATCCCGCCCGAGTTGCATCACGGCCGCCCTATTGAGCAGTTCGCAGCCGATTGCCCGCTCAGCGACGCGGCGCGCCAGGACCTGGTGCGCCTGTACAGCGACACGCGCGATGTCATGCCGGGCATGGGCGTACCGGCAAAGATCGACGCGCTGTACAAAATCTCGTACCCGGAGTTCCTGGAGAAATACTGGCGCGTCGATCCAGTGGTAGTGCAGCTATTCAACTTCCGCTCCATTGACCTGTTTGCGTTACCGGGGCGGCTGATCCCCGCGCAGTACATGGCCGGTTCCGGCTACCCTGGCTTCCAGGGTCTCGGTCTGCCCGCGAACAACGATTCCGCGGCAGAGTTGGAACCCTACATCCATCACTTCCCCGACGGCAATGCATCCATCGCCCGCCTGCTGGTGCGCCGCCTGATACCGCGCGTCGCGTCGGGCACGGGCATGGAAGACATCGTCACCGCCAGATTCAACTACGCACAGCTGGATCGCGCACGCAGCCCGGTTCGCCTGCGCCTGAACAGCACCGTGGTGCAGATGCGCAATGCCAAGGACGGCGTGGACGTCCTGTATATGCGCGCGGGCGAAGTGCGGCGCATCCGCTGCAAGAAAGCCATCTATGCCGGCTTCTACGCCATGTTGCCTTACCTGTGCTCCGACATGCCCGCACCACAGCGCAGCGAGCTGGCGCTGGGCGTGCGCTCACCGCTGGTCTACATCACCGTAGCCGTGCGTAATTGGCGGCCGTGGGTGAAGCGGGGCGTGCACATGATCAACAACCCGATGGGCTTCTACAGCGTTGCCAAGCTGGACTACCCCGTGAGCCTGGGCCAGTACCGCTTTGCCAGGACGCCCGACGAACCCATTCTCATCCATCTGTCGCACACCCCCCACGCACCCGAGCCCCTGGCCGACCGCCGCGCCGAGGTACGCGCGGCACGCCAGGTGCTCTACACCCGGCCCTTCTCGGACTTCGAAGCTGCGCTGCGCGACGAACTCACGCGCATGCTGGGACCGGGGGGATTCGATGCGGATCGGGACATCGCCGCCATCACCATTAATCGCTGGGGCCACGGCTACGCCTATGACATCAATCCGCTGAACGATCCGAGTGCACCGGCGAACCTGCCGGAAATGGCACGCACCGCGATCGGCAATATCAGCCTGGCGGGGTCCGATGCGGCGTGGACCGCATACGCGCACGCAGCCATTGATGAAGCGCAGCGGGCGGCAGCTGAAGTGCTGGCCTAGCCACCACACCACACCTGGCCGTTTTGGAGAGAGTCATGTTCATCACTGAGCCGCCGGCATCAGAAGCAAGCGAGCGGATCTATAAGTCCAGCTCTGACTCGCAGGGCTTCGTCATGAACCTGACTCATGCATGGGCCTGGCGAGCCGACGTGTTCGAGGGTTTTGCCGAACTGCGCAGTCAACTCACGACCAGATCGACCCTGAGCAAACGGGAACAGGCGGTCATCGTCTGCGCGACCGCCGCGCAGCTGGGCGATTCGTACTGTTGCCTCGCGTAGGGACGAACCCTGATCCAGGAGGCCAGCCCGGAATCCGCCACCGCCATCATCAAGGCGGCAGAATGCGCTTCGCTCACACGCCGAGATCACGCATTGGCAGTGTGGGCGCGCAAGGTCGTGGCAGGGCCAAATGCGACGACCGCTGCGGACGTACAATCGCTGCGAGCGGCAGGTTTAACAGAGCGCGAGATCTTCGAGGCAACAACGTTCATCGCCTTTCGACTGGCATTCTCCACGATCAACGATGCGCTCGGAGTGCAGCCTGACTGGCAGCTTGCCGAGACTGCCCATCCGGCGGTGCGCGAGGCTGTCACCTTTGGCCGTCCGACTGGTGCCAGACCGGCGGCACTTGACTTCGCACCGTAGCTATTCCGGTAAGGTAATCCCGGAGCCGCCCATCTCCTTTGGAAAGTCCTTCATCTTCGGCAGTCCGTCCTTGATGCTCAGCACCTTCTCTCCATATGACACGTGCACAGCAGGCTTGAAGGCGAGCGTCGGCAACATTGCCGCGTAGACATCGACGAGCTTCATCGGTGGATGATCCGTGAACAGGTGGCCGCCGCAAGTCTTGCACCACTTGCGAAAACTGTTCGCTGTCTTGTTGTAGGTACTGATGTTGCCTGCCCCCTTCGTGATCTTCAGGGCATCCGGTTGCCACAGCGTGAAGGCATTCACTGGGCCGGCCGACCAATGGCGGCAGGATTCGCAGTGGCAAAAGCCCATAGCGACCGGTGCACCGCTCACCGAGAATTCGACCGCACCGCAGAAGCATTTTCCCTTGTGCTCGCTCATCGGAAGCTCCTCTTGTTCGTAGACCGTGGATAGTCTCTCCTGCCGGCTCCTCTGGCAAGTTGATCGCGCAGACGAGATTGCTGTGGTTCAGGACCGGGCCTTCCGGGTCTGGCCCTGCATTTTGGCGGAGAGGGTGAGATTCGAACTCACGAGTCCCGTGAAGGACTGCCGGTTTTCAAGACCGGTGCATTCAACCGCTCTGCCACCTCTCCGGCAATTGCACGGCTTGAATGTTGACTTTACTGCAATTCTCCGCGTCCTGCCCGCCAGCAAGTGAGCGCCTACAGGTAAACCGCCAGGAAAAGGCGTAGCCTCGTTTTGTTCAATACCATCATTTCCAATAAGAGGGGAAAGCAATGAAAACCAAATTACTCGGGCTGGTGGGCGTCGCACTGTTGATGGTGCCGATACTGTCCATCGCGGCCGACGACGAGTACAGCTATACGGAAGGCAGCGTGCGCGATGTGACATCCGTGCGGACCAAGCCGGGGATGTTCGACACTTATATGCAGTTCCTGCGTTCGACGTTCAAACCCATGATGGAAGAACAGAAGAAAGCCGGCATCGTCCTCAGCTATGCCGTCTACGCGGGCTCGCCCAGGACGCCGAAGGATCCGGATCTGTATCTGGTCGTCGAGTACAAGAACATGGCCGCGCTCGATGACCTCAATGCCAAGACTGATCCGATCAGCAAGAAGTATTTCGCGACGCTCAGCGCCTCCAACAAGGCGGCAGCAGATCGCGAGTCAGTCCGTGAGATTCTCGGCGACGAACTGATCCGCGAACTCAAGTTGAAATAGCCGCCACCCGCGCCTGCGGACGCGACGACACCATAGGATGGGGTGTCACCGCGTCCGCACCGCGGATGCCTGCCACCCGATCGGGGGCGATCAGGCCTTCGCAGCGAGTCGCTTCCGTCCGCCGAGGTAGGACTGCAATACCTCCGGCACAGTGACCGAACCGTCGGCGTCCTGGTAATTCTCCAGCACCGCGACGAGCGCGCGGCCAACTGCCGTGCCTGATCCATTTAAGGTGTGGAGTGGTTCTGGCTTCCCGGTAGCCGGGTTCCGCCAGCGCGCCTGCATGCGTCGCGCCTGGAAAGCCTCGCAGTTGCTGCACGAGGAGATCTCGCGGTACTTGCCTTGCGCCGGCAGCCACACTTCCAGGTCGTAGGTGCGCGCGCTGGCGGGGCCGACATCGCCGGCGCACAGCTCGACTACGCGGTGCGGCAGTTCGAGCCGGCGCAGCACCTGCTCGGCGTGGCCGACCAGTTCTTCTAGCGCGCGGTAGGAATCGTCCGGACGGGTGATCTGCACCAGCTCAACCTTTTCGAACTGGTGCTGGCGGATCATGCCGCGCGTGTCGCGGCCGGCGGCACCGGCCTCGGAGCGGAAGCACGGTGTCTGCGCGACAAATTTCAGCGGCAGCGTTTCAGCAGCCACTATCTGCTCGCGCACCAGGTTGGTGACTGGCACCTCGGCCGTCGGGATCAGGTAGAACTTCTGCTCGCCGCGCAGCGCGAACAGGTCCTGTTCGAACTTGGGCAGCTGCCCGGTGCCTTGCAGCGACGAAGCCGCCACCAGGTACGGCACGTAGACCTCGGTGTAGCCGTGCTCGCGCGTGTGCAGATCGAGCATGAACTGCGCCAGCGCCCGGTGCAGCTGTGCCAGCGCGCCACGCATCACGACGAAGCGTGCGCCGGCGATACGGCCCGCGGCCTCGAAATCCAGCCCACCGAGCCCCTCACCGATCTCGACGTGATCGCGCGGCGCGAACTCGAAGCTGCGCGGCGTGCCCCAGCGGCGCACCTCCACGTTGGCGCTCTCGTCGCGTCCCTCGGGCACCGCTTCGTGCAGGAGGTTGGGCAAGCCGAGCTGCCAGTCATTCAACTCAGTCTGGATGGCATCGAGCGCGCGATCGGCATCCTCGACTTCGCGTGCCAGCGCCTCGCCGCGCGCCATGAGCGGGGCAATGTCTTCACCACGCCCTTTGGCCTGGCCGATCGCCTTGGCGTGGCTGTTGCGCTCGGCGCGCAGCCGGTCACTCTCCATCTGCCAATGGCGGCGGCGCTCCTCGAGCGCCGCCAGAGCATTCACGTCCAGCACGAAGCCACGGCGCGCCAGGTTGCGCGCCACCTCGGCCGGGTTGGAACGCAAGAGCTTGGGGTCGATCATCGCGGCTTCACTTTTGCTCGGGACTGGTCTGCATTCTGATTGCGCTCGCGCAGCCGCGCCAGCGCTTCGCCTATCTTGAGCTCCAGGCCGCGGGGCGCGGGCTCGTAGTAACGCCGGTCCGGCAAGCCCTCGGGCAGGTAGCGCTCGCCTGCGGCAAACGCGCCGGGCTCGTCATGCGCATAGCGGTAGCCGCTGCCGTAACCCAGTTCCTTCATCAGCTTCGTCGGCGCATTGCGCAACTGCATGGGCACGTCGAGGGTGCCGTAGCGCTCGACATCGGCCTGCGCCGCGCCATAGCCCGTATAGATTGCGTTGCTCTTGGCGGCCACGGCCATGTACACGACGGCCTCGGCGATCGCCAAGTCACCCTCGGGACTGCCGAGCCGTTCGTAGGCCTGCCAGGCCTCGAGCGCAATGCTGAGCGCACGCGGATCAGCAAGGCCAATGTCCTCGCTCGCCATACGCAGCACGCGCCGCGCCAGGTAGTGCGGATCACAGCCGCCGTCGATCATCCGCGCGTACCAGTACAGTGCGGCGTCGGGATCCGATCCGCGCACCGCCTTGTGGAGCGCCGAAATCTGGTCGTAGAACTGCTCGCCGCCCTTGTCGAAGCGTCGACGCCCACCCGCGGCCACTTCGTGCGCTTGCGCAGCCGTGATGACGCTGCCGCCCGCCGCGCCGGCCAATCCAGCCGCGAGCTCGAGCATGCCGAGCGCACGGCGCGCGTCTCCGTCGCCCGCCTGCGCAAGCAGCTCAAGCGCTTCGGGCTCGATCGCCAGGCCAATGTCTCCCAGGCCGTGTTCGCCATCGGCGAGCGCGCGCTCCAGGAGCGATTTCAGGTCGGCGGCCTCCAGGGACTTGAGCACGTAGACCCGGGCGCGCGAGAGCAACGCGCCGACGATCTCGAAAGATGGGTTCTCGGTCGTCGCGCCGATGAACACCAGCGTGCCGTCTTCGACGTGCGGCAGGAAGCTGTCCTGCTGCGCCTTGTTGAAGCGGTGCACTTCATCGAGGAACAGCACGGTCGGATTGCCTGCCGCCGCAACCTGGCGGGCGCGCGCCACGGCCTCGCGGATGTCCTTGATGCCAGCCTGCACCGCGGAAAGCGGGATGAACTCGGCGTCCGAGGCCGCGGCCATGAGTCGCGCCAGCGTGGTCTTGCCGGTGCCGGGCGGACCCCACAGGATCATCGAGTGCAAGGCACGCGCGGCGATGGCCTCGTACAGCGGCTTGCCGGGCGCGAGCAGCTGGGTTTGGCCGACGAACTCGGCCAACGTTCGAGGCCGCATGCGGTCAGCCAGCGGCCGCCAGGACTTCAGCGCCGCTTCGGCCATTGCTCGAGCCAGCTCGCCCAGTGCTGCAGACCCGCCAGGCTCAGCGACAGGCCGAACGCCACTCCGAGCGCGTCGGCGTAGAAATCATGCCAGTCGGCTTCGCGCCCCAGGCCCATGAGTCCCTGTGCGATCTCGATGCCGCCGCCGAGCGCCAGCAGCGCCAGGCCAAGCTGCCAGTAGCGCCGCGGCGGCAGCAGCCCGCCAAACCAGACGGCGAGCGAGCCATAGGCCACCAGGTGTTCGAACTTGTCACTGACGCGCCAATGCGGCAGGTCGTGCGCGGGCACCAGGCTGCTGACGATCACCAGCAGGGTGAGGATCGCGCCCAGCAGGCACCACGCACGATAGTGGCGCAGCGTGCTCATCGGTGCCCCGCACAGGGCTTCGGCCAGCGCCTCACCGGGCGCCTGCGAGCGGCCGCGGCATGCCGATGACGTCGACGCCGGCGGGCGGCGTAAAGCGCAGCTCCGCGTCCGTGATGCGTGCACCGCGCGCACTATTAGTAAAGGTCAGCGTGTCGGTCTGGTTGAGGCGATCGTGGATGACCAGCCGCACGAGCTGGCCACCGCGAAAGCCGAGTTCTACGCTGGCGAATTCAGCGGTGGCGCTGCGCGGCGTCACCTGCACCCACTCCAGCGCATCGTGCTCGCCCACGGCGACAACGGTGAACGCCGCGCGCAGCTCTGCCGTGGTGCCCGACAGCAGCATCACCGGAGTCGCGGTGAGCGCCGCGGCAGCCGGCTTGACCGTCGCCTGCTGCAGTTCGCGATCGTAGAACCAGAGGTTGGTGCCATCCGCGACCAGCAGCTGTGGCCCAGCGTTGCTCGCTGTGTACTCCCACCGGAAGCGTCCAGGCCGACGCACCAGCAGCGTGCCCTCGCCCGTCTCGAGCGTCTTGCCGGCGGCGTCAACCACGAGCTGCGAGAATGTCGCGCGCAGGGCCGTCAGCCCGTCGAGATAGCGATCGAGCGCGGTGTCGGCCGCGGCGCCGGGTGTAGCAGCCGGTTGCGCGACCGACTGCACGCTCGGCGCAAACCACCCCAGAGCACAGGCCGCGATGGCCATTGATCTGCCTGTGAACGCGACCGTGAATAACGAGCGGCGCATGCTCAGGTCCCCGCCGGCGGCGGCGCCAGCACTTCGCGCGCGCCGTTTGATTGCAATGGACCGACCAGGCCGGCGCTCTCCATCGCCTCGATGAGGCGCGCCGCGCGGTTGTAGCCAATCTTCAAGCGCCGCTGCACGTAGGAGATCGAGGGCTTGCGTTCGCGCACCACGATGTTCACGGCCTCGTCGTAGAGTGGATCCTGCTCGGCATCCGCTTCGCCGGCACCGGCTTCGTCTTCCTCGCCCGAGATGCCGACGAGCGGTTGCGAGGGTCCCTCGAGCACGGCCTGGATATAGGTAGGCGCAGCGCTCTTGCGCAGGGCGTCAACCACGCGATGCACTTCCTGGTCGCTGACGAAGGCGCCATGCACGCGCGTCGGAATCGCGGTGCCGGGCGGCAGATAAAGCATATCGCCGTGCCCGAGGAGCGACTCGGCCCCCATCTGATCAAGGATGGTGCGCGAGTCGACGCGTGCCGAGACCTGGAAGGCGATGCGGGTGGGAATATTGGCCTTGATCAGCCCCGTGATGACGTCCACCGAAGGCCGCTGCGTCGCCAGGATCAGGTGGATGCCCGAAGCTCGCGCCTTCTGCGCCAGGCGCGCGATGAGTTCCTCGACCTTCTTGCCGACGATCATCATGAGGTCAGCGAGCTCATCGATGATCACGACCACGAAAGGCAGCGGGCCCAGGTCGGGGATCTGCCGCTGATCGATGGAAGGATCATTCGCGGCGCGCATGGTGAGAATCGGGTCGCGAATGGGCTTGCCCGCAGCGACGGCGTCCTTGACGTGGCGGTTGTAGCCCGAGATGTTGCGCACGCCCAGCGCCGACATGAGCTGGTAGCGCCGCTCCATCTCCGCCACGCACCAGCGCAGCGCGTTGGCCGCCTGCTTCATGTCGGTGACCACCGGCGCCAACAGATGCGGAATGCCCTCGTACACGGAGAGCTCCAGCATCTTCGGGTCGATCATGATCAGACGCACGTGCTCGGCCGTGCTCTTGTAGAGCAGCGAGAGCACCATCGCATTGATCGCCACGGACTTGCCCGAGCCGGTCGTGCCCGCGATCAGCAGGTGCGGCATGCGCGCCAGGTCGGCGACCATGGGCGCGCCACCGATGTCCTTGCCGAGTGCGAGCGCCAGCGGCGAGGCCACCTCGTCGTAGGCCTTGCTCTTGATGATCTCGCCGAGCGTGACCACCTCGCGCCTTTCATTCGGGATCTCCAGACCCATCACGGATTTGCCCGGGATCACTTCGACCACGCGCACGCTGGTGGTCGAGAGCGCGCGCGCCAGGTCCTTGGCGAGGCCGCTGATCTGGCTGGCCTTCACGCCCGGAGCCGGACGCATCTCAAAGCGCGTGATCACGGGCCCCGGGTGCACGGCCACGACCTCGACATCCACACCGAAATCCTTGAGCTTGAGCTCGACCAGCCGCGACATCGCCTCGAGCGCTTCGGCCGAATAGGAGGGCTCGCGCGTGCCCGGATCATCGAGCAGGATCAGCGCCGGCAACTCACCGGCCTGCGGGGGATCGAACAGCGGCACCTGCCGCTCCTTCTCGGCGCGCTCGCTCTTGGGCGCGGCCGGAGCCGGCGCCTCGATGCGCGGCGGCGCCCGGGCGCGCATCTTCTTGACTTCAGCCTCGCCGGCTTCCATGCGCGCCTGTTTGCGTTCGCGTCCATCGCTGACCTCGCGCGTCGTCTGGCGGCGCTCGCGCACGAAACGGATGCCGCGCCAGACTGCCGCACCCAGCCCGTCGATGACCCGCAGCCAGGAGATGCCGAAGGCGATGGCCGCGCTCGCCGCCCACGCGGCCAGCAGCACCAGCGTGGCGCCCAGCAGGTTCATGCCCGATGCAAGGCCGCTGCCAACGGCCATGCCGACCACGCCGCCCGCGCTCTCGCGTAGCACGCCGGGACTCCAGTGGAGCGCCGTCAGCGCGCAGCTGCAGGTCAGCAGCACCGCGAAGCCGAGTGCACGCACCACGATGTTGGCGCGCGAAACCGCTTCGGTCTCGGCGCGTCCGCGTCCCAGGCGCACCGCCGTCACGCCGATGGCCAGCGGCAGCAGGTAGGCGGGCCGGCCGAACAGGAAGTACAGCAGGTCGGCGAGGTAAGCGCCCGTGCTGCCAATGCGGTTATGCGTGACATCGCCGATGCCGGTGGAAGAAAACCCGGAATCGCGTGGGTCAAAGCTGAACAACGCGACCACGAACACCAACGCCAGCACGCCCAGGGCGATCGCCGCGGCTTCGCGCAGACCGCGGGCCACCGCGGCCGAAAAGCGCGGCGGCGACTTGGGGCTCGCCTGGGAATTGCTCACTGGGTCACCATAATGAATCAATTAATGACTTGGCCGCGCGCGCCGCGTTTCATACCATCCTACAAGGCGGCCGCCGCTTCAGGGCCGCTGCAAGTCATCAGGAAATTGTACATGAGCGCGCTCACCCACCGCCGGTTGATCATCCTGGGTTCGGGCCCCGCCGGCTACAGCGCCGCGGTCTATGCCGCGCGCGCCAACCGCAAACCCCTGCTCATTACGGGCACTGAACAGGGCGGCCAGCTCATGATCACCACCGACGTGGACAACTGGCCGGGCGATGTGGAGGGCCTGCAGGGCCCAGACCTGATGGCCCGCATGCGCGCGCATGCCGAACGCTTCGCCACCGAAATCGTCGCCGACCAGATACACACGGTGCGCCTCGCGCAGCGGCCCTTCGAGCTGGTGGGTGACCGCGGCGGCTACAGCTGCGACGCGCTGATCATCGCGACGGGCGCCTCGGCCCAATACCTCGGGCTCCCCTCCGAGGAAACCTACCGTGGCCGCGGCGTCTCGGCCTGCGCGACCTGCGACGGCTTCTTTTTCCGTGGCCAGCGCGTGGCAGTGATCGGTGGCGGCAATACGGCGGTGGAAGAAGCGCTGTACCTCACGAACATCGCCGCGCACGTCACGCTGGTGCATCGGCGCGACCGGCTGCGCGCCGAAAAGATCCTTCAGGATAGACTGTTCGAGCGCGAAAAGGCGGGCAAGGTCACGATCCTGTGGAATCACGCCGTGGCCGAAATCCAGGGCGACGCGCAGGGCGTGAACGGCCTGTGCCTCAAGGACGCCGCCGGCGCGCAGCGCGAGCTCGCACTGGCTGGCGTGTTCATTGCCATCGGCCACCTGCCCAACACCTCGATTTTCACCGGCCAGCTGGACATGAAAGGCGGCTACCTGCAGGTTCGTGGCGGCAACGCCGGCGACGCCACCGCCACCAGCATCCCGGGTGTGTTCGCCGCAGGTGACGTGGCCGACCACGTCTACCGGCAGGCCATTACCTCAGCGGGTTCGGGCTGCATGGCGGCGCTCGATGCGGATCGCTACCTGGAGCAGCTCGACGGAGCAGGATGAGCCTCCGCCTACCGATCAGCTTTCATGGCGGGATGGCCGAGCTGGACGCCGCGGCCTGGAACGCGCTAGCTGGCGATTACCCGTTCCTGCGACATGAATTCCTGGCTGCGCTCGAGGAGACGGGCTGCGTTTCCCCGGCGCTGGGCTGGACACCGCGCCATCTGCGGATCGGCCCCCCCGAACAGCCGCTGGCACTGGCGGCGCTGTACGAGAAAACGCATTCCTGGGGCGAATTCGTGTTCGACTTCGCCTGGGCGCGCGCCTGGGAAAGCCGTGGGCTCGATTACTACCCCAAGCTCCTGCTGGCCATTCCCTTCACGCCCGCGACCGGCCCGCGGGTGCTGTGTGCACCGGCGAGCGATGGTGGCGCCGCCGCGCGCAGCGCAGCGCTCGCCGCGATCGCTGCCGACGCCAGTGCGCGCGGCCGCTCCTCGGCGCATGCGCTGTTCATCGACGAACCGCTGCGCGCCGCCGCTGCCGAAGCCGGCTGGCTGCTCCGGCGCGATTGCCATTTCCAATGGCACAATAGCGGTTACGGCGATTTCGAGGATTTCCTCGTCACCTTCTCGGCCGACAAGCGCAAGAAAGTGCGGCGCGAGCGCCGCCGCATCGCTGAACAGGGCATCACCTTTCACTGGTACACGGGCGCACAACTGGATGCCGCAACCCTCGCCCGCGTGCACGAACTGCACGCGGCCACATTCCTGCGCCACGGCCATCCGCCCTACCTGAACGCGGCCTTTTTCCAGCGCGTGGCCGCGGCGCTGGACGAATCCTTCATCGCCGTGCTGGCCCTGCGCGAGGATGAATGCGTGGCGACGGCTGTGTACCTGCGCTCGCGCGACACGCTCTACGGGCGCTACTGGGGCGCCGATGGCGACTATCACAGCCTGCATTTTGAAGCCTGCTACTACCAGGGCATCGACTACTGCATCCGCACAGGGCTCGCGCGCTTCGAACCGGGCACACAGGGCGAGCACAAGCTCGCGCGCGGCTTCGAACCTGCCTTCACCTGGTCCGCACACTGGCTTGCCGACCGCGCGCTACGCGCCGCCGTTGCCCGCTACCTCGAGCGCGAGGCTGAGGCCGTGACAGAGTATGCGGATGCTGCCGCCCGCCATACGCCGTTCCGGGCCTGACGATGATCACGTGGCTGGCGCCAGGTGATCCGCCCGACAGCTTCCCCTCCGTCGAGCGTGCACTCCGCGACCCGCCGGGCCTGCTGGCTGCCGGGGGCGACCTGTCCACGGAGCGGTTGGTGGCCGCCTACCGCCGCGGCATATTTCCCTGGTATTCGCCCGGGCAGCCCGTGCTGTGGTGGTCGCCCGACCCGCGGGAAGTGCTGATTCCGCAGGAGTTCCACCTCTCGCGCAGCCTCGCGCGCGCGCTGCGCGTCCGCGGCTTCGAATATCAGGCTGATGCGGATTTCGAGGCCGTGATCGACGCCTGCGCCGCGCCGCGCCACTCGAGCCCCGGCACCTGGATCACCGCTGAAATGCGCGCGGCCTACGTCGCGCTGCACCGGCGCGGCATTGCCCACAGCTGTGAAATCTGGCGCGCTGGCTCTCTGGTGGGCGGCATTTACGGGGTCCGGCTCGGGCGCATGTACTTTGGCGAATCGATGTTCAGCCTGGAGCGCGACGCCTCCAAGGCCGCGCTGGCGGGCCTGGTACGCCAGTGCCTCGCCGACGGCACGGAACTGATCGATTGCCAGATGCCCTCGGAGCACCTGCGGAGCCTGGGGAGCAGGCCCCTGCCCCGCGCGGAATTCCTGGAGCGCCTCGGCCGGGCCATCGATGCCACCACCGACGCCACCGGTGGCACGGCTGCTGTCTGAATTGCATTGCGCGGGGGCTTTATGCAGAATTCGCGCCCCTTAGGTCAATAGTGGGCGGCATGGCAAAAGAAGACGCCATTCAGATGGAAGGTGAGGTCGTCGAGACCCTGCCCAACACTACCTTCCGCGTGCAGCTCAAGAACGGGCACGTGGTCACAGCGCACATCTCCGGCAAGATGCGCAAGAACTACATCCGCATACTCACGGGCGACGCCGTGACGGTGGAAATGACGCCTTACGACCTGAGCAAGGGTCGCATCGTCTACCGCGGCCGCTAGGCGGTCAGCTCCGGCTGCGGCGCCGGCACGCACTCGATACTGAGTCCCTTCCCGTCCGCGGCCACCGTGACCAGGGCGTGGCCGCCGCCGCTGAGCTTTCCAAACAGCAGTTCCTCGGCGAGCGGGCGCTTGACGTGCTCCTGGATCACGCGCGCCATTGGGCGCGCGCCCATTTTCGGATCGTAGCCCTTGGCGGCGATCCAGTGGCGCGCGGCCTCATCGACACTGAGCGACACGCCTTTTTGCTCGAGCTGCATGTCAGCCTCGACCAGCAGCTTGTCGACCACGCGCTCGATAGTGGCCGCATCAAGCGACGCGAACTGGATGATCGCGTCCAGCCGGTTGCGGAACTCGGGTGAGAACAGGCGATCAAGCGCGACCATGCCGTCACTCTTGTTGTCAGTCTTCACGAAACCAATCGACGCGCGGCTCATCTCCAGTGTGCCCGCATTGGTCGTCATGACGATGATTACGTGGCGGAAGTCGCTCTTGCGGCCGTTGTTGTCGGTCAGCGTGCCGTGGTCCATAACCTGCAGCAGCAGGTTGAAGACCTCGGGATGTGCTTTCTCGATTTCATCGAGCAGCAGCACGCAATGCGGATGCTTAGCGATCGCCTCGGTGAGCAGCCCACCCTGATCGAAGCCCACGTAGCCCGGCGGTGCGCCGATCAGGCGCGAGACCGTGTGACGCTCCATGTACTCGGACATGTCGAAGCGCACGAACTCGATGCCCATCGTGATCGCGAGCTGGCGTGTGACTTCGGTCTTGCCGACACCGGTCGGGCCGGCGAACAGGAAGCTGCCGACCGGGCGGCGCTGGTCGCCCAGGCCTGAGCGCGCCATCTTGATGGCGGAGGCGAGCGTGCCGATGGCGGCATCCTGCCCGTAGATCACCAGCTTGAGGTTGCGCTCGAGGTTGCGCAGCACGTCGCGGTCGGAGGACGAGACGGTCTGCGGCGGAATGCGCGCGATGCGCGCGACCACGTCCTCGATGTGCCTGACCTCGACGCGCTGCACGCCCGTGCCCGTGGGCTTGAGGCGCAAGCGTGCGCCGGCTTCGTCGACCACGTCAATCGCCTTGTCCGGGAGCCGGCGGTCATTGATGTGCCGGTCAGCGAGTTCGGCCGCAGCACGCAGCGCCTCGGGCGCGTAGCTGACGTTGTGGTGTTCCTCGAACTTGGACTTCAGGCCCTCGAGGATCTCGATGGTTTCGGCGACCGAGGGTTCGGTGACGTCGATCTTCTGGAAACGGCGCGACAGGGCGTGGTCCTTCTCGAAGATGCCACGGTATTCCTGGTAGGTGGTTGAACCGATGCAGCGCAGCTCGCCGCTGGTGAGCGAGGGCTTGATCAGGTTCGAGGCGTCCATGACGCCGCCTGAGGCAGCGCCCGCGCCGATCACGGTATGGATCTCGTCGATGAACAGGATCGCACCGTGCTGCTTCTTGAGCTCGCCGATCACGCCCTTGAGGCGCTTCTCGAAATCACCGCGGTACTTGGTGCCTGCGATCAGTGCGCCCAGGTCGAGCGCGTAGATGGTGCAGTCGCTGAGCACGTCGGGGACTTTGCCCTCAGTGATCAGCCGCGCCAGCCCCTCAGCGATCGCGGTCTTGCCCACACCCGCCTCGCCCACGTACAGCGGATTGTTCTTGCGCCGCCTGCACAGGATCTCGATGGTGCGCTCGATCTCGAGCGAACGGCCGATCAGCGGGTCGATGCGCCCGGCCAGCGCCTGCGCGTTGAGATTGGTCGTGTACTTGTCGAGCGCGCTGCCGCCCTCGCCCTCGCGCTCGCCTTCGGCGGCGCCGGCCTCCTCGGCCTCCGGCTTCGAATCACCGCGCGCCATGCCATGCGAGATGAAATGCGTGACATCGAGCCGCGTGATGTTCTGCCGGCCGAGCAGGAACGCTGCATGGCTCTGTTTCTCGCTGAAGATCGACACCAGCGCGTTGACGACGCCGACTTCCTTGCGGCCGCTCGACTGCACGTGGAACACGGCACGCTGCAGCACTCGCTGGAATCCGAGCGTCGGCTGCACCTCGCGCTCCTCGCCCTCGCGCAGTTGCGGCGTATTGGCCGCGATGTGGGCGCGCAGGTCCGCGATCAGCCGGTCCGGATCACCGCCGCAGCCGCTGATCACCTCGCGCACTTTCGGCGCATCGAGTAGTGCCAGCAACAGCTGCTCGACGGTGAGGAATTCATGGCGCTGCGCGCGCGCTTCGCGGAACGCCTGGTTGAGGCAGAATTCGAGTTCACTGGACAGCACCGGCGTTCGCTCCTGTTTCAGGCTTGCTCGAGCGTGCACAGCAGCGGGTGCTGGTGCTCACGCGAATAATGAGTGACCTGCGCCACCTTGGTCTCGGCAATTTCGTAAGTGAACAGTCCGCACTCGCCCTTGCCCTTGGTGTGCACTTCCAGCATGACCCGCGTCGCCGCATGGCGCGCCATCGAGAAGAAGCGCTCGAGCACATCCACCACGAATTCCATGGGCGTATAGTCGTCGTTCAGCAGCACCACGCGGTAGAGCGGCGGCACCTTGGTCTTCGGCACTGCCTCGGCAACCGCGATGCCCTGCTCGGGTCGTTCATTCCGGGTACTCATGACGTCCTGATTATAGAGCGTGGCGGGCCCGATCGCGTGATGTGGGTCAAGGCCGCGCCTCTGACCGCCGAACGTCCCAAGAAGTTCGGCAAAACAGACAGTTGAGCCGCGCAAGCACCGGGCCGTATCATGCAGTGATATGGGCTGGATGGAAGAACTCAAGTCACCCGGCGCTTTGCAGGCCTCGCTCGCCGAGCACGGCCCACGGATAGCGACAGTCTTGCTGGCCGCGCTGCTGGCCGTTCAGGCCGGTGTGCTGGTGACGGCGCAGGACCGTGGCGCCTCCAGGGAAGCTGCCGAGGGGAGTGGCGCGGCGGCGCTGGCCTCCTCGGCGGCGGAAGCGCGCCGTCCGGGGCTGCGGGTACAGGACATCGTGGCCGCCCACCTGTTCGGCGAGGCGGCCCCGACAGCAGCCGACGGCAATGCCCCTCAGACCGCGGTGCAGCTCGTGCTGGCCGGCGTGCTGGCGGTGCCCGACCCCAAGCGCGGGCTGGCGATCATAGGCCCCAGTGCTGCGGCCGCACGCCTCTACACGGTGGGCGGCGCTGTTCCGGGCGGCGTGAAGCTCTACTCCGTCTACCCCGACCGCGTATTGCTCGATCGCGATGGCAGCATCGAATCGCTCCTGCTCCCCAAGAAGCCCGCGTTGGCGAGCGCGCCGCCGCCGCCGGTGGCGAGCGGGGTGCTGAGCCCGGGCCAGCGCCTGGCGGCTCTGGCGCAGGGCAACGGCGCGCTGCTTGGCGGCCTGGTGCGCGCCACGCCGGTCATCAGTCCCAACGGCGGCAAGCTCAGCGGCTTCCGTATCTACCCAGGCGGCCGCGCCAGCATCGCGGCCTTCACCCAACTGGGCCTGCGCTCGGGCGATCTGGTCACGGCCGTGAACGGCACGCAGCTCGATGACGTCAACCGCGGCAACGAGATCCTGCAGACGCTGTCATCGGCTGCGAGCGCCACGCTGACGGTGCAGCGCAATGGCCAATCGATGGATCTCAACCTCAACCTCGAGACCGTAGTCAGCGAAGCCGAGTCCGCTGCTGCACAGGGCTCAGGCCTCACGCGCCGCGGTGGCGCGTTCGGCGGTCCCGCTGCCGGATCTGGCATGGGACGCGTCCCGGGCATGGCCGGGAGCGTTGCTGCCCCGGGAATCGTCGATGAGGACAATACGCCCCCGCCGCCGCCTGCCGGCGCCGAACCCGAACACTCGCCCAGCGATCAATAGAGGCGACAACCTGATGCAAACACCTTCAGCATCCTTTCTGCGCCGTGCCCGAGCGGCCGGCCCCATCGCCGCGGCCCTGCTGCTGGTCGCCGGCGCCAGCAGCAGTGCCCAGCAGCAGGGCCAGCGCATCACGCCGAATTTCCGCGACGCCGACATCACGCAGCTCATCGATCTGGTCAGCCAGGCCACGGGGCGGAATTTCATCGTCGCACCGGGCGTGCACGCGCAGGTGACCTGGCTGTCGGGTCCGGGCACTTCGATGACGCCCGAGCAGTTCTACCAGGGGTTCCTCTCGGTGCTGCAGGTGCACGGCCTGATCGCCGTGCCCTCCGGCAATATCATCAAGGTGCTGCCTGATACCAACATGCGCCAGTTCCCGGCCGACGACCTGCCCAACCGCGTCAGCGCCAGCTCGGACGAAGTGGTTACCCAGGTCATAACGGTGAGCAACGTCAACGCGGTGCAGTTGGTGCCGGTGCTGCGGCCGTTGATGCCGCAGAACGCCCAGCTCCAGGCGGTGACCGGCGCCAACATGCTGGTGATCTCCGATCGCGCCGCGAACGTCAACCGCATGATGCGCATCATCGCGCGCATTGACCAGGGCGGCGGCTCGGACATCGAGGTCATCCCGCTGCAGAGCGCCACGGCGGCCGATACGGTGCGCGTGCTCAGTTCGCTGTTCACCCAGGGCGGCGATGCCGCCGGCTCGAACCTGCGCATGGTCGCGGACGACCGCTCCAACAGCATCCTGCTGAGCGGCGATGCGGGGCAACGCCTGCGCATCCGCGCGATCATCGCCAATCTGGACACGCCGCTGGACACCGGCGGCGAAACCGTCGTGCGCTATCTCAACTATGCCAAGGCCGAGGATCTCGCCACCAAGCTCAAGGAGCAGATCACCGCTAACGCCAGCGTCAACGCCAGCGCGGCCCGCCCGCCCGGTGCGCCGCCCGTCAGCGCCGCGGGCGCCGCCACGGTCTCGCTGGCCGGCGGCACCGGCACAATCTGGGCCGACAAGGACACCAACGCGCTGATCATCACCGCGCCCCAGCGCACCATGCGCGCCCTCAATGCGGTCATCGACAAGCTCGACATCCGCCGCGCGCAAGTCGAAGTGGAGGCGATCATCGTCGAGGTGTCGGCCGACAAGACCTCGGATCTTGGCGTGAACTGGATCCTCGACGGCTCCAACAGCAAGCTGGCGGTGGGCGGCTTCATCGAGCCGATCGGCGGCGCCTCGGCCATCGACCTGTACGGCATCGCCAAGGGCGGCAGCACTGATTTCAGCAAACTTACGGGCAGCAACTTCGGCATCGGGCGGCTGCAGGCCACGGGCGTGAACTTCGGCGCGATCGTGCGCGCACTGCAGGGCGATTCGCGCACCAACATCATTTCCACGCCGACCATCACCATGAGCGACAACGTGGAATCGAAACTCGAGGTCGCGCAGGAAGTGCCCTTCATCACCGGCCAGTACACCGGCACCACCGGCACCAGCAGCGCCTTCCAGACCGTGCAGCGCCAGCAGGTGGGTACGATCCTGACGGTGACGCCACAGATCAACGAAGGCGACGCCGTGGTGCTCAAGGTCGAGGTCGAAAGCTCGAGCCTGGCCGCCAGTTCAGCGGGCGCGGTCGACCTGATCACCAACAAGCGCACCATCAAGACCTCGGTGCTGATCCCGGACGGCGGCACGCTGGTGATCGGCGGCCTGATGCAGGACAAGGCCATCAACTCCGAACAGCGCGTGCCCTGGCTCGGGCGCATTCCGCTGCTCGGCGAGCTGTTCCGCACGCGCGATACCAGCAAGACCAAGACCAACCTGATGGTGTTCCTGCAGCCGCACATCCTGCGTGACGACCACCAGGCGGCACTCGAGACTGACAGCAAGTACAACTCGATGCGCGAGCAGCAGCGCAATCTCAACCGCGAGACCACCGTGATGCCACTGCAGCCCTACCAGAAGCTGGAGCCGCTGCCTGATCTCGTGCATCCGGAAGGCAAGACCGTCACGCCGACGCCGACGGCGCCGCCTGCCGCAACGCCACCGGCCGCGGCACCAGGAGCCGGGGGCACGCCTTGAGCGAGACCCCAGCCGTGGCAGCGCCGGTGCCGCGCCTGCCCTTTGCTTTCGCGCGACGCCATGGCCTGCTGGTGCGCACCCAGCCATCCGGGCAGGTCGAATGCC
>JANYHD010000006.1 GCA_025359205.1 Gammaproteobacteria bacterium
GGCATGGTGATGGTGAACCTGCCCACGGCCGGCGTTGACTACCATGTGCCTTTCGGCGGCTCCCGAAAATCCAGCTATGGCGCGCGCGAGCAGGGCTACGCCGCCGTGGAGTTCTATACCCAGGCCAAGACGGCCTACTCGTGGTCCTGACAATGACAAAACAAGCCATATACCCGAGTCTCACATCGAAGCGCGTGTTGGTAACGGGCGGTGGATCCGGCATCGGCGCCGGTCTCGTCCGCGCCTTTGCACGCCAGGGCGCCGAGGTGCATTACTTCGACATCGCTGACGAGGAATCACGTGCGCTGCAGGCGACGCTGAAGGATAGCGTCGTGCCGCCGCGCTTCCATCACTGCGATCTCACTGACCTGGACGCGCTGAAGGCGGCGCTGGGCGCGATCGGGCCGCTCGACGTGCTGGTCAACAACGCCGCCAACGATGATCGCCACAGTCTCGAGGCCGTGACCCCGGCCTACTGGGACGAGCGCATGAACGTGAACCTGCGCCACCTGCTCTTCTGCAGCCAGGCGGTCGTGCCTGCCATGCGCTCGCGCGGCGGCGGCGCGATCATCAACCTGGGATCGATCTCCTGGCACCTGGGCATGTCGAACCTGGTGCTGTACGAAACCGCCAAGGCCGGCATCGAAGGGATGACGCGCGCCCTGGCGCGCGAGCTGGGCGTGCACGGCATCCGTGTCTGTTGCGTCGTGCCGGGCAACGTGCGCACGCCGCGGCAACAGAAGTGGTACCCGGGGAACGGTGAAACCGATATCGTCGCGCAGCAGTGCCTGAAAGAGCGACTCGAGCCCGAGCATGTCGCCGGTCTCGTCCTGTTTCTCGCCTCCGATGACGGTCGCATGTGCACCGGCCACGAATACTGGATCGACGCCGGTTGGCGTTGAGACAAGGAGACGCGCATTGACTGACTCCGCGGTTCCCCGCCGCTTCCGCTCGCGCGATTGGTTCGACGATCCGGATCGCATTGACATGACGGCGCTTTATCTCGAGCGTTTCATGAACAGCGGGCTCACCGCGCAGGAGCTGCGCAGCGGCCGGCCCATTGTCGGCATCGCGCAATCGGGGAGTGATCTCAATCCCTGCAACCGCGTGCACCTCGAGCTGGCCCTGCGCGTGCGCGAGGGCATCCGCGACGCGGGTGGTGTACCGCTCGAGTTTCCGATGCACCCGCTGTTCGAGAACTGCCGGCGGCCGACCGCGGCGATCGACCGCAATCTCGCTTACCTGGGTCTGGTGGAAATCCTGCACGGCTACCCGATCGATGCCGTGGTGTTGACGACCGGCTGCGACAAGACCACGCCGGCGGGCATCATGGCGGCCATCACCGTGGATATCCCCGCGATCGTACTTTCGGGCGGTCCGATGCTGGACGGCTGGCACAACGGCGAGCTGGTGGGTTCGGGCACGGTGATCTGGCGCGGCCGCCGCAAGCTCGCCGCCGGCGAGATAACTGAAGCGCAGTTCATCGAGCAGGCGGCCGCTTCTGCGCCGTCCCTCGGCCACTGCAACACGATGGGCACCGCATTCACGATGAATGCCGTGGCCGAGGCCCTGGGGCTGTCGCTTCCCGGTTGTGCCGCCATCCCCGCGCCGTACCGCGAGCGTGGGCAGATGGCCTACGCCACCGGGCGCCGCATCGTGGAGATGGCGCACACCGATCTCAAACCCTCGCGGATTCTGACAGCCGCAGCGTTTCGCAATGCAATCGCCGTGGTGGCCGCGATGGGCGGCTCGACCAACGCGCAACCGCACATCGTCGCCATGGCGCGCCACGCTGGCATCCAGCTCACCCCGGACGACTGGCGCGCGGCCTATGACATCCCGTTGCTCGTGAATATGCAGCCGGCGGGCAAGTATCTGGGCGAACGCTTCCATCGCGCCGGCGGCGCTCCCGCAGTGATGCACGAACTGCTCCAGGCCGGACGATTGGACGGTGCCGCCCTCACCGTCACCGGGCTGTGCCAGGCCGATAACCTGCGCGGTCGTGAATCGCAGGATCGGGAAATGATCGCGCGCTTCGACGCACCGCTGCGTGAACGCGCCGGTTTCCTGGTGCTCGAAGGCAATATGTTCGACTTTGCGATTATGAAGACCAGCGTGATATCCGCGGACTTTCGCGCGCGCTACCTGAGCACGCCCGGCAGCGAGGGCGTGTTCGAATGCCGCGCCGTGGTATTTGAAAGTTCGGATGACTACCACGCGCGCATCAATGATCCCTCGCTCGGGATCGACGAACGCACCATGCTCGTCATCCGCGGCGCCGGTCCGATCGGCTGGCCTGGATCAGCGGAAGTGGTCAACATGCAGCCGCCCGACGCGCTGCTGCGCCGTGGCGTCACGAGTCTCCCGACGCTGGGCGACGGCCGGCAGTCCGGAACGTCTGACAGCCCCTCCATCCTGAACGCCTCGCCCGAGAGCGCCGTCGGCGGCGGATTGTCGTGGCTGCGCACGGGCGATCGCGTGCGCGTCGATCTCAACGCCGGGCGCTGCGATGCCCTGGTGGACGCTGATACCATCGCCCGGCGCCGCGCCAAGAGCCCGCCGCCCGTACCGGCGACCGCCACTCCCTGGCAGGAACTCTACCGCGCGCATGTCGGCCAGCTCGACCGCGGCGCCTGCCTCGAATTCGCACTCAAATACCGGCAGGTCGCGCGCGCGACGCCACGTCACAATCACTGAATTCAACGCGAGGGGAATCATGGCCAACGGAAACAAATCGCTCGTCATGACGCTGACGCTGATCGCCACCCTGGGCGGCCTGCTGTTCGGCTACGACACCGCCGTCATTTCGGGCGCCATCAGCTCGATCGACGCGAATTTCATCAACCCGCGTAATCTCGACGAAGCGGCGCGCAACAGCCTCTCGGGCTTCACGATCTCGAGCGCGCTGTGGGGCTGCGTGCTCGGCGGGCTGATCGCCGGCCGGATCGGCGACCGCCTCGGCCGACGCGCCGGATTGATGCTCGCCGCTGCGATGTTCCTGATCTGCTCGATCGGCTCGGCCTGGCCGGAGCTGGGGCTGGGCGCGGTCGGCAGCATGGGCACTGCGGCACTGCTGCCTTTCAACATCTATCGTGTGATTGGCGGCGTCGGTGTCGGCATGGCCTCGCTCCTGGCGCCGCTCTACATCGCCGAGATAGCGCCTCCAAAGGAGCGCGGCCAGTTGGTGTCCTACCAGCAGCTGGCCATCGTTGGCGGCATGATGCTGGTGTATTTTGTCAACCTTGCCATCGCCGCGCACGGCGACGAAGCCTGGCTCCATGCCTCCGGCTGGCGGTGGATGCTGGCGTCGGAGGCGATCCCGGCGCTGTTGTTCCTTGGGCTGCTGCTCGGCGTCCCTGATAGCCCCCGTTGGCTGGTCATGAAAGGCCGCGATGCCGAGGCCCGCGCACTGCTCACCCGCCTGACGAACGCCGATGAGGCGCAGCTCGTGCTGCGCGAGATCGAGGACAGCCTGGTGGTCAAGCACGAGCGGCTGTTCCACTTTGGCGGCCTGGTAATCCTGGTCGGGGTGATGCTGTCGGTCTTCCAGCAGCTGGTGGGCATCAATGCCGTGCTCTACTACGCACCACTCATGTTCAAGAACATGGGCTCGTCGACTCACAGCGCTCTGCTGCAGACCCTGATTGTCGGCATCGCCAACGTCGTTTTTACCATCGTCGCGATGCTCTGCGTCGATCGTTGGGGCCGCAAGCCGTTGCTGATACTCGGTGCCATCATCATGGCCGTGGCCATGCTCGGACTCGGTGCGCTGTTCAACGCCCACAACATGGGCACGGACTCGCTGCTGATGGTGATCCTGTATATCGCCGGCTTTGCCCTGTCCTGGGGCCCGATCGTCTGGGTGATGCTGGCGGAAATCTTCCCCAACTCGATCAAGGGAGTGGCGATGGGCCTCGCGGTGGCCGTGCAGTGGTTCGCGAACCTCGCCGTGTCGTGGTCATTCAAGGTGCTGGACGGCAACTCGCTGCTGAATGCCCACTTCAATCACGGCTTTGCCTACTTCGTCTACGGCGTGATGAGCATCCTCGCGGCCCTGTTCGTGTGGCGCTACGTGCCGGAGACCAAGGGCCGGCACCTGGAGCAGATCCAGCAACTCTGGCACCGTCCCGGCTAGCGCCTGTGCGTACAGCATTCAAGACCGCGGCCGCGCTGCTGCTGAGCACGGTGAGTTGCGCCGCCATGAGCAAGGGCGCCTACCGGAATTTCAACGCGGCCATCTATATACCGGAGAACGCGACCCGCCAGCTGGCGGACCCCACGGTTCGCGAACAGCAGTACCAGCGGGTCGCAGCGCAGCTGCGTTTTGACAAGGTGTACCTGGAGAGCTTTCGCGGCGGCCAGTTCGCGGACGAGGCGTCGCTGGACGCCATCAAGAAGTACTTCAACAGCAAGGGAATCGCCGTGTCCGGCGGAGTCACGCTCGCCGCCGGCGGACACGGCGGGCAATTCGGCACTTTCGACTACGAGGATCCGCGTGACCGTGCCGAGTGCCGCCGCGCCGTGGAAATGGCCGCACGGCACTTTGACGAGGTGATTCTCGATGACTTCTTTTTCTACACGACCAAGAGCGACGCCGACATCGCCGCCAAGGCGGGCCGGAGCTGGACGCAGTACCGTCTGGAGAAGATGCGCGAGGCCGCGGAAGAGCTCGTGCTGAAGCCGGCGCGGGCCGTCAATCCGCGCGTGCGGGTGATCATCAAGTACCCGAACTGGTACGAGCACTTCCAGGGCCTGGGCTACGACCTGGACATCGAGGCGAAGAAGTTCGACTTCATTTATACGGGCACCGAGACACGCGATCCGGATATCACCGACCAGCTCCTGCAGCAGTATGAGAGCTACCTGGTGTTTCGCTACTACGACAACATCCGCCCGCACGGCGGCAATCGCGGTGGCTGGGTGGATACCTTCGACACGCGCTACGTCGACCGCTACGCCGAGCAGCTGTGGGACACGCTGTTCGCCAAGGCGCCGGAGATCACGCTGTTCGACTGGGGCACGCTCGCGGCGCCGGAGGCGATTGGCGCTGGCGATCGGCCCTGGAGCGGAACGCAGACCAGCTTCAACTGGGATGAGATGCTGCGCTCGGCCGCAGGTTCGTCGGCGGGTGCTGCGCCGGGCTGGGCCCGCGTTGCCGGCTGGTCACTTGAGCGGGCGGACCGATTCCTTGGCCAACTCGGCCAACCGATCGGGATCGCGAGCTACAAACCCTACCAGTCGAGCGGGGACGATTACCTGCACAACTACCTGGGCAACATCGGCATTCCCATCGAACTCATGCCAGAGTTCCCTGCGCAGGCGCAGCTGGTTCTGCTCACCGAATCAGCACAGCAGGACCCGGACATCGTCGCGAAGATCAAGCGCCAGCTCGCCTCCGGGGGCAACGTCGTGATCACCTCCGGCCTGGTGCGTGCGCTGCAGCATCGCGGCCTCAAGGACATCGTCGAACTCGAATACACGGGCCGTACCCTGGCAGTCCGGGATTTCTTCGAGGCCTACGGCGCCGGAGCGGGGACGAGCCTCAATGAACCGGGCAAGGCAGCGCGCGAGTTTCTGTTTCCGGAGATCCGCTTCTACACCAATGATTCCTGGACGCTCCTGCGGGGAGTGGGTCGCTCGCACGGCGTGCCGATCCTGCTCATGAACCGCTATTCGCGCGGCGTGATCTACGTGCTGAATGTCCCGGACAACCCGGGCGATCTGTACGAGCTACCGCAGCCCGTATTGAAGGTGATTCGCAGCTATCTGCAGGCGGATTTTCCGGTGCGCCTGGATGCGCCCGCGCAGGTGAGCCTTTTCGCCTACGACAACGGCGCCTTCATCGTGCAGTCCTTCCGCCCAGAAGCCGCCGCGGTCGAGATCTCCGTCGCGGGCGCAGGCGTGACGATCCACGACCTCGTTTCAGGCGCAGCCCTGCCCGCCGTGCCCGACAGCGGCGCCGCGTCACACCCGGCTCCGGGCGCCGCGCCGCGCACAAGCTTCCATGTCCTCATGCCACCGCATTCCTATCGTGTGTTCAGTTCCGCTTCACGCAACTGATCATTTCGATCCGCTCATTCGCCGCCAAAGCGGAGTTTTGCAATCACGACTCCCGCGGCGAGCACGACCGTCACGGCATTGGCTGCCACCACCGGAGTCGAATGGATTGCCACGCCGTACAAGAACCAGAGCGCCGCCCCCACCGTGAACATGCCGTAGGTGGACAGCGAGATGTCGCGGGCACTGCGCGTCCTCCACACCTTGATCACTTGGGGCAGGAAAGAGACCGTCGTCAGGAACGCCGCCGCGTAGCCGATCGATTCTGCGAACATACATAGACCTCCGCCGACAACAATACGCTCCTGACGGCTGTCGATGCACCATCGACACTGGCGGGGGCGGCGAGGAACGGACTCGCCTGTGATATCGTTCTGCACCGCGTACCGCAGCAAGTGGACCCCGTGAATCAACCGCGCTCAGGAGCAAGCACGTGAAAGCCATGACATGCGGTGAGGCCGTAATGAAGCTGCTTTCGGCCTACGAAGTGGACACGGTGTTCGGCATGGCCGGTACGATGACGCTCGAACTGTATCGCGGTATCGCGCTGGCCGGGATCCGCCACGTGCAGTGTCGTAACGAGCAAGGCGCCAGCCTCATGGCCGACGGCTACTCGCGCGCGACCGGCAAGCCCGGCGTTTGCACAATTATTGCCGGTCCTGGCGTCACCAACGCCGCGACCGGTATCGCCCAGGCTTACTGCGATTCGCAGCCCATGCTGGTGTTGTCCGGAGCGTGCGCTGCACCCACCCAGGGGAAAGGCTGGGGGGCGATCCACGAGCTCGCGGACCAGGCCGCGGTCACGGCCGGATTTACGGCATTCAGCGCCATGGTCCGCTATCCGGAAGAGTTGCCTGAATTGATTGCCCGTGCCTACGGAGTTTTTCGAAGCAGTCGGCCTCGGCCGGTCCATCTGTCACTGCCCCGGGACGTACTCCCGGAATCGGTTGCGGACGATTGGCAACCCCGCCGCGCGCCTTCCTTGCCAATGCCCGATCCGGCGGCCATTGAGGAGGCTGCGGATCGGCTCGCGCGGGCCAGGCGCCCGCTGATTCTCGTCGGCGGCGGCGCAGTCGGCACGGGCCAGGCACTGACCGCCATCGCCGAGCACCTTGGTGCTCCGGTTCTATCCACTAATGCCGGCAAGGGAATCCTTCCTGAATCCCACCCCTTGTCCATGGGCGCCGCGATCGTGCGGCAGCCCAGCCAGGAGGCCCTGGCCGACGCGGACGTGGTGCTCCTGGTCGGCTCAGAAGTGTCGGCGGGTGACAGCTTCCTGCCGGCACTCGAAATTTCGGGCGACATCATTCGCATTGACATCGATCCCACGGAATTGACATCCGTGTATGCGGCTGCAGTGCCCATTCAAGCCGATGCCCGCGCCGCAATGCTCGCCCTGTCGAGCGCCCTCTCCAGCCGAAAGCCAACTGCGCTGCGGTCGGAAGGTGAGACGCGGGTCAGGGAAGTCCGCGCACGCAATGCCGCGATCATGACCGAAGTTGAAAAGCTGCACGCGCACGTGTGGAAAACTGTGCGTTCAGTCCTTCCCGCCGATGCAATGGTGATGGGCGACGCATCGCAACTCGTCTATTCCGGAAGCTTTGCCATGCCCATGGACATGGAACGCTGCTGGTACTACTCGGGCACGTATTGCTCCCTGGGCGTCGCCTTGCCCATGGCCATCGGCGCCAGGATCGGCGCGCCGCACCGGCCTGTGATCGCCGTCGCCGGCGACGGCGGGATCATGTTCACGATCAATGAGCTGGCCACGGCGGTGGAAGAACGCATCGCGCTTCCGGTCATCATCTGGAACAACGATGCGCTGAAGGAAATCGTGGACCAGATGGACCAACGCCAGATTCCACGCATCGGCGTGGAACCCGAGAGCCCAGACTTCATGCGATTGGCGGAAGGCTTCGGCTGCCACGCCGTTCGCGCCACGAGCAGCGAACACCTGGCGCACTCCGTGCGCGACGCGCTGCTTGCGGATCGGCCGACTGTAATCGAAGTCCGCCAGGATAGCCCGTGGCTCAGTCTGGATGCAGCGCGCGCGGGCGCCGCATGAGCTGCTGGTCATTGATCTCGTCGCGCGGCCGGTAAGGCGCTTCGAGAAAGGCACGCTCCGCGGCGTCAAGCCGCAGCCCCAGCGCGGCCACGGCCACGTCGAGGTGCGCCGGCTTCGCGGCACCGACGATCGGAACGTTGTGATTGGGACTGCCTCCGACCCAGGCCATGGCCACTTGCGCCCGGCTCGCTCCGCGGCGCACGGCCACCTCGCGCACGCGGCGCGCGATTTCGCAGTCGATGCCGTCGCCGTAGAATTCCTGGTAGAGATCGTGACTCGTACGCGCAGTGCCGGTATCGCGCGCGAGGAAGCCACGCGCGAGCGGGCTGAAGGTCGTGACGACGATGCCCTGGTCCCGGCAATAGGGGAACATCTCCCGCTCTTCCTCGCGGTACAGCAGGTTGTACTGGCACTGCATGTTGACAAATGGCGTCCAGCCGTTCATCGCCGCCACGTGGTTCATCTTCGCGAACTGCCACGCATACATCGTGGACGCGCCGAGGTAGCGCACCTTGCCGGACCGGACCGTGTCGTGCAGCGCCTCCATCGTTTCCTCAACGGGCGTTTCCGCGTCGAAGGCGTGGATCACGTACAGGTCGACGTAGTCGGTACCCATGCGCGCCAGCGAGCGATCGATGGAGGTCGCGATGTGCGATCGTGACAGGCCACGATCGTGTGGATCGTCGCTCATCGGGTAGTAGACCTTGGTCGCCAGCACCAGCTGTTCGCGGGCGCTCATCCTGAGCAGGTTCTGGCCAACGACCTCTTCGTTGCGGCCGATGGAATACCAATCCGCCATGTCGAAGAAATTGATGCCAAGGTCGAGCGCACGCCGCAGGATCGGAATCGAATCCGGTTCGTCGAGCACCCAGGCCTTCCAGCTGGAGCTGCCCATCGACATCGTGCCGAGGCACAGTTGCGACACCTTGAGTTCCGTCCGCCCGAACTGAATGTAATCCATGCGAACCCTCGCTATACGCGCCAGCGGCGTTGCTCGCTTGCCGGCAGATCGTAGCTGGCCAGTAGCGCAGCCAGCCGCTGTGCCTCCAGCGCGGCATCGACATCTCCGCGGACGATATGGCGGGGCGGCAGCGCCACGCCCCGGTGTCGAAGCAGTGGAGCCAGACGACGCCAATGGAGCCCGTTGCCCGGCTCCTCCCGCAGGCCTATGGCCACCACGGCATAGCCGTGGTGTGCATATTCCGCGAGCTGATCGGCGATGACGGCAAGCAGCAGGCGATGCTCGCCCGCTGGTGGCAGCTGCAGCACACCATAGTCGCTCGCTTCCAGCACGCCGAGCACGTCAGGCAGCGCCGTACGAATCCGCGGCGGCGGATTGACGAGTACATCGGGCACCAGCGCCATGCGCCAGCCACGTGCATCACGGTTCACGGCCCGTCCGATTCCTCGCCGCGCGAACGCGCGGCGCTTTCACGGCCATCCAGGAACTGCTCCAGATCGCGGCGCGAACCCGCTTCATCGACGCGCCCCATGTCCAACGCCCAACCCGTGGCGGGCACGGGCGGCAGGCCTCGACGCGCCAGCTCAGCCTCCAACTCCTCGATCCATATACCCCGGCGAGGGACGATCTCCCAGTCATCTTCCGGCCGATTGGGTCGGCCGCCCCAATCGGGTTTGCTGGAAGTGAAGCGCACGCCGGTCGAGGGACTACCGTCGAGCCCAATCAAGATGACCTCATCTCCCTCTCGCAGATGACGCTCGATCAGCGGCGCGATCGCCTGGGCCAGTCGCCGACAGTGAGCCCGGTACGCCGGAGTGTCATATTGCTCATAGACGGCCCACCAACGACGCGCACCCGCAAAGGACAACTCAGGGCACGGCAGCTGCAGCAGCTGGTACCCGCGGCTGCGCAGTGCTTCCACGACCGGACTGACCAGGCCCGGGTAACGGGCGCCCTCGCAGACCTTGGCGTTCTGATTCAGGAGGCAGTTGGCAACCAGCGCCACCTTGCGCGGCGTGTGCTGTTCCATGTGCGGACTCGCTCCGTGCCTCAGCGACCAGGCACCGTGTTTGTGGCCACTGACGCAGGATGCTGTGCGATCCAATGGCGCGCAATGCGCTCCCGGCTGCAAAGCCATACGCCGTCGTGGCCCTGGATGTGATCGAGCAAGCGCGCCAGCGCCCCAAGCCGCCCGGGTCGGCCGATGATGCGGCCGTGTAGTCCGACCGTCATCATCCGTGGCCGGCCCTTGCAACCTGACTGGTACAACCAATCGAAGGCATCGCGGCAATATATGAAGAAATCTTCGCCCGTGGCGAAATCTCCGCCGCGCTGCAAGCGACTGTCATTGGTGTCGAAACTATAGGGAACAATGAGATGGTCCGTCCTGCCGACGCGCGTCCAATAGGGCAGATCGTCGTTGTAGGCATCACTGTCGTAAAGAAATCCACCCGTCTCGACGACGAGCCGGCGCGTGTTGAGTCCTGGCCGGCCGGTATACCACCCGACCGGCCGGCGACCAATGAGTCGCGTGATGACTTCAATGTTGCGCCGCATGTCGGCGCGTTCCACTGCTTCAGGGATGTCCTGATAGTCGATCCAGCGATGTCCGTGGCAGGCGACCTCAAGTCCGCTTTCGGCAATGGCCGCGGCGGCCTCGGGATTGCGCTCGAGTGCCATGCCTACTGCATAAACCGTGCTATCGACCCCGCGCTCGCGGAGCACGCGCATGATTTCCCAGAACCCCACGCGGCTGCCATATTCGAACAGCGACTCGACGTTCAGATTGCGTGCATCCGGCAAAGGGTCGGCACCGATGTCGGTCAGCACGGACTCGGAATGACTGTCGTCATGCAGAATGCAGGACTCGCCGCCCTCTTCGTAGTTGAGGACGATGGACACGGCGATCCGCGCGTCATCAGGCCAGCGCGGGTCGGGCGGGTGCTGGCCAAAGCCGCGCAGGTCGCGGGGATAGATCTCTGGATCACTCATGCGTGCCGCTGCGCCTCGATCCATTGCATGTAAGCATGCAGCGCCTCGCGTACCGGCCGTGGCCGCCAGCCGGTTTCCGTCGTGATGCGGGAAATATCGTACGCCCCCCACATGCCGTCGCGCAGGCTCGCATCCTGCAGGATATCGGCTTGCGCATCCGCGGTGACTACGGCGTGAAACCCGGGCGAGCGCTGCGCCGCCCATTCCACCAGCTCGGGCGTAGTCGTGGCGCAGCCTTGCGCGATGTTGTAGGCACTGTAGCGCAGCGCGGGCGCACGCAGCAGCGCGGCGATACCCCGCGCCACGTCTTCCGCATGAACGTAATCGCCCACCCCGGCGAGCGTGTTCACGCGCACGCACTTCTCTCCGGCCACCGCCATGTGTGCGATGCGATTCGGAACATGCCGATGATTGCGGCTGGCCGTCACGCGATCCATCGTGCCGTATACCGACGAGAGCCGCACCGAAGTCGTTGCGAGGCCGAACAGGTCGCCATAACGTTCGGTGATCAGTTCGGATGCCAGCTTCGAGATGCCGTACAAGCGGCGCGGCATGACGTAGCCATCCTCCGGCAGCGGCTCTCCCGGACGGTCAGGTCCGTGGTGTTTGTACACGGCGCCGGAACTGACGTAGATGAACCTGGGCGGGCGGCTGAGGCTTCGAACCCAATCGAGAACCGCCACCGTGCCCATGACGTTGACGTCAATGATCCGGCCCGGATGCTCCGCCTCGGGTTCACTGCGCGCTTCCGCCGCCGAGCCGCGCGATATGGGCGTCACGGTGGCGCCGTGTACGACATTGCGCACGTCTTCGTCCTGCAGCGCCTCGCGCCATTGCCCGGGCCGGGTGACGTCCGCCGTCACGACCTTCATGCGCTGTTTGAAGGGAGCGAAGTACCGCTGCGCAGCCGCGTCCAATGGAGCGGCGTCGAGCACGACCACGCGCTCGTCGGGATTGGCCTCCAGCCAATGGCGTGCAAGCACGCTCATGACGAAGCCCGTCGCACCGGTGACCAGCAAGGTCATGGCAGCGGCAGGTTCATCAGCAGGCCCAACAGGGCTCGCGCCCCGGCATCGAAGTCTTCAAGTGTCATGGCCTCATCGGGATTGTGGCTGCCGTTCTCGTTGCGCACGAAGATCATACCCGTTGGGATGCCCACTTTCGCGAACACCGCCGCATCATGCCCGGCGCCGCTCGGCATTTCGTAGGGCTGCTGCAGCTGTGCGAGCAGGCCGGCGCGCAGCCGTTCGTCCATGACGGCCGGCGGCGAATCGCTGGTGGCGCCGAGGTCGAAGGCGACGCGATAGGAATCGCCAATACGTACGGCTGCGTGGCGCGCTTCGCCGGCGACTTCATCCATGAACTGCTGCGATATGCTGCGGATATCAATGACGAAGTGCGTCTCGCCGGCAATCTTGCTGGGCGCATGGCAGGCGGCGTCGGTATACAGTTCGCCAAAGGTGATCGTCAGGTCAGCGCCCCGTTGTTCGTACTGCAGCCAGATCGATTCCAGGTGATGCAACAGGGCCACGGTCGCGGCGACCGCGTCGTGCCGGTGCGGCCGATTGACGGCGCCCGAATGCGCGTATTGGCCGAAGCAGCGGGCATTGCGGAATCGCTTGCAGCCGCGGATACCCGTCACCACGGCGGCTGGCAATCGCTCGGCGACCAGCGTCGGGCCCTGCTCGATATGCAACTCCAGGTAGGCACGGATGCCAGCGGGATCGAGCAGCACACGTCGCTCGCGGATCGGCCGCGGATCGAAACCGCGCTCCAGCAGCGTTGCTTCCAGGCTCCGTCCATTGTCCGAGCGCGTGACCGCGAGGCAGGCGGGATCAAGCAGCCCAAAGGCGCCGCCGCTGCCCAGATAGGAAATATTGAACCAGGAAGATTCCTCGGCGCGAATGCCCATCACCGTGACATCGCAATCCAGCTGCTTGCCGGCGCTCCTGAGCGCCGACGCGACCCACAGTCCCGCCACCACCCCGGCCGCACCGTCGTAGTTGCCGCTTTGCGGAGAGCTGTCGAGATGCGATCCGATGATGATGCGCGGAGCCCGCCGGTCGCGGCCGGGCAGCGTCATCATCAGGTTGCCGATGGCATCGACGGAGACTTCCAGACCCAGGGCCAGTGCTGCCGAGCGGATGATATCGTGTGCGGCCTGTTCCCCATCGCCGAAGCTGTCGCGCACGATGCCCCGCCCCTGCCTGGTGGCTCGGTCGAGGGCATCGAAAAGCTTTGCCGCGAGCTCAATTTCAGGTTGCATGGCTTCGGTCGGCCTGACGTTGCGGTATTGTAACCGTCGCCCAAGCGGGGGATCGCCTAATGTCCAATATGCTTGCAGGAAAGATCGCCGTCGTCACGGGTGGAAGTTCCGGTATTGGCCGCGCGATCGCCGCCAGCTTTGCGGCCGAAGGTGCCGCCGTGGTGGTGGCCGACATCGTCGACGAGCCGCTCGAGGGCGGTGAATCCACACTGGAGCTGATTCGCCGATCCGGCGGGACGGTGGCGTACCAGCGGGTCGATGTCAGCCAGTGGGACGACATCGATCGCCTGGTCAGCGTGACCGTGGCGCGCCACGGCCGCCTCGACGTGATGGTGAACAATGCGGCGATCTACTCGGGGACACCGCTCCTTGAGACCACCCTGGCGCAATGGGAACAGGTCATGTCGGTCAATCTGACTGGCATGTTTCACGGTTGCAAACGCGCCATCCAGCAGATGCTGGCGCAGGAACCACGCAACGAGGTGCGGGGGCGGCTCATCAATCTGGGATCACAGCAGGGCATCGTATCCGCGCCGCACGATGCGCCCTACGGAGTGAGTAAGGCCGGAGCCATCTACCTGACCAGGCAGATCGCCGTGGACTACGCGCAGGACCTGATCGTCTGCAACTGCATCTCGCCGGGCAAGATCGTCACGGGCCAAGCTGGTTCTCCCTCGGACCCGGCACGCCTGGAAAACGCCCGGCGGCGCACTCCCTGGCCGCGCCTGGGCCGGCCGCAGGACATCGCCAATGCTGCGGTATTCCTGGCCAGCGATCGGGCCACCTACATCACGGGTTCAAACCTTGTCGTCGACGGCGGCTGGCTCGCGCGCTAGGGCCGGGCCGTCAGCGATTGGGTATCGAGTAAAGCTTGCCGTGGTAGGGAGGCTTGTCGAACTGATCCAGGGCCGTCACATACAAGGTCCTTTCATCCGGGCTGAAGGCGAAATTCGGCACCTGGATCGACGGCAGGGTCAATTTGCGCAGCAATTTGCCCGCCGCGTCGATCACAAAGATCACGCCGGCGTAGGGCACGTGGTACTCGCGCGCGCTCTGGCCGAGGTAGATCTGGCCGCGTGAGTCGATCTTTACTCCGTCGGGCCAGATGTGCACCGCGTGATGCGCCAGGTCATCGAGATTGACGACGATGCGCCGGTCCGACAGCGACCCGTCAGCGCCGATCCTGAATTTAAGCAACCGATTTTCGTCCGTCTCGACCACATACAGGATCGTGCCGTCCTTCGATACCGCGAGGCCGTTGGCATTGTGCACGTCATCGGCTTTCAGGCTGACGGTCCCGTCCGCGGCGATGTAGAACACCTTGCCGTCGATGGCATCCCCATGACTGCCGGAGGTGGTGAAATAGGTGCCACCGCGGCCATCGGGCGCGAGATCATTGGGTCCGACGAACGAGCGCCCGTCCTTGTCATGGGTGTAGGGCGCCAGCACTTTTCCATCAGCCGCGATGCGGCCGATCGTGCCATTGTCGTAGCAGGTAGTGAGGAATTCCCCGCGACCTGTCGGCGCCACTGCCGATTGTCCGCAGCCCTGTTCGGCCGAAAAGATGCGGTTCTGCTTCCCATCCCAGACCATGACCGCATTGCGGCCATATTCCACGTAGTACAGCTTGTCCTGGTACCAGATTGGACCCTCGGGGTAGTACGCGTCTGCGTTGAGCACCCGGATGCCGCTCTGGGCGAAGCAAGGCAAGGCGGCCAGGCACGCGATGATGCAAGCAGGAACTGACCGCCGGCCGGAATCGTGCGTGCGCATCACGCCGGGTTGCCGACTGGCCGGCCGTCAGCGACGACATAGCCGATGGCGCGTTGCTGGTCGGCGACGATGGTCTTGCTGGCCATGCGAAAATGATAGACGGCCCACAACCCCGTCGGTGCGAGCACCAGCAATGCCAGGCGCAGCGAGTGGGCGTCAGCGCCGCCGCTCCCCGCGAACCAGTCGCTCAACAATCCGACGCCCTGCGGCGCGATGATCAGGTTGAATACGTTGCCGACCACCAATGACCACGCGGTGAACATGGCGCGCATGCGCGGGGGAGCCAGGTTTTGCATCAGCCCCATGGCGGGACCGATGTAGAAATAGATGGCTGGAATGAACAGCCAGAACATGGTTTTTGCCATCCACAGGGAATGCGTCCAATAGGCGAGGAACGAGGGGACAGTGGCCAACCCGACTCCCAGCGCCAGCAACCAGACAACGCGCCTGGGATCAGCCATCGCAGGGCGCGAGAGAATCCAGGCGGTGCCGGCGGTGCCGATAATGCCTCCCACCAGATGGATGTTCCCGGTGACGGCTCCGGCTGCGCCGACATCCAGGTTGTAGGTGCGCATCAGAAAGGCGGGCGTGAACCAGATCAGGCCCCAACCCCAGAGCGCGCACACGCCGGTGCCCATGACCACATGAAATGCGGCTCGCTGGCGCCACAGAAACCGCAGTGACTCCATGAGCGATGGCGCGTCGGTGGTGCTCACTGCATCCATCCGGCCCCGCCGCGGTTCGCGCACAGTCAGGAAAATGAGTGTGCCCATGAGTATCCCGGGGATTCCCAACGCCAGGAATGCCGCGCGCCAGCCATAGTCCCTGGCAATGGCGCCGGCCACGTTCGCGCCCAGCCAGGCGCCAAGCGGTGCGCCCAGCGCGAACACGCCCAGTGCCATGGGCCGCCGGTCCGCCGGAAAGTAATCCGCGATGATGGAATTCGCCGGAGGCGTGCCACCTGCTTCACCGACACCGACGCCGATCCGCCCCGCGAGGAATTGCCAATAACTGCGCGCCAGACCGCAGGCCGCGGTAAAGGCCGACCAGGCGATGAGCGATGCCACCAGGATATTGCGGCGGTTACGGCGGTCGGCGAGCCACGACATCGGAATGCCGAAGGAAACGTAGAACAGGCCCAGCGGGACGCCAGTGAGAAAACCCGCGCCCGCATCCGTCAGCTTCAACTCCAGCCGGATGGGTTCGAGGACGGTGGAGACTACATAGCGGTCGGCAATGTTGACGGCATACACGAGGCACATGACCACGACGACATACCAGCGCTCGGCAATGTCAGCCGCGCGGGACTCAGCTGTATCAATCATGGCGTAGCCTTGCGAATGCTGCGGCTATAGTTGTTGAAACCGGATCTTTGCCTAGTCTATAGTCAAAAGAGAGGTAACTGCCCGTAATTCCTCGCGGCGGTACAAGATTGTGGGAGTGCAGCCTATGGCCCGCAAAGCGAAGAAGAATGCCCGGCGTTCATGTCCCGGCCTGCCGCCGCGCTCGAAACTGAGCTGCGCCATTGCGACCATTCTCGGCAGCGGCTCGGCCGCTTATGGCGTGACTGCCTACGCAGCAGATGCCAACGCGGGCGGCGAACGAATCGAAGAAATCATCGTGACGGCGCAGCGACGCTCTGAAAACATCCAGAATGTGCCCATTGCGATCCAGGCGTTGACCTCTGAAACGCTGTCACAACTGAATGTGACCAGGCTGGATGATTTCGTCCGCTATCTGCCCAACGTCACTGCGCCTTCCTCCGGGCCCGGCCAATCCCAGGTCTTCATGCGGGGCCTGAGCGTCGGCAGTGACGGCGTCCAGTCTGGCGGCTCGATCAGCGGATTTCCGAACGTGGCGATCTACCTCGACGATCAGTCGGGCCAGTTGCCCAGCCGGAACCTGGACGTGTACGCCGCCGACCTGGAACGCGTGGAAGTGCTCGAAGGACCGCAGGGAACCCTGTTCGGCGCGGGTGCGCAGGCCGGCGCCGTCCGCTATATCACCAACAAGCCCAGGCTCAACGTGACCGAGGGCAGCATCAACGCCGGCTACGGGACCACCGCAGGCGGTGATCCCAACAACGATCTGACCGCAGTCCTCAACGTGCCGGTCGTATCGAACACGCTCGCGGTGCGGGCAGTGATCTATCGCGACCACCACGGCGGCTACATCGACAACGTGCCAGGTACCTTCACGCGCAAGGACAGCGATCTTGGCATCCACTACGCAAATTACGCGACCGCCTGCGATGACAACAGCGCACCATCCCAGGGCACATGCCTGACTGGCAATCCTTCGGCCTTTAGCGCACCGCCCGGCGCACCCATCAACAACAACGCGATTGCCAAGAAGGCGATCAACCCGGTGACCTACCGGGGCGTGCGCGCCTCGGCGCTGTGGGCCATCAACGATGCCTGGAGCGCACTGCTGACGCAGACCTACCAGGACATCGATGCGCAAGGCGTCTTCTACCAGATGCCGAACAGCTCGGACGGCATTTCCCTGCCGCGGCAATCGGTCACGCTGTTCAACGATTCGTTCAACAAAGACCGGTTTGAAAATACGGCGCTGGCCATCAACGGCCATTTCGGCAACCTCAAGGCGGTGTATACCGGTTCCTACCTGCTCCGCAATGTGGCCCAGGTACAGGATTACACCAACTATGCGCGCGGCGTGTACGCCGACTATTACCAGTGTCACGGTGCGGAACCGGCGAACGGACTTGCTTCGACCTGCTTCTCACCGAGCTCGACGTGGAATGACACCGAGCGCAATACCCATCAAAGCCATGAGATGCGGCTCAGCACGCCGGACGACTGGCGCCTGCGCGGCATCGTCGGTGCGTTCTATGAAGAGCTCGTCATCAAGGACCAGCTCAACTGGCAGTACAAGACGCTGCCTGCCTGCACTGCAACGCTCACCGTTGGCTGTCTGACCGACATTGCGCCCTCGCAAGGCGGAACAGTCAGCAACCCTGCGACGCGCAATGACAACGTGGCGTTCTTCAATGACGTCACGCGCGGCTACAAGCAGCGGGCATTCTTCATGTCCGTGGACTACGACCTTATTCCAAAGGTGCTGACGTTCACGGCAGGAACGCGCTACTACCACTTCGACAATACCGAGAAAGGCGCCGTCACCGGCAGTTTCGGCTGTTACGAGGCGGGCCCTGCGCCGTGCCCTGCCCCGTCTTTCGCCGTCAATATTGATGGCGCCCATTTGCACACGACCTACCAGGGCTTCAAGAGCCGCGCCAACCTGACCTGGCACTTCGCGCCGGACGCGCTGATCTACGCCACATGGTCACAGGGTTTCCGCCCGGGCGGATTCAACCGGTTCACGGCCTGCTACGTCCTTGACCAGGCCAGTGGCATCAGCCAGTACTGTTCACCATACGCATTTGCGTCCGATAACCTGACCAACAAGGAGATTGGCTGGAAGACGCAATTCCTGGGTCACCGGCTGCAGTGGAATGGCGCCGTATATCAGGAAGATTGGCAGGACGTGCAGATCAACCTGTTCAATCCCGGCGTGCTGGGGAACATCGGCTTCGGCACCAATGGCCCGTCGTATCGGATTCGCGGCATCGAGACTTCCTTCGTTGCCGTTCTTACCGCAGGCCTGACGGCGCAGGGCGGCATTTCCTGGAACAGCAGCGAACAAACCAATTCGCCTTACCTGATCGCAAACAATCCTGCGTTGCTCGCCGATCCGACGGCCAAGGCCTTGTATGGCCAGCCAATCACCAGTATCAAGAATGTGTACGGTCCACTCGGAACGCCGAGTGCGAATTCGCCGCCATTTCAGTTCAACCTTCGACTGCGGTATCAATGGACGAAGAATACCTACACGGCTTTCGTGCAGGCAGGCGCCACCCGCACCGCGCACTCGTTTACTCAGTCTGGCGTCAATCCGGCATTGTCGGTCGGCGGCAGCGTGAGCACTACATTGATCAGGTTCGAGAACCCGCCTTATTCGCAATATGACGCATCCGCTGGTTTGGCCAAGGGAGCATGGTCGGCGGAGTTGTTTGCGCAGAACCTCACCAACGTCAACGCAAGCGTGTTCACTTCGACCACGCAGTTCGTGCCGGCGCAGACCATCACCAGACCAAGGGTTTGCGGGCTCAAACTCGGCTATAAATTCTAGCATCAGGCATGACAGTCGGCGCGCGCGCCTGGAGAAAGATTCCGGGCGCCGCCGGCGCATCCGCCGCACATCAGCGCATTCTCCACGGGCGGGTGGCTCACGGTGCTCCTGCTGTTCGTTCTCACCCATGTATTCTCGCCAGGCACCCGCATGCGTGACGATCTCGATGGCACGGTGTTGCCATGATCGCCGTCAAACTCGACGATTTGCTTCACACGCGTTGGATGACCCTGACCGAGCTCGCCGAGCGCATCGACATCACGTTCGCCAACCTGTCATTTCTCAAGACCGGCAAGGCGCGCGCAATCCGCTTCTCGACGCTCGAGGCGATTGGTGACGCGCTCAGGTACCAGCCCGGTGACCTGTTTGCCTTCCAACCGGACACTTACGTCGAAGAGGCGACTGAGTGCGCGCGTGCGGCTTTCTGAAGCAGGAGAATTGCTCGCGAGGCTGCACGGACCGCATGCCACATATCTTCTGCTACTGAATTGCGGGGTACGCCAGTAAGATCAGGAAATCCAGTCCGCAGCCACGGGTAAACTGCCAACCGATGAGTATCAGCGAAAAATTCCTGCTCGCCATGAGCATAATCTTTCTGGTGCCGTACGCAATCTGGCGCGCGTGCCGGACCCAGTACTACGCGCCGCTCGTGGTAGTGCAGATCGTCACTGGCATTCTTCTGGGTCCCGGGATACTGGGCGCGGCGTACCCTCAGTACTACGGCTTCGTATTCAATCCGGCCGTAGTTCAATCGCTCAACGGCATCGCCTGGTGGGCGGTCATGGGTTTCGTGTGGATCGCGGGAATCGAGCTGGACCTGGCCGGAGTCTGGACGAACAGACGGGAAAGCGCGATAACCGCCGGCCTGGCGCTGGGCGCTCCCCTGCTGCTCGGTTGCATGACGGCGCTGGCCATGGTTCGCTTCAGTGGCTGGATCGGTCCCGATGCGGCCCCATGGCAATTTGTCCTGGGCATCGGCATGGCCTGCGCCGTGACCGCGCTGCCGATCCTCATCCTGTTCATGGAAGAGTTGGAAATCCTGCGCGAACCCATCGGCCAGCGCATATTGCGCTATGCCAGCATGGATGACGTTGCCATCTGGGGCGTGCTCGCATTCATTCTTCTGGATTGGCAGCGCATCGGCAAGCAGGTGGCGTTCCTGCTGGGCTTTGGGATTTCGGCCTGGGCGTTTCGCCGGCTGATGGTCCGGTTGCCGGAGCGTGATCGATGGTATGTCGGTCTGATATGGCTTGCGGTTTGCGGTCTTGGTGCGGATTGGTCTGGATTGCACTTCATGGTCGGCGCGTTCCTATCCGGCTCCGTCATGGACGGTCAATGGTTCGACCGTAAGCGAATGGACGCGCTCCGGCAAAATGTCCTGCTGTTCAGCATGCCTGTCTTTTTTCTCAGCACCGGCCTGCGTACCACGTGGACCATGGGCGGACCGGTGGTCATGCTTGCCGGGGCAGTGCTGCTGTTCGCGTCAGTCAGCGGCAAATTGCTCGGCACGCGACTGGCCGGTGCCATCCTTCATTGGCGTCCGGGCGAGAGTTCGCTGATTGGTTGGCTACTGCAAACCAAGGCGCTTATCATGATCGTCTTCGTCAATGTACTGCTCGACAAGGGCATCATCACCAGCGCCACGTTCACGGCCTTGCTGCTGATGGCCGTAGGCAGCACGATGGTCACTGTGCCAATGGCAACACCACGGCTACGGCGCCTGCGGGCCATCATTTCCAAAGCGGCATGATCGACTGCAGTCGTCGACGTCAGTGACCCGACAAGGCGCCGCGCCTCGCACCATGCACCAGCGCGCCGCGCGTTCTTTTCACATCTTTCTCACATCGTCCCTCCTAGCATTCCAGGCTTGACTCCTGCTGCGGAGGTGCCTGCGATGGACGCTGTCTACCTGTTGATCCTGCTCGCCCTGTATGGCCTGACGCACCTTCTGGTGCTGGCCCTCGGTCGCCTGGGAGACAGGTCATGACCGCCATCATCTGGCTCAGCGGCCTGCTGGCGCTCTTTCTCTTCGGATACCTGCTGTATGCATTGATCCGTGCGGAGAAATTCTGATGAACGCAAACGTGATGTTCTATCTGTTGCTGGCAACCGTGCTGGGCCTGGCCCTGCTGTGCGTCAAGCCGCTCGGCAGCTACATCGCCGACATCATGGAAGGCCGCCCGCATTTCGCCCTGCGGCTGGGTGGGCGGTTCGAAGCAATCCTGTATCGCCTGAGTGGCGTCGACGCCAGCAAGGAGATGTCCTGGCGGCAGTACGCGATTGCCCTGCTGCTGTTCAACCTGCTGGGCGCGCTCATCGTTTACGCGCTGCAGCGGCTGCAACTGGTGCTGCCGCTGAACCCGCAGAAGTTGACTGCGGTCAGCCCCGACTCATCGTTCAACACGTCCGTCAGCTTCATCACCAATACGAACTGGCAGGGCTACTCCGGCGAGTCGACCCTGGGCTATCTGGTACAGATGGCGGGGCTGGCCGTGCAGAATTTCCTGTCGGCCGCGACCGGCATCGTAGTCGCGATCGCCCTGATCCGCGGCTTCGCCCGCCACACGGTGCAGGTCATCGGCAACTTCTGGGTGGATGTCACGCGCTCGACACTCTACATCCTGTTGCCGCTCGCAGCCGTGCTGGCGCTCGTGCTGGTCAGCCAGGGCGTGATCCAGAACGTCGACGCCTACAAGGACGTTACTGGCGTCTCGGCAACGGTCCCGACACAGACGCTGCCCATGGGGCCCGTGGCCTCCCAGGAATCCATCAAGGAACTCGGCACCAACGGCGGCGGGTTCTTCAACGCGAACTCCGCCCACCCGTTTGAGAACCCGACGCCGGTCACAGACCTCCTCGAGATCGTCGCCATCCTGCTCATTCCATTCGCCCTCACCTACACCTTCGGCAAGATGATCGGCGATACCCGGCAGGGCTGGGCCATCCTGGCCGCCATGCTCATCCTGCTCGTCAGCATGATCCTGGTGGCCTACTACAGCGAACAGCACGGCAATCCGCTCGTCGCCAGGCAGGGCATCGACCAGGTGGCCAGCCACCTGCAATCGGGCGGCAACATGGAAGGCAAGGAAACGCGCTTTGGCATCGCGGCCTCGACGATCTTCGCGGCGGTTACGACCGCCACGTCCTGCGGCGCCGTCAACATGATGCACGACTCGATGACGCCGCTCGGCGGCTTCGTGCCGCTGTTCCTGATACAGCTCGGCGAACTCGCGCCCGGCGGCGTGGGGACGGGTCTCTACACGGCCCTGATCTTCGCGATCCTCGGGGTATTCATTGCCGGCCTGATGATCGGTCGTACGCCCGAATACGTCGGCAAGAAGATCGAGGCGACAGAGATGAAACTCGCATCGATCTTCATACTCACGACGCCGTTCATCGTCCTGATCGGCACCGCCGTGGCGGTCACCATGACGGCCGGCAAGGCGGGCGTCGCCAATCCGGGCGCTCACGGCTTCAGCGAGATTCTCTACGCCTTTTCCTCCGCCGCAAACAATAACGGCAGTGCCTTTGCCGGCCTGTCGGCGAACACGCCCTTCTATAACCTGGCCCTCGGCCTTGCGATGTGGTTCGGCCGCTTCTGGCCGATCGTCGCGGCGCTGGCCCTCGCCGGGTCCCTCGCCTCCAAGAAGCGCATTCCGGTCGGCGAAGGCACGATGCCCACGCACGGCGGCCTGTTCATCGCCCTGCTGATCGGCTCGATTCTGCTGATCGGCGTGCTCACCTATGTACCGGCGCTCGCGCTCGGACCCGTCGTCGAGCACTTCATGCTCGTCGCCGCCAGGTAGGAGACACCCATGTCACGTGAACAATTGTCGCTGTTCGATCGCAAGCTGCTCATGCCGGCGCTGCTGGAATCGGTCCGCAAGCTCGACCCCCGGGTGCAATGGCGCAACCCGGTCATGTTCGTGGTCTACATCGGCACGATCGTGACGTTCGCACTCTACATCCAGGCGCTCGGCGGACACGGCGAGGCCTCGCCCGGCTTTATCGGCGCCATTGCGGTGTGGCTGGGCTTCACGGTACTGTTTGCAAACTTCGCCGAAGCCGTGGCCGAGGGACGGAGCCGCGCCCAGGCCGCAGCGCTGCGCGGCATGCGCCAGACCGTGCTGGCGAAGAAATTCCTCGATGCGCGCCTCGTCCGACGCGACACGGTGTCGGTCAAGGGCGAGGAGCTGCGTCGCGGCGATGTGGTCCTGGTGGAGACGGGTGACATCATTCCCGTCGATGGCGAAGTCATCGAGGGCGCGGCCTCGGTGGATGAGAGCGCCATCACCGGCGAGTCGGCGCCGGTGATCCGCGAATCCGGCGGGGATTTTTCCTCGGTGACGGGCGGCACGCGTGTGCTGTCCGACTGGATCGTCGTGCGTGTCAGCGTCAATCCGGGCGAGACCTTCCTGGATCGCATGATTTCGATGGTGGAAGGCGCCAAGCGCCAGAAGACTCCGAATGAGGTTGCGCTGACCATCCTGCTGGTGGCGCTGACCCTGGTGTTCCTGGTCGTCATCGTGACACTACTGCCGTTTTCGCTCTACAGCGTCGAAGTCAGCAAGGCCGGCAGCGCGGTGACCCTGACCGCGCTGATTGCATTGCTGGTCTGCCTAATCCCGACGACCATCGGCGGCCTGCTGTCGGCCATTGGCGTCGCCGGCATGAGCCGCATGATGGAGGCGAACGTCATCGCCACCTCCGGCCGGGCGGTCGAGGCGGCGGGCGACGTCGATGTGTTGCTGCTGGACAAGACCGGCACGATCACGCTGGGCAACCGCCAGGCCGCGGCCTTCCTCCCCGCGCCGGGCGTCAAGGAACTCGAGCTGGCTGACGCCGCGCAGCTCGCCTCACTCGCTGACGAGACACCAGAAGGCCGCAGCATCGTCGTGCTGGCGAAACGCAAGTTCGATCTGCGCGAGCGCGATCTCAAGGCCCTGAATGCCACTTTCGTGCCCTTCTCGGCGCACACCCGCATGAGCGGCGTGAACCTGGGCGCGCGCCAGGTGCGCAAGGGTGCGCCGGATGCGATCACCCGGCATGTGGAAGCCCTCGGGCAGCCCGTGCCGCGTGCGGTCGTCGAAGCAGTGGAACGCGTCGCTCGCGAAGGCAGCACGCCACTGGTCGTGTCGGATGGCGCGCGCGTGCTGGGCGTGATTGCGCTCAAGGACATCGTCAAGGGCGGCATCCGCGAGCGCTTTGCCGACCTGCGGCACATGGGCATCAAGACCATCATGATCACCGGTGACAACCGGCTGACTGCTGCCGCGATCGCCGCAGAGGCCGGCGTCGACGACTTTCTCGCCGAGGCCACGCCCGAAGCCAAGCTCAAGCTGATTCGCGACCACCAGGCGCAGGGGCGACTGGTCGCGATGACCGGAGATGGCACCAACGATGCACCGGCGCTCGCGCAGGCCGATGTCGCCGTCGCGATGAATACGGGTACGCAGGCCGCGAAGGAAGCCGGCAACATGGTGGACCTCGACTCCAATCCCACCAAGCTCCTCGAGATCGTCGAGACCGGCAAGCAGATGCTGATGACGCGCGGAGCGCTCACCACCTTCAGCATTGCCAACGACGTCGCCAAGTATTTCGCCATCATCCCGGCAGCATTCGCCGTCAGCTATCCGCAGCTGGGCGCGCTGAACGTCATGCACCTGGCCACGCCAAACTCCGCCATCCTGTCGGCGATCATCTTCAACGCACTCATCATCGTGGCGCTGATCCCGCTCGCGATCCGGGGCGTGAAGTATCGGCCGTTGGGCGCGGGGCCGCTGCTGCGCCGAAACCTGCTCATCTATGGGCTGGGCGGCGTGCTCATTCCCTTCCCCGGCATCAAGCTGATCGACCTGTTCCTGTCCGCCGCTCACCTGGTCTGAAAAGGAGCCGCCATGCACACCAACCCACTGCGCCCGGCTGCCAGCCTGCTGATCGCGTTCACCTTGCTGCTGGGCGTCGGATACCCCATGGCCATCACTGGCCTTGCCCGCCTCGCCTTTCCGTCGCAGGCCGCGGGCAGCCTGCTCCGCGCAGACGGCCGGGTCGTCGGCTCGCGACTGATCGGCCAGGCTTTCTCGGATCCGAAGTACTTCTGGGGCAGGCCCTCCGCGACCACGCCGAAGCCCTACAACGGCATCGGCTCCACCGGTTCCAACCTCGGACCCCTGAATCCCGCACTGCTCGACCAGGTCAAGTCGGGCGCCAGGTCGCTGCGGGAGGCGGATCCCGGCAACGCACAGCCGATTCCGGTCGATCTCGTGAGTGCCTCCGCGAGCGGCCTGGATCCCGAAATCAGCCCGGCCGCGGCCCTCTACCAGGTTCCGCGCGTCGCACGGGCGCGTGGCCTTGGCGTCGCACAGGTGGAAGCATTGGTGCGGGCCCACGAACAGGACAGTCTGCTAGGCTTCATCGGCGAACCCCGCGTCAACGTCCTCGAGCTGAATCTGGCGCTGGACCACACTCGTTAAGGTATTGATGACCGAGTCAGAACGCCGCGATCCAGACGCATTGCTGGCCGCCGTGCAGCGCGACGCGGCGCGCGCGCGGCGCGGACGGCTCAAGATATTCATCGGTGCGTCTGCAGGGGTCGGCAAGACCTACGCCATGCTGGAAGCAGCGCGCGCCGCGCGCGCCGCGGGCGCCGACATCGTGGTCGGCTATGTCGAACCCCACGGCCGCGTCGAAACCGAGAAGCTGCTCGAAGGCCTCGAACAGCTGCCGCCCGTTGACATACGCTACCGCGGCATGACGCGCCGCGAATTCGATCTCGATGCGGCGCTGAAACGCAGACCCCCGACGCTGCTGGTCGATGAGCTGGCGCACTCAAACATCGTCGAGGGCGAGCCGCGCCCGCGCCACGCGAAGCGCTGGCAGGATATCGAGGAACTGCTCGACGGCGGCATCAACGTCTGGACGACGCTGAATATCCAGCACCTGGAAAGTCTCAATGACCTGGTCGCCGGCATCACCGGTGTGCGCCAGCAGGAGACGATTCCGGATAGGATCTTCGACGAGGCCGACGAGGTCGAGCTGATCGACCTGCCACCCGATGACCTGCTCGAGCGCCTGAAAGCCGGCAAAGTGTACGTCTCCGACAAGGCCATGACGGCGGCCGATCGCTTCTTCCGGCGGCCCAACCTGACGGCGCTCCGTGAACTTGCGCTGCGCCGTACCGCCGATCGCGTCGATGCCGCCGCGCGCGCGTATTCGGGCGAGGAACGCATTTCGCAGCCCTGGCTGGCCCGCGATCGGTTTCTGATCGCGATCGCACCGAACGACCAGGCCGAACAGCTGGTGCGGGTCGGCAAGCGCTTCGCCGATGCACTGGACGCGGAGTGGCTGGTCGTATCGGTAGAAACCCCCGCGCTGCTCAGGCTGGGTGAGCGCGCAAGGAACCGGCGTATTGCGACACTGCGGCTCGCGGAGTCCCTGGGCGCGCAGACTGTCACGCTCGATGGTTCTTCCGCCGCTGCCGCCCTCGCCGAGTACGCGCGGCTGCGCAACATCACGCGCATCGTGGTGGGGGAGCCGAGGCGCCGGGGCTGGCGCGCGCTGTTGGCGCCCTCGACGGCCGCGAAGCTGGTGCGGCAGGGCCAGGGCCTGGACGTGTCGATCATCGCGCGCCGCGATGAGTCGCGCCGGGTCGAAATGCCCGAGCGCAGCAATCCGCGTACCGTCAGCTGGCGCCGGTACTGGGCGGCGGCGCTGATATCGCTGCTCTGCACGGGTGTTGCGGCGCTGATGTACCCATACTTTGAGCCGACCAATCTCGTCATGGTCTACCTGCTCGGCGCCACAATCGCGGCACTGCGCCTGGGTCGTGGCCCAGCGAGCCTGACGGCAGTCGTGAATGTCCTGGCCTTCGATTTCTTCTTCGTGCCGCCACGCCTGACCTTTGCGGTCGCTGACCTGCAGTACGTCGTGACCTTCGCCGTCATGCTGGTCGTCGCCCTGGTCATCGCGAGCCTGGTCGCCAGCGTGCGGGCCCAGACACGCGTCGCCGGCGCCCGCGAACGACGCACGGCGCTGCTGTATGAGATGAGCCGAGAGCTTGCCGCCACGCGCCAGCGCGACAATATTGCCCGGGTCGCCGTCAAACACGTCGCGGAGACTTTTTCCGGCCACGCCGTCGTGCTGGTACCGGATCCGGCGGGACGCCTGCTCCATCCCCGCGCCAAGCCACTGCCGGAAAGCCTGCGCAGCGCCGATCTGTCGGTCGCACAATGGGTTTTCGATCACGGTCGGCCCGCCGGCCTCGGCACGGACACGCTGCCTGCCGCGGCGGCGCAGTACCAGCCACTGCGAGGTGGCAGCCGCACCCTGGGCGTCCTTGCCGTTCGCCCGACGCAGCGACGCCGATTGCTGCTGCCCGAACAGCAGCACCTGCTGGAAACTTTTGCCGGGCAGATTGGCTTGGCCTTCGAGCGCGCCAGCCAGGCCGATGAGGCGCAGGCCGCGCTCGTCGCCGCGGAAACTGAAAGCCTGCGCAACACGCTACTGGCCTCGATATCGCACGATCTGCGCACCCCGCTGGCCGCAATCGCCGGCGCGGGCAGTGCACTGGCCGATCCGGAGCTCGCCATCGACGGCGCAGCGCGCATACGCCTGGCAACGACCATCGAGACCAAGGCGCGGGAGATGTCGAAGCTGATTTCCAATGTGCTCGAACTGATGCGCTTTGAGTCCGGCGAAGTCCGATTGCGACTCGACTGGCAGACGCTCGACGATCTGGTCGGGACGGCACTGGGGCAGCTGCACGACCGGTTGACGGATCATCCTGTCGATATCGACCTGCCTGACGCCCTGCCGGCCGTTCGCGTCGATGCCCCGCTCATCACCCAGGTCTTCGCCAACCTGCTCGACAACTGCGTGCGACACACGCCGCCCGGAACGCGCATCGCCATCTCTGCCAGCGCGGAGGATCGCTCCGTGCGCGTCGTCGTCGACGACACCGGCCCAGGCCTGCCGCCCGGTGATCCGGAGCGACTGTTCAAGAAATTCCAGCGCGGCCGCGAAGAGAGCAACGCCGGTGGCGCCGGCCTGGGTCTTTCGATATGCCGCGCAATCATCGCGGCCCACGGCGGCGCCATCAGCGCTACGCCGCGCCCCGGGGGCGGCACGCGCTTCGCATTCACGCTGCCCACCGCAGACCCCGAAGCATGACGACGGCAATGTTCCTGGTCCTGGTCGTCGAAGACGACGGCGAGCTCTGCGGCGTGCTGCGCACGCTGCTGGAATCGCACAGCTACCGCGTGGTGGACGCCACAACGGGTGAGCGGGGCCTGATCGAGGCACGCAGTCATCGCCCGGACCTGATCATTTGCGATCTTGGCTTGCCGGACATGGATGGAGCGACGCTGATTCGCAATATTCGCGGCTTCTCGACGGTGCCGATCCTGGTGCTCTCAGCACGCACGATGGAGGGGGAAAAGATCCAGGCGCTGGATGCGGGGGCCGACGACTACGTGACCAAACCCTTCAGTGCGCCGGAACTGCTGGCGAGGGTGCGGGCTAGCCTGCGGCGCACTGCACGCAGCGGAGAGAGCCAGCCGCTGCTTTACCTGGGACCGGTTACCGTGGATCTGACGGCGCGCACGACGCAGGGACAGGAAGGAGCCGTTCACCTGACTCCGCTCGAGTATCGGGTGCTGGAATGCCTTGCGCGCCGTGCCGGCATGATCGTGACGCAAAAGCAGCTGATCCGCGAAGCCTGGGGACCGGAGCGGTTCGGCGACACGCGGGGCCTGCGTTCGTACATCAAGACGCTGCGCCAGAAACTTGAACCCGATCCGAGCCGGCCGCGTTACCTGGTCACCGAGGCGGGAATTGGCTATCGGCTGAGCCCGGACGAGCGAACCGGCGCGGCCTGAAACCCAACTATCTGGCAGACCAAGGCCACGGTGAATGTGACGACCCGGGCTGACATTGCCACTGCACGCAACTTATTGACAATGCAACGGTCAGTGTAAACGCGAACCGCGGTGCTGCGTTTCAACAGTAGTGATCACCCGACGAATGCCACTGTTGATCCCTCGATCAGAGCGGCTTTTACCCGACCCAACCGCTTGGCGGCGTATCATCAGCAGACGCCGACGCCAAGCGTGCCGCCTATCAGCGCGCGCAGAGTGAGTGCACATGACGAATGACGGTCCCGAATCTTCGCGGCGGACTCTATGGGCCATCGCCGGGCTGGTGCTTGTCATTGTGGTTGCCTGGATCATTTACCACGGCCGCCAGCTCCAGGCCGCCGCCCAGGGCGGACGTGGTGGCCCCATGGCGGTTGCCGTCGCAACCGTCGCGACCGGCGACATCGACGTCCGGCTGCCGGCGCTGGGCACCGTGACGCCGCTGGCCACCGTTACCGTCAAGACCCAGATCAGCGGCCAGTTGCAACAGATCGCGTTCAAGGAGGGCCAGCTCGTGAAGCGCGGCGATTTCCTCGCGCAGATCGATCCACGCCCCTATCAGGCCACGCTCGAGCAGGCGCAGGGCAATCTGCGGCGCGACCAGGCGCTGCTCGCCAACGCACGGGTGGACGTAAAGCGCTACCAGGACCTGGGAGCACAAGGGTCCGTCGCCGAACAACAGGTGGCCACGCAAAAGGCGCTGGTGCAGCAGCTCGAAGGGACGGTGGCGACTGACCAGGCGCAGGTGAGCGCCGCACAGCTCAATCTGCAGTACACGCATATCGTGGCGCCGGTTGCCGGCCGCGTAGGCCTCAGGCAGGTGGACCAGGGCAACTACGTGACGCCCGGTGATGCCAACGGCATCGTCGTCGTCACGCAGTTGCAGCCGGTCTCAGCGATTTTCCCCATGCCCGAGGACAAGCTGCCGGCCGTACAGAAGCGCCTGCACGAGGGCGCAGTGCTGGCAGTCGAGGCCTACGACAAGGCGAATACGACCAAGCTGGCCGACGGCACGCTGCAGAGCGTGGACAACATCATCGACCCGGCCACCGGCACGATCAAGATGCGTGCGATCTTCGACAACCAGGACGGCGCACTGTTTGCCAACCAGTTCGTCAACATCCAGCTCCTGCAGGATGTGCTGAAGGACCAGGTCATCATTCCCATAGCGGCCGTGCAGCACGGCGCGCCGGGCGGTGTCAACAGCACCTTCGTGTACCTGGTCGCCGCGGACAGCACGGTCTCCGTGCATCCGATCGTGCTCGGCGCGGCCGACGGCGAGCGCGTGGCCGTCGCTTCCGGGCTCAAGGCCGGAAACATCGTGGTGACCGAAGGGGGCGATCGGCTGCGCGATGGCGCCACGGTGACACTGCCGCAAGCCACGCCGGGCACGCCTGCGGGCGCGCCGGCTGCGCAAGCGGGCGGCGGCAAGCATCGTCGCGGCATGGGCGCCCATAAATGGGGTGGCAAGCCGGCGGACGGCGCTGCGGGTTCGCCCTGACTGGCGGCGCGCAAACGACCACTGGTTGGCGGCATCGATGAACCCCTCCCGTATTTTCATCCTGCGACCGGTGGCCACGGCACTGCTGATGATCGCGATTCTGCTGGTCGGCGTGGTGGCCTACCTGCAGCTGCCGCTCTCGGCCTTGCCGGAAGTGGCCTACCCGACCATCCAGGTGCAGACCTTCTATCCCGGCGCCAGTCCGGAAGTGATCACCTCCGCGATCACCGCGCCGCTGGAAAAGCAGTTCGGCCAGATGCCGGGCCTCAACCAGATGTCGTCGACCAGTTCGGCCGGCGCATCGGTGATCACGCTGCAGTTTGACCTCAGCCTGGCGATCGACATCGCCGAGCAGCAGGTGCAGGCCGCGATCAGCGCCGCGCAGAACCTGGTGCCGCAGGACCTGCCGGCACCGCCGATCTACGCCAAGGTCAATCCCGCCGACGCGCCGGTGCTCACGTTGGGCCTGACCTCGAAAGTCATGCCGCTGACGGCGGTGCAGGATCTGGCCGACACGCGCATCGCCCAGAAGATCTCCCAGCTCCGCGGCGTCGGCGTAGTGAGTATCAGCGGCGGCCAACGACCAGCCGTGCGCGTGCTGGTCAACCCGCAGGCGCTGGCCGCCTACGGACTGAACCTGGACGATCTGCGCACCACGATTAGCGTCGCCAACCAGAACGGACCCAAGGGAACGTTTGACGGACCGACGCGCGCCTACACCATCAACGCGAACGACCAGCTCAAGAGCGCCGCGGAGTACGGCCAGATCATCATCGCCTACCGCAACGCGGCCGCGGTGCGCCTGAGCGACGTGGCCACGCTGGTCGCCGGCGCCGAGAACACCAAGCTCGGTGGCTGGATGAACGACACGCCGGCGCTGCTCATCAACGTACAGCGCCAGCCGAATGCGAACGTCGTCGACGTGGTCGAGGGCATCAAGAAGCTGCTGCCGAGCCTGCAGGCCACGCTGCCGGCCGGCGTGGAGTTGCAGGTGCTGACCGACCGCACCACCACGATCCGCGCCTCGATCCACGACGTGCAGTTCGAACTGACCCTCGCCGTGGCGCTGGTGGTGCTGGTGATCTTTCTGTTCCTGCGCAACGTCCCGGCCACGGTGATTCCGGCGCTGTCGGTGCCGCTGTCGCTGATCGGCACTTTCGCCGTGATGTACCTGGCGCATTTCAGCCTCAACAACCTGTCGTTGATGGCGCTCACCATCGCCACCGGTTTCGTGGTCGACGATGCAATCGTCATGATCGAGAACATTTCGCGCTTCCTCGAGCAAGGCGACAAGCCGTTGGAAGCAGCTCTGAAGGGTTCGAAGCAGATCGGCTTCACGATCATTTCACTGACCGTGTCGCTGGTCGCCGTGCTGATCCCGCTGCTGTTCATGCAGGATGTGGTCGGTCGCCTGTTCCGGGAGTTCGCGGCCACGCTGGCCGTGACCATCCTGATCTCCGCCGTGGTCTCGCTGACGTTGGTCCCCATGATGTGCGCGCGGCTGCTGCGGCCGCGCGCAACGGGCACTGCGGAGACCCACGCTGCCGACACATCGCAGTGGTACTCGCGCCTGCTCGAGTGGTACGGACGGCGCCTGACCTGGGTACTCGACCACCAGACCCTCACGCTCGCTGTCGCAGTCGGCACGCTGGTGCTGACGGCACTCTTATATGTGGTGATTCCGAAGGGCTTCTTCCCGACCCAGGATACCGGCGTGCTGCAGGGCGTCTCGGAGGCAACACAGTCGGTGTCCTACGCCGCCATGGCCGATCGCCAGCAGGCACTGGGGGCCGCGATCCTCAAGGATCCCGACGTCGCCAGCCTGTCCTCGTTCATCGGCGTCGATGGCAGCAACGTCACGCTCAACAGCGGACGCTTCCTGATCAACCTCAAGCCGCGCAGCGAGCGTTCCAGTACGGCCGCGCCGATCGCCCGCCGCATTCAGAACGAGACAGCCAGCGTGCCGGGCATTAGCTTGTACCTGCAGCCCGTCCAGGACCTGACACTGGACGCCACCATCAGCCGCACGCAATACCAGTTCACGCTGCAGGCCTCCGACACCGCGCTGCTGTCCACGTGGACACCGCGGCTCGTCGCCGCGCTGCGCGACCGACCGGAATTTTCCGATGTGACCAGCAACCAGGAAGACAACGGCCTGGCGGCGTCGGTGACCATTGATCGCGACAGCGCGGCGCGCTTTGGCATCAGCGTCGGCACTGTCGACAACGCGCTTTACGATGCTTTTGGGCAGCGCATCGTCTCGACCATCTTCACGCAGTCCAACCAGTATCGCGTGATCATCGAGGCCGACCCTGCGCTGCAGGGCTCGCTGCAATCTCTCTCCTCGATCTACGTGCCATCCGCCGGTGGTGGCCAGGTGCCGCTCACGGCGATCGCCTCGGTGCAGGAAGATACGCGCCCGCTGCTGATCAATCACCAGGCCCAGTTTCCGGCCAGCACCGTGTCCTTCAACCTGGCTCCGGGCGTGTCGCTCGGCGCCGGCGTCGACGCCATCGGGCAGGCCGAAGAGACGCTCGGCCTGCCCGAGCGCATCAGCACCATCTTTCAGGGCGCGGCCCTCGCCTTTCGCAAGAACCTGGGCAACGAGCTGTGGCTGCTGCTGGCAGCGGTGGTCGTGATGTACATCGTGCTCGGCGTGCTCTACGAGAGCTACATCCACCCCATCACGATACTCTCGACCTTGCCTTCGGCGGGGATTGGGGCGCTCCTCGCGCTCATGCTGTTCGATGAAGACCTGACGATCATCGCCCTGATCGGCATCATCCTGCTGATCGGCATCGTCAAGAAGAATGCCATCCTGATGATCGACTTTGCGATCAATGCCGAGCGCTATGAAGGCAAGACGCCGCGCGAGGCCATTTACCAGGCCTGCCTGCTGCGCTTCCGCCCGATCCTCATGACGACGGTAGCGGCGATGTTCGGCGCCGTGCCGTTGATGCTCGGCACGGGCACCGGCTCGGAGCTGCGCAACCCGCTGGGCGTGAGCATCGTGGGTGGCCTGGCCGTGAGCCAGGTGTTGACGCTGTTCACGACGCCCGTGATCTACCTGTACTTTGACCGGCTGGCCACGCGCATTCGCAATCGTCGCAGCAGCCGCGGCGAGCCCGCATGAACATCTCGGCTCCGTCTATCGCCCGCCCCGTGGCCACGACGCTGCTCACGCTCGGCGTGGCGCTGAGCGGCGCGATGGCCTTCAACCTGCTGCCGGTCGCACCACTTCCAAAAATCGACGCGCCGGCCATTTTCGTTTCGGCCTCGATTCCCGGGGCCAGTCCCGAGGTCATGGCCAGCAGTGTCGCCACGCCGCTCGAGCGGCACCTGGGCGCGATCGCCGACGTCGACGATATGACCTCCACCAGCAGCGTTGGCAGCACCAATATCCAGCTGACCTTCGGGCTCGACCGCGACATCGACGGCGCGGCGCGCGACGTGCAGGCCGCCATCGTCGCCGCGCACACCGACCTGCCCTCCGCGCTGACGCGCAATCCCACCTACCGCAAGCTCAACAGCGCGAGCTTCCCGATCATGCAGCTCGCCATGACCTCCGACGTGCTCACGCAGGGACAGATTTTCGATGCCGCCGACGCCGTTGTGTCGCAGCGCCTGTCGCAGATCAAGGGCGTCGGCAACGTCAACGTTTCCGGCAGCGCGCTGCCGGCGGTGCGGGTCGAGCTCAACCCGCTGACACTGTCCAAGTACGGCATCGGCCTGCAGGACATCCGCGCCGCGATTTCCAACGCCAATGTCAATGCCCCAAAAGGGGCAATCGAGTCGGCGGCGCTGCACTTCCAGATCTACACGAATGACAACGCCCGGACAGCCGCTGAATACCGCTCGTTGATCATCGCCAACCGCAATGGCGCCACTGTGCGCCTCGGCGATGTCGCCGCGGTCACCGACATCAACGACGGCGCCACCGAGAATATCCGCAACTACGGCCTGTACAACGGCAAGCCCGCGGTGCAGGTGCAGATCCTCCAGCAGCCTGGCGCCAACATCATCAGCGTGGTCGACGCGGTAAAGGCAGCGCTGCCGCAGCTCAAGCAGGAGATCGACCCGAAGATCGACCTGGCGGTCACGAACGACCGCTCAGTGACTATCCGTGGCTCGTTCCGCCAGGTGGAAAAGACGCTGGCGCTGGCCGTCGTCATGGTGATCCTGGTGGTCTACGTCTTCCTGCGCAGCGCGCGCGCGGCGCTGATTCCGGCCGTGGTTGTGCCGGTGTCGCTGATCGGCACTTTCGGCACCATGTACCTGCTGGGCTACAGCCTCAACAACTTCTCGCTGATGGCGCTGATTATCGCCACCGGCTTCGTGGTTGACGATGCGATCGTGGTCATGGAGAACACCACGCGACACGTGGAGGCCGGCATGCCGCGGCGCGAGGCCGCCCTGCTCGGCGCCAAGGAGGTGGGGTTCACGGTCGTGTCGATGAGCCTGTCGCTCGTGGCCGTGTTCATCCCGTTCCAGCTGATCGGCGGCATCATCGGTAAGTTGTTCAAGGAATTCACCGTCACGCTGTCGATCGCCATCCTGATATCCCTGGTGATCTCGCTGACCACCACGCCGATGATGTGCGCGCACCTCGTGGGCCGGAAATCGCGGCGTAAGCCGCATCGCTGGGGCGATGCCTTCGAGCGTGGGTTCGACGCAACGCTGCGCAAGTACCAGCAGACGCTGTCCTGGGCGCTCGATCACGGCCGATTGATGATGTGGATCCTGCTGGCCACCGTCGCACTCAACGCCTACCTGTACATTGTGGTTCCCAAGGGCTTCCTGCCTCAGCAAGACACGGGCCAGTTGCGCGGCGGCATTCGTGGCGACGCCTTCTCGTCGTTCCAGCTGATGAAGGGCAAGCTCGCCCAGGTCGTCGATATCATCCGCGCGGATCCGGCCGTGGCGAAGGTCGTGGGTTCAGTCGGCGGTGGGGGTGGCGGCGGCGGTGGCGGTGGCGGTGGTGGTGGTGGTGGTGGGGGCGGCGGCGGAGGTGGCGCCAGCGCCAATGTCAGCATCGCGCTGAAGCCGCTGTCCGTCCGCAAGGATTCCGCGGATCAGGTGATTGCTCGATTGCGCCCAAAGATGGCGCAGGTGACCGGCGTGCAGGCCTTCCTGCAGGCCGTACAGGACATCGGCGGTGCGGGCGGTGGCCGCTCTGCCAACGCCCAGTACCAGTACACGCTGCTGGGCGACGACCTGGCGGAACTGCGCGACTGGTCTGCGAAATTGCGCAAGGCCTTGCAGGACGTGCCTGAAGTGACCGATGTCGACACGGACATGCAGCCCGGCGGCCTGGAGACCGACCTGATCGTGGATCGAGATGCGGCCTCGCGCCTCGGCCTGACCGTGGCGCAGATCGACAACACGCTCGGCGACGCCTTTGCGCAGGCGCAGGTATCGACCATCTACAACCCGTACAGCCCGCAGCAATACCACGTCGTCATGGAGGTCGCGCCCGAGTTCTGGCAGCACCCCGACGTGCTCGACAAACTCTACGTCAGTACCGCCGGCGGGTCGGTCAGCGGCACGCAGGCCACGCAGGCGGTAGCCGGCACGACGAAACTGAAGTCGACCGCCGGCGCTACGGCGAGCGCCGTCGCCCAGGACGTTGCCCGCAATGCGGCGTCCAACTCTCTCGCCAATGCCGGACGCGGCAATACCTCGACCGGCTCGGCCGTCAGCGTGGCGCGTGAGTCCGTGGTGCCGTTCTCAGCCTTCAGTCATTTTGCCACCGGCACGACGCCAGTCAGCGTGAACCATACCGGCACGTCGGCGTCCACTTCCGTTGCCTTCAATCTGCCCGAGAACGAATCGCTCGGCACGGCGCTGGCGGCCATCGATCGCACAATGAACCAGATTCACGTGCCGACAACGATCCGCGGCGGGTCGTACGGCACCGCCCGGCTGTTCCAGCAGAACACCAGTAGCGAACCGCTGCTGGTACTGGCCGCGTTTGCGGCCATCTACGTGGTGCTCGGCATCCTCTACGAGAGTTACAGCCACCCGCTGACGATCCTCTCGACCTTGCCGTCGGCGGGCGTGGGTGCGCTGCTGGCCCTGATGGCGACCGGCACTGAATTCAGCCTGATCGCATTCCTGGGCATCCTGCTGCTGATCGGCATCGTCAAGAAGAACGCGATCATGATGGTCGACTTCGCCATCGACGCGCAGCGCAACCAGGGCTTGAGCCCGCGGGCCGCCATTGCGCAGGCCTGCGCGCTGCGTTTCCGCCCGATCATGATGACCACCTGCGCGGCCATCTGCGGCGCGCTGCCGCTGGCGCTCGCTTCCGGCGACGGCACCGAAATGCGGCGGCCGCTCGGCATCTCGATGGTGGGTGGTCTGCTCGTCAGCCAGGTCCTGACGCTCTATACGACCCCGGTTGTCTATCTGTACATTGATCGGCTGCGCGCGCGCTGGGCGCGGCGGTCTATTCGCACCGCGATGCCGCCTGGCATCAACCCCATCCAGGGGTCTGGTGGCTAGGGTGATGGCCAGCCGGAGATTCCCGGACCACACCGTCCTTGAGTTTGCGACCCCTGACTCCGTAGGGCAAGCCAAGGTATGAGCTGATACGGCGCATTGCCGGGCGCCGACAACACCGCCCGAGCGGAGTCATAGTTAGAATGCCAAATATGATCTGGCACCGCATTAAGGTTTTGGACTTGTTGCAGCGTTGGAAGCGCGCGCTGCGACAATCGTGGCGGCGGTTACCGGGCGCCGCAACCCTCGACGGCGAATGGCGCAAGGGACTGTACGAGGAACCCGCACCGCGCAAGCTTCTCGCGCGCCGCGCGCATTTCAGACTTCACTACCACCTGTATTTGCCGCGTGACCGATTACAGGGCGAGAGGCTTCCACTACTTGTAATGCTTCACGGCTGTTCGCAGGATGGCGTGGCCTTCGCGGCGGGCACCCGAATGAATGCCATCGCGCAGCAGCACGGCTGCGCCGTGCTCTACCCCGAACAAAGTCGCACCGGCAACGCGCAGCGTTGCTGGAACTGGTTTGATCGCGAAGCGCAGCGCGGTCAGGCCGAAGCGGGAGCGATCGCCCGGTTAGTGCAGGACGTTATGCGTCGCGAAGCGGTCGATGCACAGCGCGTCTACGTCGCCGGCATATCGGCCGGGGCTGCCATGGCCGAAATCCTCGCGCTGCGCTTTCCTGGACTGTTTGCCGCGAGCGCACTGCACTCGGGAGTGATGTACGCAGCCGCCGACTCGGCAGGCGAAGCACTCCGCGTCATGCGCTCTGGCGCTAGCCTCTCGCCAACTGCTGTGGCGCGTCGTCTCGCGGCGGACTTTGGTCAGGAGGTCGTGTTGGCACCGGCACTGGTCATTCACGGTCGCGCCGACACGACCGTGAATCCGCGCAATGCCGAGCAGATTGTGGCAGAGCGCCTCGCTTTGGCCGGGATGACGGGCGCTGACGAGCAGCCGATCGCGCCAACAGTGGAACTCGATCTCGAGATTGGCGGCCGGAAGATTCTTCAGCGGGATTACTCTCGCAACGGGACGCTACTGGTTCGGATGTTACTGATCGAGGGCTTGGGCCACGCCTGGAGCGGGGGCGATGCGCGCGAGAAATTCAACGACCCGGCTGGCCCGGACGCCAGCCTGATGATAATGCAGTTTCTGCGGCGCCACCGGCTTGCGGCGCTGGCCCCGTTGCCGGCGCTCGTGACGGCGCCCACCGTTGCCGATTGATTGCAGATACCGGCCGCGATGTTGATGCTGTCGCCGATCCAGGTATTGTGCGCCAAGTAGTCAGTTTGCATGCCCACGATCAGGCAACCCCAGATGCAACAGTACCATCTGAGCGCTGTTCACCGCGTCTATTGCACCTCGCTACCTGCTACGGCGTCTTGCGGTGGACCAGCATTCTTTGCAGGACGGTATCGCGCAGGACGTAGTGGTGAAAGAGCGCCGCCAGCGCGTGCAGGAGCGCCAGTATCACCAGCGCATTCGCGCCGATCTTATGGAGTCTGCCGACAGCTGGCTTCAGCGATGGAAAAGCCGGAAGAAGTTTCGGGATACTGAACAGACTGAATATCGAATCGCCGCGTGCCCAGGCGTTCGAAATACCGAGGAGCAGGACGATTACAAGCACCGCGTACAGCGCGGCGTGGCTTATCTTCGCAGCGTGACCCCAGAGGCCGCCGGGCGCTGGCGGCACAATCCTGCCGCTGCTGCTTCGCCAGCTGAGCCGCCTGACCGTCACAGCCACGAGCAGCAATCCCAGGACAATATGCACTGAACGCACCGCAATCTTCGGCGCTCCCCTTGGGAACAAATCGATGAGCTCGGCGATTCCCCACAGCAGCGCCACAATGACGGCCGTCACCCAATGCAGATGAATGCTCCGGCTATCGTAAACGCCCTTGGCGGCCGCGGGCTGCGCCTGCGTCGCGGATGTCATTCAGGCGAACTGACTGCCCACAGGACCGCGGCCTTGAACAGCGACAGCCCTTCCGGGCGCAGCTGATCGAAAGTATCCTGCCACAGGAAGAAGCTCACGCGGCGCGCTGGCGCCAGAAACTCGCCGTTCATCGTCGCTCCTTTTTCATAGGCGAAAATCGCGGCCTTGTCGAACTCTCCGAGCACGGTCGCGATAGTCGTCGCGCCCAGACCGGGCTTACCCCAATTCATCTTGCAGTGCTCATCCGCCAGGACATTCTGGATGCCAGCGGCAAGCCCAGCGGCGAGCGGGTGCGGCGCATTGACGAGCCAGATAAAACGCTGCTCGTCTTCGGTGCCATAGTCCCGGCCATTCTTGAGTGCCGTCATGCCAAATACGCCCAGGAGATCGTTCTCGAGCAGGACCACGGGTTGCGTCACATAGCGGTACTTCGCATCGACATCTACCGCATCCACCGACTCGGAAATGATGACGAGATCCTGCGACTTTGCATTATCGACCGGTGTGGACTCACTCGCAGGGGTAACGGCAAATCCCAGCGAACGAAGGTAGCCCATGGCGTCCTCATCGTTCTTTCTCCAGGTCTCCAGCTGGGCCACGCGCTTCGGGTCAACGGCCTCAACGCTACGCGCCTTTTCCAGCTTCGTCTGGTTGTAGACGTAGAGCGCGCGCTTGCCGTGACCGGCATTCTGATCAACTACCGCCGCTCGCAGTGCCGGCACGACTGCCAGCAGCAGCAGGGCGCTGGCGCCAATCGGGAGGAGCCGACTCCGGAACCGCAGCACTTCAGTGAGCCGCTGGCAGAACGTTGAACCACATGATTCCGCCACCACTGCTATTGCCCTCTCCGGGGGACACGGCCAGATACAGACGGTTCATTGACGGCACCAGCACGGCGGTCTTGGCGCCCTTGGCGCTCGGCACGCCCGGCAATTGCTGGTAGTGATCGGCGTCGACCTGTTGGTAAACACCAATGTAGCCTTCTCCCCCGGCAACGTAGATACGGTGATTCGCGGCATCGAATACTACTTCATCGCAGCGCTCCGGCGCCTTGAAGCTGGCAATCGACTCGCCCGTCGATGCGTTCAATACCACCAGCTTGCCCGGCTTGCGGGTCACAATGAACAAACGGTGATTGGCTTCATCGAAGGCCACCGGCGCATTCTGTTCCGCCTCCTTGATGGGCCAGCGCGCGATGATGGCGTGCTTCTGCTTGTCGACAACGGCCAGATAGTTCTTGTCAGTGACGTTGATGTACAGGTGGGTGCCGTGCTGCTCGACGGCCATGGCCTCGACATGGTTGGCATCAAAGGTGACATCGCCAAAATGCTTGCCGGTGCGCGGGTCGATCTCGGCCACCACGGACGTCTTCATATCCACGTCTTTGCCGCCGGTCACCACATACAGGCGATTGCGCGGGGCGTCATAACCAACGGAATCGGCTCCAGGTACCAGCTTGATCGATCCAGTGACCTTAAAACTCGTGGCGTCCAGAACCTTTGTCATGCCAGGCCCGCTGTCGGTGACCAGCAGGCGATTCAGGTCCGGAATGTAGACAATGCTGTGCGGGGTCTCGACGCCCTTGACGGTCTGCTTGTGTGCCCCACTATTCAGGTCGAACACTTCCAGCGTACCGTGGTCCTCCGCGGCCAGAAACAGACGGTTGCCCGACAGGTCGACGCCAAAGTGATCGAAATCGCCGCTATAGCCCGGCAGCTCGGTGCGGCCGGCGACCCGCAGCGCCGTCGAGGGCTCGGCGGCAACCGCTGCGGCCATGGGTGGCGCCGCCACGTATTCCAGGACCAGGCTGAGCAGGGCACATTGAAGAAAAGGCTTGCGTAAGCAGCGCACGGTGCAACTCCTATGGTGAAATCAGGCGGGCTGGAACAGCGCATTGAGTGACGGGATCTGATCGCGAATTTCATCCCGGATCCTCTCGCCCGCACGGCGCAGCACTTCGCGATCCGTCCCGGGCTGGTAGGCAAATACCAGGCTCACGGCGCCAATGTTCTTCCCAGCCTGGTCCCGCAGTACGACCTCGACTTCAAAGCGATTTCCCGCCTCATTGACTTCCAGCAGCGACTTCTCGGTACGAATGACGCCCATGTCATCGTCATCGGCTTTCTTGCCGATGCGGCCGATGTTCGAGGCAATGATCACAAAGTCCGATGTTGCGGGTGGCTGCACGTGGAGGGCCAGAATGAGCAACTCCGGATGCTTCGCCAGTGTCGCGTCCACCAGCCGCTGAGCAACAGGCGCCGAGGGTGGATTGGCGACGTAGGGCACGGGCTCGAACAGATTGCCGGAATTGGTGATGCGGCGGCCGAGCGCCGCCTGCACCTGCTCAGCGCGCCGCTGCAGCTTGATTTTGTCGTCACCTGGCTGGTAGCCGAAGACGACGCCGACGGCCCCAATATTGGTTCCCGATACATCGCGCAGCACGAGTTCTGCTTCAAAACGATTGCCTTCGGAATTGATCTCAAGATTGGGCTGTTCCGTCCTGATCAGACGCAGATCATCCTCGTCGCCTTTCTTGCCAAAGCGACCAATATTCGAGGCAACGATCACGTTGTCCGTGGTCTTCGGTACATTAGCGTGCAGCGCGAGAATCTGGATCTCCGGGTGCGCCGCCATCAGTTCATCAACCAGCTGCTGGCCATAGCTATTCATTGGAACGCGGGCATCGTAGCTCGCAGGCTCGATCAGATTGGCCACATGCGAGATACGCCGCGCGAGCTCATCACGGACTTTGGTGGCGCTGGCGGTCAACGCATTGCGATCAGCGCCCGGCTGATAAGCCAATTGCACCGCGAGCGCGCCTACCGTGCGGCGCGAGGCGTCCAGAAGCGGCAGCTCGACGGCCAACCGGTCTCCCGCATGCGTCACTTCAACCAGCGTTTGCTGGCTTTGGATGACTCGCAGGTCATCCTGATCCGCCGCCTTGCCGAGCGGTGCGATGTTGGAGGCGATGATGACGTTGGTGGCGCTGCCTGGCGGAGTGACGTGCATCGTCACGGCGAGCACCTCGGGATGGTGTGCGAGCGCCTGAGCGGTCAGGTATTGGGCGTAGCTCGGCCCCGTGTTCTGCGCCTGCGAGCCGGTGGCTATCGCGGCCGCAATCAGGATGAATGTCAGTCTATTCATTGCTTCTCCCCCTCGGTACGTGAGTCATCCTTATACGGGAGAACTCTGACTTGATGCTGAATCCAACCTGAAAGCTCATTCAGTCGTCGATGGCCGCGCCTGCCTGGAACGGATGATTGGCGGGAACGGCGAGCGCCTGGTCGGACGGCTGTTCAGCCAGGGCGGCACGATGGTCTGCTTAGGAGCGTGCGCGCCCGCATGGGAGTGGTCCCGGGGCGAGGCGAGTCATGCCGGTTCATGGGCCGCAGCCACCGCGGGCGCCGCAGGCACACGGGAATGGAGCGACAACAGCACCGGCAGTGCGAGCAACACCAGCGGCAATTGCAGGAACAGCCCGGAAATGATCGCGATGGCCAGGGGTTGCTGCATGGCGGATCCCGCGCCGATGCCAAGGGCCAGGGGCAGGAGCGCGAGGATCGCCGCGACCGTTGTCATGGCGATCGGACGCATGCGGTTGATGCCGGCCTGGATCAGGGCTTCGCGCGGATCGATGTCTGTCGACAGCGAGATGAGTTCGGAGACGTAAAAGATCGCAACCTCCGTGGCGATGCCGACGATCATGGTCATGCCCATCATTGAGGATATGTTCAACTCCGTGTGGGTGATCCACAGGCCGATCGTCACCGCGGAGAGCGCCAGCAGCGTGGTCAGCAGCATCGACAGGGCCGTCCGGAAATTCTGATAGAGCGCCAGCAGCAGCAGGAAGACCAGTGCGACGGCGCCGGCGAACACCGCGATCAGGCCGGCGAAGGCCTTCTGCTGCTCCGCATAGGTGCCGCCCAATTCGAAGTAGACGCCACGCGGCAGCATGCCAGGCTTGGCGAGCACGGCCTGTACGTCGCGCATGGTTGAGCCCAAATCCCGGCCAGTGATGCGTCCGGTGACGGCCAGCATCCGCTTCAGATCATCCCGGTTGATCTGCGGCTGCCCTGCAACAGTCTCGAGCGTCGCCACGCGCCCCACGGGGAAGAAGTGCCCATCCGGTGCGCGCAGCCTGAGCTTGAATATGTCTGCGGCCGTGCGCCGCTCGCCGGGCGGGATCCACGCGCGGACCCCTACCAGCTTGGGTCCGCGCTCGACCCTGGTGGTAGCGACCGAGCCGGCGAGTAGCGAATCGAGATTCTGCATGAGTGCATCCGGGTCCACGCCTTCCAGGCCGGCCTTGGCCCGGTCCACGCGAATCACCATGGCGTCGCCTGCGGGCCGAATGCCTGTCTTGACCTCAACGATGCCTGAAATCTTGCCGATCTCCGCGGCCACGCGGGTGGCGCTCGAAGTCAACACCGCCTCGTCATCGCTGAAAATCTTGATCTCGATTGGTTGCGGCACGGCGGTCAGATCGCCAATCAGATCCTCCATGAGTTGCGCCATCTCCACTTCCAGGCCCGGCACTGTCCCTTCCACCCGTTGGCGCACGTCGGTCATGACCTCCTCGATGCCCCGGCTCCGATTTGGTTTCAGGCGCACGAAAAAATCCCCTTCATCCGCCTCGGTGATACCGCCGCCCAATTGCAAGCCGGTGCGGCGCGAGTAAGTCTGCACCTCCGGGGTCGCGCGCAGGATTTGCTCCACTTGCCGCAGCAGACGGTCGGTCTCACTTAACGAAGTGCCAGGTTCGCTCCGGTAGTCAAGAATGAAACCGCCCTCGTCCATGGCCGGCATGAACCCTGATCCGACGTTCTGGTAGGCCAACCAGGCCACCAGCAGCAGCGGCACGATGGCAAAGGCCAGCAGGATCGGCTGGGCCAGAAGCCGACGCAGCAGTCGATCGTAGCCGCGATGCACGCGCTCGGTGAATGCCCCGCCCTCCTTTTGATTGGCGTCCTTCTCAGTAAGGAAACGGTCGGCGAGCACGGGCACGCCGAGCCAGGCAATCAGGAACGAGATCGCCAGGCTGGCCGCCATGGTCAGCGACAGAGCTTTGAAGAACGCACCGGTCACGCCCGACAGAAACGCCAGCGGCGCGAAAATGATCACCGTCGACAGGGACGAGGCGACGAGCGGGAGGGAGAATTCCGCCGCGGCCGTCCACACCAGGCCGTGGTGTGCACCGGGGTGTCCCCGCAGGCGGCGGACGATATGCTCGACCATGACGATCGCATCATCGATGATCAGACCCACCGCGGCCGCCATGCCGCCGAGTGTCATGATATTGAAGCTGCCGTGCAGGACCTGCAGCAGCAGCGCGGTGGCGGCTAGCGTAGTGGGAACGGTGGCAATGGCGATCAGCGTGATCTTGCCATTGCGCAGGAACAGCAGCAGCACCGCTGCGGCCAGGCACATGCCGATGAACACGGCGTCGCGCACGCTCTTGGCGGAAGCGATGATCAATTCGCTCTGATCGTACCAATCGGCAATCTTCACCTCGGCCGGCAGCTGAGGCGCATAGGCATGGAGCTTCGCCTGCACGTCGCGGGATATCTGGACCGTGTTGGCATCGGGTTGCTGATAGACCTGGAGGATGACGGCATCGCGCCCATCGGCCGTGACCCGGGTCCACTGCGGAACGGTTTCGCGCGTGACCCGGGCGACATCACCGACGCGGATCAGCCCGGCGGGTCCCTTCATCAGCACGGTCTCGGCAAGCGTTCGCTCATCGAGCATCCGGTTGTCGAGGATCGCCAGGTACAGCTTGTAGTGATCCTCCAGCCTGCCAACGGCGCCGATTGTATTCGCGGCCGAAATGGCCTTCGACACATCGGCAAGGGTCAGGCCGCGCGCCTCCAGGCGCCCCGGATCGAGGGTCACGCGGTACTCGGCCTCGGCGCCGCCAATGACGGCCACTTTGGCCACCCCCGTGACCGCCGAGAGCAGCGGCCGCAGCTGGTAGTAGGCCAGGTCGCGCAGTTCCACGAGCGATTGCCTGCCGGAAGTGAGGCTATAGGCCACGGTCGGAAATACAGTCGGATCCATGCGCCGGACATCAAAGCTGGTACCAGCCGGAAGGTTGGGGAGCGTCCGGTTGACCGCCGATTCGACCTGCAACATGGCCGCGACCATGTCCTGGCCCCAATCAAAATTGATGGAAATGTCCGCTGAGCCGCGTGAACTGGTCGAGCGGACGCTGCGTAGTCCGGGTACTGAGCGCACCGCCTCCTCGACCAGCATGGTCACTTCTGTGGCCATGCGATCCGCGGGTCGATCGCCCGCATCGATGTTCACGACGATGCGCGGAAAGTCGACGTGTGGAAACAGGGCGACCGGCAGCGTCCAGCTGGCGACCAGACCACCGATGGCCAGCAGGGCAATCAGCGCGATGACGAATCGGCGCTGACCATGCATGCTTTCGACCAGGCTCACGGGGGTGGATCCGCGCCCGGCGTCTCGACTTCCACAGCCATGCCATCCGTGAGTTCGTAGTTGCCGGACACGACGACCGCATCGCCCGCCTTCAATCCGTCCGCCACTACTTCCAGGCGGTCCGCGTTGGCGATGCCCAGCCTGACTTCGTGGCGCACGGCCTTGTGGTCCTTGACCGTAAACAGCACCTGCGTCTCGCCATCAGGCAGCACGGCGTTGCGCGGCACGATCAGTGCGGCCGGATGCAACGCGACCTGAATCGAAGCGCGCACATGCTCGCCCAGCATCAATGCTGCCGTGGCCGGCACCGGCACGCGCACGTCCAGGGAGCCGCTCGCTGCATCCAGCGCCGCGCCAACCGAGCGCACGCGCGAATCCACGGCTACTGGATCCAGACGCTCGGACGAGGTGAGCGTCACGGGCTGGTTGCGCAACACCAGCATCCGATCCCCGCCTTCGACCCCCAAGCGCGCCTCGCGGCCCTGGGCCGTCGCGACCGTCACCATCGGCGCGCCCAACAGGAGTTGTGAACCGCGCGTCGCTTCGATCCGGCTGATTACGCCGGCCGTTTGCGCCCGAATCAGGCCGTCCCGCCCCAGTCCGCGGTGCTGGAGGCTGTCGACCCTGGCGCGTGCGTCGGCTTCCGCCTGCCGTGCCACGATCAGCTCCTGGTTGGTGGCCAGCTTAAGGTCGAACCGCTCCTGCGTGGCGCTCAAGGTTTTTTCCGCGACCACCAGCGCACTGCGGGCCATATCCAGCAGCAGCTGCGAGTCCGGGCTGGGCGAGATTTCCAGCAGCACGTCGCCGGGCGCGACCTGCGTCCCTGCTGTCACGTGGACATCGCGGATCAGGCAGTCAAAGGGTGCCGGGATGACCTGATCGGTACCGGGCGCCGATTCAACCACACCATAGGCCTGCAGCGTCTGCGCAATTGGCCCCGCCTGCAGTTGTACCAGCGTGACGCGGGCCGTGGGCTTGGCCTCGCTCTGGTCTTCTCCCGCTGTGCGGTGCAGGTACCACAACAGACCGCCGACCAGGGCAACGACCGCTACGGCAATGGCGATGACACGGCGATTCATGATATGGCGACTCAGCGGGTGATGGTGTCGGTGAGCAGAGCCCGGCCGGTGGCAATCTCAAGGCCCACGCCGAGCTCGAGCAGATCCTGCCTGAGCTTGCTTTGCTCGATGCGCCGCAGGGCCAGCGCGGCCCGGGCATCTCTGTAGGCGATGACATCCGCATTCCGGCTGGCGTAGGCCTGCTCATACCCCTTGGCGAGCAGCTGCAGGTCGACAAGCGACGCGGTGGCACCATCGAGCTGGATGCGCACCACAGCCAGATCCTCGAGGATCTGCCGCACCTGGGCACGGGCTTCAGCCACACGGGTGACGTAGTCGTCGAACAGTTGCTGGCGGGTAGCCTTCGCCATCGCAATGACGCCCTGCCGGCGATCGAAAACCGGCAGATCGACGCCGATGGCCCATCCCCGGGTCTTGATATCACTGGTGTCGTTGGCCTTGTTGACGCTCAGGTTGATCTTGGGAAACTGCGCCAGGACGGCCGAGCGCAAGGTCGATTCCTGGCTCTGGTACCCAAGGGTCAGGGCCACGAGATCCAGTCGGCGCGTCTCCAGTCCGGCCAACAGCCTGGATTCGGCCCCGGCATCCGTCTCGAGCGTCGGAAAGTCTTCCGGCGACTTGATCTGCAGCGGAGCGTCCGCGGGCAGCCCCAGGGCGAGATTCAGCGCGAGGCGGTCGGCGACCAGGGCCTGCTCGAGCGCCAGCCGGGCGTTGCGAGTTTGGGTATACAGATCGGTGGCAGCTGTCAGATCCGCAGCCACTTTCAGTCCGTGGTCAAAAGACTGGCGGATTACAGCGACGTTATTGGCCAGCCCCGCCTCGATTTCGCGCTGCAGAGGCAGCTGCTCCTGCATCGAGGCAATGCGGAAGGCCCGCAGCCGGGCATCCTGCGCCACCTGCCATTCCTGCCAGGCGATCTGCAGATCGACGCTGCGGGCGCTGGCCCTCGCGGCCGCCACGTCGTCATGGTGCGTCAACAGCGCACCGAGGTCCCAGCTGAACCCGCGCGAGCGGCCTGTGATCAGAGTTGGATCCACGTTGCCATGCGGGACATCGGCGGACTGGCTCCACTGCGGGTTCGGCAGAATGCCCGCCTGCACCACCTGCGCCTGCGCCAGACCGCGCTGATCGCGCAGCGTCCGCAATTGCGGACTGACAATCACCACCATGACCGCAATTTCATCGGGCGTAAATCCGCCCTCGCCGTCGATCTGGAGCGACCTGACGAGCGGGTGGTCGAGCTGTCTAGCAGCGATCTTGACCGATTCGATGGACCGCGGTCGCAGCGCCTCTTCCACTGTCTGCGCAGTCATGGGCATGCTCCGATAGACGGAGCAGCCGCCGGGTAGAACCAGCAGTGCCGCGGCCAGGCAGCGCAGACACGCTCGAGCCTGGGTCAAGCAGCATAAGGAGTGGTCGTTGTGCGCAGTCATTGGCAGCCCAATATTGCACTACTGGCCCACCACTAATATACCGAAGCTCTCCGGGATCATCGGTGGCCGGGGTTCCGGCTGCGTCTGGGTGGGCGGCGGCGGCGTACCAAAGCGGGCTGCAGGCAGGTAAATTCGCCCGCTCTTGTTGTCCAGCGCAATCGTCCGCGCGCCCGGCTCGGTGACAAGGTTTTGCAGCACCTTGTAATGATCCGGCCCATCCTCGTGAACCACCGTCAGCGTGCCGTCGCGGTTGGATACGAAGATCAGGCGGCGGCGACCGTCAAATTCCGCGCCATCCGGATCGGCGCCAATGGGCACAGTTGCGACCACGGCACCAGTGTCGGCATTCACTGCAACCAGCTGCCGGTTGCCGCACGCGACAAACAGACGATGGCGAGCGGGATCGTAGGCAATCCCAGTCGGCCCTTCTCCCGGCGCCACCGGCCACTTGGCCATCGATTTCAGCGTGTGCGTATCAAAGACGTGCACGACACTTTGGTCCTCGTCATTTACGAACGCACGCCCGTGCCCGTCAAAGGCGAGCTGTTCAAGCTTACTGCCCTGCAACGTCACGCTCCCCACGATGGCGCCGGTATCAGGCGAAATAACCGTGACGTCACTCGGAGTGCCGCCATTGACGACATAGACGTGCCGCGTCTCCGGATCGTATTCGATGGCATCCGGATTGACGCCCGTATACCGAATCACCATCAATGACCGCAGCGTCTGCAAATCGAACATCGTCACGGTGCGGTCAGCCCCGTTGCTGGTGAAGCCGTGAGCATATTCCGCTGCCAATGCAATGCCGTGCACGCCGTTGGTACCCGGGATCTGGCCGATCACCTTGCCGGTGGCCGTATTCAATACCTCCACGCGGCTGCGGTGGGCGATGTACAGACGCTGCGCCTCGGCATCCAGACGCAGGAAATCGTAGCCACCCTCCTGACCACCGATAGCGATGTGCTCCAGAACCCGAAACGGGCCGTCAAGCTCCCCGGCCACACTCAGACCCGCCGCGCCAACACAAGCCAGCACGACCCAAACTCCGACAGGTGCACGAGTGCTCACGATTCACCTCCAGCGATCTGCCATGATTCTACCCGCACCAGCTAGGCTACAGCGCGAACCTGACGCGACTATGAAGGCTTTCTGAACGGGATTTCAGGTGCTCGCAGGATCAGGATGCTGTTCGTATACTGGGAGCCGCGGATCTTTCCCGCGAATCGAGCGCACGGAACCTGCTGTCATGGAGAAGCGCGCATGAAGATTCTCGTCGTCGAGGACCAGACGCGCCTCGCACATCTGGTCAAGCAGGGCCTGAGCGAGCGGGCCTACACCGTCACCACGGTGGGCACCTGCGCCCAGGCGCGCGACACGCTCTGTGAGGACAATTTCGATCTGATCATTCTCGATCTCGGTCTGCCGGATGGCGACGGGCTCGATCTGCTGCGTGAATGGCGTCGTTCCGGCTTCAAGGAACCCGTGCTGATACTGAGCGCCCGTGACGCCGTGCAGGACCGGATCAAGGGGCTCGACCTCGGTGCCGACGACTACCTGCCCAAGCCCTTCAGCCTCGAGGAACTGCTGGCTCGGGTACGTTCGCAACTGCGCCGGCAGTCGGATGTCAAAGAGACGGTGCTGGAGTGCCGGGGTATCCGGCTTGACCTGCTGCATCACACAGCACAGGTTCACGGCAAGCAAGTGGATCTCACTCGCAGGGAATTTGCACTGCTGGAAATCTTCATGCAGAGCCCGGGCAGAATTCTCACGCGCACGTTCATCTCCGAGAAGATCTGGGCCTCTCACTTCGAGGTCGACACCAACCTGCTCGATGTCTACATGAGTCGGCTGCGCGCCAAGCTGGAGACCCATGCCGACAAGCCTCTATTCAAGACTGTGCGCGGTGTGGGCTACCAGCTGCTGTGAGGTCCATCAGCACCCGGTTGGCGGTGTGGTACGCAGCGGCGGCAACGCTGACGCTGGCCTGCCTGTTCGTGGTCGGCTATCAATTGCTGCAGACCTACCTGATCGATGGGCTGGATCTGCTCAACTCTGCGGAATTCGAGCAGATCAAGGCGCACCTGGGAAACGACTACATGACCCAGAGCACCAGGATCATAGACGAGCGGGTCCGCGAAACGACCGAATTCTCCTCGGTGTTGTTCTATATCGAACTCGACAGTCCACAGCGGGGCACGGTGTTCTCATCGCGCAACCTGCAGGCCCTGGCCATTCCGGACATTCCCGGGCAGCACCGTTACAACGCCGAGCTACCCCGCATCGGGGAATTGCGCGTCGCGGAATTTGTCCTGCCCTTTCTGGACATCACCATCGCCACGCCGTTGAGTCCGGTGCGCAAGGTGATGGAGGGTTATGTCGAGGTGTGCGCCTGGCTGCTGGCAGCGATGCTCGGCGCCAGCGTCTTGATCGGTTTCGGCCTGAGCCGCCTGGCATTACGCCCGATGCGGCTCATGCGCGAGACTGCCAATCGCATCCGTTCGGATAACCTCAGCGAACGCATTCCGGTAATGCAGGTCCAGGACGAAGTATCCGATCTGGCGCGGCTGCTCAACCAGATGTTCGACCGCCTGGAGTCCGCCTTCAAGCAGGTTCGCAACTTCACCGCCGAGGCCTCGCATGAGTTGAAGACGCCGTTGTCGCTGGTGCGGCTACAGGCCGAAAAGCTCCTGGTCGGCGGCAACCTCTCGGCCTCGAACGAGGAGGCGGTGCAAATGCAGCTTGAAGAGCTGGCACGCGTCAACCAGATTATCGATGAGATGCTGTTTCTGTCACGGGCCGAAGCTCGTGCAATCACATTGCAGTGCAAAGCCAATGATCCAGAGCGCTTTCTGAAAAGCTTTGCCCTCGACGCACGGGTGCTGGCGGAGCACGGCGGGCAAGAATTTCTGACCCTGCACGAAGGGGTCGGCTGCGTCTCGTTTGATGACAAGCGAATCCGCCAGGTACTGTTGAACCTCCTGGCCAATGCGCTCGCCGTCTCGCCGCCTGGGGGCATGGTGACGCTCCGTTCACAGCTCGGCGCCAAGGAGTGGCGCGTCAGCGTGGAGGACCAGGGACCGGGGCTTCCGTGCGATCAGCACGAGCGAATTTTCGATCGATTCGTACGCGTCAATCCACGCGACACCGACGGGCGCGGCAGCGGCTTGGGTCTGGCCATCTGCCGTAGCATCATCATGCTGCACCAAGGGCACATCTTTGCCGAGAGTGGGAAAGAGGGGCACGGCCTGAGTGTGGTCTTCACAATTCCCGTGACACTTGCCGCGGCGACGGCAGAATTGGGCGGCTTGCGCCAAGTCGGCCGCTGACAGCAGACTTGCTTTTGCGAACATGAACGGCGCCTAACAGCGGCGCGACTCCAGACCCTGCTCTGCCTCGGTCGGTCGGTCGGGTTGTCGACCTTAGGGAAACGTCAGAAATCGTTCAGAGTCCGTTTAGCTGGCTCCGCTAAATCGCGGTCGCGCTGCGGACATCAAAAGGGGGATTTCTGGTGTTCAAGACAAGACCAATGGCGTTCCGCGTGCTGGATTTTGGCGCTTTCCCGCGAGCCGATTGACCTCGGTCAAACGCCACGCGCCGGTTCGCCGGCATGTCTGCACAGCTTGGCCGGAGAGCCGCGCCCGCTGTCGCGTCCGGCGTCTTCGTGGGTGATTCACGGCGGCGACCCGGAACTCACAGGCCGTATACAGCACCCGCTCTGTATGGGAGAAACGAGTACCGGTAGCTTGCGTCTTCTTCATAATCTCGAGCACCGAGGCGCTCGTGGCTGCCGTGTGCCTGTACCGCTGTGTCATCGTGCCCGCTACTGCAAATACAGATCCTGCTGGAGTGCGTGAAAAGGTTAGACGTCTCCCGATGGTCTATTCAACCGTCTTGGTTCGCCGACAATGGAGTGGCGAGCAGCGACAATTGCCATCGATTCGATAGGATCAGGTCCATCCGGGTTGCCTGGCTGTACGGACCTGCTTACCCGGTAGCGACGTCGCGACCCGCATCGCCCGGATTGCGCTGACCGCCCGCCGCCCACCTATCGACGTCCCCCCGCTTTTGAGTAGCACTAGGGTTTAGAGTCTAACCCCGGCTGAGGTTGGTCCGGTTTTCGTGGCAGTGATAACTAGAGTTTGGATGCCTCGAAGTCGGTTTCCTGACCTTTCATCGCAAACTCACTCGGGGTCAGTCGACCAAGTGAGCCGTGGGGGCGCTGATGATTGTAGTCATGCTTCCACGTTCCCAAAATCTCCCGCGCCTGATCCAGCGTAGCAAACTCATGCACGTTTAAACACTCATCACGAAGCCGCCCGTTGAACGACTCGATGAAGCAGTTCTCGGTCGGCTTTCCAGGTCGGATGAAATCCAGCTTCACTCCTCGCAAGTAGCACCACTCGTCGAGCACTTTGGAAATAAAACCCGTTCCGTGATCGACAGTTATCGCGTAGGGCAGCGGGCGACCCTGCGCAATCTCGTTCATCGCATCGACGACGCTTTGGCCGCTCAGCGCGAAGTCCGCCTCCAGGGCCACGCATTGCCGATGCCACTTGTCGATGACCGTCAGCACGCGAAACTTCCTTCCGGTAGATAGCTGATCATGGACAAAATCCATCGCCCAGTACTGCCCACCGCCCGTGGCCGTGGGAGCCGGGCCACGGTGCAAACTGATGCGCTTGCGCCGGCGGGTTCTCATACGTACCTGGAGGCCCTCCAGCTTGTACAGCCGATGCACTCGGTTGCGACCTATCCGCCAGCCCTCTCGGGTCAGCAAGATGTGCAGCCGCTCGTACCCGAAACGGGGTCGTGCCGTCGCCAACTCCCGCATCCGCTGCCGCAACACACTGCAGTCGCGCGCCTGGGAGTGGTAGTACCACGTCGCGTTGCGCAGGCAACTGAGCTTGCAGGACCTGCGTATGCTCAGCTGGAAGCAATCCCGTATCCATCGTGCAATGTCCCTGCGCCTGGGCGTGGCTAGATCTTTTTTTTAAGCACTTCCTGCAGCACGTGCCGATCCAGCGTCAGATCGGCTACCAAGCGCTTGAGCCGGGCGTTCTCGTCCCGCAGCTGCCGCAGCTCTCGGACCTCCAGAAGCCCCATGTTGGCGTAGCGCTTCTTCCAGACGTAGTACGTCGCCTCGCTGATCCCCATCTGCCGGCAGACATCCGCAATCGGCTGGCCGGCATCCCCTTGCTTCAGGGCAAACAGAATCTGCTCCTCGGTGTACCTGGACTTCTTCATCGCTTCCTCTCCTTGCCAAACAAGGACTCCGGAAGCACCTTACTCCAGTTCTAAATGACTACGAAAATCCGGGGTGACGTCAGCGCGCCTGGAGAGATTCGAACCCTCGACCTTTTGAATCGCAGGTCGTTGGAATCACCAAATCGAAAATTGGGTAACTTGTAACGTATCGATCTATAAACCGCGCCACCGTGACATTGT
>JANYHD010000018.1 GCA_025359205.1 Gammaproteobacteria bacterium
TGAACTGATAATGACCGGCAACGTCATCGCTGGAATCGACGATGCCCGCGTGCATCGCGGGCTCAAGACCGGTGAGTATCTCCGGTACACTTTCCTCCGCCGCAGCCGCTAACTCTTGAGCGGTGAACTGCCGCCCATAGACGGCAGCGATGCCGAGCAGAGTGTTACATCGGGCCGACAGACGTGTAAGGCGGCGGGCAATTGTCTCACGCACGCCAGCGGGAATTTTCGATAGCACTGCAGTGATCGTGTTGTCCGGGCTCTCGTCCAGCAAGACCTTGATCAATTCGGTAGCGAAAAGTGGATTTCCGTCGGTGCGTTGACAGATGGTGCCGATCACAGAGTCAGGTAGCGCCGTGCCGCACATGAATTCCGCGAGTTTTCCGATAGCGTCCTGCGAAAGCCCAGCCAAATGAACGCGCTCGACATCGGCATCGCGGCTCAGGCCCCCGAGCATGGTCAGTAAAGGTGTGTTCTTCTGCACCTCCCCATCGCGGAAAGTGCCCGCGAGCAACAGCCGACCGCGAGTTAATTCCTGGGTTGTGAACTCGAGAAGGGCTAACGATAGGGAATCCGCCCAGTGCAGGTTGTCGAAAATCAATGTTAGGGGGACCTGTTGGGCCGCCTTGAGAAGAAACTGACCGATAGCATCAAAGGTGCGAAAGCGTGCGGCGCTCGCATCGCTCATCACAGACGGCATCGGCTGAATTGCCTGGGAACTCTCTACCAGTTCCGGTAACAGAGCCGCGATGTCGTTCGCGGCGCTGCCCATGATGAGGCGTACCTCATCGGGTGATGAGGCCGCTACGTAGGCGCGCAGAATTTGTATCCATGGCCAATAAGGTGGGCTGCCCGCTTCCTCCCGGCAGCGCCCCCAGAGTACGAGTGCACCGTGATCTTCGGCTATTTCGGCAAGCGCCTCGGCGCACCGGGTCTTGCCGATACCGGGCTCACCGGATACTAGTACGAGCTGCCGTCGCCCTGAGAGCGCACGGCCAAAGGCTGCACGAAACGCTTCGAGCTCGCGCCTCCGGCCGACTATGGTTCGGGGCGCGTTGCCGTCTTCGTCCCGGATGGATGCACTCACGACCTCGCGATCATACCTGTGGCCTGCATGCCGGGAGTCACCAGAAATGGTGACCAGTCGATGGCGGTCTCGGCGCGACTGACGACGCTAAGCCGTGGGGTTGGGTGGTTAAAGCGCGCTCGGGTCGTATTCGAGCCGACGCCGCGCCGAAGCACTCGGCGGTGCGCCAGCAGATTGATCAACTCACTAATGACGATATGGCCATCGTCTCAGGGCCCCGGTGAATGGCCGCTCCCGCCAATCTACTCCTTTGGAGCAACCCATCGGTCTCAGAAGGGTCGAGAAAGCGGACCCGGCGGCGTGACTGTCTCAATTCGGCCACAACCGGTCGTCCAGAGGACCCATCGAGCCTGCCCATAGAGGACACCCGGGAGCTCCATCGTGAGCAAACCGGTCTAGTCCAACTCTGTTCTGTCCGGATATCGGGAACGTGGTCAACTACGGCATATCACCCGGCTCGGCGAAGGCGTCGGGGCCAGAAGTGCTGTCCGAGGCCGTGAATGGTGCCGTCAGCTTCTCGCAGATTTGCGCGTTTGCCGATGGCGGACCTTCGATTCCGACAGGATTGGCGGCCGCAAGCTGCATGCGCGCCGCCCATTGCTGCGCCCGGTGAATAGTCAAGAGTACAACCCAGTGCTGATAACGCACCTCGCCAAGCAGTATTGCGAGATCGTGGGCTTCGAGCGGCGAGAACTGCTTCAGCCCCTGGATGAATCGCATCTTCGACCAGATGATTTCTTCCTGACTCTGTGCGGCGCGGAACTGTTCCGTCGTGAAATACAAATTGCCGAGAATGCGCTGTTCCTCGCCCGAGAAAAGACTCGCCCGGCCCGCCTGGGCATTGGCCTCCCATCGCAGGCTGGTGATCTTTGCATGCGGCAGAACACCTAGATGATGAACAAGGGGTGTGGCCGCGCCGGCTCTCGCTAGCTGAAGCAGATCGTCTAGCTCGGCGAGCCGGCGCCTGATGCAGGGTTCGCGTTGCTCGCGCTGCTTGATCCAGAATAGATTTTCGCGCACCTCCGCTTTGATGGACTCCCGCGCCTCGCCCGCGATCCGCCTTTCGTGAATTGATACGATCAGCTGCTCGAGCGTGAGCGCAATCAAAATGCCGAGCACGATAACGCCGACCTCGTTAAACAAGGCGCGCCAGCCGTGCAGCGGTTTAGGCAAATGAATATGCATAAGAGATCCCCTCGCCGGGACAATCGTACTAGATTGGATCAGCGAGAATATGCTGGCGCGACAAGACCCGTGCGCAGACGCCGTTGACGCCGGATCGAGATTGGTCGCAACGCACAACATTGCGAGCGCCACCGGCGCAGGAACACGCCTAGACGGTTGAGCGGCGCGACTCGGGCGCGGCGCTTCCCCGCGGACTATCCCGAACCGCGGTCGACAGTAGACTTCCGGTAGACGTCGGCGCGGAACACAACCTGTATTTCTCCGCAGGAATTCGCTGGCTCTCGAGCTGACTCGCTGCTAACCACCTCACTTCCCGCCGGAACCCTCGTTGTAGCTTCGCTTACGCCTTCTCGCCCACCTGTGACTCCGCGAGTTTGAAGGGACCTCCGCATCCCCCTATCCCGCAGTACCCGTTCGGATTCTTCGCCAGATATAGCTGGTGATAGTACGCCCGATGCCCGGAAACGCCGCAGAATTAGCGCGGCCTCGCCGTGGCGCCTTCCGGCTCGGTCGATTTCCGGCAGACTTCGTTGTCGATCTACCAGTAGACCAAAACAGACCTCAGACGGGCTGCAGACTGCCGTCTGCTTGTTGCCCCGATACCATCTTCGCCCTTTCCACCCGGAACAGCCGCCAATCAGAGTTTCTCGATCTTGCCCACCCGGATGTCTTTTACGAGCCAATGCCCATGCACCCGCGCAAGCTTCATGTCGGAGAATGAGTGCGCGCCGACCGCACTATTGTCCACATCCATCCACAGGCATTCGAAGTAGAGCGACGCCTTGTCACCGTCAACCTCTGCGTGCATGCGCATCGCGGGCGTGTAGCCGATCCAGTGATGATCGGGACGAAACGGGCCGCTGACTTCCGCCCAGTAGCGGCGCACCTCAGCCTTGCCGCTATAGACTTTGTTGTCGTGTGCGGTGTCAGTGAGCACCGCATCGTCGGCGTAGATGCTCATCATGAGATCCAGGCTCTTTTCGGGTAGCACGCTTCCGGCGGTGTGGAACGTCACCTCGACGTTGCGCACCACGAGCACGTCCGCCGGCGGGCCGCGGTCGCCCTGCGATTCTGCCAGCGCCGGCATGGCTAGTATGAGACCAAGCATCAGGAAGTGATTTTTCACCAGGTTTCTCCAACCGTACGCGCACCACGCCGGTGCCTGAGGTACCGGCAAGGGTAACGCCGCGCTGCGCGTCGGACAAGCGATCTGCCGTGATTTCGGTGTGATCCGCGATTCTCGCATCGCAGCCCCTACCAGCGACGCCGTTCGCACGCGTTCGCCAAATAGCTCCCGCTCCGCTTCTGTGATAATTGGATCGCGGAGGACAACCCTTTCTATTCCCTTCGCCGCGGACTATCCCAAACCGCGGTCGACGGTAGACGTCAGCGCCGGTCACACACTGGATTTTACTGCAGAAATAGGCGGGACCTTCGGTTTGGACACCGCTAACCGCGTGACTTCCTGAAGGAACCCTCGGTGAAGTTTCGCCTACGCCTTCTCCCCCACTTGTAACTCCGCAATTTTGAAGGGCACCCCACACCCTCCAATCCCGCAGTACCCATTAGGATTCTTCGCGAGGTACTGCTGGTGGTAATCCTCGGCGTAGTAGAACGTCGGCGCATCCGCGATCTCAGTGGTGATGCGGCCGCGGCCAGCCGCCTCCAGAGCGGCGGCATAATGGCGACGGCTCTCCTCCGCGGCGGCCCGTTGCGCGGCATTGAAGCAATAGATGGCCGAGCGGTACTGCGTGCCGACATCGTTGCCCTGGCGCATGCCCTGCGTGGGGTCGTGCGTTTCCCAGAACACGCGCAACAGTTGTTCATAGGAGGTCTGGTTTGGGTCGTACACCACAAACGCCACTTCGGCGTGACCCGTGCGACCCGTGCACACCAGCCGGTAGTCGGGATCCGCAGTCGCGCCACCGGCATAACCCACCGCTGTGGTGTAGACGCCGGGGAGTTGCCAGAACAATCGTTCGACGCCCCAGAAGCAGCCCATCGCGAACATCGCCTGTTCGAGGCCGGCCGGGAATGGGGCGCGGATGGTGCGCCCGTTCACGAAATGGTTCGTGGCGCTGATTGAGTCTTTCACGTCTTCCTCCGCCTGTTTGTCGCTAGAATAACCGTCTGCAAAAATCTGGGACAACCTCGGTCATGGGCATCTCCAATCCACACAACCTCAATCGCGCCCCAACCATTGAACCGCGCCCCTACGGGCTGCGGGTAAGCCTGCGCGCGCTCGACCCCTTTGCCCGGCTGTGCGGCGCCGACTGGCAGCGCACGCATTGGTACACCAGCGCTGCCGAACGGGACGCCGCCATCTCAGAAATGAGCCGCAAGCACGAATATTCAAGGCCCGGCGACCGTCCCGCACTCGTATTCACCAAGGTCGAGAACCTCGCCGCCAGCCGCGGCCTCTAAAGGCCCTGGCGCCAGTTCACCTAGAAACTGCGCCCCAGGAACAGGTAAAAGGCGGTCGTGCCGCCTTCGTCGTAACCCACTGCCAGGTACGCCGGGCCGATATACGTATCGGCGCCGAAGAACAGCGAAACATCATTTCGGGCTGTTCCAACACTTATTTCGCTGCGGCTGGTCCAGACGTTACCCAGTTCGTATGAAATCCCGGCGTAGGCCGGGACGTTCAGCACCCCCTCGCCGCCGTGACCAACGCTGCGCAGATACAGCAGCCGCGCGATGGCATAGTGAGGTCCGGCGAGCGACTGCGCCGTAGTACCGGAGAGGTTCAGGAACCCACCCAGCGGGAAATAGGCGCGCACGTTAGTGTCGCTCCCGCCGACCGTGCTGCCGCCTGACAGCCAGGCCACCGCCGTGTTCTTGCCGCGCGACCAGGCCGCGCGCCAGTCAAAGGTGAACAGGTCGGAGCCGGCGGCGCCACGTCCCGAGTCTTCCGCGCGCAGTGCCAGCGTCAGCGCCTCGCCGCTGCGCGGGAAGGTGGTGCTGTCGAGGCGGTCGTAGTTGAAACGCACGAAGCCCGCGTGCGTATGAAAACTCACTTCCGGAACGGCGAAATCCCCAAGCCGCACCGCGGTGGTGCCGCGCGTGTCGAGCACTCCACCGCGCAGCTCACCCCAGTTGCCGAATTCGCGGCCCACGTCCAGCCCGTACTCGAAGCTGCGCACGCGGAATTCGCCGATCGTCTGCCCGCCCAGCAACTGCGGCACGTTGTGCGCCTCGGCCTGCAGGTGCGGCGCGATGAAATAGCGCTGCAGTGGCGACAGCGGCTGGTAGAACTCCGCAGCCACGCGCGGCGAGGCGCCCACCTGCAGGTCGAGCACGGCCTCGGCGCCGAGCGGGTTGAGCTCGGTGAAGGAGATGCGTCCAGCCGCGTTGAAGGTGCTGTCGCCGGCAAAGTCATCTTCGAGCGAGAGGCCGAGGCGCAGGTAGTTCGGTCCCCAGGAATTGCGGCGCGCGGTGAAGACCAGCCCGGTGGCGCCCTGCGGCGTGCGTGTCACGCGGTAATCGAGCAGCTCGAGGTTGCCCTGGCCATAGAGTGCCTTGATGCGCCGGGCAATCTCATCGGGATCGACGGGCTTGGCCAGCTGGTCGGCGAATGCCGCGTTCAGCAGCCGCTCGTAGCGGTGCGAATCAGGGTCAACAGAAATGAACTGCACCGTGGGCAGCGGGGCAGCGACCGGCGCCGCAGCGGGCGTATTCCCGCCGGAGGCAGCATGTTCCTGCGGCGCCTGCGCGGCCGCTGCGAGCGTGGCGAGGCGTGGCTGTAGCTCGCGTGCCGCGGTGACGCCCGCCGCGACCGCGGCGGCCACGCCGTTAAAATCATAGGATGTCCGCTGACCCAGCGCCGGTTCCACCAGCACGTCGCTTGGGGCCAGCGTGCCGAGCTGGCGCTCGACGTCGCGCCGCACGAGGATGGCGAGCGCCTGGTTGGAAACACTGGTCAGTGAGTTGAGGTGATCGCGCGTCTGCAGCGGGAAGCCGGCATCGACCACGATCAGCACGTCCACGCCCAGGGATCGCGCCACATCGATGGGCAGATTCTCGGTCAACCCGCCATCGACCAGCAAGCGCCCGTCGCGCTCTACTGGCGCGAATAAGCCCGGGGCCGACATGCTGGCGCGCAGCGCCGTGGTGAGATCGCCCGAGTCCATGACGACGTTCGCGCCGGTCTCGAGGTCTGTGGCCACGGCGCGGAATGGGATCGGCAGCTGGTCGAAATTCGTGACGGTCGCCACCGGGAGCGTAGCGCGGCGGATCAGTTCGGTCAGCTTCTCGCCTTGCACCAGGCCGGCTGGAATCTGCAGCTTTCGTCCCTGAACGCCGAGCGGAAAATTGACGAGGAAATCGTGTTCCTCCTGCTTGCGCCGGAAACCCAGCTCGGCGCGCGGCGGCCGGTCACGGAACGCGTCCTGCCAATCGACCGAGGCCAGCAGGCGTTCGATATCGCGGCCTGACATGCCGCTGGCGTAGAGACCCCCGATCACGGCGCCCATGCTGGTGCCTGCGATCGCGTCCACGTGCAGATGCAGTTCGTCGAGTACCTCGAGCACGCCCGCGTGCGCCATGCCGCGCGCGCCGCCGCCGGAGAGGACGAGACCTATCCGCGGACGTCGATTCTGGTGATGGGCGAACTGGCTATCGGCGGCCGGCGTGTCGTTAGCCGCCGCTTCGGCGGCCGGCGGTGCGCCGGCATAGGCAGCACCCGCCAGCAACAGTCCGCCGAGGAAGAGTGCCGTCAAGCGCATAGGCTTCGCATACTACCATGCGTGCCGAGCTCATCCTCCCTTCGCGGGCCTAGCTTACGCGCATGCGCCGCGGATCGAAGCGAGGCGGCGGGAAACTCGGCGCCAGCGCACGCAGCGTTGCCGCCATGATCTGCGCGACGGCCAGATCTCGCAGCCACTTGGAGTCGGCCGGCACCACGTACCAGGGCGCCCATGGCGTGTTGCAGCGTCCCAGCATGTCGCCAAAGGCTCTGCTGTAGGCCGGCCACTGCGCGCGCTTGCGCAGATCCTGCGGGTCGAACTTCCACTGCTTGCGCGGGTCGTGGATGCGCTCCTCGAAGCGGCGCCGCTGCTCGGCGCGGCTGATGTGCAGGAAGATCTTGACGACCTGGATATCGCTCTGGACCAGCATGCGTTCGAACTCGTTGATGTGGCGGTAGCGCGCCTGCCAGACCCGCCGTGGCACCAGGCTGTCGACGCGCGCGATGAGCACTTCCTCGTAATGCGAGCGGTTGAATACCGTGATCTCGCCGCGCGGCGGAGCATGCTGGTGCACGCGCCACAGGTAGTCATGGCGCTGTTCCTCGGCGCTCGGCGCCTTGAAGGCGCGCACCGTGCAGCCCTGCGGATTGAAGGCCGAAAATACGTGGCGGATCGTGCTGTCCTTGCCGCCGCCATCGATGGCCTGCAGCACCACCAGCACACCGCTCCGTCCCTCGGCATACAGGCGGTACTGGAGCTCGCCGAGTTCCGCGGCCAGCAACGCGGTCGCCGCGCGCGCCCGGGTCTCGTCCCAGCCGTGCGTATGTCGCGCTGCGGAGTTATGCAGGACGACGCGCTTGCCGCCGCGCACGCGGAGCTTGCGCGGCAGGTCGGTGCGCACCCGGTTCGATGGTTTCATGAGCGCGAGTGTGCCGCAGTTCGCAACCGCTACGCCAGCGCCCGGCCGACGCCGGCGGCGGCCATGCATGTGTTAGCATTTCCGCCTCGTCCAACTGCCTACCGCGGGAAGCACGCACACCCATGACCATGCCCTCCACTGCCAAGCCTACGCCGCCACCTGGCGGCCAAAAGATCAGCCTCAGCGGCACGCGGCTCGCCGTGCCCGACCGGCCCATCATCCCCTTCATCGAGGGCGACGGTACCGGCCGCGATATCTGGCGCGCCAGCGTGCGGGTGTTCGACGCCGCGGTAGCCAAGGCCTACGGCGGTAAGCGCAAACTCGAATGGATGGAGGTCTACGCGGGCGAGAAGAGCCACCAGGCCTTCAATAGCTGGCTGCCCGACGAGACCGTCGCCGCCTGCCGCGAGTACCTGGTGTCGATCAAGGGACCGCTGACCACGCCGGTTGGTGGCGGCATCCGCTCGCTGAACGTGGCGCTGCGCCAGATGCTCGACCTGTACGTGTGCCTGCGCCCGGTGCGCTGGTTCAAGGGCGTGCCCTCGCCGGTCAAGGCGCCGGAAAAAGTCGACATGGTGATCTTCCGCGAGAACACCGAAGACCTGTATTCGGGCATCGAGTTCGAGGAAGGCACTGACGACAACCGCAAGTTCCTGGCCTTTCTCAAGGACAATTTTCCGAAGCACTACGGCAAGATCCGCTTTCCGTCCAGTTCCGGCATCGGCATCAAGAACGTGTCACGCGAAGGCACTGAGCGGCTGTTCCGGTCCGCGGTGGAATACGCGATCGCCAATCAGCGGCGCAGCGTGACCATCGTCCACAAGGGCAATATCCTCAAGTTTACGGAAGGATCGTTCCGCAGCTGGGCCTACGCACTGGCAGAGCGCGAATTCGGCGGCCAGGTTTACACCTGGCTGCAGTGGGAGCGCACCAAGGCGGCGCACGGCGAGGCGGCCGCGAACGCCGAGCAGGCTGCCGCGCTCAAGTCCGGCAAGATCCTCATCAAGGACGCGATCGCCGATATCACGCTGCAGCAGGTGTTGACGCGTGCCGAAGAATTCGACGTGGTGGCCACGCTCAATCTCAACGGCGACTATCTCTCCGACGCGCTGGCCGCGCAGGTGGGCGGCATTGGCATCGCACCCGGGGCCAACATCAACTACCTCACGGGACACGCCGTGTTCGAGGCCACGCACGGCACGGCGCCAAAGTACGCCGATCTCGACCAGGTGAATCCGGGTTCGGTGATTCTGTCGGGAGAGATGATGCTGCGCTACCTGGGCTGGACCGAAGCGGCCGACGCCATCATCAATGCGATGGACAAGACCATCGGGCAGAAGACCGTCACCTATGATTTCGCGCGCATGATGCCCGGTTCGAAGCAGGTGAAGTGCAGCGAATTCGGCGACGCGCTGATCGCGAACCTGTAGTCCGGGCTATCGCTTCCACACGACTGCAGCGCGCATGACGAGAGAGCTGGTCATGCTGGCATTCCTCGCCAAGGGCCTGGTGCTCGGCTTTTCCATTGCCGCGCCGGTCGGTCCGATCGGCCTGCTGTGCATCCGGCGCTCGCTCAGTTCCGGGCGGCTGGCCGGACTCGCGACCGGCATGGGCGCCGCCACGGCTGACGCCTGCTACGGTGCCGTCGCAGCTTTCGGCCTGACCCGGGTCACCTCGTTCATGGTCGGCGAGCGCACCTGGCTGACGCTGGTGGGCGGCTTGTTCCTGTGCTGGCTGGGCGCGCGCATCATGCGCACGCATCCGGACCTGTCCGCGGCGCGCCGGCCCGACTCCTGGGCACACGGCGCGTATCTGGGCGCACTGGTCATCACGCTCACCAACCCGCTGACCATCCTGGCGTTCCTGGGCGCATTTGCCGGCCTCGGCCTGGCCGTCGCACGCGACTATCTCGCGGCCACCGTGATCGTGGCCGGCGTGTTCGTGGGATCGGGCATCTGGTGGCTGCTGCTGAGCAGCTTTGCCGCGCGGATGCGCGATCGCTTTGATCCGCGCTGGCTGCAGCGCGTAAACTGGGCCTCGGGGGCGTTGCTCATCATAGTAGGACTGGGCGCGCTGCTGAGCCTGCGACGCTGGATCATTCAGTAACAACACTAATAATGAGAGGGCGTTCATGAAGACCTTCATAGCCGAGTTCATCGGCACATTCATTCTTGTACTGTTTGCGTGTGGAACCGCCGTCATCGCGGGTTCGCAGGTCGGAGTACTGGGCATTGCCCTCGCCTTCGGGCTGGCGCTGATCGCGGCAGCCTACGGAATCGGCGCAATTTCCGGCTGTCATATCAATCCGGCGGTGAGCCTGGGCGTGCTGGTCGCCGGGCGCATGAGCGCTACGCAGTTTGCGGGCTACGTGGTGGCGCAGTGCCTCGGAGCCATTGTTGCGGCCTACGTGCTCGCGCATATCGCGAGCGGCGCAATTGCCGGCTACGACGTTGCCACCAGCGGACTCGCGCACAACGGCTGGGGCGCGGGCTACGGTGGTGGTTATGGCGAAGGCGCAGCCTTCCTGTTCGAAGTGGTCGCGACCTTCATCTTCGTGCTGGTGATACTGGGCGCGACCGGCAAGGGCTCGCATCCGGCGATGGCTGGGCTCGCGATCGGCCTCACGCTGACGGTCATCCACCTGGTCGGCATCCGCATCACGGGCACTTCAGTCAACCCGGCGCGCTCGCTCGGCCCGGCGCTGGTCGTCGGCGGCCAGGCGCTGTCGCAGCTGTGGCTGTTCATCGTGGCGCCACTGATCGGCGGCGCGGCCGCAGGCCTGCTCGCGCGCTTAGGGCTAACGCAACCGGATTGAGGCAGCGGGCGGCCACCCGCCACCCCTGGTTCAGGCCCGTTGCAGGGCCTGCGCCAGGTCGGCGAGCAGATCGTCGATGCTCTCGAGGCCCACCGACAGTCGCGCGGTGCCCGCACCAATTCCTGCGAGGCGGCGCTGTCCTGCGTCAAGGTCGCGCGCGCCCAGCAGCTGCGAGGGCAGCACCAGCGAATCCGTGGCGCCCAGGCTCGCCGCCATGGCGAAAAGTTCGAGTGATTCGGCAACGCGTGCCGCGGCCTCGGCACCGCCGCGCAGGTCGAAGCTGAGCACCGCGCCGAAATCGCTCATCTGCGCGCGCGCCAGCGCATGCCCCGGGTGCGAGGGCAATCCCGGGTAATGCACGGCCGCGACCGCCGGATGCGTCGCCAGGAACCCGGCCACGCGTTGCGCGTTCGCGCTTTCTTCGCGATAGCGCAATAGATAAGTCTTCAGGCCACGCTGCACCAGGAACGCGGCGTGCGGATCGAGCGCATTGCCCAGCGCGTTGAAGTCCGGACGCATTTTCGCGATGAGTTCCGCGCCGCCGATCACCGCGCCGCCCATGACATCGCCGTGCCCCGCCGCGAACTTGGTGAGGCTGTGCAGGTACAGGTCGACGTCATACTGGCCGTGCTGGTGCGGCCCAGCCAAGGTGTTGTCCATGACCGTCAGCGCGCCATGCGCGCGCGCCAGGCGCGTGATTGCGGCGATATCGGCGATACGCAACATGGGATTGGTGGGGCTCTCGAACATCACCAGCCGGGTCGGCGTGCCCGCCAACACGCGCTCGATCCCGGCGAGGTCGGTGACGGAAAGCAACGTGTGCGTGACGCCGAACTTGCCCAGCAGCCGCCGGATCAACATGCGCGTCGGCGTGTACAGTTCGACGAAGCACAGCACGTGATCGCCCTGCTTCACCAGCGACAGCAGCGTGCTGGAGAGCACCCCGACGCCGGAGGCGGTCACCAGGCAATCATCCCGCCCCTGCAATTGCGCCAGCGTGAGCTCGAGCTGGCGCGCATTTGGGTTCGAGGAGCGCTGGTAGTTATAGCCGGGCGCGTCTCCCCGCCAGTTGCGCACGGTCTCCTCGACCGTGTCAAACTCGAACTTGACGCTCTGGTAGATCGGCGTGACGACCGGTCGATTGCCGGGCGGCAACTCAGTCTCGGGCGGATGGTTGAGGCGCGTGAACTTGTCCATCAGCGCATTGTACCGCGAGCCTGCGCCCACTGGCGCAGCCGCAGCGCGCCCTCAGCCAATGTCTCGTCGCGCTTGGCGAAGCACAGCCGCAGCAGCTTCATGGGCGGCGGCTCGCGGTAGAACACCGACAACGGAATGGTCGCCACGCCGGCCTCGTCGATCAGCGCGGCTGAAAGTTCGACGTCACTGCGGGTATCCAGGTCAGCATAGTCGGCCAGCTGAAAATAGGATCCGCTCGAGCGCGGCAAGCGCAGTCCGGTCCCTTCCAGCAGCGCAGCGAAGCGATCGCGCTTGGCCTGGAAGAAATCCGCCAGGTCCGCGCCGGTGTCCGGCCGCTCGCGCAGGTAGCCGGCAATCGCGTGCTGCAGGCAGGTCGCGATCGTAAAGGTGTTGTACTGGTGCACCTTGCGGAGCTCCCCGGTCAGCGCCGGCGGCGCCACGGCGTAGCCGATACGCAGGCCCGTGGCATGCAATGTCTTGCCAAAGGAATAGACCGCAACACTGCGCTCGCGCAGTTCGGCATGTGCGAGCACGCTCTCATGCCGCGCACCGTCGTAGACCATGTGCTCGTAGACCTCGTCGGAGAGCACCAGGCAATTGCGCCCGCGCAGGAGCGCAGCCAGTTCGTTTAGATCCTCGCCATCGAGGCAGCTGCAGGCCGGGTTCTGCGGCGAATTGATGATGACCAGGCGCGTGCGCTCGTTCAGCGCGGTGCGCACGCGCTCCCAGTCGGGGCGAAAGCGCGGCGGCGCCATCGGCACATGCACGCAGCGCGCCCCCGCCAGGCGCACCGCCGGGTCGTAGGAATCGTAGGCCGGATCGAATACCAGTACTTCATCGCCGGCGCCGGCCAGCGCCTGGATCGCGGAAAAGATCGCCTCAGTTGCGCCCAGCGTTACGGTGATCTCGCTGCCCGCGTCCACCTCTATGCCATGAAGGCGCCGGATTTTCGCGGCGATCTGCTCGAGCAATGCGGGCACACCGGGCATCGGCGCGTACTGGTTGTGGCCCGCGGCCATCGCCTGCTGCACCAGCTCGGTCAGGCGGCCATCAATCGGGTAGTCGGGGAAGCCCTGGCCGAGATTGACGGCGCCACTCTCGGCGGCGCGCCGCGACATCACCGTGAACACGGTGGTGCCTACGTCGGGAAGCTTGCCCGGACGGGCGTGCGACTCAGTCACTGGCGGCGAGCTGCATCTCGCGTGCGCGGCGCTTCTCCTGGCGCTGCATCACGATGGCCGACAGCACCACCCCGGTCGCCACGATCAGCACCATGATGGTCGCCAGCGCATTGACGTCCGGGCTCACGCCCAGGCGCACCTTGGAGAAGATCACCATCGGCAGCGTGGTCGAACTCGGCCCGGCCACGAACTGCGAGATCACCACGTCGTCCCACGACAGCGTAAAGGCGAGCAGCCAGCCAGAGACGATGGCCGGCATGATCAGCGGCAGCGTGATGCGCCAGAACACCTTGGCCGGGCGCGCACCCAGGTCCATTGCGGCTTCCTCCAGCGAATCATCAAAATTGGCGAGCCGCGACTGGATGATTACGGTGACGTAGGCCATGGAAAAGGTGACATGCGCGATGGTGATCGTGGTCACGCCGCGCCCCGCCGGCCAGCCGATGAGCTGTTCCATGGAAACGAACAGCAGCAGCATCGCCAGTCCCGTGATCACCTCGGGCATGACCAGCGGCGCAGTGGTCATGGCGGCCAGGATCGTCCGCCCGCGAAAGCGCCCAAAGCGCGCCAGCACCAGGCCCGCGAGCGTGCCGAGCACCACCGAGATGCAGGCATTCATGGTCGCGATCTTGATCGACAGCCACGCGGCACCCATGATCCGGCCGTTGTGGAACAGCAGGCCGTACCACTTGAGCGTCGGCGAGTTGGCGTGGTCCCACACCGTCACCAGCTTTGAATAATTGAACGAGTAGAACATCATCGACAGGATCGGGACGTACAGGAACGCGAAGCCGAAGGCCAGCATCGTCGGCACGAAGAATTTGCGCCCGCCGATCATTTGTGGGCGAGCTCACGGTTCTGGTAGCGCTGGAAGATCATGATCGGCACCACCAGCAGGATCAGCATGGCAATCGCCACGGCGCTCGCCACCGGCCAATCGCGATTCTCAAAGAACTCATCCGACAGCACGCGACCGATCATCAACTGGTCGGTGCGGCCCAGGAGCGAGGGAATGACGTACTCGCCCACCGCCGGAATGAATACCAGCAGCGATCCAGCCACAATTCCCGGCATGGACAGCGGCAGCGTGATGCGCATAAAGGCCTTCCAGGGACGCGAACCCAGGTCGGCCGCGGCCTCGAGCAGCGTGCGGTCGTGTTTCTCGAGATTGGAATACAGCGGCAGAATCATGAACGGCAGGTAGGAATACACGATACCGATGTACACCGCGAAATCGGTCTGCATCATCGTGATCGGTTCGTGGATCACGCCCAGCCACACCAGGATGTTGTTGATGACGCCATTGCTCTTGAGCAGGCCGATCCAGGCATAGACGCGCAGCAGGAACGAAGTCCAGAACGGCAAAATGATCAGCATCAGGTAGATGTTGCGCCGGGTGGTGCTGGCGCGCGCGATGCCATAAGCCATGGGGTAACCCAGCAGCAGGCAGAAAAAGGTCGACACCGCCGCAACCTTGACCGAGTAAAGGTAGGAACTGACGTACAGCGTGTCCGTGAACAGGTAGTTGTAGTTGGCGAGGTGCAATCGCAGCTGCAGCACCTTGTCGTCCGTCCAGCCCCACAACTCCTCGTAGGGCGGAATGGCCAGCACCGACTGCGAGAACGAGATGCCGAACACGATGATGAACGGCACCATGAAAAACAGTACCAGCCAGGCCATGGGCACGGCCGTCACCAGCGGCTTGCCGATCCAGTGATCGCGCACGTAGGCCGACCAGCGCGCGGGCCGCAAGCGGTGGAACAGCTGCCAGAGTGGCTCCCAGGGCCGCGTCAGGAGCGAGCCGGGCGCGCGCTTGCCCGAGCCCTTGGAGGCCGAGCGCCAGCGGCGGCCGTTGGACCCGCTCATCGTCAGCCCATTCCGACCACGGGACTCGAGGCGTCCCAGGACAGATAGACCGCTTCGTCCCAGACAAACTGTTCCTCGGGTTTGCGGGTGCGGTTGGCCTGCGTGACGCGCACCTGGCGCCCAGAATCGAGCTTCACCAGGAACACGGTCATGTCCCCCAAGTAGGCGATGTCGTGGATCGTGCCGTGTGCCCAGTTGTCGGAGCTCGCCGGGCGCTCGCGCTCAAGCACGATCTTCTCCGGCCGCACCGCCACCCAGCACAGGGCGAGCGGCGGCGCGCTCATGCCGTGATCGACATAAACCGGGGCATTGAGCTCCTCGCACTTCACACGCACGTGGTCCTGTTCATCCTCGGTGAGCTGTCCCTCGAACAGGTTCACCGAGCCGATGAAATCAGCCACGAAGCGCGAGGCGGGAAACTCGTAGATCTGCCGCGGCGTGCCCACCTGCACGATCTCGCCGCGGTTCATCACGCCGACGCGCGAGGACAGTGTCATGGCCTCTTCCTGATCATGCGTGACGACCACGAAGGTGACGCCGAGCTTCTCCTGGATGCTGAGCAGTTCGAATTGCGTGTGCTCGCGGAGCTTGCGGTCCAGAGCGCCGAGCGGCTCATCGAGCAGCAGCAGCTTTGGGCGCTTGACCAGCGCGCGCGCCAGTGCCACGCGCTGACGCTGGCCGCCCGATAGCTGATGCGGCTTGCGCTTGGCGTATTCACCCAGCTTGACGATGTCGAGTATTTCCGCGACGCGCCGATTGATCTCTTCGCGCTTGATCTTCTCCTGCTCGAGGCCGAAGGCCACGTTGCCAGCCACGCTCATGTGCGGAAACAGCGCGTAGGACTGGAACATCATGTTGACCGGGCGCTCGTAGGGCGGGATGCCGGCCATGTCCTGGCCATCGATGTACACCGCACCGGAACTCGGCTGCTCGAAACCCGCCAGCATGCGCAGCAGGGTCGTCTTGCCGCAGCCCGACCCCCCCAGCAGGCAGAAGATCTCGCCCTTGAAGACCTTCAGCGTGACGTTGTTGACGGCGACAAAGGTGCCGAAGCGCTTGGTGACGTTCTCGACGCGGATGTAGGCCTGCGCGTGCGGATCAAGCCACGGCTCGGGCGTCTTGGTGCGTGTCTCAGCCATACTCTTCTCAGCGACCGGATTTGAAACGGGTCCACATGCGGGTCAGCAGCCGCATGTACGGCTGCGAGCGGGGCAGGTTCGCCACCAGGTGCTCCTTGGCTTCCGGCCCCGGGAAAATGCCGCGGTCGTTGAGCACCACAGGATCGATAAGCGGATAGGCCGCGGCATTGCTCGAGGCAAAGTGCACGGCGCTGGAATTCTTTGCCGACACGTCCGCCTTCATCAGGTAGTTGATGAACAGGTGCGCGTTGTTCGGGTGCACGGCGTCGGCGGGAACCGCCAGCATATCAAAGAACATGACCGCTCCTTCCTTCGGAATGAGGTACTTGACGTTGTTGCCGTTCTTCGCTTCGCGGGCGCGCAGGCCCGCCTGGCCGACATCACCGCTCCAGCCCAGCGCCAGGCAGATCTCGCCGTTGGCGAGGTCTTCAATGTACTTGGAGGAATTGACGTAGCGCACGTATGGGCGCATCGCCATCAATACCTTCTCCGCCGCCGCGAGGTCTTCCGGCTTCTCGCTGTTGGCCGGGAGCCCCAGGTACACGAACACCGTGTTGATGATTTCCTCTGGCTCGTCCAGCACGCTCACGCCGCAGCTCTTGAAGTGCTTGATGACGGCGGGATCGTAGAACATGCGGAAGCTGTCGACTGGCGCGTCCGGCAACGCGGCTCGGATCTTGTCGACGTTGTAGCCCACGCCTGAGGTGCCCCAGAAGTAATTCACGGCGTACTGCATGCCGGGGTCGAGCGGCTCGAAACGCCGCGCAATGTCCGGGTCGACATTCTTGAGATTGGGAATGCGCGATTTGTCGAGTTTCTGGAACACCCCGGCCTTGATCTGCAGCGCCATGAAATTGGCCGAGGGCACGACGACGTCGTAGCCGGTCTGGCCAGCCAGCAGCTTGGTCTGCAGCACGGCGTTGGAATCGAAGACGTCGTAGTTGACCTTAATGCCGTATTCCTTCTCGAAGGCCGGCACCACGTCGGGCGAGATGTAGTCGGACCAGTTGTAGACGTTGAGCACCTGCTCGGCGTCGGTGAGTCCGGGTACGGCGGCGTGCGTCGCCTTGCCAAGGGAGTTGCCTGCCGGCGCTGAGCCCTGCTTGGCGCCGCCGCAGGCGGCCAGCAGCACGCCGGCCAGCGCCACGATCACATGGCGGCCGCGAACAGCAATCATGAGGTCTTCCCTGGCGACACTTCGGCATTCATATTAACGCACTCCCCCGCCGCAGCCACTGCGCCCCGACCGCTAGACGTTGAGCAGCAGGTGCTCGCGTTCCCAGGAACTGATCACCTGCAGGAACACCTCGTACTCGGCCTGCTTGACGATGGAATAAGCCGCCACGAATGGCAGGCCCAGCAGGTTCACCAGCGGCTGGCTGTCCTTGAGGCGCCGCAGCGCATCGTCGAGCGAGCGCGGCAGGTCCCAGGGCAGGTCGTGGGCGCTGCCCGTGATCGGTTCGCTCGGCTGCAGATTCTGCACCATGCCGAGGTAGCCGCACGCGAGCGAACCGGCGATGGCGATGTACGGGTTCGCATCGGCGCCGCCCAGGCGGTTCTCCACGCGCCGCGCCTCCGGATCGGACACCGGCACGCGCAGGCCCGCGGTGCGGTTGTCGTAGCCCCATTGCACGTTGATGGGCGCCAGCGAGGAGCGCGCGATGCGACGGTAGGAGTTCACGTTGGGCGCAAACAGGCTCATCGCCGCAGGCAGGTAGCGCTGGAGCCCGGCGATGTGCGAGAAGAACAGCGCTGAAGGCGTGCCGTCCGCATTGCTGAAAATATTCTCCTTCGTCTTGGTGTCGACCACGCTCTGGTGGATGTGCATGGCGCTGCCCGGCTCCTTGGCGTGCGGCTTGGCCATGAACGTCGCGTACATCTTGTGGCGCAGCGCCGCTTCGCGCGCAGTGCGCTTAAAGAGAAAGGCCTGGTCGGCGAGCGCCAGCGGATCGCCATGCAGTAGGTTGATCTCCATCTGCGCCGGCCCATCCTCGTGGATGAGCGTGTCGATCTCGATGTCCTGCGCCTCGCAGAAGGCGTACATGTCGTCGAACAGCGGATCGAACTCGTTGACCGCCGCGATGCTGTAGGACTGCCGGCCAGGTTCCGCGCGACCGGAACGGCCGATCGGGGGCTTGAGCTGGTAGTCGGCGTCGATGTTGGGTTCGACCAGGTAGAACTCGAGCTCCGGTGCAATCACCGGCTCCCAGCCGCGCTCTGCGTACAAGTGCAGCACGTGCTGCAGCAGCTGGCGCGGCGCCATCGTCACGCGCCGTCCGTCGGAATAGAAGCAGTCGTGGATGACCTGCGCGGTGGGCTCGGCCGCCCACGGCACCACGCGCACCGTCTTCGGGTCAGCCTTGAGCACGATGTCGATTTCGGCTGGACTCATGGCCGAGCTCGTATCGCTCGGATAATCGCCCGTGACCGTCTGCAGGAAAATGCTTTCGGGCAACCGCATGCCGGCGTCCTCGGCAAATTTCTCCGCCGGCATCAGCTTGCCGCGGGCGATGCCCGCCATGTCCGGAATGATGGCCTCGACTTCGGAAATGCCGTGGTCGCGAAAGAATTGTTGTATTTCATTGGCCATAAATCACCTTGCTAGCATGTGTTCCCGGCAGGCCGCGCCGAACTCGGCAAACAGCGCCAGCGAGAACTTGTTGTCCTGCACCCGCCATTCGGGGTGCCATTGCACGGCGAGCGCAAAACTGCGCGCGCCCGTAACGCGAAAGGCCTCGATCACGCCGTCAGGCGCGCGTGCTTCCACAGTAAGGCCGGGCCCCAGCTCGCGCACGCCCTGGCCGTGCAGCGAATTGACGGTCACGCGCGCGGCGCCGCCGGCCAGGCGCTGCAGCAGCCCGCCCGGCTCGAGCACGACTTCGTGGGCCGCGCCGTATTGCCGCTCGAGCGGCTGTTCCTTGTCTTCGCGATGATCGATGTGGCCAGGTACTTCGTGGAGCTTCTGCCACAGCGTGCCGCCGAAGGCGACGTTCATCTCCTGGAAGCCGCGGCAGATTCCGAGCACCGGCACGCCCGCGGCCACGGCGCGCGGAATCAGCGGCAGCGTGGTCTCGTCGCGGTGCGGGTCATGCAGCGTGCCCGCTTCGCTTGGCTCGCCGCTATAGCGGTGCGGTTCGACGTTCGACGGACTGCCCGTGAACAGCAGGCCATGGAGCGATTCGAGCAGGCTCGCGTCCTGCAGCTCGCGCCCCAGCGCCGGCACGATCACCGGGATGGCGCCGGCGGCATCGAGCGCAGCCGTGACATATTTCTCGCCGGCCAGATGGTATGGCTGCGGTCCCAGCATGCGCCGGTCCGCAGGTATACCGATCAAAGGGCGTCTGGCAGACATGAAACGGACTCCGGCGCCCTAGCCGTCCAGGCAGGTAGGAAGTCGCCGACAGGGAACGAGAACGCAGCCATTAGAGCATAGGGCCACGCTGCAAGTCCTTGGAAGAAGCACAGATATCACCGATTATTGCGTAGCATCAATCACGGCTAATCCTTTGTTTCTACACCGACTTTTATGACTCCCGCGTTGCAACAATTCAAGCGGCGGCGAACCGATTCCGCTTGCCAGGAGCGCGTGGCTCAGGCATACGCGCGGCTCAGGCATAGAAGTCGTGCTCCCGGCTGAACACCTCTTCGATCAGGTCGCCGTATTCCCCGCGCTTGACCTGGCCATAGAGCCGCAGGAACCGCACCGGCAGGTATTTCGCCAGCAACTCCGACTTCTCGAGGCGGTCCAGCGCCACCATCAGGTCACCCGGGAAATCGTCATCGCCTCCGTCTGCGGCGCGCCCGTCCACCGCCGCACCGGGCTCGAGGCCATGGGTAATGCCGTGCAGGAGCGAGGCGAGGATCGCGGCCACCGTCAGGTGCGGACTGGCGTCGGCGCCGGCAACCCGGTGCTCGATGCGGCGCGCCTCGCCATCGCCTGGTGGAATGCGAAACGCGACGCTGCGGTTGTTGTGCCCCCAGTCGCGCGTGGTCGGCACGAACTTGCCAAGGTACCGGCGCTGGGCGTTGAAGTTCGGCGCGTACAGCGCCATCGAGTCGTACATGAGCGATTGCATGCCCGCGACCCCTTGCCGCAGCAAGGCATCGCCGCCCGCCGCGCCAAAGCGGTTGCGGCCCTTTTCGTCGACGATGCTCACGTGCACGTGCAATCCGCTGCCCGGCTGCGACGCGAAGGGTTTCGCCATGAAGGTCGCATCCATGCCGAGCGAACGCGCCACGCCCTTGACCAGGCGCTTGAGCAGCACGGCCTGGTCAGCCGCCTGCAACGGGTCGGCGACGTGGCGCAGGTTGACTTCGAACTGGCCGATGCCGTACTCCGCCACCGAGCCGCACACCGGCAGCTGCTGCGCGAGCGCCGCGGCGTCGACGCGATTGAGGAACTCGCCCTGGTCCTCGACTACTTCGAGCGAGAGATTCCCGGCGCGGCGCGGCGCGCTGCGCCCCGGGAGTGAGCCGACGCTGATGCGCCCATCGGCGGCGCGGCGCGGGTCGATCAGGTAGAACTCGAGTTCGCAGGCCACGACCGGATGAATTCCCGCGGCGCGGCAGCGCTCGACCACGTCCGCAAGGAGCATGCGCGGGTCGAACCACAGGTTGGCCGATTCAGCCATGGTCACCATGTGGCAGACCGCCTGCGCCGTGGGAATCTTGGCCCACGGCACGCGCTGCAGGTATCCCCTGATGGGCTTGGCGATGCCGTCGGGATCACCGTCCGATTTGCCGAGCCCGCCAGCGTTGTGACCCATGCCGCGGCAATCGGCCACGGGCGCACAGGCCGAAAACATCACGCCGTCCTGGTAGAGCTTGTCGGCGTCGGCGGCCGGCAGACGCTTGCCGGCGGTGTTGCCGTTGATGTCGATGACGAACGCGTCGATGAACTGGATGTCCGGATGTTCGGCCCGGAATGCCTGCCATTCGCTTAGCGGAGCGGTTTGACCTGTTTTGTGTTCATGCATGATTACCTCACTACAGTTGCAGCCCTCAGAGGCGATCCCTGAGGGCGTAATAAAGCATCGCCGCGACCAGCGTCGGCCAGCGCAGCAGCGGCCCGCCTGGAAACGGCGGCACCGGCACGCGCCCGAGCAGTTCTAAGGCTTCGCGCTCCCCGCAGAGCGCATCCGCCACCGCCTTGCCGGTGTAGGGTGCGAGCAGCACCCCGAGGCCGGAAAAGCCGCTGGCGTTGATGAGCCCCGGTTCGAGCTCGCGCACGCAGGGCATGCGGGTCGGCGTAATGCCGAGCGTGCCGCCCCAGGCGTACTCGTAGCGCACCTCCGCCAGCTGCGGAAAGATCTTGAGGATGTGGGGCCGCACGAAGGCAGCAATGTCGCGCGGAAAGCGGTAGCTGTAGTTCTCGCCGCCGCCAAACAACAGGCGGTGATCGGGTGTGATCCGGAAGTAATTGACCACGAAGCGCGAATCCGAAACTGCCGCGCCGTTGCTGATCAGCCGCCGCGCTGCCGCTTCGCCCAGTGGCTCAGTGACCGCGATGAAATTGTTGATCGGCATCACCCGCCGCTCGACCTCGGGCGCAAGCTGGCGCAGGTAACCGTTGCAGGCGAGCACCACGCACCTGGCGCTGAGCTCGCTCTGACTCGTGAGCACGCGCCAGCCCTCGCCGACGCGATTCAGCCCCGCGACTTCCACGCCCTCATGCAGGCGCGCGCCGTGGCTGACCGCGGCCCGCGCGATGCCGAGCGCAAAGTTCAGCGCGTGCAAGTGGCCGGAACGGGCGTCGAAACTGCCGCTGTGATAATCGCGGGTCGCGACCATGCTCGCGACCTCGTCACGCGCGACGTAGCGGATGTGCTCGTAGCCGTAGGCTGAGCGCATGTGCTCCACGTGACGGCGGGTATCTTCGCCGTAGCGCGCACGATGGTCGGCATGCAAATGGCCGAGACGCAGGTCGCAGTCAATCTGGTAGGTGTCAATCAGCCAGTCGAGATGCGCACGGGCGCCAAGCGCATAGTCCCAAAGGCGCCGCGCATCGGCCTGGCCGACCTGCGCCTCGAGCCATTCCTGCTCGCGCCGCATGCCGACGTGAAGCTGGCCGCCATTGCGTCCCGAGGCACCCCAGCCCAGTCGTGATTGCTCGAGCAGCACCACGTCGACGCCCCGGCGCGCGAGGTGCAGCGCCGTCGACAGTCCCGCGTAGCCGCCGCCTACTACGCAGACATCGCAGCGCCCCGTACCTTCAAACGGTGCAACTGCGACCTTTTCACGTACCGTCGCCGCGTAGTAGGAAGGCGCGTGCGCGGCGCTCGGCAGCAGGACGGCAGGTGTTCGATGCCGCATGTCATACCCCGGCTGTGCTGCCGAGCAATTCGTCGACGGCGCGGCGCGCCTGGTCGATCGCTACGTCGGTGTAGGCGCCACCGCCAGCATCAGAATTGGCGATTGTGATGCGGCCAAAACGCGCGCGACCGAGCACCTGTGGTTGCTGCGCCTCCGGCAGCTCGGGCTCCCACAGCGAGTTGTGCTCTGGTGCGTAGCCGTGCGGCCAGCGGTTCACCGTGATCGCCGTGATGTCGACGGCCGGATCGAACCCGCCCCCGGCCAGCATCCGGCCGAGTTGGTCACGGATGTTGCGCTCGAAGACTTCGAAGGGCGTCGCCAGCAGCTCGGCCCGCCCGGCGCGGTTCTGGTCATGCTCGGACAACCCCGGCTTGCAGGGCGTCTTGGTCATCCACACCAGCGTCGGCTCGTCCGCCGATCGGGGGCTGCGGTAATTACCGATATCGACCCTGGCATTGATGCGCGCCGAGGTGTGATAGCAGCCGGGCGCGCTGATCCACGACACACCGAGCTTGTCGAAGGCGCGCGCATTGCGGATCGCGACGCTGGTGTAGACCAGCGGCGTCTTCACCAGCGCGTGCAGCGCCTGCTTCTGCTGTTCGGGCAGTTCCGGCGCGAGGTACGGGATGATCATGTTGTAGCAGGCGAGTACGCAGTTGCGTGCGCGTACCGTGTACGCACGGCCATCCCTGATATAGGTGACGCGCGCGCCGCGCGCAGTCTCGGGTGCAGCATAGTTGACGACGCGGACCGCGGTGCTGCTCAAGCGTACGCGTACCGGCTCGTCGGCGCGGTCGAGGCGCGCGTAATCGACTCGTGCCGTGACCAGCTCCTCGATCGTCACGCCTGGAACGGCTGCCGGAATTAACCAGCGCACGAGGCCACGCGCGATGGTCGCGTTGCCATCCGGAAAATGGAGCCGCACCGAACCGCCGGTATCGGCATAACCTGCCGGCGTGAAGCCCATGCCCGGGATCGAGCCCGGCTCCAGCTTGAGTCCGGCGAAACCGTCCATGCCGAGGCCCCAGCAATCGAGTGCTGCAACGGCATCGATCCCCACGCCCCACTCGCCCTGGGTACGCGCCTGGCACGCCGCCAGCACCTGCGGATCAACCTTCACGAGCTCGCGCAGGTAATCGCGGTAGCTCATCTTCATCAGCTGCTGCTTCTTTTGCAGTGAGCTCAAGGCCGGCAGGTAGTCCTGCGTGCTCGTGGCAAGGCGTTCGTAGTCACGCTTTGCAGCCGCTGACAGCGGCGCCTGCGCCAGGAACTCGCGCCACGGCTTGTGGCGATAGCCGACCGCCAGGTGATCAGCGCCGAAGGTCTCGCGATCGAAGAACACCGCCCGCCGCCCGGAATCCTCGAGGCGGTAAAAATCCGGGTCCTGCGCTTGCATCACCGCCGCGAGCGCCGCGGCATCGATGCCGATCGCCTTGAGCAGGCCGTCGGCCGCGGCGCTGTACGGGCGCGGACTGTCGATCATCAAGGTGCCGCCGTTCAGCAGTCGCAACTGGCCATCGAGTTCGAACTCATTGCGCTTGGCATGCCCGCCGAAGTCGTCGTGGTTGTCGAGCACGAGGATGCGCGCCTTGGGCTGCGCGCTGCGATAGAAGTGCGCAGCCGCAAGCCCGCTGATGCCGGCGCCTCCTACGACGAGGTCGAACTCTTCGCCAAGGTCGACAGGATCGCTCTTAAGCGTCCCGTCACGCAACGCGTGTGCATTCTCGAAGGAACCGGGATGGCTGCCGCGCAGGCCGGTGAGACTCGGCGGGTAGTAGCCCGGACGGTCCTGCGCCGCCGCCGGCAATTGCGGACCACTTTGCCCGCAGCCCGGCAACCACGCGGCGGCGAGCAAACCTGCACCGCCCACGGCGGCGCCCTGCACGAAATCGCGCCAGGTAATCGCGCGATCCATGCCCAGCTCGCGATCGGACGGACGACCGTTACGACTGCGCGTCATTGAGTACTACTCCGAACTGCCGGCTGCGGGCCGGTCTGCCCCCGGGCCACGCCGCAGGGCGTGACCCGGGGTTGCCGCGCTATTTGCGGTAGGTGAAGCTCAGGCCGAAGGTACGCGGCCGGTAGGTGTAGTTGCGTTGGACTGTGTTCTGCGCATCGACGGGCGAGGTCGGGTCACCTGGAACGATCGTGAAATCGTAATTTGTGACCACGTGCGTATCGGTCAGATTCTCGACGAACGCCGCCACCTGCCACTCGCCCAGCGTCGCGCCACCACGAAGCGTCATAAAGTTGGTCGCCGGCAGCGCATAGTTGGCGGCGTTGGCCTGGCCCGTGGCGAGGTCCTGCGACGCGCTGAGCCATTTCGGAGCGCCGCTGTACTCGTAGTCGAGACGTACGAAGGAATCCCTGCTGAAGGCGCTGAATTTGTACTCAAGACCAACCGACCCGGTGAACGGCGCATTGGGCTGGCCGCCCTGACCCGAGATGGCGTCGCCGCTGGCGACGATCGGCTTCACCAGCGGGTTTTGGGAGATCCGCGAATCCTGCGTATAGCGGGCGTCGGTATAACCGCCAGACAGCTCCATCGTGAAATGATCGGTCACCGCTACGTCAGCCTGCACGTCGATACCCTTCGCCGTAGCCTCGCCCAGATTGGCGATGAATGAGATCTGGCAGACCGGCGGCACCACGGTCTGCTGAATGTTTTGCCACTTGATGTAGTAGATGCTGCTGGCAAGTTTGAAGCGATTGTTGAAGTTGTTCTTCGCTCCCACCTCATAGCTGTTTACGGTGTCCGAGTCGAAAGTGGGCGGGGCGCCATTGGGCAGGTCGAGGTGCTGCGCATCGAAATCCGTCGCGCAGGCGACGATCGGCAGCGGGTTATTGCCACCACCCGGGCGGAAGCCCTTGGCGTAGGTGAAGTAGTACATGTCGCTCGGGTCGGCCTGGAACTGCACGCTGAGCTTTGGCGTGAATGAATTCTCCGACCGCCCACTGGTACGTGAGGCGTTCACGTCATAGATCTGAGGCCCGCCCGTCAGTGAATCGAAGTTGAATTTCATCTGCGCATAGCGCGCGCCGAGCGTCAGCTTCGTGCGGTCCGTCAGCTTGTAGCTGCCCTCACCGAACCAGGCGAGCTGCTCGTCCTTGGCATGCGTATGCAGGAAGTAGGAGTCGGTCGGATAGCCTGGGTCGTAGCCGATGCCAAAATAATCCAGGATATAGTCGTTCGGCGTAGCGCCGGCCCCGAGCGAATTGCCGGTGTCGGTGTATATCGCCTGCAGGAACTGGCCGAGCTGCGGGTCGTGAATCTGCTCGAGGTATTCCTGCTTGTTGACGCTGTAGAACAGGCCCGTCGTCCAGGTCAGCTTGGCGTTGTCGTCCACCGACTGCAGGCGGATTTCCTGGGTGAAGTTACGCTGGCTATTGTCCACAGTTGCGGGTGAGCGATAGCCAATCGCCCCCGGACCGCCGGGCGGGTTATACGCCGGATCGTTCAGGTGCATTCCGGTCCCGTCGAGGAACAGCACAGGCAGGGCGAAGGCAAAGAAATTCTGGTAGAAGCCCAGGTTGTAGAGCGTGCCGTCGTAACCCGTCAGGTCGTCGCGATGGTAATAGGAGGTGTTCGAGATCACGTGCACCTTGTCGAAGTCAGCCTCGATCTTGAGCGAGGGCAGGTAGAATTTGTCGGGCGAATAGCGCTGCGTCGGGTTGGCGCTCACGAAGTGGTGGCTGGACGGATTCGAGTACAGCGTCCAGTAGTTGTCGACGTCGTTCCGCTTCTCTTCCTGGTAATAGAAACTCGGCGTCACGGTCCAATTGCCATTCGGAGCCCAGATCGCGGCCAGTCTCAGTAGCGTCGTCTCATTGTGATTGGCGCGCTTGTCTTCCGTTGCGCCTGTGTCCGGATTGATGCGGTCGATCCAACCGCCATCCTTGCGGTACCAGGCCGAGATGCGTGCGCCGAAGGTGCCATCGATCAGCGGGCCGCCGGCCGCAATGCCCGCCTCGTAGCTTGGGTCGCCGCCCTGGGTAATGGAGACCTCGCTGCGGCTGTAGATGCTGGTCTTGTGGAGGCTTGGCTGTGCCGTGATATAGCGCACCGTGCCACCCATCGAGCCGGCACCGAACAGCGTGCCCTGCGGACCGCGCAGCACTTCCACGCGATCGATGTCGAAGGACTTCGGCAGCGCCTCGTCCGGATTGAAGGCCAGCGCGCGCATCTGGATTGGCGTGTCATCGATGTAGATGCCGGTTGTGCCCGCGCCGCCGCTCGAGGCGATGCCGCGGATTGAAATGTTGTTGGTGCCGGTGTTGTCAACCTTGATGCCCGGCGTGAAGCGCGCGACGTCCTGGATGTCCTTGATGCCGCGCAGGTCGAGGCCTTCCTGCGTGATCGCCGTGACGCTGACCGCGACCTTGCTGAGTGATTCCTCGCGGCGCGTCGCCGTGACGACGACTTCCTCAAGCGGTGAAGCGGCCGCTGTGTTGTCGGCCCCGGGCGCGCTGCGCGCGGCCGTCGGGTGAATTGCGATTGACAGGATTCCGGCGATCGCCGCCGTCAATACGAACCTTGGCGAGTTGGCTGTTTCACGCATGATGTCCCCTTGTGGCTGATTGCGCGCACCCTTCAGTAGAACTGAAGTTCCCTGGGGGCAGGCCAAGCCACCATAACCTTGTGGCGAAATGAACGCAATTTACGGCCAGCAGCGGCGCCAGAGTTGCGTTTCTACAACAGGAGGTGTAGTCGGGCCTGACCGTGGCCGCTCCGCCGGGGCGGCCACGGTGCCTAAGGCCTCTTTGAGATAAGGGGACGAATCGGCGTGTGTTTAGAATCTCCACACCAGTCCAATGGCGGCCTGGTCGACGGTGTAGTCGTAGCCGAGATTGTTGCCATTGGCGAGCCGCACCCATTCAACATTGAGCCTGGTATTTCCGGACAGGTCGAAATCCGCGCCGAGTCCGTACGAGAAGCCACTGTCGTGCGCGTCGATGAGTCCGAAATCGCGTTTGTAATCGACGCTGGCGACACCGCCCAACCCATACAACGAGAATCCAGGCGACAGCGGCAACGACCCCTTCAGATAACCGGCGTACATGGAATTGACGTTCACGCCATAGGTGTTGGTTTCCGAACGGCCCAGGCCCACGCCAATGCGGCCCTCGAGCGCCAGGTTCGGGCTCAGCGCAGCGCCGAGCACGAACATGCCGGTTGCGGGAGTGATCGTGTCGAGGCCCTCTTCGTTGTAACGGAGCTGACCGAAACTTACGCCCGCATAAGCGCCGGAGTCGTAACCCCGGCCATAGTTGCGGCCGCGCCCGTAGTCGCCGCGCCAGTCGCCGTCGTGGGCCGCCGCAGTGCCGACCGCCAAGGCGCAGATCAATAGAGGTATCGTCCGATTCATTACCGCCACTCCTGTTGCTGAACTGGAATCGAGTCTGGGCCGCGGGCGCTGAACCCGGACTGAACTGGGCTGTTCAGCGGTGGTTCATGTGTACGCCGCGCACAGTTTACGAGCCCGCTCGTTGCTCGGGTTCGGCGGGCGGCATATAAGAACTCTCAATTCGGAGGCGTTATGTACCGCAACTGCATTGCCCTGATCGCCGCGCTGTCCTTGTCCGCCTGTGGCCTCGCCGAGACCGCCGCCACCGGCGCCACGGTGGTTCAATCCGAGGCCGAGGCTGCGAAGCAGGCGCACCAGACCGAGCAGCAGGTCCAGCAGCAGGTCGATGCCGCGCAGCAGGTGGACGCGGAACAGCGCCGTCGCGCCGAGGACAACGGCGCCAACTAAAGTGTGAACGGCCCTAGCCGCGTGCGCGCAGCTCGAAGGCCCGGTGAATGCGCGGGTTGCGCTGGAAGTCGAAGGGGATTGTTGTCGCCGATATGTCGGTCACAGCCCAGCGCCGCGCAGCCGCTTCGTCGAGCTTGAAGCGCTGCGCGTTGGTCGAGAACAGCAGCAATCCGCCGGGCGCCAACAGGCGCATGCCATGCCCGAGCAGTTCCATGTGGTCACGCTGCGTATCGAGCACGCCGGTCATGCGCTTGGAATTCGAGAACGTGGGTGGGTCGAGGAAAATGAGATCCCAGCTCGCCGCACGCGCCTCCGCCAGCCACTCGCGGCAATCGGCGCGCACCAGTTCGTGCTGCGCGGGCGCGAGCCCGTTGACGCGGAAATTCTCCGCCGCCCAGTCCAGGTAGGTCGCCGATAGATCGACGCCGAGGCTACGGCGCGCGCCGCCGGCCGCCGCGTATACCGTGGCGCTCGCGGTATAACAGAACAGGTTCAGGAAGCGGCGCCCGGCCGCGGCCGCGCGCAACCTTTGGCGCGTGAGCCGGTGATCGAGGAACAGGCCGGTGTCGAGGTAGTCGCTGAAGTTGACCAGGAAATTGAGCCCGCTCTCTTCCACGCGGGTGTAGCGGCCCTGCTGCGCCACGCGCGTGTATTGGTTCGTGCCGCGCTGACGCCGGCGCACGCGCACGTGGATGTGCGCCGGTTCAACCTGCGCGGCAACCGGCAGCGCTGCCAGCGCCTCGGCACGCCGCCGGGTCGCAGCTGCCGGCTCGATCGAATCGGGCGCCGCGTACTCCTGCACATAGAGATGCACCGCACCGCTGTCCGCGTCGACGTAGTGATCGACTGCCAGCGCGTACTCAGGCATGTCGGCGTCATACAGCCTGAAATTTCTGACACTGTGCGCGCGCGCCATTTTCCCGAGCAATCGCAGGTTCTTGCCCACGCGATTGCCGAACATCTGGGCGCCCGGGCTCGCCGCCAGTTCCGGGTCGGGAATGCGCGGCGCGCCCGGCACGCGCGCGGGCGCTCCGGGGTCGGCCAGGTCGATGCGCAGCAGCCGGCATGGCAGCGCGCCGTTCCACAACTCGTGTTTGCGCGCAATGCGCAGCCCGAGCTCGTGCGCGGCCTCACCGTCGGTGGTCAGGACCGCTGCCTTCCAGCCGCCAAAATGCTCGCGCAGCACGGCACCGAGTTCGCGATGCGCCGCGCGCGCTGCCGCCTCGTCACCGAGCCGCGCCCCATACGGCGGATTGGCGCATACCAGGCCGGTTGCAACGCCCTCCGGCCGCACTGAGCTCGCCGCACAGGCATCGAAGCGGATCATCGAGTCCACGCCGGCACGCGCCGCATTGGTCGCCGCCACGCGCAGTACGGCCGCGTCGCGATCGCTCCCGCGGATGCTGTTTGGCACGCCGGCGCGCATGCGCGCTCGCGCCAGCGTGATCAATTCCCGCCACAGCGCGGCATCGTGCCCACGCCAGCGGGCGAAACCCCAGTAGTCACGCTGCAGGCCCGGCGCAATGTCGGCGGCGATCAACGCCGCCTCGATTGGCAGCGTGCCGGAGCCGCACATGGGATCGAGAAAGCCACCGCCCGCAGCGGCAATGGCCGGCCATCCCGCCCGCAGCAGGATGCCGGCGGCCAGGTTTTCACGGAGCGGCGCCTCGCCGGCCTGCTGGCGATAGCCGCGCCGGTGCAGCCCTTCGCCCGCAAGGTCGATATACAGCAGCACGCGCGGACCGCTCGCGTGCGCGAGCACGCGCACTGACGGCCGATCCAGCTCGATGCCCGGGCGCGCGCCAGTGGCCTCGCGCAGCTGGTCACAGATGGCATCCTTGAGCTTCTGCGCGCCGAACTGGCTGTGCGTGATGGTCGGATGCGCGCCCGTGAACTCGCAGGCGAGCGTGAGCGCGGGATCGACATGTGCGCGCCAGTCTACGGCGCGCGCGCCCGCATAGAACCCGTCGGTGTCGGCTGCCTGGAAGTCGGCCACTTCGAGCAGCACGCGGCTCGCTACGCGCGAGTGCAGGCAGGCCAGGTACCCAGCGCGCAGCTCGCCCGCAAAGCGCACGCCCGCGGTGCGTTCGCTGAGCTCGACCACGCCAAGCTCGCGCAACTCGCGCGCCGCGAGGTCAGCCAGGCCGCGCGGCGCGGTGGCCATGAAGCGCAGCGTGGCCTGATTCACGCCAGGTCGATCCAGGTGGTCTTCAGTTCGGTGTACTTGTCGAAGGCGTGGAGTGACTTGTCGCGCCCGGTGCCTGACTGCTTGTAGCCACCGAAGGGCACGGTGATGTCGTCCGCGTCGTAGCAGTTGATGTACACCACGCCGGCACGCAGCGCGCGCGCGGCGCGGTGGGCGGTGGTGATATCACGTGTCCAGATGGCGGCCGCCAGCCCGTAGACGACGCCGTTGCCAATGCGGATCGCTTCATCCAGGTCGCGAAAACTCATGGTGGCCAGCACCGGACCGAAGATTTCCTCGCGCGCGATGCGCATGTCGGAGCGCACGTCCGCGAACACGGTCGGCTCGACGTAGCAGCCGCCGCTCGCCTGGCGCACGCGCGCTCCGCCAACCGCCACCGCGGCGCCCTCGCTCCGGCCCGTGGCGATGTATTCCATGACGCGCTGAGTCTGCGGCTCGTCGACCAGCGCACCGAGGCGCGTCGCCGCATCGAGCGGATCACCGGGCGGCATGGCGCGCGCGATGGCCGTGATTTCCTCCAGCAGCGCATCGCGGATGCTCTCCTGCACCAGCAGTCGCGAGCCCGCCGAGCACATCTCCCCCTGGTTGAAGAAGATCGCGCCAGCGGCGGCGCGCGCGGCGCGCTTGAGATCCGGGTAATCGGCCATGACGATGTTCGGACTCTTGCCGCCGCATTCGAGCGACACGCGCTTGAGGTTCGACTGCGCGCCGTACTGGGCGATGAGCTTGCCGGTGGCGGTCGAACCGGTAAAGGCGATTGCGTCCACGTCCATGTGCAGCGCCAGCGCCTTGCCAGCGGTGTGCCCGAAGCCGGGCACGACGCTGAACACGCCCGGCGGCACGCCGGCTTCGAGCGCGAGCTCGGCCAGGCGCAGCGCGCTGAGCGGCGATTTCTCGGAGGGCTTGAGCACGAGTGAATTGCCTGCCGCCAGCACCGGCGCGATCTTCCAGGCCGCCATGATCATGGGGAAATTCCACGGCACGATGGCGCCGACCACGCCCACCGGCTCGCGCGTAATCAGTGCCAGCGCATCGGGCGCGGTGGGCGCGATCTCGCCATAGATCTTGTCGATCGCCTCGCCGTACCAGCGCAGGCAGCGGGCGGTGGCCGGCACGTCGACGGCCAGCGCATCGCTGATGGGCTTGCCCATGTCGAGCGTCTCGAGCAGCGCCAGCTCTTCGCTCGCGGCCTCGACCAGCCCGGCAAAGCTCTGCAGCACGCGTTTGCGCGCCGCCGGCGCCTGGCGCACCCAGTCGCCACGCTCGAAGGTCGTGCGCGCCGCGGACACCGCGGCGTCGATATCGGCCGTGTCGCCGGCCGCCACCAGCGCGAGCTGCCGCCCGTCGATCGGGCTCAGCGAAGGAAAAGTCGCACCGTTCTGCGCGGCCACGCGCCGGCCGTTGATCAGGGCCTCACCACGCATCTGCAGGGCGCGGGCACGAGCGTGCCAATCGATTCCTTCGTACCTGCCGGACATGATTATTCTCGCCTGCTCATGGTGGGGAGCCGCTGTTTATTCTATCCTTGCGCGCTATGAACACCGATCTTTCCTCCTTCTGGATGCCCTTTACGCCGAACCGCCAGTTTCGCGCCGCGCCGCGCATGCTGGTCAAGGCCTCGGGGATGTATTACGAGAGTGACGACGGCCGCCGCATCCTGGACGGTTCGGCCGGACTGTGGTGCGTGAACGCGGGCCATGCGCGCACCGAGATCCGCGACGCAGTCGCGCGGCAGCTCGAGACGCTCGACTTTGCGCCCACCTTCAACATGGGACACCCGCTGCCCTTCGAACTCGCCGCACGCCTGCGCTCGCACGCGCCCGCGGGCCTGGAACAGGTGTTCTTCACCAATTCCGGCTCCGAGGCGGCCGACTCGGCCCTCAAGATCGTGCTCGCCTATCACCGCCTGCGCGGCGAGCCGGAGCGCAACGTGCTCATCGGCCGCGAACGCGCCTACCACGGCGTCGGCTTCGGGGGCATGTCGGTCGGCGGCATTCCAAAGAACCGCGAGGCCTGGCAGGGCTCGCTCCTGCCGCACGTCGCGCACTTGCGCGACACGCATGACCTGGCGCGCAACGCCTTCACGCGCGGCGTGCCCGCGCAGGGCGTGGAGTTTGCCGATGATCTCGAGCGGCTGATCCGCGAGCATGGCGTGAAGCGCATCGCCGGCGTGATCGTCGAGCCAATCGCCGGCTCGACCGGCGTGTTGGTGCCGCCGCGCGGCTACCTCGAGCGGCTGCGCGAGATCTGCACGCGCCACGGCCTGCTGCTGATCTTCGACGAGGTGATCACGGGCTTCGGGCGCACCGGCGACTGGTTCGCGAGCCAGCAGTTCAAAGTCACCCCTGACCTACTGACTATGGCCAAGGGCATCACCAATGGCGCCGTACCGATGGGCGCGGTGTTCGTGCATCGCGATATACACGCGACTTTCATGAACGGCCCCCAGGCCGACATCGACCTGTACCACGGCTACACCTACAGCGGCCACCCGGTGGCTTGCGCTGCGGCGCTCGCAACGCTCGCCATTTATGAACGTGAAGGGTTGCCGCAGCGCGCCGCCGAACTTGCGCCCTACTGGGAAGAGCGTGCGCATTCGCTGCGCGGCTTGCCCGGGTTGATCGACATCCGCAACTACGGGATGGTCGCCGCCGTTGAGTTTGCCGCCGAAGCAGGCCGCAGCCCGACCCGCGCGTACGAGGTGTTCTGCAGCTGCTTCACTCGCGGCCTGCTGGCGCGGCTCACCGGCAACGTGCTGGCTTTCTCGCCGCCACTCACGGTGAGCCGCGCCGAGATCGACCAGCTTTACACCATCCTCGCCGAGGCGATCCGCGCCACGCCCTGATTGCAAGCCGCGCGGCCAGTTTGGTGCAGCACGCGCGCGCGCGCTTGCCGTATTGGTGCATGGCGCCGGCGCAACACATAGCCAGGTCCGCGAGCAACCACATTAGCAGAGATTGCTAAGTGATTGGTTATTCATAGAAAGACCTCTGCCCGGCATCGTCCCGGCAACGCTCGTCCTGATCCCGGGTCCTTTCACAAGCGGCTGGCACGCGACGTGCTTCCAGTGTTTGCGTGGAGCACTGCCGATGTGCCCGCGGCTGCGGGGCGTATCGCTCCGCGATGCACTCAATCCAACCAGTCCCAACGAGGGAGATTGTTCAAAATGTTAACGTCTGGAAAAACCGCCGTGACGATGTCGCTGATCCTGGCGACGGCCGCGGCCGGTACGGCCTATGCGGACGAACCGGCCAAACCTGCAGCCGCTTCATTGTCCGATGTGCTGGATGCCTCGGGGATCGCGGCGACCGGTTACGCTGATGCCACTTTCTCGTATGGCAATCACTCCGCGGCGCTCCTGCCCGACACCAGTGCGGTCAACACCTTCGCCCTGAACCAGGTTGCGCTCACGATTTCCAAGCTCCCCAGCTCGGGCTTTGGCGTCTTGGTGAACCTGGTCGATGGCACCGAGGCCGGCACCGGTCTCTATGCGCCCAGCTACAGCTACGCCGGCAACGTCAACAGCTCCACCAAACTCGACGTGCTGCAGGCCTACGCGCAATACGCCAGCGGCAAGGTCACCGTGCTGATGGGCAAGTTCGTGACGCTCGCCGGCGCCGAAGTGGCGGCCCCCACGGGCAATACCAACGTTTCGCGCTCGCTGCTGTTCTGGTACTCCGAACCGATCAACCACACGGGCGTGCGGGTCGTGTACGCGGCCACCGACAAGGCCAGCTTCACTTTCGGCGCCAACAATGGCTGGAATACGGAAACCAGCACGGGATCGGGCAAGACCGTGGAGCTGGGTTTCAGCCTGACTCCTTCAAAGGCCTTTGCGCTGGCTGGCGCCGCCTACTATGGCGACACAGACGTCGCAGCGGGCCTCGGCAAGAAGACGCTGGCAGATCTCGTGGCCACCTGGACTGCCAGCCCCTCGCTGACGGTGATCGGCAACTTCGACTGGAACAAGCAGGAAATCACCAACGGCACTTCGTTCAGCTGGTGGGCGGCGGCGGGTTACCTGAACTACACCTTCAGTGATACCTGGCACACTTCGTTCCGCCTCGAGTACCTGGACGACCAGGACGGCGCCATCAATGGCACGAAGCAGAAACTGAAGGAAGGCACGCTGACCTTCGGCTACGCGCCGGCGAAGCACTACGAGTTCCGCGTCGAAGGCCGCTACGACAAATCGGACCAGGCCGGCTCAACCGACATCACGCAGGGCTGGCTGCAGGCGCTCTACAAGTTCTGAACGCAAAGTTCCTGGTTGACGGGGCCCCGGTACAGTGAATATTCGGGGCCCCGTTTTTTATTCGTAGATCGCGTAGACCTTGCGGCAGGGCTCGATCACTTCCCAGGTGCCGCGAAACCCGCTCGGAATGACGAAGCTGTCGCCGGCGCGGTACAGCTTTGAGCGTCCGGCCTCGTCGGTGAGCCGCACCGACCCCGCGAGCAGGTGGCACAGTTCGTACTCCGTGTAGTTCACGCGCCAGGCACCGGTGCCGGAGGCCCATTCACCGACGTGAAAGCGGCCGTCGCCCGAGGACAGCACGTTCCAGAGTTGCTGGCGCGGATTGCCGGCCACCAGGTTGGCCGCGGCCGGGGCGCTCTCCTCGCCCTTGCCCAGGGCCTTGAAGTCCTTTATTTCCAAGCTGCACCCCCACTCTGCCCGTCGATTGCACTAGCGTAGCAGGATTGCCGCACGCGGCTCCCGTTCGACGCGCCCCGCACCGCCGTGCTCAAATACGCCATGGAGCCTGCCTGAAATGACCCCCAGCCATTCACGCACGATCGCCTTCTTCCCGGAAGCCGCTTATGGCCCGGCGCTGAATTCAGTGGGCATCGCCCAGGCCGTGACCCGCCTCGGTCACAGGGCCGTGTTCCTATCGGACCCGGGCTTCGTCGATGTCTATCGCGGCTACGGTTTCGACACGCATCCGGTGAATCTCTCCGAACCCATGCCGCCCGAGCAGATGGCGCGCTTCTGGGAGGATTTCATCAATGGCCACCTGCCCAACTTCTACAAGTCGGCCTACGACCAGATCGACAACTACGTGAAGGAATGCTGGGCCGCGATCGTCGACAGCGCGCGCTACGCGCAGCGCGACCTGCCGGGCGTGCTCTCGCAGATCCGGCCCGACCTGATCTGCGTCGACAATGTGATCCTCTTTCCGGCCATCAAGCAGCACGGCGCGCCCTGGGTGCGCATCGTCTCGTGCTCGGAAAATGAAATCGAGGACCCGGCGATACCGCCGCACCTATCGGGTTGCGGCGAGGACGACCGGGCCTGCCATGCGCGTTTTCGCGCGCACTTCAACGAAGTGATCGCCCCGCTCCACGCGAGCTTCAACCAGTTCCTCGTGGCGCAGGGCGAGCGGCCCTACCCGCTGGGCCAGTTCTTCGAGACCTCGCCCTACCTGAACCTGTTGCTGTACCCGGAGTCCGTGCGCTTCAATCGCTCGCGGCCGCTCCCACCGGCGCAGTTCCAGTACCTCGAAGGCTGCGTGCGCCAGGAAAAGTCCTACACCGTGCCGCGCTTCGCAGCGCACGACAACGCGCCGCTCCTGTACCTGTCCTTCGGAAGCCTGGGCGCGGGCGATGTCACGCTGCTCAAGCGACTGATTGCGGCACTCGCTCGCCTGCCCTACCGCTCGCTCGTCAACGTCGGCGGCTACAAGGATCAATACACCGAGCTACCGCCCAACGTGATCATCGAGAGCTGGTTCCCGCAGCCGTCGGTGATCCCGCAGGTCGATGTGGTCATCCACCACGGCGGCAACAATTCATTCACGGAGTGCCTGCTGTTCGGCAAGCCCGCCATCATCATGCCCTTCGCCTGGGACGGCCACGACAACGCCACGCGTGTCCAGGAGACCGGGCACGGCTTCCGGCTGAATCGCGCCGACTGGACCGAAGCGGAGCTGGCCGCGCGCATCGACTCCTGCCTGCATGATCCGGCGCTGCGCGCCCGAGTCGAGACAACCAGTGCGCGCATGCGTGCGCAGGATGGTCCCGCCAGGGCCGCGCAACTGCTGGCGGGACTGCTCACGCAGGAGCGCCAGCGTGCCTGAAGGTACCTCCTCCGCACCGCACCTGGCGAATGCTTCAACACGCACCGATGTGGTGTCCTGGGGCGCGCAACCCGAGGCACTTGCGGGCAACTCACAATCCAGCGGGCGCGTGCTGTACAAGGGCCCGGGCGGGCAACCTGAATCGGGGCTGTGGATCTGCACGCCGGGCCGCTGGCGGCTGGCGATCCCACGCGATGAATTGTGCTACTTCGTTGCCGGCCGCGCCGATTACCTCCACGACAATGGCGAGCGGGTCGCGATCGCACCGCATACCTTGGTGCTGTTTCCGGCGGGCTGGACCGGCGAGTGCACGGTGCACGAGACCCTGCGCAACACCTACATGCTGACCGCGGCCACCAGCGATGCGGCCGGCGCGGACCCCGCCCTCGCAGACACGGGCCACGGCGCGTTACCGATGGCAGCGCCGAGCCTGCTCGAGCCACTTGCACAGACCAACCTGGTCGACTGGGGCCTTATTCCGACGATGCTTGAGGGAGCCTCGCACGCATCGGGGAAGCTCCTCTACAAGGGGTCGCAGGGGCGCTCCGAGAGCGGCATCTGGCGTTGCACTCCCGGACGCTGGGCCTGCCACGTGACCCGCGACGAGTACTGTCACTTCCTGGCCGGCCGCAGCACCTACGTGCACGAGAGCGGCGAAGTCATCGAGATCGCACCGGACACCGTGGCCTACTTTCCGCAGGGCTGGCGCGGTGTGTGCACGGTCCACGAGACTGTCACCAAGGTGTACATGATCCACTGAGCGGCGGATGTTTATTGTGAAGTTCAGGCGCCAAGACGCTGATTTCATGAGTCTGTCATCTAACTGACATCTGCGCTTCATGCAGCTGGCCGAAGCTGGAGCCGCCTTCCAAGCGGAGTCAGCAGCACATGGCCCCAGCGCATCTCCCCCAGCTCCAGGTACGCACCGCGTTCCTGTCGGACATCCACCTCGGCGCGCGCGAGTGCCGCGCCGAACTGGTGCTCGACTTCCTGCACCGCGTGCACATGCAGGAGTTGTACCTGGTGGGCGACATCGTCGACGTGTGGAGTCTGCGACGTAGCTTCTACTGGCCGCAGATCCACAACAATGTGCTGCGCACGATCCTCGGCAAGGCCAAGCACGGCACCCGCGTGATCTACGTGCCGGGCAACCACGACGAGGAATTCCGCGACCTCGACGCCGCGGTGTTCGGCAACCTGGAAGTGCATCGCGAGTACGTACACACGACGGCCTCAGGCCGTCGCATGCTGGTGGCGCACGGCGACGAGTTCGACGCCAATGTGAAGTTCAGCCGTTGGCTGGCGGCGCTGGGCTCGGGCATGTACGACGTGAGCCTGGCACTGAATCGTGTCGTCAACCGCGTGCGCCGCGCGGCCGGTTTTCCCTACTGGTCGCTGGCCAGTTACCTGAAATCAAAGGTCGGCAGCGCCGGCCAGTACGTGCGGTTGTTCGAGGAAGCCGCCGCGCACGCCGCGCTGCGCCGCGGGCTCGATGGCATCATCTGCGGGCACATCCATCGGCCCGCCAATCGCGAGCTGCATGGCGTGCGTTACTGCAATACCGGCGACTGGGTGGAGAACTGCTCGGCGCTCATCGAGGACCGGAGCGGCGAATTGCGGCTGTGGCAGCTCGCCGACTGGGCTCAGGAAGCGCCCGCCGGGCGGCTCGCAACCGCCGCCTGAGCGCCACGGCGCACGAGTAAACACAGGCCCAGCGCGCCCAGCGACAGCCAGTCGAGTGCGCCGCCGCCCCCGCCGCCGGGCGCGGCGCCGGTCGAGCCGCCACTGCCGCTGCCGCCTCCACCACTGGTCGCGGCGGCGACGGTGATCGACACGACGGCGTTATTGGAACTCACCAGCGCGTCGCTTGCCTTGAAGCTGAATTGATCCGCGCCGGTATAGCCCGCATTCGGCGTGTACACGACCTGCGCACCGTTGACGACACCGAGCGTGCCGTGCGTGGGCAGTGCGACGATCGCATAGGTCAGCACGTCGGCGTCGCCATCGCTGGCCATCATGGTGATTGTAGTCGCCGTGTCGGTGGTGACATTGACGCTCGAGGCCGTGGCGTTGACGCCATCGGGGCAGCGATTGCCGGTCCAGCCCATGTCGTAGAGCGCGCAGGTCGTCAAGTCGGTGTGGTTGCCCGTGGTCGAACTGTAGCGCGGCTCCATCAGCAGGTCCGGCGTCGCGGTGCTGTCCCAGTGCGAAACCGACGAACTCGCATCAAAGGTCGCCGGAGCATTCAGCTTGAGGTGTCCTGCTGTGCTGACCCCAGCGCTGAGGCGCGCGAGGTTGGCATTGACGTGCGCTCCGTTCCACACCAGCTCGGAATTGCCGCCCGGCACCTGGCTGGTGGCAGACTGTACGCGCTGCGCGGCGGTCAGTGCCGGCCAGTACATATTGAGCGCTTCCTCGTAGGTGAACTGCTCGAAGACGCCCAGATAGACCTGCTGGTTTGAAGAGTCGGTGACGCCGGCGCCAGTCTGGTCGACGATTGAGACGAAGCCCAGGCCGTGCCCCAGTTCGTGCAGCACGACGCCAAGCAGGTCGGCGATGTAGCTTTTGCCGTCGTTGTGGCCCGTCAGCTTGTGATCGAAGCCATAGTAGAAATAGGCCCCGCCCAGGCAGGTGGAATCGCCGTTCACTTTGCTGTTGAATTGTGCGCTGATGGCGTGCTTGCCGCCCTGGTTCACCCCCGACAGGGCGTCGGCGAGTGCACCCGGATAGAACACCTTCGGGAACGGTGCGCCCGGAAAATCCCGGAACAGCCACATCGGGCCTGCCGAGCCCAGCACGCCCGTATTGGCGCTGCAGGTCAGGGGATCAAAACTGGCTTCGACGACGATAGCCTGGGTGCTGGTGATCAGCTGCCCCCACAAGCGCGCGGCCTCGGTGAATACGTTGAGACGCGCCTGACCGAGGGTGGTGGCGTTGTTGCCGCCGATGGGAGTAAACGGCGTCGGGTCGTTGAAACCCTCGCCAGCAGCATCCATCACCTGGATGGTGATCGTGGCTGCGGGCGCAGCGCTGGAGGCCAACCACCCCAGCGTGGCCAGCAGGATGCCAATCCCGGCGCGCCTCACGGCCGCGGCTCCTTGCCAGGCGGGCACTGGGTGGTGAAGCTGCCATCCGGCAGGCGGCAGGCCACGATGGTGTGGTAATACTGCTGCGCTACCTTGATGCCGACCGTGCCGTCTGGGAGTCGCAGGACTTCGGGGGTGGCGGGCTGCATGCGGGTGCCGGCGCCGAACGCCGCACGCTCGGCGGCCACGGCGGACTCCGTGGCGCCGGGCAGATCGACGCGCTGCGCGGCACGCGCATGCACGGGAGCTATTGCAGCCGGGGGCTGTGCCGGAGCAACTTCAGTGCGCGCGGAACACCCTGCCAGCTGTAGTCCGGCGGCCGCCAGGAGCAGGAACTGGCACTGGATTCGGCTGGACATCGGTGCCTCCGCGCGGGCGCTTTCCATGCAGGAATCCTATCGACAGGCAAGCCGTGGACGCGTGATCAGGTTGGACTATCCGCGAATTGGCGCAACAATTCGCCAATCGGCGACGCCGGCCGGCCTGACAATATGTCAATCATGAAGAAACTACTCATTGTCTACCAGTCGCTCACCGGTGGCGCGGCCCAAATGGCCGAGGCGGCAGCGGCCGGGGCTACCGCTGTGGAAGGGATCAGCGTGCAACTCGTGGCCGCGCCCGCCGCCGGGCCACAGGACCTGCTCGAGGCCGATGGCTACTTGTTTGTTTGCCCGGAGAACCTGGCGGCCATCGCCGGCCTGATGAAGGACTTCTTCGACCGCTCTTATTATCCAGTGCTCGATCGGCTGAACGGCCGCCCCTATGCCACGCTGATCTGCGCCGGGAGTGACGGCAGCAACGCAGCACGCCAGCTCGAACGCATCGCCACCGGCTGGCGGCTGCGGGAGATCGCGCCGCCGCTGATCGTCTGCACGCATGCGCAGACGCCCGAGGAAATCCTGCGGCCCAAGCAGGTCAGCGCCGTTGAACTGGCGCGCTGCGAGGAAATCGGCGCGACCATCGCCTCCGGCCTGGCGCTCGGGATCTACTGATCGCATTGTGCCGGCGCTGCAGCGCATATGGCATCATCGGCCGCGCCTGGCCGTGCAATTGTTGGAGATTGCGTCATGAAGCAAGGTATTTCGCGCCGCGACACCCTGAAGGGACTCGCGCTCGGCGCCGGCGGCCTGTTGGCCGCGCGCGCGGGCAGCGCCACGGCGGCAAATGCGGCCGGACATGCGGTGACTGCTGCAAAGCTCGCAGCAATCACCCATTCGCTGCCGGCGCCGGTGCCGCACGCGATTCGCAGTTTCCTCACCAGCCAGGAGGGAGAACGCCGGCTCGCGGTGCAGGAACCCTTGCAGGCGGCCCCCGCAAATGACGAGCTGGCTACGCTCTGGGTCGATAGCACGCGCCGCTTCCAGACGCTGCTCGGCTTTGGCGGCGCCTTCACCGAATCCGCCGCCGTCACCTGGCAGAAACTGAGTAGCGCGAAGCGCGAGGAAGTGCTGCGCGCCTACTTCGCCGACGGCGAGGGCCACGGCTATGCCATGTGCCGCGTGCACATGAACAGCTGCGATTTCTCGCTCGGCAACTACGCGCACGTGGAGACGCCGGGTGATACCGAGCTCAAGAGTTTCAGCATCGCGCGCGACCGCCAGTCACTTGTACCCTTCATCAAGGCCGCGCAGCGCGTCGCGCAGCATCCGATCAGGATCCTGGCCTCGCCGTGGAGTCCGCCGGCCTGGATGAAGAGCAATGGCGAGATGAACCACGGCGGCACGCTGCTGCCTCAGTACCGCCAGGCCTGGGCGCGCTGCTACGTACGTTTCATCCAGGCCTACGCGGCCGAGGGCATCCCGATCTGGGGCGTGTCGGTGCAGAACGAACCGATGGCTGTGCAAAGCTGGGATTCATGCACCTACACGGCCGAAGCCGAACGCGATTTCGTGCGCGATCACCTCGGCCCCGAACTGGAGGCGGCTGGCCTGGGCGCTGTGAACATCATCATCTGGGATCACAACCGCGACCTGATGGTCGAACGCGCCAATGTCGTATACGCGGATCCGGCCGCGGCCCGCTACGTCTGGGGCGCGGGTTTCCACTGGTACGTGGAAGACAATTTCGACCATGTGCAGCAGGTCCATGATGCCTGGCCGGACAAGCACCTGTTGTTCACCGAGGGTTGCCAGGAAGAAGGCCCGCACCTGGGTTCATGGGACCTGGGCGAGCGCTATGCGCGTTCGATGATCAACGATCTCAACCGCTGGACCGAGGGCTGGATGGACTGGAACCTGGTGCTGGACCTGCAGGGCGGCCCCAATCACGTCGGCAACTACTGCAGTGCGCCGATCATTCTCGACACCGCGGGCGACAAGCTGCTGCCACAGAGCTCCTACTATTACATGGGTCATTTCGCGCGCTTCATCAGGCCCGGGGCCAGGCGCATCCTGTGCGCGGCTTCGCTCCAGGAATTGGAGACCACCGCCTTCGTGAACACCGACGGAACGATTGCCGTCGTGGCCATGAACCGCACCCACAAACCGCAGAGTTTCGTGATGCGGATCGACGGTGGCCGCTGGATGGCTGAACTGCCGGCGCGTTCGATCGCGACCTACCTCGCCTAGGGTCCGCTCACACACGGGTACGCATTGCTACGGATGCCCGGGACGGCCAGCATCGGCGATCCTGCACAGGCAGTAGCCTGGCACGCCATGCATCCCTATCCACATGTTTACCTCGTCGATGCCAGTGGCCAAGCGGGCGGCCCGGTCGCGGTCGCATCGGTCGGTTTGCCTGACATCGAGACGGCTCCGCCGCCGCAATTTGACGGGCCGGGCGGCGCCTGGTCGCCGGAAACTCTGCTGTGCGCTGCAGTTGCCGATTGCTTCATCCTGAGTTTTCGCGCGTACGCCCGCGCTGCCCGTTTCGAGTGGTCGCGGCTCGAATGCCGCGTCGAAGGGACGCTCGAGCGTGTCGAACGGGTCCCGCAGTTCACCCATTTCAAGACGAGTGCGTCATTGTCAGTGCCGCCGGATGCCGACAGCACCAAGGCCCACAAGCTCCTCGAACAGGCCGAGCAGGGCTGCCTGATCGCGAATTCGCTGCGCGGCGCACGCACGCTCGAGGCGCGGGTGCTGTTGCAGCAGGCGGCCGCCCCGGCTCAGTGAGGCCAGGAGTCGCGCCGGGCGTTCATCGCAAAGCGTCGCGAATCGCGCGCACCGCGGCGAGCGCCGTGCGCGTGCGGGTCGGGTTCACGAATTCCGGCCAGCTCGAGACCTTCACGGCCACGAACTCGGCATCGGGATCCATGTAGATGAGCTGGCCGAACACGCCGCGCGCCAGCAGCACGCGACGTCCGGCCTCCTCCAGCCAGAACTGGTTGCGGTAAGCGCCGTGCGGCAGCACCTCGCGATAGGCGCCGGTGAAGATGTCCGGGTTGCCGTTGCGCGTCTGGCGCAGCCACCCAGCAGGCACCAGCTCGCGGCCCCGCGCCTCGCCATCCGTCGCGTACAGCAGGCCAAAGCGCGCCAGGTCACGCAGCGTGGCGTTGAATCCGCCGCAGGCGCAGGCAAAACCGGCCGGGTCCACCGTGAAGCACGCGTCCTCCGCAGCGCCCATGGGTATCCATAGTTCTCGACTAACGAGTTCGGCCAGCCGCAGGCCTGCGACGCGCTCGAGCACGAAGCCCAACACGTCGGTCTCGATGGAGCGGTAGCTGAAATCCCGTCCGTGTGGTCCGCGCGATTGCTGCAGCGTGAGAATAAGCTCCCACATGCACTCCGGCCAGTCCGGGTTGCGGCGCGTTTTCCAGCCGGCGGCCACGTCCATCCTGGCGCAATGTGAATCTGGCGCCGTGTAATTCTCGTCCCACAGCACGCCACTGGTCATATCGAGCACCTGCTGGATGGTGGCACCGCGGTAAGCCGTGGCCGCGAGCTCCGGCAGGTAGTGGGTGATCAGCGCGTCCAGCTGCAGCTCGCGGCGACCGGCGAGGATTCCAAGCGCCGTGGCTGTGATTGACTTCGACACCGACTGCACCAGGTGCAGGCTGTGCTCATTCATGCCATTGAAGTACTGCTCGGCCACAAGCGTGCCACGGTGCACGATGCAGAAGCCATCGGTGTAGCTCGAATCAAGAAAGTCCCTGACGCTCGAGCTGCGGCCGTCGATCTCGAATTGCATCGTTCCGATGTCCTGCAAGGCTCGTGGCCACGCATGTGGCGTGGCACTGCGCCGCACCTGCGCCGTGGGCACCAGCTCGCGCACGCGCTGGAAGGTGCGCCGGTTCCAGGGTTCGCGGTCCCAGTCATCGTGCGGCAGGACCGTGCGGCTCAGAATCTCCTTGGCCGTCGTATGCATTTCAAACACTGGCCGCGGAGGCGGCAGCGGCCGCACACATGGACTGCCACAGTTCCGCGACGTGCCGCGCTTGCGTCGATTCGATGCCAATCGACACACGCACGATCCAGCGCCCATCGACCACGGCCGGCGTGAGGTAGGCCGCGCCCGAATCATTGATCGCCTGTGCCCAGCGCCGCGTGTGCCCATCGAGCGCATCGGCGCTGAGTCCGGGCGGCTCGTGTCGTACGCAGACCGTCTGCAGCGTAACCGGCGCGATGCGCCGCCACGGCCGCGTGCCATCGACTTGGGCCGCGAGCCATTGTGCGTTGGCCAGGTCACGCCGCAACCGCGCGCGAATCGCCGCCACGCCCTGCTCGCGCAGGGTCACCCAGATCTTGAGCGCACGAAAGCGCCGCCCCAATGCGATGCCCCAGTCGCGATAGTTGCGCACCTGCGCATCCAGCGGCGTCTGCAGGTAACTCGGGTTCGTCGACATCACGCGCACCAGATGTTCGGGATCGCGCACCAGGTAAAGCGTGCAGTCGAAGGCGACGGTCATCCACTTGTGCGGGTTGACCACGACCGAATCGGCGCCCTCGACCCCGGCCCAATGCTGGCGGCACTCGGGCAGCAGCATCGCCGTGCCGCCCATCGCCGCATCGACATGCAGCCAGAGACTTTCACGGCGCGCGATCGCGGCGATCGCATCGATTGGATCCATGGCGGTGGTCGCCGTCGTGCCGCTGGTGGCCACCACCACACAGGGACGGAAGCCTGCCGCGCGGTCCGCCGCGATGGCGGCTTCGAGCGCCGGCACCAGCATCCGGAAATCCGCATCCAGCGGAAGCGAGCGCACGAATTGCCGCCCAAATCCGGCGAGCAGCGCGGCTTTTTCGACGGAGCTGTGGGCCTGCGCCGAGGTGTAGACCACCAGCGGCGCTCCGCCATCCTGCAGGCCCGCGCGGCTGGCGCCGTAATTCGTCGCGCGCTCACGCGCAGACACCAGGGCGAGAAAGGTGGCGACCGAAGCCGTGTCCTGGATGACGCCGCTGAACGAAGAGGGCAGGCCCAGCAGGTCGCGCAGCCAGTCGCACATGACCTGCTCGAGCTCGGTCAACGCCGGGCTCGCCTGCCAGTTCAGGCCTATTACGCCCAGGCCGGTACTCATCATGTCGCCGAGCACCGAGGCGAGCGAGGCGCCGGAAGGGAAATAGCCGAAGAAACGCGGATGCTGCCAATGCGTGATGCCCGGCATGATCAAGTCATCCAGGTCGCGCATGATTTCGTCGAACGCGTGGGCCTGCTCGGGCGCGGCCGCGGGCAAGCGCGCAACCAGTTCGCCCGGCTTGAGGCGCGACTGCACGGGCAACGAACCGGCGGCGAGCCGCTCGCGATAGCTGGCGATCCATTCCACCAGCTCGTGTCCGGCGCGGCGGAATTCGTCGGGCGTCACTTGCATTGCCTCCGGGGCGTGTCCAGCTTCCCGCACCATGGTCGCATTTTGCGTCCTCGTACGGAAACCCCTGCGACCCTCGTTTGCCAATACACGCCGGCCAGGCCGTTGTCGAGGCCATGCCCCGCCGCTAGGCCGGCAGTTCGCGCAGCGGAATGCCCAGCGCCAGCGCCACGCCCTCGCCGTAGGCGGGATCCGCGTTGCGGCAATGGCCAATGTGCCGCAGCTGGATTTCGCGCGGCGCTGCGCCGATTGACCGCGCGGTGTTCTCGAACAGGGCCTGCCGCTGCGCTGCGCTCATGAGCCGGAACAGCGCCGCCGGTTGCGAGTAGTAGTCCCCGTCGACGCGATGGTCCCAACGGTCGGCGGCGCCATCGATGGCCAGTGGCGGCTCGCGGAAATCCGGCTGTTCCTGCCACTGCCCAACGCTGTTGGGCTCATAGCCCGGCGTGCTGCCGAAGTTGCCGTCGACGCGCATTGCGCCGTCCCGGTGATAGCTGTGCACCGGACAGCGTGGCGCGTTCACCGGAATGCTGTGGTGATTGACGCCGAGGCGGTAACGCTGGGCGTCGCCGTAGGAGAACAGGCGCGCCTGCAGCATCTTGTCGGGCGAGAAGCCGATGCCCGGCACGACGTTGGCCGGATTAAATGCCGACTGTTCGACTTCGGCATGAAAGTTCTCCGGATTGCGGTTCAGCTCCATGATGCCGACATCGATCAGCGGGTAGTCGCTGTGCGGCCAGACCTTGGTGAGGTCGAAGGGGTTATAGGGCACGCGCGCAGCTTCAGCCTCGGGCATGACCTGCACGGCCAGCCGCCACTTCGGGAAATCGCGCGCTTCAATGCTCGCGTACAGATCAGCCTGATGGCTCTCGCGATCATTGCCGATCAGCGTGGCAGCCTCGGCGTCGCTCAGGTTCCTGATGCCCTGGAGCGACCTGAAGTGGAACTTGACCCAGAAGCGCTGCTGCTGCGCATTGATGAAGCTGAAAGTGTGCGAGCCGAAACCGTGCATGTGCCGGTAACTGGCCGGAATGCCACGCTCGCTCATCACGATGGTGATCTGGTGCAGCGCCTCAGGCAGCGAGGTCCAGAAGTCCCAGTTGTTCCTGGCGCTGCGCAGGTTGGTGTGCGGGTCGCGCTTCACGGCATGATTCAGGTCCGGGAACTTCAACGGGTCGCGCAGGAAGAACACCGGCGTGTTGTTGCCGACCAGGTCCCAGTTGCCCTCCTCGGTGTAGAACTTGACGGCGAAGCCCCGGATATCGCGTTCGGCGTCCGCTGCGCCGCGCTCGCCAGCCACCGTGGTAAAACGGGCGAACAGTTCGGTCTGCTTGCCGACCCCGGCAAAGATCCTTGCGCGGGTGTAGCGCGTGATGTCGTTGGTCACGGTAAAAGTGCCGTAGGCCCCGGAGCCCTTGGCATGCATGCGCCGCTCTGGAATCACTTCGCGATGAAAATGCGCGAGCTTCTCGAGCAGCCACAGGTCCTGCAGCAGCGCCGGGCCACGCGGCCCAGCGGTCATGGTGTTCTGGTTGTCCGCCACGGGCGCGCCAGCGGCGGTCGTCAGTCTGGTCTCGTTGCTCATGTGCTGCCTGCTCCTTGGATGATCGATGTGGCCACTGTGCATACCGGTCTTTCATAGATCCAATGAATTAACCTGATCACAACGATAGTTTTTGTCTATATCATGAGCTGCCCTGCGCCCGCTGTACCGGCGCCACATTTGGGCCTGCTAACGTGGCTGGCGCCGGTATAATCACCGTTCCGTCGTTCCTCTAAAGTCAGGCATCTTCCCCATGCGGTTCAAGCAGCTGTTGCCGCCGCTTCCGTCCTCTGCGCGCCCGGCGGCCGAGCCTGCTTCGGTGAGCGCGGATCCCATCCGCGCGCTAGAGACGGCCCCACTCGCCCAGCTGCTGGCCACGGCCGAAGGCCAGGGGGGTGATGCGCTGCGCGCCGCGGCCGTACACCGCGTGGCACAACTCGTCGACGCCGGCCAGATCGACTTTGGCAACCACCTGCAGTCGGCAGCGGGCGCGACAGCCGCGGCCAGGGCCGCGCTGCTGGCCGTGGCCGCGCTATGCAAGGAGGGCGCGCATCTGGAGCGGCTGGTCGGCTCGATCGCCGACCCACAGGAACTGGCGGCGCTGGCTGTCGAGGGGAGTTCCACGCGCATCCGCCAGCAGGCCGCACAGCGCATCGACGACGCCGACGAAATCGACCGACTACTCAGGCAGGTGCGCGACCGGGATAAGAGTGTCTATCGGATATTGAAGGCGAAGCACGACGCACGGCGCGCCGAGCAGGAACGCAAGACGCAGTTCGAGAGCGACATGGTTGCCGCCTGTGTGTCGCTGGAGCGCTTCAGTAAGCACTTATATGACGCGCTCTACGTGCCCTCCTTCGAACACTTCGAGGCGCGCTGGCGCGCGCTCCAAGCGCAGGCGCCAGCCGAGCTGCGGGAACGCGCCCGCGTCGCGATCGACCGCTGCCTCGAGGTCATCGCCAGCCAGGTGCGCGAGCGGATGCAGCAAGCCGACTTGGCTGCGCAGGATGCGGCGCGCCGCGCTGCCCGCGAGGTCGCCATCGCCGCTGCCGCCGCAACCGAGCTGGAGCGCGAAACCGCTGCGGCGCAGACGGCCGCGGAAGCAGACCGGCGGCACATCGAAGAGCAGCGCGAACGCGAGCAGCGGGCGGCGGCCGAAGCGTTGGCCGCGCGCCAGATTGGCAACCTCATCGCCAAGGCACACGGCGCCCTGCGCGCCGGGCACACCGGGCCCGCCGCTGGCATTCGACGTGCCCTCGAGACAAAGCTGGTGGCTGCGCCAGCATTGCCGCCCGCGCTGGTCAGGCGAGTGCAGTCGCTGGACGCGAAACTCACTGAGCTCAAGGAATGGAAGGACTACGCGGCGGCACCGAAGCGTGCCGAGCTCATTGCGGAAATGGAATCGCTGGTCGGCTCTTCGGAGCCGCCGCCCGCACTGGCTGGGAAAATCCGGGACCTGCGTGCGCAATGGAAAACCATCAGCAAGGGCATCGTCAGCGAGTCACAGGAGGAGTGGGAGCGATTTGACCGTGCCGCGGAATCGGCCTACCAGCCCTGCCGTGAATACTTCGAGGCGCAGGCCAAGGTGCGCGCCGACAACGTGGAGCGGCGCCGCAGCGTCCTGCAGCGGCTGGTGGCGTTCGAGGGCATACAGGACGGCGAACATGCTGACTGGCGCCTGATCGCGCAGGTGCTGCGCGAGGCGCGGCAGGAGTGGTACGGCATCTCGCCGGTGAACCGCGCCGCCCTCAGGCCGATCGAGGCGGAATTCGAGGCTGCGCTCGGGCGCCTGCAGGCGCGACTCGGGGCCTGGTACGCGCAGAACGTCGCGGCGAAGCAGGCGCTGATCGAGCAGGCACAGGCGCTGCTTGCGGCGGAAGATCCGCGCGCTACTCTCGATGCGCTTCGCTCACTGCAGCAACAGTGGAAGGGCGTGGGCCCGACGCCGCGTGGGCAAGAGCAGTCCCTGTGGAATGCCTTTCGCAAGCATGGCGACGCGGCCTACCAGCAGCAGCAGCAGGCTGGTGCGCAACAGCTGGCCGGCCTCGAGGCCGCGAAAACGCGCGCCGTGGCGCTGTGCGAGAGCATTGAGCAACTCGCCACGCTGACGGGACCGGCTCTGCACGAGGGCGCGCAATCCTTGCCGCAGTGGCGCGCAGAGTTCGAGTCACTGGGGGAGTTGCCGCGCTCCGATCAGCGCAGGGTCTACGACCGGTATGAGCGCGCGCTGCGACGCTGCCAGGCCGCGCTCGCTGACCAGCGCCGGCGCGATGCCGGGCAATCGGTGGACAATTTGCTGGAAGCTGCGCGACTCATATATGCGTATGGCTGGGCCGCGTCGCGGAGTGCTCCCGCGCCCGAGGCGGAAGCGCTGCGGCAGGCGGCCGAGATATTCATCGCCAGCGTCCAGCAATGGCCCAAGGGCGGCGCCCAGGCGCTGAAGGCGGTCTGGGAGAAGACCGCGGCAGCGGCTCAGGCCGATGCGGCTGGCGATGAAAAGCGCCTGCGCACCTTGTGCATCAGGGCCGAGATTTTTTCCAGGCTGGAGACGCCGCCGGAAGACCAGGCCTTGCGCCGCGAATACCAGCTGCAGCGGCTGGTGCAGGCCATGGGGCACCCGCAGGAGCCGGATCCCAACGAACTCGATGCGCTAAGCCTGGAATGGATCCGTATCGGACCTATTGAGGGCGCGACTTACGATGCGCTGCTCCAGCGCTTGCTGCGCTGCCGGCGCCACTGACAGCCGGTTTCCGGTTAGCCGGCTTCCGGCCATTGGATTCCTTCGCAACCAGCCACTTTGCCAGCGCGATGAACTGCTCGCCGCTGCCGGCGGAGACCGGAGTCAGGCGGTACTTGCCATTGATGATGAGCGTGGGCGTGGAATCTGCCCTGTAGGCGATGATCTGGGCGTCCGCCTCACGCATCTTCGCATCGACGCTGAAAGAATGCGCCGCATCGAGAAATGCGCCGGGCTTGAGCTTTGCGGCCTGTTCGTAGTAACGGGCCACGTCTGCAAGACTCGGCAGCGGGGATTTCAGGCGCATGCCACCGGCATCCATGGTGGCCAGTTCGCCGCTCTTCCACACGGCATCGTATATGCGATCGTGCAGCCGGTCGGCGATGCCGAGCGCGCTGGCAGCGAAGTACGCACGCTGGAATACCTTCCAGTCTTCCTCCGGATGCCATGCGGCCGGCAGGAACCGCCACTGCACACCGGTCGGCAATGCGGCCTTGAGCTGATCAATGACTGGATTGAAATGGTTGCAGGCGGGGCAAGCGTAGGAAAACACCTCGACCAACTCGACCTTGCCGCCCGCGACCGACGTTGGCTGTGGCGGGTCAACGAGAAAATACTGTGCTCCCTCGGTCCACACCGGCTCGGCCTGTGCGGCGCCAGCCGCCACCAGCAACACGGCCATCAAGATCGGGACTGTGCGCATCATCGTCCTATCCTTCCGCAATCCTTATTTCGCCACAATAACATCACGGCCTGCCATCGCAAGCGCCCGTTCGAAGCGGCGCCCGCGCTCGTGCTCAAGCTTGCGCCGGGCAACTGCCAGCGCGCGCCGGTGCCTGGGATGATGGCGCGCATAGCGCTTCAATTCCCGCCACAGCAGTTCCAGATCGGTGATGGCACCGAACTCCCTTTGCAGGCGGCGCATCTTCCTTAGCTCAACCGGCCGCGCGACGGCACCCAGCGAGCCCGCCAATTCCAGCTGGTAGCGGTAGACCTTGATCGCAACCCGCGCACGGTGCAACGCGTTCATGTCACCAGTCTCGATGCGTTGGCAGGCAGCGCGCGTGGCCCGCTGGCTGCGATCGAGGCATGCGCTCATGGCACCACGTGTCTGCGGCACCGGCAACCGTCGCTGCGCGAGGCGAATGATCCTGCGGCAGGTCTTGCGTGGCCGCACGGTCGCGAGCGAATTCGTCGTGCGCCGCCGGTGGCGCCCGATCGCCTCGTTCATTTCCTCCAGCATGGCCTGCAGGACGCGACTCCGGCCCCGCACCTGCCGCAGGTGCACGCGCGTCGCCTGCAGATCCCGCAGCCGTGCGCACTTTCTGAAGGGCTTGCGCAGTTCGCGCACGAAGCCGCGCCATTGTCCGCCGGGCGCGAGCGCAGCGGCGAATTCCACGAGCGCAAGCAACCGCCGGGTGGCAATGCGCAGTTCATGGATGTCAGCCTGGCTGGCCGTGCGCGCTGCGGCCATGGCACGCTGATACCGGTCCGTCTCGGTGCGCAACGCGGCCATCCATGCGCCGTCGCCCGCTCCGTCGGCGGCGCGCGCAGCGCGAGCGCACGTGTTCAGGGCCCGCCTTCCAACCACACGCGCGCACCCCGCTGGCTGCTTTGCCGTGCGGCTTCGATGACCCGCAACACCTGGCGGGCCTGCGCCGCTCCCACTGGTGGTGGGTCAGCATTCTCGACGGCCCGGCGCACGGTTCGGTAGTACTCCGTCCACCGACCACGCTCCGGCGCCACGACGCTGCCGCGCCCCGTGGCGCCGTCGATGACGTGCCCGCCGACGCCCTGCGCATGCAGACCAAATGCCTCATCCGTCGGCCTGATCCCCGCCCGCGATTGCTCTTCCTGCGGATCGACGGACTCGCTGGTGTAGCTGCCCAGTTCGCCGTGCACGCGATAACGCGGACCCGGCACCGCCGCGAGTGAATCCACGCCCAGCACGATCCGCATGCGTCCCTTGCCCATGCGCAATTCAAAAGCGTCATCGACCGTGGCGCCTGCGCGCTGCGTGTATATGTCGGCCTGCAGCCAGTCGGGCATGCCAAACAGCACCAGCGCCTGGTCGATCAGGTGCGTGCCGAGGTCGAACAGCACGCCGCCGCCATGCAACGCACTCTCGCGCCATCGATCCGGCACCTTGGGTCGGTAGCGATTCCAGCGCGCCTCGAAGCTGTGTACGGCTCCCAGCGTGGCTTCGTCCAGCACCCGCCTCAGGGTGAGGAAATCACTGTCCCAGCGACGATTGTGGAACGCGCTCAACGTGACCGACGATGCACTGGCCGCCTGGATCAGCCGATCCGCGCCCGCGCTGGAAAGGGCCATCGGCTTGTCCACGACCACGTGCTTGCCGGCCGCCAGCGCGGCCAGCGCCTGCGCTTCGTGCAGGTCATTGGGCGTCGCGATCACGACCAGGTCCAGGCGCGGCTGTGAAAGCAAGGCGCCAAGATCTGGGAGCAGGCTGGCCCCAGGCAGCGCCGCGCTGACCGCTTCACGCTGCCGCGACACGACGCCCACGATTTCCATGCCGCTGGCGAGGATCAGCGGCGCATGGAACACGCGGCCCGCGAGGCCAAAACCCACAAGCCCGACTGCGACGGTCACGCTACGGCCCTAGTCCATCGGCCACGGCATGGCCTTCGGCAATGAGAGCGTGGGCAGGGCAATGTGACGCCCGGATGCCGTGATGCCGTCCGCGACGCGCCACCATGGAATCGCCGCTTCCGCATGCGCGGGTTCGACGGGCTCGCCCAGGCGTGGCATGACCAGCTGCGCGCCCGCTTTCGGTGCGAGTTCCAGCAGCGTTTCGGCGGGCTGGTCCCACGCGTGCATGGCAAGGCTGAAGGTGCCCCAGTGCACGGGCAGGAACGGGCCACCGCCGAGCATGGCCAGCGCCGCAAGCGCGTTTTCAGGCCCCAAATGGATGTCGCCCCAGGCCGGATGAAACGCGCCCACTTCCAGCATCACGAGATCAAACGGGCCCAGCCGCGCGCGGATCGTCTGGTATTCCGTAGTGAGGCCGGTGTCGCCACTGAAGAACACGGCGTGGCGAGGCGAGCGGATCACCATCGAAGACCACAGCGTCGCATTGCGATCGTTGAGGCTGCGCCCGGAGAAGTGCTGCGATGGCGCGGCGGTCACGCTGAGGTCAGTACCGGGCAGGCGATGCGATTCCCACCAATCCAGCTCGACGACGCGTTCGGGGTGCACGCCCCATGCCTCGAGGTGTGCGCCGACACCGAGCGAGGTCACGAACGGCACATCGCGCTTGCGCAGCTCGCGGATCGTCGGATAGTCGAGGTGGTCGTAGTGATCGTGCGAAACCACCACCAGGTCCACCGGCGGCAGCTCCCGCAGCGCTATCGGCACCGGCTGGAAGCGTTTCGGGCCGGCGAAACGCGCCGGCGACGCGCGCGGCCCCCACACCGGATCCGTCAGCACGCGCAGACCGTCAATCTCGATGAGCACCGTGGAATGACCGAGCCACGTCGCGCGCAACCCCGTGGCAGGTGCACGCCGCCAGGCATCAAGCGGATTCAGCGAGGGCAACGGCGCACGCGGCACGCGCCGCTCGCCGCCACAGATGAATTCAGCCAGGGTCGGCATCGGCACGGCGGCATTTCGCAGACCCGGCATGATCGGGTGCAGGTTGCGGAAACGATCCCCTGCCCAGGCAAGCGCAGCGCTGATGCGCTCGAGTCGTGCGCCCTGCGGTCTTTTACCCAGCGATCTCATCCCCGGCATCTTAGCAAGGGTTGCAGGCCGCCGGGGACGCCACGCCGCCGCCTGCAGCGTGGCTTCCCTGGTTCCGCAGTGTCAGAGCTTCTCGAGCGGCTCGACGGAAATCGACAGTACCTTGCCCGAGGCGCTCAGCGTGCACGTCGCCCGCGCAATCGTTTCCCTGGTGCGCGTGCTGACCGCGGTCATTTGCAGCTCGCTGGGCTCGCCCAGCAGATTGTCGATGCCGTAGAAACTCGTTGCCTTGAGCCTGGGTGCCGGCTTCTCGGGCGTGGCGAGCGATGCGATGAAGGCTTCGGCGCAGGCTTGCGCGGCGGTACGCTCTGGGCGCGCCGCCTGCGAAAGCGTAGGTAACAATGAGATCGCCAATGCGGCCAGGGCCGCGGCTTTTCTGTTGCTCATGTTGGTGTCAGCTCCAATGAGTAGTGGGGAAGTAGCCGGCTTGAAACTAGCCGCTGCCGCGAGCCGCGACAAATGATCAGTTTTCCCGGGAGCCTGAATCCTGCTCACCGCCGCAGCGCCGCCGCGGCCGGCCTGAACTCCGCCTCCAGCCAGTCGAGCAGCTCGCGCACGGCGCTGCGGCGCGCATCCGCGGTGCGCGCCACGGCGTAGTAACTCTCGCCGGCACCAATCTCGTGCGCGAACACGCGCGTGAGCCGGCCGGCGGCAAAGCGCGCCTCGGTCAGCGGCGCCGCCACGAGTGCGAATCCGACGCCGCGCTCGGCAGCGTCAACCACGGCCGACATCGTGTCGAAACGGATCTGCTGGCGCGGCTGGAGTGGTGTCAGCCCGGCTGCCAGCGCCCAGCGATCCCACAGGTCCGCGCGCCGCGCGTGGACGATCAGGGACTCGGCCGCGAGATCGGCATAGTCGCGCACACCGGATTCGCGCAGCAACGAGGGCGAGCAGGCCGGAACGAAAGTCTGGGCGAACAGCGCGCGCGCGTACAGTCCCGGCCATTGACCCGGACCCAGCGTGACCGACACATCCGTCTCTGCCTCGTGCGGCTCCGGCGGTGCGGAGCGCGTCGCGATCTGCAGGTCAGTGTCCGGGTGTGCTGCACTGAACGCAGCCAGGCGCGGCAGCAACAGCTCCTGCGCAAAGAACGGCGGCACCTGCAGGCGCAGCACCACCCTAGCGCGCTGTTCGCGCAGCCCCGCGGTGGCCGCCTCCAGCGTTGCGAACGCCGGGTCAATCTGCCCCAGCAGCCGCGCGCCCTGCTCGGTCAGCGATAGGGAGCGTGGGCCGCGCTTAAACAGTGCAGCGCCCAGCTGTTTCTCCAGGCCCCGCACCTGGTGGCTGACCGCAGAAGGCGTAAGGCACAGCTCAGCGGCCGCGGCCGCAAAGCTGCCGCGGTGGGCTGCGATCTGGAAGGTCTTCAGAAACTTCAGTGAGGTCGCGGGCAAAGCGCGGGGATCCATTCAAGGAAAGACCCCACATCCGAGCAAGCCTCATGCCACCCGTATCAGGCGTGCTCGAGAGCCGCGCCAAGCTCGCCTATGGCGCAAACCAGGTGATACAACGTACTCGCGGGTGCAGGTTCGTGCACCAGCTCGCCTGCGACGCTGACCCGGTCCCACCACAGGCCAGGCACATCGCCGCGCAGGTATCGAGACAGCGCTGCAAGAGCCTGCAGGGCCATCACTGTGTATTCCTGTCGCCCTGTAAATCTGGCCATGGCGAGCGCGGCCTTGAGTCGCTCGGTCTGCGCCCATAGCCGCGCCGTGCCATCACAGGGGATGAATTGTTCATTCAGCGCCATGACCGCAAGGCCGTTCCGGATGCCATGCTGCTCGCCCACCTGCACCAGGCGCGCGGCCGCCGCGCCAGCCGCACGGCTGCGCGCACCACGCCAGCGCAACAACAACCAGGCCCACTCGTATTGGTGACCGGGCTCCACATGAGCCGCCACGCTGTCGGCAGGCGCTTCCCAGCTACCACCCGTTCGCTCGAACAGCGCTCCGGTCCCGGCGTCGATCAATCGGTCCAACGCCAGCGCCACAATTTCCTCGGCGAGTGCGCGCCATGATTCCTCGCCGCTGACTGCCATCCAGTTCTGTGCCGCCTCGAGCAGGTGCATGTGGGGGTTCGGCAGCAGCAGACTGCCGGCGCCGAGTTCGGCGAACCCCGCTCCAGGGTGCGTGAAATTCTGCGCTATAGCGAGACGCAGTGCATGCGCGGCCGCATCAAGATCGGACACCGGGCCGAGAAAACGGCGCGTCTCCGCCAGCGCCAGCAGCACGAAGGCCTGATCGTACAACAGCGCACGTTCATCGAGCACCGCACCGTCAGCGGCCACCAGCGTCCGGTACAACCCATCCGCACGCCGGTAATGCCTGAAGAAATATTCCCAGCCGCGCTCGACCAGCCGCGCCGCATCGCCCTGCCATCCAAGGCCCGTCGCACGCGCGAAGGCATAAATCTGCCGGACCTGGACGCGCGCCCGGCGCGGCTCGCCAGCGAGCGGGCCTTCCGGCCCCAGGAGTTCGTGAAATCCGCCGTGGACCTCGTCTACGCCGCGGCTGGCCCACAGTGGACACGCCACGTGTGCAAGCCAATGACGGAGCCACGCATTGTGGGCGTGCAGCTGCCCGGCGTCAGTGAGCCCAGCCGTGGCGTCAGTGCGCAAGGCTGGGCGCATCCACCGGCTTTCCCGCCGCGCGTGCCCGCGCTGCCGCGACGCCGAATACAGCGATGCAGGCGTAGGCCAGCATCGGCACGAAATAGGCGGCACGCAGGCCATCCAGGTCGGCTATGTGCCCGACGATCAGCGGCAGCACCGCGCCACCGACGATGGCCATGCACAGCAGGCCGGAGGTCGCGGCATTGGAGGCCGTGGAGCGCTCCAGCGTCAGCGTGAAGATCACCGGGAACATGATCGAATTGAAGCAGCCGATCGACAGCGCCGCCCAGCCCGCAGCGGCGCCCGGAGTCTGGCTGACCGCCAGGCACAGGATCGCAGCGATCGCCGCAACGACACCGAGCAGGAGTCCGGCGCGCACCCGCGTCATCAACAACAAACTGCCGACGAAGCGGCCAATCATCGCGCCGCCCCAATAGAAACTCACGAACTTCCCGGCGCGCTCAAGTGCCACGCCGAAGACATCGTCCCGGTGCAGGAAGTTGGTCAGCGTGCTGCCAATAGATACTTCGGCACCGACATACAGGAATATCGCCAGCGCACCGAGCAGCGCCCAACGCGAGCGCAGCGCGAGCGCCACACCGGCTGCGCCAGCACTGACCAGGTTGGCGTTTTCGCCCGGAGCCGCACGGGTCAGGCGATCGCGTACCGACCAGATGAACAGGGCTAGCAGACCGATCATCGCGGCGATCACCAGGAACGCAAAGTCGATGTGTCGCAGCGACTCCGTGCGCTGCTGCACGGTCACCGCGCCACCGGCCGTTACGGCGAACATGCCGCCCGCGAGCAGCACCGAGGACACAAGGTACGGTGCGATGGCCGTGCCGAGCGAGTTTAAGGCCTGCGAGAGCGTCAGCCGAAAGTGCGAGCGCTCCGGCCTGCCCAGCAGCGCCGCCAGCGGATTGGCCGCGACCTGCAGAATCGTGATGCCGCTGGCGATGATGAACATAGCCAGCAATACAATGGCAAAGGTATCGACGTGCGTCGCCAGCGGCATGCACAGGCAACCCGCCACCATGATGGCCAGCGCCGTGACGATCGCGCGTGGGTAGCCGAGGCGCGCCACCAGCGCCGCCGCGGGCAGGGAGATGACGCCGTAGGCCATGAAGAACGCAAACTGCGTCAGCATGACCTCCGCGTAGCTCAGTTTGTAGATCGCCTTCAGCGTCGCGATCAGCGGATCTACCGTGACGGTAATGAAGCCCCAGGCGAAAAACAGCGTCGTGATCGACGCGAACGCTGCGCCCAGGCCGTTGGCCTGCGCATCGGTAACTGGTCGTTGCGTCATTTGCCCGTGCTCTCCATCGCCTGTTTGTGGGTATCGATTGCCACCGCCAGCGCGCCCAGCGGACCCGCGTCCGCGGCAAGTCCCGGCGGCACGATGAAGTCCTCGAGACTCTCGTTTACTTCCGCGATGTCGAGGTAGCCATTGAGGCTTGCACGCAGGCAGCGCCGGATTTCTGGAAACAGGTGCGCACGGTGGCTGAGTACGCCACCGCCCATCAGGATGCGTTGTGGCGCGACCGACACGACCAGCAGGTGTGACAGCTGGCCCAGCGCATGTGCGACGAGTGACCAGACCGGACTCTCCGGCGGCAGATCCACCGCAACGACTCCGCAACGGGCCTCGATCGCGGGACCCGAGGCCAGGCCCTCGACGCAGGGGCCGTGAAAGCTGCAGTGCCCCGGCCAGTCGTCGCCAGGCGCGCGCGCAATGCGCGCGTGGCCGAGTTCAGGGTGATGAGCACCGATCAGCGGACGACCGTCGTGGATCAGCCCAACGCCCACGCCGGTGCCGACCGTGACATAGGCGAAGTCGCTCAGTCCGTGCCCCGCGCCCCACCGCCCCTCCGCCAGCGCCGCGCCGATCACGTCGGTCGTGATGCCGACCGGCACCGCAAAGCGTTGCGTGAAATACGAGGCGAGGTCGGTGTGCGCCCAGTTCTGCTTCGGTGTCATGCCGATGCGCCCGAAGCTGCGCGAGCCGGCACGCAGATCGAGTGGACCGAAGCTGGCAATGCCGATGGCCGCCAGCGGCTCGGCCCCGGAATTCCAGCGCGCCAGGATTTCAGCGATCTGCGCCAGCGTGGCGGGCGGATCGCGGGTCGGCAACTGTTCGCGCGCGCGTATGTCTTCGGGCCCGCTGCCGAGGATGCAGATGCACTTGGTGCCGCCCAACTCTACGCCAGCGTAAATGGCCATGCCGCGCTGCAGTCAGCCCACGGAAAGGCGCCGGGCGCCAGGGCTGAAGTGGCTGTCATGTGAGGGTGCGGTCCTGGCTGATGCACTGACCGCAGCCGCCACCGAAGCCAATGCGCTTTTTAGCTGGCCAGGCTGCATGAGGTCGACCAGAGGGTCATGGCTCTTCGGTACGACGCCCATGCCCTCAAGAATGTAGAACCAGCTCAGATCCGTGAACAGATCGCCGGCCTGCTGGCGAATCCGTCCGGTTTCCCGATACAGCTCGATACGCTGCGACAGGCTGTCAGGAATCGGCATGCTGCGGCAGTGCTGCCAGAACGGCGTATCACCGCGGCGAGTCAGGCAGTAGTGCAGGATGATGAAGTCGCGAATGCGTTCCATCTCGTTGATCAGCTCGCCGTTGTAGGCAGCGATGTTGCTCTGGCTGAAGCTCCGGTCCGGGAAGTAATCGAGCAGCTTGTAGACGCCGCTCATGACCAGGTGGATGCTGGTCGACTCCAGGGGTTCAAGAAATCCGGACGCCAGGCCCAGGGCCACGCAATTGCGATTCCAGAACTGCTTGCGGCGGCCGGCCACGAAGCGAATGATCCGCGGATCGGTCAGGGTCTTGTCGCCAACCGAGCTCAGCAGATCGTCGAGCGCCTCCGTATCGCCCAGGTAAGCGCTGGAGTAGACGTAGCCGTTGCCATTGCGGTGCTGCAACGGAATGCGCCAGCGCCAGCCTGCGGCCCGCGCGAACGATTCCGTATACGGCGGTCGGGTAGACCGCAGTTCAGTCTGCACTGCGACCGCGCGGTCACAGGGCAGATACTCGCGCCAGTCGACGTAGCCTGTCTGCAGGGTCTTTTCAATGAGCAGGCCATTGAAGCCGCTGCAGTCAATGTAGAGATCGGCCCTGAGCCGCGACCCATCGGCATGGATGAGTTCATCCAGGAAACCGTCCGCGCGTTGCGTGGCCGATTTGACGGCTTTCTGTACGCAGCTGACGCCCAGGCGCTCGGCAAAGGCGCGCAGGTATTTCGCAACCAGGCCCGCGTCGAAATGCAGCGCGTAACGCAGGCCCGTCACCGGTCCGCCAGATTTCTGATCCGGAAAGCGGAACCGGCCCTGATCGCCTAAGGTCGCGCACAGGCTGAAGTCGCTGACCGCGAGCGCAATCCCTTCAGACCTGGCCTTGTGCCAATAGTGATGGAACGGTCGCAGGCCGATCGTTTCGCCGAAGGTACCGAACGGATGCCAGTAACTATGGCCGGGATCGCGCCAGTCCGTAAACTTGATGCCCAGCTTGAACGTCGAGCGCGTGTGTTGAACGAAGTCGGCTTCGTTGATCGAGAGAAATCTCAGCAGCTCGATGATCGGCGGAATGGTCGCTTCGCCAACGCCGACCGTGCCAATGTCAGGGGACTCGATGACGGTTATCGCGCAGCCCGAACCACCGAGCGCGCGCGCCAGGATGCTCGCCGCGATCCAGCCGGCGGTGCCGCCGCCCAGGATGGCAATGCTTTCTATTCGCCCGTCCGCCCGGTCACCCGCGCCGGCCGCAGCTGCAGTAGTGCTTGGCATGGCGGTTCTAGGATGAGGGTGGCGCGGTGCGCGCCGCCACCCTAATTGTCATGAAACCGCTCGAACGATTACAGCTTGCCCTTGATACCGAAGAACAACCGGCGACCGGTGTCGTCGTAGGTGAAGGGCAGATTGTCCCACTGCACGTAGGTGTGCTGCTTGGCATTGGTCAAGTTTACTACTGACAGCAACAGGCCAATGTGACTGTTGAAGTTGTAGCCAACCTGCCCATCCAGCTGGCCAAAGGGCGCGGAGTACACCGGGTACACGACCTGATTGCCATGTATGTCCTGGAATGACCAGGTCGAGCCGACCAGCGAGTCATTCACGGCCCTGCTGCGCCAGGCGTATGCCGCGCGCGCCGAGAAGCCCGCGTGTTCATAGTAAGCCTGCAGGTTGATGGAGTCCTTGGATACGCCGGGAATAGCCAGATGCTTGGCAAAATCCGTGTCCAGATCGGTCTCGGAATTCGAACGCGTGTAGTTCGCGGCAATGCCTACACCGCTGTCCCATGAGTACTGAACGCCGAATTCGCCGCCGTAGATCTTGCCCTTGCCGCCGTTGACAGGCGTGGTCACCGGGCCGACCGTGCCGCCGAAATCGTCATTGACCAGCGTGGGTATCTGCGCCGTAGTCACGAAATTGTCGACCGCCTTGTAGAAGAAGCCGACGCTGATCAGGCTGTTTCGTGACAGGTAGTCCTCCCAGGACATATTGAACTGGGAGGCGCGGAACGGATCAAGGTTCGCGTTGCCAGAGCCGCCATTCACGAAGAAGAACCGGGCCCCATTGGGACCATCAGCGCCGCGGGTGAAGTTGTAGGAATTGCCAAGACCCAGCTGCGCCAGGTTCTGCGGGGCCACCACGCGCGCAGCACCGAAACGAAACTTTTGCGATTCAGTGGCATTCAACACGAAGTTGAAGGACGGCAGCACGTCGACGTAGCTGCGCGATTTCTCGAATGACAAGTCGTTGTTGTACACGCCGTTCCAGTTCGACGTTCCCTGGAAAGTTCTCAGCGGGGCCGCCTGGCCGCCATCCACCGTCAGGTCGGTCTTGACCACGCGGATGCCGAAGTTGGCGTGATAAACGTCACTGGTACCGCCCGCGTCACCCATCACATAGAAGGACGAGGTCTTTTCGTGCACCTGGTAGGAGCTGATGCGATCGACAAAGAAGGCTTCAGTGTTGTTCGGAACGCCGGCCTGGCTCCACAGCGTGTTGAGATACGTCGACGGATTGGTCATCCCGCCGGCCACCGGATCCTTAACCGAAATGGTGCCGACGGCGAAGCTGTTGTAGTACTTCACCAGTTCAGCATTGGTCAGCGCCGTCGAGTAAGGAATGGTCGCGTAGCCCGGATCGGAGTAGTAGATCCAGCTGCCGGAATTCGGGTCAACCGTGGCCGACCCGTTGGGGTTGTGATTGCAGCAGTTGCCGGCGTAGGTGCCCGCGCCCACGCCACCGATACCGTAGGAACCCGATCCATCGATCAGGTATCGGCCGAAGGTCTGGTCGACGTCACGCTTGGCAAAACGCAGACCGGCGGTCACCGAAACGATGTCGTTCATCTTGAAGTTCAGGTTGCCCTTCAAGGCGACATTCTTTTCGTCGGTCAGGTTCGCCCAGGCCCAGTTGGACTTGAACAGCGTATACGCCGGATTGGAGAGCAGGTTGGTGTAGCCGTTGTTGTCGGCAAAATTGGCCGTGGGCAGCCCGGAGTTGCCGCCGTTAGTCCAGCCGAAGGAATAACCGTGGTTGCCGTTATTGCAGGCAGCGCCGTAGTTGTTGCAGCCGGGCGCCGTGGGCATGATCGAACCGGTGCCGCCGAAGGCGCCGTAGAACCCGTGCTCGACGTCGGCCTGGTCGGCCTCCAGGTCAGAGGTGGCCTTGGCATAAGCCACGCCGACATCGCCCGTCAGCGGGCCGCTGCCACCGAAATTGGTCGAAACCTGGAAGTTGTTGGACTTCGAAATGTTGTGCTGGTACAGCGTGGCGGTCTCCAGGCCATTGGCCATGAAGGTCGCCGACTGCACGACGCCGTTTCCATCGATCGAGTAGGACTTGGTCGGGTCTATGCCTGGGAAACTCGCGGCCGTGGTGGCCGAATTGTTGGCACCGCCACCGTTGAAACCCACTTTCGAAGAGTAGGTGATGCTTTCGTCATCTTCCCGCACGAAGAAATATTCGGCGCGGGTGGTGATGTCATTGGTCCATTTCCATTCGGCGCCCAGGGTAGCGCCGGTGGTTTTCACGTGTTGCAGGATATCGCTGAAATATCCGAACTGGGGATCGATGTAGGTCTGCCCGTTAGGCAGCGTGCTCAGCGTGCTGGCCGACGGACTGCCCACGTAGGAGCCGTCCTGCGCGGTGTTCGTGACCAGCCAGCCGGCGCGATTCTGATCCTGGAACTGCTTATCGTGGGTCTTCTGGTCGTCATACGACACGCTGCCGGTAATGGCAAAGTCGTCGCTGAATTTGAAGCCGGCGACCAAAGCTGCCTGCGGCGTTGCGCCACCCTCGGCGTCGGTCGCCTTGGTTGCCCGGGCGTTGCCACCGATGCTGAATCCCATCGGCTGCGCGAGCGGTGAACGGGTCTTCAGATCCACGATGCCGCCAAGCCCGCCTTCGCGATTCTGCGCCGTGGGGTTCTTGATGACGTCGATGCCGCCGAGTTCCTCACTGGGAATGCCTTCCAGCGATGCGTATTGAATGTTGCCGCCGTTGCCGCCACCTGATCCTTCACCCGAGACGTAGAATTCCTTGCCGGTCAGGAACACTTCACCGTTCAGCGTGATGAGGTTGTTGCCAAGGCCGTCAATGAGCACCTTCGTGCCCTTGCCGCCGGCACGATTGATCTGGACGCCCGGGAGTCGCTGCAATGACTCGGAGACGTTCTGATCCGGCATCTTGCCAATGTCTTCCGGAGCGATGGATTCAATGGGCTGATTCGACGCGCGCTTGCGCGCCAGGGCGCTCTCGAGAGAGGCGCGGAAGCCCGTGACGATCACTTCTTCGAGATCAGCGGCGGGCTTGGCCGCAGTCGCAGCCGGCGCTGCCTGCGCCTGCGCGGCGCCCGGCATGGCGAAGCAAAACGCTTCCATTGAAATGGCCGCCACCAGGGCGGCATTGGTGGCGCGCGACGAGCGTCGCGCGCGCTTTACTCTGCGATGAGACATGAGACTGACCCCCCGAATTTTGTTGCTCTGCTCTGACAGTCGGCCGTTGCCGCCGTCTGCGCAGAACGATATTTCGAAAAGACAGCGCTGTCAATTCTTTTCCAACTGACTTCGGCTGCTCGGCCACGAGCGCAGGCAAAACAATTCCTGTGATGGTCGGGAGCAAGCAACCCGACGGAGTCGTGAATTGCAATTAGCTTGTTTTTAACCGGCTGTAAGCGTATTCATTGACGGACACCCGAGACCGCCGACCAGCCGGGAGGGTCGCAGAAACCGCTTTCATAGGTCAGGGTGATGGGTTTATTATGATTGTCAGCGCTGCCATAATTAATAGAACGGAGGGGCGTCATGAAACCAATTGTGCAGTGCGTGCAGGCGTCGCGCCACGCGCGTGGACTGGTGTCGGCACTGCTGCTGCTGGCTGTCGCCGCTGTGGCGAGCGCGGAAGTTGCCGATTCGCGGCAGAATTTCGGGCCGTATAACGCCGTGTTCCTCGCCGGCGGAGTGGGCATGAGCCGTCCGCTCGCTCCTGACAGTGCGCTCCTGCGCGCCAACGCGACCTGGTCGCTCAGTGGCTGGCTGCGGCTCGACCGGAGTGACGGTGGGCCGCTGCTACTGGCGGCAATTGGCGATGCCAGGGTGACGGACTGCCGTTGCCTGCTGGTCGACGGAGGACATCTGCAATTGCGTGTCGGCGCCAGCGACGTCCTGTCGGCGCCGCAGGACCTGGGACGAGGTGCGTGGCATTTCATCGCCGCCACCTACGACGGACACACGGCGCGCCTGTACATCGACGGTACAGAGTCCGCGGCGCAGGCCGCAAACACGGGCACCGCCACCGCAGTGCTGCGCATCGCACCCGAATCCGCGGATGATCCCGCTGGCACGCACCATTTCGGTGGCGCGATCAGCGGCTTCGCCCTCGACGGCCAGGCGCTGGATGCGGGCGCGGTGCGTTCGCGCTACGCGGCGCGTCCCGACTTCGGGCTGATCGCATTCCACCACGTTGGCGTCGGCTGGCCGTGGCAGGAACACGCGTGGCGCGGATTGCTCGAACCGCAACCGGCCTGGACATTGCCACATGGCAAGGCGCCCTACGACTCGCCGGCCATCGCGCCCGGCACCGCGGCCGCAGTGCATGCATCGCCACTCAAGGCGATGGGCACGGATTCCTGGACGATTGGCGCGTGGAAGCTCGCCGCTGCGCCACAGGTCACCGACTCGCCCGAACGATTGTCCCTGGCAACATACTCCGACACGCGCTGGTATCGCGCCACGGTGCCTGGCACGGTACTGACCACGCTGATCGACAATGGCGTCTATCCCGATCCGGACCATGGCCTCAACAACCTGGCCATCCCGGAATCACTGAATCGCCAGGACTACTGGTATCGCACGGAATTCACCGCGCCGGCGCTCGCAGCCAACCGGCGGCTGACGCTGTGTTTCAACGGCATTAACTACCAGGCCGAGATCTGGCTCAACGGCCAGCGGCTCGGGACCATACGCGGCGCATTTGTGCGCGGCGTCTTCGACGTGACGACGCTGATCAACCGTGATGCCGTGAACGCGCTGGCGGTGCGGATTTCGCCGCCGCCGCATCCTGGCATTCCGCACGAACAATCGGTGCTCGCGGGGCCAGGGGAAAATGGCGGCAACCTCGCCATCGACGGACCGACCTTCATCGCGAGCGAAGGCTGGGACTGGATTCCCGCGATCCGCGATCGGAACTCGGGACTGTGGCAGGGCGTCGAACTGCATGCGAGTGGCGAGCTGCAACTGCTGGACCCGCAGGTCGTGACGCACCTGCCGCTGCCGCGCACCGACAGCGCCGACCTGGACATACGCGTGCCGGTCGAGAACACAGGCACGACGGCGATACCGGCGACGATCGAAGCGCTCGTCGACGATGTCAAGGTCAGCAAGCAGGCGCTGCTCGAGCCGGGCGTCACCGAACTGCGGCTGGTGCCGGCGGAATTTCCGGCCCTGCACCTGGTGCAGCCACGGCTCTGGTGGCCCAATGGCTACGGCAAGCCCGAGCTGCATGAGCTAAGTGTCACGGTGCTGGCGCGGGGCGTGGCTTCGGACCATCGCACGCTGCGCTTTGGCATCCGCGAAATCGACTACGAGCTTTCGCTGTTCGACAGCGACGGCAGATTGCGGCGCGTGGTCGTAGACCCCGCGGCGGGCGGCGTCCGCGGCGAACAGCTCATCGACGTGCGGCACGAAGCCATCAAGCGCACCGCCACCGGCTGGGCGGAATCGCTGACCGCCGCTGGTGAAACATCGCCTGCCGTGACCGACGCGGCCTCCACTGCGCTGACGCCTTATCTCGCCATCCGCGTCAATGGCGTGCGCATCGCCGCGCGCGGCGGCAGCTGGGGCACCGACGACTCCCGCAAGCGCAGCAGTCGCGCGCGCCTCGAACCCTATTTCCGCCTGGAGCGCGCGGCGCACCTGAACATCATCCGCAACTGGCTGGGGCAGAACACCGAGGAGGTCTTCTATGATCTCGCCGACGAGTACGGCCTGCTGGTGCTGAACGACTTCTGGGCCTCGACGCAGGATTTCCAGGTCGAGCCACAGGATCCGCAACTGTTCCTGCAGAACGCCGCGGATGTGATACGTCGCTACCGCAATCATCCCTCGATCGCCGTGTGGTTCGGGCGCAATGAGGGTGTGCCGCAGCCAATCATCAACGAGGGCCTCGCGAGCCTGGTAGCAACGCTCGATGGCACGCGCTACTACACCGGCAGCTCCAACACCGTGAACTTGCAGGGCAGCGGCCCCTACAACTGGCGACCGCCGGTCCAGTACTTCACCGAACTCGCGCGTGGCTTCTCGGTAGAAGTAGGCACGCCTTCCCTCGCCTCCCTCGAATCACTCCGCGCGATGGTCCCTGAAGCAGATCGCTGGCCCCTGGGCGATACCTATGCCTATCACGACTGGCATTTCGGCGGTAACGGCGATACCGCGAGCTTCATGCAGGCCCTGGCGAGCGGACTGGGCCCAGCCACCAGTCTCGAGGACTTCGAGCGCAAGGCGCAACTGATGAACTACGACTCGTACCGCGCCGTGTTCGAGGGCTTCCAGGCGGGCCTGTGGACGCGCAACAGCGGGCGGCTGCTGTGGATGACGCATCCCTCATGGCCCAGCAATGCCTGGCAGATCTATACCTCGGACTACGACACGCCGGCGGCCTACTACGCCGTGGCCAGGGCCTGCGAGCCCTTGCATGCCCAGCTCAATCTGCCGGACTTCCATCTCGCGGTCGTCAACACGACACTCACGCCGTTGCATGGCCTGCGCCTGCGCAGCCGCGTGCAGTCGCTGGATGGCCATGTGCTCAGCGAGCGCATCGCGAAGCTCGACGCGCCGGCCAATGACATCACGACGCTCGGGGCCCTGCCACTGCAGGCCGAGCTGGCAACGCAGGGCACCGTGCTGGTTGCGCTGACGCTGACGGACGCCGACGGTCAAGTCCTCTCGCGAAACGTGTACTGGGAATCGGCTACGGACACTGATCAACGGCGGCTGGCGGAACTACCTGCACAGGGCCTGGCGGTCGCTGCACGAGCCAGCGCCAGCGATGCCGCAGACGAGACGACGATGCAAATCCGCATCACGAATCGCGGCCCGGCCCCGGCGCTGCTCGCGCGGTTGACCCTGCTTGACGGACAGGGTCAGCGGGTGCTGCCAGCGTACTACAGCGACAACTACCTCACGCTGCTGCCGGGTGAATCCACCGGTATCACGGCGCACTGCCCCACTACCGGCCGGCGCTGCGCGCGCGTCGCCCTGCGCGGCTGGAACGTACCCGCTGCTTCCTTCCCGATCACTGCCGGCGGCAACTAGCGCGCCCGCCCCTCCAACGGAGCCTTCAATGTTTCAAGCCAAATTGCATTCCATATGGCCGTCCCGATTCACCGCTCGGCCGCCGCAGGCGCCGCAGGCGCCGCGCCGCCGTGGCGCGGCGCTGGTCTTCATGCTCGGAATGTGGACGTTGATCTGCCGCGGCGAGGGCATGCCGCAGGTGATACACCCATCGGCCTGGCCTGCGTTGCCAGCCGCAGTGCCCAGGGATGCGAAGGTCGAAGCATTCGTCGATCAGCTGTTGCGCGCCATGACCCTGGAGGAAAAGGTGGGCCAGCTCGTGCAGGCCGACATCGCCTCGGTCACGCCTGAAGATTTGCGCAACTATCATCTCGGCTCGATCCTGGCCGGCGGCAATGCCGCGCCAGGCGGCAACGTGCGCTCGTCGGCAGCGAGCTGGCTGGACCTGACCGATGCCTACTACCGGGCCTCGGTGGGAGGTCCGTCGCCAGCCCACGCGGCTATTCCGATCATCTTCGGCGTCGACGCGGTGCATGGACACGCAAGAATCCCCGGCGCCACCGTCTTTCCACAAAACGTCGGGCTCGGCGCCACGCACGACCCGGCCCTCATCGAAAGAATCGGCCGGGCAACGGCCGAGGAAGTGGCCGCGACCGGCATCGACTGGACGTTCGCGCCGACCGTCGCGGTGGTGCGCGACCCGCGCTGGGGGCGCTCCTACGAAAGCTATTCCGAAGACCCGCAGCTGGTCGCCCGCTACGCGCACGCGATGGTCACGGGCCTGCAGGGACGCGTGGGCACGGCGGACTTCATGTCGCCGGGGCACACGCTGGTGTCGGTGAAGCATTTCCTGGGCGATGGCAGCACGATCGACGGTCGCGACCAGTTCGACAGCCGCGTCGATGAGTCCACACTGCGCGATGTGCATGGCGCCGGCTATCCCGCCGCACTCAGCGCCGGCGCACTGATCGTTATGGCTTCCTACAATGGCTGGCAAGGCACGAAGATGCACGCCAATCAGGCACTGCTCACGCAGGTGCTGAAGCAGCGCTGGTCATTTCCAGGCTTCGTCGTCGGCGACTGGAACGCGCAGGAGGAAATCCCCGGTTGCACCAAGTACTCCTGTCCCGCGGCCCTGGCTGCCGGACTCGATATGTACATGGCGCCAGACAGCTGGAAGACCCTGTACGCCAACCTGCTGCAGCAGGCGCGCTCCGGACAGGTCGAGGCGAGCCGCATCGATGATGCCGCGCGGCGAGTCCTGCGCGTCAAGGTCCTGGCGGGACAGTTCGGCAAGCCCGCGCCAAAGGATCGCACCACCCGTGGCGGCCTCGCCGTGATCGGCAGTGCGGCGCATCGCGCCATTGCGCGCGAGGCGGTGCGCAAGTCGCTCGTGCTGCTGAAGAACAACCGCAGCCTGCTGCCGCTGGATCCACACACGCATGTGCTGGTAGCCGGTGCCGGGGCGGATGACATTGGCATGCAATGCGGCGGCTGGACCATCGACTGGCAGGGCGACCACAACACCAACGCAGACTTTCCGGGCGGCACGTCGATCTACGCCGGAATCCGCGCCGCGGCGGAACAAGCTGGCGGTACTGCGACGTTGGACGTCGACGGCAACTTTCAGCAACGACCCGATGCTGCGATCGTCGTCTTCGGCGAGACGCCCTACGCCGAATTCGAAGGCGACCGCGAACATCTCGACTACTCGGCGCTCGATGCACACCCGCTGCAGATCCTGCGCCGGCTGCGCGCCGCCGGTATTCCCGTCGTGAGCATTTTCCTGTCGGGGCGTCCGCTGTGGATCAATCCGGAACTGAACGCCTCGGATGCCTTCGTTGCCGCCTGGTTGCCAGGCAGCGAAGGCGGCGGCATCGCCGACCTGCTGTTCAGGCCGCACAATGCCGGCGTGCTGCCAACTGCGGGTGGAGCGCCGCCGCACGGCATTGCGACTGATTTCAGCGGGCGGCTCGCCTTCTCCTGGCCCGCGACCGCCATGCCGGTGTCGTACCAGCCCGGCGGCTCGGTGCGCGGCGCGCTGTTCAAGCGCGGCTACGGACTCTCGCTGGCAACGCACACAACGCTCGCGCAGTTCCAGGAAGACCCGCAGGTGCCGCCCGCGCAGGACACACTGTTCGCGGCCGGCCACGTCACGGCGCCGCAATCCATCTACATCTCTGACCGGACCGCGCAGGTCCGGCTCACGATGCAATCCCAGGCCTCTCCCGAGGCGACGGTCACGGCAGTACTTCGAAAGCACGACCTAGAGGCCACCTGGAGCGGCGCTGGCCGCGGGGAATTGCGCATTGGTGGCCGCGCGGCCGACTACTCAGCGGCTGCAGCGCGCGGCATGACGCTGCGCCTGCACCTGCGTGTCGATGCGCCGCCAACGCAGCCGGTCAGGCTTGGACTGCGCTGCGAAGCGCCGTATGGACCGCCGCGCACGGCAGCGGCCGCGCTCCCACGGGACTGGTCAATGTGTGGCCGCAGCGGCGGTGCGATGCTCGACGTTTCCCGTCGGCTCAAGCCGGCCACGCGCGGCGTGTGGCAGACACTCGAAGTGCCGCTGGCCTGTCTCGCCGGGAAAGATGCGGACCTCGCTCACGTCAACGCACCATTTGCCATCGCAACGGACGGGGCGCTGGCGCTCAGCTTTGACGACATACGACTCACGGCTGCCACGGCGCCGCCCGATTGCGCCTCGGCGGCACCCTGAGCAGGATCAGCGAAACGCGATGACGATCCAGGCGGTAAGCGCCAGCAGGATCATCGACTGGACGCGATAATTCCGCCACCACGGTATCACGGCCAGGCGCACGGTTTCCGCAGCGTAGGCCGAGCGCGACCAGTGCAGCGCCTCGAGCGCGGCATTCGCGCTCCGGCCCGCATCAGCCCCCATGCGGCTGACCACCACGAGGATGGCCACGTCGGCGGCGAACAACAGCGGCGCGACGTACAGGAAATGCAGATGCGTCACGTGCAACACGACGTTGAGCACGAACACGATCACTCCGAGGAGCGATCCGAACACGAAGGTGGCATTCGCACCCGCGGCGTTGGCGCCGCGCCAGAAGAGTCCCGTCACGAACAGTGCAACCACGGGCGGAACAGCGTAAGCCAGCACCGATTGCAGGTATTGCCACAGCGAGGGCATATGTTCGAGTTGTGGCGCCCACAACATGGATACCAGCAGGCATGCGGCGGTGCTCAGGCGGCCGATGGTCACGGTGCGGGCGTTGCTCAGGCCCGGCCCCATGCGCTTCGCCAGGTCCATCGTGAGCAGCGTCGAGGCGGAGTTGAGCATAGAGGCAACCGCGGTCATCGTGGCCGCCACGAATCCCGCCACCAACAGGCCGATCAGGCCCGAGGGCAACAGGCCCACGATCATCGTCGGGTACACGAGGTCGGCACGCGGCACGTGCGGAAACAGCAGCAGCGCACAGGTGCCGGGCAACACCATCAGGAACAGCACCGGCAATTTCAACAGTCCCGCGAGCAGCGCCCCCGAGCGCCCGTGATCGAGATCGCGCGCCGAGAGCGTACGCTGCACGATCACCTGGTTGGTGCACCAGTAATAGAAGCCCAGCAAGGGCACGCCCAGCAGCAGCCCCGGCCATGGGACGGCCGGGTCACCGATCGGGCGTATCAGCGAAACTGCGGCCGGATCAACGTGGGTCATCACGAAGTGCCAGCCACCGGCGCGCGCGAAGGCCCTCCAGCTGACCAGCGCTGCGCCCGCGATCAGCACGCCGGCCTGTATGACTTCCGTCCGCAGCACGGCCCGCAGCCCGCCGATGATCGTGTAGATGCCGGCGGCACCGGCCAGCACGCACGACAGCAACCACAAGGGCGCGCCCGGAATCAGCACGCGACACACCAGGGCGCCGCTGTACAGCGCGCCCGCGCCGTCGACAAACACATTGAGGAACAGCGTCAGCACGGTAAACCAGCGGCGCGCGCGCGCGTCATAGCGCCGCTCCAGGAATTCAGGCATCGTGAACACGCGGCTGTGCAACAGCTGCGGCAGCAGGAAGATGCAGAAGAACACCAGCACCAGCGCCGCCATCCACTCGTAGTTGTAGGCAGAGATGCCCGTGGCGAAGGCCGCCCCGGCCAGGCCGACCAGCGCGGTGGAGGAAATATTGGAGGCAATCAGCGCCAGACCGATGGTCGGCCAGCGCGCAGCGCGCGAGGCCAGAAAATAGTCTTCCGGCGAACTATTGTGGCGCGACCAGCGCAGGCCGCTGGCAATGAGCAGGGCCACGTAGCAGGCCACCACCAGCCAATCAGCATGGCTGATCATGAGGCAGCTGATCCCGGTGGCGGAGAGCGGACGTACAAGTATTTGTCCCTGCGATACCCTCGGGGCGGACGCGGTTGATAGTAGCAGGCGCAGGGCAGATGGCGCCGTGCCACCGGGCTGGTATCAGCGCGGGCGCCGCTGCGGTAACCTTGCCGCATGTGGCGGAGACCCCGCTGCCGAGGTCACGCCGATGAACAAAGACCCGCGATCGTCCGCGGAGCAACGCCTGAGCAGGCCCATGCCCGAGCGCAAGCCCGCGCAAGCCGCGACGCTCGATGACGTGGCGGCCCTGGCCGAGGTCTCGGCCAAGACGGTTTCCAGGGTCGTGAACAAGGAGACGGGCGTGCGCGCGGATACGCGCGAGCGCGTACTGCGCGCCATAGAACTGCTCGACTACAAGCCCAACCTCAATGCCCGCGTGCTCGCCGGCGACCGCTCATACCTGATCGGTTTGTTCTGCGAGCGTCCCGGCGGTTATCTCACCGACTTCCAGTCGGGCGCCGCCGAACGCTGCCGTGAGTCCGGCTATCACCTCATGGTGGAACCCTGGGACCGCGACAGCCCGCAAACCACGCGCCAGATGACCGGGCTCCTGCGACAGTTGCGGCTGGACGGCGTGATACTGCTGCCGCCACTGAGCGACGACCGCCTGATCTGCAACACGCTGCGCGATGCCGGCATACCGATGGTGCGGATTGCGCCGCATGAACATGCCACGGACTCGCCCTCGATCGGCATCGACGACTACCTGGCGGCGCGGCGCCTCACCGCGCACCTGCTCGACCTCGGTCACCGGCGGATCGGTTTCATACTCGGCCGGCCCGGGCACGGCGCCGCCGGCGAGCGGCATCGGGGTTTTGTCGATGAGATGCGCGCCCGCAATGTGCCCATCGACGCCAACTTGATTGCCACCGGCAACTTCCAGTTCCCGGACGGCGTGATCTGCGCCGAGCAACTGCTGCAGGCCGAACATCCGCCCACCGCAATCTTCGCCAGCAATGACGACACCGCCGCCGCAGTGATTTCGGTCGCGCACCGGCTCGACCTCGAGCTGCCCGCCGACCTCTCAGTGGTGGGGTTCGATGACGCCCCGATTGCCTCGATGATCTGGCCACTGCTCACGACCGTGCGCCAGCCGGTGGTGCCCATGGCGCGCATCGCGGCTGAGCTGATCATCGAGCACTCGCCGCGCCGCCAGGGATGGCCGGCGCCGGTGCCCAACCGCGTACTCGATTTTGAGATGGTGCTCCGCGACTCGACCGCCCCGCCGCGGCGGCAATAAGCCGCCGCGCCAAGCATAGCCGGGCGGGACGAATCAGGCGGCGCTGAGTCGACGCTGCACTTCTTCCAGCGGCACGCCCTTGGTCTCGACGACCATGGTCTTCACCCACACCAGCTGCAGCACCATCATGCCGCAGAAGAACAGGAACACGTAGCCGGGCGCGAACACGCTGACCATCTTGGGGAAGAACGTCGTGAGGAGCGCGGCGAATATCCAGTGCGTCGAGCTGCCCAGCGCCTGTCCCTCGGCGCGATGGCGATTCGGAAAGATCTCCGAGATATACACCCAGATCACCGTGCCCTGTCCAATTGCATGCGCCGCGATGAACGCGAAGATGCACACCGGCACGATGCTGACGTGGCCCGTGAAGAAGGCCCAGGCGACCAGGCCGAGCGAGGCGATATAGCCGAATGAGCCGATGTACAGCAACGTGCGGCGGCCCAGCCGGTCGATCAGCCACAGGCCTGCGAAGGTAAACAGCAGGTTCGTGATCCCGATGCCAACCGACTGGAGCATGGCTGCGTGCTGGCCCAGTCCCGTCAATTCAAAGATCCTGGGCGCGAAATACAGGATCGCGTTGATGCCGGACAGCTGGTTGAAGAGCGCGATCAGGATCGCCAGCATGATCGGCACGCGTAGCGCGCGGGTCCAGAACGGCCCGGCCTGGGCGCGCGTCGTCGAAGCGTCCATGATCGCGGTCGCCATGGCTGCGATCTGCGGCTCCGTGGCCTTTGGCTCGATGAGCCGCAGCACCGCCTCGCCCGCGGCGCGGTCGCGCTTGCGGCCCAGCAGCCAGCGCGGACTCTCCGGCAGTCCGAGGCACAAGATCGCATAGAGCAACGAAGGCAGGGCCGCAACCCCTAGCATCCAGCGCCAGGCGTCGGGCCCGATGCCGGTCAGCAAGGCGTTCGACAGGTACGCGACCACGATGCCGAACACGATATTGAACTGGAACATCCCGGCGAGCAGGCCGCGGTGCTTCGCAGGCGCGATCTCGGAGATGTACAGCGGCGCGACCACGGTCGAAATGCCGATGCCGAGGCCGCCAATGAAGCGCGCGATGATGAACAGGTGCACGTCACCCGCAAGCGCCGAGCCCAGCGCCGAAGCGATGTAGAGCACGCCAATGCCGAACAACGTGGGCTTGCGCCCGTAGCGATCGGTCGGAATGCCGCCGAGGACCGATCCGAGCACCGTGCCGTAGAGCGCCGAGGCGATGGCGAAGCCGTGCACGCCCGGCGTCAGTTGCCAAAGCTCCTGGATCCTTTGCTCGGCGCCCGAGATGACGACCGTGTCGAAACCGAACAGGAAACCGGCCAGCGCCGAAGTCAACGACCAGAAGAAGACGCGGCCACGCATGGCCGACGACGAATCCATATTGCTCACCGCGCCCCCTTTAGGAAACCGCCGTGGTTTCTCGTCCCTCGTCGCATCATAGGCGATTTGCCGGCCCACACGCTGGATTCACGCCCCGCATACACTGCACAATCCCTGCACTGGCCCCGCTGCGGGCCTGGAGTGCCGTGCAATGAGCGTCAGTCGCGCGATCGGATGGGACCTGACCGGACTACCACGCATCGTGCGCGGCGAAGGCAGCTACCTGATCGATGCCACTGGCAAGCGTTACCTGGACGGCTCAGGTGGACCGGCTGCATTCAGCATCGGCCACGCCCACCACGAAGTGAACGCCGCGATTTCAGCGCAGCTCTCGCAGGTGGCCTGCGGCTACCGCTACCTGTTCACCAGCGAGCCGCTCGAGCAGCTCACCGAACTCATACTGCGCAATTGCGGCGAAGACTTCGGCCACCTGGTTTATTGCGCCAGCGGCTCGGAGGCGGTCGAAGGCGCGATGAAGGTTGCGCTGCAATACTGGAACGCGCGCGGACAACCCGGCAAATGCCGCTTCATTGCCCGGCGGCGCTCCTACCACGGCAGTACGCTCGGCGCGCTGTCGCTGTCCGGATTCGCCGAACGTCGCGAGCCATTCGCGCGCAGTCTTCTCGACGTGTCCTTTGTTTCCGCAGCCAACACCTACCGTCCGCTACCGGACGCGGCAGGAGACGCGCTGGTGCCCTTGCTGGCGGCGGAACTGGATGCGTGCATCCAATCCGTCGGCCCCGCAAATGTCGCCGCGTTCGTGTTCGAGCCGGTGGTTGGCGCCGCCGGCGGCGTGGTGCCGGCTCCACCGGGCTACGCGCAGGCCATGCGGTCAGTGTGCGACCGCCATGGCGTGCTGTTGATCGCCGATGAGGTGATGTGCGGTTCCGGACGCTGCGGCACGTGGAGCGCGATGGAACACGAAGGCGTCGTGCCGGACATCATCGCCGTGGCCAAGGGACTCGCTGGCGGCTACATTCCGCTGGGCGCGACCGTCTTCCGCCGTGAACTCGGCGAGGAGATCATGCGTGCGCACGGCTCGATCCTGACAGGCCACACCTATTCAGGACACACCGCGGCCTGCGCCGCCGGACTCGCCGTGCAGCGCATCATCGAGCGCGACGCGCTGCTCGCGCGGGTACGCACGCGCGGCGCGCAGTTGCAGGCCGACATCCGCGCCGCTCTCGCCCGTCATGCGGAAGTGGGTGACGTGCGCGGACGCGGCTATTTCATCGGCATAGAGCTGGTGCGCGACCGCGCCACGAAGCAACCGTTCCCGGCGGAACGCGGCCTCAGCAACGCCATAAGCCGCAACGCATTCGAGGACGGCCTGATCATCTTTCCTTGCGCCGGGAACGCGGGCGATGGCCTTGGCGATGCCATCATTATCGCGCCGCCCTACAACGCGACGGATGCGGAGCTGGCCGAACTGGTCGAGAAGCTTGAGCGCGCTGTGGCACGCACGCTCGCCTGAGCAATCCGCCGGCCTGAAGCTGCGCCACTCGCTCGCGCGGGTCGTGGCGAACTACCGCGGCGGCGCCTGGTACACGCGCCGCCCGCGAAACCAGGTCTCCAGCACGTGCGTCGCGGCGATGTCGTCGGCGCGGCCCGCATCGGCGAGCGCGAGGATGTCCTGGTCGAGGATGACGAAGTCCGCCGACTTGCCGACCTCGAGCGAGCCAATCTGCGCATCGCGCCCCAGCATGCGCGCGCCGTTGATTGTGTAGGCGTCGAGGGCCTCGCGAATGGAGATCGCCTGCTGCGCGTTCAGCGCCGGCTGCCCCGGCAGGCGCCGCGTCACGGCCATGGCCATGTTTACAAAAGGCTGTGGGTCGCGCGTACCGATCGGCGCGTCAGAACCCGCAACCAGGATCGCGCCCGCATCGCGCGACGCACGCACCAGATAGGCGTGCTCGTCGTAATAGCTGCCGCTTCCATGCATGGACGCGATGCTGTTGCCGCTCACCCGCTGCAGGAAGGGGATCACCGTCATATCGTAGTCGGGATCGACGTCGGCCCATGAGTAGGTATAGGCGACATAAAGGTGATCGCGTCCCAGGCGCGCCACGTCCGCGCTCTGCGCCAGTTGCACGTGCGCCAGGCTGTCGTGCGTGCTGCTGACGCCGTCGGCCGCGCCGACCTAGGCGAGCGAGCGAGCGTTAGCGCCGACGTAGACGATCTTGCCGCGGCTCACGGCGATGGCGGCGGCTGCTTCCCGATCGGCGCCCGTGTAAACGCGCCCGCCCGTGATGACCAGGTCGGCGGGGTGCGGCTTCGCCACCGCCGCCGCAGGTGCCAGCGCCAAAAAGCACGACCAGAGGGTTAACGGCCAGTACTGGCCCTGCCTGGATTGGATCATCGCCGCCACCCCCTGATCTATCCTATTGATTTTACATGCCTTCACGACTCCGTGCAGGCGGCTCCAAGCTATCTTTACATCAGAGATATTTTCCCTGTAAACTATTCCTTACTAAATAATATCCGGCCCGAGTCATATAAATGGATCGCATCGCAATCATCGAGCAGGGCATGCGGCGCACCGCCGAGCGCCTGCCAGGACTGCCCGTGACGGAAGCGCTGCTCTGCCGCGTCATCATCGTGATGGGCCGGGTCATGGCCGCACATGTCGACGAGGTGCTCAGTCCCTACCAGCTGACCGACGTCGAATTCCGCACGCTGCTGTCGCTGTTTTCTCATGCGGACGGCACGGCTGGACCGAGCGACCTGTGTGCGGGCCTGGCGCAGAGCCCGGCCACCATGACGCGCATCGGCGATGTGCTCGTGTCACGCAACCTCATCACGCGTGTGCTCAACGACCATGACCGGCGGCGCATGGACATCAGGATCACGCCGCAGGGCGAAGCGCTGGTGCGCGAAGTGCTGCCGCGCATGTTCGACTACACCCGTGACCTGTACAAGGACTTCAGCGAGGCCGAGAAGGCGCTCCTGCTCGCTGGCCTGAAGAAGCTGTTCACACAGCTCACCGTCGACAATCCTCCCGATGGCCCGGCTGCCCACTCACCGGGCTCTCACTCATGAGAGTGCGAAAGACCCTGACCGCACTGATCTGCGCCCTCGCAGCCGGCTGCGCGGCCGTCAGACCGGCGACGGCGCCGTCCACGTTGGCGGAAGTGCCGCTCGCAGGAACCGAACTTCCCGCGGGGGGCCAGTGGCCCACGGCGAACTGGTGGCAACGCTACCAGGACCCCACGCTCGAACAGCTGGTGACGACCGCGCTCGCGGACAGCCCGACCCTGGCAGCAGCGCACGCGCGTTTCGACAGCGCGCGTGAATCAGTGCGCCTCGCGGCAGCTGCGGCAGGCGCGCATCTGGACGCAAGCGCGCAGGTCGCACGGCAACGGCTGAGCGACAATGGCCTGTTCCCGCCAAAGTTCCTCGGCTTCAATTGGTACAACCAGGCCGATCTCGGCCTCGCAGCCAGCTACACCTTCGACTGGTGGGGCAAGCAGCGCGCCAGCGTGGAAGCCGCCACCAGCGAGGCGCGCGCTGCCGCGGCGGATCGGACGGCCGCAGCGCTGGTCTTGTCCGGTTCCGTGGTCGACAGCTATTTTGGCTGGCAATTGGACCAGGCGCGCATCGCACTCCTCCAGGATCGCATCGCGACGCTGACCCGCTACAGCGCGATCGCCGACGCGCGCGTGCGCGCAGCCATCGACGATGGTGATGAGCACGACCGGGCCGACGCCGATCTGGCTGCCACACGCGGCCAGCTCGCCTCGCTCCAGGGATCGGCGCAATTGCGACTGGTGGCGCTGGCGGCCCTGACCGGCCACGCCGTGGCGCAACTGCCGCCGCTGGCGGCAAAGCCGCTGCCGGTCCTGCCCGCCACCCTGCCCGATCGTGTCGGCCTGGATCTGCTGGGGCGGCGCCCGGACATTGCCGCGAGCCGCTGGCGCGTCGAAGCCGCACAACGCCGGCGTCATATCGCCGCGGCGCAGTACTACCCGGATATTTCGATCCACGCCCTGGCAGGGCTGCAGAGCATCGACCTCGGACACCTGTTGCGCGCCGGCAGCGCCGATCCGCAGGCCGGCATCGCCATACACCTGCCGCTGTTCGACAGCGGAGCGCGAGCCGCGCAGCTGCACGTGGCGGACGCCGAGATCACCGCTGCCGTCGCCACCTACAACGAGGCAATCATCAGCGCAGCGCGCGATGTGGCGAGCAGCGTGATCGCCGGCGAGCAGGCTGAGTCCGAACGCGTCCAGCAGCTCGCGCAGCTCCAGGCCAGTGCCCAGCTGGAACAAAGCGCGATTGCACGGACCAGGCAGGGACTCACTGACCTGCGCCCCCAGCTGAGCGCGCAGTACGCGGTACTGGTGCAGCGCGATGCGCTGGCGCAGATCGACGCCGCCAGACTCTCCGCCGATATCGCCCTGCAGCGCGCGCTGGGCGGCGGTTTCGAAGATTCTCACCGCAACAGCGATTCCACAGACAAACCATGAACACCACCAGCGATGCCACCCCACCTGCGGCCCCGAACGGCAAGCGCCGCAGGATCCTGACGATCGTCGCCACTGCATTCGCCGTGCTCGGCCTGCTGTGGTTCGTGCTCTGGTATGTGGTGCTGTCGGAGCGTGAAAAGACCGATGACGCCTACGTCAGCGGCAACCAGGTCGCGGTCACTTCGCAGATCGCTGGCACCGTGGTCGGCATCTATGCGAACAACACCGAGCTCGTCAGTGCCGGGCAGGTACTGGTGCGCCTCGATCCAACCGACGCGGAAACCGCATTGAATCGTGCCACCAGTGCGCTGGCGCAGTCAGTGCGACAGGTGCGCCAGCAGCAGGCGATGGCCGGCCAGTACGACGCGCAGATCGCCCGCAGCCGGCTTGAACTCGTGCGTACCGAAGAGGACCTCGCCCGGCGCTCGCCCCTGCTGGCGGACCAGGCGATCGCGTCCGAGGAGGTCAAGCACGCCGAAGAGGCCGTGGCCATGGCACGTGCGAACCTGTCGCAGGCCCAGCGCCAGGCGGATGCTGCGCACGCGCTGGTCGATGGCGTATCGGTGCAGGACAACCCCGCGGTGCAGGCCGCGCGGGCTGCGTATCGCGACGCCTACGTGAACGCGAGCCGCAATGCGGTCGTGGCGCCGGTCGCCGGCTTCGTCGCGCTGCGCAGCGTGCAGCTCGGCCAGCGCATCCAGGCGGGCGCGGCACTGCTCAATGTCGTGCCGCTGCAGAACCTGTGGGTCGACGCCAACTTCAAGGAAGGCCAGCTGCGCAACCTCCGGCTCGGCCAACCCACCGAGGTGCGCAGCGATCTTTACGGCGGCAGCGTACTGTTCCATGGCAAGGTAATCGGCATGGCCGCCGGCACCGGCGCGGCATTTTCGCTGCTGCCCGCCCAGAACGCCTCGGGCAACTGGATCAAGGTCGTGCAGCGCGTGCCCGTGCGCGTGTCCATCGCGCCCGAAGACCTGGCCAAACATCCGCTGCGCATCGGGCTGTCCACGACGGTGACGGTGGACACGCATGACCGCAGCGGCGCCATGCTGGCGGCGGTGCCGGAAACCGGCGCCACCGGCGCCAGCACCACGGTGTACGCGGCCGACCTGGCCCGTGCCGACGCGGACGCGAACGCGATCATCACGCGCAACCTGGGCGGCGCGCCGTAGCGAATCCGGCCTCTCCGGGGCACCCGCACGTGACATCCTCCGAACCGCGCGACGAATTTGGCGAGTACCTGCCGCTGCACGGCATGAAGCTCGTATTGCTGACCATCGCGGTCTCGATCGCATCGTTCATGGAAATCCTGGACATGACGATCGTTAACGTATCGATCCCCTCGATTGCCGGGAGCCTCGCGGTGAGTCCTTCGGAGGGCACCTGGGCGATCAGCTCGTACATGCTGGCCGCGGCAGTCGTACAGCCGCTGACCGGCTGGATCGGCCGGCAGTACGGCGAGGTCCGCACTTTCGTCACTTCGGCGCTGCTGTTCGTATTGTTCTCCGCGCTGTGCGGCCTGGCGACCAGCATGCCGATGCTGATCGCTGGCCGCCTGACCCAGGGCCTGGTCTCCGGGCCCATGATGTCCGTCGGGCAGGCGCTGCTGCTGCGCAATTACCCGGTGAAGCTGCGCGGCCTGGCGCTGGGCCTTTGGGCCATGGTCGTGATCATCGCGCCGATCTTCGGGCCGATCATGGGCGGTTGGATTACCGACAACCTGTCCTGGCCCTGGCTCTTCTACATCAACGTGCCAGTCGGCATCCTCGCCGCGCTGATCATCGGCGTGGTGCTGAGGCGGCGCGAGTCGAAGAAGATGAAAACGCCGATCGACGCTGTGGGCCTGGGGCTCCTGGTCATTGGCGTAGGCAGCCTGCAATTCATGCTCGACAACGGCAACGAAAAGGACTGGTTCAGCTCGGTCGAAATCATCGTCGCGGCGGTGGTCGCGGTGGTGGCAATTGGTTTCATGATCCCCTGGGAACTGACCGACCGGCACCCCGTGGTCGATCTGCACCTGTTCCGCCGCCGCAACTTCCTGGTCGGCACCACTACAATCGCCGTGGCCTATTTCGCCTTCATGGGTGTCAACGTGGTCTTCCCGCTATGGCTGCAGACTACCCTGGGGTATACCAGCACCTGGGCGGGCCTCGCCATGGCGCCGGTAGGCATGCTCGCGCTGGTGCTTGCGCCGATCATTGGCCGCAACCTCCATCGCATCAACCTGCGTGCCGCTGCGTCCCTGGCCTTCCTGATTTTCGGCATCAACATCTGGTGGGTTGCGGGGCTGAATGAGACCGCCAGTTTCTCGCAGCTGGCCTTGCCACGACTCTTCCAGGGCATCGGCGTGCCGCTGTTCTTCCTGCCGCTGAACCAGATCGTGATGGCGGGCGTGGGTCCGGCCGAACTGGCTTCTGCTGCGGGTCTCAGCAATTTCATCCGCACCATCTCCGGCAGCATCTCGACCGCCGTGTGCGTGTACCTGTGGAACACCCGGACGGACTATCATCACGCGGTGTTGACCGAGCACATCCGTCCCGATTCAAACGCGTGGCTGTCTTTCCAGCAACAGTTGGACAGCCACGGCATCAGCGGCACGACCGCCGCTGCGTACACTGACCAGCTGATCACGCAGCAGGCCATGACGCTGGCGGTAAGCGACGTCTTCTACCTGCTGGCCGTCGCGTTCCTGGTGCTGATCCCGTTCGTCTGGTACGCCCGCCCACCGTTCGGAGCGCCGGGCACGGGCTCAGCGCACTGATGCGGGCCACAACATGAAATCTGCACGACTGGTACTGCTTGCGCTGCTGGCGGCCGGCTGGGCCGCGCATTCCTATCTGGGACATCGCACTCCACGCCCGGCAGACGGCGTACTCGTCGCCACGGCGCCCGCGTGGGGCGGCCTGCCCAACGAAGGACATGTGGCCTATCAATCCTTCGGCAGCAACCAGGTCATTGCGCAGGCTTCGCTCGACATCACCGGCCGCATACTGGCCGTGAAGCAATATCCGGCGGAGGGCTTCGGCGAACGCGTCAGGACAGATCTGGCTTTTGGATGGGGCCGCATGTCCGACAACCGGGTGCTGGACCACCTGGATATCCGCCAGGAGAGCCGTGGCATGGAGATCGTGCCGGACCAGGCCACACTGATCCAGCCCGCCGAGTCCTACGGCTCGGCCATCAATCTTTCCGTCTATTCCGATTACGATGCAGCCACTGCAGCGCTGGATTCGATCGTCGCCGGCGACGTGGTCCGCATGGTGGGCTGGCGAATGCGCATCCGCAATGCGCAGGGCCAGACCTGGGACGGCGGCAGCGGCCATGAGCGGACGGGACAGAACTACGGCATCATCCTGGTGCTGAAGCTCCAGATCAATGGCCAGAAGAAGTTCGGCAACTGGGACGCAGCGCCAGGGACCTGAACCCCAGAACACGGAAGCACTCATGCAACAGCTCGCCGCAATCCTCACGCTGCTCGTTGCCGCCCTGCACTTCTACTTCCTGGTGCTGGAAATGTTCCTGTGGGACCACCCCACCGGCCGACGCATCTTCAGGACCACGCCCGAATTCGCCACCGCATCGAAGACGCTGGCGGCAAACCAGGGCCTTTACAACGGGTTTCTGGCTGCCGGGCTGGCCTGGAGTATCGCGCTTGGCGCCGCCGGGACTGGAGTGAGAATCTTCTTCCTGCTCTGCGTGGTCGTGGCCGGCCTGTATGGTGGCTACACCGTGAACCGCCGCATTATCCTCGTCCAGGCACTTCCCGCCGGGCTGGCGCTGGCTGCTACATACCTGTCCTGAATACCAAGGAGTACACCGTGATCAAGACATCCACCGCTCCCTACGCCGCACTCATCCTGCGGGTGAGCCTCGGCATCCTGTTTCTCATGCACGTTTCGCTCAAGCTCTTCGTCTTTACGGTGCCTGGTTTCGTGGGTTTCTTCGCCTCGCTGGGCCTGCCGGCCATCGCGGCGTACGCCGTCATCGCACTCGAGTTGTTGGGCGGCCTCGCGTTGATACTCGGCATCTACGCAAGCTGGGTGGCCCTGCCGCTGGCCGCGGAGATGCTCGGCACGATCGTGCTCGTGCACGGCCACAATGGCTGGATGGCCGCGAACCCGGGCGGCGGCTGGGAATTTCCGGCCCTCTGGATGATCGCGCTCGTAGTGCTCTATCTGCTGGGTGACGGAGCCATGGCGCTCAGGCCCGCGCCGCGCAGCTAGGTTCATGGTCGAAGCGGTGCGTGACCGCGAAACTCTGTCCGGGTGCCAGGACGCGCAGTCCGACCTCACCGCGACCCGCTGCGGCGAGGTTGAAGGCGTCGGGCACCTGGGTCACGGGCTCCACGCAAACGAAGTCCAGCCGCGGCGGGCTGTACACCACCAGCCACTCAACACCCGCCGAGGCCGTGACGCGCAATGCACTGCCGTCGGGCCAGAGAATTCGTGCAGTTCCGTCGAAGCCGGTGAAGCAGTTGTCGACTTCCACGCCATCCAGAGTGATGCCGGCAGGCAGGTCCCACTGCGGCGGCAGTGGCGCGCAGCGGACCGGCAGCGTATCGGCGTCAGTCAACCAGACTTCGCGCACCTTTGCCTGAATGCGCGTGCCCGGCGGCCGTACGATGTAGGGGTGTTGCCCGAGCCCGTAGGGCATCGGCAGATCATGCGTGTTGGTGATCTCCAGCGTGATGCAAAGCCCCGCGTCATCCAGCACGACATGTTGTCGGGCCGTGAATCCATAGGGCCACGCTGCGCTCACCGGGCTACTGCACTGAAGCCTGCACTCACGGCCCGAGGCATCGACCAGCTGCCAGGCCTGCAGGAAACCCAGTCCGTGCAGGGGATGCGCGAGGCCGGGTAGGTTCCGCGGCAGCGCGTGAGCCCGACCGTCGAACACAAAGCGCCCGTCGCGAATCCGGTTTGAATACGGCAGCAGCGGCCAGCAGCCCAGCTCGAACGGATGATAGCGAGCCGCCGCCGGCGTGGGCCGAAACAGCGCCCGCCAGTGGCCCTGCTCATCCTGGGCCTCAAACGCAGCCACCGCACCGCCCAGCTCCGGCCAGATCTCGCAGCGCAATCGAGGGACGCGCAACATCGTGCGCTGCCGGGGCGGATCAAATCCGGAAAATTCGCTCATGCCCGCACGGCGCCCGTCTCGCCACCACGCCAGCGAAAGCGCTCACGCGCAGCCGGCTTGATTTCGATGCTGAACCCCGGAGCACGGGGAACCACGTAGGCGGCATTTCGCACCTCGCAGGGATTGACGAAGTGCTCGTGCAGATGATCAACGTATTCGGCGACGCGCCCGGCGTGCGTGCCGGCGACACACAGGTAATCGATCATCGCCAGATGCTGCACGTACTCGCACAAGCCAACTCCACCGGCGTGCGGGCACACCGGCAGTTCGTACTTGGCCGCCATCAGCAGCACGGCCAGCACTTCGTTGACGCCGCCCAGGCGGCAGGCGTCCACCTGCACCACGTCGAGCGCCTCGCGCATGATGAACTGCTTGAAGACGATGCGGTTCTGGCACATCTCGCCGGTGGCAACCTTGACCGGCGCCACCGCGGCGCGGATCCGCCGGTGTCCTTCAACATCATCGGGACTGGTCGGCTCCTCGATGAACCAGGGACGCGCGAATTGCAGCTCGCGCACCCAGGCGATGGCCTGGTCCACCTCCCACACCTGGTTGGCATCGATCATCAGTTCCCGCTCCGGCCCAATTGCCTCGCGCACGATCGCGAGCCGCCGGATGTCGTCGGCCAGATCGCGCCCCACCTTGACCTTGATGTGTGAAAACCCGGCCGCGATTGCCTGCGCGCACAGCTCGCGCAGCCGCTCGTCCGGATAGCCCAGCCAGCCCGCAGAGGTCGTATAGCACGGGTATCCGTCGCGCTCGAGCAGCGCGAGTCGTTCACTCTTGCCAGCCGCGCGTCGCTGCAGCAGGGCAAGGGCCTCGGCGGGAGTGATGCAGTCAGTGATGTAGCGGAAATCGATACAGCGCACGAACTCCTCGGGGCTGAGCTCCGCGACCAACCGCCACAGCGGCTTGGCGACGCTCCTGGCCCACAGGTCCCACACGGCGTTCACCACCGCGCCTGTGGCGAGGTGCATCGCGCCTTTGTCGGGACCGATCCAGCGCAGCTGGCTATCCGAAGTGAGGTGCCGCCAGAACCGGCCCATGTCGTCGACGACCCACTCGAGCCTCAGCCCGACGACGCGCGGGCGCAGTGCCTCGATCGCGGCACAACAGATCTCGTTGCCGCGTCCAATGGTGAATGTCAGTCCATGGCCTGCGAGAGCCGGAGCGTCGGTCTCCAGCACGACGTAGGCCGCGGAGTAATCCGGATCGGGATTCATGGCGTCCGAGCCGTCGAGCTGCGCCGAGGTCGGGAAGCGCAGGTCCATTACCTTGAGGTCGGTGATTTTCACGGGTGGCTCATGATAGCGGTATCATCGGTTCCGCGGCATAGCCAATGGGGGGAGCGATGACCGACAGCGACGCGGAGGCCAGCGGACAACCCGAACGACTGATGCGGGTCCTGGTGGTGAGCCTGTTCTTCCTCTGGGGCATCGCCAACAGCCTCAACGATGTGCTCCTGGGCCAATTCAAAAAGGCCTTTGACCTGACCGATTTCCAATCGAGCCTGGTGCAACAGGCCTTCTACCTCGGCTATTTCCTGCTGGCCATGCCGGCGGCGACCCTGATTCGCCGACGCGGCTACAAGTCGGGCGTGGTTCTCGGGCTACTCTTATATGGGTGCGGCGCGCTGCTGTTCTTCCCGGCCGCGCAGGCGCGCACCTATGGGCTGTTCCTGGCCGCGCTGTTCGTGATTGCCAGCGGACTTGCCTTCCTTGAGACCTCCGCCAATCCGTTGATGACGGTGCTGGGACCACCACAGACCGCGGCCCGCCGGCTTAATTTCGCGCAGGCCTTCAATCCCCTGGGAACGCTGACCGGCGTGCTCATCGGCCGCAATTTCATACTCGCACCGGCCAGCTCCACGACGGCCACCTCAGCGCTACCGTCGGCCGCGCAGCTCGATGCCAGCCGCGCCGCGGCCGCCCACGCCGTGCAGCTGCCCTACCTGGTGCTCGGTGGACTTGTGCTCGCCTGGGCCATCGTCAACGCCTGCACCCGCTACGCGGTAGCGGCAGGCCGGCCGCTGGCGGGGAGCGATGTCCGGATCCACTTCGCACCGCTCCTGCAGCGCCCGCGTTACCTGTTTGGTGTGTGGGCACAGTTCTGCTACGTGGGGGCGCAGGTGGGCGTGTGGAGCTACACCATCCGCTACGCACAGCATGCGCTGCCCGGCATCGCCGACCAGGCGGCCGCCGACTACCTGTTCGCTTCCCTGTTCGGATTCATGCTGGGCCGCTTCGCGGGCACGGCCCTGATGGGCCGCTGCTCGCCTGCGCGACTGATGCTGGCATTCGCCGCGATGAACGTGGCACTGACGGCGACGGCGGCGCTGATTGGCGGTTCGAGCGGACTGCTGGCGCTGGTCGCCACCGGTTTCTTCATGTCGATCATGTTCCCCACCATCTTCGCCATCGCACTGGAGGGCCTCGATTCGCTCACCCAGGCGGGCTCCTCGCTGCTGGTGATGGCGATCATCGGCGGCGCCGTATTCACCGGCATCATGGGGCGCGTGTCGGATCTCAGCTCGATACAGCAGGCGATGTGGGTGCCGGCCATCTGCTTCGCAATGGTCGCCGCGTATGCGCGCTACGCCGCGCGCGTCCGCGCTTGAGCATCGACGCACACCAGCATTTCTGGCAGCTCGGTCGCGCCGAGTGTCACTGGCCTACCGCGCAGCTGCCGGCAATCCACCGCGATTTCAGCCCAGCGGAACTGGCGCCGCTGGCGGCGGCGGCGGGCGTCAACGGCACGGTGCTGGTGCAATCACAACCCGACGATCGCGACACGGATTTCCTGCTGGAGCTCGCCTCCGCCACGCCGCTCGTGCTGGGCGTGGTGGGCTGGGTCGATCTGGCCGATACCACTGCGCCCGAACGCATCGCAACCCTTGCGCGGCATTCAAAGATGCGCGGGATTCGCCCGATGCTGCAGAGCCTCGCCGACGATCGATGGCTGCTGCGCGCGGAATTGGCGGCGCCAATTGCGGCGATGCTGGAGCACGGCCTGAGCCTCGATGCGCTGGTTCAGCCCCGACACCTGCCGCACTTGTACGAATTTGCGACTCGCTACCCCGCGCTGCAGATCATCATTGATCACGCGGCCAAGCCGGACATCGCGCACGGCGTGCTGGATCCGTGGCGCACCGAGCTCGCGCGCCTGGCGGAACGATCGAACGTGTGCTGCAAACTCTCGGGGCTGCTCACCGAAGCGGCGCCGGACTGGAAGCCGGAAGACCTCGCACCCTATGTCGAATCCATATGCCGCAGCTTCGGTTCCGAACGCCTGATGTGGGGGAGCGACTGGCCGGTGCTGAACCTGGCGAGCGACTACCAGGGCTGGCATGCGCTGGCGCGATCACTGCTGCCGGCCCGCGGCGCGGCAAGCGACGATGTCTTTGGCCGCACGGCGCGCCGCGTCTATCGAATCTAGGTGTGCATCAGGGCGTGCGGCAGCATGCGATCGAGATGGACGTACCCCCCATCGACAAAAATCCACTGGCCGGTGACGTGCGAGGCGCGTGCTGACAGCAGGAACACCGCCATGTCGGCGATCTCTTCGGCGCGCGTCAGGCGTGTGCCGAGCGGAATACGACTCTCGATCGTGGCGAGCCGGGCTGCTGGATCCGCGAACGTGTCGAGCCAGGAACGATACAGCGGCGTCATCACTTCCGACGGCACCACCGCGTTGACGCGAATTCCGTCGGCCGCGAGTGCCGCGGCCCACTCACGGGTCAGCGCGAGTTGCGCTCCCTTGGCCGCGGCATAACCGCTGGTGCCACCCTGGCCGGTCAGCGCCGTCTTCGAGGAGATGTTGACGATCGCGCCGCGGCTCGCGCGCAGATGCGGCAGCGCGTGATGCGCCATCACGTAGTAGTGCAGCAGATTCGCGTCGAGCGAGCGCTGGAAAGCTTCGCGGCCTGCCTCCAGCGTGACGCCGTCATTGACACCGGCATTGTTGACGAGGCCATCGAGCCGTCCGGTCGCAGCCAGCGTGGCCGCGAGGGCCGCCACCACGGCCGCCTCGTCGCGCAGATCAACCTGGAAGTAGCGCATCGCGGGCTGCAGTTCCAGCAGTCGCGTCTTGAAATCCGGTGCCAATGGCTTGCGGCCAAAAATGACGGGTACCGCGCCTTCCATCGCCAGCCGCAGGGAGATGGCCCCGCCTATGCCGGCCCCGCCACCGGTGACGATGACGACCCGCCCATCGAGCTCCAGGTTCACGGGCTCATCCGGTCCAGCCGCCGTCAGCGACGTGGATCGCGCCGGTCGTGAAGCTCGATTCGTCCGAAGCCAGGTAGAGCGCGAGCGCGGCAATTTCACCCGGCGTCCCGAGCCGCCCCATCGGCTGGCGCGCGCGGAAGGCCACCGTCACCTCCTCGCTCGTCCGGCCGGTAGCTTCGGCCTGCGCACGAATCCGGGCCTCCAGCGAGGGCGTAGCAATCGTGCCTGGGCAGATCGCGTTGCAGCGTATGCCGCGGCCGACGAAATCGGCAGCGATGGATTTGGTGAGCCCGATGACCGCCGCCTTGGTGGCACTGTAGGCGCAGCGGTTCGGCACGCCCTTGACGCTCGAGGCGATCGAGGCCACGTTGATGATGGATCCGCCGCCCGCCTCCAGCATCGCCGGCAGGAGCGACTGGCACAGCCAGAACATTGAGCTGACGTTCAGCATCCATGCGGCCTGCCAATCCTCGTCGCTGCACTCCAGCACCGATCCGGAGTGCACGACGCCGGCACAGTTGAACAGCACGTTGAAGGCCAGCGGATCGCCATGGCGGGCCTCAGCGAGTTCGCGAATGGCGGCGCGGTTCGTGACATCGAGGTGCATCGTCTCGAGTCCGGCAATGCGCTCGTCCTCCAGCGCGCCGAGGGCCTCCACATCGATGTCGGCAGCGACCACGCGCGCGCCGGCGGCCGCGAACGCTATCGCGGTGGCCCTCCCGATCCCCTGCCCGGCCGCCGTCACCAGCGCCCGCTTGCCCTGCAATCTCAATTCATGTCCCCTGTCCTCACTGCGATTCACTGGCCGCGGGCGAGTACATAGATTCCACCACGGCGCGCCTGGAATTCCCGCTGCTCGCCGCTCCCCGAAACCGCTACCGGCCGTCCCGTGCCTTGCTCCGTGAGCGAGCAGGGCCCAGCGAGAATCGCGCTGCGCACGCGCAGCAGCCCGTCGCTCCCGGCGCGCAATACGGCACTGTCCAGCAGTCCCGCCGACCAGTCCAGGTCCACGGTCACGTTGCCACGCGCACGCAGTCCTGTCACGCGCCCCTTGCTCCAGGCCTGCGGTAGCGCCGGCAGCAGCAGCAGCTCGCCGTCCTGGCTCTGCAGCAGCATCTCGGCGATTCCGGCGGTGGCGCCAAAATTGCCGTCGATTTGAAACGGCGGATGCGTGTCGAGGAGATTCGGCAGCGTACTGTCGGCAAGCAGCCCGGTCAGCAGGTGCAGCGCGCGATCGCCGTCCTGGAGTCGCGCCCAGAAATTGATCTTCCAGGCGCGGCTCCAGCCAGTGCTGGCATCGCCGCGGCTGTCGAGCGTCATGCGCGCCGCCGCGGCCAGCGCCGGTGTGCGAAGCTGCGTGATCTGCCGGCCCGGATGCAACGCGAACAGGTGCGAGACGTGGCGATGATCATCACTCTGGACGTCCAGGTCCTCCTTCCATTCCTGCAGCTGGCCCCAATGGCCCACGCGCAGGCCCGGATCGAGCCTCGCCAGCGCCGCGCGCACGCGCTCGCCAAAGGCGGGCTCGCCAACGAGCTGCGCCGCCTCGGCCACGTTCGTGAACAGGTCGTACACGATCTGCTGCGACATTGAAGCGCCTGCCGTGAACGCACCGTGTTCCGGCGAATAGCTGGGGTTCACGACCAGGCGCCCGTCGCGCGGATCGACGCGCAACGCGGCGAGCCAGTACTCGGCGGCCGCGCGCATGACCGGCCAGGCGCGCTCGCGCAGAAATCGCGCGTCGCCGCCGTAGCGATAATGCTCGAATTCGCTTTGCGCCAGCCACGCCGCCGCTTCGGGTTGCCAGAAGGCCGTGGGCCAGTCGATCAGTCCGGTGTAGCCCCAGGCGTTGGTATTGAGGAATAGCGTCCAACCCGGTGCGCCCTGGATGAGCTGCGCGGCGCGGCGGCCCGGCGGCACCAGCGCGGCGATGAAATCCAACAGCGGATCGACGGTCTCGGCCAGATTCGTGGATTCCGCCGGCCAGTAGTTCATCTGCAGATTGATGTTGACGTGATAGTCGGAGTTCCACGGCGGCGTGTCGCTCGAATTCCACACGCCCTGCAGATTGGCGGGGAGCGAACCCGCCCGCGACGAGGACAGCAGCAGGTAGCGGCCGTACTGGAAATACAGCGCCTCCAGCGCGCGATCGGCACTCGCCGCGCCGTGACCGTACTGCCGCAGTTGCACATCCGTGGGAAACTCCGGTGCGCTGCCGCCCAGGTCGAGCGTGACGCGGCCGAACAGCGCGCGGTAGTCACGCTGGTGCGCATCCACCAGCGCGGCGTATCCGCGCCGCGCGGCGCGCTCCACACGCGCATTCACCGCGGCACGCGGATCACTCCCGCGATACTCCGGATAGTGGAGCCGGTACGCGGTGCCGGCGGCGAGGATCAGCACCGCGCTGTCCGCGCCGCGCACGTTCACGCCGCCGTCGGCAAGATCGCTGCGTTCCCCGCCCTGCAGCTGCACCTGCACGGCCGCCGCGTAGGCCAAGCCATTGTCCTCGAGGGCTCCCGCAGCGCTCATGCGCCCGCCGCGCGCGCTCAACGCCGCGCTGCGATTGGCGGGCAGGCTGAAATGCATCTGGAAACTGATGTGGCCAGGCTGGTCCGCCTGGAATCTGATCACGATCGAGCCGTCCGGAAAGGAGGCGAAATACTCGCGCTGGTAACGTACGCCCGCCTGGCTGTAGCTGACGCGCGCCATGCCGGCGTCGAGGTCGAGCTCGCGACGATATCCCTCGATCGGCGCAGCCCCAGCGGCGAAGCGAAGTTGCAGTTCACCGAAGCTCTGGTAATCGCCAAAGCTCCGCGCGTGGCGCCCCAGCTTCGCAGCAGCCGTCTCGGGGGCCATCGATCCGCCGCCTTCCAGCGCCTGTGCGACCCACTGCACCTGCGCTGCCATGGATTCGGCCGGCAGGCCGGAGTCATAGCCGGCGCGCGCACCGGGCCCGCCCGTCCACAGCGTTTTCTCATTGAACTGGATGCGATCCAGCTCGACGCCGCCGTAGATCATCGCCCCGAGCGAGCCATTGCCGATGGGCAGCGCCTCGCGCTCCCAGTCATTGGCGGGTTCCCGGTACCAAAGCCGGAGCGGCTCGGCGGCATGCGCGCTCATCGCCAGATTAACGAAGACGATCCAGGCGGCAACGACTGGCGGCCGGCAACAGCGCACGCGGATCCCCTCCTGCTTCCGGCCCCGACGAACTCTGATATTATGCATGGTAGCGGTACCAGAAACAGCACTGATGCGGGGGGAATCTGCCGGTGCAGAATCTCAACAAGCGCGCGCGGACTCTGCTCGGCTGGGTAGCCGCCTGCGCGGCCAGCGCCGCGGCTTCGGCGGCCGGCATGCCCGAAGCACCCTATCAATGGCAAAGCGTGGCCGTCGGCGGCGGCGGCTTTTCTCCCGGCCTGGTCTTCAGCCGCACCGAACGCAACCTGGCCTACCTACGCACCGACATCGGCGGACTGTATCGCTGGGATCAGGCGCTGCAGCGCTGGGTCGCGCTGCAGGACGAGATGACGGAGCCCAACTATTTTGGGGTGGAGAGCGTGGCCCCAGACCCCCTCGATCCCGAGGTGGTCTACGCCGCCGTCGGCATGTACCACTGGGAGAAACCAACGGCCATCCTGCGCTCCGCCGATCGCGGCCGGCACTGGGACATACACACGGTTGACTTCCGCATGGGTGGCAATGAGGTGGGACGAGGCCTGGGGGAGCGCCTCGCCGTCGATCCGAACGAGCCCATCACGCTCTATTTCGGCTCGCGTTACGACGGCCTGCAGCGCAGCGTGGATGGCAGTCGCAGCTGGTCGAAGCTCAGCAGCTTTCCGTTGCCCGGTCTGGGATTGCCCAAGGAAGGAGCGGACACCGACCCCGCTGGCATCAGCTTTGTGCTACCCGACCCCGCCAGCGGCGCGCGCGGCACGCGCTCGCGCACGCTGCTCGTTGGGGTCGCCGATCCGGGTCCGGTCCATCTGTACAGGAGTGATGATGCCGGTGAGAGCTGGAAGCCGCTGCCCGGTCAACCCGGGCCCGAGTTGTTGCCGGTGCAGGGGCAGCTCGATGCTCGTGGCATGCTGTATGTCACGTATTCCAACGGCATCGGCCCGAATGGCATCACCGACGGCGCGGTCTATCGCTACGACACGCACGCCGGCACGGCGCTGAACATTACTCCCGAGACAGGTCCGGCTCGCGCACCCGGCGGCTACATGGGCCTCGCGATCGACCGGCTGCATCAGGGAACACTGCTGGTGGCGACGGTCAACCGATGGATTCCCGGCGACACGCTGTGGCGCTCGACCGACGATGGCCGCAGCTGGCAAAGCCTCGCAGATGTCGGCACCCACGACGATGCGGCCACGCCTTACTTGCGAGTCGGCGACAAGCGCATCGGTTTCGATCACTGGATGGCAGGCGTCGCGATCGATCCCTTCGACTCGAATCACCTGGCCTACACGACCGGGGCGACGGTGTATGCCACGACTGATGCTGTGGCGACGCACACTGTGGCGGCGCAAGCAGGCGCGGCGCCTCCGCCACTCACCTGGCGGCCCTGGGTCACGGGCGTCGAAGAGACCGCGATCCTGTCGCTCGCAAGTCCACCGCAGGGTCCGGCCCTCCTGTCGGGATTCGGCGATATTTCCGGCTTCGCGCACACCGATCTGAACGCATCGCCGACCCGGATATCCGTGAGTCCGACCTTCGGCAACACCTACAACGTCGACTACGCCGGCCGGGCGGCGCAGGTGCTGGTGCGCACCGGAGTGCCGCGCAACAAGGCCGTCGACGGCGAAATGACGCTCGCCTGGTCTGACGATTCCGGCGAGCACTGGCACGCCCTGAAGGCGCCGCCGCTCAAGTGGAAAGACCCGGCCGGTGCCCCGCAGGAGCGACGCTTCGACACTGACGGTAATACGCCACTCATCGTCTCGGCTGACGGGACCACCTTCATCGTGATGACGCCGGTGCCGTTGCTGACCCGCGATCGCGGCAAGACCTGGCAGGTGGTGCGCGGTCTCCCGGGCTACGCCCGTGTCGTCGCCGACCGGGTTGACGGGCAGCGCTGTTACGCCCTGGATTTTGCCAAGGGGACGCTCTACGCGAGCAGCGACGGTGGCGCGAACTTCAGCGCGCTCTCCAGCACCGGCCTGCCACGCGAACTGCACGCTGACGAACCGAAGAATCTGCACGCGTCCTGGCCGCTGATCGCGAGCCCGGCTGCGGCGGGTGATCTGTGGTACCTCTCGCAAGGTCGGCTGTTCCATTCCGCCGATGGCGGAGCGCACTTCGAGCTGCTGCGCTCCGTGCTGAAGGTAGACGAGCTCAGCTTCGGCATGGCGCCGCCCGGGCACTCGTATCCGGCGCTCTTTGCCATCGGCTCGCGCGAAGCGCTGAAGGCCATCTGGCGATCCGACGACGCCAGCGCCAGCTGGATCCGGGTCAATGATGCGCAGCACGAGTACGGCCGTAGCTTTCAAATCTTGAGCGGCGATCCGCGGGTCTTCGGCCGTGTCTACGTGGGCGCCGGCGGGCGTGGCATTCTCTATGGCACGCCGATCAGCGCGCCAGGCGCCGCGCCCGTGCTCAGCGACCACGTCGATTCCGCGGCGAAGTCCGCGAGCTTTGTCCCCTCCGGGCCGGATGCCCAGGTCATCTACGATGATGCGCTGGGAGCAGGCTGGAGCAGCTGGAACTGGGCCAAAGTCGTCCTGGACAATTCAGCGCCGGTGCATGCGGGCAATGCTTCGATTGCCGTCACCACCGCGCCGTATGCGGCGCTGTCGCTGGTGCACGCCCCATTCAACGCGGGCGAGTTCCACGCTTTGAGCTTCTGGATACACGGCGGCGCGCGCGGCCGCCCCACGCTGTCGCTGATTCCGGTAGCCGGCGGCAAGGGCCTGACCGACCGCGCCGTGGCACTGAAAGTGGCGGCGGGCAAATGGACGGCGATCACGGTGACGATGGCGCAGCTCAAGATCGTCGGCGCCGAAATCGAGGGTTTCTGGATCCAGAATACGAGCGGCCAACCGCTCGACACCTGGTACCTGGACGACGTCGAACTGAACTAGGTCAGCGAATCGGGATGTCGAACGGTACCGCCGGCAGTCCGGCCGTGTTGTAGAGGTTGCACACCGGGCTGTCACTCCAGGCATAGCGCAGGTGGGCGCGCCGCGGCAGTTGCGCACCCCGCAGCACGATGCGCGTGCCCGCCGCCATCGCGTCGACGAAGTGGCAGTGATCGGCGCCGTCGCAGATCTCGAAGCCGGCGGGTCGATTCGAGCCCTGCACGACCAGACCGCCATTAGCGTGCGTATACTCGACGATCACGCGATCCGCCTGTCGCGCGGCGCCCGTCGGCTCCGGACCGGAATCCTCCAGTTGCTCTCCGTACACGCGATGCCGCGCGAGCAGCGCCAGCCGGTGGCCGACTTCCTGCTTGTTGGTCGGATGAATATCGAAGCGATCGCCGATGTCGATCGTGACCGCGAGGCCCGCATGCGCGTCCGCATCGACCACGCGCCGCTGTGACTCGCGCAGGGCAGCCCACGCGGAATCGGCCGGCGCCGCTCGCGCCGGCCCGAAGTTGGCCAACTGCACCACCAACATCGGCAGCTCGGCATTGAATTCGCGCCGCCAGTCCCGGAAGAAAAGCGGCAGCAGCTGCGCGTATTCCGCCGCGTCCGCGGTATTGGCCTCGCCCTGGTACCAGAGCACGCCACGCAAGCCGAGCCCCGCGAGCGGGTGAATCATGCCGTTGTAAAGAGTCGTCAGACCGATGGCCGGTGTCCAGGGCGAATGCGGCGGCACGCCGACCTGCGGTAGCGTGCCAGCGATGCGATAGCGCCAGCGGGGCCCGACGGCAACCACGCTGCCGTCCGCAAAGCGCAGCAGCTTCTGCTCTGGCGGGCCCCACATCCCGCCGCCGCCGCCGGTATCCAGCACGCGCACGGCGATGAGGTTACTGCCCGCATGCAGCGTGCCCGCGGCGAGCGGGTAGAAACGCGGCTGGTCCCAGGCCTCGCCGGAGCCGACGCGCACGCCATTCACCCAGGTCGTGTCGATGTCGTCGATGGGTCCGAGTTCGAGCGTCCCCGCTTCGGCCGCCTGCGTAGCGCTCACATCCACGACCGTGCGAAACCAAACTATGCCATCGAAGTTCTTCAGCGCCTCGACGCCCGAGTTCTCCCAGATTCCCGCGGGCCGCATCTGCGGCCAGGCGCGATCGTCGAAACTCACCGCGCTCCAGGATGCCGGACCGATGGCGGCCGGATTGCGCGCCTGCCACCACTGCTCCGTGTTCTCCTGCCAGCGCGCCGCGGCCGCGGCCGGATTGCGCGCGTACGCCTCCAGTGCATCGACCCCGTCGCGGGAGCCCCCGTGCGCTCGCAGGCTTGCCGCGCTGATCCAGGCCTGGATGATCGATCCGCCCCAGCTTGAATCGATCAGGCCGACCGGCACGTTCTCATTGTGTTCGATCTCACGCCCGAAGAAAAAGCAGGCGGCGGAGAAATCGTTGACGGTTCCAGGGCCCGCCACGCGCCACGCCACAGGCGGCACGAATTGCGTCAGTGGCGCAATGCTGCTGTCGCGTTCGACGTGCAGCAGCCGGACACGGCTGTTGGCGGAAGCACCGATCTCGGTCTCGAGGTTCGACACACGCCGCACCTGCATCTCCATGTTCGACTGGCCGGAGCACAGCCACACATCGCCAACGAGCACGTCATGCGCGACCGCGCTGCCGCTGGCGTCGTCGCGCACCTCCAGATCATAAGGGCCGCCCGCGCCCCGCGGCGGCAGCGTGGCCTGCCATCTCCCAGCGCCATCAGCCTTGCCCGCCGCCTGCTGTCCGGCGAGGGACACCTGGATCGCGGCTCCAGGCGCAGCCGTGCCGCCAACGACGATCACACGGTCGCGCTGCAGTACCGCGTGGTCCTGGAATTGTGAGTCCAGCGTCACTACGCTGGCGCCCGCGTGAGCGCTGGCAGCAAGAAGCACCAGCAGCGTCGTGCGGCTCATCCGTTCTCGCATCGGCAACCTCACGGTCAACTCAGTGGCCAGCGCGCGGCAGGCAAACCGCACCACTCGGATCGGTCGTCAGCTGGACGCTGAGCAAGGTGATACCCAGCCGGCCACGGGTTATGACTTCGAGTGGTCTGGATACCTTCGACATGTCGACACCTGCTTCCTGGAAGCAGGCGAGCTTGACCTTCAGCGTGCGCCACTGGCCGGTCGTGGCCTGGGCGAGCTCGGCATCCAGCTGCAGGGCCGCGGCGCCATCGCAGGCCGGATCGCATCCCATCGCCAGTTGCACCGCTGCGGCAGGCTTCTCGTCGAGACGGTACCTGATCTCCAACGACACGTCACCATTCGTCTGACGGCGCAGATCGACCGGCGGTCCGGCCACCGACACCGTATCGTTCCCCTGGCCGCTCCAGCGAAACTCGCGGCCAGCCTCATGGACACCGCCCGCGTCAACGGCGCCTGCGGTCACATGAACGGCAGGATCCGACTGGAAGCTCCACGGTGGCGGCGTGTGGCCGTCGACAAAATAGCGGCCCACGTTCCACGCCGCCGTGCCGACACCTGACTTCTCCGACAACTTCGGCACAGCGGCAGCCTGCCGGTAGCTCAGGCCATAACCGAGCGGAAACTGTGGATCGTAGGGCTGATGGCCGAAGTTCAGCAGATACTGGGCCGCGTTCCGTGGCCAGGAAAACGACAGCCGGCCAGCGAAATCGTGGCGCGCCGTGCCGGCTGCGTCGCCGATCAGCACATCCGCGATGCCGCCTCCTTCGCTGCCCGGCAACCAGGCCGCGACAAAGGCATCAGAGGCGTTGATCTCGGCATTCACCCACAACGGGCGACCGGACAGGAATACCGCTACGACCGGCACGCCCGCCGCCTTGAGGCGCTTGAGCAGCGCGAGATCGCGCTTCTCGCCCGGCTGGAATTCCAGCGTGCGCAGATCGCCGATCATCTCCGCGTAGGGCGTCTCGCCGAACACGACGATCGCGACGTCGGGTTTGCGCTGAAAGCTCCCCTCGACGCTCAGCTCTGCGCTGCCGCCGCCGGCCTGCAGCGCTGCGCGGAGGCCAGCATAGATCGACTGCGCGTTGGGAAAGTCGCTGTTGCTATTACCGGTGCCCTGCCAGGAGAGCGTCCAGCCACCCGTCTGGCGGCTGATGTCGTCGGCCGCGTCGCCGGCCACCAGCACGTGCGCGCTCGGATTAAGCGGCAGCAGGCCGCCGTTGTTCTTCAGCAGCACCAGCGATTCGCGCACCGCCTGGCGTGCAACCGCACGGTGTGCGGCACTACCGACGACGCCGTCCTTGCCCTCCCAGGGCCGCCCGGCTTCGAACAACCCGAGCTTGAACTTGACGCGCAGTATGCGGCGTACGGCATCGTCGATGCGGCTCAACGGAATCACGCCGGAGCGCACTTCCGCGAGCGTGGCGTGGTAGAGCTCCTTCCACTTGTCCGGCGCCATGAACATGTCGAGGCCGGCATTGACCGCGACCGGGCAATCGCCCGTGGTGCAGCCGGGCACCTGGCCGTGGCCGTTCCAGTCGCCGACGACGAAGCCATCAAAACCCATCTGACCCTTGAGCACGCCGGTCAGCAGGCTGTCGTTGCCGTGCATCTTGCGGCCCTGCCAGCTCGAATACGACACCATAACGCTCATGACGCCGGCGGGAATCGCGCTCACGTAGCCCTGGGCATGCGTGCGGATGAGATCCGGCTCATTGGCTTCGGTGTCGCCCTGATCGATGCCGTCGGTGGTGCCGCCATCACCGAGGAAATGCTTGGCCGAGGCGGCCACGTGGCCCTGCTGCAGCGCCCCTCCGGCGCCCGGTTCGCCCTGCAGTCCGAGCACAACCGGCCCGGCATAGTTCCGAACCAGCGCCGCGCTCTCTGAATAGCCCTCGTACGAGCGGCCCCAGCGGTCATCCTGCGGCGTGGCGAGCGTCGGCCCGAAGGCCCAGTCGATGCCGGTCGCCGCGGTCTCCTCCGCGGTCGCAGCGCCGATGCGGCGCATGAGCGCCGGATCATGCATCGCGCCCAGGCCGATGTTGTGCGGGAAGAGCGTGGCGCCGACGACATTGCTGTTGCCGTGCACGGCATCGATGCCGAACATCACCGGGATCGACACATGACCCGGCCGCGTCTCAAGCGATGCCGCGCGGAAGGCGCGCGCGGTGTCGATCCAGGGCTGCGGCGGCGAGCGGTCCGGTGCGCCCAGCGGCGGTGAACTGCCGCCGGCCAGGATCGAGCCGACGGGATATTCGCGCAGGTCCCCGGGCCTGATCGTGCCGATATCGGCCTGGATCATCTGACCAATTTTTTCCTCGAGGCTCATGCCCGCCATGAGCTCACTCACGCGCTGCTCGGTTTGCGGGTCGACCAATCCGCGGCTGTGAATCTTCGGCCACAGCGCCGGATGCGCCAAGCCCTGCCGCACCGTGAGGGCCGCGCCGCTGTACTCGATCGTGCGATCGGGCGCGGCGTCGAAGTCTGCCGGCGCCGCGGCGCCCGGCGCAATCCAGCGCACTTTGAAGGTGCGATGCTCCTGCATGCCTGGATACCGGCCGCTGCGCGCGCCGATGCTGAGCGCGCCCGAGGCTTCGTCGTACCGGAGCGGAATGCGCGCGTACTCGCCGCGCTCGTAGCCGTAGCTCAGCCCGTCGTCTTCGTACAGATCGAAGGCGCCGTCACTGCCGGTGAACACGTAGAGCGTGATCGGCGCGTCGGGCTTCTGGCCGGTGTATTCGATCGCGGGGCCCACCGGCACGATGGCGCCGGCCTTCACGAACAGCGGCATGCGCGCCAGCGGCGCCGCGGCATCGATCTGCTGCCCGCCCCCATAGCGCCTGCCCGTGTAGAAATCGGTCCACTCAGGCCCGGCAGGCAGGTAGACGTTGCGCGTGCGCGCCTGGTATTCGTATACCGGGCTCACCAGGAGCGACGGGCCGAACATGTACTCGTCGTTGAGATTGCGCACACGCGCGTCACGCGGGAAATCCATCACCAGCCCGCGCATGATGGTGCCGTCGCGCAGCGAGGCGTCGGCACCCAGCGTGTAGATGTAGGGCATCAGCCGGTAGCGCAGCCGGTCGTAGTACGCCAGGCTGGCGTAGACCTCGGAGCCTTCCGGCGCCAGCGTATAGATTTCGCGGAACGGCTCCTCACCGTGCGAGCGAAACAGCGGCACGAAAGCGCCGAACTGGAACCAGCGCAGGTTCAGTTCGCGCCACTCGTCCAGATCCGCCGGCGTGGGATTGTGGTAGCGGTCTTCCATCGTGAAACCGCCGATATCGAAGCTCCAGTTCGGAATGCCCGAGAGCGAGAAATTGACGCCAGCCGAGATCTGGTTGTAGAGATCGGTCCACCGCGAGGCGGTGTCGCCGCTCCAGGACGCCGCCGCATTGCGCTGCGCACCGGCGAAGGCCGAGCGCGTCAATATGAAGGCGCGCCGATCGGGGTCGCTGGCGCGCAGGCCCTCATACACGGCCTTGGTCTGCATCAGCGGGAAGGAGTTGTAGAAGGCCGCGCCCGGGCCCAGGGCCGTCGGACCGATGCGGAGCTTGTTCTCCTCGATATCCACGTTGGAATGAATGTCGGGCTCGGTCGCGTCGAGCCACCAAGCGTCCACGCCCAGCACGTCGAGATTGTCGTGGATCTGCCGCCAGTAGATAGCGCGCGCCTCGGCTGAATAGGGATCGTAGTCCGAGTTCAGGTAACCTTTGCCCACCCAGTCGCGCACGTCCTGCTCGACGTTGCGATGGTACATGTGGCCCTTCGCATCGAGCTCCTTGTAGTTGTCGGTGGTGGGATAGAACTTCGGCCACACCGAAATCATGAAGTGCAGATTCTGCGCGTGCAGCTGCTCGATCATCGCTTTCGGATCCGGGAAGCGTGCCGGATCGAACTTGTGCGAGCCCCAGTCGTCCTCGCGCCAGTAGAACCAGTCCTCAACCACGTTGTCGAGCGGCAGGCCGCGATCGCGATATGCCTTGCCGACCGCGAGGATTTCGTCCTGGGTCTTGTAGCGCTGACGGCTCTGCCAGAATCCGTAGGCCCAGCGCGGCATCATCACCGCCTTGCCGGTAAGTGCACGGTAGCCGGCAATCACCTCGTCGAGGTTCGCGCCGCTCACGAAGTAGTAGTCGATCGCGTGACCCAGCTCGGAAGCCAGGCTGAGCGAATGCCGGTCAGGCTCCGGCAGCGGGTTGTTGTGCAGCAGGGCAATGTGCCCATCGTTCGGCGTCCACTCGACGCGAATCGCAACCGGTTGGCCGGCAGTGAGCGGCACGTCCACATTGTGGTACCAGGGATTCCAGTTCTGCCGCCAGCGATCGAGCAGCAGCTTGCCGTCGATGTACAGCTTGAAATAGCTGCTGGCATAGAGCCGGAACTTGTGCACGCCGCTCACGGATGCTTCCAGCTTGCCTTCCCACACGACGGTCTCGCCGGCGACGTCGACATGCTGCGCGCTGGTGTTGGATGAGCCCTCGCCCAGCAGATCAGTGGGGCGATTGTGCAGATCCCTGACGTACTGGTAGTTGATGTCGCCTTCGGTGCGCGTGAGCCGCAACTGGCCGTTGACGTAGTAGTGCGCGGATAGCCCGCCCGGCTCGCCCTCGGCGTCATAGAGCTTCAGATCGCGCGAGGCGAGCCCGTAAGGCTTCGGATCGCCGAAACGGGTGATGGAATTGTTGTCCCACAGCAGGCCATAGTTGCGGGTCGAGACGACGAAGGGAATCGCAATGTCCATGTTGTGCTGGGCGAGCACGACGTCCTCGCCGTTGTAGTTCATCTGCGCGTTCTGGTGTTGGCCGAGCCCGTAGAAGCCCTCGTCGGTTCCCGGATTGAACTGCTGGCGCAGGGCGTAGAACGGCTGATTATCCACGGTCACGGGCTCGAAGGCGCCGCGATCGCGTTCAGCGAGCACGCGCTCGCCACGCGCGTTGCGAAACGACACCACTCCGGTCGACAGCGACACCTCGGCGCTGGCGCGCGCGCTCTTCAGCAGCAGGCGATCGCCCTGCCTCGTGACCTGGTACTTCAGATGCGCAGGCGGCGCCACGACCATCAGGCTCGAGGGCAGGTCGAGCTTCTTGCCGGGCACGGCCGTCACATGAATGATGCGCTCTGACATGAACTGCAAGCGCACTCTCGCGGCCGGACCCGATCCCGGAGTCACGATGACGCCGTCGCTCGTGCGCTCGTAGTTTCCACCCGCGGCCTCGGCGCCTCCGGCCAGCGTGCAGGCGAGCACAGCGAAACAACAGCGAATCAGCGGCGCGTTGGGCGTCATGAAAATCTCCGGCAGCAGCAAGATCAATAAGTGGCGATTCGTACCCGCAGCACCTGCGGCACGGAAGTGAAATTGAGCCCGTAGTCGGTCTGATCGCCGTTCCAGACGCGCTCGAAGACCCACTGGCCCCCGGCATAGTGCCCTTCCTCGACGCGATCGAAAAGCACGCCGTGCGCCGTGCGGCCGGCGCCCGGGCTGAATTCGACACGCGCATTGCGGCCCATGATCAGGAATTCATCCTTGCCCAGGCGCGCGATCAGCACGCCGCCGTCGGGGCCGTCAGGTCCGATGGGACGATCTTTGATCCAGGCCCAGTCGCTCGCGCCAAATTGCCACTTGCCGTAACGCACGGTGGCCGTCCAGCGGCCCAGATCCAGCGTCTGCGCGTGTCGGTCGTCCGGTTCCGCGCTGCCCCACACCTCGCTCTCGTAGGCCAGCCGAGCCCACTCACGCGTCATCGATCCCAACAGATGGTAGTTGGCGGCAAACAGGTCGATCACACGAGAATCGACTTTCGTCGCGCCGAGTGGGTAGTTGGCGTAGCCGGTGAAATCCAGGCCAAAGGGCGAAAACCCTATGGCGTGCCGACCCAGCACGCTGAAGAAGTAGCGTGCATAGCGTGGATCGTTGCCAGTCTCGGGCACGAACACCGCGTTGTCCGCACGCACGTAGTGAGCGAGATGCGCGAGAAAGGTGTCGTAATCGTAGGTGTAGATGTCCGGGCCGATGACGTCGATCGAAGGCGCGGCGGTCTTCCAGATGTCGAGCACGTTCCAGGTCGGGCCGCCGCTCGAATAGGTGTAGGGATCCTGGGCCTTCAGCGGCTCGCGCAGGGCCGCGTTCACGTACATCGCCAGCGGATACTCCGCCTTGCCCGCCGCGGCGACCTGGTCCACGAAGCGCGCGACAAACCAGGCGTGGAAGTACTCGTCTGCATCGTCGCCGAACAACTGCCGCCAGCTGCCCGGCTGTTTGTGCAGCGCCTTCAGCAGCCGCTCCGGCACCAGCGCGGCGAAGGCTTCTTCAGCCAACGGCGAATGATCGCGCACGGCTCCATAGGTGCCGGTCTCGTTCTCCACCTGCACCATGATGACGGTGCGCGCGCCATCTGTTTCCTTGAGGTGGCGCATCAATCGGGCGAAAGCCTTGCGATCGGCCGCGAGCGTCGCCGGCGCCAGCGGCGTGAGGGAATTCTTGATCTCTCCCTTGGCATTGATCACGCGTGGGAAGCGTGCGTTGTCGAGCTTGACCCACGCCGGCGCGTAGTTAGGGCCATTGTTCTTCCAGGTGCCGAACCACAGCAACACCAGCCGCAGATCGTGCGCGTGCGCGCCGCTGATGAGCGTATCGACCCAGGAAAAATCGAATTCGCCTTCCTTCGCTTCGATCTGCTCCCAGGCCACTGGCATCTCCAGCGTGTTGGCGCCCAGCTGCTCGAGTGCCGGCCACACCCTGGGCAGCATCGCCGGATAGTTGCTGGAATTATTTGCCTGCGCGCCCAGCATCAGGAACGGCGCACCATCGACCATCAGGGCAAAGCGGCCGTCGTGGCCGACGATCGCCGGAATCGGCGGGTCCGTGGCTGCGGCGAGCCAGCCGGGAAGCAGTGCGCCGCCTGCGCCGATCACTATCGCGCACAGACGCCGTCTCGATGCCGATGCCAGCATGGTTGACCCCCTCGAGGCCCGACCATGCCGCGCGCCCCAACCCGGCTGCAGGCTTATGGTAGCGGTACCATTCTAACGAACTCTATGCGCGACCTGGAGCCGTGTCAATCGCTCATCGGACGGGCAGGTACTCCCCAAAGAATCGCTCCAGGGCGGTGTACCACTCGCGCCGGCGCGCATTGTCCGAGCTATGGATCACGACGTGCTCATGGGTCTTGCCGGCGCGCGCGAGCGCTGCGTCCATGGCTCCCCCCTGCTCGACAGAAGTGTCGGGAACGTCCAGCGTATTTTCCCGGTGATCATTGTCGATCAGCAGGATGGGCACACGCATGGCGGCGGCGTTGTCGCGCGGCGATTCTCTATCTGCCACGGCTACCGTCGCATCCTCGCGGCTGCCCACGACTATCGCCGTGCTGTCCTGGCGCGCGCGCCTGCGCGCCTTGTACAGATCGGTATACGCGTCCTCGGTGGCTACGCACTTGAACGGGCTGTCTTCCCGCATGGCCGCGACCAGGGCGGTGTATCCCGAGTACGCCTCACCTACGATGCATACACGGCCTGGATCCGCATGCACGGCGGCAATCGCCGTGCGAGTCGCCGCCAGTACGTCGCGATACAGCAGTCCTCCCCAGTCCTGGAAGGGTGCTCGCCCCCAATCCGCCTGCGCGGCAGCGCCCCGCAGTCTGGGTATGGCAACCGCGTAGCCGTGGCTGGCAAAGTAGTGCGCGGAATAGTCGAAATTGCCAATGACGCCTGGACCACGCAGCCAGACTATGAGTGGTGGACTGGCGGCGCCAGCACCCTGCGGTACCGTATATTCGATCGGCAGCGATGCGCCGTCCGACGCGATATAGGTGCCCGATAGCGTTCGGCTCATCTCGTAGGCAGCAAGGTCCGGAGCCGTGGCGCCGATCCGGCCGATCTTGGACTTCGGTCCGCGCCGGTCGACGAGATACCAGACAGGCGCCGACGCGGGGCCCCATGACCAGCTGATGGCCAGCTTCATGTCGGGCGTGGTATCGACGATGCCATGGCAAAGGTCGGGCATCGATCGCGTCAACAGTGCATTGATGCTCTGCGCTTCGGGATCCAGGTAGATTGGGCAGGCGGAACCACGCGACAGCCCAACTCCCAGCAGCCTTTTCTCAGCGCCGAGCAGCATGCCGGTCACATCGAGATCCGGATCCGCATAGGCGACCTGCGGGTCGCTCGCATCGCCGAGATCGACCCTCCACAACGCAGTGTGTGTGCCGCTCAGGAATATGGCGTAGGCCGTATTCGTGCCGGGATTGACTGGCCCCAGCGCGAAGGGCACGTCGTGCTTGTGGCTTTCAACCCGGCTGAGACGCTTCCAGCTATTCTGTCCCAGAGGCCTGCCGACCAGGTCGATTTCCAGGTTCGTGGAATCCGTGCTGTCCCGGACGCCGCCACCGAAGCGCACCTGCCCCTTGCCATCCGTAGTCAACATCGAGACATACATCTCCGGATCCAGGATTGGATGGATCTGCCCGTTATAGACATTCAGCAGTGCCGCGCCGGGAAAGAACGTGCGCACAAACTGCACTGCGGATACGGCGTCATCGCGAATCAACACGTTGTCATGATCATCGCTGAGCAGGTCCAGGACATTGACGTTGTACTTCTGCGCGTCGCTGGTGCGATCATTGAAGTAGTGCGTGAGGATGCGCATGTCGCCACCGTCCGCGTTGAGCGCCACAAGCCTTTGCGCCCAACCCCCGCGATCGGTCACGTAGCCGGTGACGCGGCAGAGCATGCGCGTCGAATTGGCCCAACTGCAGCTGCGCGGCTCCATGTGTTGGCTGGGATCCGCGCGCAGCACCGGCCGTGCGGCCCCCACTGCGGTGAGGTCCTTGACCGCGACATAGGCGTGCGGACCCTCGGTGACGATGAGCGCCAGGTAATGGCCGTCGGGCGAAACCGATACACTGTTGAGCTGGCTGCCACTGAACAGGGCGTCCAGCGGTATCGGGCCTTGCGGATCGGCGACCGTGGCGGGCAACGCCGGGTTCGCGACGAGGCTGAGGCAGGTCATACCGAGCCAAGTAGCCAGTAGCCTGGGGGCAAGAATTTGACCCATAGACGCAGCGCCTCCTGGTGTATGAATTGTCGGCGCGATGTTTACGGTAACATGTCGCCAGCGACACGGACATAGACATGGCACGGCAACGACGCAGGGCGATCCAGGGGGCGACCATCCGCGATGTGGCGGTACGCGCCGGCGTGTCGCCGATGACCGTATCGCGCGTCATCAATTCGGGCGACAACGTCCGGACCGAAACCCGCAAGCTCGTCAACTCGGCCATCCGCGAACTCAACTACACGCCCAGTCCGGCCGCGCGGAGCCTGGCCGGTTCCGTGCCCTATCGCATTGGCTTGCTGTATGACAACCCGTCGACGGGGTATCTCAGCGAGTTCCTGCTCGGCACGCTGGACGAGAGCAGCCGGACCGGCGCCCAGGTGCTGGTCGAGAAGTGCGTCGAGACCGAACTGGCCGGCGCCACGTTGGGAAAATTGCTGCGCGCAGGCGTCGACGGCCTGATCCTGCCCCCGCCGCTGTGCGAATCGGCTGAAGTACTGGCGGAGATCCACAAGGCTGGCGCCGCCGCCGTCGGCGTCGCGCCTGGCCACCCGAGTGCCGACATGGCGACGATCCGCATCGACAACGAGGCCGCGGCGCGTGAACTCACGGAGCATCTGCTCGGTCTGGGCCACCGCCGCTTCGGCTTCATCAAGGGGCACCCCAACCAGACGGTCAGCGAGCAGCGGCTGAACGGTTTTCTTGCCGCGCTCGCGCAAGCCGGGATCGGCCGCGACGCGGTGCGAATTGAACAGGGCTATTTCACCTACCGCTCGGGTCTCGATGCGGCGGAAAAGATCCTCGATGACTCAGCACCCATTCCGACCGCGATTTTCGCCGCCAACGACGACATGGCTGCGGCGACCGCGGCGCTGGCGCATCGGCTGGGCTACGACGTGCCCGAGGATCTGTCGATCGTCGGCTTCGATGATCAGCCCATCGCAGTCGCGGTCTGGCCGGCGCTGACCACCGTGCACCAGCCGGTCGCCGCGATGGCGCGCGCCGCCGTCGACCTGGTGATGGACGAGATCCGCCGCATGCGCACCGGCATCGGCGCGCCGCGCCAGCTGCTGCATCCCTACACGCTGATCGTGCGCGAATCGAGTGGACCGGCGCCCCAGGCGCAGGGGCTCAGTTCAGATCCAGCACCACGACCGACTTAGCGGGCAGGCTGACAATCAGCACACCGCTGTGCACGGCCGCGCCGCCGAAAGCCACTGGCTGCACCGCAGTCGGCGCGGTGAAACTGTTGAAAGCATTCATCGCCGGCGCCGTCAGCACCCGACCCGACACGCCGTGGGGCTGCGCGCCCGCGATCTTCACCGTGAGCGTCGCTGCGTGGCCTGGATCGAGATTGACGATTGCAAGGTGAATGACACCTGCGGCATCGCGGGCAGCTGATGCGTCCACCGAGGGAATGCTGTGGCCGTCGTGCAGGTATGGGGGCGCGTCCAGCTCCAGCGGCAGGAGCGTGGCGCCCTGGAAGGCCTGATACATGTCGTAGACATGGTACGTGGGCGTGAGCACGAGCTTGTCGCCCTGCGTCAACACCATGGCCTGCAGCACATTCACCATCTGGGCGATATTTGCCATGCGCACGCGCGCGGCGTGGCGGTGAAAGATATTCAGGTTGAGCGCGGCGGCGAGCGCGTCGCGCAGTGTGTTCTGCTGGTAGAGAAAGCCGGGATTCGAACCCGGTTCCACATCGTGCCAGAGGCCCCATTCATCGACGTCGAGGGCCACGCGCCGGGCCGGATCGTAGTGATCCATGATCGCTTCGTGCTTCGTCAGCAATTCGTCCATGCGCAGCGTGGCCGCCAGCGTCCTGATCCAGTCACCCTCCGTGAATTCCCTCGCCGATCCTTTGTGCAGCCAGTCACCGCCGGGCAGCGTGTAGTAATGGAGTGCCAGGGCATCGTATGAGCCAGCTGCATTGGCCATCAGCACTTCCGTCCAGTGATAGTCGTCTGCATTCGGACCCACCGCCACCCGGTTGGCCGTCTGGCCCGCCGGCGGGCGAACGAAAGTCGAGTAATGCCGCAACATGTCGGCGTAATACTCCGGACGCATGTTGCCGCCGCAACCCCAGCTCTCGTTGCCCAGGCCAACGTAGTCAAGCTTCCAGGGCGCATCGTGGCCATTTTTCCGCCGCTCTTGTGCCAGGGTCGAGCGGCTCGGCGAGGTGATGTACTCCACCCAGTCGGCGAGCTCCTGCGGCGTGCCGGTGCCGAGATTCATCGTCACGTAGCTGCGCGCGCCGATCAGGCCGAGAAAATCGAAATACTCCTGCGTGCCAAAGGCGTTGTTCTCTTCGACGCCGCCCCAGTTGGTGTTCACGCGTACCGGCCGCTCTGTTCGCGCACCGATACCCTGGCGCCAGTGATATTCGTCAGCGAAGCAGCCGCCCGGCCAGCGCACCACTGGAACGTGAATGTGCCTCAGAGCCGCGATGACGTCGTTGCGAAAACCGCGCGTGTTCGCAATCGCCGAGTCCTCGCCAACCCAGATGCCCTCGTAGATGCCGCGTCCGAGGTGCTCGGAGAATTGGCCGTAGATCTCCGGTGCGATCGTCGGCCCGGTCTGGTCAGCATGCAACACGGCCTGGGCCGCGACCGGCGCCTGTGCTGCCGCCATGGCGTCGGCGGCCACCATCGTGCCGGAGCCCGCCAGCCAGATCGCTGCAGCAATACGCCCGACGACGCCCGCCCGATCGCTAGAGATCACGCGGCACCGGCACGACGAACTCGTACTGCTCTCCATTGAATTCGACCGCCAGCTTCAGCGTGCGCTCGTCCTTGCGCCCAAACCTGAGCTTCTCCGTCACAATCTGCGCACCCGCTGCAGCGCCAGGCACGATCGTCAGCGTCTGGAGGATCCCGGCCTTGAGCGCCGCAATCTGTTTCTGCGTGTCCGCGTCAAGGACCTTCGGAACGACATCGACACCGGTGCGTGAAGCGTACGAGATCGCGCCGTTGGTGCCGCTGTTGGCGCCGCCGTAATTGCCCTCCACGACGTTGCCGGCGCTGTCGCGCATCGCACTGTTGGTGTTGTGGCTGAAGCTGTCCGGCTGGTGCGCACTCATCATCGAATTGTTGAACGCGTCGGTCCGCCGGGCCACGGTCAACTCCTTGATGAGCTGATCGACCCCCACCAGCGCTACTGGCTTGCCGGCGGCGGTCGTGACGTGGATCGCGGTGTCGCTGAGCGGAGCCGGCGCCGAGCCCCGATTGAAGGCTACCACGCGGATCAGCAGCCGGCCGTTTGCCAATGCCGGGTCGGGCACGATGCTGACGACGCCGTGGTCGTGTGTCGTCTTGAGCTCGCCGGCCACGATCGGCGCCGGATCGGCCCGCAGTATCGAGGCTACGGGCAGCGCCGCCGCGAGCAGCGCGAAAGTCAGGCCTGCCGGGATGTGTGCATTCATGTGACCGCCTTGCAGTACGTGGAGATGAATTGTTCGTGCCTGGGCATCGCCTCGGCCGCCTGGCGGATCGCCAGGCGCATCGCCGCGAGATGCCGTCGTATCGTCGCTTCGGGCAGCACGTCGACGAGCGGATCGCAGGCCTGCGGCTCGATGCCCTGCCCCAGCAGGACGGCAAGCCAGCTCGCATCCTGGAAGAGTTCGTTGCCGAGCGTGATGAGCCGCCCATCGGCGCGAAAATGCGCCATCTTGTTCGCCAGCGTGTCGGGAATCGGCATCGTGCGACAGTAATCCCACAACGGCTCGCCCGCGCGGCCGTTGGCGTGGTAATGCAGGATCAGGAAATCGCGGATGCGCTCGAACTCGAGATGCGCCTGGCGGTTGTACTCCGCCGTGACCAGCGGGTTGAAGTTCCGGTCCGGGAACAGGCGCAGGAGCTTGGTGATGCCGGCCTGGATCAGATGGATGCTGGTCGACTCGAGCGGTTCCATGAAGCCGCTGGCCAATCCCAGCGCAAGGCAATTGCGGTTCCAGAACTGGAGCCGCCGGCCGGTCGTGAACTTCAGCGGTCGCGGCTCCGTCAGCGCCTCGCCGTCGAGGTTGGCGAGCAGCACCGCAGTCGCTTCGTCGTCGCTGATGTGCTGGCTCGAATACACGTAGCCGTTGCCGATGCGGTGCTGCAGTGGAATGCGCCACTGCCAACCACCCGCTCGCGCGATCGAGCGGGTATACGGCGTGAGCTCGCCGGCGCTGGCGCAGGGCACGGCCACGGCGCGATCGCAGGGCAGCCAATGCGTCCAGTCCTCGTAGCCCGTGTGCAGCGCCTGCTCGATCAGCAGGCCACGGAAGCCCGAGCAGTCGATGAACAGGTCGCCCGCCACCGCCTCGCCGCCCTCGAGCACCACAGACTCGATGAAGCCATCGGTGCCCCTCAGGCGCACATCGACAATGCGCCGGTCGAGACGCCGCACGCCACGCTGCTCGGCGTATTCGCGCAGGAATTTCGCATACAGCGCCGCATCGAAATGAAAGGCGTAGGAAAACGTCGACAGCACCGAACGCGGATCGGCCAGCGGCCGCGTGTAACGCCCCAGCTTCGCCGCCACGGTGGGCAGGGAATATTCCGCGAGCGGCGTCGGGTCACCCAGTTGCCGGAGCCTGAGCCAGAACTGGTGGAATTCGCTGGCCTCGATGGGTGAACCGAAACTGCCGAAAGGGTGGAAATAGCGGTGGCCCGGGCGCGTCCAGCCGTCAAACTCGATGCCGAGCTTGAAGCTGGCCTGGGTCCGGCGCATGAACTCGCTCTCGTCAATGCCGAGCAGCTGGTTGAACAGCAGCAGGATCGGGATCGTGGCCTCACCCACTCCGACGATGCCAATGTCCGCCGATTCGATCAGCGTGATGTCGCAGTAGTTGCCCTTGAGCACCCGCGCCAGCGCCGCCGCCGCCATCCAGCCGGCGGTGCCGCCGCCGACGATGACTATGCGCTGCACTCGTGCGTCAGCCATGCGGCACCGCGCGGCAATGGCGGTCGATGAACTGCCGCTGCGTGGGCATGGATTCCGCGGCAGCGATCAGCAGCAGCCGTATTGCCTCGAGTCTCTTGGCAACCTCCGCCGGATCGCGCGCGTCGGCCAGCGGGTCATGGCGCTGCGGCCAGACGAGCTGGCCGATATAGATTGCGAGCCAGTTCGCGTCCTGAAACAACTCGTAGCCGTCGGAGACGAAACGCCCGTAGTGCCGGAAATGTTTCTCTTTGTACTCGAGCGTCTCCGGAATCTTCATCGCGGCGCAATAACGCCACAGCGGCGTGTCGTCCCGTTCGGTCGCGTGGTAGTGCAGGATCAGGAAATCACGGATGCGCTCAAATTCGAGGCGGGTACGCAGGTTGTACTCGGCGATGACCAGAGGATCGAAATCCCGATCGGGGAACAGCGTCAGCAACTTGGTGATACCAGTCTGGATGAGGTGAATGCTGGTCGACTCAAGCGGTTCCATGAAGCCCGCGGCAAGTCCCAGCGCCACGCAATTGCGGTTCCAGAATTCCTTGCGCCGGCCGGTCGTGAACCGCAAGGGCCGCGGCTCGGCCAGTGCGGCGCCCTCGAGATTCGCCAGCAGCACCGCCGCAGCCTCGTCATCGCTGAGGTAGCGGCTGCAGTAGACGTAGCCATTGCCAGTGCGATGCTGCAGCGGAATGCGCCACTGCCAACCCGCTTCACGCGCGGTCGAGCGCGTGTAGGGACTGAGGTCCCCATTGCTCGCGCAGGGCACGGCCATGGCCCGATCGCAGGGCAGCCAGTGACTCCAGTCCTCGTAGCCGGTCCCCAGCGCCTGCTCGATGAGCAGGCCGCGAAATCCCGAGCAGTCGATGTAGAGGTCTCCGGCGAGCCGCCGATCGCCTTCCAGCACGACGCAGTCGATGAACCCGTCTTCCGCGCGCAATTTGACGTCTACGACCTTGCCCTCGGTGCGGCGTACTCCACGCGCCTCGGCAAAGGCACGCAGGTAAGCCGCATACCGCGAGGCATCGAAATGGTAGGCGTAGGCATAGGTAGACAGCGCCGAGCGCGGATCAGTCTTCGGATGATCAAAGCGGCCGCGGCTGGCCGCTGCCCAGGCCATCGAATACTCATCCAGGCTGGTCGTGTCGCCGAGGTGGCGCGCGCGCAGCCAGTGCTGATGGATCGGCACCATGTCGAAATCCGTGGCGTAACGGCCAAACGGATGAAAGTAGCGGTGGCCGCGCCGCGCCCAGTCGACGAACTGGATGCCCAGCTTGTAGGTACCCTGGGTCTGGCGCAGGAAGTCGAATTCATCGATACCCAGTGCGGCGTTGAAACCGCCGAGCGGCGGAATCGTGGCCTCACCCACGCCGATGATGCCGATCTCATCCGACTCCACCAGTTCGATTTCACAGTGGCTGCCGTGCAGGGCCTTGGCCAGCGCGGCGGCCGCCATCCAGCCGGCGGTGCCGCCACCGACGATGACGATGCGCCGCAGATTGCGCGCCATCGTGCCTTCAGGCGTCATGACGTCACGCCCGGCGCCGCCGCCATCGCCGGGGCGCGACAGTGGCGGGCGATGAACTCGGCGTGCCGGGGCATCGCCTCGGCCAAAGCGCGGATCGCCTGTCGGCGCTGGCGCATGCCGGCGCGCAACTGCTCCGTGCCGATGCCATCGATGATCGGGTCGTAGCGCCTGGGCACGACGCCCTGCCCCAGGAAGATCGACACCCAGCTCGGCTCCTGGTAGGACTCTTCGGACAACAGCGGCACGCGACCGCTGCTGCGCCACACTTCGAGCTTGTGCCTGAGCGTGTCGGGCAAGGTCATCGCGCGGCAGTATTGCCACAGCGGTGCATCATCGCGCGCATTGGCGTGGTAGTGCAGGATCAGGAAATCGCGGATGCGCTCGAACTCGGCGCTGCCGACGCGGTTGTATTCCGCGGCGATCACCGGGTCGAAGGAGCGGTCCGGAAACATCTCGATCAGGCGCGCGATCGCGGTCTGGATGAGCTGGATGCTGGTGGATTCGAGCGGCTCCATGAAGCCGCCAGCGAGCCCGATGGCGATGCAGTTGCGGTTCCAGAACTGGCGCCGGCGCCCGGTGGTGAAGCGCAGCAGGCGCGGTGCGGCAAGGGCACTGCCGTCGAGATTCGCAAGCAAGGTGTTCGCCGCCTCGTCGTCGCTCAGGTACTGGCTGCAATAGACGTAGCCATTGCCGATGCGGTGCTGCAGCGGGATGCGCCATTGCCAGCCGGCCGAGCGCGCCGTCGAGACGGTATAGGGCGTCGGTTCGCCTGAGGATTCGCAGGGTACCGCCGCGGCGCGATCGCAGGGCAGCCAGCGACTCCAGTCCTCGTAGCCGGTATGGAGCGCCTGTTCGATGAGCAGGCCGCGAAAGCCGCTGCAATCAATGAACAGGTCGCCGGATACGCGCTCGCCACTGTCCAACACCAGTGTCTCAATGAATCCATCGCCCGCACGCAGTTCGACATCCTGCACCTTCGCTTCCGTGCGCCGGACTCCACGCTGCGTGGCGAATCCGCGTAGGTATTGCGCATAAAGGCTGGCATCGAAGTGGTAGGCGTGCTTGTAGGCCGGTGACTGCGCGCCGGGAGGCGCGAAGCGGCCGAGCTTGCCGGCCACATAGGGCAAAGAATAGTCAGCGAGAGGCGTCGTGTCGCCCAGGGCTCGGAGCTTGAGCCAGTGATGGTGCGGAGAGATTCCCTCGATGGGGGCGCCAAAATCGCCGAAGAAATGGAAGTGCGTGTGCCCTAGGGCGGCCCAATCGCGAAATTCAATGCCGAGCTTGTAGGTGCCCTGGGTTTGCCGGAGAAACTCGTACTCATTAATGCCGAGTACGCCGTTGAAGACCTGCATCAGCGGGACCGTGGCCTCGCCGACACCAATGATGCCGATCTCATCCGATTCGATCAGCCGGATCGAGACCGCCGGCGAGCGCAGAAAACGCGACAGCAGTGCGGCGGTCATCCAGCCCGCCGTACCGCCGCCCACGATGACTATGGTTTCGATCCGCCCAGGGGACATGTGTAACCCGTCCGCCCGTGCACCGGGCCCCGCAGCTGCAGACCCTACCCCAGGACGGGCCCCGCCGGCCATCCGGTCGGGGCCCTGCCGGGATCTCCGATCCTAGAAACTGACGCGGACGGCGGCGGCAATCCTCCGGTCCGTGTCAGTCCAGCTGTAGCGCGGTGCCAGGTCCGCACCGCCCACGTCGAGGAAGGTGCGGCTGTTGAGCAGGTTGGTGCCCTGCAATCCGACTTTGACGTACTCATTGATGGTGTAGAACACCGAGCCGTCAAGCTGTCCGTAGTTCTCCGACCACACCGGTCGCTGGATGTTCGCCGCTGAGGTGGTCAGCAGGTAGCGACTGCGCCAGTTGTACGCCAGGCGGCCCGAGAAGCCGTACTTTTCATACAGCAACCCGAAGTTGTAGCTCGTCTTCGACATGCCTTCCAGCGGCAGTGACGAATCCGCCGCGCCGGTGAGCTGCGGACCTTCCAGGATATTGACTGCCGTGTTACGCCCACCGTTGCTGTTCACATAGGTGAAATTGGCGCTCACACCCAGGCCCCCGAAAGCACCCGGCAGCGACTCGTAGAACTGTTGGTAACCCAATTCGAGGCCCTCGATCGTACCGTGGGCGCCGTTCATATTGCGCGTCACGTCGAAAGCCAGCGTCTGTCCGTTCGAGGTGTAGGTCTCGGGGGCGTCGCCCGCGAAAATGTAGTCCCGCACGTCCTTGTAGAATTGAGCGAATGTCAGACTGCCGGTAGGTGCGAAGTACCACTCGAGGCTGGTGTCAAACTGCGTGGACCGTGTCGGCTTGAGCTTCACATTGCCGCCGCTGCCGGTATTGCCTGTGGTCGGTTGAAAAGTTACGCCGTCGTATCCGAAGCCCAGCGACGTGTCGGACTGCATCTGGCTGAAATTCGGCCGCACGATGGCCTTCGACACTGCGAAGCGCCACTGCAGGTCGTCCCTGAACTTGAAGCGCACGTTCAGGCTCGGCAGTACATCCGTGTACTCATTGGTCACGGTGGAGCCCTGCATGTTGGCGCCCTGTGCAAAGGTGTAGGCCGCGTCATAAGCCGCACAACCACCCGCGGGCGCCGCCGCGGCGCAATTCGCCGGCGTGCCACCATTGAGCGTGCCGATGCGCAGCAGGTTGCCTCCGTCCACTTGTGTGCGCACCACGCGCACACCGATATTGCCGTCCATCGGACCGAGGCCCGTGTCGTGCCCGAAGCGCAGCAGCATGTAGGCCGCCTGCGTCTTCTCGTGCTGGTCGTTGACGCCGCCGTTGATGTTGTCAGCGCCCGGTTTTGCCTGCGTGAAATCGGTGCTCAGCGGCGTCCAGCCCCAGCCCGAGGTTTCCGTGGCGTGGAGAATGCTGTAGGCATAGGCCGTGCCGTGGCTGACCAGGCTGTCGGAGCCGAACCAACCAATTCCCGGCACACCCACGCTGCCGCGGAAGAAATTGTTGTAGGTAAACAGCGAGGCCGCACTGGCTGGCGTGACACCCTGGTCCAGATAGACCGGCGCACCGCCGCCATTGCCCCAGAACTGGTTGCTCAGCAGGCTCCAGTTCCAGCCCGTCTCGCGGGTGATGGCCTCTTTCTGCGTAGCGCGCACGCCAAAACGCAGCGAGCGCAGCCACGGATTATTGTCGAAGCTGTACTCCGCGTCGGCGCGCTGCGCCCATGAATTCGCGTCGTTCTTCTCCAGGTGGTCCATCGCCGCGGCCCACCAGTAGTCCGACTCATTGGCCGTGCTGTTGGGCGTCTGGTTGAACTGCATGTAGGGCGTATCACCGCCTAAATTGAAGGCCAGCGTGCCTGGCTGGCTGAGCTGCGTGAACGAGGTGAGACTCAGCACGTTGGTGTGCGACTTGACGTACTGTACGTCGCCGCTGAAGGCCCACTTGTCGTTGGGCGTGTACTTCGCGTTCAGCGAGAAATCGTTGGTCCACTTGTGCGACTCGCCATAGCGCGTGTCGGTGCCGAGCAGCGCGTTTTGCATGGTGCCCGACGTGAGCACGCCGTTGCCATCGAACTTGTAGCTGCTGTTCAGGTTTTCGAGTCCGCCGCCGGGGCCATCACCCAGCGTGTGCTCGATGTCATGCGGATCAGCCTGCGCCATCATGGTCTGCAGAGTGAACACCGTGCGCTCATTCGGTGCCCACTGCAGCGCGCCGGCAAATGACGCGCGCCGCTGCTGCCAGTCGATGCGGCGCCAACCGTAGGAGTTCGGCATGTATACCGTGGAGCCTTGGGCCACTCCGGTCGCGGCCGCATCACCCGCCGAGATCGTATGCGGTTCGTAACGGCCCGTCTGGATGCTGTCCGTACGGTTGCCGATGTTGCCGACGCTGACCGACGCCAGGGCGCCGAAACGTCCTGACCCCAGCGCCCACTGGTTGCTGTACAGGGCATTGCCCGAGATGAAGCCCCGCTCGCGCAGATCAGCGTAGTTGTAGTCCGCCGAGAACGCAGTGAGCCGCCGGTTCTGGTCGAAAGGCAGGCGCGTGCGCAGGTTGACGATACCGCCCACGCCGCCCTCGACGAGTTCGGCAGACGGATTCTTGTACACATCGACGCCGGCCAGCAGGTCAGCCGATACGTCTTCGAAACTCAGGTTGCGGCCGTTGTTGGCCGAGAACACATCGCGCCCGTTGAGTTCGCTGCGTACCCAGGACAGGCCGCGTACGAATACACCGCCGCCTTCAGAGGCGAGGCGCGCCGGGTCGCGGTTCTCGTTGGTCCGCTGCAGAGTGATGCCGGGTATGCGTTGCAGCGCCTCGGAAACGCTCCGGTCAGGCAGCGCGCCGATGTCCTGCGCTGTCACCGAATCGACTTCCTGCTCGGCGTTCTTCTTGATGGCCTGCGCGCTCTGCAGGCTCTTCTTCAGGCCGGTGATGATGACCTCTTCGAGGGTCGAATCCTTCTTCGCAGCGTCCGCCGCGAACAACTGCCCGGAGAAGGCTATTGTGCTGGCGGCCACAATGGTCGCGCCGGCACGGACGAATCCGCCGCTCGAACGTTCATGCCGAAGACGCCGCGATTGCCGCTTACTGCGTTTTGCCACGATGCTCATCCCCCGTATTTATTTGCCACGCCGAATGCTCAGTGTTACCGCAACCAACTGTCCGCGTGCTTCCGCGAGTTTCGCGGCCTGCCGCCATCACCAAGAACACTGATTAGCCCCCTGTGGTGAGCGCTTCAAAATGATAGCGCTACCATCGTTGCCGCTGAGTCTAGACCAACCCGGGCTGCCAGTACAAGTCCTGCGCTGTCATGGTGTGTCCCTGGGACGCCGTTGCCCGCCGAATTGGCATCAACCCAAGATTAATGGTAGCGTTACCAAATAATAATCCGGGGGACGGGGATGGCTTTCTTGGACTGCCTCTGCGAGGACTGGGCGGACGCCCTGCTGCTGGGGCGCGCGAATCTTGGAGATGGGCCGCTGCCCATCATCGTGCGCAACGGCCGCGTCGAGGACCTGTCCCGGATTGCGCCCACCGTCGCGCAGCTGCTCGACGAAACGCCTCCGGAAGCGCCGCTTCGCGCCGGCGCCGATCTCGGACCTCTGGTCGATCTCAAGCCGGTGCCGGCCTGGCAGAAGGACGCCAACCACCGAGGGGTGCGGCTCTTAGCGCCGGTCGATCTGCAGTGCATCAAGGCCGCCGGAGTCACTTTCGCCATCTCGACGCTCGAGCGAGTGATCGAGGAGCGGGCCCGCGGCGACGTCGCCCTCGCCGACAAGATCCGCGCCACGCTGGCGCAGGGAATCGGCGGCGACCTGATGAACGTGAAGCCGGGCTCTGCGGAGGCGGCGCGACTCAAGCAGGCCCTGATCAGCGACGGCCTGTGGTCGCAGTATCTCGAAGTTGCGATCGGCCCCGATGCCGAAGTGTTCACCAAGGCGCCGCCGCTGTCCGCGGTGGGTTGGGGCGACTATGTCGGCGTGCGCTCCGACAGCCAGTGGAACAATCCGGAACCGGAAATCGTGCTGGTGTGCGACAGCGCCGGCCGCGCGCGTGGTGCAGCCCTCGGGAACGATGTGAACCTGCGCGATTTCGAAGGCCGCTCGGCCTTGCTGCTCGGCAAGGCGAAGGACAACAACGCCGCCTGCGCGATCGGGCCGTTCGTCAGGCTGTTCGACAAACATTTCACGATCGATGACGTGCGCAAGGCGGTCGTGCAGCTCGAGATCACGGGCGCGGATGGGTTCGAGCTGCGCGGCGCAAGTTCGATGAGCCAGATCAGCCGCGATCCCCTCGAGCTGGTGCGCCAGACGATCGGCAGGCATCACCAGTATCCGGACGGATTCGCGCTCTTCCTCGGCACGATGTTTGCGCCCATCCAGGACCGCGGTGCGCCAGGACAGGGCTTTACCCACAGGATCGGCGATCGCGTGCGTGTCAGTACCAGCGTACTCGGCGTGCTCGAGAACGAGGTGACCCACTGCGACATGGCGCCACCGTGGACCTTTGGCCTGGGCGCGTTGATGAAGAACCTGGCGAAGCGCGGATTGCTGCAGTGACCACCGAGACGCTGGCCCATTTCATTGGCGGGGAGCGCGTGGCGGCGCCAGCGCCGGCGTCGAGCCTGAATCCTTCCGATCTCAGCGATGTCGTCGCACTCGTTCCGCAAGGCGGTGCGGACGAAGTCAACGCCGCGGTCGCGGCGGCGCGCAAGGCCTTTCCGGCCTGGTCCGCTGCCTCACCCGAAGTGCGCTCCGACCTGCTCGACAAGGTGGGCAGCACGATTCTCGCGCGGCGCGAGGAGCTGGGGCGGCTCCTCTCGCGCGAAGAGGGCAAGACCCTGCCAGAGGGCATCGGCGAAGTCGCACGCGCCGGCCGCATCTTCAAGTACTTCGCCGGCGAGGCACTGCGCTGTCACGGACAGAATCTCGATTCCGTGCGCGCCGGGGTCGAGGTGCAGACCTATCGCCAGGCCGTCGGCGTCTACGCCCTGATCGCGCCGTGGAATTTTCCCATCGCCATTCCGGCCTGGAAATCGGCGCCCGCGCTCGCCTTCGGCAACACCGTGGTGATCAAGCCGGCCGGACCGACACCGGCCATTGCCGCGGCCCTGGCCGGCATCATCTACGAGGCCGGCGCGCCGCCAGGCGTGTTCAACATGCTGTTCGGGAACGGCACCATGGGCGACGCGCTGGTGAAGCACGCGGACGTCGATGGCATTTCCTTCACCGGATCACAGTCCGTCGGCGCGCAGGTGGCCGCCGCCGCGGTCGCGCGCCAGGCGCGTGTGCAACTGGAAATGGGCGGCAAGAATCCGCTGGTGATCCTCGACGATGCGGACCTCGAGCGCGCGGTGGCCGTCGCACTCGACGGCGCCTACTTCGCAACCGGACAGCGCTGCACGGCTTCTTCGCGCCTGATCGTCCAGGACGGCATCCATGATCGCTTCGTCGCCGCGCTCGCCGCGAAAGTCGCGGCTCTGCGGGTCGGCAACGCGCTCGATCCCGCGACCCAGTTGGGCCCGGCCGTAAGTGAAGCGCAGATGGAACAGAGTTACCGCTACGTCGAGATCGCGCGTGCCGAAGGCGGGCGCGTCGTGACCGGCGGCAAGCGGCTGAAACTGGCGCAGCGCGGCTGGTACGTGCAGCCGGCACTGATCGCCGACACCGAGCAGAGCATGCGCATCAATCGTGAGGAGGTATTTGGCCCGCTCGCCTCCACGCTGCGCGTGCGCAGCTACGAGGAAGCGCTCGAGCTGGCCAACGCCGGTGAGTTCGGCCTCTCTGCTGGCATCGTCACGCAGTCACTGAAATACGCGCGCCATTTTCAGCGCGCCGTGCGCGCCGGCATGGTGATGGTGAACCTGCCCACGGCCGGCGTTGACTACCATGTGCCTTTCGGCGGCTCCCGAAAATCCAGCTATGGCGCGCGCGAGCAGGGCTACGCCGCCGTGGAGTTCTATACCCAGGCCAAGACGGCCTACTCG
>JANYHD010000028.1 GCA_025359205.1 Gammaproteobacteria bacterium
TGCGATGGCCGTCAAACTGGGACCCAAATGAGACCCAGGGCGTCTCAAACATGGTACCCAGAGTAGGCGCTCAGTGGAAATTATTAATGAAATCAATGGTCGGGGTGACAGGATTTGAACCTGCGACCTATACGTCCCGAACGTAGCGCTCTACCAGGCTGAGCTACACCCCGAAATCATCGACTCAATGCTTGCGCTCGATCGCGAAGCGGGCCAGCGCAGCGAGGCCAGTGCGGAACGGCGTGACTGGCAGGGCCGCGAGCGCGGCCAGCGCCAGCTCTGCCTCGGATTGCGCGAGCCGGGCAGTGTACTCAAGCCCCCCGGTCGATTCAATTGCGGCCAGGATCGCGCCGAGCTGTTCGCGCCCGCCTCCGGCAATGGTGGCACGTATCAGCGCGGCCGTTTCGGGGTTTCCCGTGCGCAACGCATGGATCAGGGGCAAAGTCGGCTTGCCCTCGGCGAGGTCGTCCCCAAGGTTCTTACCACGCGTCTCAGGGTCGGATTGGTAATCAAGCACGTCGTCAACGAGCTGGTAGGCCGTGCCCAGGTGCTTGCCATAACGCGCGAGCGCGCGCTGCATATCGGGCGCAGTGCCGCTGACCACGGCAGCCACCTCGGCGCCGGCCTGGAACAGCTGGGCGGTCTTACGGTGGATCACTTCCAGGTAGCGCTGCTCGGTGGTGCCCGGGTCGCGCGCATTCATGAGCTGCAGCACCTCGCCTTCGGCAATGACGTTGGTGGCTTCGGCCATGATCTCAATCACGCGCTGCGAGCGCACGGCCGCCATCATCTGGAAGGCCCGGGAGTAGACGAAATCACCGACCAGCACGCTGGCCTGGTTGCCGAACACTTCATTGGCGGTGTCACGGCCGCGACGGAGCGCTGACATGTCGACCACGTCGTCATGCAGCAGTGTGGCAGTGTGGATGAACTCGATGAAGGCGGCAGCCTGGATGTGCGCCGCACCAGCCGCTCCAGTGGCACCGCAGGCGCGGCCGGCGAGTACCACCAGCAGCGGTCGCAGGCGCTTGCCGCCGCCCGCGATGATGTGTTCGGCGATCTGGTCGACCAGCGGAACCACGCTCTTGAGGCCGCTGCGGATGGTCGCATCCACCGCTTCGAGGTCGGCCCGCACCAGCTCGCGAATGGCCTCCAGCGCAGCCGCGGACCCGGCGGCGGGTTGCGGGGCGCTTGCTGGTGTGGTTTCCAGGGGCCTGAGGGCAGTATTCAACTCGCTGTTTCTCCACGGAAAACCAGGTTTGACCGGGCAGGCCCCCCTGAGTAGAATGCGCGTCCTTTTGGCGCTTCCTGCCCCTTCGGGCTGGTTGCGAATCATACGGAGCTTCACGCAAATGTACGCGGTCATCGCCACGGGCGGCAAACAGTATCGGGTGGAGAAGGACGGCGTGCTGCGCATCGAGTTGCTCGAGGCTGCGCCGGGCACCACGGTCGAGTTCAACGACGTGCTGCTGATCGCCGACGGCGACAACATCACGGTCGGCAAACCCATGCTCAAGGGCAGCAAGGTGCTGGCGACGGTCGAGTCGCACGGCCAGGGCGCCAAGGTGGCGATCGTGAAATTCCGGCGGCGCAAGCATTACCTGCGCATGAAGAACCACCGCCAGAAGTACACGCAGGTGCGTGTCACTTCCATCAATGCCTGAGCAGCTTAATCCGGAGTTATAGACAATGGCACACAAAAAGGCAGGCGGCAGCACGCGCAACGGGCGCGATTCCCACAGCAAGCGCCTGGGCGTGAAGGCCTTTGGCGGGCAGCACGTGCTGGCCGGCAATATCATCATCCGCCAGCGCGGCACGCGGGTGCGTCCGGGCACCAACGTGGGCATCGGCACCGACCACACGCTGTTTGCCCTCAAGCACGGACGCGTCACCTTCCGGCGCCGCGGTGAGGAACAGCGCATGTACGTCAGCGTGCAGGCCGATAGCGCCGAAGCCACCAAGAACTAGGGGCTCCGAGCGCCAGCGATGCACTTGAAACCCCGGCCCTGTGCCGGGGTTTTCGTTTGCGGGCCCCGCGTCTGGCCGGTTTAAGCGTAAGCTGGCCGGATGAAATTCGTCGATGAGGCAACGCTGCGCGTGCAGGCGGGCAATGGCGGACGCGGGTCCGCCAGCTTCCGCCGTGAGAAGTCCATTCCCTTTGGCGGGCCGGACGGTGGCGACGGCGGCCATGGCGGCAGCGTGTTGCTGCGCGCGGCCGAGGGCATCAACACGCTCGCGGATTTTCGCATCAATCGCACTTACCGGGCGCAGCTGGGCGAGGGCGGCTCGAGCAATGGCTGCACCGGACGGAGCGGTGATGACCTCTACGTGCTCGTGCCCGTGGGCACCGTCATCAGCGACCTGGATTCAGGCGAAGTGCTGGGCGACCTGAAGGCCGCGGGCATGGAGTTGAAAGTCGCGCAGGGCGGCAAGGGGGGCTGGGGCAACACGCGTTTCAAGAGCAGCACCAACCGCGCGCCGCGGCAGTTCGGCCCGGGGCTGCCGGGCGAAAAGCGCGCGCTCGCGCTCGAACTCAAGGTGATTGCGGACGTGGGACTGCTCGGGCTCCCGAATGCCGGCAAGTCGACGCTGATCCGCGCGGTGTCGGCTGCGCGGCCGCGTGTGGCGGACTATCCCTTCACGACGCTACACCCGAACCTGGGCGTCGTCTATTGCGGCCAGCATCGCAGTTTCGTCATGGCCGACATACCGGGTCTCATAGAAGGCGCCGCGGAAGGCGCGGGCCTCGGACACCGGTTCCTGAAGCACCTGCAGCGCACCGGCGTGCTGCTGCACCTGGTCGACATCGCGCCGAGCGATCCGGCCGCCGACCCGGTGCGCGATGCGCGCGCGATCGTCGCGGAGCTGAAGAAGTTCAGCAAGGACCTGAGCACCAAGCCGCGCTGGCTGGTGATCAACAAGCGTGACCTGCTGCCGGACAAGGAAGCCGAGACGAGCGCCAAGGACATCGTCCGGCGCCTGCGCTACAAGGGCCCGGTGCACCTGATCTCCGCCGCCACCGGGCGCGGCACGCGCGAGCTGGCCGAGGCAGTCATGAATTTCCTCGAGCTGCGGCGACTCGAGCAACAGCAGGACGAGCGTGCGAACGCGCCCGTGCGGAAAAGCCATGCGCAATAGCAAAGTTCGCCAACGCATCGCGGCCGGCAAGCTGAAGCTCCGCATCCGCGACTTGCGCAATCTCGGCGTGAAGTCCGAGCAGGTGCTGGCCGATATCGGGATCTACAGTGCCGATGAGCTGCGGCGCCAGGGCGCGGTGCGGAGCTTTGCCGAACTCAAGCGCGCGGGCGCATCGCCGTCGCTGAACATGCTGTGGGCGCTGGCGGGCGCGCTCGATCCCTGGCCCGAGGGCACGCACTGGCGCGAGATTGCGCGCGGCGACGCGCGGTTGTCGCTGCTCCTGGCGGTCGAGGATCTGGAAAAGGCGGCGCTGGCCCGGCAGGGCAGCGAGCACGCGGGCCGTTCAGTCGAGTGATTTCACTCGCGCGGCCAGGCGGCTCTTGTGCCGGTCGGCCTGGTTGCGGTGGATGATCTTCTTGTTGACGAGCGTGTCGATCAGCGGCACGGCGGCCTTGTAGCTGGCGCGGGCGTCTTCCTTCTTGCCGGCAGCCGTCGCGTCGATCACCCGGCGGATCGCCGTGCGCATGCGCGAGCGCATGGCGACGTTCCGTTCCCGGTGCGCCACTGCCTGTCTTGCCGCCTTTTCCGCCGATTTCGTGTTTGCCACGCGTTCGCTCCGCCGTCCGTACTTTTGGGGCCCCCGAAGGGCCGCGTAGTGTGCGTACTCGGTTTCTCGTTGTCAATGCGGCTCCGGTATAGTCCCGGCACACCCCATGAGCCGCCAGATTCCCGATAAAAACCACCAGCTTGCGCCCCTGCGGCTGGTCCGCGGCGGCGGCCCACACGAGTTGGCGCCGAGCGTACTGACCATCGGCACCTTCGACGGCATCCACATCGGGCATGCGGCCCTGATCGCGCGCACCAGGGAGCGCGCCGCCGCCACGGGATGCGAGAGCGGGCTGCTGTCGTTCGAGCCGATGCCGCGCGAGGTGTTGAACCCGGCCGACCCACCCGCGCGCCTGACCAGCTTGCGCGAGCGCTGGCGGCTGCTCGAACACTCTGGGCTTGCGCGAGTGCACCTGCTTACTTTCGATGCGCGCCTGCGTTCGAAGTCCGGCGCCGAATTCATGGCGTTGCTGCAGGGCCTCGGGGCACGCGCCGTCATCATCGGCCATGACTTCCGATTCGGCCGTGGTGGGCAGGCGAGTGCGGAATGGTGTGCGGCCGAGGCCTGCCACTACGGGTTCGACGTGGAGGTCATCGCCCCGGTGCTGGTGGACGGCGAGCGCGCCAGCAGCGGCCTGATTCGCGCCGCACTCGCCGGCGGCGACCTGCCGCGCGCGGCGCGCCTGCTGGGCCGCCCCTACGCGATGCGCGCCCGTGTGCGCCGCGGCGCGAAGCTGGGCCGCACGCTGGGCTTCCCGACGGCCAATCTCGACATCGCCCGCCGCCGCACGCCGCTGGCGGGCATCTTCGCGGTGCGGGTGCGCAGCGCCGCCCTGCCGGCGCGCGCTGGCGAAGCGGCAGGCGGCGGCAGGGGTTGGCCAGCCGTAGCGAGCCTCGGGACTCGTCCGACGGTCAACGGCGGCAAGCCACTCCTGGAGGTACATCTGTTCGATTTCGAGGGCGATCTCTACGGCGCCGAGCTGGAGGTCGAGTTCGTCGCGTACCTGCGCACGGAGCTGCGCTTCGAGTCTATCGAGCTCATGGTGGAGCAGATGCACCGCGACGCCGCGGCGGCGCGGGCCGCGCTGGGCTAAAATGCAGCGCTTCACACCGACCTTTGCCCTGGGAAATTCCGCCACGTGACCGACTACAAGACCACCGTCAATCTGCCGCAGACGGATTTTCCGATGAAAGCGGATCTGGCGCAGCGCGAACCCAGGCAGCTCGAGCGTTGGGCCGCGCAGGACATCTACGGCACGATCCGCAAGGCGGCAAAGGGGCGGCCGACCTTCGTGCTGCACGATGGCCCGCCCTACGCCAATGGCGTGATCCATCTGGGCCACGCGGTAAACAAGATCCTCAAGGACGTGATCGTCAAGGCGCGCACCATTGCCGGGTACGACGCGCCCTATGTGCCGGGGTGGGACTGCCACGGCCTGCCGATCGAGCTCGCCGTCGAGAAGAAGCACGGCCGGCCCGGTCACAAGCTTGACGCGCGCGCCTTTCGCGCCGCGTGTCGTGAGTTTGCTGCCAAGCAAATCGATTCGCAGCGCGCCGACTTCAAGCGGCTCGGCGTGTTCGGGGACTGGGAGCGGCCCTACGTGACGATGGATCCGCGCTACGAAGCGCAACAGATCCGCGCACTCGGCAAGCTCATCGACAACGGCCACCTGTATCGCGGCCTCAAGCCCGTGCACTGGTGCCTCGATTGCCGCTCGGCACTGGCCGAGGCCGAAGTGGAATATGAAGATCGCACCTCGACCGCCATCGATGTCGGGTTTCGCATCATTGACACGGCTGACTTCCTGCGCCGCACCGGCGTCGCTGCCGCCGAGATAGGCGCGCTGCCGGTTTCACTCGTCATCTGGACCACCACGCCCTGGACACTGCCCGCCAACGAAGCGGTGACGTTGCGCGCCGACCTCGAATACAGCTCAGTGCTGGTCACGCGGGCCGGAAAATCGGAAACCTTGGTGATAGCCGACGGACTGGTCGCTGCCTGCCTCGGCCGCTACGGCCTCGAGGGCAAGCTCATCGGCCGTTGCGCGGGCGCCGCGCTCGAGGGCCTGCAGCTCGAGCATCCCTGGCTCGCCAAGCAGGTGCCCGTGATTCTGGGTGAACATGTCACGCTCGAGGCGGGCACCGGCGCCGTGCACACTGCGCCGGCGCATGGCCTGGAGGATTTCATCGTCGGCAAGACCTACGGACTGCCAGTGGTGAACCCGGTGGGACCCGACGGCCGTTTCGCTCCGGGAACTGAACTCGTGGCCGGTCTCAAGGTGGACGCCGCCGGGCCGGTGATCATCGCCAAGCTCGAGGAACGCGGGCGGCTCCTGCACCAGGAGCCGCATCCGCACAGCTACCCGCACTGCTGGCGTCACAAGACGCCGGTGATCTTTCGCGCCACCTCGCAGTGGTTCATCAGCATGGACAGCAAGGGGCTGCGCGCCGGCGCGTTGCGCGACATCAAGCAGGTGAAGTGGACGCCCGAGTGGGGCGAGTCGCGCATCACCGGCATGATCGAAAATCGCCCCGACTGGTGCCTGTCGCGTCAGCGTACCTGGGGCGTGCCGATCACGCTGTTCACGCATCGCGATACGGGCGCGCTGCATCCGCGCACCGGTGAGCTGATCGCCCAGGTGGCCGCGCGCGTCGAGCGCGAGGGGATCGATGCCTGGTTTGCACTCGATGCTGCCGAGCTGCTTGGCGCCGAGGCCGAACACTACGAGAAGGCGAGTGATGTCATGGACGTGTGGGCCGACTCGGGCCTGTCGTTCGAATGCGTGGCCGCGTTGCGCGATGATTTCCAGGCGCCGGTCGATCTGTACCTGGAGGGCTCGGACCAGCACCGCGGCTGGTTCCACAGCTCGCTGCTGATGTCCGAGGCGCTGTACGCGCGCGCACCGTACCGCGGCGTGCTCACGCACGGCTTCACGGTCGATGACAAGGGCCGCAAGATGTCCAAGTCGCTGGGCAACGGCATCGAGCCCCAGGACATCATGAAGACGCTCGGCGCTGACATGCTGCGGCTGTGGGTGGCAGCGACCGATTTCGCCAACGAGATGAGCCTGTCGCAGGAAATCCTCAAGCGCATGAGTGATTCGTATCGCCGCATGCGCAACACCGTGCGCTTCCTGCTCGGTAACCTGCACGGCTTCGATCCCGCGCAGGCCGTGCCGGCGGATCAGCTCGTGGCGCTCGACCGCTGGGCGATCGAGCGGGCACGCGAACTGCAGGCCGAAATTGATGCCGCGTATCGCGACTACCAGTTCCACCTTATCTATCAGAAGGTGCACAACTTCTGCGTCGTCGACCTGGGCGGCTTCTATCTCGACATCATTAAAGATCGGCTGTACACCACGCCTGCGGCGAGCCCGCCGCGCCGCTCGGCGCAGACCGCGATGTGGCACGTCGCTGAGTCGATGGTGCGCTGGCTCGCGCCGATCCTGTCGTTCACGGCCGAGGAGATCTGGCGCGAGCTGCCTGGCACGCGGGCGGAATCGGTGTTCCTGTCGGTGTGGCATGAGCTGCCCGTGATGCCGGCCGCAGGCGCCGGCGCTGCAGCCATCGACTGGCCGGCGCTGATCGCGCTGCGCACCGACGTCGCCCGCGAACTCGAGCGGCTCCGGGTCGCCAGCGAGATCGGCGCGCCGCTCCAGGCCGACCTGGACGTGTACTGCACCGATGCGCAGTTCGCGCGGCTCAACGTATTGGGCGGGGAATTGCGCTTCCTGATGATCACCTCCAAGGCGCGCGTGCATCGCGCCGACAGCGCGCCGGCCGGCGCGGTCGAGGCGAGCTCGGTTCCGGGCGGGGGTGTCTGGTTGCGCGTGCAGCGCACGGGCGCGGCCAAGTGCGTGCGCTGCTGGCATCACGTCGACGATGTCGGCCAGTCGAGCGAGCACCCGGAGCTATGCGGGCGCTGCATTGGCAATATCAGCGGGTCCGGCGAAACACGCCGGTACGCCTGATGGGAGGGTGGCCACGCGTTCAGGGCTCCGGGCAGTTGCGTTGGCTGGCGTTGAGCGCAGTCGTCATCGGCGTTGACCAGTGGAGCAAGCAGCTGGTGGAGCGCACGCTGCAGTTGTCTGAGGCGATCTACTGCTTGCCGGTGTTCAACATCGTCCGCGCACACAATCGCGGCGCGGCCTTCAGTATGTTCGACGGAGAATCAGGATGGCCACGCTGGGCCTTCAGCATTCTGGCTGCGGTTGTGAGCGTGTCGCTCGTCGTATGGCTGGCGCGCCTGGAGCGCCGCGCCAATCTGCTGGGCGCTGCACTCGCACTGATCCTCGCCGGCGCGATTGGCAATGTTATCGACCGGCTGCGCCTGGGCTATGTGGTCGATTTCCTGCAGGTGCATTGGCGCGAGCATTACTTTCCGGCCTTCAATGTCGCCGATTCCGCCATCACCATTGGCGCGGTCTGCCTGCTGCTCGATGCCTTGCTCTCGGGCCGCCGCGCCGCGGGGTCCTGACCGGTGCGTGTCCTGCTCGCCAATCCACGCGGTTTCTGTGCTGGGGTCGATCGCGCCATCGAGATCGTCGAGCGAGCGATTTCCCTGTTCGGCGCGCCGATCTACGTGCGTCACGAAGTGGTGCACAACCGCAACGTGGTCGAGCGGCTGCGTGCGCTGGGCGCCATGTTCGTCGAAGAACTCGATGCCGTGCCGGATGGCGCGACGGTCATTTTCTCGGCGCACGGCGTGTCCACGGCGGTCGAGCAGGAAGCGCAGCGCCGCGGCCTGCAGGTCTTCGATGCCACCTGTCCGCTGGTGACCAAGGTGCACATGGAGGTCGCGCGCTTTGCGCGCGAGGCGCGCGAGGTCGTGCTGATTGGGCACGCCGGACACCCGGAGGTCGAAGGCACGATGGGGCGCTTCGATAATTCACGCGGCGGTCGCATCCTGCTGGTCGAGAGCATTGCCGATGTCGAGCGGCTCGAGGTGCGCGACCCGGCCGCGCTCGCCTTCGTCACCCAGACCACGTTGTCGGTCGATGACACCGCTGCGATCGTCGAGGCCCTGCGGCGGCGCTTTCCAAGCTTGCTGGCACCGCGCAAGGAAGACATCTGCTACGCCACCCAGAATCGGCAGGACGCGGTCAAGCAACTGCTCGAACACTGCGGTTTGCTGGTCGTGGTCGGATCGAAGAGCAGCTCCAATTCAAACCGGCTACGCGAACTCGCCGACCGCGCCGGCGTGCCCGGCTACCTGGTGGACGGCGCCAGCGACCTGAAGCGCGAATGGTTTTCCGGCGTCGAAGTCGTCGGCGTCACGGCCGGGGCCTCGGCACCCGAACAGCTGGTGCAGGAAGTCGTGGCGCGGCTGCAGGAATGGGGCGGGGCGCCGCCGGCCGAGTCTTATGGCAAGCCCGAACACGTGGTTTTTGCGTTGCCGCGCGCGCTGCGGTAAAAGTAGCGCCACCATGAAGGCCATTTCCCAAGAATCAGCGGTGACATTCGGCGATATACCCGCCCGCCTGCAGGCTTGCGGCATCCGCGTGACCGCACAACGCATGCAGATCGCCGAGCTCCTGCTCGGTGCGCCCCAGCACCTCTCGGCCGAGCAAATTACCGAGGCGCTGCAGGGCCGCGGCGTCGAGGTCTCGAAGGCCACGGTCTACAACACGCTGAACCTGTTTGCCGCGCGTGGACTGATCCGCCAGCTGGCCGTGGATGACACCCGCAGCTGGTTCGACTCGAACGTGCAGCCCCACTACCACTTTCACGACGAAGCCACGGGCGCCCTGACCGACGTCGCGCTGCCCGAAGTGGAGTTTAGCCGGCTGCCGCGGATCCCCGAGGGCATGGAAGTCGCCAGCCTCGACCTGGTGATCCGCCTGCGGCCGAAGAGCTGACGCGCGTCACAATCATGCGGCGCGCGTTGCCTGTCGAGCGCGCATTCTCTTAGAATGCCGCCCCCTTGCGAGATTTCTCCGTTGCCGGAGTAGCTCAGTTGGTAGAGCGGCGCATTCGTAATGCGTAGGTCGTAGGTTCGATTCCTATCTCCGGCACCAACTCCACTTCCAAAGACGTCCGAAGACGTTCACCAATGTCCGCGAAGTGCCTGTTTTATAGACACTTGGCCACTTTCATTTTCCAGAGACGTCCGCGACTGTTGATTGACAGGTGAGGGTACGTGAGGGTACGAATGCGGGTACGCTGAGACTTCGCCGAATTCGCGTACCCTCACGTGAGTCGTACCCTCATGACACTTTC
>JANYHD010000036.1 GCA_025359205.1 Gammaproteobacteria bacterium
AATGACGCTTGTGCCACAACGGTGGACGTGTCCATCTGTACTCCAAGCGGACACGTACACTCTTGTCCGCTACACTCGCACAGATACTCGGGCGCTCACGGCGCCAGCGCCATGTGCCCAGACCGGACGCTTACGTTTACCCCATTTTTGGGTAAGCGTTTCGTCGAGACGCGCTCGTCGGGCGCTTCAGTGGCCGAGGTTGCGCGTCGGCACGGGGTGAACGCCAACCTGCGCGAGCGGCCGCCTTGAGTATGTGGAGATCGCGCTGCCCGACGGCACGTGCATCCGTGCCGCCAGGATCGATCTGGATCGCTCGACACGCGGTTCCTCAGCACCGCCAAACTCAACGGCCTCAACCCCGCAGCCTATCTGCGCCATGTCCTCGAGCGCATCGCCGATCATTCGATCAATCGGATCGATGAGGAGGGGGTAGCTGTCGCAGCCCACTACCGGGCAGCGACAGTGGCAACCGCATTCGGGGTGTTGCCTGTTGCGATGGTCGGTGAGGGTTGAGACACAAGCGCGCCACCAGCGCCCAGCACAAACTCCGACAGATCATTGCTCGACTGGTTCACTACATAGGCGTACAAGCCGCTGGGGTCGAGCGCCACAGCGTTGGGCGCGGTGCCAGCCAGGGCGGGGGCGGCGGCGAGGAGCGTTAGCGCGCCCGCGGCGTCGATAGAATACTGCGACACTGTGCTACCACTGCTGTTCGCCGCGTACAGGTAGCTTCCTGTCGGGTCGATCGCCATCGACACGGTAAAGCCCCCCGCCGCGACAGCGGGCGCGGCTACAGCCGTCAGGTGGCCGTCGGCGCCGATGGCAAACTGTTGAATGGAATTGTCGAAGGCATTGGCCACATACGCGAATGTTCCCAGTGGATTTATCACAATCGCATCTGGCGTGCTTGTGGCGGCAAGGCCCGTGGCGACCACTGGAACGGCCATGGGCGTAAGCGCACCACCGGCCGCGACGGTGAACTGCGATACGGTTCCGTCCAGGCTATTGGCCACGTAGAGGTAATGTCCACCAGGATGTACGACCACCGCAAGGGGCCCTGAGCCTGAGCCAGTCGTTGGCACGGTCAACGCCGAGAGCGTTCCGCCTGCACCAATCGAAAATTGATACACCAGGTTTGCCGCGTAGTCCGTGACGTACGTATACAGGCCGGTCGGATCTACGGTGAGGGCGGACGGACTCGTCCCGGCCGCGATTGTGGGCACATTCAAGGCGCTCAGCGTCCCATCGGTTCCGATAGCATACTGGGAGACCGTTCCCTCCACAGCGTTGGCCACATAGAGGTGGGCAGCGCCCGGATCCGCCGCCACAGCGAACGGCGCACTTGAGGTACTGGCCCCGGATGCAATGGGACTGGCCAACACGGTAAGCGCGCCGGTGCCCGAGATCACATATTGCGAAACCGTTCCGCTGGCATAGTTCGCCACATAGACGTAACCGGCTCCCTTGGCCGTCAGTGTCGCACTGCCGGAAACGGCACCCAGCGTCGCGGCAATGGTGCTGGTGCTGCCGGTGGTGACCGTGCCTGCCACGCTCACCAAGCCGTTTGAGCCGCTGGCGTTACTAATCGTAGCGACGGCAGTCTTGCTCGAGAACCAGGTCACAGTGGTAGTCAGCACCTGCATTGATCCATCGCTATACAGGCCGGTGGCCTTCAGCGGTTGCGAGCTCCCGATCGGGACGCGCGGGTTGGCCGGCGTCACGACGATCGACACCAGCACTGCAGGCGTCACAGTCAGCGTTACGACGTTCGAACTCACTCCACTCAATGTTGCGGAAATGTTGGTCACACCCAGACTCAACGAGGTCGCCAAGGCATTCGAGCCCGCGGCATTGCTGATCGTTGCGACTGCAGGCGTGCCGGAGGTCCAGGTAGCCGCGGTGGTCAGTAGTTGCGTAGTGCCGTCCGAGTAGGTGCCAGTGGCTGCGAACTGGCGTGTGTTGCCCAGCGGAATGCTGACGCCTGGCGTAGGTGTTACCGCGATCGATACCAGGACCGCGGGTGTGACGGTCAGCGTTACGGCACTCGAGCTCACTGCACCCAAACTGGCTGAGACCTGTGTGGTGCCGACCGTCAGGGAGGTCGCCAGTCCGACCGAGCCGGCGGCGTTGCTGATCGAGGCGACGGCAGGGGTGCCGGAAACCCAGGTTACGGTCGCTGTCAGATCCTTGTTGGAATTATCCGAGTAAGTACCGGTGGCCGTAAACTGCTGGCTGCCCCCCAGCGCGATGCCCGGGTTGGCGGGCGTGACGGTGACGCGCATCAGCACCACAGGCGTCACGGTAAGTGTGGCGGGCGCCGAGGTGATGCCGGACAAATTGGCAGTGATGAGTGTCGTGCCGGTCGCGAGCGAGGTAGCCACGCCGTTAGAGCCGGCGACGTTGCTGATAGCGGCCACACTCGGTGTACCCGATGCCCACGACACCACTGTCGTAAGATCCTGGTGAGTATTGTCCGTGTAGATGCCGGTAGCCATGAACGGTTCAGTGAGACCGAGCGCAACACTTGGAGTGGGCGGAGTCACGGAGATTGACACCAGCGCTGCTGTGGTCACGGTAAGGACCACATTAGGCGAAATCACGCCGCCGAGGCCCGCCGAAATGTTGGTGGTCCCGACTGTCAAGGACGTGGCCAGACCGTTGGTGCCCGCGGCATTGCTGATGGAGGCCACTGTGGAAGCGCTGCTGGTCCAGGTGACCGACGTGGTCAGATTCTGCGTGGTCATGTCGCTGTAGGTTCCCGTTGCGATGAACCCCTGCGCGGTGCCAAGCGCAATGCTGGGCGCCGCGGGCGTGACCGAGATGGAGACCAGTACGGCGGGCGTCACAGTCAGGGCTACGCCGCCCGAAGTTATACCCCCCGACGATGCTTGGATCTGCGAGGTGCCGGTTGCGATCGAGCTGGCCAGCCCGTTCGAGCCACTGGCATTGCTGATCGTGGCCACAGACCCGGCACTGGAGCTCCAGGTGACAGCAGTGGTGAGATTCTGTGTCGTGTTGTCCGAGTAGGTGGCAGTGGCGGTGAACTGCTGCTGAGTGCCCAGAGGTATGGCCGGAGTCGGCGGCGTAACAGCAATCGACACGATCACCGCCGGTGTTACGGTCAGCGTTACTGCACTCGAGCTTACCGCGCCAACACTGGCGGATATCTGCGTGGTGCCGGCGGTCCGGGAGGATGCCAGTCCGTACGAGCCGGCGGAGTTGCTGACCGACGCGACGGCAGCAGTGCCGGACACCCAGGTCACTGCGCCGGTCAGATCCTGAGTGCTGTTGTCAGTGTAGGTGCCGACCGCCTTAAACTGCTGATTCGTCCCGAGTGCGATGCTGGCGTTTGCGGGCGTCACTGCGATTGAAACCACGCTGGCCGCCGTCACGCTCAACGTGACAGGCGCAGCTGTCACTCCGCTGAAGGTGGCCGTTATATTCGTGGTGCCGATTCCTTTCGAGGCGGCAACGCCCAAGCTACCACTGGTGTTGCTGATTGTGGCGACTGACGTTGAGCTGGATGACCAGGTCACCAGGCCACTGAGGTCCTGGTGGGTACCGTCGCCGTAGATCCCCGTGGCGACAAACTGCTGGCCGGTGCCAAGCGCAAGTACGGGATTCGGCGGCGTAACCGAGATCGACACCAACACGGCCGGCGTCACGGTCAACAAGGTTGTGGCACTCATCGCATTGCACACACCCGCTATGCTGCAGGTTGCAGTAATCGTGGCACTACCGGCCGCGACCCCGGTGGCCTTGCCGCTGGATAGGATTGTGGCGACGGTCGTGTTCGAGGAGGTCCAGGCTATGTCGGCGCTGAGGTCCTGCTTTAAATTATCACTAAACGTGCCAGTCGCCAGGAATGAAACAGTGGTACCTGCGGCGATGCTGGGCGTCGTGGGCGTAAGATCAATGCGGCTGAGCTGTGCGGCGGTGACCGTCAGGGTAGTGTTGCCTGCTTTGCCCTGGTAGCTGGCACCCAGGGTCGAGGTGCCGGACGCGACGCCCACGGCTTTACCGGTCGCGGCGCCAATGGTAGCGACCGCGGTGTTGGACGATGTCCACGCTACCTGGGTGGTCACGTCGATCTTGCTGCCGTCGCTGTAGACTGCAGTTGCTGTCGCCTGCACCGAGGTGCCGACCGCGACGCTCGGGCCCACCGGCGAGACGTCCAAAGATTGCAGCGTCGGTGCGCTACTGCCAGTGCCGCCGCCGCCACACGCCTGCAGCAACAGCAGTGCTGCGACCGGCAGGGTTTTGGCAAAGTGCCACCACTTGATTCGCTTTACTGACAGCATTTTTTGTAATCCCCGTGAGGCAGCTACAGCACGCTGCCGACACCCCAAACCGTACGGGAAGTGGTTATTTGCTGTACGCGCTTCTTTCGAATTTGTGAGTGGGGTCACACACGGTTTCTTCGGAAGCTGGACTTAATCCCGGATTTCTACCAAATAACCCTACGTACGTTGACACATGCGAGCCCGGTCGCGGTTTTTCTGCCGTGCACTTGGTGCGGTCCGCGCGACGGCGCCAAGGGGCGGACGCCCCGAGACGCAATTGCGGGTAGAATGTCGTCGGGTAAAGTATGGCCGGACCGAAATCTTGACCAATAAAAACGTGGGTGTTGCGTCGGGCGCTGAGGCCGATCGGGTGCGAAAAGGTGGCGATGCACCACCGACGCCGTCCGAGGCGCGCGCGCCCCTGAAATTGCTGCTGGTCGACGACCATACCATTCTGCGTGAGGGCCTGCGCTCGCTCCTGGAACTGCAGCCCGACCTGCACCTGGTCGGTGAAGCTGGCACGTTCGAGGAGGCCATCGAACTGGCCACCCGCCTCCAGCCAGACGTGGTGCTCACGGACATCGGCCTACCCGGACGCTCCGGGCTGCTGCTGGTGCGCGAGCTGCGCAAGGTTTGCCCGGCTGCACGCATCGTGTTGCTCACGGCACATGCCAGTGAGGAATATATCCGCGCCGGGCTGGACGCTAAGGTCGATGGGTATGTGCTCAAGGATTCTGGTCACGCCGAGTTGGTTACTGCGATCCGCACGGTCGCGAAAGGACAGCAATTCCTTTGCAAGGCCGTGGCTTCGCGCGTTCTGTCAACCTACCTGCGCGGGGCAGACCGCGGGAGCAGCCTCGATCCCCTGCGAGCGGTCACTGCGCGTGAGCGACAGGTGCTGGCGCGCATCGCCTCGGGCCATTCCAACAAGGTGGTGGCGCGCGAGTTGAACCTGAGTGTCAAGACCATAGAAAAGCACCGCGCCAATATGATGCGCAAGCTCGGGTTACATAACGCCGCCGACATCACGCGCTTCGCCCTGAACCACGAGCTCGTGGAACGGGACGGTGGGGGGGTGGTCGCGAGCGAACTACCCAATGTCGCAGTGCGGTAGGGGTTCCGTCAGGCATAGGCATCGCACGCGCCCGCGCTCCACCGCGAAGCTGGGAGCCAGTTCACACTTCGAGCCTAAAGGCGAGCGGCCGAGAGTGAGGGTTTCCCCTAGCATTCCGATCAGGGACAGCGGCTGCCGCGCTACCAGGACTGAACAGGATGCATATGGATTCAGCGTCTATGAGTGCCGAATTTGCGCCGATTGCGCCGATTGCGCCGCTGCGAGTGGACTCGAGGCTGAGTCTGATGTTGGTTGATGATCACGCCATCCTCCGCGAAGGACTGCGGGCACTGCTCGAACTTGAACCAGATTTTCGGGTTGCCGGCGAGGCCGGTTCGGTAGATGAAGCGTTGGCCATGGCCACGCGCCTGCAACCGGACATCGTACTCACGGATATTGGTCTGCGGGGACGCTCCGGGCTGACGCTGGTGCGTGAGCTGCGAGGGGTGTGCCCGTCGGTGCGCGTCATCCTGTTGACCGCGCATGGCTCCGAGGAATACATCCGCGCCGGGCTCGATTGTAAGGCGGACGGCTATGTGCTCAAGGACTCCGGGCGAGTGGAGCTTATGACCGCCGTTCGTACCGTCGCGACGGGGCAGCAGTTTCTGTGCAAGGCCGTCGCGGGACAGGTTTTGGCCAGCTACCTGCATCTTGATGGTCGCGCCGACAAGAAATCCGCGCAGTCGATCACCGCACGCGAGCGTCAGGTGCTGACGCGCGTTGCAGCGGGCCAATCGAACAAGATGGTGGCGCGTGAGCTTTCGCTAAGTGTCAAAACGGTCGAGAAGCACCGCGCTAACCTGATGCGAAAGCTCGAGCTGCACAATGCGGCCGGTATAGCCCGCTTCGCCCTTAACCACAACTTGATCTCCAGTGACGGATCTAATTTGCCCGACGGGCTTCCCGGAGCGCAGTCGCGATGAATGTCACGAATGGCGTTGTGGGTGCGCAGCGTTCGTGGCCGGGGGTGCTGGTAGCGAGTGTGATATCGCTGGTTTTTGTGCTGCGCGCGCTGGTACCCGTCGGTTATATGTGGGCGCCCGTGGCTGGCCATGTCGCCGTGGTGGCATGCGCGGATTACGCGCCCGATGTCATTTCGGCGGCTCTGCACTCCCATCACCATCACGGTGGCGATCACTCCGCCGCTGCCCAAAACTGTCCCTTTGCGCTGCCTGCTGGCGCGGCCCTGGCGGCGATGCTGCCGGCGCTCGCGAAGCCGAACTTTCAGATCGTGGCGGCACCGACGCCCGATTTCGATCAGTCCGAACCACGAGTCATTCCACTCCGATTCCGCGCTGCCCGCGGTCCTCCGATAGCCGTCTGAAGTTCGTTTCCTAGAGGGCGTGTTGGTCCGGTAGTCGATCACCGGAAGCACAGTCCGTAGCGGCTTTCCCGGAGTTTGACATGAACGGTAAATCACTGACGCGGCGCGCAGCCGCGCTGCTCACGCTGGCGCTACTGGCACCGGGTTCGGTGCTCGCCTGTGCCTGCGGCTGCGGTATCTTCGATGTGGGGACGAGTTCGATGTATGCGAGCCATGCCGGTGGCATGGTGCTTGTGGAGTATGACTTCATAGACCAGAGCCTCAACTGGAGTGGCACTTCAAGCGCTCGCGCCGCCAACAACCCAGACAAGGCGATACGCAGCAGCTTCTATACCGCAGGCGGGCAATTCCAGTTCAACCGCTCCTTCGGTGTGACGGTCGAGGTACCCTATTGGAATCGTTACTTCCAGACTACCGACGGGACTACTGGCAATCTTCGCAGCTCCACCCACGGCGCGGTCGGCGATATCCGCCTGAAGGGCACCTACACGGGCTTCTCGGCCGACATGTCGACCGGCGTCAGCCTCGGTGTGAAGCTGGCCAACGGCGATACCAGCTTTGCCTATTTCGATGCGGATACCCAGATCGGCAGCGGCAGCACGGATCTGCTGCTGGGTGCCTATCACCTCGGCCGCCTCAGCCCGGACAATCGCTGGACGTATTTCCTGCAAGGGCAGTGGGACCTGCCGATCTTTCATCGGGATAACTACCGCCCCGGTGTGGAAGGCGTGATCGCGGCTGGGGTGTATTTTGAGGGCTGGACGCTGCCCTCGGGACTCAAATTCTCACCAGTCGGTCAACTGCGGGCCGTCTATCGACGCGCGGATGGTGGCGTGGACGCGTTGACCGCTGATACCGGATACGCGCGGGTAATGGTCTCACCGGGCATCGAAGTGGCTCGGGACAAGGTGCGTATCTATGCCGACGTGGCGCTGCCGCTTTACACCAACGCCCGCGGCAACCAGCTGTTTGCCAATGAGCTGTGGAAAGTCAATGTCAGCTATCACTTCTAAATCTCCTGGGCGGCCGGTACTGCTGTCCCTGGCGCTGCTCGCCGCGGCCGCTGTGCCGGCCGCGCCGCCGGCCTGGCCGCCGGCGCCGGGCCAGAATGCCCCAGTCCTGGTGGCGTACAGCTTTAGTGGCGAAGCGCTCGACTTTGCGCGGCTCCGTGGCAAGGTCGTGGTGCTGAACTTCTGGGCGAGCTGGTGCGGTCCCTGCCGCAGCGAGATGCCGTTGCTGGATGGGCTCAGCCGCGAGTATCGCGACCGGGGCGTGGTAGTGGTGGGGCTGAGCGCCGATGATCGGCACGATCGCCGGGACGCCGTGGCCGCCGCCCGCGCCGTGAGCTATTTCACGGGTCTGCTTACCGAGGCATCGGCGAACGGGTTTGGCGCACCGCAGGTGCTGCCGCTTACGTATATCATCACGCCCACGGGCCTCATCAGCGAGGTGCTGAGAGCAAATCGTGGCGCGCTGAGCGCCGCCCAGCTGCGAGGGGCGGTTGAGGCAGCGCTGGGCGGCGCCGATCGCGCGCCGGCGAAACCTTGAGGAATTCGGCCTAATCATCGCCGAGGATCAGCATTCGGTCCGGCTCTTCGACGGCGCCCAGGGTTGGCAGCGGAGGCCGCCGGCCGACGGTCCGCCGGAGATCAAGGGCTACTCTGCCGAGGAAGTCAGTTTTGCGCGCGATGTGGGCGGGCTTGCCGCCCCGGCAGTGATTGGGCACCACCTGGCCTCCAGCATGACCCGATATCGGGTTGTGACGCACCCACCAGCGATCGACCTGCCTCCTGCGTCCCGCCAGCCAGGGGTTTAGAGTAGCTCCCATCAGGCGGCCGCCCAGGGCCGCCCCTGGGAGGCGCCGTGCGCAATTCGTCGAGTTCCTTTCTGGCCTTGGCTGCAGCCTGCGTTGTCACGGCCTGGCCTGCCTGGGCGGACGACGTCCCGGACAGCCATCAACACGCCACCGGCAATGTCGCACTGTTCCTGAGCCTGCAGAACATCGCTCACGATGGCCCCAACGATCGTCTGGAGCGGCCAGAAGACCTCTGGGGCACCGGCGATCTGGTGTTTGCCGGCAATCGCGGCCGCTGGCGCGCATTGGGTGAGTACCACTTTGGGCCGGGCGGCGAAAGCGACATGGAGCGCTTCCAGGTCGGCTTCGAACCGGTGCCTGACACGCTGCTGTGGTTCGGGCGCTTTCACCAACCCGGTAGCGCCTGGAACAACGAGTTTCACCACGGCCAGCATCTGCAGACCACGATCACCCGCCCGGCGATCGAAGTCTGGGAGGATGAGGAAGGGTTGGTGCCGCAGCATCTGACCGGCGCGCTGCTCGAATCGCGCCGTCCGGTGGGACCCGTCGCGGGACTTCAGCTCTCGGTCGCCGTGGCCTACGGCAGTCTGATCAATGCCGACGGCTTGAGCCCGGTCGATCTGCTGCGCCGCAACCCCGGGAGCCATCGGCTTTCGCAGTCCGCGCGCTTATCCTTCCTGCCGCAATACCTGGGCAGCAGCAGCATGGGGCTGCTGTTCGGCCATCACCGCACGCCGGTTTACGATCCGATGCTGGGTGCCCTGCTGGACGCGCAATTGGTCGATCTGCACGTCTATGGCGCCTACTTCAACCACGATCACGAGCCCTGGCGGGCGATCGGCGCGGCCTACTACATCGCTGTCGATCTGCAAAACGCGACGGCCGGGCGGCGCGAGCACCTCGCCTGCGGGTACCTGCAGCTGGAACGTCAGTTGCACCACGGTCTGACCTTGTTTGCGCGGCACGAGAATTCCGCCAACGCCAACACCTCGCGCTACGTGGGTATACACAGCGATGACCTGGTGACGCACGGCAATCTGGCCGGAGTGCGCTGGGAATTCCATCGCCACCAGGCCCTGACGTTGCAGTTGTCACACCTGACGACCGTGCAGTCGACACAGTCGGCCGCCCGAGTGCAGTGGAGCAGCGTGTTCCCTTGAACTGGCGCGGCCCAAGGCCGGCACTGCTGCTGCTGCTGCTGGGCAGCACCGTGCCCGCGGCGGGGCGCGGCGATCGCGTGGTGTTGATTGTCAACGCAGCCGGTCCCGCCGCCGCGCTTGACGCCATTGACATCAAACGCCTGTTCCTTGGCATCCCGGTCGAGCGCGGCGAGATCACCCTGCACGCGCTGCGCAACGATTCCGACGAGCAACTCAAGCTCGTCTTCCTCCAGTACGTGGTGTCGATGTCGGAATCCGCCTACCAGCGCCGGCTCCTGATGCTGGCCCTCGAGCAGGGCCGCCAAATGCCCCCGGTCTATACCGACAATGCGCAGCTGCTGGCGCTCGTGGCGGCCAATAGCGGTGCGGTCAGCTACGCGTGGGAGTCGGCGGTGCTGCGAAATCCGCGGGTACGGATCCTGCGAGAGCTATGGCACGAGTAAAATTCAGACTTGCCGCTGCCATGGCCACGCTGGTGCTCGGTGGCCACGCCGTGTTGTTCTACTTTCTGTATTCGAGCCTCGGCGCGGTCGTGCAGCGCAGCCATGAGACGCTGTTCGTCGAAAAGGTGCGGACCTTCTCCCGGTTGATGGCTGACCAGCTCGAAGTAGGCGGTGTGCTCGAATCGCCAAAAGCCACCACCGATCTGCTCGACACCGTGATCCTCAATGCGGACGGCGTGTACGCCGAACTCTCCGGACCCACAGTGAACCTGCGCAGCGATCTGAACCGGCCGCTGCTGAATTTTCGTTTCGAGCAGGATTTCTCCTTCGGCCAGCACGGTGATGACATCTACTTCATCAGCATGCCGGTGGTGCGGGGCGATGTCACGCTGCAGCTGCGGCTCGGCTTCGATGAGCGACCAACCAACGCCACCATTGCCTCGGCGCGGCAGCGGATGTTCTGGACGCTGAGCGCTTACCTGGGCCTGTCGGCACTGGCGGCGCTGTTCGTGGGCATGGCGATTGCGCGACCGGTGCGGCGGCTGCAGGGCGCCGCACGCGCCATCGCCGATGGCGCCTACAGCCAGGGACTGCAGCTGCGCACGCCGGTGCGCGAACTTCACACGCTGGCGCTCGACCTCGATCGCATGCGCAGCGAGCTGGTTGGCGCAAACGAGCGCTTGCGCGCCGAGATCCACGAGAAGGATCAGCTCGAGCTGCGCCGCGCCGGCCTCGAGCGCCAGCTGCAGCACCGCGAGCGCATCGAGACGGTCGGTACACTGGCCGGCGGCATCGCGCACGAGTTCAACAACATCCTGGTGCCAATCATCCTGCTGAGCGAGCTGGTGCTCAAGCGATTGCCGCCCACCAGCGAGTCGCGCCAGGATGTGAGCTCGGTCCTGGAGGCGGCGCGGCGCGCACGCGACCTGGTCAAGCAGATCCTGGCCTTCAGCCACGACATCAGCGGACTGGTCACGGAACCGGTGGACCTGCGCGAAGCGGTTAATGAGGCCATGAAGCTGTTCCGGCCGCTGATTCTGCCCAACTGCCAGTTGGTCATCCGGGCCGTGCCGCAGTGCCCGCCCGTGCAGGCGAGCCGTTCGCTGGTCGTGCAGCTGGTGGTCAATCTGTGCAAGAACGCCTACCAGTCGCTGGCGGGCGCTCCCGGCACGGTCACGGTCAACATCCGTGACGTACAACTTGACGATGCAGCGAGCGGTGGCGTGCCGGCCGGACGCTACGTCGAGCTGACGGTAAGCGACACCGGCGCCGGCATGGACCCGGCGACCATTGCGCGGATTTTCGAGCCCTTCTATACGACCCGCTCGGTCGGCGAGGGCACGGGCCTGGGGTTGTCGGTCGTGCACGGCATCGCCGAAAGCTTTGGCGCCCGGATACTCGTCACCAGCGAGCGCGGCATGGGTAGTACCTTCCGGGTACTTTTCCCCACTGCATGTTGAATTCTTATGTCACATAATGCTCGTATGATGGCTAGCAAGCGGGAGCGATCGGCGATCTGGCCGGGATGGCGTTCGCAGCGGGAAGTGCGGCGCTGCCGCGTGCTGCTGATCGAAGATCATGCCGTGGTGCGCGATGGCCTGGCGGCCCTGCTGGCTCTCGAACCCGACCTCGAGATCGTTGGCTGCGCGGGCAATGTGACCGAAGGCATCGAGCTGGTGCGTGCCGCGCGCGCGGATCTCGTGCTGTGCGACCTGAACCTGCCCGGAATGTCCGGTGGCGAGGTCGTGCAGGCGCTGTATCGAGAGTTCCCCCGCGTGACGCTGCTGGTACTGACGGCGCACGATTCACTCGAGTACGTGCGGGCGGCCTTTATAGCCGGCGCGATCGGCTTCGTATGCAAGGACGCCTCGCGCTCCGAGTTGCTGCGCGCCGTGCGGCGCGCCGCCAGCGGCCGCCGCACCGTATGCGGCAATGTGTGGGAGTCCGTGGTCAGCGATTGGCTCGAGGATGGCGTCGCCTCACAGCTGCCCGCCGCGCGCGAACTGGGCGCGACTGCCGAGCGCGTGATCCGCCTGATCGCGCTGGGCGTGCCCACGCGGCAGATTGCCCGCGAATTGGGTCGGGGCGTGAAGGCAACCGAGAAATTCCGTACCGTGCTGATGCGGCGCTTAGGTCTCAGGAGCGCGGCCGGCGTCACCCGCTTTGCCATCGAGAATCGTCTGGTCAGTAGCCAGGAGCTCGACCATTTACTGAGCCAGGGCAACGCATGAAGCGCCTGCTGGTCATCGACGACGAGCCCTTCGTGCGCGACGCGCTCAAGCGCGTGCTCGAGGAAGATGAGTTGCAGGTCGACGTGGCCGCTGACGCGGAGACCGCGTTGGTGCAGCTCAACCGCCAGGCTTACGACCTCGTGATCCTCGATATCATCATGCCCGGCATGGACGGCGTGGAGCTGCTGCGCCGCCTGCGCGCGGAGTTCCCGGGCCTGCGCGTCATTGCCATCTCGGGCGGCGGCAATTTCGAGCTCAGCGGTTACGGTCCCGATGCCGTCACCACGCGCGCCTATCTCGCCGCGGCGGCCAATGTCGGCGCCGATGCAGTGCTGGCCAAGCCCTTCGAGACGGCGGAGCTCGAGGCGCTCATCCGGCCGCTGCTGCAATGATCCGCATGCCTCTCAATGGTCATGATCCCGCCCAGGGCGGCAATCTGCGTGTGCTGCTGGTCGACGACATCGCCGTGTTGCGCGACGGTTTGCGGGTCTCACTGGGCTCCGAAGCCGGCATCGAGGTGGTCGGCGCCGCGCGTTCAGTCCCCGAGGCATTGCGGATCGCTGCGCAAACCGCGCCGCGGCTCGTGGTGGCGGACCTGCAGATCGGTGGCCAGTCGCTGGCCGATCTGGTCGCCGGCCTGGCGCGCATAGGTTGCGCCGCACGTGTACTGGTGCTCACCGGCCAGGCGGGCGAAGAACACATGCGCCTGGCCATGCAGGCTGGTGCGCGAGCCTATTTGCTAAAGGACGACGGCTACGCCGAGCTGCTCGAGGCGCTGCGCGTGGTGGGATCCGGGCGCCGGTTCTTCAGCGATACGGTGGAATCGCGCATTCTCTCGCAGTACGCGGAGCGCGTGGCCGCGCGCTTCGCCGTGGCAGCCGCGCCGATCACGCCGCGCGAGCGCGAGGTGCTGGCGCTGATCGGCGCAGGTGAACCCAACAAGGTCATCGCCAAGACGCTGCATCTGTCGGTAAAGACAGTGGAGAAGCACCGCTCGAACCTGATGCGCAAGCTCGGATTGCACAACACGGCAGCGGTCACGGTGTACGCGATCCGCCAGGGGCTGGTGGGACGAGCGCAATCGGCCGCCGGCCGCCAGGCTTAGCCCGCGCGGTCGGCAGCGTCGTTGTTGCGAGGTCTTACTTAACAGGCACCATCAGGTGCTGGTAGGGCGTACCGGCCCACATCACATAGGGCCTGGACGTATCGGGGTCGGCATTCTTCGGGTAGGCATCGTAGAAAGTCGCGTCGGCGCCCGCGATCATGACGTGCGGCCCGGTTTTGATCCAGTGGTCGGCCTTCGAGGGCTTGGCCGAGTACGGGTCGGTGTTGCTGGCATCCGTGCCGCCCTTAAGCATGTACATCAGCCCGACCTTGCCCGCTGGTGGCGGCGCCTTGGTGATCAGGGCGTGCACCCATTCCATGGACGCCTTGTCCAGGCACATCGCATCGGGTCCGGGGATGGTCGGTTCATCGGGCATGCAGGTGAAGCCGTTGGTGCCTTCGCGCAGCGTGCGCATCTCACCCTTGTCATTTGCGGCCATGACGCCGGCGTGCTTGCGCAGTCCCATGGGCGCTGCGGACAACGCGCTCTCGATCAGCTGCTTATCGGTCATCTTGGGTGTCGCAGCCTTGGCTGTATCGGCCGCAACCGCTGCCCACGGCAGGGCAAGCAGGGCCGCGAGCGCCACTCCCTGCACACACTTCGAGGTGTAGATGCTCATGAGGTGTTCCCTGGCAGCGCTGGCTGCCGTGAAGGAGAATCGGGGCGCCATATATAGCGCTGCGCCAAAGGCGCGGCAAGGCCTTTTGGTCAGTGTCCCATTTGCTGGCGCAGCGGTCGTTACGCGAGCCGGGTGCCCGTGGCGGCGTCGAAATATTTGAGCTTCTGCGGCTGATAACGCAGCCGCACCGCTCGGCCTGGTTCGGGCAGCGGCTGCGGTGGCACGCGGCAGACGCGCTCCTCGGCCGCAAACTGGACAGTGAGGAAGATCTCGTTGCCCACCGGCTCCACGCTTTCCACGGTGGCCTCGAGCGTGAACTCGCCATCGCCCTCATCGCCGCGCTGGCATACCGCGAGATCTTCCGGGCGCATACCGACGATGACTTCGCCCGCAACCGACGCCAGTGCGGAAGATGCCAGCTGCGCGGCAGGCAGCGCCAGCGCCGCGCCGGCGCAGAGCAGCTGGGCGCGCGGGACCAAGGCGAGCCGCCCGCGGAAGAAATTCATCGCCGGGCTGCCAATGAACCCCGCCACAAACAGGTTGGCCGGTTCGTTGTAGAGGTTCATCGGCGTATCAATCTGCTGGATTTCTCCTGCGTTCAGCACCACGATGCGCTGCCCCAAGGTCATGGCTTCGATCTGGTCATGCGTCACGTACAGCATTGTGGCCCGGAGCCTGCGGTGCAGCCGACCGATTTCAGTGCGCATGCTCAGGCGCAGCTTGGCGTCCAGGTTCGATAGCGGCTCGTCCAGCAGGAAGACCCGCGGATTTCGCACCAGCGCCCGCCCGAGCGCCACCCGCTGGCGTTGCCCGCCAGAGAGCGCACGTGGCTTGCGTTCCAGCAGTTCATCGAGTTCGAGTGTGGCCGCCGCCGCACGCACCTGCGCGTCGATGCGGGCCCGATCGACGCCGCGCAGGCGCAGGCCAAAGGCAAGGTTTTCACGCACGCTCATGTGCGGGTAGAGCGCATAACTCTGGAATACCATGGCGATGTCGCGATCGCGGGGCGGCACGTCGTTGACCAGCCGCTCGCCGATGTGCAGCGTGCCACGGGTGATGGTCTCGAGACCGGCGATCATGCGCAGCAGCGTCGATTTGCCACAGCCGGATGGGCCCACCAGCGCCACGAGTTCGCCGTCGGCGACTTCGAAGCTGGCGCCAGCGACGGCCACTTGTCCGTTGTCGTAGACCTTGCGGACCTGGTGCAGCCGCACGCCGGCCATGCTTCATCCTTTAGGCGTACTGTTCCGGACGGATCGTATACAATCGCGCCCAACAAGGCTATGTAAACGATTACCGTGCCTCAATTGATCGAAAATCGGGCCGGGGGTTTTCCGGACGGGTTCCTGTGGGGCGCGGCCACTTCTGCCTACCAGATCGAGGGCTCGCCGCTCGCCGACGGTGCGGGCGCGTCGATCTGGCAGCGCTTTTGTCGCACGCCCGGACTCGTGCAGGACGGCGATACGGGCGACGTGGCCTGCGATCACTATCGCCGTTATCGCGAGGACGTCGCGCTCATGCGCGACCTGGGCCTCACGGCCTACCGCTTCAGCATTGCCTGGGGCCGCGTGCTGCCCGAGGGACGCGGCGCGGTGAATGCCGCAGGCCTGGGCTTCTACGACCGCCTCGTCGACGAACTGCTCGGCGCCGGGATCGAGCCGCTGGTCACGCTGTATCACTGGGACCTGCCGGCTGCGCTGGACGAGCAGGGCGGCTGGCTGAACCCCGACGTGGCCCACTGGTTTGCCGACTACGCCGCCACGGTCTACCGCAAGCTCGACGGCCGCGTAAAAAAATGGATCACGCTCAACGAGCCCTGGGTCGTCAGCGATGGCGGATACCTGCACGGCGCATTGGCTCCCGGGCACCGCGACCGCTTCGAGGCGCCGATTGCTTCCCATCACCTCCTGCGGGCGCACGGCGCGGCGGTGCAGGCCTACCGCGCGGAGGGCAGGCACCAGATCGGGCTGGTGGTGAACCTCGAACCCAAGTATCCAGCCACACCCAGTGCCGCCGACCAGGCGGCGACGGCGCAGGCCGACGCCTACATGAACCGCCAGTACCTGGATCCAGCGCTCCTTGGCCACTACCCGGCTGAGATGTGCGAGGTATTCGACGAGGCCTGGCCCGCATGGCCGGCGAGCGATTTCCAGCTGATCCGCCAGCCGCTCGATTTCATCGGCGTGAACTACTACACGCGCAGCGTCGCGCGCGCCGAGGATTCCGCCCGCCCGGTGAGGGCGGTGCGGGTGCGGCAGCCCCTTGCGACTTACACCGAAACGGATTGGGAAGTCTATCCGCAGGGTCTTATCGACACGCTGCTGTGGGTCAAGGAGCGCTACGGCAATCCGCCCGTGTACATCACGGAAAATGGCGCTGCGTTCGGCGATCCGCCCGCCGCCGTGAACGGGCGGCTCGAGGACCCGCTGCGCGTCGCGTACCTGCGCGCCCACCTGGACGCCGTGCGCGCGGCAATCGCGCAGGGCGCGGACATCCGCGGTTACTGCGTCTGGTCACTGCTGGATAACTTCGAATGGTCGCTCGGCTATTCCAAGCGCTTCGGCATCGTGCACGTGGACTATGCGACGCAGCAGCGCACGCTCAAGGCCAGTGCCGAGTTCTACCGTGAGGTCATAGCGAGCCACGGCGCCTGCCTGCGCTAAGTGCGCGCCGGCCCGCGCCAGGCGGCGCTCAGCCCTTGAGGCTGCCGGCCATGATGCCGCGCAGGTAGAAGCGCTGCGTTACGAGGAACAGCAGCAGCACCGGCAGCACGGTAATCACCGCTCCGGCCATCATCAGCTCGCTGTCCTGCACGTGCTCACGCGACAGGCTGGCGAGCGCCACCGGTAGCGTCTGCATGTCGCGGTCGCTCAGCACGATCAGCGGCCACATGAAATCGTTCCAGGTGGCGAGGAACACGAAGATGCCGAGCGTCACCAGGATGGGCGCCAGCACTGGCACGACCACCGCGCGGAAGAGTCGCCATTCACTGGCGCCGTCGACCCGCGCAGCATCGAGCAGCTCGTCCGGGATCGACAGCGCAAATTGGCGCACGAGGAAGATGCCGAAGATGCTGGCGACACCGGGCACGATCGCGCCGGCGTAGCTGTTGACCAGCCCCATGAATTTCAGCAGGCCGAACAGCGGGATCATCGTCACCTGCGCCGGCACCAACAGGCCGGCGAGCAGCAGCCGGAAGATCGCTTCGCGTCCGCGAAAGCGGAGCTTTGCGAAGGCATAGCCGGCCATGCCGTTGAACACCAGTGCCAACGATGTTGCGCCGGTGGCGACGATCAGGCTATTGAGAAAGTATCGTCCGAGGTGCTGGGCGGCGAACAATTCGCGGTAATGCGCCAGAGTAAGCGTGGCGGGCAGGAATGGTGGCGGGTAGCTCGAAGCCGCGCCGGTGGGCATGAGCGAGACCGACAGCATCCACAGCAGTGGAAACAGCGTCGCGATGGCGCCCAGCCACAGTGCGCCGTTGACCAGCCATGCCGGCAGGCGGGCGCTCACGTCTGCCCCAGGCGGCGCGTCAGTCGGAGCTGCAGTGCTGTGAACAGCAGGATCAGCGCGAACAGCACGAAGGCAACGCTGGAGGCGTAGCCCAGTTTCCACCAGGTGAAACCCTCATCGAACATGAAATACAGCACGCTGACGGTGCTTTGCAGTGGGCCGCCCTGCGTCATGACATAGGGCTCGGCGAACAGCTGGAAATAGCCGCTCACCGTGACGATGCCCACCAACGCCAGCGTGGGCGCGAGCAGCGGCAGTGTGAGGTGCCGCAGGCGGGCCCAGGCGCCAGCGCCTTCCAGGCGCGCCGCCTCGTACAGATCTTCCGGGATGCCCTGCAGCGCCGCCACCAGGATGATCATGTTGTAGCCGAAGTTCTTCCAGACCGCGAGCAGCACGATCGAGAACATCGACCAGTGCGGATCGCCCAGCCAGTCGACCGGGCCGAAGCCGAGTTTCGTGAGCAGGTAGTTCAGCACCCCGTAGCGCGTATGCAGCAGGTAACGCCAGATGATGGCCACGGCGACGAGCGTGGTGACTACCGGCGCGAACAGCGCCGTGCGCAGAAAAGGTTTCAGGCGCGCCAGGCGCGAATCCAGTAGCAGGGCCGCTCCGAGCGAAGCGAGCAGTGAAAGGGGTACGCCAAGCACGACGAACAGCGCAGTGTTGCCGAGCGCCTTCCAGAACAGGGGTGTGAGCAGCAGCGTGCGGTAGTTCGCAAGGCCGATGAAGCGCAGGTTCGCAGGATCGGCCAGTGCGTACAGATCGAAGTCCGTGAAGCTCAACAGCAACGCGGCCACCACCGGCAGCAGGAAGAAAACGCTGATCATGGTCAGCGCAGGCAGTGAGAACCACCAGCCCGCGCCAGCGCGGTTCATGTTTGCGCCTTGCGCGAGAGCAGCCAGCGGCGCTTGGCGAGCATCGCGTCCACTTCGGCGTCGAGCTTGTCCGTGGCCTCGGCCTCGGTCTGCTCGCCGCGGGCGACGCGCTCGCCCATCATGCGCATGGCCTGCATGATCTGTTCCCATTCGGGCAGCTGCGGAAAAGCGCGCAGGTGCTCGAGCTGCGTGCGAAAGGCGCGCGTATACGGATCGTTGGCGATCACGCCCGATTGCCAGCTGCTGCGGCGCGGTGGCAGATCGCCCGTCAGCTCATGGAAGCGCTGCTGCACGGCGGGTTGCGACAGGTACTCGATCACGGCAAACGCGCTGGCCTTGTGGCGTGAGCGCTCGAAGATCACCAGGCTCGAGCCGCCGGCGCTCGAGACGCCCGGGCCGTCGGGTCCGGGCATCGGGGCGGTCATCCAGCTGCCTTGCTGCCCCGGCGCCAGCCGTCGCCTGAATTCCGCGATGTTCCAGGGCCCGGATACATAGAAGGAAAAATAGCCGCGGCCGAACTCATTCCAGACGTTGGAGACCTGCGTCTCGGTCAGCACGGGCGCCAGCGATTGCTGGAACAGTGAGTGGTAGAAGGCCAGGGCACGCCGGAACGAGGCACTGCGGAAATTGCCATAGCGGTTGCCATCGCGCAGCATCGATTCAGGCTGTTCGAGCGCCAGCACCTGCAGCGGTTCGAACTGGTTGAGTGGCAGCAGCACCGCGTAGCGGTCCTTGCCGACCAGCTGCTTGATGGCCTGCATCTGCCGGAGCCAGTCCGCCCAGTTGTCGGCCGGGCCGGCGTAGCCAGCCTGGCGCAGCAGGTCGCTGCGGTAAAACACCAGCCGCGTGTCCACGTACCACGGCACGCCGTAGAGCACGCCATCGAGCACGTTGGGTTGCCAGACACCCGGGAAGTAGTCATTGCTGGCGATCAACGGCGAGGTCGACACTCGCGCCTGGAGCGGCTCGAGCGCATGGAGCGCCACCAGCTCGGGAATCCAGGTATTGCCCAGCTGGCACAGGTCGGGCGTGGCATCGCCGGCTACGGCGGTGAGCAGCTTCTCGTGCGCGGCCGTCCAGGCGAGCTGCTGCACCTCGACGCGCACGTCCGGGTGCGTGCGCTCGAATTCGGGCAGCAGCTGGGCCAGCACTTCGGCCTCGACGCCTTCTGCCCAGAAGTGCAGCACTTCAGGCTGCGGTTGCGATTGGCCACAAGCGCCGACCAGCAGCGCCAGCACGGCCGGCAGGGCGGCCGGCAGTACGCGATTCAGCCCAGCCATCCGCCCGTGAAGCCGGCGCGCTGCAGGCCGCGGCGGATTACCGGATCGTTCTGCATGAATCGCCAGACGAGCCCGCTGCGGTAGTTCTCGATCATTGCCACGATGGGTCCCTGGGTCAGCCCATAGTAGCGCGAGTCTACCCATCCGAGGTCGCCAACACGCCGGCCGCTGTGCAGGAGTACGTCGTACCTGAAGCTCGGGTTGTAGCTGTCCAGAAACCCATAGTCGCCGTAGATGACCGAGCCGTAGCGCTGGTACATGGCGGCCACCGACGACGTCACCAGCTCGGGCGCAAACGGCAGGCAGCCGAGCGTCGCGCTGACCGAGAGCGTCCCATCGTCAATCTGGTCCTTGGCCAGCAGGTACACCCCGCGTGCCGCGTAGGTGTGGAATCGGGCGGGTGCCCCGCGGTAATTGAGCGTGCCGTTGTAGGGACCGTCGCAGGCGCTCAGGCCCCAGATGTCGGCGCCGTAGCCCTCCCAGGCGAGCGGATTGGCGAGCGCGTAGGCGCGCTGCGAGAGCACGGCCCGCCGGCTGTTCTCGAAGTAGTCAAAGCCCTTGGCGCCCATGTAGGCGTCGTTGATGCCCTGCAGGTTCACCCACACCTGCGTGAACTGGTGGGCGAAGAGTGCGCCGAAGCTGAGGTGCTCGACGCCCTGGATGCTGCCCCAGCTCTTGGCGTAGCCCCCCGTCCACACGGCCCAGGAATCCGGACCCACCGGATGAGACTGCGAGCCGAGCGCCAGCAGGTACATCAGCATCGCTTCGTTGTAGCCGACCCAGTCCGCACTGAGGAAGCCGGTCTCAGGGCGCCAGCCCATGCATACACCCGGGCCATTCGCCTGCATCCAGTTCCAGTCAGCGCGCTCGCACACGAAATCGGCAATCGTGCGGATCGCCGTTTCGTTCGCGTCCGCCGCGCCGTTGAAATACTGGCCGCAGAAACGCACGCCCATGAACAGCAGCGCCGAATCTATCGTGGACAGCTCGGAGTTGCGGTAACGCGTGCCGCTCGCGGCGTCGAGGAAGTGATAGAAGAAGCCCTTGTAGCCGGCGACGCCAGTGGCGTCGGGTCCCTGTGGCGCATCGCGCAGGAATTCCAGCCAACCCCGCACGCGCTGCGCGGCTTCGGCGCGCGTGACCCAGCCATGCTCGACGCCGATGGGCACTGCAGTGAAGGCGAAACCCATTGCGGCGATGCTGGCGGGCGACGGGTCCGGACTCAGGTCGGGGGCCAGGCCGCGCGCGGCCTCGGTGGTCTGCCAGAAGTAATTGAAGGTGCGCCGCTGCGTGTCGCTGAGCAACGCATCGGGCGTCATGGCCGGCGGCGGTGGAATTGCCGGAGCGCTGCTGCCCGTGCCCCCGCGGCCAGCGCAAGCGGCGAGGCCCGCAGCCGCGGCGGCGGCTGCGCGTCGCAGGAACCAGCGGCGGTTGTAGGTGTTCATGGGTCGCGAATTGTTCCTATTTGGCTGGAGCCTTGCAGTGCCGGTCGATGAACTGCTGGTGCATCGGCATCGCATCCACGCAGCCGGCGACTACCGACTTCACGTGATCGACGAAGGCGTAGAGGTCGGCATCGCTCATCTGGTTGACCATCGGATGCCAGCCCTCGGGCATGATGCGCTGGCCGATCATGACCTGCACCCAGCTGACCTGGGCAAACATCTCTTCGGCGTTGCGGAAGAAGCGCCCGCCGTCGCGGAACAGGGCGATCGTGTTGCGCAAGGGCTCGGGAATATCCATCGTCCGGCAGTAGTTCCAGAACGGCGAATCGTCACGTTCGGTCGCATGGTAGTGCAGGATCAGGAAATCGCGGATCCGCTCGAACTCGAAGCTAGCCTGCGCGTTGTAGCGATCGACAAGCACCGGCGTGATATCCCCAGTCGGGAACATGAGCACCAGGCGGCCGATGGCCGACTGGATCAGGTAGATGCTGGTTGATTCGAGCGGCTCCATGAATCCGCCCGCGAGGCCGATGGCGAGCACGTTCTTGTTCCAGATCTTGCGCCGTTTGCCGGTGGTGAAGCGCAATTGGCGCGGCTCGGCCAGCGCCTTGCCGTCCAGGTTCTTCAGCAGGATCGACGCAGCCTCGTCATCGCTCATGAATTTGCTGGAATAAACATGGCCGTTGCCGGTGCGGTGCTGCAAGGGAATGCGCCACTGCCAGCCTGCCGTGCGCGCCGTGGAGCGCGTGTAAGGCGTTGGCGGTCCCACTTTCTCGCAGGGTACCGCCAGCGCACTGTCGCAGGGCAGCCAGTGGGTCCAGTCCTCATAGCCCGTGTGCAGCGCTCCTTCGATGAGCAGCCCGCGGAAGCCGGAGCAATCAATGAACAGATCGCCGCTGACCGCCTCGCCGTTCTCGAGTACCACGGACTCGACGTAGCCATCGGTGGCACGGAGTCGCACCTCGCGAATCTTGCCCTCGGTGCGTACGACGCCGCGGGCTTCCCCGTAACGACGCAGGTACTGCGCGTACCGCCCGGCATCGAAGTGGTACGCGTAGGCGATGTCAGCCAGCGGCGTGTTCTTGGGCGCATCGCTCGGCGAGACCATGAATTTCTCGCGCGGCGCCGCGGTCGCGTTGAGCGAATAGGCGCTAAGCTCGTCGGCCCGGCCCGAATGGCGCGCACGCAGCCAGTACTGGTGGAAGGGCACCGCGCCCAGGTCGTGGCCAAGGGTGCCAAAGCCATGGATATAGGTGTCTCCAAGCCGGGCCCAGTCCTTGAACTGGATGCCAAGCTTGAAGGTGCCCTGCGTCTGGCGGATGAACTCAGCTTCGTCGATCTCGAGGGTCTTGTTGAAGAAGGATAGGTGCGGGACCGTAGCCTCGCCCACACCAATGATGCCGATCTCCTCCGATTCAATCAGGCGAATGGAATAGGCCCGGCCAAAGGACTTGGCCAGCGCACAGGCCGACATCCAGCCAGCCGTGCCGCCTCCGACGATGACTATGGACTTGATCACGGTTGTTCCTGCGGGCAGCGGAAAAAACAAAGCCCGCAGAGCGGGCTTTGTTCGGTGGACGCTGAAGCCGGGGCTTCTGTCACCATTGCTTTATAGCTGGCTTACCACTTCATGCCGAGTGTGACCTTGACGGTGCGCGTCACACCGACGATCGGTCCGGTTGGGTTGTAGACCGGCGCAGACGGGTAGTTCCAGATCGCCGACGCCGAATCGAAGTTACGATTGTTGAAGGCATTGAGCAGGTCCAGGCGAAGATAGGCGCTCATGCTGTTCGGTAGATCGATGTTCTTGGTGACCTGGAAATCGACCGATTGGTACCCGAACAGGCTCTGCGATATCGGCGACGCGACCGGAAAGGCATTGGTGCCAAACGCGTTGCAGGATGTGCCGTTGGTTCCACCCAGTTGTTGGCATCCGGCAATGAAGGTCACCGGGATTGGCGTGGCCAGGGTCAGCTTGCCCGCAAACAACAGTCCCCACGGTCCGTCGATACTGCCGGTCGCCACGACGCGATGCTTCGCGACCGCGCTCGACAGCGTGAACGGATAGTTGCTGACATGCGGCAGGTCGAAGGCATAGCCGTCGGTGTAGAGGCGGTTCTGGGTCGCCGACGAGTACGTGTACGCAATCGTTGCGCCCCAATGCGACTCACGCGTGTAGGGCTTTTCCGCCGAGAACAGGAACTCGGTGGAGCGGGTCTGCTGGCCGTTCTCCCACAGGATCAGCGAACCGATGCCCGGCACGCCGCTGGAGCACCATTGCGCCGGTGAACCACCCCAGTCGAGGCCGCAGCCCCGAGTGGCGAAACTGCCGTCGGCAAAGCGGTTGCCCAGCACGCCGAGGATGCCCTCGTAGCTGTTGATGCGCGTCACGGTGGCGCTGGTGTTCCAGTCGCCCAGCTTGTTGCGCATGCCGATGCTGAACTGATCGGAGTAGGGCACCTTCAGGTTGTTCGGGAACATGTCGACTTCGCCGACACCATTACCGAGGGCCTGCAGGCTGGCCGGATTCAGGTACTTCGGATCCCAGGCAACGCAGGTCGAGCCATTGACGTCGCCGGCAACCCGGCAGTTGTTGTAGCTGTACGGTGTGCCGGCAAAGTTGATGGTTGGTTCCGACAGTGCGTTCTTCGAGTTCTCAAGCTGCAGCCGGTCGAACAGGTTGCGATCGTAGGCGCGGCCAATGCCCCCGAAAAAGACGTGTTTTTCGTCCTCGTTCACATCGTATGAAAAGCCAAAGCGCGGCGCGACCTCGCCCATGTACGGCTTGCGGTTGTTGCCGGTGCTGATGTAGTTGTTGATGTTGATGCCACCCAGGGCCAGGGCCTGCGCATAGGTCTCGCCCGGCGTCGGCCGTGGCAGCTGCAGGCTCGGATTGCCGTTCACGCCCGGATCGGGGTAAGGCAGGTTGAGCGCGGCCACGATCGAGTCGAGCGTGTGGTAGTTCTCGAAGGAAGGCGTCTTCTCGTAGTCCCAGCGTATGCCCAGGTTCAGCGTCAGGTGCCGGTTGACGGCCCAGTCGTCCTGGAAGTAGATGCCGAACTGCTTGTTGTCCGAGATCGCAGCCAGTGGCAGGCCGGAATTGACCTTGCCGAAGACGACCTGGAACGGCGTCGCCTGGGTGCCGGTAGCGTCCACCGCGTACCAGTACTTGGCAGCGTCCGAGCCGTCGCGCGCGACGAGTTCCACGGCCTTGTACTTCACGCCCATCTTCAGCGTGTGATCACCTTGCCAGTGCAGGCGGCTGAAGGTGATGTCGTCCTGGATGCCCCAGCCGTCCTGGTGCTTGTCGGTGTACTGGCGCGGGTCCTGACCGTTGACGCTGATGATGTCGGTGCTGCCACCGGCGCCGAAGTACGTGTACACGATCGCCGGATTGGAAGTGAGCGGCGTCGGCAGGTCGACCGTCTTCTCGTAAAGTGCCATCGCCTCGTTGACCCAGGCGTCAGTGCTGTGCTGCCACCTGAGGTTCACGCGCGTTTCATCGTTCTTGAAATTGAACGCGGCAGACGCAGCCGTGGTGCCGGAGGCACCTTGCACCTCGGTCTCGCGGCGGATCTTCGCGCTCAGCTCGACGCGATCGGCGTCACTGGGCTCCCAATCGAGCTTGCCAAAGAACAGGTTCTCCTTGAACGGATTGGTGGTCGGCCCGAACTGCTGAAATACTCCGGCCGGCAGCAGCGTGTTCAGCGGTATGTTGATCAGGTTACTCGGCACGTTGACCGAGTTCGGCTCCGTGAAGTCCTTGTGTTCCCAGGTGACGAAGTAATGCAACACGTCCTGGATGATCGGGCCGCCAACAGCCACGCCGTACTCGGTCTGGGCTGACTTCGGCTTCTTGCCACCCGCCGCCGCTTCGGCCGGCGTAGGCGCGCGCAGCTTCTCGTTGGTGTAGTCGCCAAACACCTCGCCGTGGAACTTGTTGGTGCCCGACTTCGTCTGGGCGGTGATCGCCGCGCTCGAAATCTGGTCGTATTCGGCCTTGTAGTTCGAGGTGATGACCTTGTACTCGCCGATGGCGAGCTGCGGGAACGGGTTGCCCGGATCACCCGTGTTGTTCGGGCCCGCCTGGCCGGCGATGCCGCCCGTCTTGACGTAGTTCTTCTGGCCGACGCCGTCGATGAACACGTTGACGGCGCTGTTGGCCTGCGCGCCGCTCTGGATGGAGGTGTTGCCGCTGTTGTCGACGTTGAACACCATGCCTGGCACGGTGTCGGCGAACTCGAGGAAGTTGCGCGTGATCTGCGGAATCGTCTCGATCTGGTGCTGTGACACCGTGGCACCGATCTCCGAAGTCTTGACCTCGATCAGGCGCGTCGCCCGGACGATGACTTCCTCGAGCGTGGCCCCGGCTGCCGCGGCTGTGCCGCCCGGTACCAGGTCGAGAGTGGTGGTTGAAGCCACCGAAATCGTCGCCGTCTGCTCGGTGCCCGGACCCGCATCGACGCGGTAAGTGCCGGCTGGCAGCCCGGCCAGCGTGTAAGTGCCATCTGCACCCGCCTTGGTGCGCCGCGTTGCGCCGGTCGCGAGATTCTTGGCCGTGATCTGGCTGTTGGCGGCAGCCTTGCCCTGCACGGTGGCATCGGCAGTCTGCGCCCAGCTGGCGGTGGGCAGCGCAACTGCCGAAACCAGCGCCGAGGCAATTGCCGGCCCGTACAGTCTCTGGTGACCTTGAGTCCGCTTCTTCATGTCCGATTCCCCGTGTTAGTAACTGAACATCGTATCCAAATCGAAAACTGCCTACGGCCCTGGCCGTGCTGCCGGGTCCGCTCGCATGCCGCCGCATGACTCGCGCACGACCAGCTGCGTGCCCAGCGTGTGCCGCACGAATTTGCCGTCGCCGGGCTCGTCGATGGCGTGCGCCAGCGCGTCGAGCGCCTGACGGCCAAGTTCGGTGATCTGCGCACGCACGGTTGTGAGCGGCGGAGTGATGTAGCGGGCGATCGGAATGTCGTCGAACCCGGCGAGCGCGATGTCTTCGGGTACGCGCAGGCCCGCCTCGCGCAGCGCGAACAGGCAACCGATGGCCATCATGTCGTTGGAGGCAAATACGGCGTCGGGGCGGGGCGTCGCCGCAGCCAGCTGTTGGCCGGCCAGGTAGCCGGACTCCTCGGTGAAATTGCCCGCCAGCACCAGTGCCTTGGCCGCCAGCGTGCGTCCGAGCGCCGCCTGAAAGCCGCGCAGCCGCTCGGCTGATTCGTAGTTGCCCCCGGGACCGGCAATGTGCGCGATGCGCTGGTAGCCCAAGGCACGCAGGTGCTCGACCATGGCCTTCGCGCCGCCGAAATCGTCGATCACAAAGGCCGGCGCACGGCCCGCATCCGCGGGCGTGTTCAGCAGTACTGCCGGCAGCGTCGGGGGCAGCGCTTCATCGAGCGAGCGCGCATCAAGATACGGTGACATGACCAGCACGCCATCGACGCGGCCGTTCATCGCGCGCAATGCGAGCGCCGCCTCATCGGCATCGCCGTGCGAGCTGGAAACCAGCAGGTGCAGGCCGCGCAGCCGCGCGGCGCGGTCGATGCCGCGGATCAGCTCTGAAAAATATTCGCCGTGAATGTCGGGCAGCAGCACGCCAATGGTGCGGGTGCGGCGGGTGATGAGGCTGCGGGCTGCTTCGTGCGGCGTGTAGCGCAGATGCTGCGCAGCGCGCAGCACGCGTTGGCGAGTGGGCTCGGTGACCGCACCACTGCCGTTCAATACACGGGAAACGGACGCAGTAGACACGCGCGCGCGGATCGCCACGTCTTTGATCGTTGCAGCCAACAAATCCCCCAATGCCCCGGCCTCGCTGTATGTAAGCGTTTACCAGCGAGAAAGTAAACGCTTACTTGGGATGTTAGTGTCCAAGTTATCGCGCTGTCAATGAGCGATTGTTGTAATTTAAATACAGATGCGCATGCGAGGCGGGAGCGGTAGCGCTATCACCGGCCGATGCTGACTACGGTTCCCGCGCCATGCGCTGAATCGGCGCTGATCCAGACGCGGGCGCTCGAGGACTCCACCGCGAAGTGCTGCTGCGCGTCCCAGAGGGCAAATGCCTCGGGGCCAAGCTCAAAACTGACCTGCTTCGATTCGCCCGGCGCCAGCGTGACGCGCTGGAATCCGGCCAGGGCCCGCACCGGCTGGGCCACGCTCGTGCCCCGCAATCCCACATAGAGCTGCACCACTTCCACGCCGGCGCGCGAACCCGTATTGGTGACCTCGGAGCTGGCCGTCAGCACCTGCTTTCCCGGTCCCTGTTGCAACGCCTGGTTCAGTGCCGTAGCGCTCAGTTCGTGCGCGCCCAGCTGCAGCGGGCCGTAGCTGAAACTCGTGTAGGAGAGGCCGTAGCCGAAGGGATATTGCGGGCTGTTCTGCTGGTCAATGTACCTCGAGACGTACTTTTCATCGCCTCCACCCATAGGCGGTTTGCTCAAATCGAACGCGGCCGCGGGTCGGCCGGTATTGAGCGCGTTGTAATAGAGCGGCTCCTGCCCGACGCTCCGCGGCCAGCTCACCACCAGGCGGCCACTGGGATTGGAATCCCCGAACAGCGTCTCGACCAGCGCCGGTCCCGCCTGGATGCCCGGAAACCACGCCGCGAGCACCGCCGACACATGTTCGAAGGCCCAGGGCAGCGTCAGTGGCCGGCCGCTGAAGAGTATGAGGGTCACCGGCTTGCCCGTGGCCACGACCTTCTCCAGCAGTTCCTGCTGCCGCCCTGGCAGGCCCAGGGACGAGCGCGAGGAGGCTTCACCGGTCATCGTGCCGGCGTCTTCGCCGAGCGCCAGGATGACCACGTCGGCTTTTCCCGCCGTGGTGACTGCGGCGGCGATCTCGTCGTCGGTTCCATCCAGGATGCCAGCCCCATGCGCGCGCAGCAGATGCTGTTCGCCAATGCGTGCGGCCAGAGCACTGTGCAGCGAGGTGACATCCTGGGGCCGGCCGAGGCCCGCCCAGGAACCGAGCATATTGGGCGGGTCATCGGACAGCGGGCCGATGAGCGCGATGTTTTGCATGTTGGCTGCCAGCGGCAGGACCGTCGTGCCGTCCACGGCCGGAGCATTCTTCAGCAGCACCAGCGAGCGCTCGGCGGCCGTGCGCGCCAGCCCGACGTACTCCGGCCGCAGCATGGCGCCAGCTTCCTGTGATTCATCGACGTAGGGATGTTCGAACAGGCCGAGCGCGAACTTGAGCCGCAGCACGCGCCGCGCGCCCTCATCGACGCGCGCGATGGGCACCTGGCCCGAATGCACCAGCTCCGCCAGATGGTCGTGATAAAGGCTGCTCGCCATGTCCATGTCGACGCCGGCGAGAAAGCCCTTGCGCGCCGCCGTTGCACCGTCATTGGCAATGCCATGCGCAATGAGCTCGGCCACCGAAGTCCAGTCGCTGTCGACGACGCCGCGGAAGCCCCATTCGGTGCGCAGCACCTGCGTCAGCGTGAATGGATTCGCGGAGGAGGGCACGCCATCGAGCGAGTTGAAGGCGCTCATGATCGTGGCGCCGCCCGCATTCACCGCGGCATGGAATGGCGGCAGGTAGTACTGGCGCAGCGTGTGTTCGGAAATCTCGGTCGTGTTGTAGTCGCGACCGCCTTCGGCCGCGCCGTAACCGACATAGTGCTTGGCGCAGGCGGCGATGCTGTCCGTGGCATCGAGGCGCTCGCCCTGGTAGCCGCGCACGTACGCGGCCGCCATGGCCGAGCCCAGGTATGTATCTTCGCCGGCGCCTTCCGCCATGCGTCCCCAGCGCGCGTCGCGTGCGATGTCGACCATCGGTGAGAAGGTCCAGCGGATACCGGTTGCAGAAGCCTCGCGGGCAGCGACGCGCGCCGCCTTTTCGACCAGCTCCGGGTCCCAGCTCGAAGCGAGGCCCAGCGGAATCGGGAATTCGGTGCGGAAGCCGTGGATGACATCCAGCCCAAACACCACCGGGATATGCAGGCGCGATTTCTCGACCGCAATGTGCTGGTACGCATTGGTCTCGCGGGCCGTGGAGATATTGAACAGCGCGCCGATCTGGCCGTGCGCCAGCATGTCGTTGTAATCGGTGCGGCCGGTGCCTGGGCCCGTAGCCTGCCCAGCTGAATACTGCGCGAGCTGCCCGACCTTCTCCTCCAGGGTCATCTGCTTCAGCAGGGCCTCGACTCTCGCGTCGATGCGCGCATCGTAAATGCCGGTGTGCACCGGCACCGGCGAGGCCGCCGGCGCGCCGGCCGCATGCGCGGGCAAGCCCAGCGCGGCCAACAGCGCCATGCCCAGGGTCGCTCGCAATGCGCTGCGGGTTGTGCGGGAGAAGTCGGTGGGAACGTGTATCCGGTTCGCGATGCGCATTCTAATTTTCCTTGGGGACAGCGGCACAGAGGCCACTATTAACGTGGCGGTAAACGTTTACATGATGCTATTGTGGGCATGGCAACGCTGTCAATGCAGCCGAGGTCACGCGCGCGCGGGCTTCAGGGCTTGCGGCAGGCCGTGGCGCAGATGGCGTGGGCCACGTAACCTGCGGCGGTCGCGAAGGCGCGCCCGGCGTAGTCCATGTGCGCCGTTTCAGGATCGATCCCTTCGGAAACGATGCCCCCATCCCAGGGACTCGCCAGTAGGATGGTCTCGGCGCGTTGGTGCGATCGCTTTAACTGCAATTCGTCCGCGATCACCCATGAAGTCGTGATCGGCAGCCGGTAGCTGCCGGGCAGGCCGTAGCGGCTCGTCGAATAGGAATAGCGGTAGTTTGGCGAATGCAGCCAGTCATAGGTGGCGCGGAACAGCGCATCGTCCTCGGCGATGAACCCGAGCGCCGGCAGTTTCATGAGCGAGCCGGGCGGGATATCGGTGGTGGCGAAACTGGAGCCGTCAGTGGCCGAGGCGAAGATCGGGCCCGCAGCACCGATCGCCGTGTTCGTCACCATGCGCGCCAGGATGGCCGCGTGCAGGTCACGGGCCCGACGGTTCAGCTCGGTCGCAGCCTTGTCGTCGTGCAGACGAGCAAACAGCATGGCCATGTCAGTGAGCGCGCGCCAGCTCAGCACGTTGTCATAGGTAATGAACGGCAGCTTCTGGTATTCGTCCTGCGAATCCTGGAGCGAAGAGTAGAGGCCGATGCGCGCGTCATAACGGCCCAGCAGGCGCTCGCGCAGCAGGATGAGCGCATCGCGGTGCGCAGCCAGGAAGGCTAGGTCACCCGTCGTGCGCACATATGCAGCGAGCGCGACCAGCGGCGCAACGGCCTCGTCGAGCTGGAACCCGTCCTCGAGCACCACGCCGTCGATGAAGCGGCTGTGCGTGCCGGTATTGCGCAGCTGCAGCGTCAGCGCGTACTCGAGCGCGTCGCGTGCCAGCTGCGGGTCGATGTCGAGCAGCCCCGGAAAACTCCACAGCATGGCATCGCGGTCCCAGTAGGCGGCCGAGACGTAATAGCGTGGACTGCGCGAGGTGACACCGACCAGCTGTTCGGTGTCGATGGTGCGGCCCCAGGCATACAGCGCGGTGAACAGGAAATTGCGGTTCATGAGCAGGTCGAGATCGGCGCGGCCCGTGCTGCGGGTGCGCGCGCGGCACCAGGCGGCAGCCTCGGCAATGACGGCATCCGCTCCGGTGCGATCGAGCATCTCGCGCAGCGCGCGGGCGTTGTGCGCGGCGCTGAATTCCTCGAGTCCGGGCGCAAGCACGAACAGGGCCTCGGTGCTTTCCCCCGGCTGCAGCACGGCCGTGTGCTCGGCGTTGGCCTCCGGCGAGAGCGCCAGCGGTGGCGCCGCGGTCGTGGCGGTCGAGCCCGGGTGCACCAGCGCCCAGGCAAACTGCGTGTCGTGCGTGATGTAGCTGAACACTTCGCCCGGGTCGACCCAGGGCGAAGGGCCGACGCTGCGTTCACCGCGCAGCGTCACGGGAACGTAGGTCACGCGGCTCAGGCGCCCGAACGAGGCCTTCACGCCCAATGTGGCGCGCACCGGGACGTCGCGACGATTGGTGGCCGTCAGGCGGATGAAGGCCGCGCGGTAGCCGTTCGGGGCGCAATACGTCAGCGTGAGCTCGACGCCAGCCACTTCCTGGCGGGCCCTTGGGATCCAGTATTCCAGCAGTTCCCAGCCCGGATTCTGCAGGGCCAGCGGCTTGTCATCGGCACGGAAGTAAGGTTCAAGCACGGGCTGGGCGGATTCGCCGCTGGCCTGCAGCAGTCCGCGATCGCGCATCGAGAGTGCGTTGAAAGTGCTGAGCGCGCCGTCGGAGGCGCGGATGTCAGGCAGCGCGAGCCATTCATTGCCCGTGGCAAGCACATCCTCCGGCCGCAGTTTGAGCGCCACCTGCCGCGGCGCCTCGGCCGCGTGGGTCAGCGCGGGCAAGAGCAAGGCAAGCAGCAGAAAGATCGGTCGCACGGTGTTTTCCTTCGGGCGCCGATTATGGCACCTTGGACCCTTGCTAAGAGGAGCCTGGAACATGCGCATGGCGAAGTGGCCGCTCTTGCTCGGTATATGGAGCCTGTTGGGCGGATGCGCGGCGCAGCACAGCTGGACGTTGGCTGAGGGGCAGCACCCGCAGGCCTACCAGGCCAAGGTGACGCGCATCGTCTCCGGCAAATTCCTGTTGTTCCTGCCCTCAGGATTCCACGAGCACGGCAAATTCCGCTACCCCTTGTTGATATTTCTCCATGGTTCGGGCGAGGCGGGCGATGATCTCGAGAAGGTGAAGGTGCATGGGCCGCCGAACTTTGTCAGTTCGCGACCGGATTTTCCCTTCATTGTCGCCTCGCCCCAATCATCGAGCAGCCGGGACTTCGATCCGGTCGAACTCAACCTGATGCTGGACAAGCTGCTTGCAAAGCTGCCGGTGGATCCGGACCGTGTCTACCTGACCGGCCTGAGCATGGGTGGCATCTGGAGCTATGGCTGGGCGAGCATGAATCCGGAGCGCTTTGCGGCCATTGCGCCGGTGTGCGGCAGGTGGGAAACGGGCGACGCCTGCCAGCTCAAGGGCATGCCCATCTGGGCTTTCCACGGCGCGAAGGATGACGCCGTCCCCATCGAGGGCGACCAGGCCATGATCGAGGCGATCAACGCCTGCGGGGGCAACGCAAAAATATCCGTTTACCCGGATGTCGGGCATGATGTGTGGAATGTCGCTTACGCCGATCCGCAGCTCTACGAGTGGCTCCTGCAGCACCGGCGCCCAGGCGCATCGAAACAGGGTGCATCGAAGTAGGCGCGCCGCGCGGCGCCCGCGCCTCGCCTGCGGTCCTGGCTAGAGCCCATGTGCCTCATCCTGGTTGCCTGGCAGGTGCATCCGAATTTTCCCTGCGTGGTGGCGGCGAATCGCGATGAGTTTTTCGGCCGCCCTACGGCCGAGGCCGACTGGTGGCCAGGCGAGGCCGGAATCCTGGCCGGCCGCGACCTGCAGGCGGGCGGCACCTGGCTGGGCGTGACGCGCAGCGGACGCTTCGCCGCGCTCACCAACTACCGCGATCCCGCTGTGGCACTGGCCAATGCGCCGAGCCGCGGCACGCTCGTCACTTCGTTTCTGGAAGCGCAGTGGCCTGTGGCGCAGGGGCTGCGCGAGATCGCGCGGCGCAGCAAGGGCTGCAATCCATTCAATATCCTGTGCAGCGATGGCCAGGAACTCGGCATCTACGAGAGCACCACGGCGGCGTCGCGCACCCTCGGACCCGGCGTCTATGCGCTCTCCAACCACCTGCTCGATACGCCCTGGCCCAAGGTGCGCCAGGCCAAGTCCCGCCTGGCGGAAGCGCTCGATGACCTGCCGAAGTCGGCGGCGATGCTCGACCTGCTGCGCGATGCGGAGCCGGCTGCGGACGAAGACCTGCCGCGCACGGGCGTCAGCCTGGAAATGGAGCGGATGCTCTCGAGTGCCTTCATTCATGGCGAGAGCTACGGTACGCGTTGCTCGACCATCGTCACGACCGACACCGCCGGCGCGATCTCCTTCGCCGAATGGAGCTGGGACGAAGACGGGGCGCTCGCTGGCATGGCGCGCTACCACTTCCAGCCCGAAGCCGCCCGCGGCGGCGCGTCCTGATTTCGCGACGGCCGCGCGGCAGGGGCTTGCGGGTGAGACACGATTGGGTAATCCTCGGAACCGTGAGCCTGGCTCGAAATCAAGTGGCGGGTTTGGCGCGCGGCATGACCGCGCCGCTGCTGGCCTGCCTTGCCACCAGCCTGCTGGCGGCCTGCGCCAGCAACGGCGCGCTGCGTGCCGTGCGTGCCCAGCAGAACACGGCCGTGGTGCTCGCCTTCCTCGACACCGTGTTCAACAAGCACGAGGTCGAGCAGGCCTTCAAGCTTTATGTGGGTGCGAGCTACCGACAGCACAACCCCAAGGTTGCCGATGGCGTCGATGGCGCCGTGCACGCGCTCACGAAGTACACGCACGAGCTCTATCCCGAGTTGCGCCAGGAGGTGAAGCGCACCGTGGCGCAGGGCGACCTGGTGGCGGTGCATTCGCGCTACATTCCCTCCGCTGCCGAGCGCGAACGCGGCGCAGGCGTGGCGGCGGTCGACATCTTCCGCGTCGAGCATGGCAAGATCGTCGAGCACTGGGATGTACTGCAGGACATCCCGGAGAAATCCGCCAATGACAACTCGATGTTCTGATCCATGAGCGCCGCAGTGCGCGCTGCAGTGCGCGCCGCCGACGCCGGCACCGCCCTGCTGGTCGCCGACATCGGCGGCACCAACGCGCGCTTTGGCGTGTGGTACCGCGACGCGCTGCATGGCGAGCAGGTGCTCAAGTGCGCCGACTTCGACGGCCCCGCCGCCGCCGCCGCCCACTACCTACAGGGGCTGCGCGCCGCGCACGCTGTGCCGGTGCCGCGCATCGCCGCGTTTGCAGTGGCCGGGCCGCTGCTCGAAGACCGCATCGCGCTCACCAACAACGGCTGGGATTTTTCCGCCGCCGTGACCCGCCGCGCGCTCAAGCTCAAGCAGCTCATTTTCCTGAACGACTTCACGGCGCTGGCGCTGTCGGTACCCTGCTTGACCCCGGGTGAGCGATACCAGGTCGGTGGCGCAGCTCCGCTGGCCAATGCGCCGATCGCGGTGATTGGCCCGGGCACGGGCCTCGGCGTCTCAGGCCTGCTGCGCGCGGACAAGCGTTGGCTGGCACTGCAGGGCGAGGGTGGGCACGTCACGCTGCCTGCGGTCGAGCCGCGCGAGATGGCGGTGGTCGCCACGCTCCATCGTCGCTACAAGCATGTCTCCGCCGAACGCATCCTGTGCGGCGATGGGCTGGAGCTGCTCTATCGCACGCTGGCCGAACTCGACGGCACCACCGTCGAAAAGCTCGATGCGGGTGAGATCACGCGGCGCGCGCTCGCCAGCGAAGATGCGCGCTGCCGCGAGACCGTGCAGTTGTTCTGCGGCTGGCTCGGCAATGTTGCCGGCAACCTGGCGTTGACGATCGGTGCTCGCGGCGGCGTCTACATCGGCGGCGGCATCGTGCCGCGGCTGGGCGAGTACTTCGCGGTCTCGCCATTCCGGCCCTGCTTCGAGGCCAAGGGGCGCTTCCGCGGCTTCCTGACCGCGATCCCGGCGTACGTGATCACGGCGAAATACCCGGCACTGATTGGCTGCGTGCAGGCTTTCACGCACGCCAGCCCACGCCTCGAGGCCGGGTAGAGCGGCGGGTCCCTGCGCGGCGCAAGCGCGCCTGGCGACTATTCGGCGATGAAGATCGTCGCGGGGTGCTCGAGCAGGTCGCGCAGCGCCTGGATCAGCCCGGCTGCGTCGGCGCCGTCGACGAAGCGGTGATCGAAAGAGGACGACAGGTTCATCATCCGTCGCACGGCGATCGCGCCCGCCACGACCATGGGTCGCTCGACCGCGCGATTCACGCCGATGATCGCCACCTCGGGCATGTTGATGATGGGTGTGCTGGCGATGCCGCCCAGCTTGCCGAGACTCGTCACCGTGATGGTCGAGCCGCTGAGTTCTTCCCGGCGCGCCGAGCGGTCACGCGCTGCGCCGGTGACGCGGCTGATCTCTGCTGCCAGCGCCCGGAACTTCAGCTGGTCAGCATTGCGCACCACCGGCACCTTCAGGCCTTCACTGGTCTGCGTGGCGATGCCGACGTGCACGGCGCGGTGACGCAGCACCAGCTCGCGTGCGGCATCGTAATGGGCATTGCATTGCGGGTAGCGCTGCAGGGCCCGCACCAGTGCCGCGACGATGAAGGGCAGGTAACTCAGCGGGGCGGCGCCCTTGGGCGCAGTCGCGTTGAGGTGCTCGCGCATGGCGTGCAGCGCGGAAATGTCCACTTCCTCGACATAGGAAAAATGCGGGATGCTGCGCGCCGCCTCGCTCATGCGCTGTGCGATCACCCGCCGGATGCCGATCACCGGGATCTCCTCGACGCCCGCTGTCGTGGCCGCGGCCTTGGGCCGTGCGGCGCTGCCCGGCGCGCTGACCGCCGGCGCAGCGGTGCTGCCACTGCCGCCACGTGTGCTCAGTGCCGCCTGCAGGTCATCGGGCATGATGCGGCCGCTGCTGCCGGTGCCCGCCACAGTCGTCAGATCGAGGCCGGCTTCCTGCGCACGTCGCCGCGTGGCCGGGGAAGCGCGCACGCCGCTGATATCGGCTGCCGTGCCGGCAGCACCCGCACGCGCAACGGGTGCTGCTGCGACAGCGGCCGTAGCTGCGGCCTTGGCCGCTGGTGCTGGTGTGACTGCGGTGGCGGTGTCGCTGGTGTCAAAAATCGCGAGCTCTGCGCCGACTGCGATGACATCGCCGGGTTTGCCGTTGATCATCACCACGCGGCCGCTGACGGGCGCGGGTATCTCCACCACCGCCTTGTCGGTCGACATCTCGACCAGCGGCTGGTCTTCCTTGAGCATGTCGCCGGGCTTGACCAGCCAGTTGACGACCTCGGCGGAGACCGTGCCTTCGCCCAGGTCGGGCAGTTTGAAGACGTGTCGGCTCATTTGGGCTCCATCACGGCTTGCAGCGCCAGTGCGACGCGCGCCTGACCCGGGAAATATTCCCACTCGAAGGCGTGCGGGTAGGGCGTGTTCCAGCCGGCGACCCGCTGGATCGGCGCCTCGAGATTCCAGAAGCAATGTTCCATGACGGTGGCCGCAAGCTCGGCGCCAAAGCCCGCGAAGCGCGTCGCTTCGTGCGCGATCACGCAGCGGCCGGTCTTGCACACGGACGCGCACAGCGTGTCGACGTCGAGCGGCACCAGGCTCCGTACGTCGATGATCTCCGCGTCAAGCTGCAAGGCCTGCGCGGCGGCTGCCGCGACATGCACCATGGTGCCGTAGGCAATGATGGTGACCTGCGTGCCCGCGCGCACGATCTCGGCGCGGCCGAAAGGTACGGTGTAGTGATCGGTCGGCACTTCGCCCTTGGCATGCGTGCTCCAGGGAACGGCCGGCTTGTTGGGATCGCCGTCGAAGGGGCCGTTGTACAGGCGCTTGGGTTCGAACAGGATCACCGGGTCGTCGTCCTCGATGGCCCCAATCAGCAGTCCCTTGGCGTCATAGGGGTTCGAGGGCATCGCCACTTTCAGGCCGCAGACGTGCGCGAACAGCACTTCCGGGCTCTGCGAGTGCGTCTGGCCGCCGCGAATGCCCCCGCCGCAGGGCATGCGCACCGTGACCGGCGCGTGGAAGTCGCCAGCGCTCCGGTAGCGCAGGCGCGCGAGCTCGCTGACGATCTGGTCGTAGGCCGGATAGACATAGTCGGCGAATTGCACTTCGGCAACCGGCCGCAACCCGTTCACTCCCATGCCGATGGCCGCGGCAATGATGCCACCCTCCGCGATCGGCGTGTCAAGCACGCGGTGCTCACCGTACTTGCGCTGCAGGCCGTCGGTGCAGCGGAACACGCCGCCGAAGAAGCCCACGTCCTGGCCGAGCACCACGACCGCGGGATCGCGTCCCATAGCGATATCCATGGCGGAGTTCAGCGCCTGGATCATGTTCATCTTCGCCATGGGTGCTGCCGCGCCTAAACGGCCGCCGCCAGCTCGGCGCGCAGCAGCTCGCGCTCGCGGCGCAGGTGTTCGGGTAGTTCCTTGAACACGTCCTCGAACATCAGGTCGCGATCGAGCCGCGGGCCTTCGGTCAGCGTGCCGTACTTGACCGCTTCCTGCCATGCGGCACTGACCTGCGCGTCGAGTTCCTCGCTGAGCGCGGCGTGGCGCGCGTCCGACCATTCGCCCAAGCTGACGAGATGTTGCTTCAGGCGTTCGATCGGGTCGCCCAGCGGCCAGCACTCGGGCTCGTTCTTGGGCCGGTAGCGCGTGGGATCGTCGCTGGTGGAGTGCGCGGCGGCGCGATAGGTCACCAGTTCGATCAGTGTGCCGCCGCCGCCGGTGCGGGCGCGATCGGCCGCCCAGCGCGTCGCTGCGTAGACGGCGAGGAAATCATTGCCATCGACGCGCAGGCCCGGCAATCCGTAGGCCGGGCCGCGTGCAGCGAAGGAATTTTGCTCGCCGCCGGCCGTGCCCTGGAAGGTGGAAATGGCCCATTGGTTGTTGACGACGTTGAGGATCACCGGCGCGCGATACACCGAGGCGAACAGCAGCGCGTGGTGAAAATCGGCTTCGGCGGTGCTGCCCTCGCCAGTCCAGGTCGCAGCCACGTGCTCCTCGCCCTTGATGGCCGCCGCCATCGCCCAGCCCACCGCCTGCGGGAACTGCGTGGCGAGATTGCCGGAGATGGAAAAGAGGTTTGCTGCGGCGGAGTGGTACATCACTGGCAACTGCCTTCCCTTGCACATGTCGCGCGTGTTCGAGAGCAGCTGGCACATCAGTTCCACCAGTGGGCGTCCGCGCACCACCTGCAGGCCCTGGTTGCGATAGGCCGGGAACAGCATGTCGCCCGGCTGCAGCGCCATGCCGGCGGCCACCGACACGGCCTCTTCGCCGGTCGACTTCATATAGAAAGAAAGCTTGCCCTGGCGCTGCGAGCGCACCATGCGATCGTCGTACAGGCGCGTGAGCAGCATGTGGCGCAGGCCCACCTGCAGATCCGCGGGCTCGAGGCGCGGATTCCAGGGGCCTAGCGCGCGATGCTTGTCGTCGAGCACGCGGATCAGGCCGGTGGCGGCCGCCATGGTCTCGCGCCAGGAAGAAGTGGTTTCGGGCCGCGCCACGGCCCCGGCCGGCGACAGCTGCAGGTAGCTGAAATCCGGCGGCTGGCCCGGGCGCGCAGGCGGCGCCGGTACGTGCAGTCGCGATCGGGTTGGCATGTCGTCCTCGTATTCTTATGGCGCGGCCCGGCCCGGCTGGTGCGGCAACTGTTCCAGCATAGCGCGACGCAGGGGTTTGCCTCAATTTTAACGGACTTGGGCTATTCTGGCTCGCGTGTACATGCGCGCTTGTGTGCTCGATCGCGTCGGCGAACCGTTGCGCTTGCTGGAGCGGCCGCCACGGGCGGCGGGCCCGGGGCAGCTGCGCCTCGCGGTGCAGGCCTGCGCCGTGTGCAGGACCGACCTGCACCTGGTCGATGGCGAGTTGCCCGCCGCGCGGCTGCCGGTGATTCCCGGACACGAAATCGTCGCGCGCGTCATCGAAGTGGGACAGGGCGTCAGCAATTGGCGCCTGGGCGATCGCGTCGGTGTGCCGTGGTTGGGCTGGGCCTGTGGTGAATGCGCAGCCTGCCGCCGCGGTGCGGAAAATCTGTGTCCGGCTGCGCGCTTTACCGGTTGCAACCTCGATGGCGGCTTCGCCACGGAGATGCTGGCCGATGCACGCTTTGCGGTGGCGATCCCCGACCGCTATGGCGACACCGAAGCGGCGCCCCTGCTGTGCGCCGGGCTCATTGGCTGGCGCGCACTGCAGGCGGCTGGACCCGCGCCGCGCCTGGGCCTGTATGGCTTCGGTGCTGCAGCACACATCATCGCGCAGGTCGCGCAGGCGCGCGGCCAGGAGGTGTACGCCTTCGTGCGCCCGGGCGACGCGGCCGCCGCGGGCTTCGCGCGCTCGCTGGGCGCGGTGTGGGCCGGCGATTCGACGCAACCGCCGCCGCAGCCGCTCGATGCCGCGATCATCTTCGCGCCGGTCGGTGCGCTGGTGCCTCTGGCCCTGGCGGCGGTGCGGCCCGGTGGCACGGTCGTGTGCGCCGGCATCCACATGAGCGACATCCCGGGGTTTCCGTACGAGATACTGTGGGGCGAGCGCATGCTGCGCTCGATTGCCAATCTCACACGACATGACGCGGTGGATTTCTTTGCCTTCGCTGCCCGGCACCCCATCCGCACCAGCACCGTTTGCTACCCGGTGGATGCGGCCAACACGGCACTTGCGGACCTGCGCGCCGGCCGCGTCAGCGGCGCGGCGGTATTGCTGCCCCAGGCGCCAGCTGTGACCTGAATTCGGCGCGCACGGTCGGCTTCCGTTCCGCTTCGTTCTGGCACCGGAGGCAGCGGTCGGCTCCTGGTTGCACCAGCAGGCGTTCGCGGCCGATATCGCGCCCGCAGCTGGCGCACTCGGCGTAGTTGCCCGACACGATCCGCTGCAGGGCCGCCTCGGTTGCCGCCAGTTCCTCGCGTGCATGCACCAGTTCAGTGTTGGCGAGATTCGCCAGCGCATGCGCGAAGGCCTCGTCCTTGAGGTCGTGAACTTCGACAGCTGCCGACGCACTGGCCGTGTCACCTGTGCGCGTGTGTTCGAGCAGCGCCGCGCGCAGTGCGCCACGCCGTTGCTGCAGTTGTGCCTGGCACTGCTGGATGTCACTGGCCGTCAACGCCGCAGTCATGGTGTAAACCCAAGCCTCGTCTAGGGCACGGGCAGGTTGGAAAGGAAGAACACGCCGCGCCGCGCGCGCGGCATGCGTGCCGCGAATCTCGGCGGCTTCACCACCAGCACGTCGCAGCGCAGGTCGTCGAGCAGCCGCTCGGCCGTGTTCCCCAGGAACAGGCGCTTGAGCCCGCGGCGGCTCATCGCGCCCATGACCACGGCGCTGGCGCGCAGCCGCCGCGCGGCGGATGGCAGTAGCAGATCCGGATCGCCCTCGAGCAGGTGCGCGCGGCGCGGGTTGATGCCGGCGGTGCGTGCATGGCGGACGAGCCCCTTGCGCCGGTCCTTGCCGAGCGGCGCCCAGGGCGCTTCCACCTGCACCGCGTGCAATGGCGCGCGCAGCGCGGCCGCCAGCGCGGCCGCGTTGCGGAGGATCTGGCGCTCCAGCGGCGCCGGCCGTGCCGATGCCTGCAGCGGATCGATCGCCGCCAGCACCGGCGCGCGTGCGCGGTGGCGTGCGGTCTTGATCAGCAGCAAGGGTACGGGACTCGCGCGCAGCAGTTCCCAGTCCGTGTAGCCCAGCAGCGCTTTCATCTGGTGATGGCCGCGCTTGTGCGCGACGATCAGGTCGGCGCCGATGGCCAGCGCGCGGCGCACCACGGCTTCGTAGGGCGGGAAATCCCACACCACGGACGTAGTGACTTTCAGCCCGCGTGCCCGCAGTGGTTCCGCCAGGCGTTCCAGCGACCGCAGCGCCGTGGCGCGCATGGCGCGCGTTAACGCATCCAGCGATTTGCCCGAGCCGTACAGCGTGTCGACGTACACGGGCGTGGACAGATCATGGAACAGCTCGAGTCTCGCACTGCTCCCAGCGGCAATCTTCGCGGCGCGCTCCACGACCACGCTGTGGCGGACGTTCAGCTTGCGGACCGGAACCAGAATGACACGGAACCTGTACACGGCTCACCTCGGCGCTGCCTGGGCGGGTGCCCTCGTGGCTACACTCGCGGTTCGGCGCGGCGCCGTCATCCGTAACTATGCGTAAGGGCCCGTGCCGGGCCACTGCGCCGGTCCCGTGGCGTGACGATTGCAGCAATCAAGAACACGAGAAAAGATGTGTAAGATATTGATAGATAATATATAAATATCAGGACTCTACATGCGCTGACTGCGGAGCGAAGCGGCCTTGACGAGCACCCACAGCTCCTGGCCATTGTGCAGCTGCAAGTCGCGCACCGCCGCCTCAGTGACGCGCGCCAGTAGCGCCACGCCACCCGCGTCCACGCTCACCAGCACGTTGTGAGGCGCCTCGCGCTGCAGGCCCGTGACGATGCCCTGCAGTTGATTGCGAACGCTCAATCCCTGCGGTGGAGCGGTCGCCAGGATCAGGTCCCGCGCGAGCAGCTGCATGCGCACCCGCTCGCCGGCTCGCAGGCTTTCCATGGGCACCAACACGCGCCCCGCGCCGACACGCACGGCCGCCAGGCCCGCGGCCGCATCGACGGATTCAACGCGTCCCTCAACCACGGCGCCGACGCCGTCAGGCCCGAGCAAAGCGCCGAGTTCGCTGCGCAGGCTGACCGCCGGCAGGTCACCTTGTGCCAGTACCCGGCCGGCCTCCAGCAGCACGACGTGGGTAGCCAGACGCACAACGTCATCGAAGCGATGCGTGACCAGGATCATCGGCAGCGCCAATTCATCTCGCAGGCGTTCGAAGTAAGGGAGGAGGTCACTGCGCCGTGCGGCGTCGATCGCCGACAGCGGTTCATCCAGCAGCAGCAGCCGCGGCTGCGCCAGCAGCGCGCGCCCCAACGCGACCCGCTGGCGTTCGCCGCCCGAGAGTTGCCACGTGCGCCGTTGCAGGAGCATTGCCAGCCCGAGCAGTTCGACCACGCGCGCAACGGGTATGCGCGGCGTAGCGCGGCCGGCGCGCCGCAGGCCATAGCTCAGGTTGCCGTCCACATTCAGGTGCGGGAACAGCCGTAGGTCCTGGAACACGTAGCCGATCCGGCGTGCCTGTGCCGGCACGTCGATCCCGCCGGCGGAATCGTACAGTCTTACACCATCCAGCTCGACTGTGCCGGCATCCGGTTTCTCCAGGCCCGCCAGCAGCTGCATCAGCGTGGATTTGCCGGCTCCGGACCGACCGAACAACGCCGTGATGCCAGGCGCGGGTGCGGTGAATGAGGCGTCGACGATGAAATCACGGCGCTTGAACTGCACCGCCACTTCCAGCACGGGTCAGCGCCCCAGCCGCTGGCGCAGGCCGCGCGCCAGGAGTTCCGCGGCAAACAGCCCCACCAGGCCGAGTGCAAAACTGAGCAGCGCGATGCGTGCGGCCTCGGTGCCGCCATCGGGCGTCTGCAGCGCCGAGTACAGCGCGATCGGCAAGGTGCGGGTCTGGCCCGGCACGTTGCCGGCGAAAGTAATGACCGCGCCAAACTCGCCGAGGCTCGCGACAAAGGCCGTCACCGCGCCGGCGAGTATGCCCGGAGCCATCAGGGGCAGCGTCACGCTGAGGAAGCGATCAATGGGACCGGCGCCGAGCGTGCGGGCGGCCTCTTCGAGTCCCCGGTCGACATTTTCAAGTGACACGCGGATCGTGCGCACCATCAGCGGGAAAGCCATGACCGCCGTTGCCAGGGCGGCGCCGCCGGTCGTGAACGCGGTGCGAATGCCAAAATGCTGGTAGAGCCAGTGCCCGATCGGTCCGCGCACCCCGAACAGCAGCAGCAGGACGTAGCCGATCATGACCGGTGGCAGTACCATCGGCAGGTGTACGAACGCATCGAGCAGCGCTCGTCCCGAAAATCGCCGGCGGGTAAGCAGCCAGGCCACTGCAATAGCCAGTGGCAGACTGCAAATCACGCTGCGCAACGCCACCTGGAGACTCAGGTCCAGCGCTTCGAATTCCGCGTCGCTCATGCGCGGGGATCTTACAGGAGTGCATAGTGTCCGAGACCCTGGTTGACAACGCTGCCGCGCAACGCTTCGAACTCGTGGTTCCGGGCGGCCTGGCTTTCATCGATTACCGCCGCTCGGGTACGGTGATATTCCTGAATCATGCCGAAGTGCCTGCCCAACTTGGCGGCCAGGGCCTGGGCACGCGGCTGGTGCTGGCAACACTCGAACTGATCCGCAGCCGCGGCGAACGGGTGGTACCCGTATGCTCGTTCGTTCGCACCACCATGGCCCGCCACGCAGAGTTCGACGAGTTGCGTGCGTCATGAACGCCGCGGCTGTGGCGGAAGGCGTCGAGGTCGCAGCCAGCCTGCGGGAATTCCTGGAACGGGAAGCCCTGCCTGGCACGGGCGTGGTGGCCGCGGCATTCTGGAGCGGGTTGGCCGCGATGTTGCGAGAGCTCGCGCCGCTCAATGCGGCGCTGCTGGCGAAGCGCGATTCGATGCAGGCGCGGCTCGATGGCTGGCACCGCCGGCATGCCGGTGAGGCGGGCTTCGGATTGCCGTATGAAGCGATGCTGCGCGAATGCGGCTATCTCGTGCCCGAAGGTCCCGCGTTCGAAATCAGCACGGCGAATGTCGACGCGGAGATCGCCACGCTCGCCGGCCCGCAGCTGGTCGTGCCGGTGAGCAATGCGCGCTACGCGCTCAATGCCGCCAACGCCCGCTGGGGTAGCCTGTACGACGCGCTGTATGGGAGCGACGCGATCCCGGAAACCGACGGCGCGGCGCGCGGCGCCGGCTTCAACCCGGTGCGTGGCCAGCGGGTCATGGCCTACGGTCGAGAAGTGCTCGACCAGTATTTTCCGCTGACGTCGGGTTCGCATCGTGATGCCAGCTCGTATCGCGTAGTCGATGGCCGGTTGCGCGTGCGCCTGGCCGCCGAAGAGCTGGCGCTGCAGACGCCCGCGGCCTTCACGGGTTACCAGGGCGGCACCGAAGCGCCGAGCGTAGTGCTGTTGCGCCACCACGGGCTGCACCTGGAGATACATGTTGATCGCACGCACCCGATCGGGCGCGGCGACGCCGCCGGCGTGAGTGACCTGGTGCTCGAGTCCGCGCTCACCACGATTCAGGATTTCGAGGACTCGGTGGCCGCGGTGGACGCGGACGACAAGGTCGCGGCCTATCGCAACTGGCTGGGCCTGATGCGCGGTACGCTCGAGGCGCGCTTTCCGAAAGCGGGCGGCCAGATCACGCGCCGCCTCAATGCGGACCGGCACTACAAGGCACCGGATGGCAGCGGCTTCGCCCTGCCGGGCCGCAGCCTCATGCTGGTGCGCAACGTCGGTCACCACCTGCACAGCGACATGCTGCGCGTCGACGGCAACAGCGTGCCCGAGACCATGCTCGACGCGGCCGTCACCACGCTCATTGCCATGCACGATCTGCGCGCCGGCGACGGGCCGCGCAACAGCCGCTGCGGTTCGGTCTACATCGTCAAGCCGAAACTTCATGGCCCCGACGAAGTGGCGTTAGCAGCGCGTCTATTCGCGCGTGTCGAGGAGCTGCTCGGCCTCGCGCGCAATACGCTCAAGATGGGCATCATGGACGAGGAGCGGCGCACGAGCGTCAATCTGCTGGAGTGCATCCGCGCTGCGCGTGAGCGCGTGGTGTTCATCAACACCGGGTTCCTCGACCGCACCGGTGACGAGCTGCACAGTTCCATGGCGGCGGGTGCGATGCTGCGCAAGGGCGAGATCAGGAACGCCGTCTGGTTGGACGCCTATGAACGCCAGAACGTGGATATCGGGCTGCGCTGCGGCCTGGCCGGCCGAGCCCAGATCGGCAAGGGCATGTGGGCGATGCCGGATCAGATGGCGGAGATGCTGCGGACCAAGGTCGCGCAGCCACGCGCCGGCGCCAGCACGGCCTGGGTGCCTTCGCCCACCGCGGCGACGCTGCACGCGCTGCATTACCACGCCGTCGACGTCGGCGCCGTGCAGGCAGCATTGCGGAGCCGTCCGCGCGCGGAGCTGCAGGATTTGCTGACGCCGCCGCTGGCGAGCGCGCGCACGTGGAGCGCAGCCGAGATCGAGGCTGAACTCAATAACAATGCCCAGGGGATCCTCGGCTACGTCGTGCGCTGGGTGGAAATGGGCGTCGGCTGCTCGAAGGTGCCGGACATCCACGACGTCGGCCTGATGGAGGACCGCGCCACGCTGCGCATTTCCAGCCAGCACATGGCGAACTGGCTGCTGCATGGCGTGTGCACGCGCGAGCAGGCGCTGGACGCGCTGCAGCTCATGGCGGTAGTGGTCGACAAGCAAAACGCCGGCGAGGAGGGTTATCGGCCCATGTCACCCGACTTTGGACGGAGCCTTGCGTTCCAGGCGGCCTGTGAACTGGTCTTCAAGGGTCGCGAGCAGCCCAACGGCTACACCGAGTGGGTGCTGCACGCGCGGCGCCGTGAGGCCAAGGGGCGCAGCGGCAGTGTTGCCGCGCCCAAGTGAACGGCAATCTCTACGAACGACTGTGCGCGCACGCCGACCCGGAAAGTGCGTTTGCCAGGCAGGCCGGGCGGGGCGTCATCACCTATGCCGCCTTGCGCGCGCGCAGTGCGCAATATGCGAATGCACTGCTCGACCTTGGGGTGAAGCCTGGCGATCGCGTGCTGGTGCAGGCCGAGAAGAGCGCCGAGGCGATCCTGCTGTACCTCGGCTGCCTGCGCTGCGGCGCCGTCTACGTACCGCTGAACCCGGCCTATACCATCGCCGAAGTCGAACACTACGTCGGCGATGCGCAGCCGCGAGTCATAGTGTGTTCGCCTGGACGCGTCGCGGCAGTCCTGGCGGTGGGGCAACGCCTTGGCGTGGAGCATGTCGTGACGCTCGGCGGCGCAGAGCACGCCGGTTCCCTCGCCGAACGCGCCGACCATTGCGATGCCAATTGTCCGAGCGCTGAATGCGACGCCGCCGATCTGGCCGCGATCATCTACACCTCCGGCACGACGGGGCGCGCCAAGGGCGCGATGTTGACGCATGGCAATCTCGCCGCCAACGCCTACGCCCTCAAAGCCTGCTGGCGCTTCACGCCGCAGGACCTGCTGTTGCACGCGTTGCCGCTGTTCCACATACACGGGCTGTTCGTGGCGGTGAATGTCACGCTCGCGGCCGGCGCCTCACTGCTGGTGCTGCCCGGTTTCGACGTCGACGCTATCGTGCAGAACCTGCCCGCGGCCAGTGTGTACATGGGCGTGCCAACGCATTACCTGCGGCTGCTGCAGGACCGGCGCGTCGATCATGAGCTCGCGGCGCAGGTCCGCTTGTTCGTCTCGGGTTCGGCGCCGCTCCTGCCCGAAACGCATGCCGAATGGCTCTCGCGCACGGGCCATTCCATACTCGAGCGCTACGGCATGAGCGAGACCGGCATCATTGCCTCGAACCCCTGCGGCGGCGAGCGTGTCGCCGGCACGGTCGGCCAGCCCTTGCCCGGCGTTTCCGTGCGGGTGGTCGATCCCGACAGCGGCGCACCGCTCCCCACAGGGCACCCTGGAATGATCGAGGTCAAGGGACCGAACGTCTTTGTGGGCTACTGGCGGATGCCTGACAGGACGCGCGCCGAGTTCCGCGCCGATGGCTACTTCGTCACCGGCGACGTCGGAGCGTTCGATGCGCGCGGCTACCTGCGTATCGTCGGCCGCAGCAAGGACCTGATCATCACCGGCGGATTCAACGTCTATCCGCGCGAGGTCGAGGCCGAGCTCGAGGCGATCGCGGGCGTGCTCGAGTCCGCAGTATTCGGCGTGCCACACCCTGATTTTGGCGAAGGCGTCACGGCCGTCGTGGTGGCCTGCAGCGCGCTCGGCGCGGATGCCGTGCTGGCGCAACTGAAGCAGCGCCTGGCGGGCTACAAGTGCCCGAAGCGCATCCTGTTCGCCGCTGAGTTGCCGCGCAACGCCATGGGAAAGGTGCAAAAGAGCGTGCTGCGCGGGCAATATGCGCAACTCTATCAACCGGCACATGTGCCACGGAGCGTGCAGTCGTGAAACTTGTCAGCTGTAGTGAGGCGGGCCGCAGTTTCGCAGGTTTGTGGCGCGACGGGCGCGTGCTGGACCTGGCTGCCGCCGGACGGCATGTCAACGAGGCGGCCGACCTCGGTGGCATGCTGTCGATCATCCGGGGCGGCGAGCGCGCGGTGGCGGCGCTGCAGCGCATCGCTTCCCGGGGCGACGAATTTTCAGATCTATGGCTGGACGCGGACCGGGTAAAACTCCTGGCACCCATTCCTGTGCCCGTGCGCAATGTGTTCTGCGTTGGCCGCAACTACGTCGACCATGTCAAGGAAGGCTACGCACGCTCTGGCACGGAGACCAAGCTGCCGGAAGTGCCGCAGTTCTTCACCAAGGCCACCGGTGCGGTGAACAGCCCCGATGGCGACGTGCGGCTTGATACACGTTTGACACGCCTACTCGATTATGAAGTGGAACTCGCAGTGGTCATTGGGCGCGGCGGCCGCGACATTGCCGCGGGCAGCGCCTTCGATCACGTGTTTGGTTACACGGTCGCGAATGACTTTACCGCGCGCGACCTGCAGCGCCGCCACGAGCAGTGGTTCAAGGGCAAATCGCTCGACACCACCTGTCCGCTCGGTCCCTGTATCGTCGATCGCGCCGAGATCGGCGACCCGGCCACCCTGGAACTCTCGCTCAGCGTCAACGGCGAAGAGCGCCAGCGCGGGCGGGTGGCGCAGATGATCTTTGATATCCCGACCATCATCGCCTCGCTCTCGGCCGGCCTGACGCTGGAACCGGGCGACATCATCTCGACTGGCACACCTTCGGGCGTAGGCTATGCGATGAATCCACCGCAGGCGCTCAAAGCGGGCGACCTGGTGGTGGCGCGCATCGACCGTATCGGGGAACTGCGCAACCGCATCGTCGAAGTGCGGCTCCCATGAAGGTGTTGAACAGCATCGCCGACCTGCGCGAGGTGGCGCGTCGGCGTGTGCCGCGCGCATTGTTCGACTACGTCGATCGGGGCTCCTACGACGAGCTCACGCTGCGCCGCAATCGCACTGACCTCGAGGCGGTCCAGTTGCGACAACGGGTCATGGTCGACGTCTCCAGGATCGCCACTGCGACCACGATGGCAGGGCAGTCCTGCTCCATGCCACTGGCGATTGCGCCCACGGGCCTCACGGGGCTCTTCCACCGCGATGGCGAGATCTGTGGGGCGCGTGCCGCCGCCGCGGCCGGCATACCATTCTGTCTGAGCACCGTCTCGATCGGCTCAATCGAGGATGTGCGAGGCGCCAGCCCGGCGCCGTTCTGGTTCCAGCTGTACCTGATGCGTGACCGGGGCTTCAATGAGGACTTGATCGGCCGCGCGCGCGCGGCGCAATGTCCGGTGCTGGTGATGACGCTCGACTTGCAGGTGCAGGGCGAACGGCGGCGCGATGCCAAGAACGGGCTGGCGGTGCCCCCGCGCCTGACGCTGCGCAATGCGCTCGACATCGCGACCAAGCCGGCCTGGGCGCTGGGGATGCTGCGCGCGAAGCGGCGCAACTTCGGCAACATCGTCGGGCACCTGCCCAACTCACAGGGCGCCCGCAACGTGTCAGTCTGGATCAGCGAACAGTTCGATCCCAGCGTGAACTGGCAGGACGTCGCCTGGGTGCGCTCGCTGTGGCCTGGCAAGCTGGTGCTCAAGGGTGTGATCGATCCCGACGACGCGCGCCGCGCGGCCGACGCGGGCGCCGACGCGGTGGTGGTCTCGAACCACGGTGGCCGCCAGCTGGATGGCGCGCCCTCGACGATTGCCGCGCTCCCGCAGGTGGTTGCCGCACTGCGCGGGCGCTGCGAAGTGCTGTTCGACGGCGGCGTGATGAGTGGGCAGGATGTCCTCAAGGCTCTTGCCCATGGCGCCCGCGGCTGCCTGATCGGCAAGGCCTTCCTGTATGGTCTAGCAGCCGGGGGCCAGGCGGGCGTGAGCCGGGCACTCTCGATACTGCGCAGCGAGCTGGAAGTGAGCATGGCGCTGACCGGCGCAACCGACGTGCAAAATGTGGACGGCGCGGTGCTGTGGGACCGGTAGAATGAGGCGACAGGCAGGCAGGAGGGCAGCATGGAAGAGGTGGTGATCGTCGCGGCGCTGCGCACCGCGGTAGGCAAGTTCGGCGGCAGCATCGCCAAGGTCCCTGCAACAGAGCTGGGGGCGCAGGTGATCAAGGCGCTGCTCGCGCGCACCGGCATCGCGCCCGAGCAGGTTTCTGAAGTGCTGCTGGGCCAGGTGCTCACGGCGGGCTGCGGGCAGAACCCCGCGCGCCAGGCCGCGTTGCGCGCCGGCCTGCCCGACATCGTGCCGGCGATGACGGTCGGCAAGGTTTGCGGCAGCGGGCTCAAGGCCACGCACCTCGCGGCCCAGGCCATCCGTTGCGGTGACGCCAGCATCGTGATCGCCGGTGGACAGGAAAACATGAGCGCCTCGCCGCATGTGTTGGCGGGCTCACGCGACGGTTTCCGCATGGGCGATGCCAAGCTGATCGACAGCATGATCGTCGATGGCTTGTGGGATGCCTTTAACAACTACCACATGGGCACCACCGCCGAAAACGTGGCCACGAAGCTGGGCATCTCGCGCCGCGAGCAGGACGAATTCGCCGTGGCCTCGCAGCACAAGGCCGAGGCCGCGCAAAAGGCCGGCCGCTTCAAGGACGAGATCGTGCCGGTCGAGATTGTGAGCAGGAAAGGCACGGTGCGCTTCGACGCCGACGAATACCTGCGGCTCGGCGCCACGGTCGAGGCCATGGCCGAACTCAAGCCTGCCTTCAGCAAAGAAGGCACGGTCACGGCGGGCAATGCCTCCGGCCTCAACGACGGCGCCGCCGCCGTGGTCATGATGTCGGCGAGCCGTGCACGCGAGCTGGGCTTGAAGCCCCTGGCGCGCATCAAGGCCTATTCCTCCGCGGGCGTGGATCCGAAAATCATGGGCATGGGCCCGGTGCCGGCCAGCCGGTTGTGCCTTTCGAAGGCGGGCTGGACACACGCAGACCTGGACCTGCTGGAAATCAACGAGGCCTTTGCCGCGCAGGCGATCGGCGTCAATCGCGAGATGGGCTGGGACACCTCCAGGATCAACGTCAATGGCGGCGCCATCGCGATCGGCCATCCAATCGGTGCTTCGGGCTGCCGGATACTCGTGACGCTACTGCACGAGATGGCGCGCCGTGATGCAAAGCGGGGGCTTGCGAGCCTGTGCATCGGCGGCGGCATGGGCGTGGCGCTCGCCGTGGAACGCGACTAGAAGTCGACTAGAAGAAGAGGGGACACCAACGATGGACAAGCAACGCGTCGCCCTGGTCACGGGCGGAATGGGCGGCCTCGGCGAGGCCATTTGCATCAAGCTTGCGGCGCTCGGTCACACGGTCGCCACCACGTATTCGCCCGGCAACACCAAGGCGCAGGAATGGGTCGCGGCCATGAAGGCCAGGGGTTATGCCTTCCACGCCTATGCCTGCGATGTGGCCGACTGGAATTCCAGCGTCGAATGCGTGCAGAAGATCGGCGCGGAACTCGGTCCCGTCGACGTGCTGGTCAACAATGCCGGCATCACCCGCGACATGACCTTCAAGAAGATGGATCGCGTCAACTGGGACGCGGTCCTGCACACCAATCTCGATTCCGTGTTCAACGTGAGCAAGCAGGTGTGCGATGGCATGGTGGATCGCGGCTGGGGCCGCATCATCAACATCTCCTCGGTCAACGGCCAGAAGGGCGCATTCGGCCAGACCAACTATTCGGCCGCCAAGGCGGGCATGCACGGCTTCACCAAGGCGCTGTCGCTGGAGGTTGCGCGCAAGGGCGTCACGGTCAACACCATCTCGCCGGGCTATATCGGCACGAAGATGGTCATGGCGATCCCGAAGGAAGTGCTGGATTCCAAGATCATCCCGCAGATTCCGATGGGACGGCTCGGCAAGCCCGAGGAAGTGGCCGGGTTGGTGGCGTATCTTGCGAGCGAAGAAGCCGCGTTCGTCACGGGCGCCAATATTGCCATCAACGGTGGCCAGCACATGCAATGAGTGCCGATCGCGCGTTGGCGATGGTGGGCCTAGGGCGCATGGGCGCCAGCATGCTGCGGCGCCTGGCGCGTGCGGGACTGCCGGTGTGCGGGTTCGATGTCGCGCCGCCAGCGCGCTCGGGGCTAGCGGACGAGCCTGGCGTTGCCGTCGGAGCAAGCCTCGCTGCGACCATCGCCATGCTGCGCACGCCGCGCGCGGTGTGGGTCATGCTGCCGGCCGGTGCGATCACCAACCAGACCATCGAGGCTATCGCGGCCCTGCTCTCGCCGGGTGACGTCATCCTCGATGGTGGCAATGCCGACTATCACGACACGCTGCGTCAGGCGGCAGCGCTGGAGGCGAGGGGACTGCATTTCATCGATGTAGGCGTGTCGGGCGGCATCTGGGGCCTGGCCGAGGGCTACGGCCTGATGTTCGGTGGCCCCGACTCCGCCGTCACAGCGCTCCTGCCCATCTTCCAGGCGCTTGCGCCGGCGCCCGATCGGGGCTGGGTGCACTGCGGGCCAGCCGGCAGCGGCCACTACACCAAGATGGTCCATAACGGCATCGAGTACGGCGCCATGCAGGCCTATGCCGAGGGCTTCGCCCTGCTGCATGCAAAGCAGGAATTCGCGCTCGACGTGGCCGCGATAGCCGAGGCCTGGCGCCACGGCACGGTGGTGCGATCCTGGCTGCTGGACCTGGCCGCCGGCGCGCTGCGCCAGGATCCAGGCATGGACCAGGTAGCGCCTGTAGTCGCCGATTCAGGTGAAGGAAGGTGGACCGTCCGGGAAGGACTGGACCTGGGCGTGCCGTTGCCCGTTACGGCGGCGGCGCTGAACGTCCGGCTGGCCAGCCAGGGGCGCGGCGATTACGGCGCACGCTTCCTGGCGCGGTTGCGCAACGCCTTCGGCGGCCATGTGGTGGGCAAGGTCGATCGCGGCAAGTCCTGACGCGCGAACCAACGGGCGCCGTAGCGGTCGAACGGGCATCGCCCCCTGGGCACAACAGCAGGTGCAACATGTCGCAGAACCAACCCTCCCTGGCGCGAATCACCATGCTCGCACTGGGCATGCTGGGCATGCTTGGCGCGGCCGTAACGGCTGTGGCCGCTGCGGCTGAGCCCACCGCAGCGCCGGCGCAATGGCACAAGCAGACACTGAAATTCGACTACAGCGGCTTTACCGCGCTCTACAGCTGTGATGGCCTGGAGGGCAAAGTGCGCGAAATCCTGCTGACCTTCGGGGCGCGCAACGACGCGAAAGTCCGGGCCACCGGGTGCAGCGAAGGCTCGAGCCGGCCCAGCCGATTTGCCTGGGTCACGGCCGAGTTCAGCTCGCTGGCCCCCGCTGCCGATCCGGCGGCCGCGGATGTCGTGAAGGCCGAATGGGCCAGAGTGCAGCTTGCGCCGAACCGGCCCAGCTACATGGAAGCCGGCGAGTGCGAGCTGGTCGAGCAGATTCGCGAGTTGCTGCAAAAGGGCTTCACGCTGCGCAACACCGAGTATCGCACCTCGTGCATGCCGCACCAGGTGTCCATAGCAGACTACAGCGTCAACACTGAGGTGCTGAAGCCCATCGCCGCGAACTAGCCGGGAACGTTCCCGGTTGCGTATGATCGCGCAACCATGAATGCAGTCCCAGCCGCGGCGGCAGTCCCGGAAATCTCCCATTGGATCGGCGGCCGGCGGGTGCCGGGCGCCTCCGGCCGCTTTGCCGAAGTGTACAACCCAAGCTCCGGCCGGGTCAGTGGGCGTGTGGCCCTGGCCAGCACGGCCGAGGTGGCCCAGGCCGTGAGTTCCGCGCTGGCGGCCTTCGCCGCCTGGTCGCAGGTGCCGCCGCTCCAGCGCGCGCGGGTGATGTTCCGCTTCCGCGCACTGCTGCTGGACAATGCCGAGCGCATCGCCGCGCAGATCGCCAGCGAACACGGCAAGGTCATCGCCGACGCGCGCGGCGAGCTGACGCGCGGCCTGGAAGTGGTGGAATTCGCTGCCGGCATACCGCAGTTGCTCAAAGGCGAGTACTCCGAGAATGTAGGCCGGGAAGTCGACAGTTATTCACTGCGCCAGCCGCTCGGCGTGGTGGCCGGCGTCACGCCCTTCAATTTTCCGGCCATGGTGCCGCTGTGGATGTTCCCGGTCGCAATCGCCTGCGGCAATTGCTTCGTGCTCAAGCCCTCGGAGCGTGATCCTTCCACGGCATTGCTGCTGGCCGAACTGCTGAAGGAAGCCGGGCTCCCTGACGGCGTGCTCAACGTCGTGCATGGCGACAAGGAAGCGGTCGACGCGCTGCTCGATCACGACGGGGTGCGCGCCATCAGTTTCGTCGGCTCGACGCCGGTGGCGCGCTACATCTATTCGCGCGCCTGCGAGCGCGGCAAGCGTGCCCAGGCCCTGGGCGGCGCGAAGAATCACCTGGTGGTAATGCCCGACGCCGACCTCGACCAGGCGGCGGACGCGCTCATGGGCGCAGGCTACGGCTCGGCGGGCGAGCGCTGCATGGCGATCTCGGTCGTGGTGGCGGTGGGCGAGCAAACGGCCGATGCGCTCGCCGCCCGGCTCGTGCCGCAGGTCCGCAAACTTCGCATCTCGCACTCGATGGATGAGCAGGCGGACATGGGGCCGCTGGTAACCGCGGCGCATCGCGCGCGGGTCAGCGGCTACATTGACAGCGGCGTGGCCGAGGGCGCGCAGCTCCTGATTGACGGGCGCGAGTTCAAGCTGGCGGGCCACGAGCAGGGATTTTTCATGGGCGGGAGCCTCTTTGATCGAGTGACGCCCGCCATGAAGATCTATCGCGAGGAGATCTTCGGCCCGGTGCTCTCGATGGTGCGCGTGGCGGACCTGCCGGCGGCGATCGATTTGATCAATCGCCACGAGTTCGGCAACGGCTGCGCGATCTTTACGCGCGACGGACGCAGCGCGCGGGCGTTTGCCAGCAGCATCCAGATCGGCATGGTCGGCGTCAATGTGCCGATCCCGGTGCCGATGGCGTTCCACAGTTTCGGCGGCTGGAAGGCCTCGCTGTTCGGCGATCATCACGTGCATGGGCCCGAGGGAGTGCGCTTCTACACGAAGCAGAAGACCATCACCAGCCGCTGGCCGGCGCCCACCGCGGGCGGCGCTGACTTCATGATGCCGACGATGAAGTAGCGGCAGCACCCATGACTCTCGGTCTCCTGTCCCGCCAGCGCTGGCGCATCGCTACGACCCTGAGCGCGGTCATGATCGTGGTGTACTTCGGCTTCGTGCTGCTGGTCGCCTTCGACAAGCCGCTGGTGGGCACCATTATTGCCCCCGGTCTCAGCGTCGGCGTGCTGCTTGGGGCCCTGGTCATCGTGGCCGCATGGATCGTCACCTGGATCTACGTGCGCTGGGCCAACTCCCATCTCGACCGCCGCGTGAGCGAATTGCGCGCGGCAGGCCCGCCCGCATGAGCAGCACAAGCATGCTCGGCACTACCATGCTCGGCACCCCGAATTCCACCTCCATCGGGTTCTTCCTGGCCTTCGTGTCGCTGACACTGGGCATCACCTGGTGGGCGGCGCGGCATACGCGCACGACCGAGGAATTCTTCGCGGCCGGCCGGCGCATCACCGGCCGGCAGAACGGCTTCGCACTCGCCGGTGACTACATGAGCGCCGCGAGTTTCCTCGGCATTGCTGGCCTCGTGGCCACGTCCGGTTTCGACGGCCTGATCTATTCCACCGGTTGGCTGGTCGGTTGGCCGGTGGTGCTGTTCCTGATCGCCGAGCCGCTACGCAATCTCGGCCGCTACACTTTCACCGACGTGGTGAGTTTCCGGCTGCGCCAGCGGCCGGTGCGGATTGCCGCGGCACTCGGCGCGCTGGCCGTGGTCTTGCTGTACCTGATCGCGCAGATGGTCGGCGCGGGCAATCTGATCCGGCTGATGTTTGGCTTGTCCTATGAGACCGCCATCGTCATCGTCGGTGCCGTGATGCTGGTCTACGTGCTGTTTGGCGGCATGATTGCCACCACCTGGGTGCAGATCGTCAAGGCGGCATTGCTGCTGGGCGGCGCCGCACTGCTGGCGCTGCTGGTGCTGGCGCGCTTTGGCTTCAATCCGCTGCGCCTGTTCGCGGCCGCCGCTGAACACTACGGCGCGGCGGTGCTGGCTCCCGGCAAGCTGATCAGTTCGCCCTGGGAAGCCGTGTCGCTGGGTCTGGCGCTGATGTTCGGCACGGCCGGGCTCCCGCACATCCTGATGCGCTTCTACACCGTGCCCGATGCGCGCGCGGCGCGTCAATCGGTGTTCTGGGCCACCGGCCTGATCGGCTGCTTCTATCTGCTGACTTTCGTGCTGGGCTTTGGCGCGATGGTGCTGGTCGGGCACGATGCCATCGTGGCGGTCGACAAGGGCGGCAACATGGCCGCGCCGCTCCTGGCGGAAGCGCTGGGCGGTACGCCGCTGCTGGGCTTCATCGCGGCCGTGGCCTTTGCCACCATACTTGCGGTGGTGGCCGGATTGACGCTTTCGGGCGCGGCGGCGCTCTCGCACGACCTGTGGGTCAGTGTGGTTCGCCATGGCAATGCCCCGCACGAGGAGCAGCTCAAGGTCGCAAGGATTGCAAGCGTCATGCTGGGTGTACTGGCAGTGGCATTAGGCCTGCTGTTCAAGGGCCAGAACGTCGCCTTCATGGTGGGCCTGGCGTTCGCCCTGGCGGCGAGCGGTAATTTTCCGGCGCTGGTGCTGTCGATCTACTGGCAGGGCTTCACGACGGCCGGCGCCGTCGCCGCCATCGTGACCGGCACGCTGACCGCCGCGACATTGATCTGCCTGTCGCCTACCGTGCAAATCGATATCCTGCACCATGCGCACGCGTGGTTTCCGCTGAAGAATCCGGCCCTGGTGTCGATGCCGCTCGCCTTCCTGGCGGCGGTGGTCGTCTCGTTGGCCGCGCCGGAAGCGGCGGCGAGCGCCGGGTACGCTGCCAAGGAACGACGCATGATCCTCGGAGAACAATGAGCACCGCGGCACCCCCGGCCGATATCGAAGGCGACCGTCCGGCCGAGCTGGACGCGCTCGCGCGAGCGATGCTCGCCGCGCTGAAGTCGGTGCGGGTGTGGAGCCTGTCGCTGCACGATGAGCATGCCGACGTGCTCTGGCTCAACGAAAGCGTGCTGGGCCCGGACGAACACGAGGCGGTGCGCGCGTCCCTGGAGGTGTTCGCGGGGCAGGGCGCGCCCACGCACCACGAACACGACCTCGGCGACGGGCGCGTCGCCGTGAGTTTTCGTGCGGCCCGCGGCGGATCCGTGCTCGGCCTGGCGATGGTCATCGTCGATCGCAAGGCAGCGATGACCGAGACGCTGATGCAACCCGCCTCGATCGAGGCGTTCGAGAAATGGCTGAGCGATGACCTGTCGGCGACGCAGATGCGCTTGCGGGCCCTGCCGGAACTGGTTACGCCGGAACCGCCGCAAACCGCCGAGGCCAGGGGGCGGCGCCCGGCGCGCGACCCTGAGCTCACGCTCGAGGAGGAACTGACGGCCACGCTGGAGCTGCTGGCCCCGCAGACCCTCGCCGCCGCGGCCGCCGCGCCGCCCGCGCCGGCGCCCGCGCCAGCCGCTGCACCGGTGGCCACGCCCACACCGAAACCGCCGGAGCCGCCGGCCACGTTGGACCCGGCGCTCGATCGACACTACGCTGCATTGCGCGCGCAGCCGATTGTGCTGTACGTGCAGCAGCTCGAACCGATGGTCGAGGGCAATCGCATCAGGCGCTATGAAATCCTGCTGCGCACGGGTTCGGAACATGGGCGCTCGAAGGCCCCGACCGCGATGATCGAGGCGGCGGCGAAGCACGGCCTCGGCTCGGTCGTCGATCGGCGCGTGATCACGGACCTGGTGATCTGGCTGGCCCGCAATCCGGAGGTCTGGCGCACCGATCCGATCAATGTCTCGGTCAATCTTTCACCGACTGCGCTCGTCGATCCGCACTTCTTCAAGTTCCTCGACCTGTGCATGACCAAGGGCGATCTGCCGCGCGGCATGATCGCCTTCGAGCTCGATGCTACGTTGTGCGCACTGAGCCCCGAACGCACGGCCGAGGCGGCACAGCTGCTCTCGGCGCTCGGTTGCACGATTATCCTCGACGATTTCCTGCTGCATGAAGGGCACGTGGAGTTGCTGGGGCTGAAGGGCCTGCGCATGCTCAAGCTGCATCGCCAGCTGACCACCGAAATCGGCGCCGACACTCGCCGCCAGGCGGTGGTGGCCGGCATCGCCCAGATGGCCTGCGTGCTCGGCATGCACACCTGCGCCAAGGCCATCGAGTCGCGCGAAGACGTGCGCTCGCTGGCGGCGCTGAAGGTCGATTTTTCGCAGGGCTTTGGCTTTTCGATGCCCGCACCCCTGGCGAGCCTGGCCAGGACGGCCGACTAGCAGCCAACATCGCACGGGGCAAGCACTGCCTAAACACCCGGAACTGGGCCTGTTACTGCTGCTCACGGTGGCGGCGCTCGTGGCCGTGGGCGCGCGGCTCACGCGCCTTCCCTACGCCATTGGGCTGGTGCTGGCCGGGCTGCTGCTCGGCAATGCTTTCGCGTATTCCGGCCCGCACCTCTCCAAGCAGCTGCTGTTCCTGGTGGTGCTGCCCGGGCTCCTGTTCGAAGCCGCCTACCAGATGCACTTCGCGGAATTCTGGCGCGCTCGCCTGTCGATCCTGACGCTTGCGGTGCCTGGCCTGGTGGTGGCGACCTTTCTGACGGCGTACCTGGTCTGGTGGGGCGTCAACGGCTTCGCGCCCGGATCTCTTTCATTCATTGAGGCGCTCGTATTTGGCGCGTTGATCTCGGCGACGGACCCCATCAGCGTGCTGGCCATATTCCGCACGCTCGGCGTGGATAGTCGACTCGCGGTGATCGTCGAAGCCGAGTCGCTCTTCAACGATGGCACCGCCATCGTGATCTTCGGCATTGTGCTCGCCATGGCAAACGGCAGTCCGCTCAGCGCCGGCGGCGCGGCGGTGGAGTTCCTGCGCGTCGCCGGCCTGGCCACAGTCGTGGGCGGGGTCGTGGGTGTCGCCGTCAGCGTGCTGACCCGCACGCAGGACGATGCGATGACCGGCATCACTCTGACCATGCTCAGCGCCTACGGCGCGTTCATCGCGGCAGAGCTGCTCGGCCTGTCGGGCGTGATCGCCTGCGTCGTGGCGGGCATGATCACCGGCAACTGGGGCTCGCAGGGCCGGTCGGGCGCAGCCACCCGCCGCGCCGTGGACGCCTTCTGGAGCTACGCCGCGTTCCTGCTGAACAGCTTCGTCTTCCTGCTCATGGGGGTCGAAATCAACCTCTTGCGGCTGCTGCATTACCTGCCGCAGATCCTGGTTGGTTGGATCGCCATCAACCTGGCCAGGGCCACGTTCGTTTACGCCAAGTACGCCCTCATGTGTGCCGCGGGGAGCAAGGCGTGGCCGCTTTCATGGGCGACCGTGCTCACCTGGGGCGGGTTGCGCGGCGGCCTGTCGATGGTGCTGGCGCTGTCGTTGCCCGCCGACTTCAACCACCGCGAACTGATCCTGCACATGACCTTTGGCGTCGTGCTGTTGACCCTGTTGGTGCAGGGCCTGAGCATCAAGCCGCTGCTGCGCCGCGTGGGTCTGGCCAAGGCGCGCGCCGCCGATTAGGCTAAAGCGCATGGGGAAGCTGCGCGTCCAGAGTTTCAGCATCTCGCTCGATGGTTACGGCGCTGGCCCGGACCAGGGGCCAGAGCGGCCGTTGGGTGAGCGCGGCATGGCCTTGCATGACTGGGCATTTACCACGCGCACCTTCCGGCAGATGTTCGGAGACCAGGGCGGCGCCACGGGCATCGACGATGACTACGCCGCACGCGGCTTCCGCAACATCGGCGCCTGGATCCTGGGGCGCAACATGTTCGGGCCGGTGCGCGGCCCCTGGCCCGACGAGAGCTGGAAGGGCTGGTGGGGCGACAATCCCCCGTACCACGTGCCTGTGTTCGTGCTGACCCATCATCCGCGCGCGTCGATCGTCATGAGCGGCGGTACGACCTTCCATTTCGTCACAGACGGCATGCACGCCGCGCTGGAGCGTGCGCGCGAGGCGGCCGGGCCGCTCGACGTCAGGCTCGGCGGCGGCGTCGCCACGGTTCGCGAGTATCTGTCGGCCGGCCTGGTCGACGATATGCACCTGGCGATATCCCCGGTGCTGCTCGGCTCGGGCGAGCACCTGCTGGCAGGTCTCGACCTGCCGCGGCTGGGTTACCAGCGCACCGAACACGTCCCGACCCCCAATGCCACGCATGTCGTGGTGACGCGCAAGCGCTAGCGCCAGGGGGCAATGCCCCGCGGATCCGTGATGCGTGTTCATACCTATGGGCGACGGGGACGTTACCGGTTCCAATGAACCGGGCGGAATGGATGAGGAGGCTGCATGCATCTCCTGGTGGATACGCCAGCGCCATGCTGGCGGCATACAGGCGTCGCGCAACGGTTGGTTGAAAAGTTGCTGCATGCGCTGGGCGATCCGCCGGTGCGGCTGCAGTTGTGGAATGGACAATCGGTGACGACATCAAGGGCGCCGTCACTGCTGACCTTGCGCATCGCGAACCGCTCGACCTTGTGGCGATTGATCGCCGACCCGGACATGCAGTTCGGCGAGGCATACACGGATGGGCGCATTGAGGTGGTGGCGGGCGACCTCGCGCAGGGCCTCGCCGCAACCTTCCGCCACGCGGCAACGAACGCCGCGGCGCCAGGCCTGCAGGCGCGCTGGGCGCGCGCACGCGCGCTCATGCGGCGCAATACGCTGCGCGGCTCGCGCCGCAACATCCACGCGCACTATGACCTGGGCAATGAGTTCTATCGCCTGTGGCTCGATCCCACCATGTCTTATACCTGCGCGTACTTTGAATCCGAATCAATGACGTTGATGGAAGCGCAGGTGGCCAAGATGGATCACGTCTGCCGCAAGCTCCGGCTGCGTGCGGGCGAGGAGGTGATCGAGGCAGGCTGCGGCTGGGGCGGCCTGGCACTGCACATGGCGGCAAAGTACGGCGCCAGGGTGCGTGCCTTCAACATCTCGGCCGAGCAGATCGCGTATGCGCGAGCGGCTGCACGAGCAGCGGGTCTCACTGCAATGGTCGAGTTCATCCAAGATGATTACCGCAATATCAGCGGCAGCGCCGACGCGTTCGCATCGATCGGCATGCTCGAGCATGTCGGCATCGGCAACTATACGCGCCTCGGTCGGATCATCCGCCGCTCGCTCCGAGCGGGTGGACGCGCCCTGGTGCACACGGTCGCCCGGGACGCGCCTGAACCGCTCAATCGTTGGATGGAGCGCTATATTTTTCCGGGCGCCTGTCCGCCCTCGCTGGCGCAAATGATGAAGGTGTTCGAGCCGGCGGGCCTGTCGGTGCTCGACGCGGAGAACCTGCGGCTCCACTATGCCCGCACCGCGGGCTGCTGGCTGGCGGCCTTCGAGAATTCCCGCGACCAGGTGGCCCGGATGTTCGATGAGCGCTTTGTGCGCATGTGGCGCATGTACCTGGCGGGCACGCAGGCTGCGTTCCTGTCGGGCGACCTGCAGTTGTTCCAGGTGCTGGTGGCCCCGGGCCGCAGCAACGAGGTTCCGCTCACGCGCGGGCATATCTATAGCGCCGGGCCGGACTGAACATGGAGCGCTGCGATGTAGTGGTGGTCGGCGGCGGGCCCGCAGGTTCGAGTTGCGCCCTCGAGCTCCGCCGCCACGGCCTGGAGGTCACGGTTCTGGACCAGAGCCACTTTCCGCGCGACAAGGTCTGCGCAGGCTGGGTTACACCGCAGATCATCGCCTCGCTCCAGCTCGACCTGTCTGACTACGCACGCAGCCGCGTCTTGCAGCCGCTGCACGGATTCAACAGTGGGCTCGTCGGCGGTCGCCCAGTCGCGGTGCGCTACGGCCAGGTGATCAGCTACGGCATCCGCCGCTGCGAGTTCGACGATTACCTCCTGCGCCGCAGCGGCGCGCGCCTGCGACTCGGCGCAGCCCTGGAGTCCGCCGTATTTGCTGGCGGCGAGTGGCTCATCAACGATGTGATCCGCGCCCGTCATCTGGTGGGGGCCGGCGGTCACTTCTGTCCGGTCGCGCAGCTGCTGGGTGCCGAGCTCGGCCGGGACGAACACGCGATCGCGGCGCAGGAAATCGAGATTGAAATGAACGACGAGCAACTGCGCAGTTGCCGCGTGGAAGCCTTGCAGGCGGAGTTGTACTTCTGCGCTGACCTGGAAGGCTACGGCTGGTGCGTGCGCAAGGGCAACTTTCTCAACGTCGGCCTCGGGCGCACGGACAGCCACCGGTTGGGCGCGGCGGTGCATTCATTCTGGGACTGGCTGCGCGCGGGTGGCCGCATACCCGCGGGCCTCGCGCCCAGGTTCAAGGGTCATGCCTACCTGCAGTACGGTGTTTCGCGCCGTCCCTTGCGGGGCAAGCAGGCCTTGCTGATCGGCGATGCCGCCGGACTGGCCTACGATCTCAGCGGGGAGGGGATACGGCCGGCGGTTGAATCCGGCTTGCTGGCAGCCCAGGCCATCGCGCGCGCTGCCGGCGGTGAGGGCGCGGCGGCACTGGCGGAATACGAAGCGTGCATCATGCGGCGCTTCGGTCGCAGGCCGGTATCGCAGCGCGGGCCCTCAGCTCCCGGCCGCTGGCGCTGCCGGGCCGCGCGCTTACTGGTCAGCAACGGGCCCTTTGCCCGGCACGTGATCCTGGACCGGAACTTCCTGCACCGGCACGCCGCTCCGCTGCTGCCGGCGGCCATCACCCGAACTGGCGGCCGCAGTTGAGCCGTGCGCGGAGTCCACGCCCAGGTCACTCGCCTGGGAATGCAGAAATGCGACCAGGTCCCGGAACTCCGCCTGCACGAGGGCGCGGGGGGCGAATTTGCGCTCCTCGGCGAACTGGCGCAGCTGGCGCTTCATTGAATCCAGGTCAACGGGTTGGGTCGACGGTTGTGACAAGGCATCTGAACCGGGTGGCGATTCGGAGTTGGGCTGCTCCTGGACGCGCAGCCAGCCGATGGCGGCTTCCCCATCGGTAAAGGTCGCCGCCGAGAGTCCACGCAGGGTCAGCACCCGTTCCCAGAACTGGAAGTCGGTGGAGCGGTGCCTGCAGAGCATCGCCGTGCGCGCAATCCTGGGCAGGCCGTGCTGGCTGAGCAGTTCCGCCTGGCGATTGAGCGCCAGCACGTCGTGCGTCAGTTTGGAGCGGCGGAAGTCGAACAGGATCCGCCAGTTCTCGGTCTCGGCGGCCAGCGCCAGCGCACGCCGGGTCAGATCCCGGCTGGCCTCTTCGGCCAGGCTCCCGTTGGGAGCCGCCCACACAATGCCACCGTCAAGCCACACATCGCGCTCAGCGGTCATGGTTTGGTGCGCTAACTTCTTGAATGAGTTGGAATGCAGGCGTTGACACCTGCTAAGTTTCGTTAGCAGCGCAAGTGGTTTATGCCGGGAACGTTGGTCTAGTCGTGTAGGGAGTTCTTGCATGCGGTCGGCGGGCGCAGTCGGTGTAATATCCGGAAAGATGTCGACTACCGTATTCGTAGCTGACGACCATGCCATCGTCCGGGACGGACTGGTGTCACTGCTACGCGCCAATGCGGGCTTCGAAGTGGTGGGTACGGCGGAAAATGGCCGTGAGGCCGTGGCAGAAGTGCTGCGGCTTGCGCCACGCGTGGTCGTCATGGATATCTCCATGCCTGATCTGAACGGCATCGATGCGGCGCGCCAGATCCGCGCCAGACTCCCCGACGTGGCGATCGTGATGCTGACCATGCACTCGGGCGCGCAATACGTTTTCGATGCGCTCGAGGCCGGCGTGCGCGGGTACCTGCTCAAGGAATCCGCCAGTGTCGAGATTGTCGATGCCGTCCGCGCCATGGAGCAGGGGCGCCGCTACCTGAGCCGCAAAGTCGCGGAAATCGTGGCCGATGGGATCGGTGAGCGCGGCGGCACTGCCATGCTCGATAGCCTCAGCAAGCGCGAGCGGGAAGTGTTGCAGCTGGTCGTGGACGGCTATTCGAGCACGAAGATCGGCGCCCTGCTGCACCTGTCGCCGAAGACCATCGACAGTTACCGCAGCCGGCTGATGCACAAGCTGCGGGTCAACCAGCTGGCGGGGCTGATCAAGTTCGCCGTGCAGCACGGCCTGACGGCACCACACTAGAGCCCGCCAATGGCAGGATTGCGGAAGCACTCGAAAGCATCGGCCGCCTGGTCCGCCTCGGTCGACGCGATCGTGGAGCGTGCGCCCAAGTCTGCGATGGCGCCGCATTCGCTCGGTGCGCAGATCCGATTGCTGGCGCTGCTCGGGACGGCCGCGCCACTTAACGTGCTGCTCGAGGGCCTGGCCAAGTACGTCGAGACCTGGGCCGACGGCATGCTGTGCAGCGTGATGCTCGTCGATCCTGCGGGCAAGCTGCTCCATCCCGCGGCCGCTCCCAGCCTGCAGGCCGGCTATGTCAGCGCTATCGAATCGGTGCCTATCGTCGACGGGACCGGATCCTGCGGCACGGCGGCGGCGCGGCGCGAGCTGGTCATCGTCGAGGATGTCGAGCAATCCCCGCTCTGGGAGGGTTACGCGAAGGTCGCCGTGGCGCACGGCTTGCGTGCCTGCTGGTCGATGCCGGTGTTCGATGCCGACGACGTCCTGCTGGCCACACTCGCAATCTACTACCGCACACCGCGCAAGCCATCGAGCCAGGAGGTCGAGCTTATCCAGTTCGCGGCCCTGCTGGCAGCCTTCGTGATCCAGCGCCATCGCGACAGCGAGCGGCTGCGCGCGAGCGAAGCCCGGCTGGGTGCAGCCGTCTGGGGTACGGAGATCGGATTGTGGGAATATTTCGCCGACGGGAGCTGCCGCTGGTTCGACGCCTGGTCCGAGCGCTTTGATGTCGACCCGCATCTGGGCACGGACGCGATGGTTTCATGGCGCGGCCTGATTCATCCCGATGACCTCGGCCGCTACGACACTTCCGACGCACCCTGCCTGCAATCTGGCAACGACCATTACTCGGTGGATTACCGGATCCGCGCGCAGGATAGCCGCTGGCGGTGGATACACGAGCGCGGCAAGGTGACGGCGCGCGCCAGCGATGGCGCGCCGCTGAACTACGTCGGTGTGTGCATCGACGTGGATGAAATGCGCTCGACCGCGGCCGCGCTGCGCAAGGCCGAAGACTTGTACTCGCTCACCGTCGGAGCGGCCCGGCTGCCGATGTGGGAGTACGACGTGCCGAGCGACACGCTGCGGGGCAATACGCACTGGCACCGGACCGTGGGCTACGAGCTTTCGGAAGAGCAAGCGCGTGTGCGCGTCGAAAGCTGGCTGAGCAACGTACATCCCGATGACGTGGCGAAGCTCAGCCGGGTCATCGCCTTCGATGCGACCGACCCAGCCGGCTTCTCCGAAAACGAATTTCGCATGCGGCTGCCCAACGGGGAGTACCGCTGGATGCTGGATCGGGCGCGCGTGGTCGAACGCAGCGCCAGCGGCGCGCCGCTCAAGGTGGTCGGTGTCTCGCTGGACATCGATGCGCGCAAGCGCATGGAGAATACGCTGCGTGAGAGTGAGGCGCGGCTGGAAGCAGCGGTCGGCGGTTCCGATATCGGCTTGTGGGACTGGCAGGTCGGCACCGATTCGCTCGTGTGGCTGTCCGACTGGCCCAGGCGCAAGGGCATCAAGGCGGCGGCGGATCACACCACGATGGCGCACCTGCTGGAAGTCGTGCATCCGGAGGACCGGCAGCGGCTCATCGATGATGTCGAAGTGGTCGTGGCCGCAGGATGTGGATCGGTCGAGACCGAATATCGCTTCTTGTCGACGCACCAGGAATACCGCTGGCTGCAGGTGCGCGCGCGCGTGGTCGAACGCGATGCGGATGGACGCGCCAAGCGCGTGGTTGGCGCCTGCATTGACGTCGACCAGCGCCGCCACGCTGAGGAGCAGTTGCGTACGCAGGCCAAGATCCTCGATACGATGACTGAGGGAGTGGTGCTCATCGATCCGGCGGGACGCATCGAACTGACCAACCCGGCCTTTGATCGCATGTTCGGACGGGAGCCGGGCCAGCACAGCGGCATGTCGATGCTGAGCCTCCTGAGCAATGGTGCGCCCGAAGGCGTCGAGCCGCCCGACGTCGAGCGGCTGATGCAGCGTTTTGCGGGGCGCTCCAACCGGAGCGACGTGCTGTTCCGCCGGGCGGATGGGAGTGAGTTCACGGCTGAGATGATTGCCGAGGCCATTGGCCTGGCGATCGGCCAGAAATGGCTGCTGGTGCTGCAGGACGTGTCGGAGCGCAAGCAACTGGAGCGCGAGGTGCTGGACATCGCCAATCGCGAACGCCACCGCCTGGGCACCGACCTGCATGATGGCCTGGGCCAGGAGCTGACCGGTGTCGCACTGATGCTGCGCACGGTGGCTACGCACCTGGGGCGCGAGGCGCCGGCCGCGGTGCCGCAGATCGACGGCATCGTTTCGCTCGTCAATCACGCGATCGAGAGCACGCGCGCCATGGCCAGGGGACTGGCGCCGGTCTCGATTGACCAAGGCGGACTCGGCTCGGCACTCGAGGAACTCGCCAGCCGCTCGCGCGCCGCCTACGGCGTGCAAGTGCGCTTCCGCCGCACCGTCCCGGCGGACCTGCAGATCAGCGACAACACGGCCAACCACCTCTATCGCATCACGCAGGAGGCCATCAGCAACTCGATCAGGCACGGGCGGGCGGGCAGCGTGCTGGTCACGCTGCGCGAACGCACCGGCCAGCTCGAACTGGCGGTCAGCGATGATGGCGTGGGCTTTGCCGAGGGCCGCGCTCACAGCCGCGGCATGGGCCTCAAGATCATGAAATACCGGGCGCGCATGATCGGTGGAACGATCGAGATCCGGCCCAGGCGCCCGGGTGGCACCCGCGTCAAGTGCGTGTGCCAGTCCGGACAGCGCCTCAGGTCATGACGAGCTTGATGCCCACCAGCACCAGCAGGATGGCGATGGCCGTACGCAGCGCGCCTTCGCGCGCCTTGCTGGCGAGCAACGAGCCGACCACGATGCCGGGAATGGAACCCAGCAGCAAATTGCCCAGCAGCACGAAATTCACGTTGCCCATCAGCAGGTAGCCGGTGCCCGCCACAAGCGTGAGCGGAATGGCATGGACAATATCGGTGCCGACCATGCGCGCCGCCTTCATGCGGAACGGATAGATGTAGAGCAGCAGCGCCGTCCCCAGTGCGCCGGCGCTGACCGAGGTCAACGTCACCAGGAACCCCAGCAGCGCACCGGCGAGCACGGTCAATATCGGCTGCAGGAACAGGAATCGGTCCGGCGAAGTGGTACGCAGCCGCTGCGCAAAGGCATGCGTGCGCCCCATGTACAGCATCGCCACCGAGGTCAGCAGCAGCACACCGCCCAGCGCGATCAGCAGCACGCGTGGCTTGCTCTGCGCGATGCCGGAAGAGTGCATCCACAGCAGCGTCAGCACTGCGGCGGGGAGGCTCCCCAGCCACATGCGGCGCAGCACCTGCCAGTCGACGCTGCCGAGCCGATGGTGGATTGCTCCGCCCACGGACTTCGTGACCGCGGCGAACCAGAGGTCCGTGCCGATGGCCGAAGCGGGCGCGACCCCGAACAGCAACACCAGTATCGGCGTCATCAACGAGCCGCCACCCACGCCGGTGATGCCCACCATGATGCCCACGCCAAACCCAGCCAGGGTATTGAGCCAGTTCAATGTCTACGCCTTTCCCGCGACCATGACCCGAACCCGATTGTGCGTATTGGCGAGCTCAATTGGGCGCATTTGTTTATGACGATTGCGTTGCCCCGTCCGAAGCCTGCTTGAGCCGGAGGCATTGTTCGGCCACCCGCTCGCGGATGAGCTGCGCCAGTCGCAGTGCGCCCGGGCCAGCGTAATCGCGGTCGGCGTACACGAGGTAGAGCTCGCCCCAGCGTTCACCGCCCTCGCGCATCGGCAGCGGCTTGAGTTCGCCGCGATCCAGTTCAGCACGGATCGTATCCTCGGCGTACCAGGCGAAGCCGCTGCCGGTGCTGGCGGCGCGGATCGAAGTGGCTTTCTGGCTGACGGTCCAGCTTTGCTCGGCTCCGACCCAACTGCCACTGCGGCGCTGGCTGCCGGTATCGCGAATGATCAGGTGGCGGTGCTGCCGCAGATCCTGGAGCGTGAGCTCGCGCCCGAGCTGGTGTAGGGCATGGTCCGGATGGGCCACTGGGATGAAGCGCAATCGCATCAGCGCTTCGCCCGCGAAACCAGGCGGAACCTGCGAACAGATGGCGAGATCCACCCGCCGCTGGAGTAAGGCTTCTTCCGTACCGCTGATCACGCTCTCGTACAGTTCGATGCGAATCTGCGGCTGCTCAGCGCCGAAGCGTGCGAAGCACTCCAACAGCAGCCAGGTTGGGAAAATGATCTCGACCGCGAGGCGCAGCTCTGATTCCCAGCCGGCCGCCAGGCTCCCCGCGGCCCCTTCGAGTGCGCTGGCTTCTTCCAGCAGCGCCTTGGCGCGTCGATACAGCACCTCGCCGCCCGGCGTCAGTCGCGCCTTGCGTCCCACCACCTTGAAGGCCTTTACGCCGAGCAGCGTCTCCAGCTTCTGCACCGCGTAAGTCACGCTGGACTGGCTCTTGCGCAGGGCCAGGGCGGCCTGGGCATACCCGCCGGCATCGACCACGGCCAGCAGAGATCGCCATTGTTCCAGGGAAATGCGTGGGTGACTGGCCATTAATCTAATAATTAGATAGATAGGCGCTGAATATTCTGCTTTTTTATCTATTTAATCAATAGCTAAATGGACACATCGGAACCGAGCGACTCACCCAGCTTCAGGAGATATGCGATGACGACCCTGCTACAGATCAACACCAGCATCAACAACGGCAATGGCCAGTCCAGCCAGTTGGCACGGCAGTTTGTCGCGGCCTACCGCAACAGCCATCCTGACGTTGAGGTGCGCGTGCGCGACGTTGCCGCGGCCGAGCCTGTGCCGCACCTCGACGCGGAGCGCTTCAGCGCCTTCATCAGCAAGCCCGAAGAGCGCAACGCCGCTCAGAAAGCGGTGGTGGCGTATTCCGATCAGCTGATCGATGAGCTGAAGCAGGCCGACGTGATCGTACTGGGTCTTCCCATGTACAACTTTGGCGTGCCTTCGCAGCTCAAGGCCTACTTCGACCACGTGGCCCGCGCCGGCGTGACTTTCAAATACACGGAGCAGGGTCCGGTGGGCCAGCTGACGGGCAAGAAGGCCTATGTGTTCGCGGCCCGCGGAGGCGTTTATGCTGGCACTCCCCTGGACACGCAGACCAGCTACGTGCGCGACTTCCTGCGCTTCCTCGGCGTCAGCGATGTGACCTTTGTCTACGCCGAGGGTCTGGCCATGAGTGCCCAAAGCAAGGAAGCCGGCCTGGCGCGGGCCTCGGCCGAGATCGAGCAGCTGGCCGCTTGAGGGCTTTAGTTTTCAGACGAGGATGTAAGGAGAGTTGTCATGACTACGCGTACCCTGGCTCAGGTCATCGAGTCGATCCCGACCGCTGATGGCGCCGGCGTGAAGCTGCGCCGGAGCCTCGGCAGCCAGCGCGGCGTGCACGTGGATCCGTTCCTGATGCTCGACGAATTCTATTCCGACAATCCGGACGACTATCTCGCCGGGTTCCCGGCGCATCCGCACCGCGGCTTCGAGACCGTGACCTACATGCTTGATGGGCACATGCGCCATGAGGATCACCTCGGCAATCGCGGCGACCTGGGTCCCGGCGACGTGCAGTGGATGACGGCCGCGCGCGGCATCATTCACTCGGAGATGCCGCTGCAGAGCGAGGGCCGCATGCGCGGCTTCCAGCTCTGGCTCAACCTGCCGGCGAAGGAAAAAATGAAACCCGCGGCTTATCGCGACATTCCTGCGCGTGATATCCCGGTCGTGAAGCTCGCGGGCGGTGGCGAAGTGAAAGTCATTGCCGGCACGCTGCAGCTGGATGGCGCATCGACGGCGGGGCCCGTGAATGGGCCCATCAAAGGCGGAGGCGCGCAGCTGAGCACCGATCCCACGTACCTGGATGTGCGCCTGCCCGCAGGCGCGGTGTTCAATGCGCCCCTCCCTGCGGGGCACAACGCCTTCCTCTATCTTTATGAGGGCAACGCGGCGATCGGCGCCGAGGGCGCGGCCAAGCCGCTGCCGCACCGGGCGGCCGGCGTGCTGTCGGACGGCGACGAGATGCGCGTGCAGGCCGACGCGGGCGGCGTGCGATTCCTGCTGCTGGCCGCGAAGCCGCTGCGCGAGCCGGTGGTGCAGTACGGCCCCTTCGTCATGAACACGCGCGAGGAGATCGAACAGGCGGTCGCGGACTATCGCAGCGGGCGGCTGGCTTCCGCCGCCTGAACCGGCAGCGGGCGCAATAGCCGAGGCTGTAGTGTGAGCCTCGGTCCGCACCTAGGCCGAGGCAGCCGCCTTGGCCTTGGCAACCTGCTCGATCACTTCCTCGGCGACCTGGCGCGGCACCGGGTCGTAGTGCGAAAACTCCATCGTGTACGAGGCGCGGCCGCTGGTCATGCTGCGCAGCTGGCCAATGTAGCCGAACATTTCTGACAGCGGCACCGGCGCGACCACGGCGATGTTGGTGCCGCGATCGAGCTGTTCCTCGATGGCGCCACGGCGGCGGTTGATATCACCGATCACATCGCCCAGGTAATCGCCTGGAGTCACGGTCTCCACTCTCATGACCGGCTCGAGCAGGATCGGCCCGGCCTTGCGGATCGCTTCGCGGAAACAGGCCTTGGCGGCAATCTCGAAGGTGAGCGCGTTGGAATCGACGTCGTGGTAGCTGCCGTCGATGAGCGTGGCGCGGAAATCCACGGTCGGGAAGTGCGCGAGCACGCCGTCTTCCTTCTGCATTTTCAGGCCCTTCTCGACCGCCGGCACGAACTCGCGCGGCACCGAGCCGCCCTTGGTCGCATCGACGAACTCGAAGCCGGCGCCGCGTGCCAGCGGCTCAAACGTGATCCACACTTCAGCGAACTGGCCGGAGCCGCCGGTCTGCTTCTTGTGCGTGTACTGCTCGGTCAGCTTCTTCGTGAAGGTCTCACGGTAGGCGACCTGCGGCTCGCCCATGATGCCCTCGACGCCAAATTCGGTGCGCATGCGATCGAGCGTGACCTCCAGGTGCAGCTCGCCCATGCCGCGCAGGATCGTCTCGTTGGTCTCGCGGTCAGTCTCGAGATGCAGTGACGGATCGGCGCGCACCATCTTGCCGAGCGCATTGCCGAATTTATCCGCCTCGCCCTTGTTCTTGGCCTTGACCGAAACGCTGATGACCGGATCCGGGAAGCGCATGCGCTCGAGCACCACCGGATGGGCCGCGTCGCACAGCGTGTCGCCGGTGTCGGTCTCGGCGAGCGACACCAGCGCGACGATGTCGCCGGCGCGGGCCTCTTCGATCGGATTGGCGTCCTTGGCGAACATCTCGACCATGCGGCCGATTTTTTCGCGTTTGCCGCGCGTCGTGTTCTCCACCGACGCACCTTTGGTGAGCACGCCTGAATACACGCGGATGAAGGTCAAGGCGCCGTACACGTCGTTGATGACCTTGAACGCCAGCGCCGCGAACGGCTCGTCGTCAGAGCACTTGCGCTCGCCGATCGGATGGCCGTCGGCATCGACGGTCTTGATGGAAGCCACGTCAGTCGGTGCCGGCAGGTAGTCGACCACGGCGTCCAGCACCTGCTGTACGCCCTTGTTCTTGTATGAGGAACCGCACAGCACAATCGTGAACGCCGAGGTGATCGTGCCCTTGCGCAGGCACTGACGGAGCGTGTCGGTCGAGGGCATCGCGCCATTGAGCAGGTGCGCTTCCATCGCCGCGTCGTCCTGCTCGAGGCAGGTGTCGACCAGCTCGGTGCGGTACTTCTCCGCATCCGCGAGGATCTTGCGGTCGGTCGGGATCGTGATGCCCAGCTTGTCGGCCAGGTCCGGCGTGACTTCCAGCGTCTGCCACTCGGCGTCCTTGTCATCCGAATCCCACACCAGGGCCTTCATCTCGACCAGGTCGATCATGCCCTTGAAATTGTCCTCAGAGCCGATCGGCAGCTGGCAGATCAGCGGGCGGGCGCCCAGGCGCTTCCTGATCATGTCCACGCAGCGCATGAAATTGGCGCCGCTCCGATCCATCTTGTTGACGTAGCACATGCGCGGCACGTTGTAGTTGTTGGCGAGGCGCCAGTTGGTCTCCGACTGCGGTTCGACGCCGGCGACGCCATCGAACACCACGACCGCACCGTCCAGCACACGGAGCGAGCGGTTGACCTCGATGGTGAAATCGACGTGCCCCGGCGTGTCGATCAGGTTGATCTTCTTGTCGCGCCAGAACGCGGACACGGCCGCGCTCTGGATGGTGATGCCGCGCTTCTTTTCCTGCTCGAGGTAGTCGGTCGTCGTCGAGGTCTTCAGGTCCTTGGTGTCGTGGATGTCCACGATCGTGTGCTTGCGCCCCGTGTAATAAAGGATGCGCTCGGTAGTGGTGGTCTTGCCGGCGTCAACGTGGGCGATGATGCCGATGTTGCGTATGTCGGCTAGCGGGGTGGTGCGGGGCATGGCGAATATCCGTGCGGTTTCCGGGCAGGGCTGAATCGAGTTTTCTGGGTCGCTATGGGATCAGAATGGCAGGGTGCGCCGTTCCACTATCGGATTGAACGCGACCGTATTGATCCGCCCCAAATGCAATCCGCCCAGTTTAACATGCCCTGCAGGCCAGTACCATGGACCCCGCTGGCCAGCTGTCAGCGAGATTCGTGGCCGGACGGATGGCACTGTAGTCCCAATGGCGCTCGCAACAGCCAGCGGCGTTCGTAACTGCCCGCTTGCGCCGCGCCAGTGCCAGGCGATCCGTCCGTTCCGCCGCATGGGGCAGGAGCTGGAGTTGTATGCCCAGGCCACGGCGAGCCTTTGACATGTGGAGAACATGCAAGTACTCTAAGCACATGTCGAAGATGATCCAGCTGCGCCACGTTCCCGAGGCCCTCCATCGCCGGTTGAAGGCGCGTGCAGCGCTGTCGGGCCTGCCGCTGTCCGATTACCTGATTCGCGAAGTGCGGAAGCTCGCCGAGCAACCCACGCCGGAGGAGATGCGCGAGCGATTGAGCCAACGGGATCCTTACCGCGGGAGCATTTCGCCGACTGATGCGTTGCGCGCGGAGCGCGACAGTCGTTGATTGTCATCGATGCTTCGGCGGTGCTGGAGCTCCTGCTGCAGACCGACAAGGGCGTGCGGGTGGCCGATCGGGCCCTGGCGCCGCAACAACGACTCCACGCGCCCCATCTCATCGACGTCGAAGTGACGCAGACCTTGCGGCGTTTGACGCATAGCAAAGCGATGCCCGCGCGCAGGGCGGAACAGGCCCTCGCAGACTTCAGTCACTTGAGTATTGAACGGCACAGCCATCAAGACCTGGTTGCACGCCTCTGGCAACTGCGGGACGCCCTGTCTGCCTACGATGCCGCCTACGTTGCGCTGGCTGAAGCCCTGGATGCGCCACTCCTGAGCTGTGATGGCAAACTGGCACGCGCCCATGGCCACCGGGCTGAGATCCTGTCCGTCTAGGCACCGCGCTATTGGTCAAGTCGCGAGTTGCCATCCTGGCCGGGGATCTGGCTTCGGCATGGTGGGCTCTGACCGCCCGATCCCGGCCCAGAAGCCGACGATCCGGCGCTTGAAAGGAGGACCATCGCCGCGAGAGTTCGTCGCTACGCTGTTAAGTCTTCCGTTGCTGGTTACCGCCCTGTTGGGGTTTGGCATTACGAATCTGGCCAGGGTAGAGATCCATAAACGACTGATGATGCTGGCGTCCGTCGTTGTTCTCACTCCGGCGGTCGCGCGAATTATTCAACTGATCGCGCCATCGATGAGTCGCCTGACCCGCAACTTCGGCTTCGGTCGGTTGCTCCCATGGTGTCAGCGAAGTCGGTAAGCTTGGCGGCTTCAGCAATTTCGAAGCAGGACTGGAGGGCAAGTTGGGTGTCCGCTGCCCGAGCGGCCCGCGATTCATCAGAGCGAGCTGGAAGATCGGCGCCGCGGGCGCCCAAAATGCCGGGGCTCCAAGGTTCAATTTTATGTGGCAGTAGTCTCTTTAGCCTATTGTTTTTAAAGAGTTTTTATTGGTGCCCAGGAGAGGACACTTCTCGTTAGCTTTTTGTCTTTCAACACAGCGACTTACGGTCTCGCCTGCGCTGAGTTACCCACCGGCTTACCCGGGTGCGGTCTCGCTGCAAACCTGACCCATGCCGTCCCTTCAAGGGCCGAACATTTAATTTTCTACCGGGTGGTGTGTCTTGCGGTGCCAACGCGTTTCGTGACAGCCCCTTTAGGTTCCGCTTGTCCCCAGGCATGTAAGCAGGCGCGAAAGATTGACCACAGGAAGTCCACGCACCTTAACCAGGTGCCTGTGAAACCGGCAGTAGCCCAGCTTTTCGAAAATCTTGAGTAGTGGCCAGTTGCACTGATCAGTAGTTGAAGACGAATTGCTCGCCGATAAGGATAGGTTTGTTGCGCGCCAGCGTTCAGGCGACTCCATCGCTTCAGCATCATTATGTAAAACAAGTCACTAGTATGCTGCTCGTGAGCGTACTAGGATCCCGACCGTGCTGCAGACAGACGACAAGCTTCGTCGCGCGTTCGTAGTGCGCGGCTGAAGGTTCGGGCGAGACTCAAATATAAAATCAAGGGGACGGCCATGATTCGCACATTGACACTCGTTCTGCTACTCGCAGCGCCGGGAGCCGCTTTTTCGCAGGGCGCTCTTGCCCCGACGCCATCCACCTTCGCCGGAAAGCATATCGCTGAGATCATCAACCGCCTGCCCGGTCGGAGCGTGTCAATGAGCTTGGAACAACTGGGTTCATGAGTTTAGAGAGCAAGTGAGGGTGATGGTGGGTTGAGCAGGTTCCTTTTTAGGTGGATTGATCCAGGCGGCATCGGGCAGCTTGGGTGGCTGGGGTGCGATGCC
>JANYHD010000041.1 GCA_025359205.1 Gammaproteobacteria bacterium
GCCCGCGCCGGGCTTCGCAGCTGGCGCCGTGGCGTCGTCCTCGAGGCGGAGCCCGGGCACCTCGAGGCGTTTCAGCAACCGCGAAGTGGAATCGATCGCGTGCTTGCCCGTGTCGACCGCCCACTGCCACACCGCGTTGCCGCGCGAATCATGGCGCACACCGTCGCGCGCGCCGCCGTCGCGCGGGCCCTGCGGCGGCTTGTTTCCAGGCTTGTCGTCACCGGCTGCCATGCATTTACCAGCTGTAGTGCACCCGATAGCGAATCACGGTCGTGCCGTCTTTCGGCACCGTGGCGGTGAAATGGATGAGTTGCGCGCTGTCCTTCTCGTAGTCCTGCGAGTGCTCCAGCACTTTCCAGTTGGACCAGCGGTACATCGGCTCACGCACCTGCACTTCCACGGCCTGCGCCTTGTGATTGCGGAGCGTAATCTCGATTTCCTCCTCAATCCAGCGGGCCTTGGTATCGATCTTGTAGTCCACCTGACGGCGCTTGCCAACCACGTCGAAGGCGTTGCCCAGCTTCAATCGCACCGTCTCATCCCTGGGCGTGTGGTCGATGGCGTCTTCGCCGACGAATTCGAGGCTCCCGTCGGCGTTGTCGAGGCGTGAGACGCGCACCCGCCCGGCCGGCAGCGGCATGCCCAGGCCCGAGGCGGCGTCATTGCGGAACTCGAGGAAGCTCTCGACCTTGGTGTTGTCGGAAAAGCCGGGATTGCGCTCCATATAGGGCGAACCGAAGATCGGCGAACCCAGTGCGTCGTAGATCAGGAGCCGGTGCGCGGGAATCTGCTTCGCGCGATCGAACAGCTCGATCTGCTTGGTGGAGTTGTTCGGCAGCGTGGTCGTGCGACCGAGCGTATACAGGTGGAATTCGTCGAAAGCCTTCTCGGCGAAGCCGGGAGGTGGCGCGGCCACTGCCATTGCCGAAAGCGTCATGCGATCGCGCGAGCTGACCTTTGGCGGCACGCGATTGACATCGCCCGCCACCAGCTTGAGCCGTGCGTCCTTGTACGTGGCGCCCGACTGGTTGATCACACTGACCCAGGCCGACAGGTCCAACAGGCCCTCATTGGGATTGCGTCCTTCATTGAACACAACGTTGTAATCGGCCCACCAGGTGATGCCACCTGTCTGGTAGGTGACGCGCGCTCGCTGCGCGCCGGCCAGCGGCGAATACAGCTCCCACACCAGCGTTGGTTGCGTGATCAGGCCGCCCGGAAGATCCGGGAATTTCACCGCCGAGTAGCCGTTCAGCGCGTGTACGCTGCCATCGGCGCTGCGCAACACGAGGCCGTCGCCAGCGGAAAGCAACGTGCCCGTGACGGTCGAGATCTGGTTGCCGACGCTGCGTTCGACCGTGATCTCGCGGTCGAGATAGCGCAGCAGCAGCTTTTGGGTGCTGACGAGATCGAACTGGAAATTCTGCTCGAGCGCGCGCACGCCCGGCTCCGCCGGCACGGTGAAGGTGACCGTGGTCGGATCTATGAGCCCGGCCACGTCGCTGAAGCGCAGGGCCGATCGGCCGGCCGCAAGCTGCACGTCGCGGTCCTGACGCACCATGGCGTAGCCTGGAACCGAAGCGGCCGGGGGCACCTCGCCGCCGGGCACCGGACGGTAGAAGTCGGCCGGAATAGCGCCCGGCTGCTGTGAACTGTAGATCGTCAGTGCCGACTCATCGGGCTGGGCCGCGCACAGGGCGCCAGCAGCCAGGCACCCGAGCGTGCCGAGCCCGGCGATCCGCGATATCTTCCGGAAATTCATCAGCTGCGCTCCATTTTCGCCACCATGGAAGTGGCCGGATTTTGACCCATCAGCGGCCCAAAAGTGCGACGCAGTTCGCATCAGTGCCACCCTTGCGCCGAACTGTGACCACCACCCATGCGCGGAAGGAACCCCGGGAGCACCATGGTGCCTGGACAGGTCCCAATGACATATCCTACCTAAGATGCGTACCGCGCCCCTCGTCACGCCCCCGCCGGGCAGCGATGCGCTTCCGGCCGCTGCGCATTCGACCGCGGCAACTGCGCCCCACGCCATGCCGGCGGTGCCGCAGTCGATGCCGATGGATCGCGAATTCATCCTGCGCAACCAGATACCCGAGCGCTATCTTTCCGGCCGCCTGCCGATTCGCGGTGCGCAGGATTTCGAACGCTACTGCCGCGAACACCCCGAGCTGATCGACGAAATCGGTCTGGCCGAGCGCGTGCACTCTGGCCTGCGCTTGCTCGAGGCGGGCGGCATCGCTGCGCCGTGGGAAGCACCGGCGCGCAAGTGGTGGGAGCAGTTGCCGGTAATGATCGCTACAGTCGTGCTCGCACTGGTCGCAGCCATCGCCGCAGCGGTCAGCTGGGGCAAGCTCGCTGGCCGCGACGCCACCATCGCCTCGCTCCAGCAGACCGTCGCCGAGCAGCCACTCGAGGCCGCGACCAGCACGCGCACCGTCAAGCTGGTGCCGAGCCGCACCGCGCCCTCGCGCCGCGCCGCGGTGACGCTGGGCGGCAATGGTGCGGCACAGATGGCCGACTTGAAGATTGACATGTCCTGGTCGAAGTTCACTGCGTTCCGCGTCACGCTCGATCGCCAGGACCAGGGACGCGTGGCGGTGTTCCACTACATGCTGCGCGATTCCAACGGTGACCTGCGCCTGTCGCTGAACAGCACGGCGTTGGGACCCGGTACCTACGAGTTCGCGATCGAAGGCCTCACGCTGCACGGCGACGCCATCGCCCAGGCCTGGATCACCGTCGGCATCGCCCACTGATCAACGATTGGTGTAGAGCCTGGCGGCGGCGGCCGCGTCCATGGGATGCCCCACGAACTTGAACGCCTGCGCCAGCGCCGGATCGCGGCCGGCGTTCAGGTCCTCGGCGCTCGGCAGCACTACGAAATCCGGCGTTACGCCCACTTTTTCGAGCCGCCCGCCGTCGGACATCACGATGTCGGCGACGGTGACCGAGGTTCCGCAGACAATCACGTTTTCACCATTGGGGATGATCACAGGCATGAGCGTGGCCTCCATCACCGCGCCCGCCGTCTGGTCGCCGATCACGGTGCCGCGATCGGTAAGTTGCAGCGCGCGCGCAAACAGCTCGGACGCCGAGGCCGACTGCCCATCCACCAGCACCAGCACGCGCCCGGTAAAGGCGTTCCGGCCCGCGCCCTTGACCGTCCAGGTGGAGCTGCCACCGCGCTTCTGGCGCGTGGCCAGTACGAAGTCGTCGCCATACAGTTCACCCAGCAGCTCGTTCAGCGCCTCTTCCGCTCCACCACCGTTGCCGCGCAGATCGAGTATCAGCGCCGCCCGATCGCGCATGTCGCGAAACTGCCTCCGCACATCACCGGCTGTGAGCAGGAACGAAGGCATGCGCACCAGCAACACGTCCGGCGTGCTGCGCACCGTCACGGGCTTGATCTGCATCCAGTCCTTCTCGATCTCCAGCTCGAAACGCCCCCGGTCAAAGCCACTGGACGTCCTCGACAGGTCCTGCACGGCGTGCCGCGAATGCACCTTCGCGGCCAGGTCCAGCGTGCGCACCTGGTTCGTGGGCGAGACGAGCTCCACATGCAGGCCGGGCAGCGGATGCAGTTCGTTAAACAGGTAGTCGAGCCGCCACAGGTTGGTGCGCGTCGGGACGAAACCGTTGACAGACTTGACCTGATCGCCAATGGCCACGCCCTGGTGGGCCGCATCGCTGTCCGGATCCAGTGCGATCACGTAGCACTTGTCGCGCACGATGCCCATCTTCCAACCGTAGTCTGACGAGACCGACAGCCACGGCGGCGAAAACGTGGTGTGCAGGTCATCCAGTTCCAGTTCGAACTGTGCGATGGCCGCCAAGGCCTCGCCGATTGTGCCGGCCTTGCCGATGCGTCCCTCGGCGACGCCCGCCAGCGCGGCCAGATCGTGGCCCTTGAACGTTGCGTCGTAGTAGTTGGCTTCGATCGCCTTGCGCGCGCCAGCCAGCATCTGGTAAGCGCTCTTTCGATCCGTGTCGCTCAAGGCTTCCGGTTGCGCCGCCGCGATGGCCGCGGAGACCAGCACGAACAGCGCAAGCATCCCGCCGAACGAAATGCGGTCGAGGAGTCGATCGCTGCGCTTTTCCATCGGAGCCGCCCCCAAGTTCTAGTTCAGGATCGTGCGCGGCGGCTGATTGAGCGCCGGCCGCGTCGCGAGCCAGCCGCTTGAAGCCACGATCAGCATCGTGCCCAGCACGCCCGTTGCCCACAACATCATGTTGGAACGATAGTGCAGGTCCAGTTGTCGCGCCAGCAGCCATCCGCCGAGCGCGGCGCCGCTGGCGGCGAGCACGCCGGCCAGCAGTCCCAGCGCCGCGAATTCCGCGAGCGCGCTGCGCGTGAGCAGGCTCCGTCCTGCACCCAGCACCCGCAGGATCGCGGTCTCGTAGCGCCGCTCGTCCCGGCTCGCCTGCACCGCCGCGAGCAGCACCGTCAGGCCCGCCAGCAACGTGAACGCGAACACGCTCTGCACCGCGGTGACCGCCTTGTCGATCACGGCGCGCACCTGCGCCAGCAAGTCACCCACGTTGAAGATCGAAACGCTCGGGAATCGCCGCACCAGATCGGTGAGCGCTCCGGGACTGCGCGGCTCGTAGGCGGCGCTGGTCATGTAACTGCCGGCCGCGCCCTCGAGCAGCCCGGGCGGAAACATGATGAAGAAATTCGGCCGGAAGCTGTCCCACTTCACCTTGCGAAAGCTCGTCACCGTGACCTCGAGGCGCTCGCCCGCCACATCGAAGGCGAGACGGTCGCCGAGCTTCAGGCCCAGTGATTCCTGGAACTCGCTCGCGAGCGACACCAGTGGCTTGCCCGCATCCGCAGCGCCCCACCATCGACCGGCGACGATCCGGTTGTCGTCACCCAGCTCAGTCGACCACGTGAGGTTCTGTTCGCGCTCGGCCATGCCGCTACGCTTCGGTCCCTTGTCGATGGCCGCACCGTTGATCGCCAGCAGCCGCCCGCGCACCATCGGCAGGAAGCGTTCGGTCTTCGCCCCGGCGGCGACCAATGCCACACGAAAATCATCGCGCTGGCCGGTCGGAATATTGACGAAGAAATAGTTCGGTGCGCCCGCAGGCAGGCTGGTGCGCCAGTCGTGCAGCAGGTCGCGCCGCAGGATCGTCAGCACCAGCAGCAACATCACTCCCAAGCCGAAGGCGACGATCTGCGCGACGCTGCCGCCGCGCCGCCTGGCCAGGTTGGCGAGGCCATGCCGCAGCGCCATGCCCGCGCCGCGCCGCGCCCGGCCCGCGAGGCGCACCAACAACCAGCCGCACAGGGCCAGTATCGCGATTGCCGCCGCAAATCCCGCGGCGAACCACAAACTGATGGTCCACTGGCCGAGCGTGGCGTAGATCACGCCTACCACCGCCAGGGCCGCAGGGAATAGCGCCAGCCACAG
>JANYHD010000021.1 GCA_025359205.1 Gammaproteobacteria bacterium
GTGATGCTGCTGGAGCGTTCCGAGCTCACCGCCGGGTCTACCTGGCACGCGGCCGGGCTGCTGCCGCTGTTCAACATGAGCTACACCGTCGGGCAGCTCCATAAGTACTCGGTCGACCTCTACAAGCGACTCCAGGCCGAGACCGGACAGGACGTGAGTTTTCATGTAACGGGTAACCTGCGCCTCGCGACCAGTCCGCAGCGCATGGACGAATACTACAAGTATTGCGGCACCGCCAACACCATCGGCGTGCCCTTCGAGGTCATCACGCCCGAGCAGGTCGCGAAGCTCTGGCCGCTGGTCAACCTCGGCGACGGCAAGGAAACCGCGAAGATCGTCGGCGCGCTTTACCATCCGGACGACGGGCACATCGCGCCGGCCGACCTCACCATGGCCCTGCGCAAAGGCGCCCGCGCCGCCGGCGCCGAAATCAATGAGCGTACCGAAGTCACCGGCGTCGCGCGCACGCCGGCGGGTGAATGGCGTGTTACCACCAACAAAGGCGACATCATCGCCGAGCACGTGGTCTGCGCCACCGGCAACTACGCGCGGCAGACCGGGCAGATGTTCGGGCTCAACGTGCCGGCGATCCCGGTCGAGCACCAGTACATCATTTTCGAGGAGTCGCCCAAGCTCAAGGCGTACCGCGCCGGCGGCGGGCGCGAGCTCGCGGTGCTGCGCGAATCCGACCAGTCCTACTACCTGCGCGAGGAGCGCATGGGCTGGATCCTCGGTCCCTACGAGCACGGTGCGCCGGCGCGCTTTGCCGATGGCGTGCCCGACTGGTTTGGCAAGAGCCTGTTCGAGGGGGACATTGACCGGCTGGCCCCGCACGTCGAGGCGGCCGTCCGGCGCGTGCCGGCTCTGGCCGACTGCGGCATCAAGGACATCATCAACGGCCCCATTTCGTATACGCCGGACGGGAGCCCACTGGTGGGGCCGGCCTGGAATCATCGCAACCTGTGGCTCAACGAGGGACACAGCTTCGGCGTAACCGCGGCGGGCGGCTCGGGCTGGCAGCTCGCGGAGTGGATCGTCGAGGGCGAGCCCGGCATCGACATGCTGGCTACCGATCCGCGCCGCTATGGGCCGTACACCTCCAAGCGCTACGTCGTGAAGAAAAACGAGGAAACCTACCAGGAGGTCTTCACGATTCACTTTCCGGACGAGGAGCGCCCGGCGTCGAGACCTGCCAAGACCAGCCCTATCTACGATCGACTGGACAAGATGGGTGCCGTCTGGGGCCAGCGCTATGGCTGGGAGCGAGCCAACTGGTTCGCACCCGCCGGCGTCGAGCGTAAAGATAAGTGGAGTTTCCGGCGCTCCAATTATTTCGAGCACGTGGGCAACGAGTGCCTGCGAATGCGCAACCAGGTCGGCGTCATCGACCTGACGCCCTTCACAAAGCATGAAGTCAGCGGGCCGGGCGCAGAGGCCTGGCTCGACTCGCTGGTGGCCAACAAAGTGCCAGTCAAGGCCGGGCGCATCGCGCTGTGCCACGCGCTCACGCCGCGTGGGGGAATCCGCTCCGAATTCACCATCACGCGCTTGCCGGATGGCACGTTTTACGTCGTGAGCGCCGGCGCGGCCGAGCGCTACGATGCCGATTTCCTGCGCAAACACCTGCCCACGGACGGCTCCGTGAGCATGCGCAACGTCACCACCGCCCGCGGCTGCTTCGTGGTCGCTGGTCCGCGTTCGCGTGATGTGCTCGCCAAGCTCATTGACGCGCCGTTGGACAACACGGCTTTCCCGTGGCTGTCCAGCCAGGTCCTCGAAGTTGCTATGGCGGTCGACGTTTACACGCTGCGCGTGAATTTCGTCGGCTCGCTCGGCTGGGAACTGCACTTCCCGATCGAATACGCGCATCACCTGTTCGACGCATTGTTCGCCGCGGGCGCCGAGTACGGGATCGGCATGGCGGGCATGCGCGCCATGGAATCCATGCGCCTGGAGAAGTCCTACCGCATGTGGGGGAGCGACATGACGCGCGACTACACGCCGTTCGAGACCGGCCTCGAACGCTTCGTGCGCATGAACAAGGGCGGGTTCATCGGTCGTGAGGCGCTGGTGAAGCAGCAGGCCGCGGGCGTACCCAATCACTTCGTCACGCTGAATGTACATGGAGTCACCGACGCCGATCCGCTCGGCAACGAGCCGCTGTTCGACAAGAGTGGCACGATGGTGGGCCGCGCCACCGCCGGCGGCTATGGGCACGCCGTGAAGCAGAGCATCGCCATCGGTTACGTGAAGCCGGCCTGTGCGGCGCTTGGCACCGAGTTGCAGATCGAGATCCTGGGCAAGCGGCATGCGGCCACGGTAGTGCGCGAATCGCCCTACGATCCCGACAACGTCCAGCTGCGGGCCTAGGGCAGAAGCATGCGGAGCAGATTCTCAGGCTGGTCGCTGCTGCTGGGCGGGCTGACCGGCCAGCGCGGCTGGCGCGAACAGTGGCGCGCGGCCACCCCGAAGAAGGGCTATGACGCGCTCATCGTTGGTGGTGGCGGGCATGGGCTCGCGGCCGCCTACTACCTGGCGAAGGAACACGGCATCCGCAACGTCGCGGTGCTCGAAAAAGGCTGGATCGGCGGCGGCAACACCGGCCGCAACACCACGGTTATCCGCTCCAATTACCTGTTCAGCGAAAGTTCATCGCTGTACGACCATGCCGTGAAGCTGTGGGAGACGCTTTCCCAGGAACTGAACTACAACGTCATGTACTCGCCGCGCGGCGTACTGATGCTCGCCCACAACGTGCACGACTGCCAGGTCAGCCAACGCCACATTCACGCCAACTACGCCAACGGCGTCGACAACGAGTGGCTCACCCCGGCACAGGCCAAGGCATATTGCCCGCCACTGAATATCGGCAGCGAACTGCGCTACCCGGTGCTGGGCGGCGCGCTGCAGCGGCGCGGAGGGACGGCTCGCCACGATGCGGTCGCCTGGGGTTACGCGCGGGCTGCCGACGCGCTTGGCGTCGACATCATCGAGAACTGCGAGGTCACGGGACTCAAGCGCGACGCCAATGGCGCCGTGGTCGCCGTGGAAACGAACCGCGGCGTGATTGAGAGCCGCCGGATCGGGGTCTCGGCCGCCGGACACAGCACCGTGGTGCTGCAGATGGCCGGAGTCCGCCTGCCGCTCGAGAGTTTTCCGCTCCAGGCGCTGGTTTCCGAGCCGGTCAAACCGATTTTTCCCTGCGTGGTGATGTCCAATACGATCCACGCCTATATCAGCCAGTCCGACAAGGGTGAACTGGTGATCGGCGCCAGCACTGACGCCTACACTTCGTACACGCAACGCGGCGCGCTGCACGTAAGCCTGCACACGCTCGAGGCGGTCTGCGAACTTTTCCCGGCGTTCCGGCGCATGCGCATGCTCCGCAACTGGGGCGGCATCGTCGATGTAACGCCTGATCGTTCACCCATCGTGGCGAAGACGCCGGTGCCGGGCTTGTATGTCAATTGTGGCTGGGGCACGGGCGGATTCAAGGCCACGCCGGGCGCGGGCCACCTGCTGGCCTGGACCATGGCGCACGATGCGCCGCATCCGCTCAACGCGGCCTTCACCATCGAGCGCTTCCGCGACGGCCTGTTGATCGACGAGGCCGCCGCTGCCGCGGTGTCCCACTGACATGCTGCTGATCCCCTGCCCCTACTGTGGTGTCCGTCCGGAGCTGGAGTTCAGTTACGGCGGCCAGGCCCACATTGCGCGACCCCAGACCAGCGCGAGCGCCGAAGAATGGGCCGCGTTCCAGTACGAACGCGTCAACACCCGCGGCCCGCACGCCGAACGCTGGCGGCACACGCACGGCTGTGGCCGGTTCTTCAACGTGGTGCGTGATACGACCACCGACCAGATTCTGCGCAGCTACCGGAGCGGTGAGCGATGAGCGGCCCGTGGCGCAGCGCCAGTGGCGGCAGTTCGATTGATCGTTCGCGGCCCGTGCGCTTCGAGTTCGATGGCCGCCCTTACCAGGGGTTCGCCGGCGACACGCTGGCCTCGGCGCTGTTGGCCAACGGCGTTCACCTGGTCGGCCGGTCCTTCAAGTACCACCGCCCGCGTGGCATCATGGCGGCGGGCCCGGAAGATCCGAACGCGCTCGTCACCGTACGGCGCGACGCCGCGCGCTATACGCCGAACCTCAATGCCGCACAGGTTGAGCTCTACGAAGGCCTGATGGCCGAGAGCCAGAACCGCTGGCCCTCGCTCCATTTCGACGTCGGCCGCATCAACGATTACCTGTCGCGCTTCCTGCCGTCCGGTTTCTACTACAAGACCTTTATGTGGCCGCGCAAGGCGTGGCACGGTTTCTACGAGCCGCGCATCCGTGCCGCCGCCGGCCTGGGCCGAGCACCCAGCGAGCCCGATCCAGACACCTACGGGCAACGATTCGCGCATTGCGAAGTGCTGGTAATCGGCGCCGGACCGGCCGGACTCACCGAGGCACTGGCTGCGGCGCGGACCGGCGTGCGGGTCATCGTGTGCGACGAGCAGGCGCCGCCGCCCAGGACCTCGCCCGCGGATTCAGCGGGAGAGTGGCATGACATACGGGCGCAGCTGGCGGTCATGCCCAACGTCACTGTGCTGGCGCGCACCACGGCCTTCGGCTACATGCCGCACAACATGGTGGCGCTCACCGAGCGGCTCACCGATCACCTCAGCGCACCTCTAAAGCACGTGCCGCGCGAGCGACTGTGGCAGGTTCGTGCCCGCGAGGTTGTCCTCGCCACCGGCGCCATCGAGCGGCCGCTGGTGTTTCCCGGGAACGACCTGCCCGGCGTCATGCTGGCGGGGGCCGCGCGCACTTATCTCGGCCGCTATGGCGTGCTGCCCGGCGCACGCGTGGCGATCCTCACCGCCAATGACGAAGCCTATCGCGCCGCGGTCGAGCTGCGCGCCGCCGGCGTCGAGGTCGTTGCCCTCGCGGACCTGCGCCCGCAAGTCATGGGCAGGCTTCCGGAAGCCGCGCGCCAGGCAGGGATGACAATCAGGACCGGCACCACGACCGTTGGCACGCGCGGCGATCAACACGTCACGGCGCTGGGCCTCTGCGCCATCGGCGCCGACGGTACGGTCAGCGGCGCGGTCGACTGGATCGGCTGCGACACCGTGTTGATGTCGGGCGGGTTCACGCCGAGCGTACACCTGTTCTCGCAGTCGCGCGGCAAGTTGACATGGGATGCGTCCTTGCAGGTCTTCGTGCCGGGCGCGGCAGCCGAGAACTGCCGTTGCGTGGGCGCCTGCGCCGGCGAGATGGGTGCCGACAGCGGGGGCAGCTGGCTCGGCGCCCTGCCCCGGCCCGAAGGTCCGGCCACCGGGAAGTCCTTCGTCGACTGGCAAAACGACGTCACGGCCGCCGACCTGGACCTCGCGGTGCGCGAGGGATTCCGCTCGATTGAACACATCAAGCGTTACACGACCACCGGCATGGCGACCGACCAGGGCAAGACCTCGAATTTGAATGCGCTGGCGATCGCCGCGCAGCGGCTCAGACGAGCGATTCCGGAAGTAGGCCTGACCACCTTCCGCATGCCCTACCTGCCCGTGGGCTTCGGCGGACTCGCCGGCTACGCGCGCGGCGAGCTGTTCGCGCCGGTCCGCAAGACGCCGATGTACGACTGGGCCGCCGAACGCGGCGCGGTGTTCGAGCCCGTCTCGCTTTGGCAGCGCGCGCGCTATTTTCCGCAACCCGGCGAGGACATGCACCAGGCCGTGGCGCGTGAGTGTTGCAACGTGCGCCGCGCCTGCGGGATGTTCGACGCGTCGACGCTGGGCAAGATTGAGGTAGTCGGACCCGACGCGGTCGAGTTCATGAACCGGATGTACGTGAACAACTGGAGCACGCTTGCTGTCGGCCGCTGTCGCTACGGCATCCTGCTGCGCGATGACGGCTTCGTCTACGACGATGGCGTGGTCGCGCGCACGGCTGCCGATCGTTTCCACGTCACCACCACCACCGGCGGCGCACCGCGCGTGCTGGCGATGATGGAAGACTACCTGCAGACCGAATGGCCCGACCTCAAGGTCTGGCTGACCTCGACCACCGAGCAGTGGGCAGTCATCGCCGTGCAGGGTCCGAAGGCGCGCGCCGTGATCGAATTGCTCGTCGAGGATGTCGACCTCGCGAACGCGGCCCTGCCGCACATGAGCGTGGCGCGCGGCCGGGTCTGCGGCGTGCCCGCGCTCGTGTTCCGCGTGAGTTTCACGGGTGAGCTGGGATATGAAATCAACGTGCCGGCCGACTACGGTGCGGATGTCTGGCGGGCCGTGTGGCAGGCGGGCCAGGCGCACGGCATCTGCGCCTACGGTACCGAAGCGATGCACGTGCTGCGTGCGGAAAAGGGTTACGTCATCGTCGGACAGGACACTGACGGCACCGTCACGGCCGACGACGCCGGCCTGTCCTGGGCCGTGGGCAAGAGTAAACCTGATTTCCTCGGGCTGGCTTCGCTGAGACGAGCGGCGCTCGTGGATCCGAATCGCAAGCAACTCGTGGGCCTCCTGACCAGCGATCCGAACGTTGTCCTGGAGGAAGGCAGCCAGATTACCGCGACTGCGTCATTGCGGCCGCCGATGAAGGTGATCGGCCACGTGACTTCCTCGTATTACAGCGCCGTGCTCGGCCGCTCCATCGCGCTGGCGCTGGTGAGCGCCGGCCGTTCACGTATGGGCCAGACGCTCTACGTGCCCACGCGCACCGGCGAGTCGTCGGTCACCGTGACCAACCCGGTCTCCTACGACCCGAAGGGAGAGCGCCTCAATGGCTGAGATCGCCCTCCGCCGCCCGCCCTCGCCCGGCGCAGGTTCATACTGGCGCCCCTTGCCGCCATGTGCGCGCTACGCCCTGCGCGTGAATCTGGTTGACGCGGCCGCCGCAGCCGGTAGCGCGCTGCCTGTCGCCACCGCCGCCTGCAGGGCGAGCGTCCAGGGCGATTGGGCCGCATTGTGGCTCGGACCGGATGAACAGCTGTTGATCGGGCCCGAGCCGGCTGGAGCAGCATTCGCGGATGCGGTTGCCAGTGCCCTGCAGGGCGTGTCTCATTCGGTGGTGGACGTCAGTCACCGCCAGGGCGCCATTGAGATCACGGGCCCGCACGCTGCGGCCCTGGTCAATGCCGGATGCCCCCTCGATCTGGACCTGGCCGCCACGCCGGCCGGCTTCTGCAGCCGCACGGTGTTTGCCAAGGCAGAGATCGTGCTGTGGCGACGTGGCAACGAACACTTCCACCTGGAAATCTGGCGCTCGTTCATGCCTTATCTGGCGGCGTTTCTGTCGGAAGTAGAACGGGAGCTTCCGGGCCAAGGCGGCTCGCGCGGCGCGTAGTGGTTCATGCCATGGCCCGGGAGAGGCTGGTTACTTGCAACACGCGTTCCCTTCGGGGAAGATGATTCAAACACTGCTGCGCGCCAGGTTGGGGCGCATTGCACACCAGGGGAGGTTTACATGTCGTCACTTCACACCATTCGCGAGGGAAGCCTGCGCGCTGCGATTGCACTGTGCGCAAGCGTCGCGCTGCTGACCGGCGCGCCGTTCGCCGTCCGCGCGCAACCGGCGCCTGAGCCGACGAAGGCTGCGGCTCCCGAAGCCTCGGGTATCGAGGAAGTTGTCGTGACGGCGCAACGGCGCGAACAGAAGCTGCAGGACATCGGCATTTCGGTCACGGCGCTCAACTCCGAGGCGCTCACGAACCTGAACATCACCACCGCTACAGACATCGTGCGCGCGGTTCCAGGCCTCAAGATGAACGCGTATTCCTCCTCACAGGTGGTATTCAACATCCGCGGTGTTTCACAAAACAGCTACGGCGACGAACAGGAGCCGCCGGTTGCGGTCTACCAGGATGACAGCTACTCGAGCTCAATCAACCTCGCCAGCTTTCCGGTTTTTGACCTGGCCCGCGTCGAAACGCTGCGTGGACCGCAGGGCACGCTGTTCGGCCGCAATGCCACGGGCGGCGCGATCCAGTTCATCTCGCACAAGCCGACCAAGGAATTCGAGGGCTATGCAACCGCGACCTATGGCCGCTTCAGCCAATTGATCGAAGAGGCTGCCATATCCGGGCCGCTGGGCAATTCTTTGCAGGGCCGTGTCGCGTTCATCCACAACGAAGATGACGGTTACATCAAGGAGGTCGTTCCGAATGAAAAAGATCGGGGCGCAAACAATCACTTCGCGGTACGCGGACAACTGGCCTGGCAGCCTGCTGATGGCACGAATGTCAATCTGATCCTGCGTTACCTGCGCGCCGACAAGGAGCGTCAGGCCGGCCTCTATTCGCATGAACCTGCCTGCCCCAATGCACAGTCGCAGGGCGAATTCACTCCGGCCAACCTGACCTGCCCATACTGGTCGGCGTTTATCAATGCGGGCTTCCCGCCCGCGCCGGGCACTGCGACCGGATTTCCCGGTCCGGGCACCACGGGCACCGGATACGTGAACCCCGGCATCATACCCAGCCGCGGCGGCGATCCCTGGGCGACAGCGGAAACCTCGCCATCCTATGTTGACCGCACGATCAAGGCCGGCACGCTGCGCATCGATTCCAGGCTTGGCGCCCTCGACCTGGTGTCGATCACCGATTTCCAGAAAGCCAACAAGTTCTATATCGAGGGTGGCGACGCTTCGCCTGACCAGGGCGTGGTCTTTTACCAGGGAAGCGACATCAAGCAGGTATCAGAGGAACTGCGCCTGTCCGGGACAGCCGGTGCGAACCAGATAGTAGGTGGTCTGTTTGGCATGAAGGTGGACGGCGACTACACCGGGAAGTTCGCGGACCCGTTCTATTACTACGACCCGACTATCGTGGCCTCGCAACACACCAAGTCGTTTGCGATCTTTGCGCAGGATGAGTGGAAGGCGACGAGCCAGCTGAGCCTCATAGCCGGCCTGCGCTACTGGCGCGACCAGCGCTCCGGGGCCTATCTGGGCACCGAACCCAGCACCGGAGTGCGGATCCAGTTCGATTCGAGCAAAGTGGAGGGCACGGTGAATGGTGGTCCCTCGACGGACACGAATCCGTCGACTCCAGTCACCGTGACCACGGCGGATGCCGACAAGACGTTTACCGGTGTCACGGCGCGCCTCGAAGCCGACTACCACCTCAACCCGGACTTGCTGCTGTTTGCCAGCTACAACCGTGGCAGCAAGAGCGGCGGATTCAATTTTTCCACGGGCACGCCGTTTGACTATCCGGGTACGCTCAATCTGTTCCTGAATGGCATACCGTTCAAGCCGGAGGTGCTCAATTCCCTCGAGGCGGGTTTCAAATCGACGATCAACCGGACGACGGTGTTCAACGCCAGCGCCTTCTACTACGATTACAAGGACTATCAGGCCTTCGTGCAGCTGGGCGTCAACCAGACGATTATCAACCTGCCCGCCAAGGCGATGGGGCTTGAAGCCGAAGTCACTTCGCATCCCACGAGCGGGCTTACGCTGCAATTGGGATTGTCGGCGCTGAGTTCGAACGTCAAGAATATTGTCCTGCCCGATACGGTCACGGTCGTCGAGCATGACCTGCCACAATCTCCCAAACTCTCCGGCAACGCGCTGGCTCGTTACGAGTACGCCATGGGAAGCGGATACGCTTCGGTGCAGGGTGACGTCCAGTACTCCGGCCAGTTCTGCTTTACGGTGCTGTGTGCGCCGGTGGAACGTGAACGCTCCTACGCGCTGGGCAACGTGCGCCTGGGCTATGAACCCGCCAGCAAGGCATGGGAAGTGGCGGCGTTCATCGATAACGTGACCAATAAGGCCTACCGTGTGTACGCTTTCGACAGTTCGCTGTTCGCGGGTGTGGTCGCGGGCGTCTATGGCAAGCCGCGCACCTGGGGCATCACGGGCACCGTGCGGTTCGGGGCGTCGCATCACTGAGGGCGCGGGCATCCAGGCCCCGGATCGTGCCGCCCGCGGGGTGCCCGCTCAGCGCTGCTGGCTCTGCCAGTTCTCTGCTGCGTAGTACGGCGCGGCAGAGGGTGCCAGCGGCGGCCGGCCGAGGATCGCATCGGCCAGCTTTTCCGCCAGCATGATGGTCGGCGCGTTCAAATTGCCCGTGGTGATCGACGGCATGATGGACGCATCCACCACGCGGAGCCGCTCGACGCCGATGACGCGCCCCTGCGGGTCCACTACAGAACGAGGATCATCGGGCGCGCCCATGCGGCAACTGCAGGACGGATGGTATGCCGTTTCGCATTTCTGGCGGACGAACGCGTCGATCTGTTCGTCGGTCTGCACTTGCGCGCCCGGTTGCATTTCCCGGCCCCGGTAGCGATCAAAAGCTGGCTGTGCGAACAGCTCACGCGTCAGACGCATGCAGGCGCGCATTTCCTCCCAATCTTCCGGCTGGCTCATGTAGTTGAAGAAGATACGCGGGTGATCCTCGATTCGCGGCGAACGCAGCCGCACCCAGCCGCGGCTCTGCGAGCGCATCGGGCCGATATGCGCCTGGAAACCATGCTCCTTCGCCAGCGTTGAGCCGTCGTAAGTCACTGCCATGGGCAGGAAGTGGTACTGCAGGTTCGGGTAGCGAATGCCGGCACGGCTGCGGATGAAGCCGCCGCTCTCGAAGTGATTGCTCGCGCCCAGCCCGTCGTGGCGCAGGAGCCAGCGCATGCCGATGAACAGGCGGCTCAGCGGACTGAGGGCCGAGTACAGTGTGATGGGTTCCTTGCAGGCCACCTGGAAATAGAACTCCAGGTGATCCTGCAGGTTCTCACCGACTCCCATGAGCGGTTGTACGACGCCGATGCCCTGCTCCCGCAGTTCTTCCGGGGGGCCGACGCCCGAGAGCTTGAGCAACTGGGGCGAGCCGATGCTGCCGGCGGACAGGATCACTTCACGCCTCGCCCGGACGCTGTGCTCACGTCCACCGAGACGATAGCGGACGCCGCTCGCCAGCCGGCCCTCGAACTCGATCCGGGTCACCAGTGCGTTTGCTCGTACTGCAAGGTTGGGGCGGCGCATGGCCGGGCGCAGGTAGGCATTGGCGGTGCTCGAGCGGCGGCCATTGCCAACCGTCATATCGAACCGCCCGAAGCCTTCCTGCTGGCCGCCGTTCAGGTCGTCCGAACGCGGGTAACCGGCCTGCTGCGCGGCCTGCAGGAAGACCGCGTGCAAAGGGTTGCGCAGCGTGCCGTAGGAAGTCTGGAGCTTGCCGGAATCGCCGCGGTACTCGCTGCCGCCTTCGGCGCGATGCTCGGCACGTTTGAAGTACGGCAGCACTTCACCGTAGCTCCAGCCCGCCGCACCCTCACTCGTCCAGCGCTCGAAATCCATCGGGTTACCGCGCACGTAGACCATGCCGTTGATGGACGAGGAGCCGCCGAGCACCTTGCCGCGCGGAGTCACCATGCGCCGCCCGCCCAGGTGCGGCTCGGGTTCGCTCTGGTAGCCCCAGTTGTAGCGCGGCATGTTCATCGGAATGGACAGCGCCGTGGGCATCTGTATGAAAATTGAGCGATCGGAGCCCCCGTACTCGAGCACCAGCGCAGTATGCTGCCCGTCTTCTGTCAGCCGGTCAGCGAGCACGCAGCCGGCCGAACCGGCGCCAATGATGACGTAGTCAAATTCTTCCACGGTGTACTCGCTGCGGTTCGCCTTGGTGCTAGTAGGGCGCGTCGATGTCGCGCATGGCGACATAGACGCTCTTGAGCTGGGTGTAATGCTCGATGGCCGCACGGCCATTCTCGCGCCCGAAGCCCGAGTATTTCACGCCGCCGAACGGCAACTCGATGGGCGTGATGTTGTAGTGGTTGATCCAGCAGGTGCCGGCCTGGAGCTGCGCGATCACGCGGTGTGCGCGGGTCAGATCGCGGGTGAACACGGCGGCCGACAGGCCGAATTCGGTGGCATTGGCCCGCTGCACAGCCTCGGCCTCTGCGTCGAACTGCAGCACGGTCATGACCGGGCCGAAAATCTCCTCGCGCACGATGCCCATTTCGTCATCGCAACGATCGAACACGGTAGGCGCCACGAACCAGCCTTTGGCGAGCGCGCCGTCAGTGACACGATGACCTCCGGTGAGCACACGGGCGCCGCCATTGCGCCCCTGCTCGATGTAACCGAGGACCTTGTGCATGTGCGCTTCGGAAATCAGTGCGCCGACCTGGGTCGCCGGGTCGAGCGGATCGCCAATGCGCATGGAGCGCACACGCGGCAGGAGCCGCGCCAGAAAAGCCTTCATCACTGAGCGGTGCACGAACACGCGCGTCCCGTTCGAACACACTTCGCCCGCCGAGTAGAAATTTCCGAGCAGCGCGCCTGACACGGCGTTGTCGAGATCGGCGTCGCCGAATACCAGGATCGGCGATTTGCCGCCCAGCTCCAGCGTCACCATCTTGAGCGTCGAGGCGGCATCGCTCATCACCGCCTGGCCGGTGGTCACAGAGCCGGTGAGCGAGACCTTGCGCACCTGCGGATGGCGGCCGAGAAGCCGTCCCGTCTCCGCCGGCCCCTGCAGCACCTGGAACAGACCCTTGGGGAGCCCTGCCGCGGCGTAGACCTCCGAGAGCTTGCGCGCGGTCAACGGCGTGAGGTCGGCGGGCTTGAACAGCATCGCGTTGCCGCAGGCGAGCGCTGGTGCGGATTTCCAGCAGGCGATCTGCAGCGGGTAATTCCAGGCGCCGATTCCGGCCACGACGCCAAGGGGCTCACGGCGGGTATAGCCAAAGGCGGCCGCACCGAGGTCAATGTGTTCGCCGGCGATGGTCGGCGCCACGCCGGCGAAATATTCCAGGCAATCGGCACCCGAGACGACATCGACCACGCGCGTTTCCTGGATGGGCTTGCCGGTATCCCGGGTTTCGAGTTCGGCCAGCTCGTCATTGCGCGCACGCAGCAGGTCGGCCGCACGCCGCAGCACACGGCCACGTTCAGTGCCGCTCAGCGCCGCCCAGGCAGGCTGCGCCGCCCGCGCCGCGCGTACCGCCGCGTCTACCTCGGCGGCGCCATCGATGCGCAGCGTGGCCAGCACCTCGCCGGTGGCCGGATTGCGTGTGCTGAAACGGTCGGCGGTGGCCCCGGCGACCGGGCGCTGTCGGGCGGCTGCGCGCTGCCGAGTGGGTATTGGAGTCTTTTTCAAGGCCGTGTTCCTGGCGAGGTTCAGCGCGGACCAGCGCGGCACAGGATCAACTCGCGTTCAATCTGTGTCAGAATCCCATCATGCCGACCTGAAGAAGCGGCGGTCAAGAGCGGAGCGCCCATGGAGCCCAATTTGATCGATCCCGGTCGAACCCGTTGCAGACGCCGGCCCCGTGCCGGCCTGTGCAGCCTGATCGTCGGCTGCGCACTTACGGTGCTGGCGCTGCCGGCTGCGGCGCAGACGGTGGACAACGCCACGACCACAGAGCCAGGGAGCTGCCAGACAGTACGTCTCTCGGACATCGGCTGGACCGATGTCACCTCGACGACAGCCGTGTTCGCGAGCCTGCTGCAGCAGCTCGGCTATCAGCCGAAGATCACGGTGCTGTCCGTGCCCGTGACCTTTGCCGCGATGAAGAACAGGGACATCGACGTGTTTCTCGGCAACTGGATGCCCTCGCAGGAGGGCGATCGCAAGCCGTACACAGCCGACGGCTCAGTCGATGTGGTGCGCGCCAATCTGGTCAACGCCAAGTACACGCTCGCGGTGCCCGCCTACGCCCACGCCGCGGGCCTGCACGATTTCGCCGACATTGGTCGCTTCGGCTCGCAGCTCAACCACACGATCTACGGCATCGAACCCGGGAACGACGGCAACACGCACATTCTGCAGATCATCAAGCAGAACGCCTTCGGCCTTGGAAATTTCAAGCTGGTGGAATCGAGCGAGCAGGGCATGCTCGCCGAGGTCGAACGCGCTTATCGAGAACAGAAGCCGATCGTGTTCCTGGGGTGGGAACCGCACCCCATGAACATGCGTTTCGAAATGCGTTATCTGACTGGCGGAGACGCATTCTTCGGCCCCGACTTTGGCGCCGCCACGATTTACACCACCACGCGCGTCGGATACAGCGCCCAGTGCCCCAACCTGGGCCGCCTGCTGAAGAATCTCCAGTTCACGCTGAGCGGCGAGAGCGAGATGATGAACGCCATCCTGAATCTCCATCAACAGCCGGACGTGGCAGCCCGCGCGTGGCTCAAGAGCCACGCCACGCTGGTCGCTAACTGGCTCGATGGCGTGCGCAGTTTCGACGGCCAGCCGGCGCTGCTCGCGCTGCAGGGCACGCCCGGTGTGGCCGCCGGACATTCCTTTGAGCGCTGGGTCACCGCGCACAAGATCCCGCTGGGCGACTCGGTCGCCGTGGGCATCGAGTACATCAAGGCCCACGGCATGGGCTTCTTCAACGCCGTGGCCAGCGGGATCCGCGGCAGCGTCAGCGGCGTGCTGGCGTTGTTGGTGGCCATCCCCGCAGCGGTGCTGATCGCCGGGCTCGCGGGCCTGGCCTGGTTTCTGCGCCGCTCCTTCAAGCTGGCACTGTTCGTCGCTGCGGCGCTGCTGTTCATCATGAACCAGGGCTACTGGCTCGCGACGCTCGAGACGCTCTCGCTGGTGCTGGTCGCCGCGATACTTTCCACGTTCATTGGCGTGCCCATTGGCATCGCCGCCGCGCACCGCCCGCGCCTGTTCCAGGCGCTGCGACCGGTGCTCGACCTGATGCAGACGCTCCCGACCTTCGTGTACCTGATTCCAACCCTGGTGCTATTTGGCCTCGGCGTCGTGCCGGGGCTGATCTCGACGATCATCTTCGCGCTGCCTGCGCCGATCCGCCTGACACACCTGGGCATTTCTTCGGTTCCGCAATCGCTCCGTGAAGCTGGGGAAGCTTTTGGCGCCACGCCCATGCAACTGCTATGGAAAGTTGAACTGCCGAGCGCCGCGCCCACGATCATCGCGGGCATCACCCAGTGCATCATGCTCAGCCTGTCCATGGTCGTCATCGCCGCACTGGTCGGCGCGGGCGGTCTTGGCGTTCCCGTGGTCCGGGCACTCAACACGGTGCAGGTCGGCATGGGGTTCGAGGCCGGGTTCGCGATCGTGCTGCTGGCGATCATTCTCGATCGCATGAGCCGGCCGGCGGACAAGGAGCGCACATGAGTCCCAGCGCCCTGGAGTTCCAGCACGTCGACATCCTTTTCACCCGCGAAGAGGGCCGCAAGGGCCGCAACGCGCTGCGCCTCGCCACGGAGGCTCTCGATGCCGGCGGCGCGCGCGCGCAGATCGCCGAGCAGTTCGGAGTCGTGGTGGGCGTGGCCGACGCGACGCTGCGTGTCGAGAGTGGCCATATTTCCGTGCTCATGGGCCTGTCGGGCTCCGGGAAATCCACGTTGCTGCGCGCGGCGAACGGACTCAACAAGGTGACGCGTGGGCGCGTGCTGGTGCGCGATGGTGAGTCCCAGGCGGACGTGGCCACCTGCACTCCAGCCGATCTGCGTCGCCTGCGTCGCGAGCGCATCGCCATGGTTTTCCAGCAGTTTGGTCTCCTGCCGTGGCGCACGGTGCGCGACAACGTGGGCCTGGGCCTGGAACTGCGCGGCGAGCCGGCAGCACGCCGTAAACAGATCGTCGATGAAAAGCTCGAACTGGTCGGACTGTCGCAGTGGGCGGGGCGCTACGTCAGCGAATTGTCAGGCGGCATGCAGCAGCGCGTCGGGCTGGCGCGCGCCTTCGCCACCGACGCCGATATTCTGCTCATGGACGAACCCTTCTCGGCGCTCGATCCGTTGATCCGCACGAAACTTCAGGATGAGCTGCTGGCGCTCCAGGCGCGCGTCAAGAAGACCATCCTGTTCGTCAGTCATGACCTCGACGAGGCCTTGCGGCTTGGCAACCAGATCTCGGTGCTGGAAGGCGGGCGCATCCTGCAGACCGGCAGCGTGCAGGACATCGTGCTCCATCCGGCCCATGCCCGCGTGGCGGAATTCGTGCAACACATGAATCCGCTGCAGGTACTGACCGGCGACATGATCATGCGGCACCGCGATGAAATGGCGCCGACGGGCGTCGGCAGCAACCATGGCCTGCAGGTCGACGCCGCGGGCCGCTACCTGGTGTCGCTGGACACGTCTGGCCGGGCGGTCAGTGCCCGTCTCGACGGCCAGCCACTCGCACTTTGCGCCGTGAACGATGCGGAACCGCGGCCCGGATTGGCCGGGATCCGCCTCGCTCCGGCCGCCATGGCGCTGCAGCAGATCATCGAGCTGTGTTCGGGCAGCGGTCATCCGGTGCTGTTGCAGCAGGACGGGCAATTATGCGGCGCCTGTGGCGAGGCGGAAATCCTGCGTGCCCTGGCCGGGTCGCTCGGTGCCAGCGTGGTCTCCGGCGACGGGGAGTCCAGCGCGGCCTAGAGATGCCGCGCCTGCACAAGTCAGTGCCGCAATCGGATCAGTCCGGGATGCGCACGGCTACCATACTCATCATCGTTTCGGGCCGGAGTAGACCCTATGGACGAACAACCTGCCGGGGCCGCCAAGGGTCGCCGTCCCAGCGGCCGCGACGCCAAGCGCGCCGCCCGCACCGCCCGCGCCCATAACTTCGTGCCTTACATTACCCGCAGGATCCCCTACTACGAAGTGGTGGGGAGCGACGGGTTGGAACTGCTGGAATACAACGCCGACACGATCCTTGAGGAGATCGGCATTGATTTTCGCGACGACCCCGAGGCGTTGTCGCTGTTCAAGGCCGCCGGCGCCGATGTGCAGGGCGAGCGCGTGCACTTTCCGCGGGGCATGTGCCGCAAGCTCGTGCAGGCCACTGCACCCCGGGAATTTACCCAGTACGCTCGCAATAGCGCGCACAACGTCGTCATCGGCGGTGGCAACACGGTGTTCGCCCCTGCCTACGGGTCGCCTTTTATCCGCAGCCTCGATGAAGGCCGCCGCTACGCGCGCATCGAGGATTTCCGCAACTTCGTCAAGCTCGCCTACATGTCCACCGCGTTGCATCACTCAGGCGGCACGATCTGCGAGCCGGTCGACCTGCCGGTCAACAAGCGGCACTTCGACATGGTCTACAGCCACATCAAGTACAGCGACAAGCCGTTCATGGGCTCAGTCACGCAGCCGGAGCGCGCGCGCGATACGATCGAGATGGCGAAAATCCTGTTCGGCGCGGACGCGACCGATCCGGCCACCGGGCGCATGCGCACCGTGACCATCAGCCTGATCAATGCCAATTCGCCGCTGACCTTCGATGCCACCATGCTGGGTGCCCTCAAGGAATACGCCCGCGCCAACCAGGCCACGATCGTCACGCCTTTCATCCTGGCCGGCGCGATGTCGCCCGTGACCGTCGCGGGCACGGTGGCCCAGACACTGGCCGAGTCGCTGGCTGGCATGACGCTCACGCAACTGGTCAATCCCGGCGCGCCCGTGGTGTTGGGCAGCTTCGCCTCGTCGCTGTCGATGCAGTCGGGCGCACCCACCTTCGGCACGCCCGAACCCGCGCTGGTCCTGTACACCATGGCTGCACTGGCGCGGCGCCTGGGCGTCCCGTTCCGCTCCGGCGGCGGCTTGTGCGGCTCGAAGATTGCCGACGCGCAGGCCGCCTTTGAATCTGCCAACACGCTGCTGCCCACCTGCCTGGCCGGCGTCAATTTCGTGCTGCACACCGCCGGCTGGCTCGAAGGCGGGCTGTCGATGGGCTACGAGAAATTCATGATGGACGCGGACCAGGCCGCGATGATGCACACCCTGCTCGCCGGCATCGACCTGTCGGAAAATGGCCAGGCGCTCGATGCCGTGCGCGAAGTCGGGCCCGGCAAGCACTTCCTCGGTTGTGCGCACACTCAGGCAAACTTTGAGAACGCGTTCTATCGCTCGCCACTCGCCGACAACAACAGCTTCGAGCAGTGGGAGGCGGAAGGCGCCAACGACATGAACAAGCGCGCCAATGCCCAATGGAAGAAGCAGCTCGCCGAATACGAGGCCCCGCCACTCGACGCGGCGATTGACGAGGCGCTGCTCGATTACATGAACCGCCGCAAGGCTTCGTTCGCGGATTCAAACATCTAGGTCGTTCAAGTCCGGGTATCGCCGATCTCGTAGTAGTCCGACTTGTCCGCGACGAAAATGTGCTGCATGACCTTGAGGCCCGTCGGCGTGTCCAGCGTGCCGGCCATGATGCTGGTCACGTCCGGCTTTGCGCCCAGGGGCCGCCAGAACAGGTTGCCGCCGCAACGGCTGCAGAAGCCGCGTTCCGCCTCGCTTGACGATCGATACCAGCGCAACGTTGCTGATTCGCGCAGCACCAGATCCGTGGTGCGCGCCTGGGTCGCGGCGACGAAATGCCCGCTGGTGCGCCGGCACTGCGAACAGTGGCAGGCTATGACGTCGCGCAGCGGCCCGTGGATTTCATAGCGCACGCCGCCGCAAAGGCAAGCGCCGCGGGCCCTGATCCCGTGGTCCGATGGCGTGCTCACAGGCGCGGTGGCACAGGACGTCGACCGCGCGGTCGGGTGCTCTCGCCCTGCTCAGCGGCAATGGGCGCCGGAATAGCGACGACTTCACGCAAGCGCGAAAACGGCGCGGTCTTGTGCGGAATCGCCATCGCCTCGACAAAGTGTTGCTGGAAGCGCGGTTCGATCGCGGTCTCGATCTTTTCCACGCGGCGCACCAGCCGCTCGATCTCGGTGCGCGCTTCATGGTCCAGCAGCGCGATGCGCGCACCGGCGCCGGCGGCATTGCCAGCGGAGGTGACCTGCGCCAGGTCGCAGTCCGGGATCATCCCCAGCACCATGGCGTACTTGACATCGATGTGCGCGCCGAAGGCGCCGGCCAGGCGGATGCGGTCCACCTGTTCCACGCCCAGATGCTCCATCAACAGTTTGATGCCGGCGTACAGTGCGGCTTTCGCCAGCTGAATGGCACGCACGTCGTTCTGCGAGATCTGTAACGTGGTCGTGCCCCGATGCAAAACATATGAGTAAGTGCGGCCGCTGGGCACGACCCGCTCGCTGCGGGCCGCGAGCGAACCTACCACCACACCGTCCTGGCTGATGATGCCGGCCAGGTACATCTCAGCAATCACCTCGATGATGCCCGAACCGCAGATGCCGGTGATGCCGGTAGCGGCCGTCGCCTCGTCGAAACCTGGCTCGTTCGACCACAGGTCCGAGCCGATGATCTTGAAACGCGGCTCGAGTGTCAGCGGATCAATGCGCACGCGCTCGATCGCGCCCGGCGCGGCGCGCTGGCCGCCGCTGATCTGGGCGCCTTCGAAGGCCGGTCCGGTCGGGCTCGAACAGGCGAGCAGCCGCTCCTTGTTGCCGAGCACGATCTCGGCATTGGTGCCGACATCGACCAGCAGTGTGAGCTCTGTGCGCAGGTCCGGGCGCTCGGCCAGGATCACGCCTGCCGTGTCCGCGCCCACATGCCCCGCGATGCACGGCAGGATGTAGATGCGCGCATTCGGATTCATCTTCAGGTCAAGTTGCGAGGCCTTCACGGTCACTGACGCGTCGGTGCACAACGCAAAGGGCGCGCCACCCAGTTCAACCGGATCGATGCCGAGCAGCAGGTGATGCATGATCGGATTGCCGACGATCGCGGCCTCGAGTATCTCGCCGCCCGTGACGCCCGCATCCTTTGCCACCTGCGCGATGAGTTCGTTGAGCGCCAGCCGCACTGCCGCGGTCATCTGCTGCGCGCCATCGGGATTCATCATCGAATAGGACACGCGGCTCATCAGGTCTTCGCCGAAGCGGATCTGCGGGTTCATGGCGCCGCTGGTCGCAAGCACGTTGCCGGTGAGCAGGTCGCAGATGTGCATGGCGATTGTGGTCGAGCCGATGTCGACAGCCAGGCCGTAGGCGCGCTCATGGAGGCCTGGCCACACGGCGATGATGCTCTTGCGCGCGTGCACCGCGACCGTGACCGCCCATTTACCCTTGCGCAACGTGGGCTGGAGCGACTGGAGTAGCGAGAAGTCGCACTCCAGGTCCTTGAGTTGCCATTCGCGCTCGAGGGCGACGCACAAGCGTTGCAGGTCGCTGGCCGGATCGTGCATGTCGGGTTCGGTGACCTCCACGTAGTGGAGGCTGACCACCGGGTTGAGTGTGATCTCGCGCTCGTCGGCCGCTTTGCGGATCACCTGTCGGTGCACCTGGCTACTGGCCGGCACGTCGATCACCACGTCGCCCAGGATCAGGGCCTGGCAGGACAGGCGGCGGTCGGGGACCATGACGCGGCGCCGCGCGTACGCCGTCTCCGTCGCGCTCACCGGCGAGAGATGATCGTGCTGCGACTTCACGCCGTGTTTCGCGAAATCGCCCTCCATGACAGTGACCTGGCAGCGTCCGCACATCGCACGTCCGCCGCACACTGAATCCACGTCCACGCCCAGCGCGCGCGCCGCGGCCAGCACCGGCGTGCCCAGCTCAAACCGCCCGCGCCGGCCCGAGGGCGTGAACACGATCAGTGCGTCAGCGTCAGGCATGTGTCAGCTACGGACCTGGTGCCCCAGCACTCGCCTAAGCACGCCGCCGATGGCCGCCCTCGCGCCGTCCGCGCCCGGCACCCTCCGCGCCGGTCGCGCCGGCCACGCCGGGAGTGCCAGGCGCCGGCTGGTCGCGGTACTTGCGGATCCAGTTCGCACAATGCGGATCGTTCCCCATCATGACATCGGCCCCCAGGCAGGCCTGCATGACTTCCGCGTGCAGCGGATTGGTGATCGCCGAGGTGAGCCCCGCGCCAATCGCCATCGTGAGGAAGGCGGCGTTGATGCCATTGCGGTTCGGCAGGCCGAAGCTGACGTTGGAAGCGCCGCAGGTCGTGTTGACCTTCAGCTCGGTGCGCAGGCGATGGAGCAGCTGCATCACCTGTTGGCCGGCGGAATTGATGGCGCCGATCGGCATCACCAGCGGATCGACGATGACGTCGCAGGCCGGAATGCCGTAGTCCGCGGCGCGTTCGACGATCTTCTTCGCAATCGAAAAGCGCACGTTCGGATCCTCGGAAATCCCGGTCTCGTCATTCGAGATGGCCACCACCGCGGCGCCATATTTTTTCACCAGCGGCAGCACCGATTCGAGGCGCTCTTCTTCGCCGGTCACGGAATTGACCAGCGCCTTGCCCTTGTAGACCGCGAGCCCGGCTTCGAGCGCGGCTACGATCGAGGAGTCGATCGATAGCGGCACATCGGTGATGCTCTGCACCAGCTGCACGGCCCGCGCGAGGATTGCCGGCTCGTCGGCGAGCGGAATGCCGGCATTGACATCGAGCATCTGCGCCCCGGCCGCGACCTGCGCGAGCGCGTCGGCCTCGACGCGGCTGAAATCACCGGCCGCCATCTCGGCCGCCAGGATCTTGCGGCCCGTAGGATTGATGCGTTCACCGATGATCACGAAGGGATGATTGAAACCAATGATCACCTCGCGCTTTGCCGAACCAATCACCGTTTCAGTCATTGAGCGATCCTCGTTTCTGCTATGGAGTTGTCCCGGCCCGGATACCAGGGCACGCGACCGGCGAGCGCGCCCGAGCGCTCGACGATTTCACGAACGGATTGTTCCTGGCGGTACGCCATGATGTGCACGCCACTGACGCCGCGCACTTCGCGCAGCTCCTGGATCAGTTCCACGCACAGCTTGCGGCCTTCCTGCGCGGCGTTCGGCCCGGCATCAGCCAAGCGCTTGATGATCGCGTCCGGGATGTGCAGGCCGGGTACATTGCGGCGCATCCACTCGGCCGTCGACGCGGCGCGCAGGGGGCCGACCCCCACCAGCACGAAAACCTTTTCAAGGAGCCCTAGGTCCTCGATGCGGCGCATGAATTCACGCAGCACCGGCATATCGTAGCAGTACTGCGTCTGGATGAACTGCGCGCCGGCGGCGACTTTCTTGGCGACGCGCTGCGCGCGGAATTCCACCGGCGCGGCGAAGGGATTGGCCGCCGCACCCAGGAACACGCGCGGCGCAAAGCTGATCTTGCGCCCGCTCAGGAACCGATGCTCGTCGCGCAGCGTGCGCGCCGTCTCCAGCAGCGTGACGGCGTCCAGGTCAAACACCGGCTTGGCCTGCGGATGGTCGCCCGCCTGCACGCCATCGCCGCTCAGGCACAGCACGTTGCACACGCCCATCGCCGCGCCGCCCAGGATATCGCCCTGCATGGCGATGCGATTGCGGTCGCGGCAGGAAATCTGCATCACCGGCGCGTATCCCAAGCGCGTGAGCAAAGCGCAGACCGCGAGGCTCCCCATGTGGCAATGCGCCCCGCTGCCGTCGGTGGCGTTGATGGCGTCAACACAACCGTCAAAGATGCGCGCGCGATCGTACACTTCCTGCGGATCCGCCGAATCGGGCGGCGCCAGTTCGGTTGTGATCGCAAACTGGCCGGCGCGCAGCACGCGCTCGAGCCGCCCGGGCGAAGTGTGGCCCGGCAGGATCGGCAAGGGATAACCGGGGACTGGCTCGTCGTCGAACTTCATGCCGGCGGCGCCGTCTTTTCCCGTACCACGCGCAGCCAGGCCGAGTGGCCCTGCAGGCGGCGGTCGACGGCATGCTGCACGCTGCTGAGCGAGGCCTGGCCACCGGGAATGCGCGTCGCCCCGGCATATGCCTCGACCCAGACGCAGCGCATTTCCGGCTTCACTTCGCAATGGCCATTGTCGCGCACGCCACCGCAGGGGCCGTTGCGCAGTTGCTTGGGGCAATTCATCGGACAGGACATGCCCGTCGAGCTGAGCACGCATTGGCCGCACATCTGGCAGTCGAAAAACGCGCCCTTGACGACGCGCTCCAGCGCAGCCATTGGACGCTCCAGGCGTTCGTAGCCGATCAGGCGCCAGAGCGGATTCCAGCTCACTAGGAAAGCCTCGAATCCGTGGTAGAAAGCGTTGAGGCCGCGTGCGTGACGCACCGACCAGCGGCGCAGGGAATACATCAGGCCTGCTCCCCGCCCGCTGCTTCGCTGCCCGCTGCTACGCTGCCCGGTGCGAGGCCATGGGCGCGGATCAGTTTTTCCAGATCCTCGTCCGTGTAGTGCGCTTCGAGGCGTGCGGCCTCCGCCTGCGCGATGGCATCGAGATCGCCGGTCACTGGGCGCGGGTCACTGCGCTTCCAGTCGGCCAGGTATGCGGCTGAACCGCCTTTGCCCGCGCGCATGGCGGCGCGATCGACGGCTTCCTGGAAGCGGTGCGTGAGCTGCACCTTGGCGGTCTCGCGCCCCTGCTTGACGATGACCTGCGCCGGAATGTCGCGCCAGGAAATGATGATCAGCGAGGCCATGCGAGTCGCTCCTCGGCCGGCGCACCTTCGGCTACGCGCCGCAGGCTGATCGCCAGCTCGCCGTAGCCCGTGTTGTGCACGGAAAATTCCAGCCCCAGGCGCTCGGCAATGGCGCGGGCATGCGCAATGTCGCTGTGTGCCTCGTCCTGTACGAGATACACGACGCGGCGATAGTTGCGGAAATATTCACCGATCAGTTCCGGGTGTCGGTCGATGCCGAGCGTCTGCGCCACCAGTCGCTCGAAATGGCGCACCAGGAAATCCGTCAGGTAGAAGGTGCCAGGCTCCTGCTCGGCGAGTTCACTGAAGCGCTGCGCCGTGGCAAAGAATTCGTAGCAGTGCGCGCCCGGGAGCCGTTCAATGCCCTCAGTCTCCAGCAACGCGTCGAGACGCCCGCCGGTGCCGCAATCAGCGTAGGCGACGAAGATCTTCGCGTAGCGGGCGCGTGCGGCCTCGATGGCCTCGCGCACCCGGCCGGGAATCTGCTCAGGATGGTTGTGCAGCTCAGGCGGCAGGCACTGCACATCGAGCGCCTCCCAACCATTGAGCCGGCGCAGCGCCGAGATTTCGTGCGCCAGGGCTCCGCAGGCGATGACCAGCGCGCCGGATCGCGTAGCGTCCACGAGCTGGGTTCTCCTAAGGTTTCAGTGGGCCCGTGCTGCTGTACGGCGCGCGAGCAGGAGCGACTTGGCGGTCTCGACCGCGATCGCGGCATCGCGGCAATAGGCGTCGGCGCCAACTGCCTTGCCGAATTCCTCATTGAGTGGCGCACCGCCGACCAGCACGATGAAATCGCTGCGGATGCCCTTTTCCTTCATCGTATCGATGACGACCTTCATGTACGGCATCGTCGTGGTCAGCAGTGCCGACATGCCGAGGATGTCGGGCTTGTGCTCCTCGAGCGCCGCCATGAATTTTTCCACTGCATTGTTGATGCCGAGGTTGATGACTTCGAAGCCCGCGCCCTCGAGCATCATGGACACCAGGTTCTTGCCGATGTCGTGAATGTCGCCCTTGACGGTGCCGATGACCACCTTGCCGATCGGCTCGACGCCGGTCTCTGCGAGGAGCGGACGCAGGATCTCCATGCCGCCCTTCATCGCGTTGGCGGCGAGCAGCACCTCGGGCACGAACAGGATGCCGTCGCGGAAGTCGATGCCGACGATGCGCATGCCCTCGACCAGCGCATCATTGAGCACACGCTCGGGGCTCCAGCCACGCTTCAGGTAAATGTGCGTCGCCTGTTCGACCTCGACCTTGAGTCCGTTGTACAGGTCGTCGTGTACCTGCTCGGCCAGCTCCTCGTCGTTCAAGGAGTTAAGGTCAAATTCCGCGTTGCCATCATCGCTCATGATCAGTCTCCCGCAAGCCTGTCAAATGGTATGTGGAGGGGGTTGCCGACACTGGTCGCTTAGCGACCGGCGCATGCCCGCAGGCGACACGGCCGGGCGACACTCGGCCCGGCGCCGTTTGCGCCAGCTTTCGCCTTCAACCCAGTATCTCCCGCGGCGGCGCGCGGCCCTGGGCCCGCACCGCCGTGTGCGTATGGCGGATTTGCCGCTCGGCACTGGGTGGGCAGCCGAACTGACGCCGGTAGCACTTCGAGAAATGCGGTGGCGACTGGAAGCCGCAGGCAGTGGTGATGTCCATGATCGGCATCGCCGTCTGCAGCAGCAGCTCGCGCGCGCGTCGCAGCCGCATCTGCAGGTAATACTTCTTGGGCACGCAATCGAGGTGCCGCTTGAACAGGCGTTCGATCTGGCGGCGCGACAGGCCAGTGCTCCGAGCGATCGCATCGAGCGGCATGGGCTTTTCGATGTGTTCTTCCATCAGCTGCGCGACCTTGATCAGGCCCTCGTGGCTCGCGCCCAGTTGTGCCCGCAGCGGCACGAACTGCTGGTCGCGATCGTTCCTGGCGCGATCGACGATGAACTGCTCGGCGATCAACTGTGCGACGCGGTTGCCGAGCTTGCCCTTGACCAGGTGCAGCATCAGGTCGAGCGGCGCAATGCCGCCCGAGGCCGTGTAGCGGTCGCGGTCAATCGTGAACACCTGGTTGCTGAGCATGACGCGCGGGAATTCCTCGCGCAGCGCCGAAAGATTCTCCCAGTGAATCGTGGCCCGGTAGGTGTCGAGGAGCCCGGCACGCGCGAGCGCGTAACCCCCCGTGCACAGCGCACCGATGCCCACGCGCCGGTCTGCAAACCGGCGTAGTGCCCGCAGCAGCGGTGCCGTCACGCCATCGCGCACATCGACGCCGCCGCAGACGAACAGGATCTCGACCCGCCCCAGTCCCTCCAGAGTCTGCGTCGGCGAGAACGAGAGACCGTTGCTGGCCGTCACGGGCGCGCCATCGAGGCTGACGATCGACCACTCGTAAGCGAGCTGCCCGCTGATGCTGTTGGCCATGCGCAGCGGCTCGACCGCATTCGAGAGTGCAATCATCGAGTACTGCGGCAGCGTCAGGAACGCGAAATGGCTTTTGCGTAGTACCGGCCCGGATTCCAAGAAAATCTCCGCTTATTCAGAACCGTGAACCTGTCGGATTACGACGCTATTCTTGTCCAAATGCGACGAGGATGCAATTCCCCTGTTTGCCACCGCGTTGCGCTTTGCTTACGGTGCAACCCATGGAAGCACCCCCGATGCTGTTGATCCACAACGCCGACGTCTTTGCGCCCCACGCCCTGGGCCGCCGGAGCCTCCTCGTGGGCGGAGGCCGGATCCTGTGGGTGGGTGCAAGAGGCGAGCTGCCGTCATTGCCGGCGGCCCTCGCGGCCGGCAGCCGGACGATCGACTTGCAGGGTGCGCGCCTGATCCCGGGCCTCATTGACGGCCACGTGCACGTCACCGGAGGCGGCGGCGAAGCGGGTTTTCGCACCCGCGTGCCGCCCCTGGCGCTCTCGCGCTTCAGCACCGCCGGCGTCACGACAGTCATAGGGCTGCTTGGGGCCGACGATATCGTCCGCAGCCCGGGCGAGCTGCTCGCCACGCTTTACGCGCTGCGTGCAGAGGGACTCAATGCCTGGGGCCTCACCGGTGGCTACCACCTGCCGCCCGCGACGCTCACGGGCAGCGCACGATCTGACCTGGTGTACTTCGAGGCCCTGATCGGGATCGGCGAGGTGGCCATCAGCGATCACCGTTCCAGCCAGCCGACCGGCGATGAACTGATGCGGCTGGCCGCGGACGCGCATGTGGCTGGACTGATGACCAACAAGGCGGGCGTCTTGCACCTGCACCTGGGCGACGGGCCGCGGGGCCTGGAATTCGTGCGACGCGCTTTGGCCGAAACTGAGATTCCGGCGCGCGTATTCAATCCCACGCACGTCAACCGGCGCCGTGCCCTGTTCGAGGAAGCGATCGGGATCGCGCGCCGTGGTTGCACCGTGGATGTAACCGCTTTCCCGGTGGCCGAGGGCGAGGACGCCTGGTCCGCGGCGGAGGCGGTCGAACGCTACCTGGCCAGCGGTGCGCCGCCCGAGCGCATCACCGTGAGTTCTGACGCCGGCGGCTCCCTCCCCTGCTTCGACACCGACGGACGTGTGTGCAGCATGGAGGTCGGGTCGGCGGGCGCGCTGCTCACCACGATGCGCGAGCTGCTGGAGCGGGGACTCTCCCTCGCGCAGGCCCTGCCGCCTTTCACCAGCAACCCTGCCCGCCTGCTGCGCTTGGCTGGCAAGGGCACGATCAGCACCGGGGCCGACGCCGATTTGGTCGCGCTGGACGCGACAGGGCGGGCGCAAACCGTCATCATTCGCGGCACAATGCATGTGCTCGACGGGGAGCTGCTCCGGCGCGGCACTTTTGAAAACCAGGGCTCCAGAGGAGCGGTGTAGGGATGCCCAGCAAGATTCCCGAAGGTGCAACGCGCGGCTGGATCGTGCCGATCGGCGGCGCCGAGAACAAGGAGAACGACCGCCATATCCTCGAGCGCTTCGTGCGCGTGTCCGGTGGCCACGACGCCAACATCGTCGTGATCCCCACCGCGAGCCGCATGCACGAGACTGGGCCGCGTTACGAGAAGCTGTTCACGGAGCTGGGCGCCGCGCAGGTGGCGACCATGGATTTTGACACGCGGCGTGATTGCCAGGAATCCGGCCGATTGCGGCGCTTGGAGGAAGCCACCGGTATCTTCTTCACGGGCGGCAACCAGCTGCGCCTCACGACGCTTCTAGGCGGCACGCCGGTTGCGAAGATGATCCGCACGCGCAATGCCAGCGGTGTCGCGGTCGGCGGCACCAGTGCCGGCGCGAGCATCCTGAGCGAACACATGATTGCCTTCGGCGACGAGGGATCCGCGGTGGTCTCGGGCAGCGTGCGGCTGGCGCCGGGCCTCGGGCTCACCAACCGCTTCATCATCGACCAGCACTTTCGCCAGCGCGACCGCCTGGGAAGATTGATAACCGCTCTGGCGTACAACCCGTTCGCCATCGGTATTGGGCTCGATGAGGACACGGGCGCCTTCATCGGTCCGGACGAAACCATCGAGGTTGAAGGGAGCGGTGGCGTCACCGTGGTCGATGCTTCGGAAGTCACCTATTCGTCGATCAGCGAAGTCTCCGAAGGGCAACCGGTGTGCATGCTGGGCCTGCGCGTGCACATCCTGACCACCGGTGCGACCTTCAACTTGCACACGCGGCTTGCGGAAGCAGCCGGACTGGCCCGCAGCAAAGAATAAGCCCGTAGAACAAGACTTAAGGAAAGGCAATCGTGCGCATCCTGGATCGATCGGTGTACGTCGGCCCCTCGCTGTACGCGCATTTTCCCGTCATCCGTCTCGAGCTCGACCTCGGGGAACTGGAGGCCTGGCCCACGGCACGGCTGGGCAGCGCCTACATCGACGCGCTGGCCGCGGCCCTGCCGGGACTCGCCGAGCACGGCTGTTCCTACAAGGAGGCCGGAGGCTTCTACCGGCGCATGCGTGAAGATGAAGGCACCTGGCTCGGCCATGTGCTTGAGCACGTTGCCATTGAACTGCAGAACATGGCGGGCGAGGAAGTCACTTTCGGCAAGACGCGAGGCGCCGGGCCGCCGGGCGTGTACACCGTGGTCTACGAGTACGAGCAGCGCGATGAAGGCATCGCGGCCGGCGATCTGGGCCTGCGGCTGCTGTGCTCGCTGCTGCCCGAGGCGATCCGTCCAGCGGGATCGGTGCCGCAGGGTTGGAGCTGGCCCGTGGCCCGCGATGAGTTCATCCGCTTCGCGCAGCGGCGTGCGCTCGGCCCGTCGACCGCTTCGCTGGTGCGCGCCGCCAAGGACCGCGGCATTCCCTGGCTACGCCTGAACGACCAGTCGCTGGTGCAGCTCGGCCACGGCAAGTACCAGCAACGCATCCAGGCCACCGTGACCGGTCGCACACCGCACATTGCGGTCGAGCTCGCCAGCGACAAAGAGGAGACCAACAAGATCCTCGCCACGCTCGGCCTGCCGGTGCCGAAACAGGAACTGGTGCAGAGCGAGGGCCAGGCCGTGCGCGCGGCGCGGCGCATCGGCTTTCCGGTGGTCACCAAGCCCTACAACGGCAACCATGGCCGCGGCATCTCGATCCGTCTCACCACGGATTCCGAAGTGGCGCAGGGCTTCCTGGTGGCGCGCGAGCATTCACGCTCGGTCATCGTCGAGACCTTCCTCGAGGGCGACGACCACCGGCTGCTGGTCGTGAACGGTGAGCTGGTGGCGGCCACGCGCCGCACGCCCGGTCACGTCGTCGGCGACGGTGCGCACGACATCACGCAACTGATCGACAGCGTCAATCAGGACCCGCGCCGCGGCGTCGGGCACGAAAAGGTGCTAACCCGCCTGGAACTCGACGCGCAGGCGCAGACGATGCTCGAGCGCGCGGACCTCAAGCCCGATTCCGTGCCGGCGGCCGGTCAGATCGTTTATCTGCGTTCAACGGCGAACCTGTCCACCGGCGGCACCGCCACGGACGTGACGGATGTCATACACCCCGACAATCGCGAGATGGCCGAGCGGGCCGTGCGCGCCATCGGGCTGGATGTCGGCGGCGTTGACTTCCTCTCGAAGAACATCACGGAGAGTTACCGCAAGATCGGCGGCGGCATCTGCGAAGTGAACGCGGCGCCCGGCTTCCGCATGCACGTCGCGCCGAGCGAAGGCACGCCGCGTGAGGTGGCGGTTCCGGTGATCGAGATGCTGTTTCCGCCGGGTGCGCCCTCGCGGGTGCCAATCGCCGCCGTCACCGGCACCAACGGCAAAACCACCACTGCGCGCATGCTGGCGCACATCTGCAAGATGGCAGGCTTTACGCCTGGATTGACCACGACCGATGGCGTCTACATCAACGGTCAGCGCACCGTACAGGGCGACATGACCGGGCCGGTCTCGGCGCGCATGGTGCTGGCGGATCCGCAGATCGACATCGCGGTGCTCGAGACCGCGCGCGGCGGTCTGCTGCGCGCCGGCATGGGCGTGAACGAAGTGAACGTCGGCGCCGTGCTCAACGTGCAGGCCGACCATCTCGGACTCAAGGGCATCGACACGCTCGAGCAGCTCGCGGAGGTCAAGCGCGTGGTCGTGGAAGTTGCCACTGACTGCGCGGTGCTCAATGCCGACGATCCGCTGGTGTTGAAAATGTCGGGCTATACCGAGGCCAAGAACATCTGCTACGTCACCGTCAATCCGCATCACACGCTGGTGCGCGAGCATATCCGGGCCGGCGGCCGCGCCTGTGCGCTTGAGGAAGGCGTCAACGGCCAGATGATCGCGCTCTATGACCGGGGCAGCCAGATCCCGCTGCTGTGGACGCACCTGATACCGGCCACGCTCGAAGGCCGCGCGATGCACAACGTGCAGAATGCGATGTTCGCGGCGGCGATGGCATTTTCGCTCGGCATCAAGCTCGATGCAATACGCCAGGGCCTGCGCACTTTCGATTCGACCTTCTTCCAGGCGCCCGGGCGCATGAACGTGTTCAATGAACACCCATTCAAGGTGCTGTTCGACTACGGCCACAATGCGCATGCGGTGGCGGCCATGGCGAGCCTCGCGCAGCAGCTCGACGTGGCGGGCCGGCGCATCGTGGTGCTGGCCGGCCCCGGTGACCGGCGCGACGAGGACCTGGTGGCTATCGCGCAGGCGGTCGCCGGGCGTTTCGATCACTACATCTGCCGGCGCGATGACAACCTGCGCGATCGCGCCCCTGACGAAGTGCCGCGCATCATGTCCAAGACACTGCAAGCCTCCGGCGTGCCCGCCGACGCCATAACGGTGATCCCGGATGAGCAGGAAGCGATCGAGGCGGCGCTGCGCATGGGTGCGCCCGGTGACCTGTTGCTGGTGTTCGCCGATGCGCTGGTGCGCTCCTGGAAACAGATCACCAAGTTTAAACCCGCTGGTGCGCCGCCGGCGCGCGCGGCGACACCACTCGCGAGCCTGGGCGATGAGTCGGCTGTCCCGGCCGTGGGAGCGCCCGTGCCACCCAGCCCGGAAGCTGCCGCGGCCGATTTCAGCCTCGAGGGCCTGATCCGCGATGAACGTGGCGTACGGCTCGCGCCGGAGATCGAAGACTGAACCACCCGAGCGCGTTGCCCTATGATGATTCGCGGCGGCTGACCGGCGCCAATCTGTTCTTTGCACGCACTGGCGCGGTGCTCGAATTGGCGGGCATCGCCCTTGACGACGAACTGCTGCGGGGCTGGCGCGCGCGCGTCGATCGGGCACGAGCGCATCTGCGCTGGTCCGAAACTGAAGCGGTAGTGCGGCGCCATGCCACCGGCGCCTCGCTGGCGCTGGCCGCGCCCTGCGACCTGCTGTTCCTGGCAACCGAGATCAATGAGTGGGCACTGTGCGCGACGCTGCAGCAGCGCGAGCCCGAACGCTGGCGCGCGCTGGCCGGGGACATGCTGGCGGCCGCGCTGGCCGATGCGGCCGACCCGGCCACCGTGCTATCGCCAGTACTGGATGAGCCTGCAGCCATGGCGCGTTTCGATCTGCTGGCCACGCGTGAGACGCGTCCCGCGCTGCGCGCACTGTTGGCACAGGCCGACTCACTCGACTTGCCGCATCTGCTCGATGACACCGAGCTGACGCTGGGCACGGGCGCGGGCGGCCGCACCTATGAGCTCGCCGCGCTGCCCGCTGCAGAAGATATTCCATGGCTGGATTTGCACGGCATCCCGACCGTGCTCGTGACTGGATCGAACGGCAAGACCACCACGGTGCGGTTCCTGGCCGCTTGCGCGCGCGCGCATGGCTGGCGCGTGGGGTACAACTGCACCGACGGGGTGTTCGTCGATGACGAAGCTCTCGCCAGCGGTGATTATTCGGGTCCCGCGGGCACGCGACGCGTGCTGCGCGAACGCCGTACCGAAACCGCGATCCTGGAAACGGCGCGCGGTGGCATCCTGCGGCGCGGCGTGGCCGTTTCGCACGCGGATGTGGCCGTGGTCACCAACATCAGCGCCGATCATTTCGGCGAATACGGCATCCACGACCTGGCCGGTCTCGCCGACGTGAAACTCACAGTGGGCGCACTCATTAATGGCAAAGGTCTGCTGGTGCTGAACGCTGACGACCCGCAGCTGCGCGTAAAGGCAGCGGGTTTGGCACAACGCTTTCCGAAAGGTCCGCGTCAAGGCTGGTTTGCGCTCGACGCCGCGTCGCCAGCGCTCCAGGCCTACCAGGCGGCCGGCGCCCCGACCTGCGGCGTACGCGCCGGGCGTCTATGCCTGCAGTGGGCCGGGAGCACCCATGATCTGGGCGCGGTTGATGCGATGCCGCTGACCATCGGCGGCTCGGCCGGCTATAACATAGCCAATCTCGCGGGCGCTGCGTTGGCCGCGACTGCACTCGGCATAGCGCCGGCGACCATCACGGCAGTCGCGACGCGCTTCGGCACTGATCCGGCCGACAATCGCGGCCGCCTCATGCGCTACGACTACGCGGGGGCACAGGTGCTGGTGGACTACGCCCACAATCCCGAAGGGCTGCGGGGGCTCCTGCAGGTGGCCGTGCATCTGCAACAGCGCAGTGGTGGCCGCATGGGCCTGCTGCTCGGACATGCGGGCAATCGCCAGGACGCGGACATCGAAGAGCTCGCGGGCGTCGCCGCCAGCTTTCGTCCCGACTTCGTGGTCGTCAAGGAAAACGAGGCGCACCTGCGTGGCCGCGCGCCGGGCGAGATCCCGCGCATCATCCGTGCTGCTTTATTGCGCCATGGCCTGACGACGCAGGCACTGGAGATGCGCGACACCGAACTCGACGCGGCCCGCTGCGCGCTGGCCTGGGCGCGGCCGGGCGACGTGCTGGCGCTCCCCGTGCACTCGCAGTCCGCACGCGCCGCCGTGCTCGAGCTGTTGCGCTCGGCGCCGGATTGAGGCCTAGCTCGCCGGCGGACGCTCGCCCCGCAGCAAAGCGGCGAGACCCGTTTCATCCACTACCGTGACGCCCAGTTCGCGCGCACGCTTGAGCTTCGAGCCCGCCTCTGCTCCCGCCACGACAAAGTGCGTCTTCTTCGACACGGAACCACCCAACTTCGCGCCGAGGGCCCGCAGCGCCTCGCCTGCCTGCTCGCGTGTCATCGAGCCCAGCGTGCCCGTGAGCACGATTGTCAGACCCGCGAGCGGACCTGCAGCGCGCGCCGCCGGAACGCCTTCGGGCCAGCTGAAGCCGGCCACGATCAGGCGATCGATGACCGCGCGATTGGCGGGCACGGCCAGGAAATCGTGCACGTGCGCGGCGATCACCGGGCCCACCTCGGGCACCTCGAGGATCTGCTCCGTGCTTGCGCTGCGCAGGGCGTCGAGCGTGCCGAAGTGTGCGGCCAGGGAAGCCGCGGTCGCCTCACCCACGTCGCGGATGCCGAGCGCATGCAGAAAGCGCGGCAGGGACGTGCGCTTGCTGCGCTCGAGCGCCTCCAGCACATTGGCTGCCGACTTCTCGCCCATGCGCTCGAGCCCGGCCAGCTGCTCGAGGCTGAGCGCATACAGGTCGGCCGGCGTCGCGATCATTTCCCGATCGACGAGCTGGTCAATCAACTTCTCGCCCAGGCCCTCGATGTCGAGCGCACGCCGGCTGGCGAAATGGCGCAGCGCCTCCTTGCGCTGCGCAGCGCAGACGAAGCCGCCCGAGCAGCGCGCCGCCGCTTCGCCTGCCGTGCGCGTCACGGGCGAGCCACAGACCGGGCAAGCCGCGGGCAACTCGATGCGCCGCGCATTGGTCGGCCGCCGCTCGGGCAGCGAGCGCACCACCTCGGGTATCACATCGCCTGCGCGCCGGATGATCACCGTGTCGCCGATGCAGAGGTCCTTGCGCTCGATCTCATCCATGTTGTGCAGCGTGGCGTTGCTGACCGACGCACCGCCCACCATTACCGGTACGAGCCGCGCCACGGGCGTCAGCACGCCCGTGCGTCCCACCTGGAATTCCACCTCGCGCAGCGTCGTCAAGGCCTCGTCGGCCGGAAATTTATGCGCAATGGCCCAGCGCGGCGCCCGGCTCACCTGCCCCAGGGCTTCCTGGTGCGCGCGGCTGTTGACTTTGTAGACCACGCCGTCGATCTGGTACGCCAGAGTGTCGCGCCGCGCGGCGAGTGCGCGGTAGTAGCTCAGGCACCCGTCTACACCGTTCACCACGGCCGTCTCGGGATTCGTGCGTAACCCCCAGGCGGCAAATTGTTCCAGGAGCTGCTTCTGGGTAGCGGGTTCCGCGGTGCCCTGCCAAGCACCGGCGCCATAGAAATAAACCGCCAGCGGACGTCGCGCCGTCACTGCCGGATCGAGCTGGCGCAGCGCGCCCGCTGCGGCATTGCGTGGATTCACGAACAGCTTGTCGCCGGCCGCGGCCGCTGCGGCGTTGAGGCGCTCAAACCCGGCAAAGGGCATATATACCTCACCGCGCACCTCCAGCCGCTCGGGCGCCGGACCCTGCAGGCGCAGCGGAATCGCGCGCAGGGTGCGTACGTTGGCCGTGACGTCCTCGCCCGTCGCGCCATCGCCACGCGTCGCTGCCTGGACGTACCGGCCGCGCTCGTAGCGGACCGACACCGCCAGTCCGTCGAGCTTGGGCTCGGCGCAATATTCCAACGCGGCGTCCGCCCCGAGCCGCTCGCGCACGCGGCGATCGAATTCGACCACGTCGGCGTTCGCGAAAGCGTTCTCGAGCGAGAGCATCGGCAAGCCGTGCGCGACCGCGGCGAAGCTCGCACTGGCAGCGCCGCCAACGCGCTGCGTCGGTGAATCGGCAGTCAGGAGTGCGGGGTGCGCTGTCTCCAGCGCGCGCAGTTCACGCATCAGCCGGTCGTACTCGGAATCCGGCACTTCCGGATCATCGAGCACGTAGTAGCGCTGGTCATAGCGCGCGAGGAGCGCGCGCAATGCCGCGACCCGCGCGGCCGCCTCGTTCAACCTGCCGGCCCCGCACCACCGAGCGCGCCCAGCACGCGGCGACGCCAGTCCGAGACGCTGGCGGTGCCGAGCGGTGTGCTGTGCTCGTCATGCACGCGCCCGGAGACGCGGCCTGCGAGTTCCAGCGCCACCTGTCCCAGTCGCTCCAGCGCCCGCCCGGCATCCAGCGGGCCGGGGAGCACTGCGAACAGGTTGAGACCGGCATAGCGCTGGAAGTCCATGGCAGCCGGATCGAGCGTGCCCGGTCGCACCAGGCTGGCGGCGCTAAGGATCACGCGGCCATCCTCGCCAGGCAGGTGGAAGATTCCGAACTGTCCATGCCGGAAGCCGCAGGCAGAAAGCCCCTGCCGTACGGCGCGCCCGGGCAGACGATCGCTGCCCGTCGGCACGATTCGCAAGGTCACGATGCGGCGCGCGTTCTCCTCGGGCCAGTCAATGGTCATGGGCAACGGTTCGGGCACTTCGACTGTCAGGAGCGGGGCAGCATTCGACGCCCTGCCGACTGCGCCCGCTTCGATGGCCTCGACGGCTGCGCCGGGCGAAATCGTGGGCGCCGGCGCCAACGACGCCGGCCAGTCGATCACCGGCAGCGCGCGCCGCTGCTCACGTTCGTTGCCGGCGGTGTCCGCCGTCGCGGTCTCGAAGGATGGCTCGGTGCGTTCCACACGCTCCTGGCGTTCGGGGCGTTCAGTTCGCGCCGTGCCATCACCTGCGCCCGCGGCCCGTCGCGGCCGGCGGCGATCCAACCAGATCAGCAAGGCAATGAACAACGCGCCGGCGAGCAGCAGGATCGGGCGCAGCCAGAACATGGGGATGCCTAGACCGCCGCGAGCCGCACGGCCGCGTCGACGTCGACCGACACCAGGCGCGACACCCCCGGCTCGTTCATCGTCACGCCCAGCAGCTGCGAGGCCATTTCCATCGTGGTCTTGTTGTGCGTGATGAAGATGAACTGCACCCGACCGGACATCTCGCGCACGATGTCGCAGAAGCGGGCGACGTTGTGCTCGTCCAGCGGCGCATCGACCTCGTCGAGCAGGCAGAAAGGCGCCGGGTTCAAATCGAAGATCGAGAACACGAGCGCCACTGCGGTCAGGGCCTTCTCCCCACCCGAAAGCTGTGAAATCGAGCTATTGCGCTTGCCGGGCGGGCGCGCCATGACGGCCACGCCGGCCGCGAGCGGATCATCGCCCACCAGTTCCAGGTAGGCGTGTCCACCGCCAAACAGGCGCGGAAATTTCTCCTTGAGTCCGGCGTTGACCCGGTTGAAGGTGTCTTCGAAGCGCGCCCGTGTTTCCTTGTCCATGCGCTTCATGGCATCTTCCAGCGTCGTGAGCGCGTCGCTGACGTCGGTATATTGCCGGTCAAGGTAGGTTTTGCGCTCAGTCTGCTGCTGTAGTTCCTCGATTGCGGCCAGGTTGACCGAGCCGAGCCTCTCGATGTCGGCGCGCACTTCCGCCAGCCGCGTTTCCCAATCGGCGACTGCGGCATCCGCAGCCAGCGTGGCCGTGATTTCCGCCAGCTCGAAGCGCGTCTCGGCGAACTGTTCGGCCAGCGACTCGCGCCGTACGCGCGACTCCTGCGCCTGCATGCGCGCCACGTCCATCGCCTGGCGGGCAACGTTGACACGCTGCTCGGCGCCGAGGCGGCGCTGATCGAGCGTGCGCATTTCCAGGTCCGCGTCTTCGAGCGCCTGGCGTGCATTGCCCAGATCGGCTTCCACTTCCAACCTGCGATCGAGCGCGGCCTGCAAGCGCGCCTGCAGTTCGTGGATCGGCGCGTCGCCATCGGCCAGCGCAGCGCTCAGCGCCGCGTGCTTCTGCACCAGCTGCGCGCGCTGTTCGAGCAGCCGTGCGGCGGTCTCCTGCATCGTTTCGAGCGTGGAGCGTCGGCTCTCGTTGCGGATCATTACTTCGCGGAGCGCGAGCTGCGCCGACTGCGCGGTGGCGCGGGCGCCATTGGTCCGGTCGCGATGCTGTTCGCGTTCGTCGGTCAACAGCGGCAGCTGGAGGTCCAGTTGCTGCAGCTGTGCGATGGCTGCATCGTACGCGGCGCGCGCCTGCGCCATGCCAGCGCGCGCACGCGCCAGCTCGGATGCCACCTCGTCACGATCGCCTTCCAGCCGCAGCCGGCGCAGCTGTGCCTCATCGAGCCGCGCCTGCATGCCACCGAGCTGGCCACGCAGTTCACCGTGCTCGCGATGCGCGCTCTGTATCTGTGCCTGTGCCGCGTCACGCGCGCGCTCGACTTCCTGCGCCTGCGCCCGCAGCGCCGCCAGCCCCGCCTCGGCCGCCTGCAAGCCTGCCGCGGCGGCCTCGCTGTCGCGGGCCAGCACCTTCAGCCGCTGCGCACGCTCGAGCACGCCGGCGTGCGGGTCGCCGCCGCGTCGGAGCCGCAACCAATCACGCCCCAGCCATTCACCGGTTGGCGTGACCAGCGAGTCGCCCAGTTGCAAGTGACGCCGTTCACGCAGGGCCTGCGCCAGCGTGTCGCAGGTGTGTACCCGCGCCAGCATGGCGAGGGCTGCTTCCGGCCCCTGGGCCCGCGCCGCCAGCGTGCCGGCACTGCCGGTGGCGCCGGCGCCGGCCGTTTCCAGGAACGAAATCGTGCCACGTTCGAGCCGCTGCAGCTCGTCACCGAGCTGGTCGAGGTCGCTCACGCAGACGGCCTCGAGGTAATCGCCGAGCACGGTCTCGACGGCGTGTTCCCAGCCCGCCTCGACCACCAGCGCGGCCGCGACGCGCGTGGGCGCGCCGGCCCCTGAGCGCTTGCCAAAGCCCTCGAGCCAGGCCGCCGCGGACGGATCCTTCTCACCGAGCGCCGCCTGCTGCAGGGCTTCGAGCGACATGAGTTCCGCGCGCGCGCGGTCACGCCGCGTGCGCAGCTCCTCGAGCTGCCGTTCGCTGTCATACTGCTGGCCACGCAGCTGCTGCGCATCGGCCAGCAGCGCCGCGAGGCGCGCCTCGAGCGCGAGCGCCTGCTGCGCGGCGGCTGTTTCCCGCTGCTGTAGTTCATCGAGGGCCGTACCGGCCTGCTGTCGACCGACATTCTCATGCTCGAGTGCGACGCGATCGGATTGCGCCTGCAGGCGCAACAGCTGCCCATCGAGTTGCTCGATGCGCGCCGCTTCGACGCCACTGCCCTGGCGAGCGGCGCCCAGCTCGCGATTGAAGTTTTCCCAGCGCTCCTGCCAGGCAGAAAACTGCGCCTCAGCGGACTCCAGGGCCTGTGCGCCCGCCAGCTCAGCGGCCTGGAGGGTGGCGAGTTCCGGGGCCAGCGCCACGATTTCGGCCTGCAACTGCGCCACGCGCTCCTGGTCGGTGACGATCTGTGCGCCCACCTCAGCCAATGTCGCCGAAGTTTCCGTCAGCTCCTGCCGGTGCCGGCTGCGCAGTTCACTGGTGTAGCGGATGTTCTCTTCGGTGCGGGTGACCTCGGCTCCCAGCTCGTAGTAGCGCGCCTGCACGACGCCGAGCGCCGCGCCCAGCTCACCGTGGAACTCGCGCTGCTTCTCGAGGGCCGCCTCGCAGGAACGCTGCTCAGCCAGTTCCTGCTGCAGGACCAGATCGGCCGCGCGCGTCGCGGCATCCTGCATCGCGGCGCCACCGTCGAGCTCGCGCATGCGCAGCGCCAGCAGCTCCGCAGTCTGCGTGCGTTCACGGCTGCGCAGGTCCTGGTAACGGCGCGCCGTGGCGGCCTGGCGCTGCAGGTGACGGATCTGCTTGTCGACTTCGTCGCGCAGGTCCTGCACGCGCGCCAGGTTCTCACGCGTGTCGGCGATGCGCCCCTCAGTCTCGCGGCGGCGTTCCTTGTAGAGGGAAATGCCGGCGGCTTCCTCGATGAAGGCGCGCATGTCATCGGCGCGCGCCTCGATGACCCGCGAGATCATGCCCTGTTCAATGATGGCGTAGCTGCGTGAACCGAGGCCCGTGCCCAGGAACAACTGCGTGATGTCCTTGCGGCGGCAGCGCCCGCCGTTGATGAAATAGCTGGAGCTCCCATCGCGCGCCACCACGCGCTTGAGTGAAACTTCACTGTAGCCGGCGTAGGCGCCGCCGATCTTGCCGTCGGCATTGTCGAACACCAGTTCGACCGAAGCGGTACCGATGGCCTGGCGCGAACTCGAACCGTTGAAAATGACGTCCGCCATCGACTCGCCGCGCAGGTGCCGCGCCGACAACTCGCCCATCACCCAGCGCACGGCGTCGATGACGTTGGATTTGCCGCAGCCGTTCGGGCCCACCACGCCGGTGAGATTGCTCGGCAGCTGCACCGTGGTCGGATCGACAAAGGACTTGAAGCCGGCGAGTCGGATCTTGCTCAGTCGCATCAGGATTCCCGTAAATGCAGGAGGGTGCGGCGGCCCGCAGCGGTAGTGTAGATTATCCGCCAGCCATGTCCACGCAGCCTGCCACCAGCCTCGAGACCTTTCCGAACCCCGCTCCCGAGCGGGATTACACCATCCGCATGAGCATGCCGGAGTTCACCTGCCTGTGCCCGCGTACCGGCCAGCCCGATTTCGCAACGCTCGAGCTGGAGTACGTGGCCGACCGGCTGTGCGTGGAGCTGAAATCGCTCAAGCTCTACATCTGGTCCTTCCGCGATCGCGGCGCCTTCCACGAAGCGGTGACCAACGAGATCCTGGCCCAGCTCGCGCTCGCCCTCCAACCCCGTTTCATGCGTCTTACCGCGCGTTTCAACGTCCGCGGCGGCATCACCACCAGCGTCGTTGCCGAACACCGACACCCGCGCTGGCAGGCGCCGGCGCCGGTCGCATTGCCCTGAATTTCGGGCCCCCTGACGCCAAAAAGCGACCCCGATTTCCCGCTCTGTACAGGGCGAAAGCCCCCGGTATAATCGCGCGCTCGAAAAATTCCAGCACCCCCTAATCCGCCCGCCAGGAGCGAGAGATGGCCAGCAAAAAGCCTTCGCCTAAAGTCCGGAAGGCTGCCAAGCCCGCGGCACGACCCGCAACCCGCAAGGCCGCCGCGCATCGAAACGAAGCGCGCAAGAGCCCGGCCGTCGCCCAACGCGCCAGCGATCGTCGCCCCAGCGCTCGGCCCGCTGCCCGCCCCGCCGCCCGTCCGGCAGCCCGTCCGGCCGAAAAGGCCGTTACGGCCCGCCAGCCCGCCAAGCCGGCCGTTGCGCCCGCCGCCCGCACCGCGGCGCCGAGCCCCACCGCGACGCCGGTTGCCGCCAAACCGGCGGCCTCCACGCCGCGCGGAGCGGCTGCCGCAGGCCGCGGCGCGCCCCTCCCGGTCATTACCACGGTACGTACGGGCATCAGGCCGTTTGGCGATACCGACGAGGTCGATGGCGCAGATCCAGGTAGCCTGCTGGCGGGCCCGCGCAACGTCAAACCCTATGTGGCCCGGCGTGGCGAGCAGTACATGGGCAAACTACAGCTCACCCACTTCCACCAGATCCTGTCCAGCTGGAAGCACGACCTGATGATGGAAGTCGATCGCACCGTGACTCACATGAAGGACGAGGCGGCTAATTTTCCGGATCCGAACGATCGCGCTACCCAGGAAGAGGAGTTCAGCCTCGAACTGCGCACGCGCGACCGCGAGCGCAAGCTCATCCGCAAGATCGACGAGGCACTCAAGCGCGTCGAAGACGGCAGCTATGGCTACTGCCTGGAAACGGGCGAGGAAATCGGCATCAAACGGCTCGAGGCCCGTCCCGTGGCCACGCTGAGCCTGGAGGCGCAGGAGCGCCGCGAGCGACGCGAACGCCAGTATGGTGATCGCGACGACCGCTACCGATAAACCCCGAACGGGCCGTTTCGCGCCCTCGCCCACGGGCGCGCTGCACCTGGGGTCGCTGGCGACCGCCGTTGCCAGCTACCTGGACGCTCGCCACGCCAGTGGCCGCTGGCTGCTGCGGATGGAAGACCTGGATACCGCCCGCGTAGTACCGGGCGCAGCGGACGAAATACTTCGCACGCTCGACGTGCTGGGCCTGGCCTGGGATGGCCCAGTGACCTACCAGAGCCAACGGCTCCCCCTCTACCAAGATGCCATCGCGAGTCTGGCGGCGTTGGGCCTGGCCTACGCCTGCAGCTGCACCCGGCGCGACCTCGGGGCCAGCGACGACGCCGGGGGGTATCCGGGCACCTGCCGCGCGGGGCCCACGAAATCGGGGCCATTTGCCATGCGTTTCCGCGCCGATTTGTGCCCGGTGCGCCCGTTCGTCGATCGCCTACAGGGCCCGGTCGACATCGACGCCTCGGCGCTCGGCGATCCGATCATACGGCGGCGGGACGGCCTGCATGCCTACCAGCTGGCCGTAGTGGTCGACGATGCGGACCAGGGCGTCACCGACGTCGTACGCGGCTCCGACCTGCTTCCCAGCACCTGCTGGCAGCGCTCGCTGCAGCGCGCGCTCAGTGCTCCCGAACCCGAATATGCGCACCTGCCACTGGTCTGCGAACCCGGCGGCGCCAAGCTCTCGAAGTCCACGCGCAGCGTGCGGGCCGAGGCAGGCACGGCGGCGGAACAGCTCTGGCGCGTGCTCACGCTCCTGCGCCAGTCGCCTCCGCCCGATCTGGCAGGGGCGCCGCTGCCGGAACTGTGGGACTGGGCGATCGGCCACTGGCGCCTCGGCGCACTGCGCACAGTAGCAAGCCTGAGCGCTGATTGATAAGGTAGGGGCTCTTGCCGGGGAGGTGTGCGATGAGCGAACCACGCCTGATCAAGAAGTACCCGAATCGGCGCCTGTACGACACCGAGCTCAGCCGCTATATCACCATCGAAGACGTGCGCGCATTGATCGCCGCGCGGACCCGCCCGCGCATCGTCGAACAACGCAGCGGCGCCGACATCACGCGCAGTGTGCTGCTGCAGGTGGTGGTCGAACTGGAATTGGGTGCGGCCGCCCGGCTCAGCGAGGCCTTCCTCACCGAGCTGATCCGCAGCTACGAGTCCGGCAGCGCGGAGCGCACCGCGGCGGCACTTGAAGCCTGCATGGCCGAACAACTCAAAGCGGGCGGCGCGGCGGTGCGCGGCGCCTGACTCAGCCCTGGCCGACGTCGCGCATCGACAGGCGCACGCGCCCCTGCCGGTCGACTTCCAGCACCTTGACCTTGATGACATCGCCCTCGCGCAGCTTGTCAGCCACGCGCTCGACGCGCTCCTCCGAGATCTGCGAGATGTGCACGAGGCCATCGCGCCCGGGCAGGATCGTGACGAAAGCGCCGAAATCCATGAGCTTGGCGACCTTGCCCTCATAAACGCGGCCCACTTCCACATCCGCCGTGATGAGCTCGATGCGCCGCAGTGCCTCGCGACCAGCCGTGCCGACGACCGAGGCAATCTTGACCGTGCCGTCGTTCTCGATGTCTATCGTAGTGCCCGTTTCTTCGGTGATCTGGCGAATCACTGCACCGCCCTTGCCGATGACGTCGCGGATCTTTTCCGGATCGATCTTGATGGTGATGATTGACGGCGCCCACTCCGACATCTTCTCGCGCGGCGCCTGCAGCACCTTGGCCATCTCGCCGAGGATGTGCAGGCGGCCATCGCGCGCCTGCGCCAGCGCGACGCGCATGATCTCGGGCGTAATGCCCTCGACCTTGATATCCATCTGCAGCGCGGTGATGCCCTCGCGCGAACCGGCGACCTTGAAATCCATGTCGCCGAGGTGATCTTCGTCGCCGAGAATGTCGGTCAGCACCTGGAAGCGGCTGCCCTCGAGCACCAGGCCCATGGCCACGCCCGCCACCGGCGCCTTGACCGGCACGCCGGCGTCCATCAGTGCGAGGCTGGTGCCGCACACGCTCGCCATCGAGCTCGAGCCGTTGGACTCGAAAATTTCCGAGACCACGCGGATGACATAGGGGAAAGTGGCCATGTCGGGCATCATGGCGCTGATGCCGCGACGCGCCAGGTTGCCGTGGCCGATTTCGCGGCGCTTGGGGCTCCCCATCATGCCGGTTTCGCCCACCGAGAACGGCGGGAAGTTGTAATGGAGCATGAAGCGCTCGCGCCGGTCGCCCTCGAGCGCATCGATGATCTGCGCATCGCGCGTCGTGCCGAGCGTCGTGGTCACCAACGCCTGGGTCTCGCCGCGCGTGAACAGCGCGGAACCGTGGGTACGCGGCAGCACGCCGACCTTCACCGTGATCGGGCGCACCGTCTTCATGTCGCGCCCGTCGATGCGTGGTTTCCCATCCAGAATGCGGTCGCGGACGATTTTGCTCTCGAGGCGAAACAGCTCGTCGCCAACCTGGTCGGACTTGAACTGCGCCGCATCGCCGGTGGCTAGCGCCGCAACGAGCTCAGCTTTGATTTCCTTGAGGCGCGTCGAACGCTGCTGCTTTTCGGTCATCAAGTAAGCCGCGTTCAGCGAGGCAAGCGCCTTGCCGCTGACCGCCTGTTCGAGTGCCGAGTCTTTCACTTCCGCGGGCGCGGCCCAGCGCGCCTTGCCTGCTTCGGCGGTCAACTCCTTGATGGCCTTGATCGCCACTTGCATCTGTTCGTGGCCGTACACGACGGCGCCCAGCATCACCTCTTCGGACAGGCCCGCGGCTTCCGACTCAACCATCAACACGGCGTGCGCAGTACCTGCGACCACCAGATCCAGCTGTGAGGCGACCAGGTCGGTGCGGTTCGGGTTCAGTTCGTACTGGCCGTTGCGATAACCCACGCGGGCGCCGCCGATCGGACCCTTGAAGGGCACACCCGACAGGCACAACGCCGCCGAGGCGCCGAGCAGCGAGGGCACGTCGGCCAGGATTTCCGGATCAAGCGACAGCACGGTTGCGACGACCTGGATGTCGTTGAGGAAACCATCGGGGAACAGCGGCCGGATCGGACGGTCGATCAGGCGCGAGGTGAGCGTTTCGCGCTCCGAAGGACGGCCCTCGCGGCGGAAGAAGCCGCCGGGAATCTTGCCCGCGGCGTAGGTCTTTTCCTGGTAGTTGACCGTGAGCGGGAAGAAATCCCGTCCCGGGCGCGGCTGCGCTTCGGCGCAGGCGGTGACCAGGACGACGGTGTCGCCCATGGTCACGAGCACGGCGCCGTTGGCCTGCCGCGCCAATTCACCGGTTTCGATGGTTACGTTATGGGGCCCGAACGAAAAAGTTTTTTTGAAGACAGTCACGCTTCAACCCTCGGAATTCTGAATGGAGTAAAGGAAGTGAGCGCGGTGGGCACTGCGCACCGCGGAGTCCGCGCTAGCGGCGCAGACCAAGGCGCTCGACAACCTGCTGGTAGCTCGCCGGCTTGGTGGCCTTGAGGTTATCCAGGAGCTTGCGCCGCTGGTTCACCATGCGCACGAGGCCGCGGCGCGAGGAGTGATCTGCCTTGTGGGTCGTGAAGTGTTCACTCAGGCCGTTGATGCGCTCAGAGAGCAGTGCGACCTGTACTTCAGGCGAGCCGGTATCCGTGGGACCCCGGCGGTATTGGGCGAGCACGTCGCCCTTCTTTTCCGTGGACAAAGCCATTACGCAAAAAACCTCTGGTACTTAATATGTGACCCGTATTTTGAAGCCGCGCATTGTAACGGGAGCCATCCCAAGCCTCAAGCGGAACAGTCAGTTACGGCAGCGCGCGATGGCGGCGGCAAACAGCCTCGCCGGGGCTACCCGGCCGTCTGCCGAAGCCAGGGCGAGCCCCAGGAACCGCCCCGAAGCGTCATAAAGCCGCAGCTCCCCCAATGGGACCCCTGCGGACTCGACCGCCTGGCCAAAGGAAATCGCGCGCGACTGGGCGGGCGAGAGCCGCAGCAGGGGCAAATGCCCCACGGCCAGGTCAGAGGGCAGTAACGGGAAATCGGCGGCCATTGCGGCGATTTGTTCCAGCGTACACATGGGCACATCGCGAAAGGGTTCGACAAAATCCCGCCGCAGGCTGGTCACGTGTGCCACGCTCCCCAGCGCACTGCCTAGTTGCTCCACCAGCGTACGGATGTACGTGCCCTTGGAGCATTCCACGCGTGCGCGCAGCGAGTCCACGGTGAAATCGAGCAATTCCAGCACCTTGATGTCGATTTCCCGCGGCGCGCGCTCGACGCTGAGCCCTTGGCGCGCCAGCTTGTACAACGGCTGGCCGTCGCGTTTGAGCGCCGAATACATCGGCGGCACCTGCAGTTGGGGTCCGCGGTAGGTCGCGAGCGCCGCCTCGATCAGGGCGTGATCGAGGGGTGGGACCGCCGCGCGCTCGATGACCTGCCCCTCCGCATCGCCGGTATCGGTGCGTTCGCCGAGGCGCATTTGCACCGTGTAGCCCTTGGCGCCGGCCAGCAGCGCGCCGGCGAGCTTGGTCGCCTCGCCGACGCAGATCGGGAGCATTCCGGTCGCCAGCGGATCAAGGCTACCGGTATGGCCGGCCTTCGGGCGTCCCAGCAGCGCTCGCACGCGCTGCAGCGCGACGTTCGAAGACAGGCCCAGCGGTTTGTCGAGCAGCAGTATCCCGCAGCGGGGTTGCCCGTCAGGATCCATCGCCGCGCACCGCGTCCGAGCCGGGTTTCGTGGCGGCAGCGTCTTCCAGGGCCTTGTCGCTGGCCACAGCCGTATTGATGAGCTGCGTGAGCGACTGTGCGTGTTCGAGGGCCGTATCGAGCAGGAATTCCAGCCGCGGCGCGTGGCGCAGGCCGAGCTGGCGCGCTACCTCGCCGCGCAGGAAGCCGGCGGCGCTTTTCAGCCCGGCGAGCTGCTCGTCGGCGTTGCGCCCCTTGCCGAAAGGCAGGAACCACACGCGCGCGGCGCTCAGGTCCTCGAGCAGCGACACAGCGGTGATGGTCAGGTTGCCGACGCGCGGATCCTTGACCGCGCGCGGCACCAGCGCCGCCAGCACGCGCTGCATCTGCGACTCGATGCGCTGGTGGCGCGCGTTGTGCTGCGGCATGGGTTGGCGGTCCGCGCGCCTACTGGATAGTACGGACGATCTCGGTGCGCGAATAGCACTCGATCTGGTCGTTCGCCCGTACGTCCTGGTAGTTCTTCACGCCAATGCCGCACTCGGTGCCGGCGCGCACTTCGCCCACGTCGTCCTTGAAGCGGCGGAGCGACTCCAGTGCCCCTTCGAAGATCACCACGTTGTCGCGCAGCACGCGGATCGGGTTGTTGCGCTTGACTACACCCTCGGTGACCAGGCACCCGGCCACCACGCCGAACTTGCTTGAGCGGAACACCTCGCGCACCTGCGCCACCCCGACGATGGTTTCCCTGATCTCCGGCGCCAGCAGGCCGCTCATCTGCTGCTTCACGTCGTCGATGGCTTCGTAAATGATGCTGTAGTAGCGGATTTCGACGCCGGTCTCCTTGACCGCCTCGCGCGCACCGCTGTCGGCGCGCACGTTGAAGCCGATGATTCGGGCCCGCGATGCGGCCGCCAGCTGCACGTCGGAGGCCGTGATGCCGCCCACGCCGCTGGCGATGATGCGCACCGCCACTTCCTCGGTCGAGAGCTTGTTGAGTGCGTCGCGCAAGGCCTCGGCGCTGCCCTGCACGTCGGTTTTGATGAGCACCGCAACTTGGCCGGCCTTGGCCTCGCCCAGCGTCGAGAATACGTCCTCGCTCCGTGGACCCTGCTTGGCGAGTTTCACGTCGCGCGTCTTGCCGACCCGGTGCAGCGCGACTTCACGCGCGCGCCGCTCGTTCTCGACCACCAGCAGTTCGTCACCGGCGTTGGGTGCGCCCGAGAGGCCCAGCACCACAACTGGCACAGAGGGCGCCGCCTCTTCGACCGGCTTTCCCGCCTCGTCGAACATGGCGCGCACGCGTCCGAATTCGCTGCCCGCCAGGATGTAATCGCCGCGTTTGAGCGTACCCTTCTTGACCAGCGCCGTGACCACGGCGCCGCGGCCCTTTTCCATGCTGGCCTCGATCACGAAGGCCATCGCCGGCCCGCCGCGCGGCGCCTTGAGCTCCAGCACCTCGGCCTGCAGCAGGATCGCCTCGAGCAGCTGGTCGACGCCGGCACCGGTGCGCGCCGAGACATTGACGAACATGTACGGACCGCCCCATTCCTCGGGGATCACCTCTTGCTTCGCCAGTTCGTTGCGTACTTTTTCCGGATCGGCGTCCGGCTTGTCGACCTTCGTGACCGCGACCACCATCGGCACGCCCGCGGCGCGCGCATGCTGGATCGCCTCAATGGTCTGCGGCATCACACCGTCATCGGCCGCGACCACCAGCACCACGACGTCGGTGACCTTGGCGCCGCGCGCGCGCATGGCGGTAAAGGCCGCGTGGCCCGGCGTATCGAGAAAGGTGATCATCCCGCGCGGCGTCTGCACGTGGTACGCGCCGACGTGCTGCGTGATGCCGCCCGCCTCGCCGGAAGCCACCTTGGTGCTACGGATGAAATCGAGCAGCGAGGTCTTGCCGTGGTCGACGTGGCCCATGACAGTCACCACTGGCGCGCGCGTCTCGAGTAGCTGCTCCGTACCCGTGTCCTGCAGGTCGGCTTCGATCTGCTCTTCCTTGACCGCGGTGGCGCTGTGCCCCAGTTCTTCGGATACCAGCATGGCGGTATCCTGGTCGATGGGCTGGTTGATGGTCGCCATCACTCCCATGTTCATGAGCACCTTGATGACTTCGGTGGCCTTGATGGCCAGCTGCTGCGCCAGGTCGGCGACCGTAATGGTCTCGCCGATCGCCACGTCGCGCTTGACCGGTGCGGTCGGCTTCTCAAAGCCGTGACGCTGCTCGGCGTCCGCAGGCGCCGTGCGCGCCTTCAACCGCTTCTTCTTCTTGTGCCGCGCGCTGACGTCGCCGGCGATGTGCAATTCCTGGCGGCCGCCGAACTTCGGACGGGCCTCATCGGCTGCCTTGGCTTCGGGCTTCTCACGCGCGGGTGCGTGGGCCGGACGTACCGGCTCTTCACGCCGCGGTTCCGCGCCCCCGCGCCGCGCCCGCTCGGCGTCTTCCTGGGCGCGCAGTTCCGCCTGGCGGCGCGCATCTTCCTGCGCACGCACCCTGGCCTGCTCTTCCTCGATCAGCCGGCGGTTCGCCGACTCCAGCGATTCGCGCTCGCGCCGCTCGGCCTCGGCTTTGGCGACCACGGCCTGCTGGGCCGCTTCGACTTCGCGGCGCTTCGCGTCCACCTGTTCCTGCGCGGCGCGATTCTGTTCCTCGATCACGTCGCGCTTGACATAGGTGCGCTTGACGCGCACCTCGACGTTGACCGTGCGGGCGCGTCCCTGCGTGCTCGCCAACTTCAGTTCGCTCTGCGTCTTGCGCTTGAGCGTGATGCGCGCCGGCGCCGAGCCTTCCCCGGCCGCACCGCTCCCGTGGCTGCGGCGCAGGTGCGTCAGCAGCTCGAGCTTTGCATCCTCGCTGATCAGGCCTTCGGCGCCCGAGACCGCGATGCCCGCCTGATCGAGCTGCGCCAACAGCTTGTCGACCGGTACCTTCAGGGCGTCGGCGAATTGACTTACCGTGACCTCAGCCATGGTTCTGCGCCTCGAACAGCGGCGCGCGCGCCTTCATGATCAGGCTCCCAGCCGCTTCGGCCGAAAGCCCCTCGATATCGGCCAGGTCGTCGACCGCCTGATCGGCCAGGTCTTCGCGCGAGCGCACTCCGCGGCGCGCCAGCGCGAGCGCCAGGTCCGGGCTCATGCCCTCGAGCGTCAGCAGGTCTTCGGTCGGCATCGCCGCATCGAGTGATTCCTCGCTGGCGATGGCCTGCGTCAACAGCACGTCGCGCGCGCGGTTGCGCAGTTCCTTGATGATGTCCTCATCGAACTCTTCGATGCCCGCCAGCTCGGCGGCCGGCACGTAGGCCACTTCCTCGATGGTGGAGAAACCTTCCTGCACCAGGATGCTGGCGACGTTTTCGTCCACGTCGAGCTGCTTCATGAACACCGCGATCAGCGCCTTCGACTCGGTCTCGCTCTTGGTCTCGGCGTCCGACTCCGTCATGACGTTGAGTTCCCAGCCGGTCAGCTGGCTGGCGAGGCGGATGTTCTGCCCGCCGCGGCCGATGGCCTGCGAGAGCTTGTCCTCGGCCACGGCGATGTCCATGCCGTGCTTCTCCTCGTCGACAACGATCGACTGCACCTCGGCCGGCGACATCGCATTGATGACGAACTGCGCGGGATTCTCGTCGTAGGGAATGATGTCAACGCGCTCGCCCGCGATCTCGTTCGAGACCGCCTGCACACGCGAACCGCGCATGCCCACGCAGGCGCCCACTGGGTCGATGCGTGGGTCAGTGCTCTTGACCGCAATCTTCGCCCTGATGCCAGGATCACGGGCAGCGGCCAGGATCTGGATCATGCCCTGGCCCACTTCCGGCACTTCCAGCTTGAACAGCTCGATCAGGAATTCCGGCGCCGTGCGCGTCAGGAACAGCTGCGGGCCGCGCACCTCGGCGCGCACTTCGCGCAGGAACGCCTTGACGCGGTCCTGCGGCTTGAGCTGCTCGCGCACAATCATGTCGCTGCGCGGCACGAAGCCCTCGGCGTTGTTGCCGAGATCAACGTAGACGCCGTTGCGGTCGATGCGTTTGACCACGCCGCTCACCAGCGTGCCGACGCGCTCGGTGTACTGTTCGACCACCTGCGCACGCTCGGCCTCGCGCACTTTCTGCACGATCACCTGTTTGGCCTGCTGCGCAGCAATGCGGCCGAAGGCCGCCGATTCCATGGGCTGCTCGACGGAGCCGCCGATCTGCACGCTCTTGTCGATGTCGATACCATCTTCCAGCCGCAGCTCGGCCTCCGGGTTCTCGATCTCGCGCGAATCGTCGGCGAACACTTTCCAGCGACGGAAAGTCTCGTACTCGCCGGTCTTGCGGTCGATGGCGACGCGCACGTCCCACAGCTCGCTGTGCTTGCGGCGGGCGGCGGCCGCGAGCGCGGCTTCAAGCGCCTCGAAGATGATTTCCTTGTCGACGCCCTTCTCGTTCGAGACCGCGTCCACGACCAGGAGGATTTCCTTATTCATCGCTTTCTACCCTTGCCCGAGGTGTCCGGCCATTCCGGTGCCAACCGCGCGCGAAAAATGTCCGTGTAAGCCAGCGGCACCTGGGTGCCATCCACCGTCAATTCAATTCCGGTCGCGCCTACCTGCGCCAACCGGCCCGTAAAACGCCGCCGCCCTTCGCGCGGCACCGCCAGTTCGGTCTCGACCCGCGCGCCTGCGAAGCGCGCGAAATGCGCTGGCGTCCGCAGCACCCGGTCGAGCCCCGGCGTCGAAACCTCGAGCCGATAAGCTGTCGGGATCGGATCATGCACATCGAGCAGTGCCGAGATCTCCCGGCTGACCCGCTCGCAGTCCTCTATGCCAACGCCCGCGGGCTCGATGCCGATGCCCGCGGCCCGGTCGATGTAGACCCGCAGCATCCCCGAGCCGTGGCCGGTCGACAGCTCCAGCTCGACGAGCTCGTAACCGAGGTTCGCCAGCAGCGGCTCCACGAGCCCGATCAGCTTCTCGCGCAAGGGCGCCGCCATTCCGCACTCCGACCGCCAATCCCGAACGCATAAGCCAAAAAAAAGGGCCAGCGGCCCACCAAAACGCAAAAAGCCCCAAGTGGGGCTTTAAAATCAAGCTCTTGGCCGCACAACCTGCGACTGCAGGAAACTGCCTTTCAAGCCAGCTCCGGCCACCGGGGGCGGATTCTAGTGCTTTGCACCCCCGGAATTCAACTAGGGCCTGTTCACGCGCACCGGTGGGCAGAGGCCCGCGCCCCTGCCCCCGGTAGCCCCAGGCCCTAGGCCCAGTTCTTCAGGCGCATGATGATGTTGCGCACCATGATCTGCAGCGCAGCGCCAGCGACCACCGTGCCCAGATTGCCCAGGATCGTGGTCACATGACCGCCGATGGCAGGGAGTCCATCGAGGGTATTGCCCAGGAAATGCAGTGCCAGGGCGGTGACGATCACGCGCACGTGATGTTCCGGCAGCACCGCGCAGGACGCCACCACGCCGCAGAGCGCCAACACCACGCCAGCGTAGGGCACGTTTACGAACGCGGCCACGACAGCCAGCAGCAGTCCGACGGCATAGACGATTTTGAGAACGCTCACTGTTTCTTCTCCTTAAGGGGGTATCCGGTTGTTCTTATGGTCTAGATCCCAGTCCCCTCCGCCCGAGCAGGGGGAGGCGCCGCCCGAGTGTACGCTCCCTTTTCCAGCCGGCCTAGCGCAGGGCCTCCCGGCCGTTAAGGAAGGCACTGGCGCACCGCGCCCCTTCTATATCCTGAGCACCTATATCCTGAGCACCCGTGCAAACCGCGAAAACCCCGGCGCCCGCTTGAAGGCAACGCTGGTAATAGCTTGTGCGTTGGCGCTGTCCGCCTGTGGTGGCGGTGGTGGCGGCATGACATCGCCGCCACCTCCCCCACCACCGCCCACGGTCGACGTCAGCGACGTGGCCGCCCACGATCCCGGCAGCGTATTGGCTGCCGATTGGTGGCATGGCGCGTTCATGGAAATCTTCGTGCGCAGCTACAAGGACGCCAACAGCGACGGCAATGGTGACCTGCAGGGCCTGATTTCCGAGTTGCCCTACCTGCAATCGCTGGGCGTGAAGGGCCTGTGGCTCATGCCCGTGACCGCCAGTTCCGATCATGACCACGGATATGCGGTTGCCAACTACCGTGGTATCGAGCCGGACTACGGCACGCTGGCCGATCTCGACGAGCTGGTGAGCAAGGCCCACCTTGCAGGTATTGGCGTGGTGATCGACTGCGTCATGAACCACAGCTCGAACCTGAATCCGATCTTTACCAACGCCGCCTACTCGACCACCAACGCTTACCGGAATTGGTACATCTGGCAGGCCACGGCCCCATCGGGTTGGAATATCTTAGGTGGCAATCCCTGGCATACCACCGCCAACGGGGCTTACTTCGGCGTATTCAGCCCGAGCATGCCGGACTGGAACCTCAATAATGCAGCGGTAGTCGCCTACCACGAAGCCAACCTGCGCTACTGGCTCAACCGCGGCGTCGATGGCTTCCGTTTTGACGCCGTCGGCAATCTGTTCGAAATCGACGCGGGCCACTGGAGCGATGTGCCCCAGGACTACGCCCTGATGGCACAGATGCGCGCGCTGCTGGATACATACCAGCAGCGCTACATGGTCTGCGAGGGTCCGGGAGATCCGCAGGGCTTCGGTGGCGCGGGCGGCTGCGGCGCAGCCTTCGCGTTCGATCTCAAGAACGCCCTGATCGGCGCGGCAAAGAACGATGCCGCGAGCATCGCAGCTGTCGCCAACTACTTCGTCACCGCCCCGCCGGGGATGGCGTCCATCCTTGCCAACCACGACTCCTTCGCCGGTGATCGTATCTGGACCCAACTCAACGGAAATACAGCCCAGTACGAGCTCGCGGCCGCAAGTTACTTGCTTGCCCCGGGCACGCCGTTCATCTACTACGGCGAAGAGATCGGAATGGCAAATGCGGTCAGCCTGATGGACGACGGGAAGTTGCGCACGCCAATGAGCTGGACCGCCGACCCGAGCAAAGCCGGCTTCACGACCGGCACGCCTTACCGGGTACTGTCCGCCAACGTGGCCACCCAGAATGTTGCCGCGGAAGACGCGGACCCGGCCTCACTGCTCAATTTCTACCGCGCGGTGCTGGCGCTGCGAAACACGCGGACCTCCATCCGCGACGGCTCATATATGCAACCGCAGGTCTCTGGCAGCGTCATGTCCTACCAGCGTCAAAGCGCGGGCGAAACGACCCTCGTCGTCATCAACTACGGCACCAGTTCGCCAGCGAACCTCAGCATCGCTGCTCTGCCCCCAAATGCCACGCTGCACGCACTTTTCCCCGCGACGGGATTCGCAGATCTGGTAACGGACGCGAGCGGCGCGGCCACGTTCGTGCCACCGGCCCTGCCCGCAGCCCAGCGCGTGCTGGTCTTCGACGTCTCGCCACCGCTATAGTCGATTCAGGCTGGGTTCTTGGCCGTGACGAACCAGGTGCTCGAAGGCGCCCACACGCCGTCTGCGCGCACGTAGCGCGAGAGCGTCTCGCGCAGCGCGACTATCACCTGCGGTTTAAGCCGCTCACCTTCTTCGGCGGCCAGCCGGATGATTTCGCCGGCCGGACCGAGCGCCATGGCGAATGCAATGGCCTCGTCGAGGTCGCGCCCGATGCAGATGTCAGCATCGAAGCGTTCGAAGCCGATGCCCTTGAATCCGGCGGACTTGAGCATACCGCTGACCATATCGGGCCCAGACATCGAGAACGGGCCCGGGCCGCAGTGCACCTGGTTGCTGTCTTCGTGTGAAACCACGGGGACGATGCCGCGTACGCAAAGTTCCGCTTCGTGTATCCAGGGGTTCTCTTCACGCTTCCGCCATACGATCTGCGTGAACACGCCGCCGGGTTTGAGCGCGCGCCGGATATTGCGCAGCGCTGCCCCGGGCATCATGAAGAACATGGTGCCGAAGCGCGCGAAGGCATGGTCATAGGGACCGCGCAGATCGTCAGACTGTGAATCGGCGCAAAAGAACGACGCGTTCGTGATCCCGGCCGCCTGCGCTTCCTGTTCGCAGGCGGCAATGAAGTTGGCTGCGCAATCCGTGCCCACGGCCCTGCCCTGCGGGCCCACCTCGCGGGCGATGCGCAGTGTGCTGTCGCCGAAACCGCAACCGACATCGAGCACACTTGCGCCACGCGGGTAGAGGTGGCGGGACAACAGTTCGTCGCTGTGGCCGGCCAGTCCCGCGACCAGCAGGTGCTTGAAGTGCAGGAACTTCTCGAACAGCACAGTGTTCCACGCTTCAATGACGATATCGTTGTCGCTCAAGGGCGTCTCCTGGCTTGCGCCTGCAGCTTAGCATGCTGGCGTGCGACCTCCGCGGTCGTTGCCACGAAGCCGTGCCAGCGTAGAATCAGGCCGACTCATGCCATCCACGCCGTTGGTGCTCCGTCTACTTGCCGTGGCAATCGTGGCGATTGCCGTCGGCGGCACTGCCACTGCCGCCGTCACCGTCCTCACGGGTCCCACTGCCATCCCACTGGGTGAGGCGCGTGCGGCGGGCGACATCACGGTGGTCAACGAAAAGCTCGCGTTCGCAATCGCGGTGCAGTCCGCCGTGCCCTATGGCGTGCCGCGCGGTGCGCTGATTGACCTGGCTCCCGTGAGCAGCGGCGTGATTCAACGCGACCGCGTCGTGTACGCCGACTTCATACCCAACGATTGGTCCGCCTGGCCAAACAGGTGCCAGAAGGTCGACATTCTCGAACGCGGGCCGGAGCGCGCCGTCATCCGTAGCGTGCGCGACTGGGGCGCGGTGACCATAACAACCACCTACACGCTCGAGTCCGGCGCGGATCACATAGTCCTGCGCACCACGATGAGCAATGGGGGCCAGGACACGCTTGCGAACCTGCTGTCGGGGTTCACACTGTGGCCTAACAGCGGCTTCCGCTTCGGAGTACCGGGAGTTGCTGGACTTGAGCACGGCCCGGCCGCCGGCGCGCTGGCCGATCGCACCGTGGCCTATGACGCCGATTGGATGATCGCGCTGCACGCGCCCTACCTCACGCACCTGGCGCATGCTTCGCTTGACCTGTACCAGTTGCACAGCCTCGCGCCCGGCGCGAGCCGCTCATTCGAGGGGTGGTTGCAGGTCGGCACGAGCGGCGATCTCGCGCCAGTGGTCGCAGCGGAAATTGCGCGCCAGCAGTTGCCCGCCGGCCTGGTACGCGGCAAAGTCTCCGGGCGCGACGGCCACGCAATCGAGCAACCGGTCGTGGTCGTTGAAAAATCCGGGCAACCCTACGCATGGGTGCTGGGTACCAACGGCAGCTATGCGATCAGGCTGCCGGCCGGCGAATACACGCTCTATGCCACGGCCAGGAACCATTCGCAGACCCCCACCGTTGCGGTCGCACTCGCCGCCGGCAGCGAACAGCGACGCGACTTTCAGGGTCTCGAAGCGCCAGGCCATGTCCGCTTCGATGTTCGCGATACTGGCGACGGTCACGCGCTCGACGCACGCATCACGATCACGAAAGGACAGCAGCCACTGGTGGAATTCCTCGGGCGCAAGACTTTCTTTACGGAGCTCGAGCCGCGCGGGCGCCTCGACCTTGAAATCGCGCCCGGCCCGTACGAGTTCGAAGTGAGTACGGGTGGTGGTTTTACATCGCCCGCGAAGACGCTGCCCCTGCAGGTCGAATCGGGAAGGAAGCGTACCGCGCGCGTCGCGCTGCGGGGCGTCTTCGATCCGGCCGCACGCGGCTGGTACGGCGCCGACCTCCACCATCACGCCGACCAGGCCGAGGCGGTCACGCCGCCGGCCGACCTGGCGCGCGCGCAGCTCGCGGCGGGCCTCGACCTGCTGTTCGTGAGCGACCACGATTCGCTGGTCAACCTGCCGCCGTTGCAGCGCATCGCTCAGCAGCGCAGAATTCCGTTTATTCCCGGTGTCGAACTGTCCCCGTCGTGGGGGCATTTCAACGCCTATCCGCTTGACCTGGGCAAGTCGCTGGCGATCGATACGGGCACTGCGACGGTCGATGCTATCTTTGCCGAAGCAAGGCGGCTGGGCGCCACGGTCGTGCAGGTCAATCATCCACTGATCGCCTACGGTTATTTCACCAGCCTGGCGGCCGGCCAGGTGCCGGGAGGATTCAATCCGGCCTTCGATCTGGTCGAAATCAATGCTACCGAGTCAGCTACTGACGAAGCTGTGTTCGAGCGCATGTGGCAATTCTGGAACGAAGGCCATCGCTACTACCTTAGCGCTGGCACCGACACCCACGACGTGTGGAACTTGCGCTCGGGGCGCCTGCGCGCCTACGCGCACGTGTCCGGCGCGCTAACGACGGCCGGCTACGTCTCAGCGCTCCGCGCCGGGCATGCCTACGTGAGCTACGGCCCGCTCATCTATCCAGCCGTGGAGTTTGGCGAAACGCTGACCGTGCCAGCCGGTTCAGAATTCCACCTCGCGTTTGAACTGGAATCTCTTGCCGGCAGCCGGAGCGCGGAACTGATCGGCAATGGCAAGAGCGTGGCGCACCAGATCTTTGACCACGACCCGCAGCGCACGCATGCAGATTTCACCCTGCGGGCGGAGCGGGCCGGCTGGTATGCGCTCGTGGTCGAAGATGCGCAGGGTCGCAAGGCCTACACCGACCCGATCTGGGTCGAGATGACCCCAAAGCGCTAGTTCGTCAAGGCTTGCCAGGCGCTGGCGGGATGAGCACGAAATTACCCACGTGCCGCTTCTCCAGGAATTCGCGCTGCGCGTCCGCGATACGTTCGAGTGGAAAGGTCTTCGCCAGAATCGGCCGGATCTCGCCACGCTCGATGTATGACACGAGATCGGAGAACACCGGCTCTTCCCAGGCCGTAGCGCCGATCAGCATGAGGTCGCGCAGGTAGAGAGTGCGCATGTCGAGCGTGACGAGCGGACCGGCAATCGCGCCCGACGTGACGTAGCGGCCACCGCGCCGCAGCGTGCGCAGCATGGCCGGGAATGCAGGTCCCGCCACGACGTCGACCGCCACGTCGACGCTCTGCTCGCCCAGGCTAGTGACGATATCCGCGTCGCGGTTGATGACGCGATCTGCGCCGATCGCCCGCAGCTGTTCCAGCTTGGGCTGCGCCGCAATCGCCGTCACGATCGCGCCACGTCGCTTGGCCAATTGCACCGCCGCCGAGCCTACGCCACCCGATGCACCGGCGATCAACACATGCTCGCCACGCGCGAGCCCCGTCCGTCGCAGCATGTTCTCCGCCGTGCCGTAAACGCAGGGTATCGTCGCCAGCTCGGCGTCGCTCCACGTACACCGCACCGGAAAGATCTCCGTCGCTGGCACCTTGACGAACTGGGCAAAGGCGCCGTCGATATCGGAGCCCAGCCAGATGCAGGCCATGGAACCGAAGCCCTGCGGCCGCATGCACGGCCGCACGAGTACGCGCAGCCCGAGCAAGCGTTCATCGCCGCCGGTGCCCAGCCCGACGACACGGCCACAGCAATCCGTACCCTGGATGAACGGGAAAGGCGTGGCCGCGTTCCAGCTGCCGTCTGCCCTCGCTATCGCTGCGCCCGCTGCGGCGCGTGCGGCCTCAGCCGTGCCTGTCGCGACCTCGCTGGAATACCAGCCCAGGCGCGTGTTGATCTCATTGTTGTTGACGCCGGCCGCCAGCACTTGCAACAACACTTCACCGGCCGCGGGCTGGGGAACCGGCACTTCGCAGAGTTCCAGCTTGTCGTAGCCGCCGCGGCCTGTGGTGACGATCGCCGTCATCACAGAGCCGTGCCGCTTGTGGCTTTCAGTGTGCGGCACGCTGGTAGACCCTGCGCCCCATGAACCAGGTTTCCAGCACACGCGTGCTGGCGATGTCGTCCGCGCGACCCCGGTCGGCCAGCGCCAGGATATCCTGATCTACGACCACGAAATCCGCCGATTTGCCGGCCTCGATCGAACCGGTCTCGCGATCCACATTCAGATAACGGGCGCCATTGATCGTGTACGAATCGAGCGCGTCGCGAATCGTGATCGATTGGCTGGGATTGAGCGGCGGCTGCCCCGGCATGCGCCGTGTCACGGCGACCGCCATGTTGACGAACGGCCGCGGATCGTCCGTGGCGACGGGCGCATCGGAACCGGCGGCGAGCGTCGCGCCGGCAGCCATAGCCGACCGCACCGGGTAGGCATTGTTCTCGTAGTAACCGTCCCGCGGATGCAGCGCCGCGTAACTGTTGCCAACCACCTTGTCGATGAACGGCACGACCGACAGGTCGTATTCGGGATCGGTCGCGGCCCACGAATAAGTGAATGCGGCATAGAGATGGTCGCGGCCGAGGCGCTGCACGTCGTCAGGGTTTGCGAGCTGGATGTGCGCCAGGGCGTCATGCTGCGTGTTGATGCCATCGGCCGCGCGCGCGGCCTCGATGGCATCGAGCGCCGTGCGCACAGCCACATCCCCGATTGTGTGTATGTGAAGGGCAAAGCCAGCCAGGTGAAAGCGCCGCACGAACTCCAGCAGCAGATCGCGATCATCCTGCAGCTGGCCACTGGCGATCACGCACTGCTCCGGATGATAGCCCTGCTCGCCCAGGAAGGCCGCCGCTGCCGCTGCCGAATCGTATTGTTCCGCATGTGCGCGCACCGCCACGCACTCGGGCGAAGCCGTGTCCACATAGCCCGTCACGGTCTGGTGGCCTTCGCTGTCCTCCTTGAAGATCGGTTGCAGGTAGGGATGGAGCGCGGCGACCTGCGGCAGTGTCGGCGGCACGGCATAGGGATTACCCTCCATGTCTCCGTCCGCAAACAATTTGACGGTGTCGGCCCGAATCAACGGATCACGCGCGTGCTTCACGCGCAGCGCGCTTGCGTCTGCGAGCATGCGCTCCCAGTCGGGCTGACCCGCCGGCGTGCGAATCCGGTCCGGATCGAAATAGAGCGCCACATGCGCCCGGAACGTCAGCTGCCGGTTCCGCTCGAGTGTGTCGTACAGTGTCATCGCTTCCGGAGTGACCCGCGGATCGAGGATGCCGGTAATACCCGCGCCGTTGAGCAACGCGGGCACGCGCCCTGGGTTTTTCATCAGCTCGACCAGATCGATGCTGAACGTCGATGGTACGTCGAGCGGATTGCGCCCGTCGTCGTTGACCGTGCCGTTGGGCTCCCCGGCAACGTCCACACCCACCAGCCGACGGTACTTCTGCAGGTCCCCGCGCAAGCTGGCGCGCGTATACCCCACTGTCACGCCCGCCTCATTCCGCGCGCGCGCCAGTGCGCGGCTGTTGAAGGCGCTGTGATGGCCATCGTCACCGTCCAGGTGCACGGGACCGGCAGTCGAGGCCAAATCGAGGGCCGCACGCAGCGTCGGATGCTGATCATCGGGCGGGTTGCCGGAACTGTAGTTCCAGTGACGCACGACGACCCATTCGCCTGCGCTGATCTTGTAATGGGCAATACAGGCCTGCACAAACATGGTGATCTCAGCCAACGATCGGGCGGCGTTCTTCAGGTCGCACATGTCGAGGCGCACCACCTCATCGGCGTGGATATGGGAATCAATGAGGCCCGGCAGCACCAGACGCCCGCCCATGCGTTTAACCCTGGTGTGCGGACCGATATACGCGCCCAGACCACGCGCGGCGCCCACATACACGATACGCCCAGCACGCACGGCCATCACCTCGGCCATGGTCCTGCCTGCATTGGCCGTGTAGATCCTGGCGTCAGTAATCACCAGATCCGCCGGCGGCGGCGCCGCCAACGCTACGCCGTGGAATAGCGGCGCGAGGCCCAGCGACATCAAGACGAAGCGTCCGCGCAGGCCCAGGGCCTGAAATCGATCCATCCTTGTAGACCCGGCCACCGTGGACTTCAGCGCAACGCCCCGTCCGCCCACTGTCTCGTCCTGGCCCACAGCGGATGTTCCGGATTCTGCACGCGTACGCCGGTGATGATTTCAGCCATCATTTCCGCCGCTATTTCGTTGGGATGAAAGGCCTCGCCTTTCACCGGGAACGCGTCCACGTAATCGGCGACCCTCTCCAGGTCCGTTTGCGTCGCCGGCATGACCGCGTCATCGAGCGCCCAGCGACGGCCTTCGAGCTCATGCACTCCGAGCGCGACGACCTTGAAATCGGCTGGCATCTGCGGGTGATCCAACTCAGACAGCTCGATGTCCGGCAATACCCAATGTCGGGCTGCATCCTTGCCAACTGGATAGATCCATTCGACCACAGGCGCATCGGGATTGATAACCCGCCGCACCTTCAACCAGTCTGGCGGCGACACCTCCACCTGGCGAAATCCGAATACATCCGTGTACAGGCCGGCAAACAGCGCCGGGTTTCTGCGCTGCAGGACATGAGTCTGCTCGTGCAGCAGCAAGGCCCACACGCCCGATGGGTGATCGAACTTCCCCTTGGCGTGGGCCTTGGCCAGGGCCTGAAGTACGCCCTCCGCGAGTACGATGCAGTCACCCCGGGTGTGCGGCAGACTTCCCTCGATCGTTCCGTTTACCTTGATGAAGCACCACGGAGTTCGCGCATAAAGCGGCGCCCGCGCCGACAGCACAGGCTGCATCGACTCGACGGCCTCCGCCAATGCCACGCGTTCGTCATCGGTGAAATCCCCGGTCGCTGCCCCGTAGGCCTTGATTGCAGCTATACGCGCCTCATCCAGGCTGAGATCCTTGAGCGGCAGCGCAGTCTTGGCGCGTATCTCCGCCAGCTGCAACTGCGCGTAGTAGCCTTGCGCGGCGGCACCCGTCAACGCAGCGCTGGACTCGGCGCGCGGCAACAAATGGACGGTTGCTTCCTCGGCCTGCGCACCGCTCGCAGCAATAAACAGCACCAGAGCCTGAATCAAGCCAACGCGCATGGTTCACTCCAATGGGATCTGCACGCCCATGGTACCGCGAACCGCCACCACTTAGGGTTGCACTACGAGCTCGACATCCTGGTCGACACTCGAATACTGGGTCAGGATCTCGCTTGCTGTGCGTCAGACTTGCTGGCCACCGCGTGCGAGGCCAGTGTACCGATGTGATGGCGGCCTTTGACGGCGTACCACCCCAAGCCCGCCCCGAGAATCACGGCGATGTAGACGAACGCGCCCCAGGTGTTGTACCAGGGCGTGCCATACACGGCTTCGCGCGGCCAAGCCAGGTTGATCACCATCCCCACGCCCCACACCACCGCGACAATGTTGACGAACATGCCCCACCCGCCCATCGTGAAGTAGCCCCCGGCCTCGAGATCCGCGGGGGGCCATTGGCCCTGCAGTCGTTTCTTCAGCAGCGGGCCCGTCACCATCAGGTACGCCAGGTAGATCATGATGATCGCAATCGAGGTCAGCACCGTAAAGATCTTCGGTTGCCCGATGTTGACGACCAGGATCAACTCGGCAATCACGCCGATCACGATGGCAGGAAGGATCGGCGTCTGGGTCTTGGGATTCACGCGCGCAAGACCCTCCCCGAACGGCAGTGCATTGTCGCGCGCCATCGCAAAGCTCAATCTGATGGCCGCGGTATGCACGGCCAGCGAACACACCGTCACCGCAACCACGATGCAGACCAGGAAGACTTTGCCCAGCGGACCCCACATCACCTGCTCGACTATGTATTGCAGGCCGCCGCTGCTGCTGCCGATCATCGGGTCATCCAGCCTGGGTGCCGACATGACCGCGAACACCAGGATGGCGCCACCGATGACGAACGACGCCAGTATGGCCCGCAGGATGGCCTTGGGAGCGGTGCGCCGCGGCTCCAGGGTTTCCTCGCCCAGTGAACTGGCCGTATCGAAGCCGTACATCACATAGAGAGAGGCCAGTGACGCCACCAGGAACGCGCCCGGGAAGCCCCCGCTCTTGCCATCTCCGTAGCCGTTGGTGTGGAAGAACACTGCGGGCCCGCGTTTGATGTTGAGCGCCAGGATGATCGCGATGAGGCAGGCGGCAATCAGCTCGATGAAGACGCCGGCGCTGTTGATCATCGCCATCCACCGCACTCCGATGGCGTTGATGACGGTCGTGAACACGATCAGGACGGTACCGAGGACGACCGCGTTGATGGCGAAGTCGTTGGGGCCATTGCCGTCGCCGATGATCTGGAAACCGCTCCACAGCCGTGGCAGGTTGAGTTGCAGCGCGAGCACCACGGCAGACAACGTGACGATCGATGCGGTCAGCATCAGCCAGCCCGAAGACCAGCCTACGATCCGGCTGCCCAGTTGCTTGGACCAGTTGTAGACGGAGCCCGCGATGGGGTATTTGGCGGCCAGCTCCATGAAGCACAGCGCGACTGCCAATTGGCCTACGAGCACCAGTGGCCAGGACCATAGATAGGCCGGTCCGGCAGTGCCGAAGCCGAAATAGAACAGCTGGAAGGTGCCCGTGAGTATCGAGATATAGCTGACGCCGGCAGCAAAACTGCCGAACGCACCAATGCTGCGATCAAGCGATTCCTTGTAGCCGAAGTGCTCCATGCCGCTGTCGGTACGCTCGGTCGCTTCGTTCCCGGCCATGCCCTTTCCCCTTCATTTCGTTGCGGCCCATGCATTCATGGGCACCGTGCCCCACAAATTACCCTACGGCTGCTCTCCGCGCCACGCTGCATCAATTGCCGAGCGCATTGGTTCCACTACGACGCCGTCTCCGCCCGCATCCACTCGATAAGCTGGACTTCATGTGCGGTCAAGGCCGCGAGTACAGCCTGGTCTTCCGCGGGCCCGAGGGTTTCGAGTGCCTTGAATTGGCCTATATACTGCGCGTACGAGGTGACGGATTGCCGCATCAGGTCCCCCCAGCCCCGGCTCGACTCCATGCGCGCATCAAGGGCGCCACGTTCTTCAAGCGTCGCCTGGGATCGCGGCAGCAACTGATATTTTCGGACCAGTGCGCTCAGTTGACTTGCGGTGGCGCGTTCGAGCGCAGTGCACCTTTCAAGGAACGCCGACTTTTCGGGAAAGGACGGTGTCAACGCATCAAAATAGGCGGCGCCCGCGACTTCGCCTTCGTAGGCCGCAAGGATTTGCGACGTGTAGTTCGCGGTTGTCATCTGCATCCCCGGAGCAAAACTAACAGGCTCGGCTGCCGGGCGCTAGAATGCGTCATGGCCAACGCACCGGCGACCGCTCCCCTCCTCATGTGGCTGACGCCCGCGCTGCTGGCGCTCCTGCTCTACGGCCTGGGCCAGGGCTTCGTGAAGATGTGGATCACTGAAGTGCCGCCCGCGCGCTTCTGCCTCTACTTCGCCTGCGCCCGCGCGATCGTGATGGGCAGTTATTTCTTTGCAAACCCGCACTCGTCGATCTTCGCTACGGGAGGTCAGCAGGTGTTCGCCGTCGGCGTGCTGGCCTACCTGCTCGATGGCACCGGCTGGATCATGTATTTCCTGTCCATCATTGCCGGTCCGATCACGATCGTGGGGACGCTCTCTGCGGCCTATCCGGCGCTCACCATCGTCTTCGCCCACTGGTTCCTCGGTGAGACGCTCTCGCCCTTGCAGTACGGCGCGGTGGTGCTCGTGGTCGGCGGTTGCATCGGGCTGGCCTACCAGCCCGCCGACGCCGCCAACAAGGTGACTGGGCGGGCCTGGATCCCGCTCGCGTTCACGGCTCTGGTGCTCTGGGGCGCCGCGCAGACGGTCGTCAAGTACGACTACCGGTTGGGCGCTACGGACGCCAACATGTCGCTCTACAGCATGATTGGCGCGCTGCTCACCCTGGGCGTCTACGGCTTGTGGAAGGGACGGGCCGGCACGCACTCCCTGATCGAGTGGCTGCGCTCCTTCCTGCCGATGGGCATGATGGCCTCGGGCGACCTTGGCGTGCTGGTCGCGAGCCGCTACGGCAAGATCTCGATCGTAACGCCGCTGACCGGCGCCTACCCACTGGTCACCCTAGCCTTCGCAGCAATCGTGTTGCGCGAGCGGATCATGCTGCTGCAGTGGGGCTGTATTGCCGCCATCCTGGTAGGCATGTACTTCTGCACTTCCTGAGGGTCGCTCGTCGGCGCTGCTGGTGACCGCGAACGTCAGAACCTACTGGGTGAGCGAGACGGCCGGCGTGCTCGATGTCCAGGGCGTGATTACGCTCGAAACGCAGCGGCGGATCTGGACTTTGGCGGAACAGTTCCGGTCACAACCGCATGTACGCGAAGTGGTCCCCGGCATGAACAACCTCGCCGTCGAAATCCATTCTACTGCGTCAGGTCCCGCGGCCTTGCTCGAGGAATTGCTAAAACGGTGGAATGAATCAAATCCTGTCGAACTCCCTTCCCGCCGCACGGACATTCCGGTCGAATACGGCGGCGCGGCCGGACCCGATCTCGATGAGGTGGCGCGGCATACCGGGCTGTCAGCGTCCGAAGTCGTACAGATGCATTGTGCTGCAGAGTACACAGTGTACTTTCTTGGTTTTCTCCCAGGCTTTGCTTACCTCGGCGGCCTGGACCCGCGACTTGCGACGCCGCGTCGGCGCGAACCCCGGCTGGCGGTGCCCGCAGGCTCAGTGGGCATTGGTGGCGAGCAGACCGGCGTCTATCCCTCGAGTTCGCCCGGCGGGTGGCAATTGATCGGGCGCACTGCGGTGCAGCTATTCGATCCCGCGCGCAACTCACCCACACTCGTGTCGGCGGGTGATACGGTCCGATTTGTGAATGTCGGAGAGCGCTTCTGATCACCGTACTCAGGCCGGCGGTACAGACCACCGTACAGGATCTGGGCCGGTACGGCCGGCGCCATCTTGGAGTCGGCAGCTGCGGTGCGATGGATCGTCTGTCCCTGATGATCGGCAATGAACTTGTCGGCAACGCCGTGGATGCGGCAGCGCTGGAACTGTGCCTGCCGCCCGCGTCCATTCGCTTCGACGCAGCTGGTTCGATCGCGCTGAGCGGAGCAGATTGCGCGGCGCGCCTCGACGGCAGGCCACTGGGCATCGGGCGCCGCGTCGAGGTGCAGGCCGGGACGACTGTGGAACTTGCAGCTGCGGTTTCGGGCGCCCGTGCCTATCTGTGTGTTGCAGGCGGCATTGATGTTCCAGTGATTCTGGGCTCCCGCAGCACGGATCTGCAGGCACGAATGGGAGGCCTGGAGGGCCGGATGATCCGTCGCGGCGATGTGCTGGGCGTCTTGGCATCGACGACACCTCCTCTACCCAGCGCGGGAGTGTTCCTGCCAAAGATAGGTGGTCCGATCCGCGTTATGGCAGGTCCGGAGTTCGAAGACTTCGGACCGGACGCGCGCAATGCGTTCTTCGAATCGTCCTGGAGAGTGACGCCGCAAAGCAATCGTATGGGATACAGGCTCGAAGGCCCGAAGCTGCTGCGGCAAGCGACCCATGAAATGAAATCACACGCCGTATTTCCCGGAATAATCCAGGTGCCTCCCGGCGGCGCGCCAATCGTGCTGATGGCAGATGCCCACGCCACCGGCGGATACCCACGCATAGCGACCGTCATTGCCGCCGACCAATGGCAACTCGCGCAAGTTGCGCCTGGCGCATCGATTCAGTTCGCTATGTGCAGCCGGGCCGCGGCCATCCTCGCCTGGCAGGAGCAACAGGCCTATCTGCAAGCGCTTCGGAATAGCCTGCGTGCGCATTGATTTGAACGCCGACCTCGGGGAGGGATGTGCCAACGACGAGGCCATACTCGAGCATGTCTCGTCGATCAATGTCGCCTGTGGCTGGCACGCCGGCAGCGCGGAGGAGATGCTGGGCCTGGTGCGTGCAGCACGCCAGCGCGGCGTCGCCATTGGAGCGCATCCGAGCTTCCCGGATCGTGAGAATTTCGGTCGTAGGGAAATGCAGCTCCCACTGCACGTCGTTCGGGCAGGTGTGCTCTACCAGATCGGCGCCCTGGACGGCATCGTCCGCTCGGAGGGTGGCGAGCTCGCGCACGTGAAGCCGCACGGCGCGCTCTACAATCAGGCTGCCCGCGACCCCGACCTCGCACAATGCATTGCGCGGGCCATCCGCGATTTCAATCCTCGACTGAAGGTGATGGGTCTGGCCGGGAGCCTCATGATTGAAGCGCTGCGCGCGGAGGGTCTCGTTGCCCTCGAGGAGGGCTTCGCCGATCGTCGCTACACGGCCGAAGGCCATCTGGTCTCGCGCGGTACTCCGGGTGCGCTCATCGACGACGAGAGATCAATGCTGGCGCAGCTGATCTCGCTCGTGAACGCCGGTACCGTCGTTGCCCAGGACGGTAGCGTAGTGCACATGCACGTCGATACGATTTGCCTGCACGGCGACGGGCCGCACGCGCATGAGTTTGCCCAGTCTATCCACGCCCGACTGCAGCAGGAGGGAATCTCAGTGGCGGCATGCGCGTGAGCGGCAACAGCTCGCGTCTTCTCGGTTCCGATTTACCCAGGGCGGAATATCGAGATCGACGAGGAATGCACGGTCACTGCAGCGCAGTGAACAGCGCGACGATATATGTGCTGAAAAGCGCTGTCCCGAACAGCGGAAACAGCTTGTGAATTTTCTCCGACACCGTAAACACCGCTGCTACGGACATTGCGATGAAGCTAACATGGACAGTGAGATTGAGTGCCCCTGGCAGTTGACCACTTATAATCAGATCCTTGGTCAAACCGACGGACAGCAGGAAGGTCAGCAGGACGACAATCTACCGCTTGTGCTGGCGATAGTGATCGTGCAAGTCGATGGCCTCGTGCCCCGCAAAGTCAGGAAACACGATGGCCGCGAGCATGTATTGAGCAATCGTCTGCATCAGCAGGATTCCAAACGTCGGAAAGGTCCAATGTTGTATCGCGCGCATGCCGAACATGACCCACCAGCTTTGCACGTTGATCAGCAACAGCAGCACGGCCCATGCGGCGGTTGGCCAGTACATCTGAATATGCACACGTGACAGGACGACGCCGCGGAATCCAAGCAGGATCTGCGTGATTGAAAAACCAACGATGATCGAGAGCAACACCGACAGGTAGCCGAATTGATCCATGTGACGCAGCCTCCTCGCGTTCTCCTGTTCCATTGTGCCTGTCGCCTTGGACCATGGTCCAAAGCCGGCGCGCTGCTCAGGCAATATCGGGTCCACGACGCGGGTGAGTGCGGTTCGCACGGGGGAAGGCATGGGTGCGCGCTGCACATGGATGAGCCTTGGGATTGGGCTGCTGCTGGCGCCCTCCAAGGATAGTTCGGGACCGGTGAGCTTCCGGTACGTCGTGGACGCCGCGCGCAAGCAGCCGCCGGGCGATCGCAGCTGATCAGGCCCCTAGCCACACTACGTTTCCATGCAGCAGCTTCACCAGGAAGACATGGATTTCCTGGAATCCTGGAAAAGACTGTAAGCCTTGGCAACGAAACCTAGGATGACAATGTTATAGGTTCCCTTCTTCCTGAGCCTGCCCGCCAGAAACAGAAACCCCGGCACGAAGCCGGGGTTTATTTACATACGTCCCCTTATACGTGTGCAGCGCTATGGTTGTTTTTCCGATACCTGCGATGACTTTGTGCCGTGCGGGAGGTCCTCGCTCACTTGTGTGAGCGCCTTACCGTCGGCGGACACGGTCCACATTGTGATCGACTGAAGCTTGCCCTCGCTCGTGTCCCGCTCCTCGAACTGTCGCTCGCTGATCTTCTTCAACGCAACAAGAGTCTGCTGTGGATCATTCTTGATGGGGTACTGCTTGCCGTCAAATTTCGCGTCCGCAATGGTACCGTTCCAAGTCCATTTGATCCCGTTGGCCGAAGACTCCACCACGACGATCCTCGCTGCCTCTGAAACTTCCGGGACACCATCCTGCATCCATGCTCCCGACACCGCATGCGCGCCGGGCGGCGCAGCGCCGACCCGCTTTGAAGTGACGGTACCCTTGATCGGCTTTTCGCCAGAATAGTCGGTAAACACACTGGTAAGCCTGTTGCCGTCGGCGGATACCGTGTCAGTGTCAGAGTTGTTGACTTTCCCGCCGACCTTTTCCGTGTACTCGACTGTCGTCGGACTCACGACCTTCACAGCCAGGTGATCTCGCGTGTTGTGAACCGGCGTTGGCTGATCTTTACCATCGGCCTTAACAGTAAACGGGGGCACGCAGGACTTGCAGGAATAGCTCCCGTTCATGATTACTTGTTCATTCGGCTTTCCCGAGAATTGCACCGAATCCAGTTTTACTTTCCAAGTGCCGTCGAAGGGCGTGATCGCGAGCGCGGTAGCCGGAACTAGGGACAGCAGTAACAACATCCGTTTCATGAGTCTCCCCCTTGATTTAGATTGATGTACGCCACTACGCGATTCGTCAGCCATGGCAAGTTTGCCTTGGAACGGATCGGCGCTGGCGAGTTTACACCCTCACCAGGATTGATTCCTCCGGCTCCTGACGTCACGCTTGCAATGGAGACGAATCTCGTCGCCCAGAAACAGAAACGCCGGGGCGAGGCAGGGAAATGGGAATATCAGAAAGCACAACGCCCCTCCCGGAGGGACCGTTCGTTGCGTCAAGTGGTAGCAGAGGCCCGTTTCGGCATACACCGACTTTCCCCTGCGGCTTGATTCCAAATGGGTTCTTAGTCTCTCCAGCGACGAACCAACCGCGATCAGCCGCCCAATCCTCCTCTGTTAGCCGAACGGTCGCAGCCACGACCTAAATTGAGGACCATGGCCGAAGGAACCAAATTGACCCATAGCTGCCGGTGGTGGACGTCGGCTATGGCGTTGCGCATTGACCGTTGTGCGGTTCGGGTCCCGAGACCCCGGGACACCTGGCCAAGAGACGTAACAACCCGGTGGCGCTCCTAAGGCGTTAGGGGGTCGATGGGCGCCAGTCACACGCGGTCGTCCGGCCACTCTACCGGTTCGATACTTGGAATAAGCAACCAGAAAGCAACGCACCCGACCACGGCGACACCGGATGCGATCGCGAAAGCCCAAAAGAACTCACCCGTTCGATCGACGATGAAACCTGTCGCTAGTGGCGCGATGACGCCCGACAGATTGCCGAGGAAATTCTGTACACCCATCCACTGACCCGCCGCGCGCGCGCCGCCCAGGGTTTGCGATATGGCGAAGATATTGGGCGTCTGCAGTCCAAAGAGCGCTGCGATGCCTGCGAATAACGCAATGGACTGCGTTCGACCGGCAACGGCGCACAGCGGCATCAGGATCGCAACACCGATCAGCCCTGAGATCAGCAACGTCTTGCGTACGCGATTCGGAGAAGCGCCAGCGATAATCCATCGATCTGACATCCAACCCATCAGGCCCGAACTTGCGGCGTGGACGGCATAGACGCCGGCGCCAATCTGGGCCATCTCTTTGACGCTGAAGCCTTGCGTCCTGACGAGGAAAAGCGGCAGCCAACCCAGGACGAGATAGTAGGCGTACGTGTAACAGAATTGGCCGAGGCTTGCCCCCCCACAGTGCGCGTTCCTTGAGAATCACCAGATACGGCAGCGGGCGCATGGCAATCGGGGTTCCGGTGCCCGCTGGCCCACGACGTGTCACCGCAAACCAGGGAAGAAGCCAGACGAGCGAGACGACTCCAAAAGCCACGAACACCGCCCGCCACCCGAATATCACCATCAGGAGACCACCACCGAGCGTTCCGAATGTGGGGCCGAGTGCCTGACCGGCGGCGATGAGGCCGTTCGCGCGCCCGCGCTCGTGCTCCGGTGCGCGCTGGGCGAGCAGCCTGGAGTTGCACGGATAGGTCGCACTCTCCCCTATTCCAAGCAGGACGCGGAGCAGCAGCAATGTCGCGAAGGAATTTGCCAGCCCGGTCAGCATCGTGGCGGTCGACCAGACGGCTAAGCCGCACGCCAGCACGTAACGCACCTCGAATCGGTGCGCGAGCCAGCCGGCGACGGGCTGTAGTGGGGCGTAGGACCAGAAGAATGCCGACAGCAGTATGCCAACCTGTGAATTGGACAGGCCCAGCTCGTCCTTGAGTAATGGGCCGGCCGTAGCAAGGTTGCCCCGGTCCACGTAGTTGATGAAGACGGCAACGCCTAGCAGGAACACGACGCGAAACGGTATGCCCGGCGCGGTGCTTATGGCCGATCGGGTCACGGCAACTGCGTCCTGGTTGCCGTGTTCAAATCACCGGCGTCCGCGCCCACGCACCTACCAAGCCAACGCCAGCACCATAGGAGCGGGTAGCGTACAACTCCTGTTCGAGTCGACTCCCTAGCGTATTGAAGTCGCCGATCGCATCGCTTGGGACACCGAGTTCCTGCAGTCGTGGTTGCACCGTAAAGATAAGCTCGGCCAGCCAGCGATGCGCGTAAGGGTCCGGTCCGAGTGGCACCTCGAGCCTCATGTCCGGCGGCGGCAGGCCAATGGCTTGAAAGTCGTGAAATAGCCCGAGAGCATTATCGGTACGGGCACCGGAACGTTTGAACACCTCGATCATCAGCTCCGCGCACTTTGACCAAAGTGGCAAATGAGTCAATTGGGCCAGGAAACTCGGCCAACTCGGCTCCTGGAATACGAGCACGCCTCCCGGGCGTACTTTCGCCGCCAAATCTCGCATTACGGTGGACGGGCTGGGAAGGAACATCAGTATGAAGCGGCCAACGACCGCATCAAACGGGGTATCGGCGTCGGCACTGGCGAGGTCGGCCTCCACGAATTGCACCCAATCCACGCCTGCGCTGCCGGCGCGTAAACGCGCTTTGGCCAGCGCCACTGCATCGCGATCTACTCCAATGACTCTGCCCGTCGGCCCGACAAGCCGGGCCGTGAGCAAGGTCACCTCGCCCACGCCGCAACCGACGTCGAGAACCCGTTGACCCGGACCGATGCCGGCAGCACGAAACAGTCGCTCCGTAATCGGTGCCAGCCATGCACCCTGGCGCATGAGGCGATCGTGCTCGGCATTTGCACTACCGAGGATGTAGGCCGATTTCGAGGATTGCATGTTCATACAGCTTAGAGCCTCGCGACTGGGAGAAGCGGTTCGTACGGCCGTTGGCGCGTCAAGCAGGCTCCGCGGCCCCATGGCGCCGATCATGTATAGGGGTCGAAGCCGCAGTCAAACGCATTATTAAATCAAAAGACTACCGAGCCTTTCCGAAGTCCGCTTCGGCGCAGGCGCTTCGAGCGTGCAAACGTCTCGTTGGGGGGCCGATAGGCCGCTGATTAGGGCTCGCGAAACCAGTCAGTCGCCACCAAAGCCCGAAGGACCTCGGCCTGGGTCGCTCATTGACCCGAAGGCTCCAGTCGCCATTGTCCGCTATGTGGTCGGATTCTCTTGGCGCCAATCCGCTAGTTCTTGGGTTGTTGCGTGCGCCAAACCGCCATTCGCAGTTCGCGTTCCGCGCGTTCAAGCACCAGATCATGCCCGGCGCGAATATCGCTCAAGGTCGGAATGATCTCAATATCCGGCAGGACCCCAACGCCTTCAATGCGCTTGCCATCTGGCCCCGTAAAATCCAATACAGGAATCGAAACACTGCCGCCATCCGGCAAAGGAAAGCGTCGGGCCCATAAAGCAGAGCCGTTCGTTGCCCGCCCAATAAGCATCCCGCGGTGATTGCCTTTCACCGCAGTGGCCACGACTTCTGCAGCGCTAGCCGTTCTGGGCCCGATCAGTACGATCAATGGTCCCATGTAACGTGGAACGAATACGGCAGCGCGTAAGGCCTCAGTGCCTGACGACGAAATTGTATAGCCCAGGATTGTACGGGCCGGCAGCAGATGGCTTAGCAGTCGTTGCTCCTGAGTGATGAGGCCGCCGGTGTTGCCCCGCAGATCCAGGATGAGACCTTGCTGATCTGCAGTGTCTACAGCAGCCAGTACCTTATCGATGATCACCGGCTCCAGAAAGGTGTCAAGCCGGACATAGAGAACGCCGCCGTCCAATCGCCGTATGAGCGGTTGTGGACTGGGTGCCGGCGGGGCCGTGATGTCAAAACTCACGGCGACTTTGTGGGCAGTCAAGTAGCCTTCAGCATCCCCTCGCGTCGTCTCCGGAACGGCATACGACCCGTGTTGTTCAAAAGTCATTTTTTGGTCTGTCGACTCCAGGCGAACGAACTCTCCAGCGTAGTGTGCTTTGCCGCCGCCGAGAAACGTAAGGGTCCCCTTCAGTATCGCCCAACCGGGCTCAATGCCGGCCCTGTCGGCGGCTGAGCCCTTCGATACGTCACCCACGAACCACACTCGAGTAACTCCGCGCTGCGCAGTCACCGGTTCAAAACCAAGATCATTCTCAAAGGTGGCTGCAGGATCCTTTTCTGACAATGCGTTGCCGCCGTGTGGGGTTACACCGTTAGCTGTCGCCACCGGCGCTGTTGGTGAGGGCGGTTGCGTGATGGCGAAATGAGAACTGGGGAATTGCTGGACGAGCTGGAACAAAACATCGAGATATAGGTCCTGGTCCGTAGACACACTGCCGGCCTTGTGACGCCATTCGCTACGAAGTGCTTTCCAATCGAAGCCGGTAAATCGCCGATCGAAGTAGCGCGCGGAAACCTGATTCCAGAAGGCATCGTAGATTGCGAGGCGATGCTCGTGCGGGGCAAGTCTGGCGAACTCATCCCGATCGCGCCTATCTTTTTCCCGCACAACGAGCATGCTCGTGGCAACAAGGCCACACAAAAGCAAGATGCCTGCCAAAGTTGTCCAGCCAACGAACCGCAAAACGCCGGTAAGGCGTCGGCGGGGCCTGGAACGTTCTGCGGTTGGTTTCCCCAGTTTCATTGGATTCTTACGAATTACTCAGCGCGTTCAGTCCACGAAGAGGTGAGCGTCAAGACTTCTATCGGTGAACCGTTGCATATTGTCGTGGTAGCGACGGCTTGATACCATTTTTGCCTACTCTATTGGTTTCAGGAACTTAGGCATTAGACCCTGCAATGCGGCATCACCGACGCCTTCGAGAAGATTCAATTCGGCAGAGGGAAGCAGCACCAAAGCGTGCAGCACCATTCCGCACGGAAGTTTCATTCCGCTCGGAGGTTTCGAGTCAGCTCGTACAGGCAGATATTCACTGTCGTCGCCACATTTAGCGACTCAATTGCCCCTGTGCCCGCAATGGTGAACGCCGTCGCCCCAATCCCAGCCAGCGCCTCCTGGGGCAGGCCCCGGGATTCATTGCCGTAAATGTAGCAGTCGAATTCGCGAAACTCCGGGGCAACAATGCGCCGTCCTTGCAAATCAAGACTTGCGATCCGGCCAAAGCGCTCGGGAAGCGTGTCAATCGGCACATCAATCTCCACCGGTACGTGAAATATGGCGCCCATGCTTGCGCGCACCGCTTTGCCGTTGTGCACATCTACACTATTTGGGCTCAGCAGACAGCGGAACCCACCGAACCACGCGAGCGTCCGCAGGATCGTGCCGAGGTTTCCCGGATCCTGAATCTCATGCAGATAGACTGCACGTTCATTGGGCTGCTGCGGGGGCGCGACCAGCAATGGCACGACCGCCGCAATACCTTGCGGCGAGCGAGTCTCGCTCAGCTGCGTCATGTGCCGGGAGTTGACCACGTGAATGGGCAGTGAGCTTTGCCAGTGTCCATACTCCCGTGTGAGATAGATTTCACTCGTGCGCAAGCGCATGTCGCTGGCCGCCGCCTTCTGCAGCTCCTGCACCAGATGCTCACCTTCCAGCAGAAAGAAGCCCTGCTCCTCGCGGACTTTCTTCAGATGAAGTTTCTTGATGTCTTCGAACTTCACGACAGGCTCTTCGCAACCGCTTCGGCCACTTTTATGCCATCGACTCCTGCTGAGAGGATGCCGCCTGCATAGCCCGCTCCTTCGCCGCACGGGTAGAGCCCGCGAACGTTGAGGCTCTGCAGCAATTCGGCATCACGCGTGACGCGAACTGGTGAGGACGTACGGCTTTCAACGCCAGTGAGCACGGCATCCTGACGATCGAAGGCGCGGATCTGTTTGCCGAAAGCAGGCAAGGCCTCGCGTATGGCGTCGGTCGCATAGCCAGGCAGCAGCTGCGAAAGATCGCCCAGCCGCACGCCCGGCGTATACGAAGGCTTGATCTCGCCGAGCTGGGTAGAGCCTACCCCGTGCAGGAAATCACCAACCAACTGTGCCGGAGCACAATAGTTGCTACCACCCATTAAATAGGCTCTGGATTCCAGCTCTTCCTGCAACACAAGCCCCGCGAGTGGGTCGCCCGGGAAATCGGGTTCGGGATTGATGCCAACCACGATGCCCGCGTTAGCATTCCGTTCGTTGCGAGAATACTGGCTCATGCCATTGGTGACTACACGACCCGGCTCGGAAGTGGCGGCAACCACGGTTCCGCCGGGGCACATGCAGAAACTGTAGACCGAACGCCCGTTGCGCGCGTGATGCACGAGTTTGTAGTCCGCGGCGCCCAACTCCGGGTGACCGGCAAATCGCCCCAGGCGAGCGACATCGATCAGTGACTGCGGATGCTCGATACGAAAGCCGATGGCGAAGGGCTTGGCCTCGAGATAAACGCCTCGTCTCTGCAACATACGCAACGTATCGCGAGAGCTGTGCCCGGGCGCGAGCACGACGTGGCGACTGCGCAGAGTGTCGCCATTCTCGAGCAGCACTCCTTCAAGCCGACCTTCCTCTATCAGCAGATCGGTCACCTTACTCTCGAAACGCACTTCACCGCCCAGCGAAATGATTTCCTCGCGCATCTTCGATACCACACCCGTGAGACGAAACGTGCCAATGTGCGGCTTGCTCACATGGAGAATCTCAGGCGGTGCGCCGGCGCGCACGAACTCGTGCAGTACCTTCCGCCCGTAGAACTTGGGGTCCTTGATCTGGCTATAGAGCTTGCCGTCGGAGAACAAACCCGCGCCGCCCTCGCCGAACTGCACATTGGACTCCGGGGTCAGCGTATTCTTCCGCCACAATGCCCAGGTGTCCTGGGTCCGTCGCCGCACTTCCCGTCCGCGCTCCAGCACAATCGGCCTGAAACCCATCTGCGCAAGCAGCAGAGCCGCGAACAGCCCGCAGGGGCCAAGCCCCACGATCAGCGGCCGTTCCTTCAATTGAGACGATGCATGCGCAACCGGGTGATAGCTCATGTCCGGAGCCATACCCACATGCCGGTCTCCCGCGAGCCGCTGCAAAACCGCGGATTCGTCGCGCACCGTGACGTCAACAATGCAGATGAAGGAAATTGCGCTGTTTTTCCTGCGCGCGTCGTAGCTGCGCTTGAACAACGCAAAATCGATCAAACTGTCAGCAGGAAGGGCCAAGCGGCTCAGAATGGCCTGACGCAGCGTTTCGAACGAATAATCGAGCGGCAGCGGCAGCTCGGTAATGCGGATCACCGACGTCATCCTGGCCGGTAAATCCGGCAAAGGGTAGTAGAATCCGCGAATTCTAGCGCATCGACGTACAGAATATGGCTCGAACGAAAAGCAGCGCCGACTGGCTGTCGCGGCATCTCGGCGACCCCTTCGTCAAGCAGGCACAGAAAGACGGCTATCGGGCGCGATCGGCATATAAGCTCATTGAGCTGAACGAAAAGGACCGGCTAATTCGTCCCGGGATGCGGATAATGGACCTGGGCTCCGCACCCGGTGGCTGGTCGCAGGTGGCCGGCAAGCTCGTCGGCACGCGCGGCCGTGTGCTGGCGACGGATATCCTGCCCATGGATGCGCTGCCGAACGTCGATTTCATACAGGGCGACTTCACCGAGGATGTCATTGTCCAGCAGGTGCTGGGCTGGCTCGGCGGCGCAAAGTTTGACCTTATCATTTCTGACATTGCACCCAATACCACCGGCATCGATTCGGTTGATGCGGCCAAATCGATCTATCTTTTGGAATTGGCGCTCGACGTCGCGCGCAGGACCCTGAAGTCTCATGCGGATTTCGCTGCCAAAATGTTTCAGGGGCCCGGGTCAGATCAGTATTTGAAGGAGCTACGGACACACTTCGAGAAAGTCATGATCCGAAAGCCCGCTGCGTCGCGCAAAGAGTCGCGCGAGGTCTATTTGGTGGCCAAGGGTTTCAAGGGTTGAGGTGCACCGGCTACGTCGGTAATGCACGCGTGGCTAGCGCTGTCCCGCCGGCTTGTAGCCCTTCGGCTTAAGTTGGTAGCGGGGGCATGATTCGGAATTCTAGGAACCTAAATTCCCACGAGATTTTCTTCGATCACGAGCCTATCACTAGGCGGCCCGGAAGGCTTGCGAAGCTCCGCGGGATGGGCTGAGAGCAAGCAAGCGCCTACTCCGGCCGCAGGCGTTTGGGATATCCCTTGCGTAATGAGCTTTTTGGACGCATAGGTCGCAGCAGGTCCAAATCCTGTCACCCCGACCATTGAAATAAGCACTTTTCAGACGATTAAAGCTACTGGAGGCGGGTTGCGTAGACCTCTGGGGGCGAAACTGGGAGCGAGATTCGGACGCGATCAAGGGGTAGAAAATTGGACGCCCCGGACTTTATGGGGCACGCAACAGCCGGTGCGCTTCAGCCCCACGCCTGACCGGCCGAATCTTGGGCCTATGGTGAGAGAGGGATTCACATCGTCTCCCGATGGCGCTGTTTTCCAAGGAGTTTTGGGAACTCCCTGAATATCAGTACCATCAAATATACCATCAAAAATTCAGAGCTAAATGCCAAGCCGCGAACCCTTGTCAGGACGCTCATTAGAGCCGAAAGCGTAGGCCTACATCCGGAAGTTTATGGCACTACCCAAGCAAGAGCGCTGGCGCTAGGCAATTCGGCTAAGGCGCGAGAAAACTCGGACAACTATGAGTACTTTGTCGAGGACTTAGTTTTCAATCTACCATGACGCTATGGCGACAGGTACCACAGGCTGGTATTACAACACACCAATCTGGTGGCCTACTTTTCTGAACTCGACATCACCTCAAGCGCTGTGAGCCGCAGCCAGCCATCCATCCAAAGTGCCTCGCGCGCGATCCGACGGTGGGCTACGCTCCAGTGTCAAGCGTCCTCTCCGTTCTCTTCCAGCAAGCTTCGCAAGTTGCTTCGGACTGTCGTCGCGAACGACCTCGCCGACATGGCATGTAGACGGCTCAGCGCCTCTACAACTACAGCCACATCGGCCGGCTTCGAAGGTCGCTCTGCTGTCTTGGTGAACGGACCATCCGTCTCAGTCAGCAGCCTGTCGAGCGGAATTGCGGCA
>JANYHD010000032.1 GCA_025359205.1 Gammaproteobacteria bacterium
TGCGGTAAGAGCGCACCGCGTTGGTGGTAACACCGACGGCACGGCAAACCCCACCTGGAGCAAGGCCAAATAGGGAAGTCGCGGTGGCAACACCGCAGCGCCGGACCTGCGCGTGCTTCCGGGTAGGCCGCTTGAGGCGCACGGCGACGTGCGTCCCAGAGGAATGATTGCCCACGACAGAACCCGGCTTATCGGCCGGCTCTCCTTCTTTCCGATATTTGAATTGAGCTTTCACTGCCAAGTGATTGATCAATAAGTCGCTTGCCAAAAACCGACCCACGCACCGCGTGACGCAGGTCTCATTTCACGCGTAAGTCTTTGTGCAACTGGAGAAAAACCCAGGTAAGAGGCATTGACATAAGAGCACCGCGATTTCTATAGTGGCGCCAAGTGGGAAAAAGTGGGAGCAGATGGGCGTAATTGCCCGTCGACGACATGTTTCGCGGCGCAACAAAGCTCACGGTGGACGACAAGGGCCGGTTGGTGATGCCCACCCGCCATCGCGACCGGCTGCGTGAGCAGTGCGCCGGCCAGCTCGTCATCACCGTCGATCGCGACCAGTGCCTGCTGATCTACCCGCTGCCTGAATGGGAACAGATCGAGCGCAAGCTCATGGCGCTGCCCTCGCTCCAGCCGCAGGCGCGCCGCCTGCAGCGGCTGATGGTCGGCCACGCCACCGATACGCAGCTCGATGCGCACGGCCGGCTGCTGCTGCCGCCGGAACTGCGTGAATTCGCCGGCCTGCATCGCCACGCGATGCTGATCGGCCAGGGCGGACGCTTCGAACTGTGGGACGAAGCACGCTGGATGGAACGGCGCGAGGTCTGGCTCAAGAGCGAGGATTCGACTGGCACATTGCCGGCCGATCTCGATTCGTTGTCGCTCTAGGGTGCCGGTGCCGATGCGTCAGGGCGGGGAAATTGGATGAGCACACACCGGTGCTTGTCGACGAGGTGCTCGCAGCTCTTGCCGTGCGCCCGGCCGGGCATTACGTCGACGCCACGTTCGGCCGTGGCGGCCACAGCGAGCGCATCCTCGGCGCCCTCGGTCCCGAAGGGCGCCTCTACGCCATCGATCGCGACCAGCAGGCGATCGAAGCGGGTCGCGCGCGCTTCGCATCGGAGCCCCGTCTTGCGCTTGTGCATGGAGCCTTTGGCGAAATCACGGCGCTGCTGCGCGCGGCGGATCCGGGCGGCACCGTGTACGACGGCATCCTCATCGATTGCGGTGTGTCCTCACCGCAGCTCGACAATGCGACGCGCGGTTTCAGCTTCCAGAAGGACGGCCCGCTCGACATGCGCATGGATCCGCTGCACGGCGAACCCGTCAGCGCCTGGCTCGAACGGGCCACGTTCGAGGAAATGCGCTACGTGATCGCAACGCTGGGGCAGGAGCGTTTTGCGCGGCGCATCGCCATGGCCATCGAGCGCGAACGTGTGCGCACGCCGCTGACGCGCACACTGCAGCTCGCCAGCCTGGTGAGTGCGGCCGTGCCGGTGCGCGAGCCCGGCAAGCACGCGGCGACGCGGACTTTCCAGGCGCTGCGCATGCACATCAATGACGAGCTCGGACAGCTGCGCGCAGCGCTGGCGCAGTCGCTGCAGCTGCTGGCGCCCGGCGGACGGCTGGCGGTGCTCAGCTTTCATTCGCTCGAGGACGGCGTGGTGCGCGATTTCCTGCGCAGCCGCAGCAGCGTGGACCCCGCGCTCGCGCGGCTCCCGATGATTCCACCCAGTGCGCTGCCGGCGCTGCGGCTCGTCGGCCGCAAGCAGCGCGCCAGCGCCGCCGAGGTCGCCGCCAACCCACGCGCGCGCAGTGCGCTGCTGCGCGTGGCGGAGCGTACTGAGCAGGTGCCGGCGTGAAGCCGGTGTCGCGCACCCTGGCGTGGGTAGGCCTGCCGTTGCTGTGGTGCGCGGTGCTGGCCTCGGCCGCCGGCGCGATCTACTGCAAGCATCGCGCACGCGAATTGTTCGTATACCTGGAAAGCCTCAACAGCAGCCGCGATACACTCGAGGCGGAATGGGGCCGGCTGCAGATTGAGCAGAGCTACTGGTCGGCCTACGCATACGTCGATTACACCGCCACCGCGCGACTGAAGATGCGCATCCCCGCCTCGCAGGAAGTCGAGCTGCCCGCGCCATGAGCCGCCGCCGCTGGTTCGGCAAGTCCGGCTCGACGCGTGCTGCGCGTCCGACGGCGACTGCGGCGCGTCCGGTCGCGTTCCGCCTGCGCCTCGGCCTGCTGTTCGGCGCGTTGCTGGTATGCGGTGCCGGCCTGCTTGCGCGCGCCGTGCAGCTGCAGCTCGTGCAGCACAGCTTCCTCGCTGACGAGGGCGCCCAGCGCTACACGCGCGTGGCCGCAATCGTCGCGCATCGCGGCCCGATCACGGACCGCAATGACGAACCACTCGCCGTCAGCACGCCGGTCGATGCGGTGTGGGTCAATCCGCAGGAGTTGGCTGCCGATGTCGAGCAGCTGCCGCTGTTGGCAGGCGTCATCCACGTGGACCGGCAGGAACTCGCGCGGCGAGTCAGCACCGCGATGGATAGCCAGTTCCTCTATCTGGTGCGCGGGCTGCAGCCCGCCGACTCGCGCAAGGTGCGCGAGCTGCAGATTCCCGGCGTCAACCTGACGCGCGAATACCGGCGCTACTACCCGGCGGGCGAGGTGACCGGCCACCTGCTTGGCTTCACCAACGTCGACGATATTGGCCAGGAAGGAGTGGAGCTGGCCTACGAAAACTGGCTGGGCGGCGAGGACGGCTCCAAGCGCGTGATCCAGGGCGGAGATGGCCACCAGGTTGAGGATGTCGAGAGCATCCGCGCGGTGCGGCCGGGACGCGACCTGCGCCTGAGTATCGATCAGCGCATCCAGTACCTGGCCTATCGCGAACTCAAAGCCGCGATCCGCGACAACCGCGCGCGCTCGGGTTCGGTGGTCGTGATCGATGTGCGCACCGGGGAAGTGCTGGCGATGGTGGACCAGCCGGCCTTCAACCCGAATGATCGCAGCCAGCTCAATCCCACCGCCTACCGCAATCGCGCGGTCACCGATTATTTTGAGCCTGGCTCGAGCATCAAGCCGTTTTTCGTGGCCGCTGCGCTGGCTTCCGGACGCTTCAACGCCAACAGCATCATCGACACCAGTCCGGGCTTCATACAGGTAGGGCCGTCGTTCATCCATGACGAGCACAACCTGGGTCCGATTTCGATTGCGACGGTGTTGGCAAAATCCTCGAACGTGGGCATGGCGCACATCGCGCTCGCGCTCGAGCCTCGGCAGATCTGGGCCACGCTCAACGCGCTCGGCTTCGGCCAGGTGACCACCAGCGGCTTCCCCGGTGAGTCGCAGGGGGTGCTGCAGAATTATTCGCACTGGCGCGAGGTGCTGCTGGCGAACATGTCGCATGGCTATGGACTGACGGTCACGCCGCTCCAGCTCGCGCAGGCCTATGCGACGCTCGGGGCCTACGGCATACGCCGACCCGTCTCGCTGCAGCGTGTCGATGGCCCGGTGGCGGGCGAGCGTGTGCTGGACGGCGAGGTGTGCAAGCAGCTGCTGACCCTCCTGCAAGCCGTGGTCACGATGCCGGGCGCCACCGGGTACCTGGCCGCGATCCCCGGTTATCACGTGGCCGGCAAGACCGGTACGGCCTGGAAGTCCGATGGCCACAACTATTCGCAGGACCGTTTCGTCGGTACCTTCGGCGGCGTGGCGCCGGCCAGCAATCCGCGGCTGGCGGCGGTGGTCGTCATCGATGAGCCCACCGCCGGCAAGCACCGCGGCGGCGACGTGGCGGCCCCGGTGTTTTCGGCGGTGGTGGGTGGTGCGCTGCGCCTGATCGGCGTAGTGCCTGACGACGCGCATCCGGGTGCGCCGACTCCGCTGCCGGCCGCGCAGGTAGCGCTGCGATGAGCAGACCGGCGATGCCCGCCGCACAAGCCGGCAGTGACACATGGCGGCCGCTCAAGGCGCTGCTCGGCGGCGGCTTTGAGGTGCCGGACCAGTTCGAAGTGGCCGATCTCACGCTCGACAGCCGCAGCGTGCGTCCGGGCGCGGCCTTCCTGGCTTGCCGCGGACGCACGCGTCATGGCCTGGAATTTGCGCCCGCGGCAGTGGCCGCCGGCGCGCGCGCGGTGCTGTGGGAGCCCTCGCCGGGCGTGAGCGCGCCCCAGTTCGCGACGCCAGTGCTGGTGGTCGCGGTGCCCGGACTCTCGGCCCAGGCTGGCTACATCGCTGATCGCTTTTTCGGCGCGCCCTCGGCGCGTCTCATGGTGGCGGGCGTGACCGGCACCAACGGCAAGACCACCTGCGCCTGGCTGCTGGCCGCGGCGCTCAGCGCGGGCGGCCGCAGCTGCGCCTACCTCGGCACGCTCGGCGCGGGGCTTGCCGGACACGTTACGGCGGGCAGCCACACCACCCCCGATGCCGTGACGCTGCAGCGGCAGCTCGCGCAGCTGCGTGACGCCGGTGCGGCGGCGGTGGCGATGGAGGTTTCCTCGCACGCGCTCGACCAGCAGCGCTGCGCCGGCGTGCGCTTCCAGATCGCGGCCTTCACCAACCTGAGTCGCGATCACCTCGACTATCACGGTGATATGCAGGCCTACGGCCAGGCCAAACGTGCCTTGTTCGACTGGCCGACGCTCAGCGCCCGCGTCATTAACGTCGACGACGCCTTCGGGACTGAATTGGCGACGCAACTGCCGCCGGGTGACGCGTTGATCGTCACCGGCCGGCGCTTCGATCCCTCGCAGCGCGTGCCCGGCGCTCGCTTCGTGCGTGCGCGCAGCTGCGCGCACCGTCCCGACGGACTCGCGCTGGAGCTGGAGACCAGTTGGGGCAGGGCCACGCTGCGCAGTCCGCTGCTGGGCGATTTCAACGCCGACAACCTGCTCACGGTGCTGGGCATGCTGCTGGCGGGCGGCATGGCGCTGCAGCCGGCTTGCGAGCTGCTCGGCGCCTGCGCGGCACCGCCCGGTCGCATGCAGCTGGCCGGCGGCGGCGTGCTGCCGCTCGCCATTGTCGACTACGCGCATACACCCGACGCGCTCGACAAGGCGCTGCGCGCTGCGCGCGCGCACTGCACGGGCCGGCTCGTGTGCGTATTTGGCTGCGGGGGTGAGCGTGACCGGGGCAAGCGTGCCGAGATGGCGCACGTGGCCGAGTCGCTCGCCGATGAAATCTACATCACCGATGACAACCCGCGCGGCGAGGATCCGCGCCGCATCGTCGCGGACATCAGCGCGGGTCTGCGCGAACCGGCGCGCGCACGCGTGCAGCACGATCGCGCCGCGGCGATCGGCGCCGCCCTGGCTGCCGCTACTGCAGGCGACGTGGTGCTGGTCGCGGGCAAAGGCCACGAGGACTACCAGCTGGTGGGCGCCGAGCGGCGCGCCTTCAGCGATCTGGCACAGGTGCGCACGGCGCTCGCCGCGCGGAGCGCGGCATGAAGCGCTCGCTGGCGCAGTTCGCCGCCGCCTGCGCCGGGCGCCTCGCGGGCGCCGATGCGGAATTCGCCGAGGTCGTGCTTGATTCGCGCCAGGTGCGCGCGGATGACCTGTTCCTGGCGCTGCCTGGCGTCCGCGCCGATGGCCATGACTTCGTAGCCGCGGCCGCCCAGGCTGGTGCCGCCGGCGCGCTGGTAAGCCGTGCGTGCAATGTGCCGCTGCCGCAGATCCTGGTGGCCGACGTGGCGCAGGCGCTTACGCGGGCCGGCGCGGCCTGGCGCGCGGACTATGCGGGCACCGTGCTGGGCGTTGCCGGCAGCAACGGCAAGACCACCACCAAGGAGATGCTGGCCGCCATACTCGCGCAGCGCGGCGAGTGCCTCGCGACGCGCGGCAATCTCAACAATCACCTCGGCGTGCCGCTCACGCTGCTGCGCCTGGCCGCGCGTTTCCCGAACGCAGTCATCGAAATGGGCGCGAATCGCGCCGGCGAAGTAGCGGAGCTCGTCGCCCTCGCGCGGCCCGCCATTGGCCTGATCACCAACGCCGGCGCCGAGCATCTCGAGGGCTTCGGCAACCTGGAAGGGGTGGCGCGCGCCGAAGGCGAGCTGGTCGCCGGGCTCACCGCCGACGGCGTCGCCGTCATCAATGCGGACGACGAGTACGCGCCGCTGTGGCGCGGCCTGACGCGCGCGCGCGTGGTCGATTTTGGATTCGCGCCCGGCGCTGCGGTGCGCGCCACCGAGCTGCGCCTGGAAGCCACGGCGCAGGGTTTTGCCACGCGGTTCACGCTGCACAGCAAAGTTGGCTCCGTACCGGTGGCGCTCGCGCTCGCCGGCCGCCACAACGTCAGCAACGCGCTGGCTGCCGCGGCCGCTGCACTCGCCGCCGGCGCCACGCCGCAACAGGTGGCCGCCGGACTCGGTGCCGTGCGGGCCGTCGCGGGACGATTGCAGTTCAAGCCGCTCGCCGGCGGCGCCTGGCTGATCGACGATTCCTACAACGCCAATCCGAGCTCGGCGCGCGCCGCGCTCGAGGTGCTGGCCGATCTGGCCGGCAGGCGCTGGCTGGTGCTGGGCGACATGGCTGAACTCGGCGAGCACGCGGCCGACAGCCATCGCGACATCGGCACGCTGGCGCGCTCACTCGGCGTCGAGCGCTTGTACACCTATGGCGCCCTGGCCGCGCTCGCCGCCGACACTTTCGGCCCCGGCGCCGAGCGGCATGCGGACATCGACGCCCTGGCGCGCGCGGTCGGGGGCGCGCTGCACGGTGAAGTGCGGTTGCTGGTCAAGGGCTCGCGCGTCAACCGGCTCGAGCGGCTGGTCGCCGCGCTCACGGCCGCCGGTGCGGCCGCCGGTGCGGGCGCGGGCGCGGGCGCAGTGCGGAGGGCGGTCTAAATGCTCTACTGGGCGGCCAAGCATCTCGCAGTGCACATCTCGCTGTTCAACGTCTTCTCGTACCTGACGCTGCGCTCGATCCTCGCGACCATGTCGGCGCTGGCCATCGCGCTGCTGATCGGGCCATTCATGATTACGCGTCTGTCGCACTACCAGATCGGTCAGGTGGTGCGCACCGACGGCCCGCAATCCCATCTGCCCAAGGCCGGTACGCCGACCATGGGTGGACTGCTGATCATCTTCGCGGTCGTGGTCACAACCGTGCTGTGGGGCGACCTGGTCAACCGTTTCGTGCTGATCGCGCTCGGCGTCACCATTGGCTTCGGCCTCATTGGATTCTACGACGACTACCTGAAGCTCGTGGTCGGCAACTCGCGCGGGTTGATCGCGCGCTGGAAATATTTCTGGCAGACGGTGTTGGGCGTGGCCGCGGCCTTCATGCTCTATCGGCTGGCGCATTCACCCACGGTGACCGCGTTCCACGTGCCCTTCTTCAAGACCGTGGCCCTGCCCTTGGGCGCAGGCGGCTTCGTCGTGCTCGGCTACCTGATGATCGTCGGCATGAGCAATGCGGTGAACCTCACCGACGGGCTCGACGGGCTGGCGATCGGCCCGGCCGTGATGGTGGCCGGTGCGCTGGCGATCTTCGCCTATCTCAGCGGCAACGCGGTGTTCGCCGGCTACCTGCAGATCACCGCCGTGCCGGGCGCGGGCGAGCTCGCCGTATTCTGCGGCGCCATCGTCGGCGCGGGCTTGGGGTTCCTGTGGTTCAACACCTATCCGGCGCAGGTGTTCATGGGCGACATCGGCGCGCTGGCGCTCGGCGCCGCGCTCGGCTGCGTCGGCTTCATCGTGCGGCAGGAGATCATCACGCTGGTGATGGGCGGCATCTTCGTGCTCGAGACCGCCTCGGTGATCCTGCAGGTCGCATCCTTCAAGCTCACCGGCCGGCGCATTTTCCGCATGGCGCCGATCCACCATCACTTCGAACTCAAGGGCTGGGCCGAGCCGAAGATCATCGTGCGCTTCTGGATCATCAGCATCCTGCTGGTGCTGGCCGGTCTCGCCACCCTCAAGCTGCGATGAACGCGCCACAGGAAAATGCCGCGCGCACCGTGGTCGTGGGCCTCGGCAAGACCGGCATGTCAGTGGTGCGCTACCTGCGCGCGCAGGGCACGGCGGTGGCGGTGACTGACACGCGCGCAGTGCCGCCGGGACTCGCCGCGCTGCGCGAGCTGGCGCCGGAAATCACCGTGCGCGCCGGTGGACTCGATGAGCAGCTGCTCAACGGCGCGGGCGCGATCGTGGTCTCGCCCGGCATTGCCGCGCGCGGTGCGTTTTTCGATGCGGCGCGCTCGCGTGGCCTGCCGGTGCTCGGCGACATCGAGCTGTTTGCGCGCGCGGCGCGCGCGCCGGTGGTCGGCATCACGGGCACCAACGGCAAGAGCACCGTGACCACGCTGGTCGGGGGGATGGCCAGCCGCGCCGGACGGCGCACGCGCGTCGGCGGGAACCTCGGCGAGCCGGCGCTGGAATTGCTCGACCCCAAGGCCGAGCTGTACGTGCTTGAGCTATCAAGCTACCAGCTCGACACCACCGAATCACTCACGCTCAGCGCTGCGGCGGTGCTCAACGTCAGTGCCGATCACCTCGATCGCTACGCGACACTCGCAGACTACGCGGCCTCCAAGGCGCGCATCTTCCGGCGCTGTGGCACCGCGGTGCTCAACGCCGACGACCCGCAGGTGGCCTCGATGGGCGCGCTGGCGCCGCGCCGCGTGCGCTTCTCGCTCAATCCGGCCGCCGCCGCCGACTACAGCCTGCAGCGCCACGATGGCCGGGAGTGGCTGGTGCGCGGCGCGGAACCGCTCCTGCCGCTCGCGGAGCTGCGGCTCGCCGGCCGGCATAACGCGGCCAACGCATTGGCGGCGCTGGCGCTGGGCGAGGCGCTGGATTTGCCGCGTGCGGCGATGCTGGCGGAGCTGCGTGAATTCCCGGGGCTGCCGCACCGCACGGCCTGGGTGGCCGACATCGGCGGCGTGCGCTACATCGACGACTCCAAGGGCACCAACGTGGGCGCCACGCTGGCGGCGGTGGCCGGGCTCGAGGGCCCGCTGCTGCTGATCGCCGGCGGCGATGGCAAGGGACAGGACTTCGCGCCACTGGCGGCGGCGCTGCGCGGCAAGGTGCGGCTCGTGCTGTTGATCGGGCGCGATGCGCGTGCCCTCGGCGCGGCGCTCGGTTGCCACTGCGCGATCGAGTACTGCGCCACGCTCGAGGCGGCGGTGGCCGCGGCCGCGCGCGCCGCGCATCCGGGCGACACGGTGCTGCTCTCGCCGGCCTGCGCGAGCCTCGACATGTTCCGCGACTTTGCCCATCGCGGCGAAGTGTTTGCCGCCGCCGTGCGGAGGTTGGCGCCATGAACGCCGTGGCCGCGCCCATGACCCGTAATATCGAGCGCGCGCCGCTGGTGCGGCTCGACGCGGTGCTGCTGTTGCTGGTCGCCTCGATCCTGTTGCTGGGCCTGATCATGGTCACTTCGGCCTCGGTGACGGCGGCCGCGCGCGAGAGCGGCGATCCCTTCGCCTACCTCGAGCGGCAGCTGGTGCTGGTGGGCGGTGGCCTGGCGCTCGCCGCATTGGTGTTCGTGATCCCGATCTCGGTCGTTGAACGCTGCGCGCTGCCGCTGCTGGTTGCCGCCGGCGTGCTGCTGCTGCTGGTGCTGGTGCCTGGCCTCGGCCACGTGGTGAAGGGCGGGCGACGCTGGCTGCGGCTGCCGGGCATCAACTTCCAGGTCTCCGAGGCCGCCCGCGTTTTGGCGCTGGTGTACATCGCGCATTACTGCGTGCGCTTCGAGACCGCGCTGCGCAGCAGCGCGGGCGGGCTGCTGCGGCCGCTGGCGCTGCTGGCCTTCCTTGGCGTGTTATTGCTACTGGAACCTGACCTTGGTGCCGCGACAGTCCTTTTCGTAACAGGCTTCGGGCTGTTGTTCCTGGCCGGTGCGCAGCTGCGCTGGGTGCTGGCGTCGATGCTGGCGGCGGCCGCAGCCATGTCGCTGCTGGTGGTGTTCTCGAGCTACCGCATGCGGCGCATCACCGGTTTCCTCGATCCCTGGGCCGATCCGTACAACACCGGCTTCCAGCTCACGCAGTCGCTGATCGCCATCGGCCGCGGTGAATGGTTCGGCGTGGGGCTGGGCGCCAGCGTGCAGAAGTTGTTCTACCTGCCCGAGGCGCACAACGATTTCCTGTTCGCGGTGCTGGCCGAGGAGCTGGGCCTGGCCGGCGTGGTGCTGACCATCGCACTGTTCCTGGCACTCGCCTGGCGCGTGTTCGCGCTCGCGCGCCGCGCGCACGACGCGGGCATGAAATTTCACGCCTACCTGGCCGCCGGCTTTGCGCTGTGGCTGCTGGTGCAGGCCTTCGTCAACATCGGCGTGAACATGGGCGTGCTGCCGACCAAGGGCCTGACGCTGCCGCTGATGAGCTACGGACGCAGCAGCATGGTGGTAGCGCTGGCCTGGCTGGGGCTGATCCTGCGCGTGCACCACGAAGTCAGCGGCGGCGCCCGCGGTGCCGCGCGCGCGAGGCACGCATGAGCGCGCCGGTGGCACTGATCATGGCCGGAGGCACGGGCGGGCACGTCTATCCGGCACTGGCACTGGCGCGCGAGCTGCGCACCCGCGCGTGGCAGATCGTGTGGCTCGGCACGCGCCGCGGTATCGAGGCGCGCGTGGTGCCGGCCGAGCAGATCCCGCTGGAGTTCCTGGGCGTCGCGGGCCTGCGCGGCAAGGGAATCGGCAGCTGGTTGCTCGCGCCCTGGCGCCTGCTGCGTTCGCTCCTGGAAGCGCTCGCCGTCATGCGCCGCCACCGCCCGACCGTGGTCGTGGGTCTCGGCGGCTACGTCACCGGTCCTGGCGGCGTCGCGGCGTGGCTGACGCGCGCGCCGTTGCTGATCCACGAGCAGAACGCGATTGCCGGATTCACCAACCGGTGCCTCGCGCGCCTGGCGCGTGAAGTCTACGCCGCGTTCCCGGACGCCTTCGGCAGCGGCGTCGCCGCGCAAGTCATCGGCAACCCGGTGCGCGTGGAGATTGCCGCGATCCCGCCGCCAGCCGAGCGATTTGCGCTGCGGAGCGGTGCGATCCGTATCCTGGTCATCGGCGGGAGCCAGGGCGCGGCGCGCCTCAACTCGGTGCTGCCGTATGCGCTGGCGCGGCTCGCCGGCCGCATCGCCGTCGACGTGCGCCACCAGTCGGGCGAGCGCTGGATCGAGGCCGCGCGGCGCGACTACGCTGCCGCCGGCGTCCGCGCACAGGTTACGCCGTACATCGAGGACATGGCCGACAGCTATGCCTGGGCGGACCTGGTCATCTGCCGCGCCGGCGCGCTGACGGTGTCGGAACTCGCTTGTGCCGGCGTCGGCGCGATCCTGGTGCCGTTGCCCGCGGCCACTGACGATCACCAGACCCACAACGCGCGCATCCCGGTGGCGGAGGGCGCCGCGCTCCTGATCGCCGATCGCGAGCTGACCGCCGAACGTCTCGCCGCCGAACTCATCTCGTTGTGCGCGGGACGCGGCAAGCTGATCGCGATGGCCGAGCGTGCGCGGCTCCTCGCCCGCACCGGCGCCACGGCCGCCCTGGCTGCGGCCTGCGAGCGCTACGCGCCGGAGGCCGCATGAACCAGCGCATGCGTCGCATCGGCAGCATTCACTTCGTCGGCATCGGCGGCAGCGGCATGGGTGGCATCGCCGAAGTGCTGCTGAACCTGGGCTACAAGGTGACCGGGTCCGACCTCAAGGCCAACGCCGTCACCGCGCGGCTCGAGCAGCTCGGCGCGCGCGTCGCCATCGGCCATCGCGCCGGGAACGCCGACGGGGCCGACGTGGTCGTGACCTCGACGGCGGTGATGCCGGGCAATCCAGAGGTGGAAGCCGCGCTCGCGCGCCGCGTGCCGGTGGTGCCGCGCGCCGAGATGCTCGGCGAGCTGATGCGCTTCCGCCAGTCGATCGCGGTGGCCGGCACGCACGGCAAGACCACTACGACGAGCCTGGTGGCCAGCATCCTGGCCGAGGGCGGCGAGGATCCCACCTTCGTCATCGGCGGACGCCTCAAGAGCGCCGGCACCAACGCCAGGCTCGGCGCCGGGCGCTACCTGGTCGCCGAGGCCGACGAGAGCGACGCCTCGTTCCTGCATCTGCAGCCGATCATCGCCATCGTCACCAACATCGACAACGATCACCTCGGCACGCACGGCGGCGATTTCGCGCGGCTGTGCGACAGCTTCGTGAGTTTCCTGCACAACCTGCCGTTCTACGGGCTGGCCGTGCTGTGCCTGGACGACGAGCACGTGCAGGGAATCCTGCCGCGCGTCAGCCGGCCCATCGTGACTTACGGTCTCGGCCTCACTGCCGACGTGCGCGCCGGCAATATCCGGCGCGAGCGCTCGCGCACGCTGTTCGAGGTCACGCGTCCTGGGCGCGACCAGTCCCTCGAAGTTGCCCTCAATCTCGCGGGCCTCCACAACGTACGCAATTCGCTGGCGGCCATTGCGGTCGCCACGGAACTCGACATCGGCGATGAGGCGATCGTGCGCGCGCTGGCCGCTTTCCAGGGGATCGACCGGCGCATGCAGCTGGTCGGGGAAGTGGACACCGCCAAGGGGCACGTGACCATCGTCGATGACTACGGCCACCACCCCACCGAGATTGCCGCCACGCTCGACGCCCTGCGCCAGTCCTGGCCTGACCGGCGGCTGGTGCTGGCCTTCCAGCCGCATCGCTACACGCGCACCCGCGACCTGCTCGATGACTTCGCCACCGTGCTGTCCGGTTTCGATGCGCTGCTGGTCACCGAGGTGTACGCGGCCGGCGAGGCGCCGATCAAGGGCGCCGACGGCCGCGCCATTTGCCGCGCGATCCGCAGTCGCGGCAAGGTCGAGCCGATCTTCGTGCAGCGCGTGGAGAACCTGGCCACCGCGTTGCGCGATGTGCTGCACGATGGCGACGTGCTGGTGACCATGGGGGCCGGTCACATCGGCGCCGTGGCGCACGCGCTGGTGAGCAAGCTGGCCGCGCCGCGCGCCGTGGAGCGGCGCACATGAACGTCGCCGTCGCCCCCGAGTTCCAGCTGCGCATCCGGCGCGACGAGCCGATGTCCAAGCACACCTCCTGGCGTGTCGGCGGACCGGCCGACGTATTCTTCACGCCGCATGATCGCGCCGAGCTGGCTGCCTTCCTGCGCACGCTCCCCGCCGAGACACCGCTCCTGTGGGTGGGGCTGGGCAGCAACCTGCTGGTGCGTGACGGCGGCATCCGCGGCGTGGTGATCTGCACGCACGGCGCGTTCACGCGCCTCGAGCGGCGCGCGCAGCTGCGCGTGTACTGCGAATCCGGCGTGCCCTGCGCGCGCGTCACGCGCCAGTGCGCCAACTGGGGCCTGGGACGCGCGGAATTTTTCGCCGGGATCCCGGGCACCATGGGCGGCGCGCTCGCGATGAACGCCGGCGCCTACGGCGGCGAGACCTGGGCGCAGGTGCGCAGCGTCGAGGTGATCGCGCGCGACGGGAGCTGTCGCACGCGCCAGGCGAGCGAGTACCAGGTGAGCTACCGGCACGTCCAGGCGCCAGCCAACGACGAATGGTTCCTCGCCGCCGAACTCGAATTCACGCCGCGCGATGACGCGCACTCGCACCTGGTGCGCGAACAGGCGCAGCGCCGCAAGTTGACCCAGCCGCTGGGCGAATGGAGTTGCGGCTCGGTGTTCACCAATCCGCCGGGCCAGCATGCCGCGCAGCTGATCGAGTCGGCGGGATTGAAAGGCTTCCGCATCGGCGGTGCAGTGGTCGCGGAAAAGCACGCGAACTTCATCCTCAACGAGGGCGAGGCCAGCGGTCGCGACCTTGAAGAGCTCATCGCGCACGTGCGCGCCACCGTGCAGCGCGTGCACGGCATCGATCTGGCGCCCGAAGTGCGCATCGTCGGGGAGCCGCTCTGATGCGCCTGCGCCACGACAGCCGCGACCTGCACCGCGTCAGCAACGCCACCGAGTTCGGCCGCGTCGCCGTGCTCTACGGCGGCACCTCGACGGAACGCGAGATCTCGCTGCTGACCGGCGCCGCGGTACTCGCCGCCCTGCAGCGTCGCGGCATCGATGCCCACGGCTTCGATCCGGCAGTGCGCGAGCTCGGCGAGCTGCGCCGCGATGGCTTTGCGCGTGCCTGGATCGCCTTGCACGGCCCGGGCGGTGAAGATGGCACTGCGCAGGGTGTGCTGGAGTTCCTTGGAATTCCGTATACGGGCAGTGGCGTGACGGGCAGCGCCATTGGCATGGACAAGCTGCGCACCAAGCGACTGGCGGCGGCGGTCGGCGTGCCGACGCCCGAATTCATCGTGCTGCGCACCGCGGCCGATCTGGACGCGGCACTCGCGCGCCTCGGCCTGCCGATGATCGTCAAACCCGCCTCGCAGGGTTCGAGCGTGGGCATGACGCGCGTGGCAATGGCGAGCGAGCTGCCGGCCGCCTGGCGCGCCGCCACGCAGCACGAGCCGGTTGCCTTTGCCGAGCCCTGGATCACCGGCGGCGAATACACGGTGGCGATCCTGCAGGGCCGGGCGTTGCCCTCGATCCGCATCGAGACGCCGCGCGCCTTCTACGACTACGAAGCCAAGTACTTTCGCGACGATACGCGCTACTACTGCCCGTCGGGCCTGGCCGCTCCCGCCGAGCAGCAACTCGCCGAACTCGCGCTGGCGGCATTTGAAGTCTGCGGCGCGGAAGGTTGGGGCCGCGCGGATTTCATGATGACCGAGCAGGGCGCACCGCTCCTGCTCGAGATCAACACCGTGCCTGGCATGACCGACCACAGCCTGGTGCCGATGGCGGCGCGCGCCGCGGGCATCGATTTCGAAGAGCTGGTGTGGCGGATACTCGAAACCAGCCTGGTGCGCACGCCATGCTGAAGCGCCGCCGCCACAATCGACTGCGGGACGGGTCGGCGCCGCGCTGGCGGCTGCCGGCGCTCCCCTGGGGCAGACTCGGCGCGATTGGCGCCGCGGTGCTCGGCATCGCGGGAGCCAGCGCGGCCTTGCTGGTATTTCTCAACCAGCCAATCGAGCACATCCGCGTCGACGGGCAGTTCCAGCACCTGAGCGCGCTCGAGGTGGAAAAGGCGGTGCGTGCACAACTGCACGGCACCGGCCTGGTGACCGTGCGCTTGAACGACGTGCGCCGCTCGCTGCGGCTCCTGCCCTGGGTCGAGTCCGCGACCGTGCAACGCAGCTGGCCGCGCGGTATCGCGGTGCAGGTGACCGAACAGCAGGCCGTGGCGCGCTGGAACGACACCGACCTGGTCAATGTGCGCGGCGACGTGTTCGCCAACAGCGCGCACTTCGTGCCGCCGGAATTGCCGCAGCTGGCAGGTCCGGGCGGCAGCGAGGCCGAGGTGGTCGCGCGCTACCTGGCCGTGCAGGGCCGCATCGTCGAAGCGGGCCTGCGGCTCACGGCGCTGCGGCTCGATGCGCGCGGTTCCTGGGAACTGCAGCTCGACAACGGCGTGACAGTGCGTATCGGGCGCAAGCAGGTCGACGAGCGCTTTGCGCGCTTCCTGGCGGTGGCGCTGCGCATGGTCTGCCAGCGCGCGGCCGACATCGCCTACGTCGACATGCGCTACACCAACGGATTCGCGGTCGGCTGGCGGAGCGGCGCGACGCGCCTCGCGAGCGGCGCCAACGCACAGCAGGGTGACAAGGATGGCTAAGCGCTCGGAGCGCACGGTGGTCGTGGGCCTGGACATCGGCACGTCCAAAGTCGTTGCCCTGGTCGGGGAAATCACGGCCGATGGTGGCATTGAGATCATTGGCCTGGGCTCGCAGCCCTCGCGCGGCCTGAAGAAAGGCGTGGTGGTCAACATCGAATCGACCGTGCAGTCGATCCAGCGCGCGGTCGAGGAAGCGGAGCTGATGGCCGGCTGCGAGATCAACGCGGTCTACGCTGGCATCGCCGGCAGCCATATCCGCAGCCTCAACTCGCACGGCGTGGTCGGCATCCGCGATCGCGAGGTCACCGCTGCCGACGTCGAGCACGTGATCGAGGCCGCCAAGGCAGTAGCGATTCCGGCCGACCAGCGCATCCTGCACGTGCTGCCGCAGGAATTCATCATCGATGGCCAGGAAGGCATCCGCGACCCGATCGGCATGTCGGGCGTGCGCCTCGAGGCCAAGGTGCACATTGTCACCGGCGCCGACAGCGCCGCGCAGAACATCATCAAATGTGTGCAGCGCTGCGGGCTGGTGGTCGAGGACATCGTGCTCGAGCAGCTCGCCTCCAGCTACGCGGTGCTCACCGACGACGAGAAGGAACTTGGCGTCGCGATCGTCGATGTCGGCGGCGGTACCACTGACATCGCCGTGTTCTCCAACGGCGCGATCCGCCACACCGCGGTGATTCCGATCGCGGGTGACCAGGTCACCAACGACATCGCGGTGTCGATGCGCACGCCGACGCAGTACGCCGAGGACATCAAGGTGCGCTTCGCCTGCGCGCTCTCGCAGCTCGCCAACCCGGACGAGAGCATCGAAGTGCCGAGCGTCGGCGACCGGCCGGCGCGGCGGCTGGCGCGCCAGACACTCGCCGAGGTGGTCGAGCCGCGCTACGAGGAACTGTTCAACCTGATCCGCGAGGAATTGCGGCGCAGCGGCTTCGAGGAAGTGATTGCCGCGGGGCTGGTGCTCACCGGCGGCAGCGCCCGCATGGAGGGCGCGATCGAGCTGGCCGAGGAAATCTTCCACGTGCCTGTTCGGCTGGGCTTTCCACAGGCAGTGCGTGGCCTTTCCGATGCCGTGCAGAACCCGATTTATTCGACCGCGGTGGGCCTGCTGCTGTACGCGCGCGAGAACATCGCGCCTGCGGCGGGCGGCGCGCTCGGCGGCCGCGTCGGCGGCGCACTCGGCCGCGTCAAGGACTGGTTCAAGGGACATTTCTGATTTTCACGATTCAACCGACCAACAGGGGAGCTGACACTCATGTTTGAACTCATGGACGCATACAGCCAGAGCGCTGTGATCAAGGTCATCGGCGTGGGCGGGGGCGGCGGCAACGCGGTCTCGCACATGGTGGCCGCCGGCATCGAGGGCGTGGACTTCATCTGCGTCAACACCGACGCACAGGCGCTCAAGGCCTCCAAGGTGAAGACCGCGCTGCAGATTGGCTGCAATATCACCAAGGGACTCGGCGCCGGCGCTGATCCGGAGATCGGCCGCCAGGCCGCAGTCGAGGACCGCGACCGCATCATCGAACTGATCAGCGGCTGCGACATGCTGTTCATCACGGCCGGTATGGGCGGTGGCACCGGCACGGGCGCCGCGCCGGTGGTGGCGCAGATCGCGCGCGAGCTGGGCATCCTGACGGTCGCGGTGGTGACGCGGCCCTTCAACATGGAGGGTAACAAGCGTTCGCTGGTCGCCGATCACGGCATCGCCGAACTCACCAAGAACGTCGACTCGCTGATCACGATACCGAACCAGAAGCTGCTGACGGTGCTCGGCCCGACCACCACGCTGCTCGACGCCTTCAAGGCCGCGAACCAGGTGCTGCAGGGTGCCGTGCAGGGCATCGCCGAGCTGATCACCCGTCCGGGCCTGATCAACGTCGATTTTGCCGACGTGCGCACCGTGATGAGCGAGACCGGCATGGCCATGATGGGCAGTGGCGTCGCCAGCGGCGAAGGCCGCGCGCGCGCCGCCGCCGAGGCTGCCGTGTCCTCGCCGCTGCTCGAGGACATCAACCTCTCGGGTGCGAACGGCATCCTCGTCAACGTGACCGCAGGCCTCGATCTGGCGATCGGCGAGTTTGAGGAAGTCGGCCGCATCGTCAAGGAATTCGCCTCCGAGGACGCGACCGTGGTGGTTGGCACCGTCATCGACCCGGAGATGAGCGACGAGCTGCGCGTCACCGTGGTCGCCACCGGGCTGGGCCGCAATGCCGTACTGCAGAAGGCGGCTCCGCCCATGGCTGCGCGTGAGAGCGCTGGCGGCGCGTTCCGCCAGCAGCCACCGATGCGCGTGGTCCGCCCCGGCCCGATGACCGCGAACGAGCTTCGCGACCTCGATCTGCCGACGCACATGCGCCAGCGGCGCGCGGTCGGCGACGTGTTGCGGTCGGAGCCGCCGGTGGCGATGCCATCGGAAGAAGTGCTCGATATTCCGGCATTTCTGCGTCGGCAGGCCGACTGACATAAGGCTTAAGCGGACTGGGGCACAGGGCGCGCCCCTGTGGTACGGTATCGACAATGGTTGGGCAACGCACGATCCGCAACAGCATCCGCGCCACCGGCGTCGGATTGCATACCGGCCGCAAGGTGCTGATGACCGTGCGGCCCGGGCAGGCTGACACGGGCATCGTCTTCCAGCGCACGGACCTGCCCGGCAGCGCCGACATACCGGCGCGCGCTGCCAATGTCGGCGAGACCAATCTTGGCACCACGCTGATCCAGGGCGAGGCGAAAGTCTCGACAGTCGAGCACCTCTTGTCGGCCTTTGCCGGGCTCGGCATCGACAACGCACGCGTCGAAGTCAACGCGCCCGAAGTGCCGATCATGGACGGCAGCGCCGGTCCCTTCGTGTTCCTGCTGCAGTCCGCGGGCATCGAGGAACAGGCCGTGCCCAAACGCTTCACGCGCGTCAAACGCGTGGTGCGCGTCGAGGACGGTGACAAGTGGGCGCAGTTCGACCCCTACGAAGGTTTTCGCGTGAATTTCGAGATCGAGTTCGATCATCCGATCTTCAAGCGCCGCCTGCAGCGCGCCACCATGGATTTTTCGACCACGGCCTTCCTCAAGGAAATCAGCCGTGCGCGCACCTTCGGTTTCATGCGCGACCTGGAAATGCTGCGCTCGCGCAACCTCGCGCTCGGTGGCACGCTCGACAACGCGATCGTGCTCGACGAGTCGCGCGTGCTCAACGAGGGCGGCCTGCGCTACGAAGACGAGTTCGTGAAGCACAAGATCCTCGATGCGATCGGCGACCTGTACCTGCTGGGGCATAGCCTGATCGGCGAGTTCAGCGGCCATAAGTCGGGCCACGGGCTCAACAACCGTTTGCTGCGCACCCTGCAGGCGGATAGGCAGGCCTGGGAAGAAGTCGTGTTCGAGCGGCCGGAGCAGGCGCCGATTTCCTACGTGCAGGCGCTGACGATCCCGGCGACCGCGCTCGCTTCCTAGTCCGCGCGCCCGGCGGGCGAGACCCGCACCACCACTTTGACAATATCCGGCGAGCCCTCGAGCAGCTGCGGCTCGAGCGCGGCCAGCGCAAAGCGCACACGGCTGCTCCAGGCGGCCGAGGCGGTCAGCACCGTGAGCTGCTCGCCCTTGCGCACCACGTTGACGAGCGAGCCCCGCAGCTCCTCGGGCAGGAGCCCTGCGACCCGCTCCAGCCAGGCCTGCTGGTCACCGCGCACCCGCTGCAGGCCTGCCAGCCAGCCCTGTTTTTTCATAATGTCTTCAAGACCTTGCGGTGCAGCAGGGAATCGGCTGCGAGCCGGGCCCCGGACGGGACTGCTGCCCCTTTTGGGAACTGTCTTCTTGTCTTGAGGGGGGTTCTTGGGCATAGTCTCGCGCACTAATCTAAAGCCGGGCCCGCCGCTTCCATGGCGTGGACCCAATGCCACCGGATCACCCGCGGGAGCGCCATGATAACTGGGTTGTTGAGTTTGCCAGCCCAGACCGCGAAGCCCGGCAGGCACTGCGGAAGGCCGGCCTCGTGAATCTCATATTCTTCTCGCGGCGCCAGGGCAAGGCGCGGCACCTGAACCTGTCGCATCCGTTGACCGTGACGCTTATCGGCCTCGGCAGTTTCGCCTTGCTGGCGGGCGTGTTTGCCGCCGGCATCAAGGTGGGCGTGAAGGGCGTCAGCATGGGCGCGCTGGGCGAGCCTGCGGCCGTGGCGCAGGAGCGCGCCGAGCTTGCGGGTCTCAAGACGCACCTGCAGCAGCGCATCGACGGCCTGGCCATGAAGATGGGCATGCTCGATGCGCATATGATCCGTCTCAATTCGCTAGGCAAGCGCCTCACGCAGATGGCCAACCTCAGCAGCCGCGAGTTCGATTTTGACCATGACCCGGCACTTGGTGGACCCGAGAGCGATGCCGCCGGCCGCGGCGCGCAGGTTCCCGACCTGTCGGCCATGATCAACCAGTTCGACCGGCGACTCGATTTCCGCAGCACGCAGTTCTCGGCACTCGAATACGTGCTGCTTGGCCGCCAGCTGTCAGCCGAGATCCGACCCACCGGCAAGCCGGTGATGGCCGGATACATCTCCTCTTATTTCGGCGAGCGCATGGATCCCTTCAACGGCGAGGAGGCCTTCCACAAGGGCCTCGATTTCGCCAGCGATGCCGGCACTGACGTGCTGGCGGTGGCGCAGGGTGTGGTGACCTGGGCAGGTCCGCGCGAAGGCTACGGCGTGCTGGTCGAAGTGAATCACGGCAATGGCTACGTGACGCGCTACGCGCACAATTCCCGCGTGATGGTCAGCGCTGGCGACACCGTGCAGCGCGGCCAGGCGATTGCGGTGGTCGGCTCGACCGGCCGCTCGACTGGTCCGCACGTGCACTTCGAAGTGCTCAAGGACGGAAGGCAGATCGATCCGATCTCGTTCGTCGGGCACTGATCGCAGCGCTGCTGCGCTCGCTACCCTCGTCCAAAATGTGGTCGGGCACGCCAGGTTGGCTCCGCCGCCTGCGCGTTGACGCTGGGCCTGCGTGAATGAGGTTTCGTGAGTGAAGAAGGGGCGCCCAATGGGCGCCGTGCCCGGCCGGCCCTTGAACGAATTCCTACCCGCCCCATCTATCCGTACAATGCGCGGTTCCGCAGGGCGGCCCTGGTTCCCGAGGCAGGGCGTTCGGCTTGATTTCAAAGGATTTTTTAAGTGCTTAAGGCCCTGACGCGTGTGTTTGGGAGCCGCAATGAGCGGCTCGTAAAGAGCTATGGACGGGCGGTACGCGCCTCGGCAGCACTGGAACCGGAGGTAGCTGCGCTCTCCGACGCGCAGCTGCGCGGCAAGACCGACGAATTCAGAGACCGGTTGAACGCCGGCACCAGCCTCGAGGAGCTCCAGCCCGAGGCCTTCGCCGTCGTGCGCGAAGCGGCGCGCCGCGTGCTCAAGATGCGTCACTTCGACGTGCAGCTGGTCGGCGGCCTCGCGCTCCACCAGGGCAAGATCGCGGAGATGCGCACCGGCGAAGGCAAGACGCTGGTGGCAACGCTGCCCGCCTACCTCAACGCGCTGCCCGGCCACGGCGTGCACGTGGTCACGGTCAACGAATACCTCGCGCAGCGCGACGCCGACTGGATGGGCCCGGTCTACCGCTTTCTCGGCCTTAGCGTCGGCGTGATCAAGGGTCAGCAGGATTCCGCCGAGAAGCGCGCCGCCTATGGCTGCGACATCACCTTCGGCACCAACAACGAATTTGGCTTCGATTACCTGCGCGACAACCTGGCGTTCCACCTCGAAGACCGCGTGCAGCGCCCGCTCAGCTACGCCATCGTCGACGAGGTCGACTCGATCCTGATCGACGAGGCGCGCACGCCGCTGATCATTTCCGGTCCCGCCGAAGAGAGCACCGAAGTGTACCAGCGCATCAACGCGCTGGTGCCGCGGTTGACGCGCGCGCCGGGCGAGGAAGCCATCGACGGCGGACTCTATGTGCCAAGCTGCATGGGAGGCGCGCTGCGCGCAGGCGATGTCATTCTGAAGCTGAACGGACTGCCACTGTTTCGCCCGGCAGAACTGCAAGCTGGGCTCAAGGGGCTCAAGGCCGGCGCCACTGTGCAGTTGGATCTGTGGCGGAGCAAGAGCGTCCGTTCGGTCGAGGCGAAGTTGCTGGATGTTTCCGACGCGGCGCGTGGCGTGCGGCCGGATGACCGGGAAGGCGGCGGCGCCGCGCACACCCGGGTAGACGCCCTGGGTTGCGAGGTCGAAGCCCTCACGCCGGAGCGGCGCGTCGATCTGGCCGTGGGTGGTGACTTCTGGGCCGACGAGAAGGCCAAGCAGATACATCTCACCGAAGACGGCCACGAGCGCGTCGAGCAGCTGATGCTGGAAGCAGAGCTGCTGCGCGAGGGCGAGAGCCTGTATGACGCCGCCAACGTGCGGCTCATGCATCACCTCAATGCGGCACTGCGCGCGCATGCGATTTACAAGCGCGACGTCGAATACATCGTGCGCAACGGCGAGGTGATCATCGTCGATGAGTTCACCGGCCGCACCATGATCGGCCGGCGCTGGTCCGACGGGCTGCACCAGGCGGTCGAGGCCAAGGAAGGCGTGAAAGTGCGCGAGGAGAACCAGACGGTCGCCTCGATCACCTTCCAGAATTACTTCCGCCTCTACAAGAAGCTCGCCGGTATGACCGGCACGGCCGATACCGAGGCGCCGGAGTTCCTGCAGATCTATGGCCTCGAGGTCGTGGTGATTCCGACGCATCGCCCGATGATCCGCAAGGACAGCGCTGATCACGTCTATCTCACGCAGGGCGACAAGTTCGAGGCGATCATCGCGGATATCCGCGACTGCGTGGCGCGCTCGCAGCCGGTGCTGGTGGGCACGACCTCGATCGAAACCTCGGAATACCTGGCCGGGCTCCTGCAGAAGGAAAAGATCGAACACAACGTGCTGAACGCCAAGCAGCACGAGCGCGAGGCGCATGTGGTCGCAAACGCGGGGCGCCCGGGTACGGTGACCATCGCTACCAACATGGCGGGCCGTGGCACCGACATCGTGCTGGGCGGCAACCTCGAATCCGAACTGCACGCACTGCCGGAGGAAAGCAGCGAGCCCGAGCTGGCAGCGGTGCGCGCCGCCTGGCAGGCGCGGCACGACGCGGTGATCGCCGCTGGCGGGCTGCACATCATCGGCACCGAGCGCCACGAGTCGCGGCGCATCGATAACCAGCTGCGCGGCCGTTCGGGCCGCCAGGGAGATCCGGGCTCGAGCCGCTTCTACCTGTCGATGGAAGACAATCTGATGCGCATCTTCGGCGATCCGGCGCGCACCAAGCGCTGGCTGCAGATGGCCGGGATGAAGGCGGGCGAGGTGATTGAGAGCGGCATGCTCTCGCGCCAGATCGAGAAGGCACAGCGCAAGGTCGAGGCGCACAACTTCGACATCCGCAAGCAGCTGCTGCTGTTCGATGACGTTGCCAACGACCAGCGCAAGGTGGTCTACCAGCAGCGCACCGAGATCCTGGGCACGCAGGACATGAGCGATGCAGTGCTGGGCATGTACGAGGATTCGGTGCGCGGCCTGCTCGATGCGCACCTGCCGGTTGGCAGCGCCCAGCACAACTGGGATCTCAGCGCGCTCAACGAAGCGCTGCAGCGCGACTTCAATTCCAATGCCGACGTGGCTGGCTGGCTGGCCGCCGACCCGCAGATTGAAGACGGCGTGCTGCGCGCGCGCGTCGTGCAGTCCGTGATCGACAATTACCAGCACAAGGTCGCGCGCATCGGCACGCCAATCATGCGCCACGTCGAGCGCGACATCGTGCTGCGGCAGCTCGATCAACATTGGCGCGATCACCTGGCCGCCATGGATTACCTGCGCCAGGGCATCCATTTGCGCGGCTACGCGCAGAAGGATTACCGCTACGAGTACAAGCGCGAGGCTTTCGAGTTGTTCACGGCGATGCTCGGGCGCGTGAAGTACGACGCTGCCGCGCAGCTGGCGCGCGTCGAAGTGCGCACCCAGGAGCAGATCGATCGCGAGGAAATCGAGCGGCGCGAACGGCTGATGCGGGCGCTGCAGGCACAGCACGCCGAGGTGCCCACGGCGCTGGCGCCGGGCGGCGCACCCGAGCCAAGTATGCCCACGCCTGACGGTCGCGGGAGTGCGGCGGGTGGTGTGGCGGGCGGCGCGGGCATGGCAGGCGGCGCGGGCGCCATGGCGGGCGAGCCGGCCGCGCCTTTCGTGCGCGGCGATCGCAAAGTCGGGCGCAACGAGCCCTGTCCCTGCGGCTCGGGCCGCAAGTACAAGCAGTGCCACGGTGCACTCGAGTCTTGAAGCCCACGGTGCGGGTGGTTGCGGCCGTGATTTATGATGACCAGCGCCGCGTGCTGGTGACCCAGCGGCCCGCAGGCAAGGCGCTGGCGGGCCAGTGGGAGTTTCCGGGCGGCAAGCTCGAAGCCGGTGAGCCCGAACGCGCAGCGCTCGGGCGTGAACTGCGCGAAGAGCTCGGCATCACGGTGGCAGCGGCGCGGCCCTTGCAGACGCTGACGCATGAATACCCGGAGCGGCACGTGGAGCTGTCGGTCTGGATGGTCGATAGCTACAACGGCGTTCCCGCCGGCCTCGAGGGCCAGCCGCTGCGTTGGGAGCACCCGGCGGCGCTGCGCGCGTTGCCGCTGCTGCCCGCCGACCTGCCGATCGTCGACTGGCTTGAGAAGTTGGAACTAACCGCTACACACAACGCCAATTGAGAGGGATGGATGATGGCCCAGGAACCAGGCATGCCCGACATACAGGTGGACGCCGACTCGCTCTATCGCGATGAGCTGTACACGGATCGCAAGGCCGGCACGATCCGGCGGCTCACACCCGTGACCGTGGAAGGCCACGCCGATGCCTCGCGCGCGGTGCTGTACTCAGGGCAGACGCAGCTGTTGACGCCGGGTGGCGTGCTGCCGCTGTCTTTCGATATCGAGGCGAACTCGCTGAGTGAAGCGGTGCAGCGCTTTCCGGCCGCGGTGCACACCGCGCTCGAGCAGGCCATCGAAGAGGCCCGCGAGTACCGGCGGGAAGCCTCATCGCGCATCGTGGTGCCCGATGTTGCCGGCGGGGCGATTCCCGGCGGCGGCAAGATCAAGCTCTGACGATCGGAACTCCTTCGATCAGACCTTGATGGGCGCGGGCAAGCCCAGATCGCGCGCGACCGCGGCGTGCACCACGCGTCCCTCGATCACGTTCAGGCCGTTGCGCAGGCCACTGTCGGCGGCCAGTGCATCCTTCCAGCCCTTGTCCGCCAGCGACTTCACGTAGGGGAGCGTGGCGTTGTTGAGCGCCTGCGCGGAGCTGCGCGCCACGGCGCCGGGCATGTTCGTGACGCAGTAGTGCGTCACGCCATGCAGCGTGTACACGGGATCGGCGTGCGTGGTGGGCCGGCTGGTGGCGAAGCACCCGCCCTGGTCGATGGCGATGTCCACCACCACTGCACCCTGGCGCATGCGCTTGATCATGGCCTCAGTGACCAGTTTGGGAGCCGCAGCGCCCGGCACCAGCACGGCGCCGATCACCAGGTCCGCGTCGGTCACGGCGCGCTCGATCGATTCGGCGGTGGAGTAGATCGTCTGCACCGCACCGTGGAACTGCACGTCCAGTGCGCGCAGGCGCGGCAGCGAGCGATCGATCACGGTGACGTCGGCGCGCAGGCCGTGCGCCATTTCGACGGCATTGGTGCCGGCAACGCCGCCGCCAATCACCACCACCTTGGCGGGCGGGATGCCGGCGACGCCGCCGAGCAGCACGCCGCGTCCGCCCTGCGCCTTCTGCAGGTAGTAGGCGCCGACCTGGATCGACATGCGTCCGGCCACTTCGCTCATCGGCACCAGCAGCGGCAGCGAGCCATCGGCCGCGGTGACGGTCTCGTACGCGATCGCAACCGCGCCTGATTTCATCAGCCCATCGGCCTGGGCGCGATCGGCGGCGAGGTGCAGGTAGGTGAACAGCACCTGGCCGGGCCGCAGCATGGCGCATTCAGCCAGCTGCGGTTCCTTGACCTTGACCACCATGTCACAGGCGCCAAAGACCGTGGCCGCGTCGGGTGCCAGCTGCGCGCCGGCGGTTCGGTAATCCTCGTCGCTGCAGCCGACGCCGAGCCCGGCGCCGCTCTGCACCGTGACGGTGTGACCAGCAAGCGTGAGCTCGCGCACCGAGGCGGGCATGAGGCCAACGCGATATTCGTGGATCTTGATTTCGGAAGGGACGCCAATACGCATGGGGCAGACCTCCAAGTGAGGCGGCTATTGTGCTCCGCGCCCACGACGGGGAATTGCGAAACAGGCGCCTTTCGGCCCAGAAAGTGGCAGAATATGCGATAAATTTAACTAAAGGGCGCAGAAAATGTCACTCGACCGCACCGACCGGAAGATCCTCACCGAGCTGCAGGCCGACGGCAGCATGGCCAATGCCGCGCTCGCCCTGCGCGTGGGGCTGTCCGAGTCTGCCTGCCTGCGGCGCGTGAAACTGCTGGAGCGCGCCGGCGTGATCGAGCGCTACACCGCGGTCCTCAATCCAGCGAAGGTCGGCATCAGCGTCAGCTTCGTGGTGCGCATCACGCTCAAGGGGCAGACCGATCGCGACCTCGGTGCCTTCGAGCAAGCGGTGTGCCGCGTACCCGAGGTGGCCGAGTGCTATCTCACCACCGGCGAGTGTGACTACATGCTGCGCGTGGTGGCGCGCAGCGCCGCCGACTTCGAGCGGCTCCACAGCAAGGTGCTCACCAAGCTGCCGGGCGTAGCGCGCGTCGATTCAAGCTTCGTGCTGCGCCCGGTGGTGAAGCAAGCGGGCCTGCCGCTCGACTGAGCTGGATCTACGTCGAGCGAAGTCCATTCAGCTCGATTCAGGCGGTTCGGGTCGATTCGGGTCTACCGCCAGCTCGTCGACGGGCTCGCCCGGAATGGCGTGGGCTTCGGTCAGCCACGCCCCCAGGTCGACGAGTTTGCAGCGCTCGCTGCAGAACGGCCGCCATGGAAACTTCTCGTTCCACTCGATCGGCCGTTTGCAGGTGGGGCAAGCAACTCGCGCGGACGAATTCATGGCGGCAGATGCGGCATTCCGCTGAGTGTCAGCAGGCCCTATGGGCAGCAGGTCAGGACGAAGGGTACGTCCGCCTCGGTCTGCCTGGGCCGGCTGTCGATGTCCTGCCATTCGAGGAAACGCATGCTGCAGCGGTAGTGGCTGCCGCTGATTTCGGGATACAGGGCGACCCCGGCTGGCAGCGTGATGCGCAGCAGCTGGTAGGGCGTCTCGCGGTCAAAGGCGACGTTGAACATGCCGCCCTTGGCCACCTCGTCGCGCGCACGGCCGTTCTCGCGTGTCAGCCACAGCAGCTCGGCGATCGCGTCGCACAGCGGCCGCAGCAATCCCTGCCAGCGCACGAAGGCTTCCATGCGCACCGCGTCGGGCTGGTTGAGCCAGAAATAATAGTCCGGCAGGTCGAATTCGCAGGTTCCGCCCGGGATCGCGCTGCGATGCTTGATCGCCGCGAGGAACTCCGAGTCGCGCAATGGCTGCAGCCACGCGGGGCCAGCGGCGGACAGGTCGGTACGGAGGCGTAGCAGGTTGCTCATCAGCGCACGCAGCCGCGTCGCGTCGATGCCCGGGTGGTTCTGGTACTCGTTGAGCTTGGCGAGGTGGCGCTCGAGCTCCTTGAGCACATCGCTCCGTACGTCGCCGCGCGTGGCAATCGCCAGCATGTCAATCAGGCTGGCCATGGCGGCCCTGCTGCCCCAGCTGCTCGCCTTGTCGTTGTGATACAGTGCCTGGCTGTAGAGGAAATCGAGCCGCAGGAAGGTGCGCAGCCGCTCGTTCAGTGGCTGTTCGAATACGCTTGGCTCCGCGGTGGTCTCGCTCATCGGTCTATTGTGCTTGAGCTGACCCTTAGGGGAAAGGCGCGCGAGTGCGGGTGGCGGCCAGCTGCAGGTACTGTCGGTGCAATTCCCGCACCTGTGGCGCGAGTTCGGCGGGCTCGCCGTCGTTGTGAATGACCTCATTTGCGAGCGCGAGCCGCGCTGCCCGCGGGGCCTGCGCGGCCAGCGCCGCATCCACCATCCCGGCCGTGCTGCCGTCGCGCTGCGCCAGCCGCGCACGCTGCCGCGCTTCGGCGCAGTCGACCACCAGCACGCGGTCGTATTGCCACGCCGAATCCGATTCCGCGAGCAGGGGAATGACGATGAGCTGGTATGGACCGCCAGCCGCGGCCGACAATTCGGCGGCACGCGCCAGGATGGCCGGATGCAGAAGCGCTTCGAGCTCGCCGCGCGCGAGCGCGTCGCGGAATATCCGCTCGCGCAGTGACCGGCGATCGAGCGAGCCGTCGGCCTGGCGGAGCGCGGGGCCGAAGTGCCCGAACACGCGCCCGAGCAGCGCCGTCCCCGGCGCGACCACCTCGCGCGAGATCTCGTCCAGGTCGATCACGGGTACGCCGAAGCCGGCAAACAGCGCGGCGACGGTGCTTTTTCCGCAGGCGATGCCGCCGGTGAGCGCGATGCGCAGGGGCGCGGGCGGGTTCATGCCGCCAGTCTAATCGTCTGCCGCGCCAGTCGTCAGCCGCGCCCGTACAACCCTAGGTAGGCGCTGACCCATTGCGGCCCCCACATCATGGCGAGCCAGCCGGCCGCAGCGAGGAACGGGCCGAAGGGCATCGGCACGCCGCGCTTGTGTCGGCCGCCGACAATGAGCGCAATGCCGACCACGGACCCGCTCAGGGCGGCGGCCAGGATGATCGGCAGCAACATGCGCCAACCCATCCAGGCGCCGAGCGCGGCGAGCAGCTTGAAATCGCCGTAGCCCATGCCTTCCTTGCCGGTGCAGAGGCGAAACAAGTGATACACGCTCCACAGGCAGAGGTAACCGGCTGCAGCCCCGGTTATGGCATCAGCAGGGCTCACGGGCAGGCTCGCGCCCCCGGCCCCGGCCGCGCTGCCCACGGCGAGCGAGGCCAGCAGCCCGGCCCACAGCAGCGGCAGCGTGATCGCATCGGGCAACAGCTGGGTATCGAGATCGATGGCGGTGAGCGCGATCAGGGCCCAGGTGATGCCCATTGAGGCCACTGCAGTCCAGCCGAAGCCGAAGCGCCAGGCGGCCACGGCACTCAGCAGCGCGCACAGCAGCTCGACCAGCGGATAGCGTGCTCTGATGGGCGCCTTGCAGTTGGCGCACTTGCCCTTGAGCCACAGCCAGCTCAGTAACGGGATGTTCTGCCACACCGTGATCGGCGCGTGGCAGGCCGGACAGGCCGAGCGCGGGACCACCAGGTTGTACGGTTTGGCGGCGGGTAGCTCTGCGTGCGGCTGCGCCTGCAGCTCGCGGCACTGCTCGCGCCACTGGCGATCGAGCATGACCGGCAGGCGATGGATGACGACGTTGAGGAAGCTCCCGACCAGCAGCCCTACTGCTCCGACCAGAACAACCCAGGCCGCCGGTGTTTGGCTGAGCAGCTCGAGCACGGAAGGACTAGACGACGGAACCGAGCTTGAAGATCGGCAGGTACATCGCGATCACGAGACTGCCCACGAGCACGCCCAGGATCGCCATGATCAGCGGCTCCAGCAGGCTCGACATGCTGTCGACCGCGTTGTCGACGTCTTCCTCGTAGAAACTGGCGACCTTGCCCGACATCGTATCGAGCGAACCCGATTCCTCGCCGACCGCGATCATCTGCACGACCATGTTTGGGAACAGGCCCGTGTTCTCCATGGCGCGCTGCAGGCGCTGGCCGGTGGCGACCTCGTCGCGCATCTTCATGACCGCGTCTTCATACACGATGTTGCCGGTGGCGCCGGCGACCGACTCGAGTGCTTCCACCAGCGGCACGCCGGCCGAGAACATGGTCGAGAGCGTGCGCGCAAAACGCGCAATGGCAGCCTTGTTGAGAATCGGGCCGATGATGGGTAGCTTGAGCGACATCCGATCCATCAACTCGCGCAATTTGCGCGAGCGCTTGTAGGAATAGGCAAAGAACCAGAAGCCCGCGCCGATCACCACGCCGATGAACACGCCGAAGCGCTGGACGAACTTGGATAGATCGATGACCGCCTGCGTGAAGGCCGGCAGGTCGGCACCGAAACCCTTGAACAGGCTCTCGAACTGCGGAATCACGAAGATCAAAAGGATGGTGGTGACGATCAGCGCCACGACCAGCACGGCGGCCGGATAGAACAGCGCCTTCTTGACCTTTTTCTTGATGGCCTCGGTCTTCTCCTTGTAGGTGGCGATCTTGTCGAGCAGTGATTCCAGCGCGCCCGCCTGCTCGCCAGCCTCCGTGAGGTTCACGTACAGGTCGTCGAAATACAGCGGGTGCTTGCCGAGCGACTCGTGCAGCGAGGTGCCGCCTTCGATGTCGCCCTTGATATCCATCAGCAGCCTCTGCATCGAGGGTTTCTCGTGCCCGGCGCCGATGATCTCGAAAGCCTGCACCAGCGGAATGCCCGCGCCCAGCATGGTGGCGAGCTGGCGGCTGAAGATCGCGATGTCGCCGGCGTCGACCTTGCCGCCGACGCCCCTGCTTTGGGATTGCTTGCGGATACGCGTGGCGGCAATGCCCTGGCGCCGCAATTCGCCGCGCACGGCCTGCTCGTTCTGCGCGACGGTGCGGCCCTTGACCTTCTGGCCTTTGCGGTCGCGCCCCTCCCAGTTGAAGGGCACGTCGCGCTGCACGCTGCGGATTGCGGTACTTGCCTGAGCCATTGTTTGCTTACTCGATCGTTACGCTGTTGATTTCGGCGATGCTGGTCATGCCAGCCTTGATCTTCTCGAGGCCGGCGCGGCGCAGGTCCCAGACGCCTTCCTTGCCCGCCTGGTCGGCGATATCGATGGCGTTGCCGCCCGTCATGATGATGCGGCCAATGGCCTCGGTGACTTCCATGACCTGGTACAGGCCGACCCGGCCCTTGTAGCCGTCGGTACAGTTCTGGCAGCCCTTGGGCCCGTAGATCTTCAGGTTGGGTATATCCGCTTCCTGGAAGCCTTCCTTGCGCAGCGCTTCGGGCGGTACGTCGACCAGAGTCTTGCAGCTGCCGCACAGCCGGCGCGCCAGGCGTTGCGCGATGATCAGGCTCACCGAGGTCGCGATCGCGTAGGGCTTCACACCCATGTCGATGAGGCGCGTCAGCGTCTGCGGTGCGTCATTGGTATGGAGCGTGGAGAGCACGAGGTGGCCGGTCTGCGCGGCCTTGATGGCGATCTCCGCCGTCTCAAGATCGCGGATTTCACCCACCATGACGACGTCGGGGTCTTGTCGCAGGAACGAACGCAGGGCGGCCGCGAAAGTGAGGCCCACTTTGTTGTTGACGTTGACCTGGTTGACGCCGGGCAGGTTGATTTCCGCCGGATCCTCCGCGGTCGAGATGTTCGTGTCTTCCTTGTTGAGGATGTGCAAGCCGGTGTAGAGCGAGACGGTTTTGCCGCTGCCGGTGGGCCCGGTCACGAGGATCATGCCCTGGGGCTTCGCCAGGTGCTTCATGTACAGGTCTTTCTGCTGCGATTCGTAGCCCAGCGCGTCGATCCCGAGCATGGCCTGCGAGGCGTCGAGAATACGCAGCACGATCTTCTCGCCGAACAGCGTCGGGCAGGTGCTCATGCGGAAGTCGATGGCGCGGGTCTTCGACAGGCGCATCTTGATGCGGCCGTCCTGCGGCACGCGGCGCTCGGCGATGTCGAGCCGCGACATGACTTTCAGGCGCGCGGCGATCTTGCCGGCCAGCTGCACTGGCGGCTGCGCAACTTCCTTGAGCACGCCGTCCATGCGCAGACGCACGCGGTAGAGTTTTTCGTACGGTTCGAAATGGATGTCCGAGGCGCCGCGGCGGATGGCATCGAGCATGACCTTGTTGACGAAGCGAACGATCGGCGCGTCTTCGACATCGTCGCGCGAGACCGCGTCGCCCAGGTCGTCATCGCCGCCGCTGACCTCGAGCGCCTCGAGATCGACGCCTTCGTCGTCGCCGAGGTTGGGCATCGAGGTGTCGGCCTGCTCGATCGCCTTGTCGAGGTAGCGCTGCAGCTTGTCGTCCTCGACGACGATCGTTTCGACCGCGAGGCCGGTCTGGAACTTGATCTCGTCGATCGCGTGCAGGTTGGTCGGATCGGCCACCCCGAGGAACAGCCGCTTGCCGCGCTTGAACAGCGGCAGCACCCGGTGCTTGGCGAGCAGCTTGTCGCTCACCACTTTGACGGTGTCGAGATCGACGGTGAGCGCGTTCAGGTCGAGCAGCGGCACGCCATATTCGCTGGCCGCTGCGAGAGCAATGTCACGTGCGGTGGCCGCCCCGGAGGCGATCAGTTGGGTGACGAAACTGGTGCGTTTTTCGCTGGCAGCCTGGAGGGCGGCGTGCATGCCGGATTCGTCGACCACGCCATCCTGGACAAGGCGCTGCGGCAGGCCGCCGAGGCCTGAGCGCGTCGAGTTCAAAACCAGAGAAGCGTTTTCGCTCATGGACTTAGGAAATGCTCCCGCCCGCGATTGCGGCACCTAGTCTAGCTGACAGGGTACGGCTATCAATGTCAAATCACAGCGGATGTTTGCATATCCGGGCCGGTCCCTTAAGTGACGGGTTTCCCAAAAGAAGAAGCCCCTCCAGGGGAGGGGCTTCTCGTAGGTCTTCCGAAGGCCCAAGGGCCCCGGAAACCAGGCTCTTACTTACAGGAGCTCGGGACGTACTTGGCCAGGATCGTACCGGCGGTCACCGGCAGGAGCTGGTTGGTCGCCGTCAACGTCGAGATCGAGCCGCAGGCCCAGTCGATGTTGCCCGACAGGCCGGTCGCGATGACGACCTTGTTGATGCTCGGCGTCAGGATCAGCGTGTTGCCGGCCGCCAGCTGCGGGATGCCGTTGGCACCCGAGTTGTACGTCACGGTGATCTGGCCGTTGACGCCGTTGATGGCCACGGTCTGCACGTACTTGGTGGGTGTAAAGCCGCCAGTCCAGGCAACCGCCGCGGCATTCATGCCAACGATATCGCCCGACTGGAAGCCTTCGGCCACGGCGGCCTTGGCGGAGTCGGCGATGTTCAGACCTTCCGTCACCTTGCTGCGGACCGTGTAGTCCTGGTAGGCCGGGATCGCGATCGCGGCCAGGATGCCGATGATCGCAACCACGATCATCAACTCAATCAGTGTAAAACCCTTTTGGATCGACTTCATGACAACTCCTGCAGAGTACTGTTAGGGGTAAAGAACCACGGCTCAAGCCGCTGGACCAGTACTAAGCAATGCTCGTGCCATTGGCGTCATATCGCCTTAACTAATTGATTTATATAATGTTATTTCTTTTCATCTGTCGGATTAGACCTATTGACCGCCTGTTTCTCACGACACAAGCTGTCGGTGCGCGTCACTAAGTGACGCAGGGGGTCACCACGGCAGCCCGGCAATCCGGGTGTGGCCCGCTACTCGATGCGCAGCTTCTTTACCTTGTAGCGCAGCGCGCGAAAGGTGATGCCAAGGAGGCGTGCCGCCGCGGTCTTGTTATAGCGCGTCTGCTCGAGCGCCTTGAGGATCGCGTCGCGCTCGATGTGCTCGAGCTGGTCGCCGAGGTCCGAGCCGCTGGTGTCGGCCCCGGCCGCCGCCGCCTTCACGATGCTGGCGGCATCTCCCTCGGCGGCCGCGCCGGACGGCGCCGCGCGCAGCTGCAGATCGGCCACGCCAATCTGCTCGCCGGCGCACAGCGTGAGTGCGCGCTCGAGTATGTTTTCCAGCTCGCGCACATTGCCCGGAAAGCCATAGTCCTGCAGGGCAGCGAGCGCATCCTCCCCCAACGCGGGCGCCTCGCCACCGAGGCGGCGGCTTAAGCGGCGCAGCAAGGCCGCCGCCAGCTCGGGGATGTCGCTGGCGTGTTCGCGGAGCGCTGGCACGCGGATGTCGATCACATTGATGCGGTAGTACAGGTCCTCGCGGAATTTGCCGGCCTGCACCAGTGAGGCGAGGTTCTTATGCGTCGCCGACAGCACGCGCACGTCGATGGGCTGCTCGCGCTGCTCGCCGACCGGGCGCACCGTCTTTTCCTGGATCACGCGCAGCAGCTTCACCTGCATGTGCAGCGGCAGGTCAGCGACCTCGTCCAGGAACAGCGTGCCGCCCTCGGCGCTCTGCACCAGGCCCTGCTTGTCGCTGACGGCTCCGGTAAAACTGCCGCGCTTGTAGCCGAACAGCTCGCTCTCCATAAGCTCGGTGGGAATCGCGCCGCAGTTCACCGGGATGAACGGCCCCTCGCGCCGCGCGCCGCTGCTGTGGATGAGGCGTGCCACCAGGTCCTTGCCGGTGCCCGACTCGCCCGAGATGTGCACCGGCGCCTGGCTGCGCGCTACGCGCGCGATCAGCGCGCGCAGCGCGTCCATGGCAGGCGAGCCGCCGAGCAACTGCGGGCCAACGCGTGCGGATTCCGCGCCGTCATCCGCCCCCAGGCGGATTGCCACTGCAACCAGCCGCCGTAGCACGCCCAGGTCCAGCGGCTTGGACACGAAATCGAAGGCGCCGGCTTTGAGCGCGCGCACCGCGGTTTCGACATTGCCGTGCGCGGTGATCACCGCCACGGGCACCTGCGGCTGGTGCTGCTGGATCCAGGCGACGAGGTCCAGCCCGTCGCCGTCGGGCAGCCGCATGTCGGCCAGGCACAATTCGAAGCGCTTCTCGCCCAGCAGTCGGCGCGCCGTGGCCAGGTCTCCGGCGGCCGCCGTCGCCAGGTTCATGCGCTCGAGCGTGAGCTTCACCAGCTCGACCAGGTCCGGCTCGTCGTCGACGATGAGTACGGTGGGTTTGTGTGCCATGGCGGTAGCTTAAATCCAGGGCGGGTGGAAAATCACAGCACGGGCGCGCCGGGCAGCATCACGGATGCCCAGCGCGAGGAATCGGCGAACACCAGGCGGAATGTGCTACCACCGCCCTTGCGCGGCTCGTACAGCAATGTTGCGCCGTTGATCTCGGCCAACTCGCGCGCCAGGAACAGCCCGAGCCCCGTGCCCTGCGCACCGCGCGTGAAGAAGGGCTCGAAGATCCGCTCCACGTCCGCGGCCGCGACGCCCGGGCCGCGATCGGAAACTTCGAGGCAGACGCGTCCATAACGGGCGAGGCGCGCCAGCAACAGCTCGACGCCCGGCGCGCCGCCCTCGCTATGGCCGTGGCGGTAGGCGTTCTCACACAGGTTCCACAGGATCTGGTGCAGCTGGCTTGGGTCGATGCTCGCCTCGAGGTCGGCCGCGGCGGCCTGCAGGTGGAAGCGCGCCAGGTCGCACTGCGTGGTGGCGCAGAATTCCTCGCGGAAGCGCGCGCACCATTCCGGCAGCGCGATACGCTCGGGCTGCGGCGCTTCGCGCCGTGACAGGCGCAGCACATTGTCGACGATGGCGCTGACACGCTGCGCATTGCTGCGCATGATTTCGGTCATGCGCAGTTCCGCGGGCCCGAGGCCACTCGATTCGCCCAGCAGCTGCGCCGCGTGGCTCATCGCGCCGACCGGATTCCTGATTTCATGCGCAATGCTGGCGGTGAGCCGGCCCAGGGCGGCCAGTTTTGACTGTTGCACCCGCGTCGCTAGGGCGCTGGTGTCCTCGAGGAAGATGAGCACCGGCGCGGGTTCGGCCGCGCCCAGCGGTGCGAAGTGCGCCTCAACGATGCGCGCGCCATCGGCTGCGGTGAACGTGCCCTGCGGCGTCTCGCCGGGCAACAGCTCGGCCGCGCTGCGCCACGTGGTCAGCAAGTACAGCAGGCGTGGCGATACTTCGCCGAGCAACGCGCCCGGCACCGCGGCCGCGTCGCCCAGCATCTCGGCCGCCGACTCGTTGATCAGCCGGATGCGGTCGGTTGGGTCGACCACCAGGATGCTCTCGCGCAGACGCTGCACGATGTACTGCGACAGCTGCGCCATGTTCGCCAGGTCCACTTCCTGCCGTCGCACCTGCGCTTCGCTTTCGCGTAGCCGGTTGGCGACCGGCCAGGCGGAGGCCGCGACCAGGAACACGACCGCGCCCATGACGCCCGCCAGCAGGTAGTCGCCCGTGCCGCTGTAGCCCTGCAGCTGGCTGGCGATCTGCTGCGCCAGGATCGCGAGTGCAGCGATCGAGGCGATGACCAGTGCCTCGCGGCCCACCGCGAGCAAGGCCATCGACCCCACCGGGATCACCATCAGGATGCCGAGGTTGCTGTTCACGCCGCCGCTGGCGTACATCAACAGCGCGATCGAGCCCGCGTCGACCAGTGCGTGCGTGAGCACCAGCGTGCGCCGCCCCGGCCAGTGGCGCCGCCCGGCGAACGCCAGCACGGCCGCCAGGGCAAAATAACCCGCCAGCACCAGGCGGAACAGTCGCGGCGCACTGCTGCCAAAGGCCGGCAGGGGCTGCGTGAGCAGGTGGATCGACAGCATCGCCGCCACCGCCAGCAGGCGGTAGAGGTTGGTCAGTCCGACGATGCGCCAGGCGAGATCGGTCTGCGCACTCTCGCCGCTCGCGGCGGCCTCGGCCTGGGAACTCATGGCGTCAAGGTAGCATCCGTCACGGCTTTCCGCGACAATTCCGCACCTTCCGCTCCGGGCCCGCCTGATGAACCTGCACGAATATCAATCGAAGAAAATTCTCGCCAGCTACGGGGTGCCAGTGCCCGAGGGGCTCGTGGCCTCGAACCCGGGCGAGGCCGAGGCCGCGGCGCGCGCGTTGGGCGGCGCGGTATGGGTCGTCAAGGCGCAGGTGCACGCTGGCGGACGCGGCAAGGCGGGGGGCGTGAAGCTGGCGCGCGACCTGGCCGAAGTCACGGCGGCTGCGGCCGGCATGCTCGGGCAGCGCCTGGTCACCAAGCAGACTGGCGCGGCCGGGCTGCCCGTAGAAAAGGTCTATGTCGAGGCTGGCTCGAACATCGAGCGCGAGCTGTATCTGAGCTTCACGCTCAATCGCGAGCGCGGGTGCATCGCCGTGGTCGCCTCAGCCGCGGGCGGCATGGATATCGAACAGGTCGCGCACGATACGCCGGAGCAGATTCTCTCGGTCACCGTGCATCCGGCTGCAGGCCTGCAGCCCTGGCAATGCCGGCAACTGGGCTTCGGCATTGGCCTCAAGGGCGAGCAGCTCGCTCAGTTCCAGTCGATCCTGCTCGCGCTCTATCGCGTGTACACGGATAAGGACGCGAGCCTGATCGAGATCAACCCGCTGATCGTCACGCGTGAAGGCAAGCTGGTGGCGCTCGATTGCAAGCTCGACATCGAGGCGAACGCGCTGTTCCGCCAGGGCGCGATGGCGGCGCTCCGTGACCCGGGCCAGGAGGATCCGGCCGAGCGCGTTGCCAGCGAACACGATCTCAACTACGTCTCGCTCGATGGCGACATCGCCTGCATGGTGAACGGCGCCGGGCTCGCCATGGCCACCATGGACCTGATCAAGCTGCACGGCGGCGCGCCCGCCAACTTCCTCGACGTGGGCGGCGGCGCCACCGCCGCGCGCGTCAGCACCGCCTTCGAGCTGATCCTCTCGAATCCGAACGTGCGCGCGATCCTGATAAACATCTTCGGCGGCATCGTCCGCTGCGACCTGATTGCCGACGGCATCATCGATGCGGTGCGCGACGTGGGCGTGCGCGTACCGGTGGTGGTGCGCCTCGAGGGCACCAACGCCGAGGCCGCGCGCGCCAAGCTCGCCGGCGGGTCGCTGGCGATCATCCCGGCGAGCGATCTCACCGATGCGGCGCGCAAAGTGGTTGCCGCGGCAAAATCCGCACCGCTCAAGTCTGCACCACCCAAGACCGCGGCGCCCAAAGCCGCGTTGGCCAAGGGCTCGCCATGAGCGTTCTCGTCAACAAGCGCACCGCCGTCATCTGCCAGGGTTTCACCGGCAAGCAGGGCACGTTTCACTCCGAGCAGAGCATTGCCTATGGCACGCGCCTGGTCGGCGGCGTGACGCCCGGGCGCGGCGGCGAACGCCATCTCGGGCTGCCGGTATTCGACACCGTGCGGGATGCGGTGCAGGCCACCGGCGCCACCGCCAGCATGATCTACGTGCCCGCGCCCTTTGCGGCCGACGGCATCCTTGAAGCAGCCGAAGCCGGCATCGAGCTGGTCGTGTGCATCACCGAGGGCGTGCCAGTCAACGACATGATCCGCGTCAAGGCCGCGCTCGCCGGCACTGGCACGCGACTGGTCGGCCCCAACTGCCCGGGCGTCATCACGCCGGGTGAATGCAAGATCGGCATCATGCCCGGTTTTATCCACAAGCCTGGGTGCGTCGGCATAGTATCCCGCTCGGGCACCCTCACCTACGAGGCCGTGTTCCAGACCACCAATAATGGCCTCGGCCAGAGCACCTGCGTCGGCATCGGCGGCGATCCGGTGCGCGGCATGAATTTTATCGACGTCATCGAATTGTTCGAGCGCGACCCGCAAACCGAAGGCATCGTCATGGTCGGCGAGATTGGCGGGAGCGACGAAGAGGCCGCAGCTGAGCACATACGCCGTTTCGTCAGCAAGCCCGTGGTGGCCTACATCGCGGGCGTCACGGCACCGCCCGGCAAGCGCATGGGCCATGCCGGCGCGGTCATCGCCGGCGGCAAGGGCACGGCGGCCGACAAGTTTCGCGCACTCGAGGCCGCGGGCGTGCGCACCGTGAAATCACCGGCGGAACTCGGCAGTGCGATGGCCGAGGTACTGCTGCGCACGCGGCGCGCGCGGGCCCGGGCGGCACATATCGCGCCGCGCGCACGGGCGCCGGCACCGGGCAAACGTGCTGCGCGCGGCAAACGACGCGCAGCGAAGCCCGCGGCGAAGAGCGCAGCCAACCGATCAAGCAAGCGTTCCAGCAAGCGTTCCGCCAAGGGGCCAAACAAGGGCCCCAGCAAGGGCCCCAGCAAGGGCAAGGCTCGCGCCAGGCCGGCTGCCCAGCGTCGTGCGGCCCGCCGCCGCTAGTGCGGTGCCGTCGACGAACGGAGAGCGATTGAACGCCAACGCGCGCCTGACCCTGGCGTTAGCGCAGACGAACCTGCTGGTCGGGGACGTGCAGGGGAATCTGGCGCGCGCGCTGCACCAGGCGGCACGGGCTCGTGACGAGCTGCATGCCGACCTGGTGTTGTTCCCCGAGCTCACGCTCTCGGGCTATCCGCCCGAAGACCTGTTGTTTCACCGCGGCCTGCGTAGCCAGATCGAGCACGCGCTGCAAGGCCTCGCCGCGGCCCCGGGCATCGGCCTCGTGGTTGGCTTCCCCGAATATGAGGGCACGTGCATCTACAACAGCGCCGCCGTTTACCGCGATGGCCGGCGCGAGGCGCGTACGCGCAAGTCCTGCCTGCCGAACTACCGCGTGTTCGACGAGAAGCGCTATTTCACGGCGGGCGGCAACCCAGCCGTATTCGAATGCCAGGGCTTCCGCATCGGGCTGCTGGTGTGCGAAGACGTGTGGGAGAGCGAGCCCGCGCGCCGCGCCGCTGCCGCCGGCGCCGAGTTGCTGCTGGTCATCAATGCCTCGCCCTTCGAGGTGAACCGCCAGCAGATGCGCGAACGGGTGGTGCGTGAACGCATCGCCGAGTGCGGCCTGCCGGTTGTGTACGTCAACCTGTGTGGTGGCCAGGACGAGCTCGTGTTCGATGGCAATTCCTTCGTCATGGACGCGCACGCGCAGCTCGCGCTGCGTGCGCCCGCGTACACCGAGGGGCTGTACTGCGTGCAGTTCGAACGCCGCGCTGGCAAGCCCGTACCCATTCCCGGCGAAATCGCCCCTGAACTCAGTGTCGAGGCCAGCGTCTACCAGGCGCTGGTGCTGGGCGTGCGCGACTACGTCTCCAAGCACGGTTTTCCAGGCGTGGTCATGGGCTTGTCCGGCGGCGTGGACTCCGCGCTGACCCTGGCGATCGCCGTCGATGCGCTCGGCGCCGAGCGCGTGCAGGTTGTGATGATGCCCTCGCGTTACACCTCGAAGATGAGTATCGAGGACGCGGACGCGCAGGCGCGCCGCCTCGGCGTGCAGATCAGCACCATTCCGATCGAAAGCATGTTCGAAGCCACGCTCGGCGCGCTGACCGCGGAATTCGCTGGTCGCGCGCCCGACACGACCGAAGAGAACATCCAGGCGCGCACCCGCGGCCTGCTGTTGATGGCGATCTCGAACAAAACCGGTCGCATGCTGCTGACCACCGGCAACAAGAGCGAGATGGCCGTGGGCTACGCCACGCTTTACGGCGACATGAACGGCGGCTTTGCGCCGATCAAAGACTGCAGCAAGCTGCTGGTCTATCGCCTCGCGAACTACCGCAATTCGCTGGCGCCCGCGGACGAGCCCGTCATCCCGGCGCGCGTGATCGAGCGCGAACCGAGCGCCGAGCTGCGCCATGGCCAGAAAGACACCGACTCGCTCCCGCTCTATTCGGTACTCGATCCGATCCTCGAGGCCTTCATCGAGGAGGACCTCTCGGTCGATGAGATCTGCGCCCGCGGCTTCGAACGGGCAGTGGTCACGCGCGTGCTCAACATGGTCCAGCGCAACGAGTACAAGCGCCGCCAGGCGCCGCCGGGCGTGCGCGTGAGCGCCCGGGCGTTTGGGAGGGATTGGCGGTATCCGATTACCAGCGGATATCGACGCTAGCGCATTCGGGTTGCGGGTGTTTCCGTCCGGCGATGTGGTCGGCCGCGCCTCCAAAGCGAGGCGAACCTTGCCGCTCGCTGCCGGAACGGCTTGTTGTGGCAGCGAAGACTGGTACGAAGCACCGCGTTCCGGCAGCGCTCGCGTCAAGGCGTCCTCCGACACATCGCCGGACGGAAACACCCGCAACCCGAATACACGGGCGGGGCGGTGCCGTGGTGGGCAGCTCCGACGACGTGCAGTCTCGGGTGCCCGCAGTAATTGCAGTGCGCGTGCTCACGCGGGTTCAAGTCAGCGAATTTTTAGCCAGCGCGAGCGCGCGTGCACGCTCTACCAGATGTGCCACCAAGAATTCCGCCGCGCCACCCGCGCGCTGCTCTCGTTGTAGTTGGCCTGGTAGACCTTTTCGATATTGCTCTGTAGGTCCTTCAGGCCCAGGTGCTTGTAGCAGTCGATCATGATCGCCAGCGCATCCTGGACCGCCGGGGCGCCGTCGTATTCCTCAATCGTGCGCTGGGCGCGCTGGGCCGCAGCGTCGTAGGCGCCGCGCTTGACGTAGTAGCGCGCGACGTTGACTTCGTATTCGGCCAGGCGGTTGCGCAGGTAGATCAGCCGGCGCTGCGCATCGTGCGCGTACTCGCTCCTTGGGAACTGCTTGACCACGGTGGTGAAGGCGGTGATTGATGAGGCGAGTGAAGCGGGCGGGCGCTTGGCCATGTCGACGCCGAACCAGCGCTCGAAAGCCCAGGGCGTGTGCTCGTAGTCGATCAGGCCCTTCATGTACCAGGCGTAGTCGATGCGCGGGTGCGTCGGGTTCTCACGCAGGAACTGCTCGGCCGCGTCGGTGGCCGCTTCATTTTCGCCCTTGCGGTAGTAGACGTAGATCAGATCGAGCCTGGCCTGGCGCGCCTGGTCGGAAAACGGAAAGCGCGAGGTAAGCGCTTCGTACAATTTGACCGACAGCTCGTAGTCACTGTTGTTGAGCGCCTTGTGGGCGTCGCGGTACAGGGTTTCGGCCGTATAGCGATTGGGATCGCGAGCCTTGCCGTGGTGGGCACAGCCCGCCAGGGTGATACAGGCCAGCAACAGCGCCAGCCCGAGCGAGCGGGCCAGGTGACGAGAATGAGCGGGACCGGAGACCTTGCTGGCTGCCACGTTGTACCCTGCGACGCGAAAGCGCCAGTATAGCGAATAAACCTGCCGCAGCTGCGACCACGACATGCCCGCCAAGTTCCGCATCCATGAGTTCGAATTGCCCGCCGCGCTGGCCGGCGCGCGTTTCGACGTCGCGCTGGCCGCAACGCTGCCGCAATACTCGCGCGCGCGGCTGCAGCGCTGGATCAAGGACGGTTCGGCATTGCTCGATGGCCGCACGGTGGTCCCGCGGGCGCGGCTCGCAGGCGGAGAGCATGTGCGCCTCAAGGCCGAATTCACGCCAGCAACGGGTGTGGCGCCCGAGGCGATCGCGCTGCGCATCGTGCACGAGGACGATTCGCTCCTGGTGATCGACAAGCCGGCCGGACTCGTGGTGCATCCGGGCGCCGGCAATCCCTCGCACACGCTGCAGAATGCGCTGCTGGCGCACGATCCGGCGCTGGCGCTGGTGCCGCGCGCCGGGCTCATCCACCGGCTCGACAAGGACACGAGCGGCCTGCTGGTGGTGGCGCGTACACCCGAGAGTCATCACGCGCTGGTGGCGATGTTGCAGCGGCGTGAGATCGCGCGCGGCTACCTGGCATTGTGTTTCGGCCAGCCGACCGCGGGCGGCACCGTCGACGAGCCGATCGGCCGCCATCGCTCGGTGCGCACGCGCATGGCGGTGCGCGGCGACGGGCGCGAGGCCGTGACGCACTATCGGATCGAGGAGCGCTTTCGCGGCCTCACGCTGCTAAGGGTGCAGCTCGAGACCGGGCGTACGCACCAGATCCGCGTGCACCTGGCTCACATCGGGCTGCCGATCGTGGGCGACCCCGTCTACGGTGGCCGTCGACGCCAGGTCGCCGGGGCAGGCGCGCAGCTGGAGTCGGCGCTGCGTCTTTTTCGCCGCCAGGCCCTGCACGCGCAACGGCTCGCCTTCGATCACCCCGCGACCGGGCGCCACCACACCTTCGAAGCACCCCTGCCCGATGACTTCCGCGCGCTGCTGGCAGCACTGCGCTCCGATGCGGACGAGCGCGCGGACGCGCGGTTCTCATGAACGCCGCATTCCTCCGCGCCGAGTGGGGCACGCCTGCCACGGTGCGCGCGGGCTGCAGTCTGCGCGGCGGTGGCCACAGCCAAGCGCCGTACGCGAGCCTCAATCTCGGCGCCCACGTGGGCGATGATCCGGCCGCGGTGGCGGCAAACCGCGCGCTGCTGCGCACGGCGCTGCAGCTGCCGGCCGAGCCGTTTTGGCTACAGCAGGTGCACGGCATCGCCGTAGCCGATGCGGACGCAAACGCGCCCGCGGGTCCGGCCGATGCCGCGGTCACGCGCACGGGCACGCGGCCACTGGCCATCCTGGTGGCCGATTGCATGCCGGTGCTGCTTGCGAGCGCGGACGGCGCCGTGCTCGGCGTGGCGCATGCGGGCTGGCGTGGCCTCAGCAGTGGCGTGCTCGAAGCGACCGTGCGCGCCATGCGCGTCGAGCCGCAGGCCATCCACGCCTGGCTGGGGCCGGCGATCAGCGCGGAACAGTTCGAAGTGGGCGAGGAGGTGCGCGCGGCCTTCATGGCTCACGATGAGCGCGACAGCGTCGCGTTCACCGCCAATGCGCGCGGCCGCTGGCAGTGCAATCTGCAGTTGCTGGCGCGCGCACGCCTGACCGCACTCGGCGTGCGGCATATTGCCACCGCGGGTCTGTGCACCTACTCGGATGCGGCGCGCTGCTATTCCTACCGGCGCGATGGACGCACTGGTCGCATGGTCGCGCTCCTGTGGCGCGCGGGTACCGTCGCCTGAGGCGCGTGCTAGAGTGAACGGCCCATGCCCGTACTGATCTGGATCCTGCTCGCGACCTTGTTCGGCGGCCTGCTCAGCGCCGCGCTGGCGGGGCTGTTCCTGCTATTCCCGGAGTCGCGGCGCGCGCAGCTGTTGCCGCACCTGATCAGCTTTGCCACTGGTGCGATGCTCGCAGCCGCGCTGCTTGGGCTCCTGCCCGAAGCCGTGGCTGAAGTGGGCTTAGGTAGAGTGCAGGGCATCGGCGCCGCGCTGCTGGGCGGCATCGCACTATTCTTCGTGCTCGAGAAGTTCGTGCTCTGGCGGCACTGCCACACCGAGGACTGCGAGAGCCACCATGTCCCGGAGAGCAATCACCGCGACCGCGCCGCCGGCTGGATCGTGCTGATCGGCGATGGGGTGCACAACGGGTTCGACGGCGTGCTGATCGCGGCGGCCTTCCTCACCGACGTGCGGCTCGGGATCCTCACCACGATCGCGATCACGGCGCACGAGATCCCGCAGGAACTGGGCGATCTGGCCGTGCTGCTGCATGCCGGCATGAAGCCCGCACGCGCGCTGCTGTTCAACACCGCCAGCAGCCTGACCTCGATCCTGGGCGGACTGGCCGGCTACTATGCGCTGCGCAGCTCGCTCGAGGTGCTGCCGTATGCGATCTCGGTCGCGGCGGCCTCACTGATCTACGTGGCCGTGGCCGACCTGATCCCGGGGCTCCACCGGCGCGTCGATCCGGCCGGCAGCGCGATGCAGGTGGTACTGATCGGCGCCGGAATCACGGTCATCTGGGCCGCGGAAGTGGCCCTGGGAGCTTGAAAAGGCGGCCCATCGGCCCCAAAAACGGTACCGCTGCATCCAATTTACCAGGGCCTGGCAATCATGCGAATGGACAAGCTCACGAGCCGCTTCCAGGCGGCCCTCGCCGACGCACAATCGCTGTGCGTGGGGCGCGATAACCAGTTCATCGAGCCGGCGCACGTCCTGCTGGCGCTACTCGATTCGCAGGGCGGCGGCATTGCCCCGTTGCTGCTGAAGGCCGGCGCCGACGTCAACAAACTCCGCACGCTGCTCGGCGCCGCGCTCGACCGGCTGCCGAAGGTGGAGGGCACGCCAGGCGAGATCCACGTTTCGACTGACCTGAACCGGCTGCTGAACATCACCGACAAGCTGGCGCAGCAGCGCGGCGACCAGTACATCTCCAGCGAACTGTTCGTGCTCGCGGGTTTCGAGGACAAGAGCACGCTGGCGAAGTTCTTCAAGGACAGCCGCGTGCAGAAGGCCGCGGTCGAGCGCGCTATCGACGAGCTGCGCGGCGGCGAGGCGGTCAAGGACCCCGCGGCCGAAGAGCAGCGCCAGTCGCTCGAGAAATACACCGTCGACCTGACCGCACGCGCCGCGAGCGGCAAGCTCGACCCGGTGATCGGGCGCGACGACGAAATCCGCCGCACGATCCAGGTGCTGCAGCGGCGCACCAAGAACAATCCCGTGCTGATCGGCGAGCCGGGCGTCGGCAAGACCGCCATCGTCGAGGGCCTGGCCCAGCGCATCATCAACGGCGAGGTGCCCGAGGGCCTGAAGAACAAGCGCATCCTGGCGCTCGACATGGGTTCGCTGATTGCCGGGGCCAAGTTTCGCGGCGAGTTCGAGGAGCGGCTCAAGGCCGTGCTCAACGACCTGGCCAAGCAGGAAGGCCAGGTGATCCTGTTCATCGACGAGCTGCACACCGTGGTCGGCGCGGGCAAGGCCGAGGGCGCGATGGACGCTGGCAACATGCTCAAGCCCGCGCTCGCGCGCGGCGAGCTGCATTGCGTCGGCGCGACTACGCTCGACGAATACCGCAAGTACATCGAGAAGGACGCCGCCCTCGAGCGGCGCTTCCAGAAGGTGCTGGTCAACGAACCGACGGTGGAAGACACCATCGCGATCCTGCGTGGCCTGCAGGAGCGCTACGAAGTGCATCACGGCGTGGACATCACCGATCCGGCCATCGTTGCAGCCGCGACGCTCTCGCATCGCTACATCGCCGATCGGCAGCTGCCTGACAAGGCCATCGACCTGATCGACGAGGCCGGTGCACGCATTCGCATGGAGATCGACTCGAAGCCCGAGGTGCTCGACCGCCTCGACCGCCGCATCATCCAACTCAAGATCGAGCAGATGGCGCTCAAGAAGGAGCAGGACGAGGCCACGAAGAAGCGCCTCGCCACGCTCGAAGAGACGCTCGCCGGGCTCGAGAAGGAATCGGCCGACCTCGAGGAGATCTGGAAGGCCGAGAAGGCCACGCTCCAGGGCGGCGCGGCCATCAAGGAAGAGCTCGAGAAGCTGAAGCTCGAGATGGAAGCCGCGCGCCGCAAGGGCGATCTGGGCAAGGTCGCGGAACTCCAGTACGGCAAGATTCCGGCGCTCGAGAAGCGCCTCGCCGAGGCACAGGCCGCCGAGAGCAAGGACACGCAGCTCGTGCGCAACAAGGTCACCGAGGAGGAAATCGCCGAGGTGGTCTCGAAGTGGACCGGCATCCCGGTGGCGAAAATGCTCGAGGGCGAAAAGGAAAAGCTGCTGCGCATGGAGGAAGCGCTGGTCAAGCGTGTCGTGGGCCAAGAAGAGGCCGTGCGCATCGTCTCCAACGCCATCCGCCGCTCGCGCGCGGGCTTGGCCGATCCGCGTCGGCCGAACGGTTCGTTCCTGTTCCTCGGTCCTACCGGCGTCGGCAAGACCGAGCTGTGCAAGGCACTTGCTGAATTTCTCTTCGATACCGAAGATGCCATGGTGCGCATCGACATGTCCGAGTTTATGGAGAAGCACTCGGTCTCGCGCCTGATCGGCGCGCCTCCCGGCTACGTCGGTTATGAAGAAGGTGGGTATCTCACCGAGGCGGTGCGCCGCCGCCCCTACGCCGTGATCCTGCTCGATGAGGTCGAGAAGGCGCATCCGGACGTGTTCAACGTGCTGCTGCAGGTGCTCGATGACGGGCGCCTTACCGACGGTCAGGGCCGCACGGTCGATTTCCGCAATGCCGTGATCATCATGACCTCGAATCTGGGCTCGAACGTGATCCACGAGCTCGCTGGCGAGGGCAACTACCAGCGCATGAAGACTGCGGTGATGGAAATCGTGCAGCAGAACTTCAAGCCGGAGTTCATCAACCGCATCGACGACATCGTCGTGTTCCATCCGCTGGGCACGGAGCAGATCCGCGCGATCGTCGAGATCCAGCTCGCGCTCCTGCGCCGCCGGCTGCTCGAGCGCGACATGGTGCTCGAGCTCGACAAGGCCGCGTGCGACTCGCTGGGCGAGGCCGGGTTCGATCCGGTGTACGGCGCCCGGCCGCTCAAGCGCGCCATCCAGCAGCAGATCGAGAACCCACTGGCCCAGCGGATCCTCGCCGGCAGCTTCCTGCCCGGCGACCACATCCGCGTGGGCGTGGAGAAAGGCACTTTGACCTTCGCCAAACGCGGCCGCTGACGATAGCGTGCGCTGCGCACGGTGCGCCTGCGATCAGGGCTGGCTTGCGTAGCTCCCCGATACTCGCTTTGGCATACCAGCCCTGATCGCAGCCACACCACGCGCGCCACGCCCTATAATCCAAGGTGGGGTTAAGAGGGTGGGTTCATGCCGTTCTACGAATACGAGTGCCCGAAGTGCAAGTACTACACCGAGGTCTTGCAGAAGCTCAGCGACACGCCGCTGAAGAAGTGCCCGTCCTGCGGCAAGGCCGGGTTCAAGCGGCTGGTGTCGGCGCCTGTGTTCAGGCTCAAGGGTTCGGGTTGGTACGAGACTGACTTCAAGTCTGACAAGGAAGGCCAGCGCAACCTGGCGGGCGCGGAGCGGGACGAGCCGGCGGCTGCGGCGCCCGACTCCAAGGCCAAGGCCGACGACACAGCCGCGGCCAAGCCGGTGGCCGACGCGCCGGCCCCCAAGGCGGACCCCAAATCGGACCCCAAATCGGACCCTAAATCGGACAAGGACAAGGCGGGTGCTGAGCGGGCGCCAGCCGGCAAATCGGCCCGTAGCGCAAAGCCGGCGGCAAAACCCGTGGCAAAGACTGCAGCCCGGCGCGGCGTGAAGCGTCCAGCCAGGGCCGCCAAGCGCGGGAGAGGGCGTCGGTGAACCGCCCGCAGACGGTGCAGCGGGCGCGGGTCATGCGCGCGCTGCGGCGTTATCTGATCAACGGGCTGCTGATCTGGGTGCCGGTGCTGGTCACCGTGCTGGTGGTGCGCTTCATCCTGCAGCTGATGGACCAGACGCTGCTGGTGCTGCCGCGCGCGCTGCGTCCGGATGTGCTGCTCGGACTCCACGTGCCGGGCCTGGGCGCGCTGCTGGGCGTGCTGATCGTGCTGCTGACGGGCGTGCTGGTGACGAATTTCATCGGCCGGGCGCTGGTGGCGATCGGCGAGGAACTGCTCGAGCGCATCCCCTTCGTGCGCGCGCTCTACAGCGGCGTGAAGAGCTTCTCCGAGACCGTGCTGTCGAACTCCGGCAATTCCTTCAAGAAGGTGCTGCTGGTGGAATATCCGCGCGCCGGCGCGTGGAGCATCGGCTTCCAGACCACCGACCAACTGCCCGAGATCAACGCGCGACTGGGCACACCGCAGGTGTGCGTGTTCATTCCCACGACCCCGAACCCGACTTCCGGCTTCATCATCTTCGTGCCTCACTCACAATGCATCGAACTCGACATGCACGTCGACGCCGCCATGAAGATGATCGTGACGCTGGGCGTGGTCGGTCCGTCTCTTCCGGCCGTTGCAGTGGCGCCGCCCGCGCGGGGAGCGCCGACGCCGTGAGCAGCGCGGCCCGCAGTCCTTCCGCCGAGGCGATCGCCGTGCTCCAGGAGCGCGAGCTACGCACCTTCGCGGGCGCGCATCCGCGCGCCGCCGAGCTTATGCAGCAGAGCGAGCGGTATTGGCAGGGCGGGGTGCCCTTCCACTGGATGCGCGACTGGCCAATGCCCTATCCGGTGTTCGTGCGCTCGGCCGTCGGCGCCACGCTGCACGATGTTGACGACTATGCCTACGACGATTTCTGCTTGGGCGACACGGGCGCAATGTTCGGCCACAGCCCGCCGGCCGTGGCGCGCGCACTCACGCGCCAGGCGGCGCAGGGGCTCACGGCGATGCTGCCGGGCGAGCGCGTCGCGGCCATCGGCGCGGCGCTCAGCGCTCGCTTTGGCCTGCCCTGCTGGCAGATGACCCAGACCGCCACCGATGCCAACCGCTCGGTGCTGCGGCTCGCGCGCGCGCTCACGGCCCGCAGCGAGATCCTGGTGTTCGATGGCTGCTACCACGGCACGGTCGACGAGACGCTGGTGTGCCTGGTGGACGGCCAGGCGCGCGCGCGCGCGGGGCTGCGCGGCCCGCCTGGCGATGCGGCTGCGCACACGCGCGTGATCGAGTTCAACGACCTCGCGGCGCTGGCGGCGGCGCTGGCCGATGGGCAGGTCGCGGCGGTGCTGTGCGAGCCGGCGCTCACCAACATGGGCATGGTGCTGCCGCAGCCCGGGTTCCACGCCGAGCTGCGCCGGCTGACGCGCCAGCACGGCACACTGCTCATCATCGATGAGACCCACACCTTCTCCGCCGGGCCCGGCGGCTGCACGCGCCGCGACGGCCTCGAACCGGACCTGTTCGTGTGTGGCAAGGCGATCGCCGGCGGCATGCCTTGCGCGGTCTACGGCATGACCGCCGCGCTGCGCACGCGGATTGAGGCCATGCCGGCGAATGCCGAGCACGGCCATTCGGGGCTGGGCACCACGCTCTCGGCCAATCTGCTCGCGCTCGCCGCGATCGAGGCCTGCCTGACGGAAGTGATGACCGACGCCGCCTTTGCGCACATGGAGGCGCAGGCCATCCGCCTCGAGCAGGGGCTCCACTCGCTCCTGGCGAAGCGCGCGCTGCCCTGGCACGTGCAGCGCATCGGTGCGCGCGTCGAGCTGGGGTTCGGCGCGGCGCCGGCCCGCAACGGGCGCGAGTCCGCCGCCGCGATGTTGCCGGAGCTCGAGCGTACGCTGCACCTGTACCTGCTCAACCGCGGTGTGCTGCTCACGCCCTTTCACAACATGATGCTGCTCTCGCCGCAGACCGCGCCAGGCGCGGTCGATCGCCTGCTCACGCACCTCGAGGCGGCGCTGGACGAGTTGGCGCGGTGAGGGCTGACCCATTTGCGCGCCCGGGGAGGGTTCGATTGCGCCTGACATTTGCGCGTCGGAGCACCGGCCCGTAACATCGCGTGCCTTTTCGGAACCCGACCATGCGTACCCATTATTGCGGACAAGTGAACGAGACCCTCGTCGGCCAGGCGGTCGCCGTCGCCGGCTGGGTGCATCGCCGGCGTGACCACGGCGGCGTGATCTTCGTCGACCTGCGCGACCGCAAGGGACTGGTGCAGATCGTCTGCAACCCGGATGCGGTCGAGGTGTTCGCCAACGCCGAGAAGCTTCGCAACGAGTTCGTGGTGCGCGTCGCAGGCACCGTGCGCGAGCGCCCGCCTGGCACCGTGAACGCCAACCTCGCTTCGGGCCGCGTCGAGATCGTGGCGAGTTCCGTCGAAATCATCAATCGGGCCGATCCGCTGCCGTTCCAGCTCGACGAGCAGGTGAGCGAGGAAGTGCGGCTCCGCTACCGCTACATCGATCTGCGCCGCGAAGTCATGACCACACGCCTGCGCCAGCGTCATGCGATCACGCGTTCGATGCGCAAATTCCTCGATGGCCATGACTTCATCGACATCGAGACGCCGATGCTGACCAAGGCCACGCCGGAGGGCGCGCGCGACTACCTGGTGCCGAGCCGCACGCACCCGGGCAAGTTCTTCGCGCTGCCGCAGTCGCCGCAGATCTTCAAACAGCTGCTGATGGTGAGCGGTTTCGAGCGCTACTACCAGATCGTCAAATGCTTCCGCGACGAAGACCTGCGCGCCGACCGGCAGCCGGAATTCACGCAGCTCGACATCGAGACCAGCTTCCTCTCGCAGCAGCAGATCATCGAGCTGACCGAAGAGCTGGTGCGCACGCTGTTCCGCGAGGTCATGCAGCAGGAACTGCCCAAGCCCTTCCCGCGTATGAGTTATGCCGAGGCCATGCGCCGCTACGGTTCGGACAAGCCAGACCTGCGCGTGCCGCTCGAGCTGGTCGATGTCGCCGACCTGGTCGCGAACTGCGATTTCAAGGTGTTCGCGGGCCCCGCGAAGGACCCGGCCGGCCGCGTCGCCGCATTGCGCGTGCCTGGCGGCGGCGCCATGCCGCGTTCGCAGATTGATGAGTACACGGCCTATGTCGCGCGCTACGGCGCGCGCGGCCTCGCCTACATCAAGGTCAACGAGCGCGCGAAGGGGCGCGACGGACTGCAGTCGCCCATCGTCAAGTTCCTGGACGAGGCGGCGGTCTTTGGGCTCCTCGAGCGCACCGGCGCCGCCGATGGCGACCTGGTGTTCTTCGGGGCGGATCGCGCCAAGGTCGTCAACGACGCGCTCGGCGCGCTGCGATTGAAAGTCGGGCACGATCTCAAGCTGGTCGCAGATGGCTGGCAGCCGCTGTGGGTCTACGATTTCCCGATGTTCGAGTACGACGAGGAAGCGAAGCGCTGGGTGGCCATGCATCATCCTTTCACCGCGCCGAAGAACTCCGACGCCGAAGCGCTCAAGGCGGATCCGGGTGCGGCCCTGGCCCAAGCGTACGATATGGTGCTGAATGGCAGCGAAATAGGCGGCGGTTCGGTGCGTATTTTCCGGCAGGAACTGCAGTCCGCAGTTTTCGAACTGCTCGGCATCGAGGCCGAGGAGGCGCGCGCGAAATTCGGCTTCCTGCTCGACGCGCTGCGCTTCGGCGCGCCGCCGCACGGTGGCATCGCCTTTGGGCTTGACCGCCTTGCCATGCTGATGGCGGGCGCCGAGAGCATACGCGACGTCATCGCCTTCCCGAAGACGCAGACCGCCGCCTGCCCGCTGACGGAGGCGCCGACCGAAGTGAGCGAACAGCAGTTGCGCGAACTGCACATCCGCGTCCGCCAGCCTCCGCCCGTCTAGTCAGGAACAGGCACCGACCGTGAACGCCGCCGTTGTGTACGTCCATGGTCTCTGGCTCTCCGGACACGAGGCGTTCATGCTGCGCCGCCGCCTCGAGAAGGATCGCGGCTATGAATGGCACGCGTTCGGCTATGCCTCCACGCTCCTGACCATGGGTGAGATCGCCGACGCGCTGCACGGCGTGATCAGCGCCGTTGATGCGCCCACCGTGCACCTCGTCGGCCACAGCCTCGGGGGCCTGGCGATTCTGCGCTGCCTCGAGCGTCATCCACAGCAACCACCCGGACGGGTCGTGTTCATGGGCACGCCGAGCCTGACGAGCCGCACGGCGAACGCCGTCGCGCGCTTCCGCTTCGGCCGCGCGATACTGGGCCAGGCCGCGACCGAGGAGCTGCTGTACACCCATGAGCGCACGTGGCCGCACGAGCGCGAGCTCGGCATCATCGCCGGCAACCAGTCATTCAGCCTCGGGCGCCTGGTCGTGGATTTCGACGAGGCCAACGACGGCACCGTGGCGGTCTCCGAGACGCGCCTGCCCGGGGCCAAGGCGCACATCGTCCTGCCCGTGAGCCACTCGGGCATGTTGCTCTCGGCGCGCGTCGCGCACGAAGTGGGGCAGTTTCTCGAACTGGGTCACTTCGGCGCGCCGCCAACGCCGCCGACGCCGTCACCGCACTCTGCGCCTTCCGCGCCGTAGCTGCGCGCCAGCCGCCTGGAGCCGTACATGCATGCAAGAGCAATGGTTCGCATCGCCGCGCTGGCGGTGTGCATCGCCGGCGGCGCAGCCCGTGCCGATGAAGTCACCGTCGCGAGCGACGTGCTAGGTCCTGAGGGCCCGCTCTATATCGACGGCAACCTCTACTATGTGGGCTGGACTTCGAACACGCTCTCGCGCTGGGACGGCAAGACCACGACCGTCCTGCACACGCTCGCGGGCTGTGGCCACAACGGCCTCGCGCTCACGAGGCAGAAGACCTTCCTGCTGGCCTGCACCGACGATCCGGGCGCCGTCCTCGAACTCGACTTGAACGGCAAGCAGCTGCGGCGCTGGGCCGTCGATGATCACGGACGCAAGTTCGAGGGCGGCATCAACGACGTCGTGGTCACCGCCGATGGCGGCGCGTACGCGACCGTGTTTGGTCCCTACAATGGCGATCCGACCGCGGTGGCTGGCAAGATCCTTTACCTCGCACCCGGTCATGGGAAGTGGGTGCAGGTGGCTGACAATCTGAACTACGCCAATGGCATTGGCGTTTCGCCCGACCAGAAGACACTCTACGTCAGCGAGACCGTGGGTAACTGCATCCTGAAGTTCACGGTCAACAAGGACGGGTCGCTCAGCCACCGCACGAATTTCGCGCTGCTGAACCTGCTGGTGCCGAACAAGCACAAAGCCTGGTGGCTCGGTCCCGACAGCATGAAGATCGACAGTCACGGCGACATGTACGTGGCGCAATGGTTCGGCGGCAAGATCCTGAAGATTTCCCCTGAAGGCAAGCTGCTGCACGTGTTCGAGATCGCCGCGGGCGACGGGACGACCAACGTCGCCTTCGGGCCTGGCGAAAAGGACCTTTACGTTACCGCGGTGAAGGATCCCGAGGATCCGCAGGCCCGGGGCAGCGTGGTGCGCATCCCGAACGTCCGCTAGGGCCGTTCCCCGAAAACCGCCCGTCCATGCGCCCGCGCCGGCTCCGCCGGGCGGGGTCACATAGTTCAGTTCTTCTTAACTGTGAGTCAGAGCTTCCGTTTGTTCAGCGGGGGCCCTGCGCCCAGTATTTGCCCCATGGAGCCGCTGCATACCGAAGCCTGAAACCTATCCAACGCTGCCGGGTATACACAGCAACTGATCGCAAACCTTGAACTTACGGAGACACTACCATGAACACGCACAAGACCATCAGCCTCCTGGCGGCTGCCCTGATCGTCGCCGGACAGGCCACCCTGTTTGCCGTGGATACCCACGCCAGCGCGCAGAGCCCGAGCCAGGACAGCTACGAGAACGGCTACGAAGCGAATACCGCCCAGGCTAACGCCGCGTACGCCGCCACCCAGATTGCCTCGATCACCCGGGGTGCGTAAGCGCCCCGTTTTTTTTTAGGCCTTAGATCTGCTTTCTGCCCTTTAATTCGTACATCAAAGCCAGCGCTTGGCGCGGCGTGAGCGCATCCGGTTCGATCTGAGCCAGTTTCAATTCCAGCTCGCTTAGGCCGGGCGCCGCCGCGGGCGGTGGCGCGAACAGCGGCAACTCGCCCTGGCCGTTGGCACCGCCGTGCGGCGCATGCCGCGCGCCGCCGTCGCGGGTCGCCTCCAGTTCGGCCAGGTAATCGCGCGCACGGGCGATGACGCTTGCGGGCACGCCGGCGAGCTTCGCCACTGCCAATCCGTAGCTGCGGTTCGCCGGTCCCTCGCGCACCGCATGCAGGAACACCAGCGAATCGCCATGCTCGGTCGCGTCGAGATGCACATTGGCGCAGGCCTCGAGCTCGGCGCCGAGCGCCGTTAGCTCGAAATAATGTGTGGCGAACAGCGTGAACGCGCGCACCTCAGTGGCGAGGTGGCGCGCCACCGCCCAGGCCAGCGATAGCCCATCGAAGGTGCTGGTGCCGCGGCCGATCTCGTCCATCAGCACCAGGCTGCGCTCGCTGGCGTTGTGCAGGATGTTGGCGGTCTCGGACATCTCGACCATGAACGTGGAGCGTCCGCCGGCGAGATCGTCGCCGGCGCCGATGCGCGTGTAGATGCGATCGAGCGGGCCGATGCGTGCGCTCTGCGCTGGCACGTAGCTGCCGATGTGCGCCAGCACCACGATCAGCGCGGTCTGGCGCATATAGGTGGATTTGCCGCCCATGTTCGGTCCCGTGATGATCAGCATGCGCCGGCGCGCGTGCAGGTCCAGGTCGTTGGGCACGAACGGCGCCTCGCTGAAGCGCTCCACCACCGGGTGGCGTGCGCCCACGAGCCGCAGACAGGGTTCGTCCACGAGTTCCGGCTCGCTCCAGCCCAGCGTCGCGGCGCGCTCGGCGAGCGCGGCGAGCGCGTCCACTTCGGCCAGCGCCATGGCCGTGCCCTGCAGCGCGCCGAGCGCTTCGATCAGGCGCGTCAGGAGCGAGTCGAACAGTTCCTTTTCGCGCGCCAGCGCCCGCTCGCGCGCACCCAGCACCTTGTCCTCGAAGCCCTTGAGCTCGGGGGTGATGAAACGCTCGGCGGATTTCACGGTCTGGCGGCGCAGGTAGTCGGCCGGCACGCGTTCGGCCTGCGCGCGCGGGATCTCGATGAAGAATCCCTGCACTCGATTGAAGCCGAGCTTCAATCCCGCGAGCCCCGTGCGGGCGCGTTCGCGCTGCTCGAGCTCGAGCAGGAATTCATCCGTGTGGGTGCTGATGCGCCGCAGTTCGTCGAGCTCGGCGTCGTAGCCAACTGCGATGACATCACCGTCACGTAGATACACCGGAGGTTCCGTCGCGATCGCGACGGTCAGCAGCGCGTGTTCGGCGGCGTGATCGGCAGTCTGCGCGTACAGCTCCCGAAGGAGCGGTGAATCAACGTCAGCCATTGCCGCGCGGAGCGGCGGCAGTTCGCCCAGCGCTCCGCGCAGCTGCACCAGGTCGCGCGGGCGGGCGCTGCGCAGCGCGATGCGCGCCAGGATCCGCTCCAGGTCGCCCACCGCGCGCAGCAGCGAATGGAGCGGTGCGAAGGCGCGCGCCGCGCCCAGCGCGCCGACGGCCTGGTAGCGCCGGCGCAGCAGGGCGCGCTGGCTGATCGGGCGACCCAGCCAGCGCCGCAGCGCCCGCGCGCCCATGCCCGTGACCGTGCTGTCGAGCACAGCGAGGAGCGTGGCGGCCTCGTTGCCGTTCAGGCTCGAGTCGAGTTCCAGGTTGCGCCGCGTGGCAGCGTCGATCGACAGCGCGTCGCCGCTCTCCTCGACGTGCAGCGCGCGGATGTGGGGCAGGGCGGTACGCTGGGTGTCGCGCACGTACTGGAGCAGGGCGCCGGCAGCGCCGATCGCGAGCGGCAACTCGTCGGCGCCGAAGCCGCGCAGATCCAGGGTGCCGAGCTGGTCGGTCAGCGCGCGCGAGGCCGACGCCAGCTCGAAATGCCAGGGCGCGCGCTCGCGCGTGACGGGCACGACATTGGCCGCCGGCGGCGCCTGGTCCTCGCGCACCAGCAGTTCCGCCGGCCGCAGGCGCTCCAGTTCTGCCGCCAGCGTCGCCGGGCCCTGCGCCTCGAGGATGGAAAAGCGGCCGGATGAGAGCTCCAGCCAGGCGAGTCCAAAGCGCTCGCCGTCGCGCAGCAGCGCAGCGAGCAGCGTGGCGCGGTCCTTTTCCAGCAACGCGTCCTCGGTGACCGTGCCGGGCGTGATGACCCGCACCACCTGGCGCTCGACCGGCCCCTTCGATTTCGCTGGGTCGCCGATCTGTTCGCAAATGGCCACTGACTCGCCGCGCCGCAGCAATCGCCCCAAGTACCCCTCGACGCTGTGTACGGGCACGCCGGCCATCGGAATCGGCTCGCCGGCCGACTGTCCGCGCGTGGTGAGCGCGATGTCGAGCAGCGCGGCCGCACGGCGCGCGTCGCCGTAGAAAAGCTCGTAGAAATCCCCCATCCGGTAGAACAGCAACGTGTCGGGATGCTCCGCCTTGATGCGCAGGTATTGCTGCATCACCGGCGTGTGCGCGGCGTTCCCGGCGGCCGGGCTCACGGAAGTAGGGGCGCGGTTCATCGGCGGGGAATCATACACAGCACTTCTGGCCCCGGAGGCGCTCGCAATGTGACTTAATCCAGCTCAAGTGCGCATTCTGACAGGCTTTTGAGGCCATGATTTATACTCCCGCGCCACAGGGGATTCATGGCGTGTTCCGTGCGCAGCCAGATTGATGCCGAGCCATCTGCCGTGCGTACCACATCGCGCCAGCGCCGCGCCTCGCCATTCGAGCGCCGGGCGACACTGGTGGTGAAGTTTGCCATGGAACTCGCGGGCGTCTCGCCCGAGCAAGTGAACGGTGACATCACGCTGCCGCTCTCCGCCGCCGAATTCCAGCGTGAATTGCAGAAGCGCTATGGCGACGCGCATCCTGAGCTCGCGTTTCGCTCCATGGCCACGGTCGAGCGTGCACGCTTGCAGCGCGATCGGCTGCCGCAGCTGCCGCGCATCATCCTTCGCCAGGGACCGCCGCCGCGCGCCCAGCGCGGATGAACCGCAGCTCCGATACCGCCGCATTGGCGGTCGAGGCGGGACGTGTTTTGCTAGCGAACAGGCTCAAGGCCGCGACCGCCGAGTCCTGCACCGGCGGTGGCGTGGCCGCTGCACTCACGGACGTCCCCGGCAGTTCGCAGTGGTTCGAACGCGGCTACGTCAGCTATTCCAACGCTGCCAAGCTCCAGGACCTGGGCGTCGCGGTCGGCGTGCTCGAGCGCCACGGCGCGGTGAGCGCCGCGGTCGCCGAACAGATGGCGGCCGGTGCGCTACGCGCCAGCGGGGCGGACGTCGCGGTGGCCGTCAGCGGCATCGCCGGTCCCGACGGTGGCACGGCCGACAAGCCCGTCGGGCTGGTGTTCCTGGCCGCCATGCGGCGCGGCGGCGGCGTGCATGTCGTGCGTGAGCAGTTTGCGGGCGATCGTGCCGCCGTCCGGCGTGCGGCAGTGGCGGCCGCGCTCCGGCTGATCGTGCTGGTCGCGGCGGAGGAGAATTTCGGGGTGAGTCCGTAGCATTTACAGTCCGCCTCCGGGGCGCGATATGGGATAATTCCTCCCATACCACCAGAGGGCTCCATCGCATGGAAGACAACCGCAAGAAGGCGCTTGCTGCCGCACTCGGCCAGATTGAAAAGCAGTTCGGCAAGGGCTCGGTCATGCGCTTGGGCGATGCGCCGGCCATCTGGGATATCGAAGCGGTGCCCACGGGTTCGCTCGGCCTCGACATCGCGCTCGGCGTCGGCGGCCTGCCGCGTGGCCGCGTGGTCGAGATCTACGGCCCCGAATCTTCCGGCAAGACCACGCTCACGCTCGCCGTAGTCGCCGAAGTGCAAAGGCGCGGTGGCACGGCCGCGTTCGTCGACGCAGAGCACGCGCTCGACCCAGCCTATGCCGCGAAGGTCGGCGTCAACATCCAGGAATTGCTGGTTTCGCAGCCTGACACCGGCGAGCAGGCCCTCGAGATCACCGACATGCTGGTGCGCTCGGGCGGCGTCGATCTGGTGGTCATTGACTCGGTCGCCGCGCTCACGCCGCGCGCCGAGATCGAGGGCGAGATGGGGGAGCTGCAGGTCGGATTGCACGCGCGCCTGATGAGCCAGGCCTTGCGCAAGCTCACCGGCAACATCAAGCGCTCGAACACCATCGTCATCTTCATCAACCAGATCCGCATGAAGATCGGCGTCATGTTCGGCTCGCCCGAAACCACCACCGGTGGCAACGCGCTCAAGTTCTACGCCTCGGTGCGGCTCGACATCCGCCGCATCGGCGCGATCAAGAACGGCGAGGAAGTCATCGGCAACCAGACCCGCGTCAAGGTGGTCAAGAACAAGGTCGCCCCGCCGTTCCGCGAGACCGAGTTCGAGATCATGTACGGCCAGGGCATCTCGCACGAGGGCGAAATCGTCGAGCTGGGCTCCAACAACGGCATTATCGAAAAGTCCGGCTCCTGGTACGCCTACAAGGGCGAGCGCATCGGCCAGGGCAAGGATAACGCGCGCGAGTTCCTCAAGACCCACAAGGACATCGCCAACGAGATCGAAGAGCTGATCCGCGCCAAGCTACTGCCTTCCAAGCAGCGTGCCGAGCCTGAGGAAAAGAGCGCCTAAGCGCCAGAGCGCCCGAGATCCGGGTGATGCTGCGGCCGCCGAGATGGCGGCCGCGGCGTTTCTGGCGCGGCGCGACTACGCCTGCGGTGAGCTGGCCGCAAAGCTCCGTGAGCGGGGCTTCGAGCCAACTGTGGTGAGCGCACTTGTGGCAGATATGGTGGCGCGTCGCCTGCTGGACGACGCACGCTACGCCGGGCACTACGTGGATTACCACCGCGCGCGTGGCCAGGGACCGATGCGCATCCGGCGTGATCTGGAGGCCTTTGGGGTGGCCGCGGCGCTGATCGAGGGCGCGCTGGCGGCGGTGGCCGACTGGGCGGCCGTCGCCCGCGACGTGCGGCGCCGGCGTTTCGGGCCCGAGGCCCCGACTGAATGGGCCGAGAAGGGTCGCCAGGCCAGATTTTTGCAATACCGCGGCTTTTCCAACGATCATATCCGCTCTGCCCTGGGGCCCGATCTCGAACTGGATTCATGACAAAGCGCAAACCTTCGTACATGAGCGCGGCCGATGTCCGCCGCGCCTTCCTCGATTTCTTCCAGGAGCGCGGCCACCGGGTGGTGCCGTCCTCCTCGCTCGTGCCCGGCAACGATCCGACGCTGCTGTTTACCAACGCGGGCATGGTGCAGTTCAAAGACCTGTTTCTGGGCAAGGAGCAGCGTGACTACAAGCGCGCCGTCACCAGTCAGCGCTGCGTTCGGGCCGGGGGCAAGCACAACGATCTCGAGAACGTCGGCTACACGGCGCGCCACCACACTTTCTTCGAGATGCTGGGCAACTTCTCCTTTGGCGATTACTTCAAGCGCGACGCGATCGTGTTCGCCTGGGAGTTCATCACCCAGAAGCTGGGGCTCGATCCGGAGCGACTCCACATCACGGTGTTCCGCGACGACGACGAGGCCGCGAAACTGTGGGTGAGCGAGGCAGGCGTTAGCCCTAAGCGCGTTACGCGCATGGGCGAGCAGTCCAACTTCTGGGCCATGGGCGACACCGGCCCCTGCGGCCCCTGCACGGAGATCTTCTACGACCACGGCCCGGAAATAGCCGGCGGCCCGCCAGGCTCGCCAGATGAGGATGGCGATCGCTACGTCGAGATCTGGAACCTGGTGTTCATGCAGTACGAGCGCTCTGCCGACGGCAGGCTCACGCCGCTCCCCAAGCCCTCAGTCGACACCGGCTCTGGCCTCGAGCGGCTCGCGGCCGTGATGCAGGGCGTCCACTCGAACTACGACATCGACCTGTTCCGTGACCTGCTCAAGGCCGCGGCCGAAGCCACCGGTGCGCAGGACCTGGCGTCGCCTTCACTGCGCGTCATCGCCGATCACATCCGTGCCTGCAGTTTTCTCATCAGCGATGGCGTCGTGCCATCCAACGAGGGGCGCGGCTACGTGCTCCGCCGCATCGTGCGCCGCGCGGTGCGCCATGGCTACAAGCTCGGCCAGTCGCAGCCCTTCTTCTACCAGCTGGTGCCGGTGCTGGCACGCGTGATGGGCGAGGCCTATCCGGAATTGCCGGAACGCGCCGAACAGATCGCGCGCGTGCTGCGCGCCGAGGAAGAGCGCTTCGCCGAGACGCTGGTATCGGGCATGGCGCGGTTCGAGACGCGCATGAAAGAGGCGGGCGGCAACACGGTGCCGGGCCCCTTGCTGTTCCTGCTGCACGATACCTACGGCTTCCCGCCCGATCTCACGGCCGACATTGCGCGCGAGCGCGGCCTGCAGGTCGATATGCCCGGCTACGAGCGTGAGATGGAGCTGCAGCGCGAGCGGGCCCGCGCCGCAAGCAAATTCAGCGTCGATCTGAGCGCGGGCGACGCGATCGATGCGCAGAGTCAGTTTCGGGGTTACGACACGCTCGAGTGCGACAGCCAGGTGGCGGTGCTCCGCCGCAATGGCGCGCTCGTGCAGACACTCCAACTCGGTGAACAGGGCGAGGTCGTACTCGTGCGCACGCCGTTCTATGGCGAGTCCGGCGGCCAGGTGGGCGACACCGGCGAGATCACCGGCGCCGGCGGCGCGCACTTTGCGGTCGCCGACACGCAGAAGCTGGGCAAGGCAATCGTCCACATCGGTACCCTCACGGGCGCGCCGCTCAAGGTGGGCGACGCCGTCAAGGCGCACGTCGATGCGCCGCGTCGCGCGGCGATCCGGCTCAACCACTCGGCCACCCACCTGCTGCACGCCGCGCTCCGAGAAGTGCTGGGCAAACACGTGGCACAGAAAGGTTCGCTGGTGGCGCCTGACCGCCTGCGCTTCGATTTCTCACACTTCCAGCCGGTGAGCGCGCACGAGCTCGCGCGCATTGAACGGCGGGTGAATAAGGAAATTCGCGCCAACGACGCGGCGCACGTCCGCCTCATGGATTACGACCAGGCCGTGGCCGCCGGCGCGATAGCGCTGTTTGGTGAGAAATACGAGCGTGAAGTGCGCGTGCTGAATTTTGGTGAATTCTCGACCGAACTTTGTGGTGGCACGCACGTTGCGCGCACTGGCGACATCGGCCTGTTCCGCATCCTGGCCGAATCTGGCGTCGCCGCCGGCGTGCGCCGCATCGAAGCGGTGACCGGGGAGGGCGCGCTCGATGCCGTCGTCAGGAGCGAAGCCGTGCTGCGCGATGTGGCCGGACTCGTGCGCGGCACACGCGATGACCTGGCCGACAAGGTGCGCGAGGCGCTCGAGCGCATCCGCACGCAGGAGCGCGAGATCCGCGCGCTGAAGGACAAGCTCGCTTCCGGCCAGGGCACTGACCTTGCCGCCGGCGCGGTCGACGTCGCGGGCACCAAGGTCATCGCCGCGCGCGTCGAAGGCGCCGACAGTGGGTCGCTGCGCAATGCCGTCGACCAACTCAAGAGCCGGCTGGGCTCCGCGATCATCGTGCTCGCCGCCGTCGAATCGCCCACCAAGGTGACGCTGGTCGCCGGCGTCACCGCCGATCGCACCGGCACGATCAAGGCCGGCGAGCTGGTCGGCGCCGTCGCTGCACAGGTCGGGGGCAAGGGCGGCGGCCGTCCCGACTTCGCTCAGGCCGGCGGCAACAACCCCGCTGCGCTCGAGGCAGCGCTCGCCAGCGTGCTTCCGCAGGTGCGTGCCCGACTGGGCGGTTGAGGCGCAGGGGTCCGTTCAGACGCGGTGGGTCGCCGCGGGCGGCCTGCCGCTTTGTCATCAACTTCGCGTTGAACCCGTACTAGTATTGGCTGGCACTGACGGGTACGCGTGCGCGGAGGTCAAAACCATGTTGATACTCACCCGGCGTGAAGGCGAGAGCCTGCGAATCGGCGAGGACGTGACGGTCACGGTGCTGCGCGTGAAGGGCAGCCAGGTGCGCATTGGCGTCAACGCGCCGAAGGACGTCGCCGTGCAGCGCGAGGAGATTTCGGAACGCATGCGCGCGGAGGTCGCCGGCGCGATGGGTGCAGGCAGCGCAGTCGCACCGGGCGCAGCCGCCGCCGAAGTCCCGCCGCGTTGAGACTGCCTTTACCTGGGCCTACCCCGTCAGTATCATGGCCCGCCCATGGCCACGCCAAGCGCGTGAAGCGGCGTAACACGTTGAATTTATGACTGTTTTTGGCAGATCCGGAGAGATGGCCGAGTGGTCGAAGGCGCACCCCTGCTAAGGGTGTAAGGGTCAAAAGCCCTTCGAGGGTTCGAATCCCTCTCTCTCCGCCAAGTTTCTCTTTAAATATCAATAGTTTACGAGATTGTCTGCCGGGATTCTTGTGATTTTGGACGGCCGTGAAATCTCACCGCGTCTCATTGCGTCTCAAGCGCTTTCAGTTTATCTCGGGTCGGACAACTCGAGTCCTTGCGCCGCGATTCATTGCTTGAATACGGCTGCGGTCGATTCGGATAGCAGCGTCGTATAGCTGTCGAATGTTTCGCGCTTGACGCGCCAACTGAAGAGCAGGATTGACTAGGGTAGTGCCGAGGGGACTCGCAGCTGCCTTCCGCCACCGGCAGCTATCCGACATTCTAGATTTGAGGCAACCTGTCCTCAATGAAGCTGCGCATTGCAATAGTCGGTGGCGGCCTCGGCGGTCTGGGTGCCGCGTTGTTCCTGCGGAAGGCGGGACTGGACGTGACGGTCTACGAGCAAGCGCCGGACTTACGCGAGATCGGCGCGGGAATTGTGGTTCCGCCTAACATGGTGCGGCCGCTGGGTGAGATCGGCCTCGCGGATAAACTCTTGACCTTCGCGGTTCGTCTCGATGCGGCTTGGGAGTTCCGCCGCTGGGAGGATGGCCACGTGCTATTCGTCCAGCCGATGGGCAATGAGTGCGAGCGGCTCTATGGCGCGCATTGCTATGTCGCGCACCGGGCCGATCTGCTGACTCTGTTTCAGAAAGCGCTCCCTGAACAGCAGCTCCGCTTGGACCATCGCTGCGTCAACGTTAATCAAGACGAGCACGAAGTGGAGCTGACCTTCGCCACCAGAGCGGGCCCGGAGGCCAAGATCACGGCGGACGTGGTCATCGGCGCGGACGGCATCCACTCGACCGTCAGGCGAGCAGTTGCCCCGAAGATCGACGCGCGTTTCTCTGGACTGTGTGTTTTTCGGTGCCTGGTCCCGGCGAATAAGGCCCCGAATATGGCCCTTCGCCCGGTTCAGACACTATGGTTAGGTCCCGGACGCCACTTTGTGCACTATCCGATCTCCGGCGGCCAGTTGGTCAACGTTGTCGCCGTCGTTCCGGCTGGCGAGTGGCGGACCGAGTCATGGACAGCCGACGGTGAGATCTCGGACTTAGCTAAAGAATTCGAGGGCTGGGACGATCGCCTGCACCAGTTGATCAGATCAGCCAGTGAAACCAAGCGTTGGGCTCTTTACGACCGAGATCCACTTGAACGGTGGACTGTGGGCGGTATCAGCCTGCTCGGTGACGCCGCCCACGCGATGCTTCCATTCCTTGCGCAAGGCGCCGCACAAGCCATCGAGGATGCCGTCGCGCTGGCCAGTTGCTTGCGTAGTGCGGACCGGAGTTCGGTACGACATGCCCTCCAACGTTACGAGGAGATCCGCCGGCCGCGAGCCAGCCGCGTTCAGGTCATGAGCCGCGGTCGGGGAGGCGCAGACCACCTGCCTGATGGCCCGGAACAACGACAACGTGATGCGGGGTTTGCACACGGCGACCCGCTCCGCCAGAGTGCCTGGCTGTATGGCCACGGACTGCAAGTCAATGCGCGTGAACTGGAAAAAAATGCGGGAATGACATGACAGCAATGACGCGCGCCGGTCAGAGCACTATTGCGCTGTGTCTGTTGGCGGCATTCTGCGAAGGCGTGGACCTGCAGGCGGCCGGGGTGGCTGCCGCAGGTGTTGGGCTGCAATTCAGGCCCGCACCGGATGTGATGGGCAATTTCTTTGCCGCCAGCGCGCTTGGCCTGTTCATCGGTGCAGTGCTTGGGGGGCGCATGGCGGACCGCGTGGGACGGCGGTTCGTGCTGATATTCTCGATCGCTGCCTTTGGCCTGTTCTCGCTGCTGACGGCCTTTGCCTGGAATATGCACACGCTGACCTGGGCGCGCTTCTTCACAGGCCTGGGTCTGGGCGGGGCGTTGCCGATGGTCATGACCATGGTTCCCGAGGCCAGTCGCGCCGAGCGGCGTACAGCCAATACCGCCTTCGCCTTTGCGGGCATGCCCATGGGCGGCGCCATCGTCAGCGCCATTGCCTTGTACGCTGGTCCGGTGCAATGGCATCTCATCTTCATTGTCGGCGGCATCCTGCCATTGGCGCTGGCCTTGACCATGTTGATGCTATTGAAGGAGTCGCCGGAGTTCACTGCACTACAGGCAGCCAACCAGCGCACTTCGGGCACGACCGCAAAAGCCGGTAGGTTTCGGCAGATCCTGGCGCAGGGTCGCGCTCTGCAAACTGCCTTGCTGTGGATCAGCTTCTTTATGGCGCTGATCATCCTCTATCTGTTGTTGAACTGGCTGCCGACGCTGCTAAAGGAAAACGGCATGAGCGCGCAGCAGGCGGCCTTTGCGCAGATTATTTTCAATGTCGGTGGTGCGGTTGCAGCACTCAGTATGGGGAACCTCCTGGTTGGCCGGTGGCGCGTGCCGAGCCTGGTGGCCGTGTTCATTGGCGTGCCAGGCATGTTGTATGCACTCTCGTTGGTCGGCAGCGATATTCTTGTCGCCGGAATCGTGGTGTTC
>JANYHD010000014.1 GCA_025359205.1 Gammaproteobacteria bacterium
CGCAGGGCTACCATCTGGCGCGGCCCGAGCCGCTGGCGGAGCCGGCCGCCGAATAGCAAGCCTGAAGAACCAGTGGTGGACGGTACAGGGATTGAACCTGTGACCCCTGCCGTGTGAAAGCAGTGCTCTACCGCTGAGCTAACCGTCCGGTGCCACGCAGCGCGGGGCAGTCTAAGGCTGAGATCGCCCCGAATCAATCGTCATTGGCGTGACTGGCGTTGGCGCGCCCGGGCCTTCCCGGCTACCATGCGCGTCCTTTCGATGGCAGATTCTTGGGCGCTCATTACCACTATGGCGGTAGTCACTCGTTTCGCCCCTAGCCCCACCGGCATGCTGCATATTGGCGGCGTGCGCACAGCGCTGTTTTCCTGGCTGCATGCGCGCCACCACCGGGGCCGTTTCATCCTGCGGGTGGAAGACACCGATCGCGAACGCTCGACCGATGAGGCTGTGCGCGTAATTCTCGACGGCATGGAGTGGCTCGGTCTCAGCGCCGACGAGGGCCCATACTTCCAATCGCGCCGGAGCGAGCGCTACCGCGAGGTGCTGGCCGGAATGCTCGCGGACGGCAACGCCTACCGATGCTATTGCTCGAAGCAGGACCTGGAGGCCATGCGTGCGCAGCAGCTCGCCGCCAAGGAGAAGCCGCGGTACGACGGCCGTTGCCGCGACCGCAGCCAGCCACAGGCCGGGGTCGAGCCCGTTATCCGGTTTCGCAATCCGCCCGACGGTGAAGTCGCAGTCAATGATCTGGTGCATGGACGTGTGGTGTTCCAGAACGCCGAGCTCGACGATCTCATCGTCGCGCGCTCTGACGGCACCCCGACCTACAATTTCTGCGTCGTGGTCGACGACATGGACATGGGCGTCACCCACGTCATTCGGGGTGATGATCATCTGAACAATACGCCGCGGCAGATCAACATGCTGTACGCACTGGGCGCAGCGCTTCCGGTCTACGCGCACGTGCCCATGATCCTGGGTGCCGACGGCGCCAAGCTCTCCAAGCGCCACGGCGCGGTCAGCGTGTTGCATTACCAGGAGGAGGGTTACCTGCCCGACGCGCTGCTGAATTACCTGGTGCGCCTCGGCTGGTCGCGTGGTGACCAGGAAGTGTTCAGCCGCGAGGAAATGATCGCCGCGTTCGAGATCAGCGACGTGAACAAGGCCGCTGCCGCCTTTAACGGCGAGAAGCTGCTGTGGCTCAACCAGCAGCACATGATGCGCGCGCCGCTGTCGGTGCTGGCCGCTGCGCTGCGCGCTCAGCTTGCGCGCCGCGGCGTGCACAGCGACGATCAGGCGTTGCTCGAGGGCGTCGCCAACGCGCAGCGTGAGCGCAGCAAGACGCTTAAGGAGATGGCGGCGAACAGTCTATATTTCTTCAGCGACGCGATCGAATACGACGAGAAGGCGGCCAGGAAACACCTGACGGTGGAAAGCGCCGGGCTGCTGCGGCAGCTGGTAGCGGGTTTGACCCAACTCGGCGAGTGGAACGCGGCCGCTGTGCACGACGTAATCGCGGCCGTGGCCGAGCGCGCCGGATCAGGGCTCGGCAAGGTGGCGCAGCCATTGAGAGTGGCGTTGTGCGGCGGGGCTGTCTCCCCGCCCATCGATCTCACCGCGGCGCTGGTGGGGCGGGAGCGCACCCTGGCGCGGCTCGCGGTAGCGCTGGAGCGTGCTGTACGCAGCGGCTAGCGGGCCCTTGCGCTAGATGGTCTTGCTGACCGTCGGTGACATGGCGCCTTCAATACCGGCGGTAGTGTAAGCGCTGATTTCGAAGTAATAGGTGCCAGCGCTGAGATTGTCGATCACGTAGGTCGTGATGCCGACGCTTGCCACGTTGATGATCTGATCCAGATTGGCGCTACTGGTACCGTAGTAGATGTGGTACCCGGCAAGGTCGGTCAGCGCGCTGCCATCGGTGTTGGTGGCTGGCGCCTGCCAGCTCAACGTGGCACTTCCGGCGGCCGGGGGGGGCGTGCCACTGCCGCTAACGCCCGGCCCGGATGACGTGGAAGTGTTGGCGTCTGTGCCTGAGCCGGAATTGCAGCCGCTCAGAGCGACAGTCAGAGCCAGCGACATTACGGTGGCGGCAATGAAGCATTTCCCATTTCTGCTGTTCACGGCAAATTGTCTCCGCAATCCGGTTGTCGCCTGGATGATGCGAGTTGACCACCGACGGCGGGCCGCGACAATGTGTCGGTACACGCCGACTCATCGGGCGGCCAACCGTCGGAACAAAGCGACAGAGCGGACTCAGTTCTCAGTCGGTCGGCTGCCAGTCGAACGCTCCGCGCCGATGTTCACGCTCGCGGGCCCGGAGGCCTGGCCAAGCATCTGATCGGCCAAAGGAACGCGTCCTGAAGGTCTCGAGGGCGCATCCTTGACAGGGGACTTGGGGTTGCGTAGCGTCGCGCCCCTTCGTGGGGCCATAGCTCAGCTGGGAGAGCGCTTGCATGGCATGCAAGAGGTCGGCGGTTCGATCCCGCCTGGCTCCACCAACTGCTTCCGATCCTGTCCCCATCGTCTAGAGGCCCAGGACATCGCCCTTTCACGGCGGTAACAGGGGTTCGAATCCCCTTGGGGACGCCAGATTCATCCTGCGTGGTGCCGCACAGAAAACCGTGCGGTGTGATTGGCGGCGCGGCTGTCGTCGATTTTAGACATTTGCGCGGGCTCGCGCGAATCGTTAGCGTCACCTTTGGAGCGTGCCTTGGCCGGCAACGATTACCGAAGCTTTGGAGACGAACGAGCATGCGCCATATCTGGATCCTCGTACTCTGTGCGGCCCTCGCACTGGGCACTCGCGCCAATGCGGCGGGCGATGGCGGGTTCCCGCGCCTGGGATCCTACAATATCGGCAGTCCCCATAACTACGACGACACGACGATTCAGGGGCAGCTCGCCCGCCTCGATGTGATCGTGCTCAACGTCTGGCCCGGGTGGTCAGCCGGCCATACGATGTCGATGCAGCAGGCGGTCAGTAACATCAAGAGCCTGAACCCCGCCATACGGGTGTTCCTCTACCTCGACATAAACGAGCTACAGGTCCCCGCCAACAGCGCGTGGACTGAAGTGCAGAGCAAACTCGATCAGATGGGTTGGTGGCTATACCCGTCGGGGGGCAGTGGCTCGCCCGTGAAGTCGGCCTACGGCAGCAATTACTACGAGATCAACACGACACTATTTGCGCCTAAGGATGCAGGTAATCTCACTTTCGTCGACTGGTACGCGAACTGGGCGGTGCAACAGTTCTTCTTGCCCACGCCGTCCGTGGACGGATTCTACACCGACAATTTCTTTACCAAGCCGCGTGTCACCGGCGACTGGAACCGGGACGGCGTGGCCGATAGCCCTGCCGCGACCAGCACGCAGACGTGGTATCGCGCCGGCTACGCTCAGTTCATCAATGACCTCAAGGCGCAGATGCCAGGCAAGTTCCAGACCGGCAATCTGAACGACTGGGGCGCCTCCGGCAACACCATCGGGGTTTACGACCAGCAACTGAACGGTGGCGTCATGGAGGGGATGATCGGCTACTCCTGGTCGCCGGAGACTTGGGGTGGCTGGTCCGAGCTGATGCGGCAGTACCGCGTGATCATGGCCGCTGTGGCGAGCCCTAAGCTGGCGATCTTCCACCAAAACGGTAATCCCGGGGATTATCAGGCCTTCCGCTATGGATTCACCTCCTGCCTGATGAACAATGCCTATTATTATTTTTCGGCCAACAACTCCTACACGGGCGTGGTCTGGTTCGACGAGTTCAACGCCGGGCTCGGCCAGGCCGCCTCCGGCCCGCCTGGCGCCGCCTGGTCAAATGGGGTCTATCGCCGCGATTTCGACAAGGCCATTGTCCTGGTCAATCCCAAAGGCAATGGCCCTCGCAGTGTCGTGCTCGAGCAGGATGTCCGTCGGATAGCGGGCGTACAGGATCCGGTGGTCAACAACGGAACTCTGGTCCCTGCGGGGCAAGCCATTCAACTGGCTGATCGCGACGGCATCGTGCTGATGCGGACCACTGCGGCGGCACGGCCAGCGGCGCCGGCGTTTACGGTGCAGTAAAGGCCGGCCGGTGTGACCGGGAGCGCCGTGTCCTCAGCCTGCCGATTCACGCAACCCAATAGGCTCGAACGGTTCATCGCCAGCGAGCGGCGTGCATCGCCGGCAGACCAGGTGTTGTCGTTGCGGTGGTGCGCGCCGGGCGCAGACCGCCACGACATGGTCCGCGGACGGCAGGAACTGCCATAGCTTCCACGACTTCGCATCGTCGCGCAGCGCAGGCTCGACCGACAGGCGCACGGAGCGCTCGCCCACAAATTGCAGGCTGAACAGGTCGAGAGCGGCCGACAGGCCCAGGCCACGGGCCTTGATGTAGGCTTCCTTGAGCGTCCAGTACTCGTAGAACCTGTCGCTGCGCCGACCCTCGGGTACGACGTGAAGGTCGCGTACCTCGCGCGGCGAAAAGTGACCACTGGCTACCTCCAGCGGAGCAGGGCGGGCGCGCACCTGTTCCGCGTCTACCCCGACCGGTGCCGCCTGCGTCACCGCCACGACTGCCAGGCCTTGAGTATGTGAGAGGCTGAAGCTCAGCGCTTCCAGCCGCGCCAGCGCGTTCGCGATCTCCGGGCGGCCGTGTTCGCCGACCAAGAATTGCCACCCGCGCGGCTCGACGGGTGCATATTTCGACAACACACTGCGCAGCAACGCGTGCGCGTACAGGTATGCGAATTTATCCCCGCTGAATTTGAGGAGCGCGTGGCGCTGCCACTCCTCCGGGCTCAGCAGCTCGCCGTACGCATGGAGCAGCGCCGTATCCTGATTGGCGGGCGGGAATCCCAGCCAGACATGAACATCACTGCCCTGCAGCCGCTCGCCTGGACGCGATGGGTTAGCGGCCGTCATGGGCTTGTGCGCTGACGTGGTCGACGACCCTGCACCAGGTGCGCCTGATCCGCCTGAATGCGCCTAGCGAAGTCGTAGGCTCCATAAGTGTCGGCAAACTGGCCGGGGTAGATCATGCGCAAATTCACTCCACGGCTGAGCGGAGCCTTCAGCGTTCGCCGCACGCTTTCCGGTAGACCTCAAGCGTCTGGCGGGCAATTCGGTCCCAGTCGTACTTCTCCGCGGTCCAGCGCCGGCGCCACGCGCGCGCATCTGGGTCGGCGGGACTGTCCTGTAGCCGCGTCAGGCCTTCCGATAGTGCGGCGATGTTTCCCAGCGGAAAATAACAGGCGGGCTCGAGACCGACTTCGACGTTCGCCGGGATGTCGCTGGCCAGAGCGGGTAAGCCGTGGCTCAGCGCCTCGAGCAGTGCGATCGGCAGGCCTTCGTGTGAAGAGGGCAGGACGAAGGCGCCGGCGTGGGCATAGAGCTGCCGGAGCGATTCGCCGCTCTGGTACCCAGTCAGCACCAACCCATCCACGCTGGCACATTGTGCAACGCGCGCGGCATATTCACTGCCGTCGAGGGAGCCGGTGATCGCCAGGCGCCAGCCGCGCTTCCGGCTCGCGTAGGCCTGGATCAGATCGAGCTGGCGTTTCTCCGGCACCAACCGGCCTACCTGCAGGTAGTAGTGTCCCGGCTCGAGGCCGAGCCGCTGCACGTGTTCGGATCCGGCCGCTTCGCCGGCAAGCGGCACGCCATTGGGGATCAGCTGCGCGTCAATGTGGTAGCGCCTGGCGACTGCGTCCAGGATGGTTCTGGAAATCACGATGCGCGCCTGCGATGATTTCATGCCGGCGCGCTCGCCCAGCCGCAGGATCCAGCGCGCGAATCCGCCCCACTTCTCACGTTCGTAGTCCATGCCGTGATGGGTCACCACTACGGTCAGCCCCAGGAGCCTCGCGATGGGCGTGACGATGGCGGGCCCAATCGCGTGGATGTGCAGAATGTCGGGACGCGCAATGCCGGCGTACATCACGCCGAGTACCGAATGCACCAGCGCTTCGAACCCGGAGCGGCGCGGGGCCCACAGCCGGCGTAGCCGTACGCCAGCGAACTCACGTTCGCTTCGCGCCACGAATGGCGAGCGGACGATCGCGTCCACTTCGCACCCGAGCTCTGCCAGACGCGGATACAGATGTGCGGCGTGCGTTTCCACACCGCCCTGCACCTTGTGCAGGCCACGGATTCCCAGCACCATGACTCTCATCGCCCTGGCACCCCGTTACGCGACCGCGCCCGTCGGCTGCGCATCGACTGGCACACCCAAGCCGCGGTAGACCGCGCGGATACTGTCGGCGTACCGCGCCGCGCTGAATTCATTCTCAACCCATTGGCGCCCATTGCGGCCGAGCTCCTGCAGTTCGGCGGCCGGTCGTGCCATGAAGTCCTGCAGTGCGCCTGCCAGCGAATCGACATTACTACTCTCGAACGAGCGGCCGGTGAGGCCCTCCTGCAGCAGCTCGGGTATGCCACCGATGCGAGCGCCCAGCAGGGGTTTGCCCAGCGCGTACCCTTCGAGCACGCTCATCGGCGCATTTTCGTACCATTCGGACGGCAGCACCACGGCGCGCGCACTCCGGATCGCATCGTGCAAAGCGTCGCCGGTCAGATACCCCAGGAACTCAACCCGCGCCTGGAGTTGGCGGGCGAGCACGCGCAACTCATCGGCCTGCGGTCCGGTGCCCACCAGCGCCAGGGGCGCGCCGCACCGGGCCGCGGCCTCGATCAGCGTGCGCACGCCCTTCTCGCGCGACAAGCGCCCAAAGTAGAGAAAGTGCCTGCCGGGCGAATATTCGGGGCGGTAGCGCGCCGGCTCGATGAAATTCGGGACATGGACGAACTGTGCCGAGGGAAAGCCCCAGGCGGCGAATTTCTCGATGTAGAAGCGGCTGGGTACCACGAAGCGGTCGACGCAATGACGGTAGGAGCCCAGCAGCTTGTGCAGCGCGGCCTCCAGCATGACGACGAGGCTCAGTGCCAGCGAGTCCTTGATGCAGCGGTGGGCCACTACGTTGTACAGGCGCCCGCTCCGGCATCGCTCGCAGATGCCGTCGCTCGCCAGCATTGAGTAGGCGGGGCAGGCAATCTTAAGGTCGTGTAGCGTCAGCACGGTCGGGATCGAGCGGCGTCTCAGCAACCCGAGTATCGATGGGGAAATATGATGGTAGATGTTGTGGCCGTGCGCCACGTCGGGGCGCGTCAGTCCCAGCAGCTTCGAGAGTTTGGCGCGCGCCTCGAAGGAGTAGATCACCTTCGGCAGCCGGCGCAGTTTGTCAGGCAGGCTGTATTGGTGGCCGAACTCGAGCTCGTCGACAAAGAACTTCGACCACGGCGTGGGCAGGTTCTTCGGGTGCGACATTGCGAACGGCACGACTTCCCAGTGCAGCTCGCGGAACATCCGGTTGTGCTCGAGGAACACGGTCTCGGCGCCACCGCGGTAGTAGTGGTAGTTGTTGATCGAGAGCAGCGTGGGCAAGCGTGGTCCTTCCGGCGGGAGCGGGGCGCACGTTGGTATGATACGTCAACCGTATCCTCGCCCCGGCGTGCACGATTCATGGTTTTCCGGGCAGCGGGGCGGCTCGCAGGCGGGCACCGCCCTCTGCGGCTATCATTCGCGGCATGACAAATCTGCAGGTCGCACCGGGAACAGGCGCACCGGTGCGTGTCATGGTGGTGATCAGCGCGCTTGGTTATGGTGGCGCCGAGACCCAGGCCGTGGAACTGGCCAACAGCATTGATCCGGCGTTGCTGGACCTGCAGTTGTGCTCATTGTCGACGTACGTGCCGCAGGCTGGCCGGCTGCAACACCCGGAACGCCTGCACATCCTGAGGAAGCACTGGCGGTTCGATGCCACCGTGGTGCCGCGGCTGGCACGCCTGTTGCGGGCAGAGCGGATCGACGTGGTCCATGGCTACCTGTTCGATGCTGAAATCGCCTGCGCGTTGGCCGGGCGGCTGGCCGGTGTACGCGCCGTGGTGGGTTCGGAACGCAATGCGTCGTACGAGATCAGCCGGATTCAACGCCTTGCCTACCGCCTGGCCCGCGGCTGCTTCGATTGCATCGTCGCCAATTCCCAGGCCGGGGCGGATTTCAACCGCCGCGCTCTGGGCTTCCCGGCGGAGCACTATCGGATAGTACGGAACGGTGTTGACACGACGCGGTTCCGGCCCGTGGATGGCGCCGCCACGCGCGCGGCACTGGGCCTGGCCGCCGATACACCGGTGATCGGCATGTTCGCTAGCCTCAAGCCGCAGAAGAACCATTTGCTGCTGCTGCGCGCGGCGCGCGCGGTTCTGGAGGCGGTGCCCGCGGCGCGTTTTCTGTTCGTCGGCGATATCTTGCCGGGCGGCAAGCACGGATCCGCGCAGTACGCCCGGGATGTGCAAGCCGCGGTCGACTTACTGGGCTTGCGATCCGCCTGCCAGTTTCTGGGCAATCGCACCGACTTGCCGCAGCTCTATTCGGCCTGTGACCTGACGGTGCTGCCATCGTTATTCGAAGGCACTCCCAATGCCGTGCTGGAGAGCCTGGCCTGCGGTTGCCCTGTGATCGTGACGGACGTCGCCGACAACGAACGGATCGTTCCGGATGGCCAAGTGGGCCGTGTCGTGCCGAGCGGAGATGCCGCAGCCTTGTCGAGCGCGATCGTGGAAATGCTCACCGTGCCAGGCTACCGGGCCGCGCTCGCCGCCCGGGCACGGGCGTGGGCGGAGCAGGAATTTTCATTGCGCGCGCTGAGCAGCAATATGACGAGGGTGTATCGCGAGCTCGTCAATCAGTAAGCTTGGCCGCGCTGACCTACCGGCCCCTCACGCCGGCCCCGCGGAGTCCCGGACTGCGCGCCATCCGTAGGTGTCCGTGCGCGACGAATGGGCTGACTCCGGTTTCGCCGCTGCAGCGCCGCTGCTATTGCCGGCGGCGTGCGGTGCCGTCAGCGCCAGGCGCATCGCGATGCCAAAGAAGGCCCACAGGTAGGGCCATGGCGTATACAGTTCCACGAAGAAGATGCTGATGAAAATGCCGACCAGACCGAAACAGAAACCGATGAGCAGGTAGCGCACGCGCTCGTCGGCGCAGGCAAACGAGGCAGACTTCGCCGTCGACCAGAGAGATCCCAGTATGAAGACCAGGCAGCCCAGGCCCGGCAGGCCCAGGTTGAACCAGTAGTTCAAATACGTGTTGTGCGGGGAATAGACATGCGGCTTCGACCAATAGACGCGCCAGCCGTAGCCGGTGATCATCGTCACCGGATGATTCATGAAGAGAGAGAGCGTATTAAGCCAAATCTCGTCCCGGCCATCTGTGACATTCCCGTGGGTCGATTCATTGAACAGCCGGTCCATGATCAGGCTGCGCATCGTGCCGCTGACGGCGAAGAGCAGAATGAGCACCGCCGTGATGGCCAGGGCGCCCCAACCGAGAATGCGCCCCAGGGCGATGTGGCGGCGAAACACGTAGCCTCCGACCACGGCGCTGCCAAGCAATGCAGCGAAACCGCCGCGCGATACGGTCGTGAGCATGGCGAGCATCGCCAGCGCTCCGCAAGCGAGCCAGACCAGGCGCCAAGACGCGCGCGACACAAACGCCGCGGCGGCGTACAGGGGGATGAGGAATGACAGGAAACCCGCGTACTGGTTGGCTTCGCCAAGTGCGCCCTCGACGCGCCCGTCATCGCGGACGTCGATCAGGCCAAAGTGCGTCAGGCCCAGCGTATCCGCGACCGTAATCAGGTTGGCGCCCGCGCAGACAAGTAGCAGTGCGCTCAGGGCTTTGGTCGCGTCATCCACCGAGCGCAGGCCGTAGAAGCACACCAGGAAGAAGATGTAGTAATCCGCCAGCGTGGCCTTGAGGAGGATGCCATTATCGGCGCCGGGGTAGTTGTCGTACTGGATCACCTGCCAGGCAAGCAACCACGTGACGATCGCATACCCGATCAGCAGCATGAAGGCGATCTGGAGCCGCGGCAGTTCAAATCGGCCGTCGCGCCGCGTCACGAAGCGGAGCGCAATGACGCCGGCCAGCACGTAGAGCATGGCATTCTTGAGGCTAAGCCCGGGTCCGGCGCTGACGTCCAGTTGCAGGACATCGACCGCCATGTCTATGGCAAGCATCAGGCCAATGAGAATGGGCATGGTTGCGTCGGCTTCGCGATCGCAGGTCCGGCGATCAACGGGTGAGGATACACTAACGGTCGCGGACCAGAAGTGGGCGGCTCGCGGCTTGCCGCATTCGAGCGTGGCGCGGGCAACCCTTCCGCGCACGACGCTTGTGGTTCGGCCCGGCGAACTGCCCCTTGCGCAGGCGTCGGGCGATGGAATCCGTGAAATACGTCTCAGTTGGCGTCGCCGCCGGGCGCGCAGCCCTTAACCAATCCTTGCGCACGTCAGCGATAATCGCGTTTATTTCATTGCAACCGGTGTCCTTCGATGAATTCATTTTCGGTCCGCGCCATCAAAGTGTGCATGCTGCTGCTCCTTTCCGCATGTGCGGGCGGAGGGGGTTCCGCCGGCGGTGGCGGCGGAGGTGCGACCGCCCCAATGATCAGCACGCAGCCATCCAGCGTCATTGTTGCCGACGGCGCTGTGGCCAGCTTTACGGTGGTGGCCGCAGGCACCGGGACGCTGAGCTACCAATGGATGCGCAATGCTGCCAACATCACCGGCGCTACCGCGGCGACCTACAGCTTCACGGCCGCGTATCCTGCTGACAACGGTGCCTCCTTTAAGGTCAAGGTGACCGACAGTGTAAGCAGTACCAATAGTGCGGCGGCGACGCTGTCCGTTACTCCGATTGCTCCGGTCATCACGACGCCCCCGCAAGACATTTCCGTCGGCGATGGGGCTTCCGCCGACTTCACTGCGCAGGCTACCGGCAGCGCGCCGCTCGCCTATCAATGGCAGTCTGAGCAGGCGGGTAGCACCGTGTACACCGACATCGTTGGCGCTACGGGCAGCAATAGCTTCAAGCTGTGGGTGGCGCAGCAGGGCAATAGCGGCAGCAAGTTTCGGGTCGTTGTGACCAACGATGCGGGCAGCGCTACCAGCGTGGCTGCGACTCTGACTGTGCAGCCGGCCGCGCCATCCATCCGCACGCAACCGCATGACCTGACTGTGCTGGCGGGAACCGATGCCACGTTCGCGGTGGAAGCCAGTGGCACGGCACCGCTGCATTTCCAGTGGTTTCGTGGAGCCGCCCCCGTGGGTTTGGACAGCTCAAGCTATACGGTCGCGGCGGCCTCACTCGCTGACGACAACGCCGTTTTCAGCGTCACTGTGAGCAACGGCCTGCCCCCGCCGGTGACCTCGAATTCCGTGACCTTGCACGTTAAGCCGGTAGAAGTGGCGCCTACCTCCGTGAAGGTCGTGCCGGGGGGCGCGGTCACGGTCGGCGAGGGCGCTCCGGTTTCATTCGTGGCGACCGTCGATAGCGCCGCCACCGCCGTGAACTACCAGTGGCGCAGGAACGGCATCGATGTGGCCGGGGCGGTCGGCAATCACTTCGACATCGCGCAGGCGACGGCCCCCATGGACGCCGACACGTACGGCGTGAGCGTCAGCAACGGCGCGAGCGCCACGCCGCTCAGTTCCGCGGATTCGACACTGCGCGTCACGCCTGGCAGCTTCTCGCTGCTGGCCGGCCATATCGGTGGCGTGGGCAACGTGGATGGCAACGGCGCCACGGCCCAGTTCAATTCCCCTGCAGGTGTGGCCCTGGACTCAGCTGGCAATGCCTACGTCGCCGACTCCGGCAATCACACGATTCGCAGGATCAGTTCGACTGGCACAGTCACGACGATTGCGGGGCAGCCTGGCGTGCCGGGCAAGATCGATGGCGCGGGCACCTCGGTGGCTACGTTCAACATTCCACGCGGCGTGGCGGTTGATGCCAGCGGCAACGTCTACGTGGCCGACCAGGCTAACAATGCCGTGCGGCGTATCGATGTCCTCGGCAACGTGCTGACAATCGCCGGCGGCAGCGGGGCCGGATTCAATCGCCCCGTGGGGCTGGCGCTCATTGGCGCGACGCTGTATGTCGCCGATGGGGGCAACAACAAGATCCGCCAGATTGATCTCACCCCGGCGGCCGGGTTTCCGGTCACCGATCTTTCCGGCACCGCTGCGCCGGGCGCGGTCAACGCCACGCTGGCCACCTCGAGCTACAACAACCCCGTCGGCATCAGCGCTGATGCGACCAATCTGGTGCTATACGTGGCCGATTCGGGTAATGCGATCGTGCGCAAGCTCGACCTGAGTGGTGATGCCGTCACGACACTGGCCGGACAGGCCGCCATCACGGCGGGTCTCGACGGTAACCTGGCCACGGCGAGTTTCGGTTCGGTCGATGGCCTGATCTATTCCGCGGTGGCCAATGCCGTGTTCGTGACAGATGCCATCAGTCACACCGTCCGCAAGGTCGATCTGGCGTTGCCGAATGCGGATCCCTTGTTCATTACCACACTCGCCGGGAATCCGGGCAGTGCCGGTGTGGGCGGCGGAGTGGGTACGGCGGCGCGCTTCAATGGCCCGCAGGGCATCGCCGCCACAGCAGCGGGCGATCGCCTGGTAGTCGCCGACTACACAAGCAATCTCGTCGATAACATCACGGTCAGCACGCGCCTGGTGGCCAATCTGGCCGGCAGTCCGGTCGCACGTGGCTACGTCAATGGCAAGGCGGAGGGTAGCCTCTTCAACGATCCCAAAGGCCTGGCCGTCGATGCCAGCCAGAAGCTCTACATCGCCGACAGTGTGAACGACGTCATTCGCGTGATCGATCTGGCCAAGCCGCTGACGGACACCGGCTACGTCAGCCTGTATGCCGGCACCCCGAGTGTCGCGGGCACGACCAACGGGGCCCTGGCCACGGCGCAGTTCAATAATCCGACGGCCCTGGCCTTTGCCGCCGGCGCCCTCTACGTGGCGGACACCGGAAATCACAGCATCCGCCGGATCGCCGGCGGGTCGGTCAGCAAGGTGGCCGATGCGGGCGCGGTATTGAAGTTGCCGGGCGGTGTCGCCGTGGATGCTGCCGGCAACGTGTATGTTGCCAGCACCGGCAATCACAATATCTACCTGATGGCGGGTGGTGCCGTGACCTTGATCGGCGGCAACGGCACTCCGGGTCTGGTCAACGGGTCTGGAGCCAGCTCGCAGTTCAACTTCCCAGTGGGCCTCGCGCTCGATGACCTCAACCATGTGTTGTACGTGGCCGATCGCGGCAACTGCGCGATACGGACGATCGATGTCAGCAACTCCACTTACACCGCAGCAACCCTCGCCGGTGGCGCCAGCTGTGGCTCCAGCGACGGCGATGCGGCGACGGCCAGGTTCGCCCTGCCGTTGCAGATCGCGCTGGATGGCACCGCCACCGCGGGCCAGCCCGGCGGTCTCTACGTCACGGATCAGAACGATCACGCCGTGCGCAAGGTTTCCAGCACCGGCGTGGTGAGCACAGTGGTGGGGTCGCCGGCCAGAATCGGCGCCCAGCTCGGGAGCAGCAATCCGGCGAACAGCGGCCTGAACAGCCCCTTCGGTGTGAGCGTGGACGCGGCCAGCAGTCAGATTTTCATCAGCGATGCCGTTGAACACGCCGTCATGCGCATAACGCCACTACCGTAGTACGGTGGCGCTGCGGAGACTGCGTTGGCCGGGCAAGGCTCAGTAGGCCTTCTTGTCCTGGATCACCATCATTACAGTACGCGCCAGAATGCGTAGATCGAAGGCCACTGACCAGCGCCGCAGGTACTCGAGATCGTAGTTGATACGGGCCTGCATGTCGGCCAGGTCCGCGGTCTCGCCACGACAGCCATTTACCTGCGCCCAGCCGGTGATGCCGGGCCGTACCTTGTGGCGCACCATGTAACCCTTAATGAGCTTGCGGTATTCCTCGTTGTGGGCCACTGCGTGGGGTCGCGGACCGACCAGGCTCATGCGCCCCTGGATAACGTTGATGATCTGCGGCAATTCATCGAGCGAAAAGCGTCTCAGGAATCTTCCCACGGGCGTAATCCGCGGGTCGTTGCGGCTCGCCTGCACGATCTGCGGGCCGTCTTCCGTCACAAACATCGAGCGAAACTTGTAGACCACGATGGACTGACCGTCGAGCCCGTAGCGCCGCTGGCGGAATATTGCCGGTCCACGCGAGCTGAGCCTGACAGCCAGCGCGATGGCCGCCAGCAGTGGCGCGATCAGCAGCAGACCGAGCGAGGCCAGCGCAAGATCCAGCAGCCGCTTGGTGACGCCACGATACCCGGAAAATGGCGTCTCGCACATCGCCACCACCGGGATACCCATCACGTCCGAGGTGCGCGCCTGAATGAGGTCGAAAACGTGGATGTCGGGCACGTAGTAGATCGAGGCCGTTGTGTCGCGCAGTTCGTCGACGATCGTGAGGACGCGCGGAATGTGCCGGATGGGCAACACGATGAAGATGACGTCGATCGACTGTTGCTTGATGTACCCGGTCACGTCTTTCAGATTGCCCAGGAGTCGTTCACCGTGTGGGGCGCCGAGGCGGCGCGTGCTGCGATCGTCGAAGAAACCGTGCACGTGCACGGACATGCTGGCCAGCCGCCGCGCCAGGTCGCGGCTCAGGTCGTTGTAGCCGACCAGCACGGTGCGACGCGCATTGCCGCGATCCAGCAGCAGCCGGCGCATCAACCGGTGCAGCAGCGTCTCTATCAGCGCGAGCGTGAGCGGTGCGACGAGAATCCACAAGCCGATCACGCGCCGCGAATAGTGTGCGGAGACCTTTAGGAAATACCCGATCAGCAGCAGTGTGCCCAGCAGCACTACCCATTTGACTGCGACGTTAAGCATTGCTACAGGGCGTGGGGTCGTCAGGTAATAGCTGGCAGCGCGCGGGCGCCCAAAGATGCCTATGGCGAGGGCGGCGGCAACGGCGGCCAGGCCGACGTACTGGCCGTCGAACGGTACGCCAAAATAACGTGCGCTCAGCGCCAGTGCTGCTGCAGTCGCCGCGGCCGGCAATAGCGCCTGCAGGGCCTGGGCGAGGACAACGGGCATGCTGTTGCGGTATAGGATCGGCTCTGGCATGGCTCAGTCCGGCAGCAGCTCCAGGTAGTGGCGCGCGATCGTGGTCGCCGAGAACTCCCGCATCGCATAGGCTCGTATGCGCGCTGCTTCCGAGCAGCGTGCGGCCTCGTTGGCGACAAGCGCCGCGATGGCCGGCGCCAGTTCAGCCGGGCTACCGGCAGTCGCACCGAGCCGGCGGCGGTCCACGACGCCGTCCGGATCAAAGGTTGTGGCCACGGGAATGCCACGCATCCAGGCCTGCAGAAACGTGTTCGGAAACCCTTCCATGGTGGAGGTGTTCACCAGCACCCTGGCGCGGTCGAACAGGGCGCCAACCTGCTGATAGGGAACAGCACCATAGACCGTGAGGTTGGGCAGCTGCCTGGCCGCGGCGGTCACCCGATCGAAGTAGCCCGCCATGTCGCTGGAGCAGCCACCCACCAGCGCAAAGCGCAGCGCGGGCAGCTGGCGTGCGAGCTCGAGCAGGGCTTCGGGGCGCTTGGCCGGCCGGAAACTGCCGACCCAGAGCACGTCAATGTCCTGCGCGCCGGGTTCGGGCAGCATAGCCGGTTCTGCCACCATGTTGATCAGCCTGCTGTCGAGTCCGTAATTGCGCCGGAGCAAATCCTGCTGACGCCGGGTCTGGGCGGCGACCAGGGTGGCGTGGCGCATGCCGTATTCAAAGATCTTGCGGTCCCGCCACAGGCGAATGAGCTGCTGGCCGGGGATACAGTTGGCGTCCGAGGCAATTCGGAATACGAAACGACGCCGGTGGCGCCGGCAGAAATGGGCCACGTAGCCGGTGGCGGCGCCGGCAGGCGACTGGTAGTAGATGTCGGCATCGGCGCGACGCAGGGCGCCAAAGGTGCCGGTCAGGCGCGGGTGCAGGAAGCGCACCAAGGGAATGCCGGCCGCGGAGCGGAATGCCGGAATGACGCGGATTCCGTCCACCAGGTGTTCGCCGGGCCTGGGGCTGTCGGGCAGCACCATACTTACGTCGATACCCAGTTCGCGCCAGGCTCGCGCCAGCAGCACCTGCTGGACCGCCTCACCGCCCACGAACGCGACCGCAGCATCGCCCGCGAGCACGCCATAGGTGTCGGCACCCATCCCGACAATGCACAGGCGCCGGGCGCTCACGGGCGTCGCATCCGGCTTGCCGCACTGCGTCCGTGCAGGCTGTCAGTAATAGCCGTAGCCGGTCTCACCGCGGGAAGAGGAGCGGTTCAGCACCACGCCGATGAGATTCATTTCACTGAGCACATGGCGCGCGGCCTGAAGCAACTTGCGGTCGGTGGTGCCTTCCGAAACGACCATCAATACGCCATCGACGCGTGGGGCGAAGGTGAGCACATCGTCCGAGCTCATCAGCGGCGGCATATCGTAAATAATGACGCGCTTGGGGCGCTCGGATCTGAGGTGTTCCACCAGCGCATCCATCCGCGCCGAGCCGAGCAGTTCGGAAGGGTGCTCGGCAGCGCAGCGGTTGGGGAGCACGGCTAGCCGGGGAATGCCCGGATCGTAGATAACGTCCTCGATCTGCGCCGTGCCGCGCAGGTAGTCGCTGAGATCCTGCTCGACCTCCAGTCCGAGCTGCGTCGCCACCGAGGGGCGTTTCAGGTCCATATCGACCAGATACACCCAGGTATTCTCATCACGGGCCAGGGCAATCGCCAGATTGATGGCGGTCAGCGATTTGCCTTCGCCCGGCTGCGAGCCGGTCACCGCTACGCTGCTCCACTTGTTGGCCGCCAGGCGCTGCAGCAGGCGCGTGCGCACGATGTTGTAGGCCGCGACTGCGTACGGATCGGACTTGTCCACCAGAATCTTATTGTATTCCAGGGCCGCCGGATTCATGGTCGTGCGTCGGTACTGCCGCGCGGCGGCAATCTCGGCGGCGTTGTTGCGCTTCGAGGGGCGCGCCAGTCCTTGGTTCGCGGCCGCGCGCCTCGAGGCGATCTTCTCCAACGATCTTTCGATGATGCTCATGATTCAGTTCGCAAGTTTCTGGCCTATGAAGAACAGCACCGCGCTCGCGAGCACCACGCTGCCCGACAGTCTGAGCCACTGTCGCCGCAGTGCTTCGCGGCTGGCGGCATCCTGGATCTCCGGGACGCTGCCGAGCGGCACCACGCCCAGCACCTGGCGGATGTCGCCTGCGCCGCGCACCGTGCCATCCAGCAGCTCGGCGACCATGCCGGCGCCGATCGCCAGCGAAATCGCCCCGCCAAACCCGATGATGAGCACCGCCAGCCAGCGCGAGGTCGCGGTTGAGTCGGGCAGCGTGGGCCGCTCCGTGACGCGGAACACGTCGGAGGACCCCGAGCCGATCGCGGACTGATTGGCGTCACTGTCGATCTTGCGCTGCATGATGTCCTGGAAGCTCGTCCGCGCCAGAGTCAACTGCTGGTTGAGGACCGAATACTCGCGCTCGACCTGGGGCGTGGCCTCGAGCTGCGTCTGCACGGTGGTTATCCGCGCCCGGGCGTCGCCGATCTGGCTCTGGAGCGAGGCGATCTGGGTGTCCAGCGTGTTGCGCTGGGTTTGCAGCTGCAGTTCGGTGGCTGACATCGGCGTGCTGCGCGTATCTGCGGGCTCGCCGGCAGCGATGCGCTGCTCAAGGGCCGCGATGTTGGCCCGCAGCCGCACGACGTCCGGATGATTGTCGTTATAGCGCAGGCGCGCCTGTGCCAGGATATCGCGCTGCGTGGCCAGCTGTTGACCCAGCGTGCCGCCGCGCTGGGCCGCACCGTTGCGCAGCTCGTCGATCTCACGCTGCAGCGCCAGCATGTCCGGATGACTGGGGTCGTAGGTCTGCAATCGCTGCCGGTACGTGTCTTCGAGTTCCTGCAGGCGCTGCGCACCGGCGCCCTGGGTCGCCACCTGCTGGAGCTGCTGATCGACGAAGGAGCGCTCATTGACCAGCGTGCGCAACTGCGCCTGATAGTCGTCTAGGTCGCGTTGGGCGCGATCCTTGAACTCGAGGTTCAGCGTGTTCAGTTCCGGGAGGCGGCCAATATTGTGCTGCTTGAAATCGGCGAGCAGCTTGTCCGCGACGTTGACCTGGTTGCGGCGCCGCTCGATTTCGCTGGCCAGAAAGCGGTCGTAGCTTTCAGCGCGGCTCTGGCGCAGGCGGCGGTCCGCTGCAACGAAGGCGTCGACCAGCCACTGTGCGCCAGCCTGCGCAGCCTCTGGCGTACGCCCGTTATAGCGGATCTGGAGCGCAGTAATGATCGTGCGTTCACGTCCGGTCTGGGGGTCGAGCACCTGGTCGGACAAGACCTTGGCGGTGATGCGACGGTTCAGTGCCTTGGTCAGGGCCTCGCGCCCGGCGGCGGCGGCGTCGTCGGCAGGCAGGCTGCCGCTCGCACGCAGCATCGTAGTGAGGCTGCTGGTGCCGAGCACTTCGTCGGTAAGATCCCTGACGTACTGGTCAGCGTAGTTCTGATTCTGGGTCGTGCTCGTCTGGCCGATGCCCGGGAGGCGCGCCTCCTCGATGGCCAGTGTGGCCTGCGATCGGTACAGGCGCGGCGAAAGCAGCGCGATCAGCAGCGCTGCCAGTGCGATCGGCGCGCCGATGGCGATCATTGGCATGCGGCGGCGGCGCAGAATCCCGGCTACGTCAGGCAAGCCTGCGGTCTCAGTCTGCTCGTTCGCCATGAGATTCGGATTCCTAGGGCCGCCAGTACGGCCGGGCATGATGCACGTTAATACCTAGTCGGCCAAGTGGCGCCGGCCAGTGGTGGCAGGACGAAGTGTGACGCGCCTCGCGGGACCGCGGACGGGCGTCCCGGGTTCGGTTTCCAGCGGGGCGTCAGTTGCGCCGGTGCGGTTCAAAAACTACCCCGCTGTACACCGCGTTGGAATCGGGCGACTGGGCATTATTGTTGAAATGCCCAGCGGCGTACTGGTAGCGCGCCACCAGGCTCACGGTGCGCCGCACGCGCCACTCTCCACCCACCGAGGTTACATTGTAGTGTTGCTTGCCAATTGCCGAGTTGCTCCCGACCGGCCCCGTCCGTACGCCGACGGCGCTGAGTGCAAGCAACACGTGCTCACTCAACGACTTGGTCAGGTTCAGGTTCAGTTCATCGCGCAACACGGCCTGCCCCAGACTGCTCGCGTCCACGCGGCGGGTGGCCTGCAGGAACAGTTGCCCGGTGGCGAAATCGCGCTGCACGCCCAGGCCGGCATTTGCGTTGGTGTCACCGGGCAGGTTGCTGCCAGGGAACTGCGTGCGCACGGCACCCATGCGGACAAAGGCGCGCAGCAACTGCGACTGCTCGTGCCACAGCTCGACATTGGCGCCCAGGTTGCTGGCATCCTGGTTGCCGGCGGTCGGCGTAAACCGGTCCGCCGTCAGGTTGGCGACCCAGCGCAATCTTTGCGTGGCCTGGACCGACAGGCCGAACGAACCGGAGACATCGGTGTAGTTGTTCTGCACCAAGGCGACATTCTGATCGTAATCGACACGTGCCAGCTGCGTATCAATGAGCAGCTGCGTGCGCGCCCCGAGCGTAAACCGAGCGGTGGGTTGCACCCTGGTGAACAGCGCCTTGTTGTTCCTGAATGCCAGGCCGGCGCTGCCCGTGCCGGGTGAGCCAAGATCATTGCCGCCGTTGGCATTCAGCAGCTCAGCGCTCAGCACCTCCTGTTTCGACAGATCGAACGCCAGCCCCAAGCGTCCGCGCACCAGGCGGTGCACGAGCTTGCCGGAGAGATAGCCGTTGCTCGTGCCACTCTCGCCGCTGCCGGAATAACGTGTGGCGCGCACCCGCGGCGTAAGTGTGAATTCGGTGAGCGGCGTTAGTGCGCTCCACGTAGCCAGCGCGTCGATATAGCCGCCGGTGACCCCGTCTTCGAGCGGCGGGGATACCAGCCTCAGGTTGCTGTCATGCAGGCCGCCTGCTTCCAGGCGCGGATCGAAGCTCTGGTCCGCGGCGCGCACAGCACAGGCCGCACAAAGCAACAGCGCGCAAACCCAGGCCGACGCCCCGAGCGGCGAGTGCCGGCTCATGGCACGACCACGATATCGCCGCTGTGCAGATCGATGTTCTCTTCCAGGCGCCTGCCCTTGAGCACGTCGCTGTAATGGAAGGGAATTGCAGTCTGGGCGCCGTCATTCCCGCGGCGCATGATGAATATGCCAGCGGTGTTGGCGAATGCGTTGGGGCCGCCGGCCATGCTGAGTGCCTGCATGGCATTGACGCTGGGATTGACGACGAATTCACCCGGCTTGTTGACCTGCCCCAGGACGTAGACCTTGTTGCCCTTCACCTCCTGCACGGACACCGATACCACTGGGTCGGAGATGTATTGCTTCAGGCGATCGGTGAGCAGTTTCTGCAGCTCCGCCACGCTCCGGCCGCGGGCGTCCATCTCGCCCGCCAGCGGAAAGGAAAAGCCACCGTCAGGTCGGATCAGCACCGGCCCTTGAAGCGACGGCTCTTTCCAGACCGACACGGATAACACATCACCGGGCTGCACCGCATAGGCAACGTCGGCAGCGCGCGCAGGATGGAGCGGCAGCATGGCAGCGCCGGCCAGCAGCGCGGCGAGAAGTACCCGGCAACGGTAAACATTCATGGGATTTGGGCTCTTTGACGAAGTCTAATGGTAATGGCGACAGTCTAGGGACGCAGGCCCTTGGCTTGTCAATGCGGAATTCTACGGAGACAATTTGCAATTTGACGTTGCGCTGGGCTTTTCGCTGGCACGCGACGCTGTGATTCGGTTACGCTCAGGCTTGGTGCCATGAGTGCGGGCAGCGGAACGCCGCGGTCAATTGGCGTCGGGTGAAAAGTGACGAACGCGCGGCCCGCATTCCTGATCACCATCGATACCGAGGGCGATTCGATCTGGTCACGGCCCAGGCAGATCACGACCCGCAACGCCGGTTTCCTGCCCCGCTTCCAGTCGCTCAGCGAACGATTCGGCTTCAGGCCCACGTACCTCGTCAATTATGAAATGGCCGAATCGCCCGAATTCCAGGAGTTCGGCCGCGACCTGCTGCGGCGCGGAACAGGTGAGATCGGCATGCACCTGCATGCCTGGAATTCGCCCCCGCTTCACGATCTGACGGGAGATGATCATTACCACCAGCCCTTCCTGATCGAGTATCCGGCCCCGGTCATGGAGCGCAAGGTGGACTACATGACCGCGCTGCTCGCCGACCGCTTCGGCACGCGCATGCGCAGTCACCGCGCGGGGCGCTGGGCGACCGACGCGCGTTATGTCGCTATGCTGCTGAAATCCGGATATGAGGTCGACTGTTCGGTGACGCCCGGCGTGTCGTGGCGCCAGACCCTGGGCGACCCCGGTGCGTCAGGCGGCACGGATTACCGGACCTACCCGGCCCAGGCGTATTACATCGATCCGGCCGAGCCCCGGCGCCCGGCAGCGAACGGCCTGCTGGAGTTGCCCGTGACCATAGATCCTGCGTTTCCGCTACTCGCGGCGCTCGCGCACACGCCGCTGCGTTCCCTGGCGCCCCTCGCGCGGCTGGCCGCGCGTCGCCAGTGGCTGCGTCCCAACGGGGACAATCTGGCGCAACTGCTGCGACTGGTGCGCCGGCATGCCCGGTTAGGATCGCCCTACATCGAGTTCATCCTGCATTCCTCGGAATTCATGCCCGGCGGCAGCCCGGTCCTCCCGACGGCTGCTTCCATCGAACGCCTGTACGCGCATCTGGAGATCCTGTTCACAGCGATCGCGGCTCATTTTCGTGGCGCGACGTTGAGCGAATATGCGGCTGGAGTGCGAGCGGGCAATTATCCCGCGCTGCGCTCAGCGCTCGCGCCTTGACCCGCGCAACAGCCCCTGCCGGCGCAGCACTGCGCGCGTGCGCGCGCTGCCTTCACCGAGCAGTTCGCGAACCTCGGCCGTGCCGACCAGCCACAACAGGGCGGTGTAGGCGGCCAGATAGGCCAGAGCGCTCGCCGTCGCCAGCGGAATGTCGCGCCAGCCGCTACCGACCGGCAGGGCGAGCAGCGGGAGCGCTGCGAGTGCGGCGACCAGCACGCGGCCGAGCGCCCGCAACCCGAGCACCGCGGCCATGGTGGAATCGGTGTGCCGCGCCAGCACCCAGCCCAGGTACAGGCGCACGGCCAGATCCTGCAAGGTGAGCGCCGCGATGGCGCCGTACATGCCCAGGCGTGGCAGCAGCAGGGCGAGCAACGCGACGTTCACGGCGGTGCCGATCAGGTTGCTGCGCAGGAACGCCGCCGTCCTTCCGAGCAAGCGGAACGCCACGCCAAAATCCACAGTCAGGCAGAGCACGTACACCATGGACACCTGGAAGGGTGCAACGGCCGGCAGGTACCGGTCTGAAAACAGCGTCACCACGATCAACTGCGCGTAGCGGGCCAGCAGCACTGCGGCCGGCACCAGCAGCACGCCGAACAGGGTATTGGCCCGGTGCCACAGGTCCAGCGGCGGCGCGCCTCCCTTGCCGGCATGCGCACGCGCCATGTGCGGCAACAGCGCATCGGAAAGCGAATTGCGCAGCATGTACAGCACCGGCAACGCGTATGTGGCGACGGTGTATTGCGCCAGCGTGGCCGCATTGATCGTGCGTGCGATCAGCACGCTGCCGATGTTGTTGTTGAAGGTGCCCATGATCTGGGACAGACCCAGTGGCACGCAGAACCGCAGCTGCGCTGCCCACAGGTCCGCGCGCTCGGCGGGCTCGTGCCGCCGCAGCAGGCGCCACGCGAGCAGCGCCAATGTGATACGGATGGCCTCGAACAGCATCAGGGCGTTTATGATCGACGGGGCACTGCGAGTCAGGCTGGCCACGATGACCACAATCAGCAGCCGCGTGATCAGCCGGCCGGACGTGTAGGCAAAGGCCAGGGTGGGGCGCTGCTCGCCCAACCAGTAGAGCTCCCAGAAATCGAGGTTCACGCACAGCGCGGTGTAGAGCAACACTTTCGGGCCGGCAGTGCCGAGCAGCCGGCCTTGCAGCGACCAGTCCGCCACGCCGATCACCACGCCCACCGCGATGCTCGCCAGGGCGGTCAGTGTCACGGTCTGCCGCACCAATTGCCAGGCGTGGCTGGGATAGGTGGGCACGAAATACTGCAGGCCCTGCGCAAAACAGAACCCGGCGATCGGCGTGAACAAGGCGGTGTAGGCGAGGAATTCCCGGTAGATGCCAAAGCCGTCGACCGACAGGAGCCGTGCGACCAGGATCGGGCCCACCATCATCAGCCCGAGATTGCTGAGGCGCATCAGGAAGATGATCAGCGTGTTGCGTGCCAGGCTCATCGGGGACGGGCTCTTGCTCTTAAACGCCTATGCTGCCACAACCACCGGCGCAAGCCGGTCATGCATGGCAGTTCGGGTGTCAGAAGGCGTTGCGGTCGCGGAATACCCTGGCGACCGTCAGCAACAAGATCTTGAGATCGAGGAGCGGTGACCAGTTCCTGAAGTAATCGAGGTCATAGCGCACGCGCCGTTCCAGGTCCTTCAGATCGGTGATTTCGCCGCGGGCGCCGTTCACTTGCGCGAGCCCCGTGATTCCCGGCAGGATCTTGTGGCGCACCATGTAGCCCTTGACCAGTTTGCGGTATTGCTCATTGTGCGCGACCGCGTGCGGCCGCGGACCCACCAGGCTCATTCGGCCCTGCAGGACATTGATGAGTTGCGGCAATTCGTCCAGTGAAAAGCGCCGCAGCACGCCGCCCACTGGCGTGATGCGCGGATCGCCGCGGGAAGCCTGGCGGATTTCCCCGCCATCTTCGGTCACGGTCATGGTGCGAAACTTATAGACGACGATCTCCTGTCCGTCGAGGCCGTAGCGCCGCTGCCGGAACATGACCGGGCCGCGCGAAGTCAGCCATACCAGCAGCGCCAGCGCCAGCAGCAGCGGCAGCGCCAGCGCCAGGATCACCAAAGCCATGACGAAATCCATGAGTCGCTTGGTCGTGCCGTTGAAGCCGTGCAGTGGTGACTCGCGCATTGCCACCACCGGGATGCCGTTGAGGTCAACCGGCCGAGCGTTGATCAGGTCGTAGACGAAGAGGTCCGGCACGTAGTAGATGGAGGCGGTGGTATCGTGCAGGTCCTCGACCAGTTCGGATACCCGCGCGATATGGCCGAGCGGCAGGGATAGGAACACCAGGTCGACGCCGCTGCGCTTGACGAAGCCCGCAAGTTCGCTAAGCCTGCCAAGCAGCGGCGTACCCGCAGCCGCGTTGAGGCGGACTGGATCGCGATCGTCGAAATAGCCCACGACGTGGAGGCGAATATCCGGATGGGCCGCGAACGAATCGGCGAGCATCAGGCTGGAGCGGTTGTAGCCTGCGAATACGACCCGGCGGGGGCGCACGGCCATCGTTACTGCCCGGCGTGTGGCGCTGTGCGTGAGCAGCAGGGAAACGACCATGAGCAGCGGCGTGCCCAGCGCCCAGGCAAGTTCCGCGCCGCGGGGGTACTGGCCCAGGCCGCCGTCGACCATGGCGACGAAAGACAGGATCACGAGCAGTAGTATCCACCGACCCAGCAACATCACCGTCTCGGTCGGCGCGTGCCACCGCAGCTGTGAGACCAGCTCGCGTGGCGGGTGAATCAGGGCCAGGCACGACAGCGTCATTACCACGAGTGGCTTGGTCGGGTTAGCATGGATGGGGATATGCCACAGTCTCGCCACTGTGAGCAGGCAGGCCACCGCGACCATTGCCGGCATGACCGTCTGCAGCCCGATGAGCAGCACCATCAAGAAGGTGCGCTTGACCATCACGGGAGTCGTTGGCAAGTAAGCACACTCCAGTGATCCAAGGCCGGGCACTCAACACTCACGGTCGAGGGTGCATCGTACCGTGACGACCGGCCCCGGCGTGTGAGGGAATGTCCCTATCTAACTAATTGTGCGTCATTAAACTCGCCGATGATCCGGCGATCGGCGGGAGTCTTTGCTTCGATATTATGCAGGCCGCGGCCCTCAGCAGCGCGGCGGGGACTGACACTCCCGCGCCGGGATTGAGCTATGCTTGGCCGCGGATGTTCCCGGGAATCAAATTGGCGCTTCTGGCAGCCTGCGCCCTGACTGTGCCGCTGGCCGCCGGTGCACACGCGCACCTGCTGCGCTCCACGCCTGCCGCCGCCAGCGTGCTGGCCGTCGCACCTGCGCAACTGCAGCTGGATTTTTCGGAGACCGCGGTGCTGACCTCGTTGTCCCTGGAAAGGAGCGGCGATCCAGTGCGGCAGAAGCTTACTCCGCGGCCTGGCGCGCCGCAGGCGCGTCTCGTGATCGAGTTGCCGCCACTCGTTGCGGGCAGCTATCTGGTGCGCTGGCGCGCGTTAAGTGCCGACGGGCATATCTCCTCCGGATCGTTCGGCTTCACGCTGCAGGCCAAGTAGGCCGGTGAGTCCCGACGCGCTGTACGTGACGGTGCGTGCCGCGTGCTTCCTGAGTCTGTTCCAGGCCTGCGGCACCAGTTTTTTCCTGGCCGCGTGGGGCGCAGGGCTGCCACGCAGCGCAGGGCACATCGCCCGGCTCGGACGCCGCGCCGCGGCAGTCGGCGCGATGCTGGTCCTGGCGCAACAATTACTGGAAGCCGCGCGCATGGCGGGTGACTACGCAGGATTGTTCGACGGTGGCCTGCAGTGGCTGGCTCTGGCGTCATCAGGTGGCGCGGCACACGGCCTGCAGGCGTTCGGTCTGCTGCTGGTCATGTCAGGGCTCCCGCTGCCGACGCCGCTGGGCACGGCACTGGCGCGCCGAAGGTGCGCCCTGGCCCTCGCCGGCTCGGTGCTGGCTATCCTGGCCTTCACGCTCACGGGCCACACCAGCGTGGCGCCGGGGCGGCCCGTGCTGGCACCACTTCTGGCCGTCCATCTTGGCATCGTCGCATTCTGGTTTGGCGCGCTCGCGCCGCTGTATTTAGTGTTGGCTCACGAATCGCAGGCTGCGGCAAACCAAGCTTTGCGACGATTTTCTGCAATCGCCGTGTTCCTGGTGCCGGTGCTGCCTCTGGCCGGGCTGGCCCTCGCATGGGGGCTCGTACCAGGCTTCGCGGTGCTGCGCCAGCCCTACGGCGAGCTGCTGCTGGCGAAGCTCGTCGGATTTGCATTGTTGATGGTGCTTGCGGCGTTCAACCGCTGGCGCCTGGTGCCGGCTCTTGCACGCAGCGGGCATGGCGGCGTCGCGCTGCGCCGGACGCTGGTTGCGGAGATTGCGCTGCTGGCCATGGTGTTTGCTGTGACCGCGGTTCTGACGGGTTACTACGCCCCCGACCATTGATGGCAACTGGGGAGGCATTGCCCCGCACCGCGCTGACATACTACGCGGGTATTCTGAAGTGCTTGCCGCCGCGATGTGCCGGTCGGAGATCTGGATTGAAGCGTGCCCCGGTAGGCGGTTTCGTGAATTGCAGTTCAACTTGGAGACGAATTCCGCTCTCATTGGAATCATGATGGAGTCCTTCTTCTTTGGGTCGGGTAACCAGCAGCTGTTCGGGAGTTACCATCCGCCGACCAGCGGCGATGGCCAGGTATTGACCGTTATTTGTCCGCCGCTCTTCTCAGAGCTGGCGCGCACGCACAGTGCACTTCGAAAACTGGCGATCTCCCTCGCCGATGCGGGCCGGCACGTACTCAGGTTCGACTATCGAGGCACCGGAGATTCGATGGGCGAGCTCGGAGAAATCACCATGGCCGACTGGCTCAAGGACATAGAGCTGGCCGTCAGGGAAGGGCGCGATATTTCCGGCTGCAGCGACGTGCACATCCTGGCGGTGCGCGCTGCGTCGCTCCTGGCCTGCGCCGCAATGGAAACCGAGAGAGCACTGCAAAAGCTGGTGCTGTGGGATCCGCTCGCCGATGGCGCAGGATACATTCAGGCGCTGCGCAGCGCTCAGGCTCGAAGCCTCAGGGGCGACTATAAGTTGAGCCGTAGCGAGCGCCGCGAAGGGTTGCGCGACATCGCGGGGTGGCGCGCTTCCGAGCGGATGCTGGACGAGTTCCGGTCACTCGATGCAGGCGTGTACGCGCGGGTGCCACAAGACAGGTTGCGCGTCGTCAATACCGTGGCGGCCGGTCCTCTTCTGCCGCCAGGCGTGGCCGCCGAGGTAGTGCCATTTCCTTGTAACTGGGGGCAGCTGGGGGAAAATGTCATCAATCCACAGCCGGTACTGGAGCGCCTGTTCGCGTGCCTGATGCAGCCTTGAGGGAAGAAGTACTGCGATTCGGGGCGGACGCGCGGCTCTTTGGGATCCTGACCCTGCCCTCGGCGCAGCACCACGCCGGCAAGCTGCCAGTATTCGTTTTCCTGAATTCCGGATTTCTGCACCGGGTCGGTCCCGGCCGGCTTTATGTCCGCCTCGCCAGAACTCTGGCGAAAATGGGATTCATTTCCTTCCGCATCGACCTGGCCGGCAGGGGCGATAGCGCGGGCAAGGCCGAACTGAGAAGCGAGCCCTCCCTCTTGGCGGACTACAAGGATATCGTACAGATACTGGAGGCCCGCCTGGGTGCGTCGGAACTGGTCCTGACCGGGCTTTGTTCGGGCGCAGATAATGCCCTGATGATTGCGCCGGCCGATCGGCGAGTGATTGGTCTGCTGCTCATGGACCCGACGGTCTATCCGGATCGCGGTTTCAGGGTGCGCCAGTTGTTCCGGAAATTTACCAACCGAGCGCGCTACGTTGAATGGCTGCGCAAGAGGTTCAGGCGGGTGACCGGTCCACGCGCCGAGCGCGCGGAGGAAGATCAGCTGCTGGGCTCGCTCACGATCGGGGAGCTGCCGACCCTGGAGCAGTTGCGCGCTGCATTCCGGGCGATCTGCGCCAGGCAGGGGCGGGCGCTAGCGGTTTTTACGGGTGCGGCTGAAGATCGGATGCAATATAACCATGCCGGTCAGTTGGGCCGGGTGCTGGAATTGGCAGATTATGAGCAGCATTGTACCGAACGATTCCTTGCCACGGCGTCGCATACCTTCGAACTGGAGCAGCACCGGCGCCAGTTCCTGGAAGAAGTCAGAGCGTGGGCGGCTGGTTTCCTGGAGCCATGAGTGACAGTAAGTGATGAGCAAGCGCGACCGTTAGGGAGCGACAAACACGCCACTGTCGAAGTGCGCGCGCCTGCTGCCCAGGCCCGATCAGGGGCCAGCAGGCCTGCCATGCCGCCGGTGGCGTTGGTGTCGTGCCTGCATGAGCGCTTCGAGCGGCAGGTCGAGCGCACTCCGGATGCGGAAGCGTTGGCCTGGCAGGATGAGATTCTGAGTTACGCGCAGCTCAATCGCCGCGCGAACCTGCTGGCGCACCGCCTGCGTGCACTTGGCGTGCGACCCGATCAGCTGGTCGGCCTGCACATCGAGCGTGGTGTGGAGATGGTGGTCGGCATCATCGGCATTCTCAAGGCCGGTGGTGCCTATCTGCCGCTGGATCCGGTCTATCCGCGGGATCGCGTGGCCTTCATGCTCGAGGACTCGGGCGTGCAGGTCGTGGTGACGCAAGCGAGCCTGACAGCAAATCTCCAGGGCACGTCCGTGTCGCGGGTGCTCATGGAGGAGGTCCGCTCCGGTCCTGACGGCAACCCGGCGCCGGCGGCGACAGCCGCTGATCTTGCATACGTCATCTACACGTCTGGCTCGACCGGCAAGCCCAAAGGCGCCCTGATCACCCACCACAACGTGATGCGGCTCTTCGATGCCACCGCTGAATGGTTTCACTTCGGCGTGCAGGATGTTTGGACGCTGTTCCACTCCTACGCCTTCGACTTTTCCGTGTGGGAACTGTGGGGAGCGCTCCTCTACGGGGGGCGGCTTGTGGTGGTGCCGCACTGGGTCAGCCGCTCTCCGGAAGACTTCCGCGAACTGCTGGTGCGCGAACGGGTCACGGTGCTGAACCAGACTCCTTCCGCGTTCCGGCAGCTGGTCCAGGCCGAGCTGGCGCAACCGCGGGCTGACATGGCGCTGCGCTACGTGATCTTCGGTGGCGAGGCGCTCGAACTGCAGAGCCTGCGGCCCTGGTTCGAGCGCTACGGCGACGAACGGCCACTGCTCGTGAACATGTACGGCATCACCGAGACCACCGTGCACGTGACCTACCGACCGATCCGGATGGCCGATCTGCGCTCGGGCCAGGGCAGCGTTATCGGTGTGCCAATTCCAGACCTGCAGCTGCATATTCTTTCGGACAGCGGCGCACCCGTGCCCATCGGCGTGAGCGGTGAGATTTACGTTGGCGGCGCGGGCGTGGCTCGCGGCTACCTGAACCGTGCCGAGCTGAGCGCGCAGCGCTTCATTCCCGATCCATTCTCTACTGTAGGCGGGGCGCGCCTCTACCGCACGGGCGATCTGGCGCGTCGCCTCGACAACGGCGACATCGAATATCTGGGGCGCATCGATCATCAGGTGAAGATCCGTGGCTTTCGCATCGAGCTGGGGGAAATCGAGTCGGTGATCGCGGCGCACCCGGCCATCGCTGAGGCTGCGGTCATCGCACGCGAGGACACTCCTGGGGACAAGCGCCTGGTGGCCTACATCGTGGCCGCGAATGCGCCAGCAGACCTGCTCGACCAGGTGCGCGTGCGGCTACGCGCCGCCCTGCCCGAATACATGGTCCCCGCACACTTCGTCGGCATGGCAGCGCTGCCACTCACGGAGAACGGCAAGCTGGATCGTGGCGCGCTGCCGGCGCCCGATCGCGCGGTCTCAGAAGGTGACTACGTCTCGCCGCGCAACCCGACTGAGGAGACGCTCGCGGCTATCTGGGCCGAAGTGCTGCAGCTCGAGCGTGTCGGCATCCATAACAACTTCTTTGAACTCGGCGGCCACTCGCTCCTGGTCATCAGCGTCATCCAGCAGATGCGCAAGGTGGGGCTGCACATCAGTGCCAGCAACCTGTTTCTGGCGCCGACGATTGCCGAGCTGGCGACCGCGGTGAAGGCCGAGAGCGACGACATTGAGGTGCCGCCCAACCTGATTCCGCCCGGGTGCAAATTGATCACGCCCGACATGCTGACGCTGCTGAAGCTGAGCGCGGCGGAGATCGGGCACGTGGTAGCGGCCATTCCGGGCGGCGCCGCCAACATCCAGGACATCTACCCGCTGCCGCCACTGCAGGAGGGAATGCTGTTCCATCACCGCATGGCCAGCGTCGGCGATCCCTACCTGGTGACGACGGTGTTCGGCTCGGCCAACCGCGAGTTGCTCGATCGCTACGTCGAGGCGCTGCAGCGAGTGATCGACCGGCACGACATCCTGCGCACCGCATTTCTGTGGGAGGGCTTGGCGGAGCCGGTGCAGGTGGTATGCCGCCGGGTGCCGCTCATCGTAGAGGAAGTGGGATTGGATCCGGCCGGCGGCGATATCGCCTGGCAGTTGCAGCGCCGCTTTGATTCCCGGCGTTTCCGGCTCGACGTACGCCAGGCGCCGGTGATCCGCATCTACATCGCGCGCGATGCGGCCAACGCGCGCTGGGTGATGCTGCGTATCCACCACCACCTGCTCGAAGATCACACCACCGATGAATTGATGAGTGAGGAGATCTACGAGTGCCTGCAGGGGCGGGCAGACGAGTTGCCCGCACCGCTGCCGTTCCGCAATTTCGTCGCCCAGTCGAGGCTGGGCGTGCCGGTAGAGCAGCACCGCGCATTCTTCCGCGACATGCTCGCGGACGTGGACGAGCCAACCGTGCCGTTCGGGCTCACCGACGTGCAGGGCGATGCCGCGGCGATTGCCGAAGCCCGCGCCCCGGTGGAGGCCGGGCTCGCAGCCCGCCTGCGCGCAGTGGCTCATCAGCAGCGTGTCAGCGCCGCGACCCTCTTCCACCTCGCCTGGGCAAAAGTGCTGTCCCAATGTTCGGGACGCGATGATGTGGTGTTCGGCACGGTGCTGTTTGGCCGCATGCAGGCCGGTCCGGGTGCCGAACGGGTGCTGGGCCCGTTCATCAATACGCTGCCGCTACGCCTGCGGCTGGGCGATACCAGCGTGGCGGACGGCGTCCGGCAGACCCACACGTGCATGGCGCAGCTCCTGGGCCACGAACACGCCTCGTTGGCCGTTGCCCAGGGCTGCAGCGGCGTCGCGGCCAATTCACCGCTGTTCAACGCGCTCATCAACTTCCGCCACCTCACGATCAGGGGCCAGGTCGCCGAGACCGCCGATCACGCCATGGCCGCGGCGGTGAGCCGCATGGGGCTCGAGCTGCTGAAGTTCGAGGAGCGCACCAACTATCCGCTGGAGCTTTCCATCGACGACCTGGGCGATGGTTTCCTGCTGGAGGCGCAGGCCCAGTCGCCCATCGATCCACGGCGTATCTGCAACTACCTGCACACGGCGCTCGAGCAACTCGTCGCTGCCCTGGAAAGCTCGCCCTTATCCACGCTCGGTAGCCTGAGCATACTGCCCGAGGCCGAGCGCCGGCAGCTCCTGGTGGGCTGGAACGACACCGGCCGGGATTACGGCAATCGCACGCGGCTGCACCGGTTGATCGAATTGCAGGCTGCACAGACGCCGCAGGCCATTGCGCTCGAGTTCGAAGGCCAGGAACTCAGCTTTGCCGAAGTGAACCGCCGGGCCAACCAGCTGGCGCGGTTCCTGCGCCGCAAGGCGGTGGGGCCCGATGTGTTGGTCGGGGTCTTCGCTGAGCGCTCATTTGAGATGGTGCTATCGCTCCTCGCAGTGCTGAAGGCGGGCGGCGCCTATGTGCCCCTCGATCCTTCTTATCCGGCCGAGCGCCTGCTCCATATGCTCGAGGACGCCGGGGTTTCCGTGGTGCTGGCGCAGCCGCAGCTGGCCGAACGGTTACCCGCAGCAGCCGGGGAGGTGCACCGGCTCGATGCGTCCTGGGAGGCGTACCGCGACGAGTCGGGGGCGGATCTGGCCGATGCCGGTGCGCCCGATGATTTGGCCTACGTGATCTTCACCTCGGGCTCGACCGGGAGGCCCAAGGGCGCGATGAACCATCACCGCGGCATCTGCAACCGACTGCTGTGGATGCAGGAGCAATACGGCCTGTGCGCGAATGATCGCGTCATGCAGAAGACGCCGTTCAGCTTCGACGTTTCGGTATGGGAATTCTTCTGGCCGCTGCTGGCCGGCGCCCGGCTGGTGATTGCCCGTCCCGACGGTCACCGCGACAGCGCCTACCTGGTCGACCTGATACGCGACAGCCGGGTCACGACGCTTCACTTCGTGCCCTCGATGCTGCGCGTGTTCCTGGAGCAAGACGGTGTCGAGGCCTGCGGCGCATCGCTCAGACGCGTGATCTGCAGTGGCGAGGCGCTGCCCGCCGAGCTGCAGAAGCGGTTCTTTGCGCGCCTGCCGGGCACTGAGCTGCACAATCTTTATGGGCCGACGGAAGCGGCCGTAGACGTGACCTATTGGGCTTGCCGGCCAGACGACGCCCGGCTCACGGTGCCAATCGGCCGGCCAGTGGCCAACACGCAGATGTACGTGCTCGATGCCCGCATGCAGCCGGTTCCCGAGGGCGTGGCCGGGGAGCTCTATATCGGCGGCGTGCAGGTGGGTCGCGGCTACGTTGGCCGGTCCGATCTGACGGTGCAGCGCTTTGTGCCAGACCCGTTCTCGCACACGCCTGGCGCGCGCCTGTACAAGACCGGGGACCTGGGGCGCTTCCTGCCCGACGGCGCGATTGAGTACCTGGGCCGACTCGACTTCCAGGTGAAGATCCGCGGCCAGCGCATCGAGCTGGGCGAGATCGAGGCGGCGCTCGATGCGCATGCTGGCGTGGCGCAGAGCGTGGTCATGATGCGCGAGGACAATCCCGGCGATCAGCGCCTGGTGGCCTATGTAGTGCCGCGCCAGACAGACTTGTCCGTCCCCGCGTTGAAGGAACGGTTGGCGGCGCAGTTGCCGTCCTACATGGTGCCCAGCGCCTTCATGCTGCTCGACGAGCTGCCGTTGACCTCGAGCGGCAAGGTTAACCGCAAGGCGCTGCCGGCGCCGGAGCACTCGGCGCTCCAGCAAACCGCCTACGTGGCGCCGCGTACGCCGACCGAAGAGCTGCTCGCCGGAATCTGGGCCGCGGTCCTGAAACTCGATCGAGTGGGCATCCACGACAACTTCTTCGAGCTGGGCGGCCATTCGCTGCTGGCGGTGAGTGTCATCGAGCGCATGCGCCGAGCAGAGCTGCAGGCGGACGTGCGCAGCTTGTTTCTCACCCCCACGATCGCGGAACTGGCGACCGTGGTGGCAAGAGAGAGCGCCGAGACGAAGGTGCCGCCCAACCTTATTCCGCCCGACTGCTCGGCCATTACTCCAGACATGCTGACGCTGGTGAGGTTGAGCCCAGAGGAAATTGCGCGCGTCTCGGCCACGGTGCCGGGCGGCGCGGCCAACATCCAGGACATGTATCCGCTGGCGCCACTGCAGGAGGGGTTTCTATTCCATCACCTCCTCACATCCGAAGGCGATCTCTATATCATGGAGACGCAGTTTGCGTTCGACAGCCGCGAGCGTCTGGATCGTTACCTCCAGGCACTGCAGTGGGTAGTCGACCGTAACGATATTACGCGCACCGCCTTTCTGTGGGATGGTTTGCCAGAGCCCATTCAGGTGGTCTGTCGGCGCGCGCCCCTGCTGGTGACGGAACTCAGCCTCGATGCTGCCAAGGGCGACGTGGCGCAACAGCTATCGGCTCGATTCAATCTGCTGAATCAGCGGATCGACCTGGCGGTGCCGCCACCGCTGCGTATCTTCATTGCCCATGATGTGGCCCATGATCGCTGGGTCTATCACGAATTGAGCCATCACGTGATGATTGACCAGGCGACCTCCAACATTCTGGAGGCCGAGCTCCAGGCGCACCTGCAGGGCCGCACGGACCAGCTGCCGCCGCCGCGGCCTTTCCGCGATTACGTGGCGCAGGCCCGGCTGGGATTGCCAGTCGAGGAACACGAGGCCTTCTTCCGCGACATGCTCGGCGATGTGGATCAGCCCACCGCGCCATTTGGATTCACCGATGTGCTGGGCAACGGCTCGAGAATCGATGAAGCGCGTGCCTTCCTCGATGCCAACCTGGCCAGACGACTCTTTGAAGCGGGGCAACGCACCGGCGTGAGTACGGCCAGCCTGTTCCACCTGGCCTGGGCCCAGGTGCAGGCGCGCATGTCGGGCCGTGACGATGTGGTATTCGCCACCGTGCTGCTCGGGCGCATGAATGCAGGGCAGGGCGCCGATCTGGTCCTGGGCCCGTGCATCAACTCCCTGCCGGTGCGGATCCCCGTGGGGGACATCAGCGTCCAGGACAGTGTGCGGCGAACCCACGCATTGCTTGCGAGGCTTCTGCGGCACGAACATGCCCCGCTGGGGATGGCACAGCGCTGCAGTGCAGTGGCTGGCAACGTGCCGGTGTTCAGTTCCATCCTGAATTACCGACGGCCCAGTCTCGGCACGGGCAGAGGCCGACATGGCAAGCGTGGCGGCGATGTTCCGGCAAACAGTGCGCCGGTCAGCGACTGGCTGTTCGAGGAGATTGAGGGGCGTGAGTTTATCCGCTTCGTGGAGCGAACAAACTATCCACTGACGCTGTCCGTGGACGACTACGGCACTGGCTTCAGGCTGGTTGCGCAGGTGCAATCGCCGATCGACCCGCAGCGCATCTGCAATTACATGAGCACCGCGCTGGAACAGCTTGCCGGTGCGCTCGAGAGCGCACCGGCTGTTCCGATGCGTAAGTTGGACATCATGCCCGATGCCGAGCGACGCCAACTGCTTGTGGAGTTCAACGACACGCGAGCCGACTATCCGCGCGACGCGCTGATGCACGAGCTGTTCGAGGCGCAGGTCAGGCGTGCGCCCGGGCGCACCGCCGTCCGGTTCGGGACGGCAGCGCTCAACTATGCAGAGCTCGATGGGCGCGCCAACCGCCTGGCACAGGCGCTACGCGCGCGCGGCGTTGGCGGCGGGAAGCGCGTGGGCCTGTGTGTCGAGCGCGGCACCGAGATGCTCGAGGCGATTCTGGCTATTCTCAAGACCGGCGCCGCTTACGTGCCTCTCGATCCATCTTTTCCAGAGGAGCGACTGCGCTTCATGGTGGAGGATGCGCAACTGGCGCTGCTCGTCTCAACCACGAAGCTGGCCGAGCCCTTTGGGCTGCCGCGTGAAAGGCAGCTGCTGCTCGATGCGGAGGCCGCAAGCATCGCTGCCTCGCCGTCGTCCCCGCTGTCGGGCGAGACCGGGGTTGCACATCCCGAGGACGCGGCCTACGTCATCTATACCTCGGGCTCTACGGGTAAGCCCAAGGGCGTGGTGGTTCCGCACCGCGCGGTGGTCAATTTTCTCACCAGCATGGCGCGCGAACCCGGTCTCACCGCCGACGACACGCTCGTGGCCGTAACCACGCTGTCATTTGACATCGCCGTGCTGGAGCTGCAGTTGCCGCTGACGCTCGGGGCCACCGTGGTCATTGCCAGCCGCGAGGAGGCCATGGACGGCCCATCGCTGCAGGGCCTGCTCGAACAGCACGGTGCCACGGTGATGCAGGCCACGCCGGTTACCTGGCGCCTGCTGCTGGAGGCAGGCTGGAAGGGCCCGAGCTCCTTCAAGGCCCTAGTGGGCGGCGAAGCCCTGCCCAGGGAACTCGCCGACGAACTTCTGGCGAGCGGCGTTGAGCTGTGGAACATGTATGGTCCCACCGAGACCACGGTGTGGTCTACGTGCACGCGCATCACTGACACGGTGGGCGGCATCACGATCGGCAGGCCGATTGCCAACACCGTGGCCTACGTGCTTGACGCGCACCAGAATCTTTGTCCGATTGATGTTGCCGGGGAGCTTTATATTGGTGGGGATGGGGTTGCCATAGGCTATTGGCAGCGCCCGGAACTCACCGCCGAGCGATTCATCGCCAATCCGTTCAGCGCCGCGCCTGAAGCGCGGCTCTACCGCACCGGTGATCGCGCCCGCTGGCGCGGCCGGGGCTTGCTCGAGCACATGGGGCGGCTCGACGATCAGGTCAAGATACGCGGCTATCGCGTCGAGCTGGGCGAGATCGAAGCGCTCCTGGACGAGCACCCGGAAGTGCGCCAGGCCGCCGTGCATCTGTGGACTGCCAGCCCGGGTGATGTGCGCATCGTGGCGTGCTGCGTGCCGGCGAAGGCCGGATCGCTGGCCGCGGTGAAGTTACGCAAGCACCTGCGCGAGCGGCTCCCCCCATACATGATCCCGCAGCACTTCCTCATGGTGCCGGAGATTCCACTGACGGCCAACGGCAAGGTGGACCGACGCAGACTGCCGACGCCCACGACTGAAGAGAACACCCTCGGCCAGGTGGTGGCGCCGATCGGGGCCGTTGAGTCTGCGATCGCCGAGATCTGGACCGAGCTGATCAAGCCGTCCCGGCCGGTCGCGCGCCATGACCGGTTCTTCGAGATCGGCGGGCACTCGCTCCTGGCGCTGCAGTCCCTGCAGAAAATCGAGAAGCGGCTGGCTATCAGGCTCGATATCCAGCTGCTGCTGCGGGACAGCCTGGCGGAGCTTGCAGCGCAGATCGAAGCAGCCGGTTCAGCTCCGAAGCAGGGTGGCTGAGCGCAGGCGGCGCCCGGCTCAGGCGGCGCGGCGCTCCGTGCGCTCGTGGCGAACGGCGCGCTGCCTGATCAATCCTATCCAGCGTTCAACCAGCTTGAGACAATGGGTAGGGGTTGGCGCTTAGTGAACGTGAGAGCACGGACGCTTGGCGAGCCAGGCCTTCGCGTTGACATGTTTGCACGTGCCGTAGGTATCGACGACCAGATGGGCATCACACTAGTGGAGCGCGTGCGGCATGGATAGTGGCGGCGCACTGGCAGGCATCCGGGTGCTCGATCTCTCGCGCGTGCTCGCGGGCCCTTGGGCGACGCAGATCATGGGCGATCTGGGCGCGGAGGTCATCAAGATCGAGCGGCCCGGGAGCGGCGATGACACGCGCGCCTGGGGTCCGCCCGATTTCAAGGAGGCGGGCTATTCCGCCTACTACGCCAGCGCCAATCGCAACAAGCGCTCGGTAACCGTCGATATCGCCAAGCCTGCGGGCCAGCAGCTGATCGTGGCGCTGGCGCAGCAGTCCGACGTGCTGGTTGAGAACTACAAGGTCGGCGGCGCCGCGCGCCACGGGCTCGACTACGCCACGCTCAGCATACTCAATCCACGGCTCATCTATTGTTCGATCACGGGTTTTGGACAGACCGGACCCTACGCGCCGCGCGCGGGCTACGACGCCATGATCCAGGGCATGGGCGGCCTCATGAGCATCACCGGCAAGCCGCGCGCCGAATCCGGCAGTGGGCCACAGAAAGTGGGCGTGGCGATGGTCGACCTGTCAACCGGGCTGTACGCGGCGATCGCGGTGCTCGCTGCGCTCGTACAACGCGCGCGCACGGGCCGCGGTCAATACATCGACGTCGCTTTGCTCGATGTGGCAGTTGCGATGCTCGCCTACCAGGGCATGAATTTCCTGGCCACCGGTACGGCGCCTGATCGACCGGGCAACGCGCACCCGAGCATCGTGCCGTATCAGGACTTTCCCACGCAGGACGGCTGGATGATGCTGGCGGTGGGGAATGATGGGCAGTTCGCGCACCTCTGCAACTGCGTGGGCCACCCCGAGTGGTCGGCCGACGCACGTTTTTCCACCAATCCACACCGCGTCGCCAACCGCAAGCTACTGGTGGAAATGATCACCGCGGTAACGAAGACCCGTGGCACGCGCGAGTGGACCACGCTGCTGGAGGCTGCGGGCGTGCCCTGCGGGCCGATCAACGACATTGCCGGTGTATTCGCGGACCCGCAAGTGCTGGCGCGCGAGCTCCGCGTACCCATCTCGCCGGGCACAGCCGCGGCGGCCGCTGCGCAAGGAACCGCGGGGCCGCCGGTGAGCGGCATTGCCAGCCCGCTGCGGCTTTCAGCGGCGCCCGTCGGTTACCGCTTGCCTCCGCCCGCGCTCGGTGCGCACACGCGTGAAGTGCTGCACGATGTGCTGGCGCTGAGCGAAACGCAGATCGACGCGCTGGCGCAGCAGGGCGCCATCTAGGCGTGTCATTCCAATTGTCAGCAGCGAGACTCGACCGCCGTCTTTGCGTCGCTCCGATGATGGATTGGACCGACCGGCATTGCCGTTACTTCCTGCGCGGCTTTTCGCCGCGCACGCTGCTGTACACGGAGATGATCACGGCCGAGGCCCTGCTGCGCGGGGACGCAGCGCGGCTGCTACGCCACTCGGACGAGGAGCAACCCCTGGCGCTGCAGCTGGGCGGGAGCGACCCGGCGCGCCTGGCGGCAGCGGCACGCCTCGGAGAACAGGCCGGCTACGTCGAAATCAATCTCAATTGCGGTTGTCCGAGCGATCGCGTGCAGGCGGGCGCGTTTGGCGCCTGCCTGATGGCCTACCCTAAGCGCGTGGCGGACTGCGTAGCCGCGATGCGTGCCGCGGTGGCCGTGCCCGTGACCGTGAAGATGCGCATTGGCATTATTGAAGGCGGCGCGGGCGTGCCGGTGCGTCCGCGCCTCGGCCTGTACGACGAGGCGGACTATGGGCGGCTCGTGGCATTCACCGCGGCCGTGAGCGCTGCCGGCTGCGAGGTGTTCATCGTGCACGCGCGCCAGGCCGTGCTGGGCGGCTTGTCGCCCAAGGAGAATCGCGAAGTGCCACCGCTCCATCCGGAGGTGGTGCAACGCCTCTCGAAGCAATTTCCATCGCAGCGTTTCGTGCTCAACGGCGGACTGCGCACTGCGCCGCAGGCCGAAGCAGCACTGGGGTGGAGTGCCGGCGTCATGCTCGGGCGCGAGGCTTACCACCGACCCTACGTGATCACCGAGCTGCACCAGCATCTCTACGCGGACGGTTGGCAGCGTCCGACAGAGCGCGAACTGCTCGAGCGCATGGCGCGCTACGCGGCGCGAGAATGCGCCGCGGGCGAACCGCTCAGTGCCATCACGCGCCACATGTTTGGCCTTTACGCCGGCCAGAGCGGCGCGCGCGCCTATCGGGTGCGGCTGGCCGAAGGCGCACGGCCAAGCGGCGCACGTCCTGACTTTTTCCTGTAGCGATCATGCACTTATCGCGTGTTTGTCGTAGTCAGGAGCAACTGCTCGCGTATAATCCTTAGCCGGCCGCTGAGGGCCGGCGCTCGCTACCGACGTCAATCAGAATAAGCATGGTCAAGGATATCGAACTCGCCATTTTGTTCGCTGACGTGGTCGGCTCGACCCGCCTGTTCGAGTCGCTCGGCGACCAGAAGGCGCGTGCCATGGTCGCGATCTGCATTGACGTGATGCGCACCGCAACCGAGCAGCACAACGGCACGGTGATCAAGACCATCGGCGATGAAGTCATGGCGACTTTCCCGAAAGCGGACGACGCGCTCAATGCCGCCGGCCAGATGCAGAAGCAGATCGCCGCGCATGCCGAGCTCAAGATGGATGGCCAACAAGTGGCGATCCGCATCGGCTGTCATTTCGGCCCGGTGGTGCTGGAGGCGCGCGACGTGTTTGGCGCCAGCGTGCACACCGCCAACCGCATGACCAGCCAGGCCAAGGCTGGCCAGATCATCACCACCGCGGCGACGGTCGAGCGGCTCTCGCCTGAGTGGCGCGCGTCGGTGCGGCAGATCGATGTCGCGACGATTCGCGGCCAGGGAGCCGAAGTGGCGCTCTACGAAGTGCTGTGGCAGACCGAGGACGTGACCAGCATGCTGCCGGCGATCGCGCTCACGGCGCGCGACCAGCGCCGCACGCTGCGCCTGCGCCTGGTGGTGGCCGACCGCGAGGTCGTGGTCGACCAGATGCACCCGCAGGTGGTGATCGGCCGCGCCGACGAGAGCGACGTGATCGTGCGCGGCAACCTGATCTCCAGGCTCCACGCGCGCATTGAATTCAACCGCAACCGCTTCACGCTCACCGACCAGAGCACCAACGGCACTTTCGTGCACATCGCCGGGCAGGAAGAAGCTTTCGTGCGCCGCGACACCATTTCCATCAAGGGCGAGGGCATGATCGGCCTGGGCAAGACGCCGGATGTCGATTCACCGCAGACGCTGCGCTTCGTCTGCGAGGAAGCCTAGCGAAGCTCACACTTGTGTTTCGAGCCGTCGCCCGATCTGATCGAGTTCCTCGTACAGTGCGACGGGCGTGCGCGCACCGAACCCCTGCAGGTAGACGCGCACCTCGGCAAGTTCGCGCTGCAGCGCTGAGGCAGGCACCGAGGTCAGCTCGGCCAGCACGGCCGGATCAATTTCGACACCGGTGACATTCAGGTCCTGCGGGCGCGGCAGCAGCCCGATGGCGCCGTCCTGAGCACCCACGCGCCCGGCGCAGCGTTCGAGCATCCAGTGCAGCACGCGCAGGTTCTCGCCGTATCCGGGCCATAGGTACTGGCCGGCGGCATTCTGGCGAAACCAGTTGACGTGAAAGATGCGCGGCGCGTGCGCGAGGCGCTGGCCCATGCGCAGCCAGTGCGCGAAGTAATCGCCGAAGTTGTAGCCCGTGAAAGGTTTCATCGCCATCGGATCGCGGCGCACGACGCCGACCTGTCCAGTGGCCGCGGCCGTGGTCTCCGAGGCGACCGAGGCCGCGACCAGCACGCCGTGCTGCCAGCTGCGCGCCTCGTAGACCAGCGGCGCCAGCTCGCGCCTGCGACCGCCGAAGATCAGCGCCGAGATGGGCACGCCGTGCGGGTCCTCGGCTGCTGTGCTGTAACTCGGGTTCTGCGTAGCCGCGACCGTGAAGCGTGAATTCGGGTGCGCAGCCGGGCCGTTGGCCGCGTCATAGGGGCGCCCGCGCCAGTCGGTGACCGGCACGTGCTTCTTGCGGCCTTCCCACCAGGGCTCGTTGTCGGCGGTGAGCGCGACGTTGGTGAAGATCGCATCGTGGCTGATCATGTCAAAGGCGTTGCGGTTGGTCGCGCGGTTCGTGCCTGGTACGACGCCGAAGTATCCCGCTTCCGGATTGATGGCCCACAGGCGCCCATCGTCGCCTGGCTGCAGCCAGGCAATATCGTCACCGATCGTAAATACCTTCCATCCTGGCAGTGATTCCGGCGGAATGAGCATTGCAAGGTTGGTTTTGCCGCAGGACGAAGGAAAGGCGGCCGCCACGTAGTGGGTTTCGCCAGCCGGATTCTGCAGTCCCGCGATCAGCATGTGCTCGGCGAGCCAGCCCTCGCTGCGCGCCTGGAAGCTGGCGATGCGCAGCGCGTGGCATTTCTTGCCCAGCAGCGCATTGCCGCCATAGCCGGAGCCGAAGCTCTCGATCGCGAGCTCTTCGGGGTAGTGCATGATGAAGCGGCGCGCGGGGTCGAGCTCGCCGGTGGAATGGAGTCCACGCACGAAGCTGCCGTCGAGGGCGATGCGCTCGAGCGCCGCCCGGCCCATGCGCGTCATCATTCCCATGTTGAGCACGACGTAGGCGCTGTCAGTGATTTCCACGCCGCAGCGGGCGTAGGGCGAGTCGAGTGGTCCCATGCAATAGGGCACCACGTACAGCGTGCGGCCGCGCATGCAGCCGCGGAACAGCTCGCGCATCTGCGCGCGCGCGGCCGCGGGCGCCAGCCAGTTGTTGTTGGGGCCTGCATCTTCCTGGGACTGCGTGCACACGAAGGTCAGGTGCTCGACGCGCGCCACATCCGCCGGGTCCGAGCGGTACAGGTAGCAGCGCGGAAAAGTCTCGGGATTGAGCGGGCGCAGCTCGCCCCGGCGAACCAGGTCCTCGCGCAGCCGGTCGCGCTCCGCCGTGGAGCCGTCGCACCAATGGACACGCTCGGGCTGAGTGAGCGCGGCGACTTCGGCGACCCAGGTCGCGACGTTTTTAGAGATATCAGGCAGTGAAGCGAGGGTATGGGGCGCGCTCGCCATGGCGTATCCTTGAGTTAGCGCCCAAGTATAGCCGGCGCGTCCTGAACCAAACCTAAATCGAACCTGAAGCAATCGATTGCAACCCGCTCCGAATGAATGACCTTGACGAAGTGTTTCGATCGGGCGGCACGCTCGCGCGCGCCTTCGAGGGCTTCGTGTCACGCCCCTCGCAGCGGCGCATGGCCGAGCGCATCGCACAGGCTTTCGAGCAGCGCGAACACCTGCTGGTGGAAGCCGGTACCGGTACCGGCAAGACTTTTGCCTACCTGGTGCCGGCACTGACCTCGGGCCTGCGCGTACTCATTTCCACGGGCACGCGCACCTTGCAGGACCAGCTCTACACGCGCGATATCCCGCTGCTGGCCGGTGCGCTCGGTCGCCCGCTGACCACGGCACTGCTGAAGGGTCGCGCCAACTACCTGTGCCTGGCGAAGCTCTCTGGCGGAGCCGGCGCGCAGCAGGCGCTGCTCGCCGACGCGGAGCCCGCCCTCATGGCGCAGGTGCGCGAGTGGGCCGCCACGACCCGGAGCGGCGACCTGGCCGAAGTGGCCGCGCTCGGCGAGTCGCACCCGCTGCGCGCGCAACTGACCAGCACGCGCGAGGGCTGCACTGGCGCGCGTTGTGCCGAGTTCTCGCGCTGCCACGTGTTCGCCGCACGGCGCGCTGCACTCGAGGCTGACCTGGTGGTCGTCAATCACCACCTGTTGCTGGCGGATCTGGCGCTGAAGGAAGAAGGCTTCGGCGAACTGCTGCCTGGCGTCGACGTGCTGATCCTCGATGAGGCGCATCAGCTGCCCGACCTGGCCGCCGAGTTCTTCGGCGTGTCCTGCTCCAGCCGCCAGTTCGAGGCGCTGCTCATCGATGCGCGCGCCGAGCTGGCGGCGGTGGCAGTGCCTGCCGGAGAAATCACCAGGCTCCACAAGCTGGTCGAACAGCCATTGCGCGCCATGGGGGAGCGCTTCGGCCGGCAGGAGCGCCGGCTCGCCTGGGAAGAGCTCGCGGCTGGCGCGCGCGGCGACTGTACGGCGCTGCACGGCGGGCTGGTGGAGTTCGCGCGTGGACTGGAGGCGCAGAGCGATGCAGCTGGAGTCGTGCAGTGCGCGGCGCGCGCCCGCGCGCTGGCCGCGGACCTGGCGCAGGTGATGAGTGAACCCGAGGAGGCGCAGGCCGGGGGGGCGCGCAGCGTGGCGGTGACGAATCGCGGCTTTGCCTTCAGTCTGCTGCCCTATGACATCTCCGTTCGTTTCCGTGGGCTCGTCGACCAGCATCCGAGCGCGTGGATCTTTACCTCCGCGACGCTGGCGCTGGCGGGCAACTTCCAGCATTTCTCCTCGCGGCTTGGTCTTACGGATGCGGCCACGCTCTGCCTCGAAAGCCCCTTCGATTACGAGCGGCAGGCGCTCCTGTACCTGCCGCCGGCACTGCCCGATCCCGCCGCTCCCGGGTACACCGAGGCCGTGCTCGCCGCGGCGCGTCCGCTGCTCGAGGCCAGCGACGGTGGCGCCTTCCTGTTGTTCACGAGTCATCGCGCGCTGCGCATCGCGGCGCAGTCGCTGCGCGCGCAGGTCTGGCCCGCCGACTGGCCGCTGCTGGTGCAGAACGAAGCGCCACGCGAGCTGCTGCTGCGGCGTTTTCGCGAATCTGGTCGCGCCGTGCTGCTCGGCACTGCCAGCTTCTGGGAAGGCGTGGATGTGCAGGGCGTCGCTCTGCGCCTGGTGGTGATCGACAAACTGCCGTTTGCTTCGCCCGAAGATCCGCAGGTGCGCGCGCGCGCGCAGTACCTGCAATCGCAGGGCATCAATGCCTTTCGCGACTACCAGCTGCCCGAGGCGGCTCTCGCGCTCAAGCAGGGCGTGGGCCGGCTGATCCGCAGCGAGGAGGATCGCGGCGTGGTCATGCTCTGCGACCCGCGGCTGCTGACGCGCGGCTATGGCCGCTCGCTCTTGGCCAGCCTGCCGCCATTGCGACCGACGCGCGACGCCGACGAGGCCATCGTCCTGCTGCGCCGTAGCGCCCGCGAGCTGGAGCCGGCGTGAAGCTGCTGGCGCTCGATACTGCGACCGAGTGGTGCAGCGTGGCCCTGTGGTCGGACGGTATTTTGCTCGAACGGGAGATGCGCACCGAGCGCGGCCATGGCGACCAAGTGCTGGCGATGGTGGACGAGTTGCTGACGCAGTCCGGCATGAGGCTTGCCGAGCTCGACGCGATCGCATTCGGCCGCGGGCCTGGCGCGTTCACCGGCTTGCGGCTCGCCGCCAGCGTCACGCAGGGACTCGCTTACTCGGCGAAACTCCCGGTGATTCCTGTTTCCGACCTGCGTGCGCTGGCGCAGCAGTGTCTTGCCGGCGCGGCCGACGGTGCGCGCGCCCTCGCCTGCCACGACGCCCGCATGGGCGAGGTGTATTGGGCGGGATTCACCGCCGCCGGTGGTCATGCGAGCGCCGCCACCGCTGAAACTGTGGCACACCCGCAAGTCATGCTTGCGGCCGCGCAGTCCTGGCTCGGCCATGCACCCGCCGCGGGCGCGGGTAGCGGCTTCGCGGTCTATCCGGCGCTGGCGCCGCTGGCCGCGCGGCTCGAACCGCTGCGCGCGGACGCGCACCCGCGCGCCCGCGAGGTCGCGCAGCTCGCTATCCACGATGGCATGCGCGTGGCAGTGCCGCCAGAACAGGCCTGTCCCGTCTACCTGCGCAACAATGTGGCGGCGAGCAGTGCAGAGCGCTCGAACTGACATGCTGGGAGCGGCAGAAACCGCGGAATTGCTGCCCTACGCGGCCCTGGTGGACGCACTGCGCACGGCTGCGCTCGAAACCAACGCGGGAAAGATCAACTGCCCGCAGCGCCAGGTGCTGTCGATGGGCGAGGGCGGTGCCGTGTTGTCGATGGTGGCAGTCGCTGCCGATCTCACCGTGCACAAACTGGTCACAGTGGTGCCGGGCAATGCGCAGCGGGGCCTGCCGACCATCCAGGGCCAGGTGAGCGTGATGAGTTCGGTGAGTGGCGAGCTGCTCCTGTTGCTGGATGGTGCCACGGTGACCGGCTGCCGCACCGCGGCCCTGTCCATGCTTGGCGTCGTGACGCTCATGGCCGCTGCGCCTCGTTGCGTACGCATCTACGGTACGGGCACGCAGGCGCGCCATCATCTGCGCGCGCTCGCAGCGCTCTACCCCGAGGCGCGAGTTCAGGTCGCCGGGCGAACGAGCGCGGCTGCGATGGCGTTCTGCGCCGCGCACGCGCGCGAATTCCCGGCGTTATCGGCAGCTCCGCCTGGGCCGCTGGGCGAGGAGGTGGACCTGATCATCACCTGCACGACCAGCCCGGAGCCGGTCTATCGTGAGAGCGCGCGCCCGCGTCGACTTGTCATCGCCGTCGGCGCCTACACGCCGCAAGCCGCGGAAGTGGCCGCGGCGACGGTACGGGGCAGCGCGCTGTACGTCGACGACCCGGTCAATGCACGTGCTGAGGCTGGTGACCTGCTGCGCGCTGGCGTCGATTGGCAGCAGGTCCGCTCCATCGCTCAGGCGGTTGGCGCGGGCGTGCCGACGGGACCGACGCTGTTTAAAACTGTAGGCAGCGCCGCGTGGGACTTGGCCGCGGCCCGGGTTGCGGTGGCGCGAGCTGGTTGTAACAAATCTGTCATGGGGCAACGCTAACGTGGCGCCGGCCGGGCGAGTGCGCATCCCTATGACACCCAAGCATATTCTGATCGTCGAAGACGAACGGCCGATCCGCGAGATGATCGCATTCGGCCTGAAGCGCGCCGGCTTTGAGGTGCGCGAGGCCGAAGACAGCCGCTCGGCCCGCTCCGCGCTGGCGGATCGCCGGCCAGATCTCATGCTGGTCGACTGGATGCTGCCCGACACCAGCGGACTGGAGCTGACCCGCTCGCTGAAGCGCGAGCGCGAGACGCGCGACCTGCCGATCATCATGCTTACCGCACGCGCCGCCGAGGCCGACAAGGTGGCCGGCCTCGATGGCGGCGCCGACGACTACCTGACCAAACCCTTCTCGCCCCGCGAGCTGCTGGCGCGGGTGAACGCACTGCTGCGCCGCGCCTCGGGCCAGGATGAAGGAGAGGAGGTGGCGCGCGGTGCGCTTTTGCTGGATCGCGCCGGCCATCGCGTGAACTCCTCGGGTCGGCCGGTGGTCATGGGCCCGACGGAATACCGCCTGCTCGAATTCTTCATGCTGCACCCCGATCGCGTATACAGTCGCGAACAGCTCCTGGATCGTGTCTGGGGAGGCAATGTCTACGTGGAAGAGCGCACCATTGACGTGCACATCCGCAGGCTTCGCAAGGCGCTCGAAGACTTCGATTGCGACCAATATATCCAGACGGTACGCGGCGCCGGATACCGCTTTTCGGTGCGCGTAGACGCTTGAGGTCGGGCACGAAAGCAGGCCTCGGCGTTTCCGGCTGGTGGGGCCTGGCGGCGCATGTCTCGCTCGCGCTTGCTGCTGCGGTGGTGGCCGGGCTGTTCCTGGGTCATATTGGCCGCGCGGTCGCAGTGGTGCTGGCGGTATTGCTGCTGCGCCAGCTCTACTTGCTGCAGCGGGTGCTGTTGTGGCTGCGCGCTGACCGGGTCGACATGGCTCCGGATGCCGGCGGCGCCTGGGGCGATGTGATTGGCCTGATCCTGAGGCTGTTCCGCCGCAAGCAGTATCACAAGCGGCGCATGCGCCAGTTGCTGCGTGAGCTGCGCCACTCTACTGCCGCGATACCCGACGGCGTGGTCATGCTCAATCCCGCGGCCGAGATACTCTGGTTCAATCGATCCGCCGGCGAGCTGCTGAACCTGCGCGCCCGCGGCGATGTCGGCCTGCGCATCGACAACCTGGTGCGTCGCCCCGAGTTCGTGAATTACCTGCGTACCGGCGATTTCCGTTCGTCGGTGGTGGTGCAGGCTGGCGGCGTTTCCGACCAGTACCTCAATTTCCAGATCGTGCCCTATGGCGCGGGGCAGCTGCTTTTGCTGGTGCGCGATGTGACGCGGCAAGCGCAACTCGAGGCCATGCGCAAGGACTTCGTCGCCAATGCGTCACACGAACTGCGCTCGCCCCTGACCGTGATCTCGGGTTACCTCGAGACGCTGGCGCAGGACGACGCCCTTGATGCCGCGCTGGCCGGACCCATCCATGAAATGCGCCGCCAGGCCCTGCGTATGACGGCCATCGTGCAGGACCTGCTCGAGCTATCGCGCCTCGAGGCCGAGGGCGGAGCTCCACCGGGCGAGCCCATCAGCGTTGACGCCCTGATGCTGAGGCTGCGAACCGACCTGCTGGCGCGCAACAAATCGGCGCTGGACGTGCGCATTGAAGTACTGGCAACCGAGCAGCTGCTGGGCACGGAAGCGCAGATCCATTCCGCCTTCGCCAACCTGCTCGAGAACGCCGCCAAATACACGCCGTCGGGTGGCGTCATCACTATGCGTTGGTCATGTAACGAACAGGGCGGGCAATTCTCGGTGACCGACACCGGCATAGGCATTGCGCCCGAACATATCCCGCGGCTGACCGAGCGCTTCTACCGCGTCGATGCCGGGCGCAGCCGCGCCAGCGGTGGTTCGGGCCTCGGCCTCGCCATCGTCAAGCATGTGCTGCAGCGGCATGGCGCCACCCTGCAGATTGAAAGCGAGGAGGGCCGCGGCAGCACCTTTACCTGCCTGTTTCCGCCCGCACGCTTGTGGCCAGCCACGCAGGGTCACTAGGGCAGAGTCACCAGGATCGTGTGCCGGCGCGCATTTTTTTATGGCCCAGTGGGCTATAGTTAGCGTCAACAGCCGTCAGGAATTCGCTCATGGAAGCTGCTGATCTCTCGCACCACACCTCGCGCCGCTTCAACGAAGACCTGGAGCGCGTGCGCGCCAAGGTGCTCGCCATGGGTGGGTTCGTCGAGGAACAGCTCAGTCATGCATTGACTGCCCTGGTCCAGGGCGACAGCGCGCTCGGGCAGTCCGTGGCGAGCCAGGACTACAAAGTCAACAGCATGGAAGTATCGATTGACGAGGAATGCAGCCGGATCCTCGCCACCCGTGCCCCGGCAGCCGGCGACCTGCGCATGGTGGTGGCGACGATCAAGACCATCACCGACCTGGAGCGCATCGGCGACGAGTGCGAGCGCATCGGCACCATCGCCTCGCGCCTGGCCAATATCGAGCGCCCGGCCGACCGGTACCGCGAGGTCAAGCACCTTGGGCGCACCGTCCAGCTGATGGTCCACAACATGCTCGATGCCTGTGCACGCCTTGATGCCAACCTGGCGCTCGAGACCGCGCGCAATGATCGCATCGTCGACGAGGAATACGAATCGATCCAGCGCCAGTGCATTACCTTCATGATGGAGGATCCGCGCACTATCCGCCGCGCGCTGGATGTCATGTGGGTGGTACGCTCGCTGGAGCGCATCGGCGATCACGCCAAGAACATCTGCGAGTACATCATCTACATGGTGCACGGCAAGGATATCCGCCATACCTCGCTCGAGCGGGTGGCCGAGGAACTCAAGAGCGAAGCGGCGCGCGCGTGATCAGCGGGTCGCCGCGTTTACTGAACCTCGCGGGGTTTCTGTGCTGTGCGGGCCTGCTGGCCTACGCCATCTACGTGCAGGGCGTGCTCGGCGTCGATCCCTGTCCGCTGTGCATCTTCCAGCGCGTTGGCGTCGCCTCGCTGGGCGTTTTCTTCCTGGCCGCGGCGCTGCACGCGCCGAGGGGTTGGGGGGCACGCGTCTACGGCGCGCTGCTGACGCTGGCCGCGCTCGTGACCATGGCGGTGGCCGCGCGCCATGTGTGGATCCAGCATCTGCCCGAGGACCAGGTGCCATCTTGCGGCGCCGGGCTCGGGTTCATGCTGGAGGAGTTTCCCGTGGCGGACGTGATCCGCAAGGTGCTCACCGGTTCGGGCGAATGCCACCAGGTGAATTGGACCTTCCTGACGCTGGCGATGCCGACCTGGGTACTCATCGCGGCGAGCGCGCTCGGTGCGCTCGGCGTGTACGCCAACTTCGTGGCGCGGCGCCGTTGAAGCGCCGCCGCGGCGCGCCTACTTAGCCCAACAGGTTTTTCAGCGTCTGCAGGTACATCGCGTGCAGCGCGTCGATGTCCGCGACGCGCACATGTTCATTGACCTTGTGGATGCTCGGGCTCGGCACTCCCAGTTCAACCACTTCAGCGCCCATGACGGCGATGAATCTTCCATCGGAGGTGCCGCCGCCGGTGGACAGCTGCGGCGTGCGTCCCGACACTTTGTTGACTGCGTCACTGACCTCCGCCACCAGCTTGCCGGGGCGCGTATAGAACGGCTCACCCGAGTGGAACCAGTCAAGCGTGTAGCGCACCCGGTGTCGGTCGAGCACTTCCTCGACACTGCGCTTCAGTCCCACCACCGTTTGCACAGGCGCATAACGCAGATTGAAGCGCGCCTTAAGTTCGCCCGGGATCACGTTAGGAGCGCCGGTTCCGGCGTTGAGATTCGAGACCTGGAACGAAGTCGGCTGGAAATGCTGGTTGCCCTCGTCCCAGTTGCGGCCCGCCAGTTCCGCGAGCGCCGGCGCAAACGCGTGTACCGGGTTCTCGGCCCGCTGCGGGTAGGCGATGTGTCCCTGCACGCCATGCACGGTGAGCCGGCCCGAAAGTGAGCCACGCCGACCGATCTTGAGGGTGTCACCGGTCTCGTGTTCGCTCGAGGGCTCGCCGACCACGCACCAATCGATCCCCTGGCCGCGCGCCCGCAAAGTCTCGACCACGCGCTTCGTGCCGTCGATGGACGGGCCTTCCTCGTCGCTGGTAATCAGGAATGCGATCGAGCCACGCTGCCCGCCACCCTGGGCGATATACGCTTCGGTGGCCGTCACCATGGCGGCGAGTCCGCTCTTCATGTCGGCCGCGCCGCGCCCGTAAAGCAGCCCGTCGCGGATCTCCGGCTTGAACGGGTCGGCCTGCCACTCTTCGAGCGGGCCGGTCGGCACGACGTCCGTGTGGCCGGCAAAACACAACACCGGTGCAGCGTTGCCACGCAGAGCCCAGAGGTTGTCGACGACGCCAAAGCGCAGCCGCTCGATGCTGAAGCCGGCTCGCTCCAGCCGGGCAGCAATCAGGTCCTGGCAGCCACCGTCGGTCGGTGTCACCGACATGCGGGAGATCAGCTCCTGCGTCAATGAAAGTGTCGCGGACGTCGTCAATGCGGGTCTCCGGTTGTAACTAAATCGCAATACTCATGTGACACGGATGCGTGACACATAACTGTCACACAGCGCCCGTATAACGCCAACCCAGTTCTACTGCCTTTAGGAAAGGTGAAGCGCTCATGAAAAAGAACCTGATTGCCGGTTGTGTCGCCCTGATCGTCGCAGCGACCACGGCGGCTCCCGCGATGGCTGATACTGCCGCCGACCTGGCCGCTGCGCAGGCGCAGATCGATACGCTCAAGCAACAACTCGAGCGGCTGGAAGCCACAGTTGACTATCTTAAGGCCAATGCCCTGGCGGAGCGCAAGGAGACTGCGGTCACCGACGCGGACGTCAGCAAGCTCAAGGACTCGGCCGCCAAGTACACCTGGAGCGGCGACTTCCGGTTCCGCCGCGAGCTCATCGACGTGGCCAACGACAACGTCTCGCCCGATCACACCCGCCAGCGCGACCGTGTGCGCGTGCGCTTTGGCGTGCTGGCCAAGGTCAATGACAGGGTCAACGCCAAGCTGCAGTTTTCTACGACCAACGTTGGCAGCGACAGCGCGCGCTCAACCAACCAGACGCTCGGCACCAGCTGGGACAAGAAGCCGCTGTCGATCGACCAGGCCTACGTCGAATGGAAGCCAAATCCCATGGTCAACGTGCAGTTCGGCAAGACGCCGCTGCCGTGGACCACGACGGCCAGCTATTTCTGGGACAAGGACCTGACTGCCGAAGGTGCGGCGTTCCGCTTCACGCGCGGGCCGTTCTTCGCCGGCGCGTACTATGACTGGCTCAACGAGCGCAATTCGGGCACCAGCCAGGCCGCCAGCGCCGACGCAACGATGGCCGGCTTCCAGGTCGGCTTCAGGCAGTCATTTGGCAACAGCACGCTGACCGCTGCGGCCGCGTACTTCGATATCAACGGCGTACAGGACCAGATCGTCAAGTACAGCCAGACCTCGACTGCGAATCTCGTTACCGGCGCCGTGACCACCACCACCTGCACGATCGACGGTGCCTTTGGCAACGGCTTCGGCACGGGTGACAACTCATTCGGCAACACGACCTACACCGGCGCGGCGCCGCAGGTTGGCAGTTCGACTTCCTGCGCCCGGCTGCTCAGCGATTTCAACGTGGTTACCGGCCTGGTGCAGCTTGATACCAAGCTCGGCGCCTATCCCTTCTCGGTGTTCGTCGACTACATGAAGAACAACGCCGCGAAGCTCAATCCGACCGTCAACCGGACGCTCGATTCCGCTTCCGCCATTGGCTTCACCTTCAACAAGGCCGGCGCACCGGGAACCTGGGAGTTCAGCACGGTGTACGAGCAGAATGGCAAGGACGCGGTCTTTGGCCAGTTCGTCGATTCGGATTTCGGCGGCGGCACGACCGATGCCAAGGGCTTCTCGTTCAAGGGTGCCTGGGTGCCGGCGACCAACTGGACGCTCAACGGCACCTACTTCCTCAACAAGCTCAACTATGATGGCGTAGCATCGAACAGCACCAAACACGAGCTCGATTACAAGCGTGTGCAGCTGGATCTGAACTACAAGTACTGAGGCAGGTCGCCCACTGCGATGAACGCCGAGGGACTCACGCACCACACCTCCAGCCGCTTCAACGAGGACCTGGAGCGGATTCGCGCCAGCGTGCTGGAGATGGGCGGGCTCGTGGAGCGTCAGCTCCACGACGCCCTCGGCGGTATCGACAGCGGCGATGCGCATGTCGTGGTGGCGGTTGCGCAGCAGGAACTGCGCATCAACCAGATGGAACGATCCATCGACGAGGACTGCAGCCGGGTGCTGGCGACCCGTTCGCCGGCCGCGACCGACCTGCGATTGCTGATCGCCGTGCTCAAGACCATCACTGATCTCGAACGCATCGGCGACGAGGGTGAGAAGATCGCCACCATCGCCGCGCACATGGCGGCCAGCGAGCGACCGCGCTCGCGGTACCGTGAGCTGCGGCACATCGGCGCGCTCGTGAGCACCATGGTACGCGATGCGCTCGATGCCTTTGCCCGGCTTGATGCCGATCTCGCCTTCAAGGTGGCGCGGCGCGATCGCACGGTCGACGAGGAGTACGAGGCGATCCATCGCCAGTGCATCACCTTCATGATGGAGGATCCGCGCACCATCCGGCGTGCGCTCGATACGATGTGGGTGGTGCGTGCCATCGAGCGCATAGGCGATCATGCGAAGAACATCTGTGAGTACGTGATCTACACGGTGCACGGCAAGGACGTGCGCCACACACGCCTCGAGGACGCGGAACGCGAGTTACGGCTGGCCGCGGCAGAAGCCGCCGCGGTCGCCGGGCCTGTCATTGAGTTGTCACCCGCCGGTAATAAATTGCCGAGCTAGGTTTGTTTGGTTGAAAACCTCAAAGTCTGGAGTGCAAAGGAAGTCATGAACATCAAATTCGCAGCAGCGTTGGTTTCGGTCGGCGTGTTGTCGCTGGCCGCCGCGAAAGTGGCCAGCGCGCAGACCATCAAGGTCGACGGTTCGAGCACGGTGTTTCCGATCACGGAAGCCGTGGCCGAGGAATACCAGATCCAGAAGCGCGGCAAGGTGCACGTGACGGTCGGCATCTCGGGTACGGGCGGTGGTTTCAAGCGCTTCTGCCACGGTGAGACCGATATTTCGGACGCGTCGCGTCCGATCCTGACCGCCGAGATGGCCACCTGTGCGGCCGCCGGCATCAAGTACATCGAGCTGCCGATTGCCTACGATGCGCTGACTATTGTGGTCAACCCGAAGGCAACCTGGATCGACCAGGTGACCATCGCGGAACTGAAGAAGATGTGGGAGCCGGCGGCGCAGGGTGTCGTCACGCGCTGGGACCAGGTCAATTCAAAGTGGCCCAGGCAGCCACTCAAGCTGTTTGGCCCGGGCGCCGATTCGGGCACCTTCGACTATTTCACGGAAGCCGTGAACGGCAAGGCCAAATCCAGCCGAGGCGATTTCACCGCCAGCGAGGATGACAATGTCCTGGTACAGGGCATCGAAGCAGACTCGAACGGCCTGGCGTATTTTGGCTACGCCTACTATGCAGCGCAGCAGGGCAAGATGAAGGCCGTCAAGGTCGTGAATTCCAAAGGCGTCGCAATTGGCCCGTCCGAGGCCGCCGTGCTCGACGGTTCCTACAATCCGTTTTCGCGGCCGCTCTTTATATACGTGAATGCGGCGGCGGCGCAGCGACCGGAGGTAAAGGAATTCGTGGAGTTTTACCTGAGTCAGGGCGCGCAATACGTGAAGGAAGTGAAATACGTGCCGTTCGTCGCCTCGGCCTACCAGACGGCGCTCGGTCACTTTCACAACAATAAGCTGGGCACGGTCTTCAACGGCACGCCGCAGGTGGGCCTGAAGGTCGAGGACCTGCTGGCCCGGGAAGCCAAGCTGTAACGAGTGGCATTGCGCTGACGATCGGCGCGGCCTGCGCTAGACTGCGCGGCAACGGCGGCGGAACCCCAACAGGGTTCCGCCGTCGCCGAGTCAGCGGCGTACCCGAGCACGTATATAAAGAATGACCGTACCCGCCCCAATGAGCGCTGCGCGTCCCGGCGCATCCCTGCTGGAGCTCCAGCGTCGCCTGCGCGTGCGCAAGATTCGCGACCACATCGTCGAGGCATTCTTGTTGGCGGCGGCGCTGCTGGCGGTGTTCATCACGGCGGCGATCGTGTACATCCTGGTGAGCGAGTCGGTGCCGTTTTTCGCCCATGTATCACTGGTGGATTTCTTTACTGATCGGCTGTGGACTCCGATGTTCGACCAGCCGCACTTTGGCATCATGCCTCTGGTCGCCGGCACGCTCGTGACAACTTTCGTCGCGCTCTGCCTGGCCATACCCTGCGGCACGATCATCGCGATTTACCTCAGCGAATTCGCTCCCTACAAGGTGCGAGAATTGGTCAAGCCGGCCCTGGAGCTGCTGGGCGCGGTGCCAACTGTCGTGTACGGATATTTCGCGTTGCTGGTGGTGACGCCTTTCCTGCAGCGGCTCATTCCCAGTCTGCCGGGCTTCAACATGCTGAGTGCTGGCCTGGTCATCGGTATCATGATTATCCCGTACGTGGCCTCGGTCAGCGAAGACGCCATGCGTGCCGTGCCGAACTACATGCGCGAAGGCAGCTATGCGATGGGCGCTACGCGCATCCAGACTGCCGTGCGCGTGGTGGTGCCCGGCGCCCTGTCCGGAATTGCCGCCGCCTACATCCTGGGGATCTCGCGCGCGATTGGCGAGACCATGGTGGTGGCGGTGGCCGCCGGCCTCCAGCCCAACCTGACCTGGAACCCGCTTGAATCCGCGGCAACGATTACTTCGTTCATTGTGCAGGTCAGCCTCGGCGACCTGCCGCACGGCAGCGTGGGCTACCAGTCGATTTTTGCCGCGGGCCTGGTGCTGATGATTACCACGCTGCTGTTCAATATCGCGGGGTTCTTTCTGACCCGCCGCTTCCGGGAAGTCTACTGATGAGCGCCGCCAGGATGGTGGACGTGAATATTGAACAGTCGGTCCGGCGCCGCAAGCTGTTCGACCAGCTGTTCGTGCTGGTGGGGATGGCAATCCTGTTTGCCTCGCTTCTGACGCTCGCGCTGTTGTTCGCCAAGCTCGTGCACGACGGTGCCGCACGCTTCGGCTGGGATTTCTTCACGAATTTTCCGTCGCGCAATGCAGGGCGTGCCGGGATTCTGTCCGCCTGGGTGGGCACCTGCCTGGTCATGCTGGTGACGGTCGCGGTTGCCATGCCCATCGGGATCGCTGCGGCGATCTACCTGGAGGAATATGCGCCGAAGAACTGGCTGACGGCGATTATCGAGATCAACGTCACGAACCTGGCCGGTGTGCCGTCCATCATCTACGGCCTGTTGGCGCTCGGGCTGTTCGTCTACAAGTTTGGGCTTGGCGAGAGCATCGCCGCTGCCGGCCTGACGCTGGCGCTGCTGATCCTGCCCATCGTCATTGTCGCCACGCGCGAGGCGTTGCGGGCGGTGCCGCGTGCCATCCGCGAGGCGGCCTATGCGCTCGGCGCGACGCATTGGGAGGTGACCGCGGACCACGTGCTGCCCTATTCGACCGGCGGAATTCTCACCGGCATGATCATCGGCCTGTCGCGCGCGATCGGTGAGACAGCGCCGATCATTACGATCGGCGCGCTGGCGTTCATCGCGTTCCTGCCGACCCCGCCGGTGCATGGCCAATTCCCGTTCGTATCCTTCACCTGGCTGACGGATCCCTTCACCGTCATGCCGATCCAGATGTTCAACTGGCTATCGCGCCCGGACCAGGCCTTCCAGGTCAATGCGGCGGCCGCAGGCGCCATCCTGCTATGCATGACGCTACTGATGAACGCCGTGGCCATTTACGTCCGCTATCGCTTCCGGAAGAAGATCAACTGGTGAAACATGAACAGTGAAGCGAAGCCAACCGGTCTCATGCCGGCAACCGACACTGATACCGGCATCATCCCGGTGCGGGGGAGTGGCCGTGGCGCGGTGCAGGTGACGGTGGATGAGGCGCGCAGGGCTTTGGCCGTCAATTCACCCATCAAGGCGCGGGCCAGGGCGCTGAATTTCTTCTACGGCGAGTTTCAGGCACTCAAGAACCTCGACATGGATTTCCGCGAGCGGCAGGTGACCGCACTGATCGGCCCATCGGGCTGCGGCAAGAGCACCTTCCTGCGCTGCTTCAACCGCATGCACGACCTGACGCCCCTGACACGCTACGAGGGCAGCATCGAGCTGTATCCGGAGAACATCAACCTCGTGTCGCGCAGCGTGGATCCGATGGAAGTGCGCATGCGCATCGGCATGGTGTTCCAGAAGCCGAATCCCTTTCCAAAAACTATTTTCGAGAATGTCGCCTATGGCCTGCGCGTGCGCGGCCTGCGTTCGCGCGTGCGGCTGGCCGAGGAAGTGGAGCAGGCGTTGCGCGGCGCCGCGCTTTGGGAGGAGGTCAAGGACCGCCTGTCCGAGTCGGGCCTGTCGCTGTCCGGTGGCCAGCAGCAGCGCTTGTGCATCGCCCGTGCCCTGGCGACCAATCCGGAAATCCTGCTGTTCGATGAGCCGACTTCGGCGCTCGACCCGATCGCGACTGCGCGCATCGAGGAACTGATCACCGGTCTACGCGACCGCGTGACGGTCATCATCGTCACCCACAACATGCAGCAGGCCGCCCGCGTTTCGGATTTCACGGCCTTCATGTACCTGGGCGAGCTGATCGAGTTTGACGAGACCAGCAAGATCTTCACGAATCCCGCCAAGAAAGCGACGGAAGACTACATCACGGGGCGGTACGGCTAAGCGCAGCGTGAGCCGCTACGGCTGTGGGTCAATCCATCCGCAGCAACTCGTTGATGGAAGTCTTGGCGCGCGTCTGCGCATCCACCTGTTTGACGATCACGGCGCAATAGAGCGAGTGCGAGCCGTCGCGGGCGGGCAGGTTTCCAGAGACCACGACGGAGCCGGGTGGCACATGACCGTGCAGGATCCGGCCGCTGGCGCGATCGAGGATGCGGGTGCTCTGGCCGATGTACACGCCCATCGAAATGACTGAGCCGGCGCCGACGATCACGCCCTCGACGATTTCCGAACGCGCGCCGATGAAGCAATTGTCTTCGATGATTGTCGGGCTCGCCTGCAGAGGTTCGAGCACGCCGCCGATGCCGACGCCGCCGGAGAGGTGGACGTTCTTGCCGATCTGCACGCCCGAGCCTACTGTGACCCAGGTGTCTACCATGGTGCCAGAGCCGACATAGGCCCCGATGTTCACGTAACTGGGCATCAGTACCGTGTTGGGCGCTATGTAGGCGCCGCGGCGGACGATGGCGTGCGGCACGACGCGCACCCCGCCCGCGCTGAGCTCCGCGTCGGTGGCGGCAGCGTACTTGAGCGGTACCTTGTCGTAGAAACGGGTGTAGCCGGCGTCAATGGCGCGGTTGTCATGGGTGCGGAAGTACAGCAGCACGGCCTTCTTGACCCATTCGTTGACCTGCCATGTCCCGGCCACTGGCTCGGCCACGCGCAGTTCGCCCCGATCGAGCAGGTCGATGGTGGCGTCGATGGCGGCGCTCAGGGCAGCGTCAACCGAGGCTGGCGTCAGCGCCTGGCGTTTCTCGAAGCCCGCTTCGATCAGTGGGCGCAGCTGCTGCGGGTTCACGGCAACGGATACTAATGCAGCGCAGCCAGCCTCGCGCGCACTTCTGCGAGGTTGATGCTGGGCGGGGCCAGCGCCAGCACGCGCTGGAGAGCGGCGCGCTCCGCTGCGGCATCGCCTTCCTCGCGGGCGATCAGCGCACCCTCGTACTGCAGGTGGCCCTGCAGGTCGGGCGGTGCGGCGGAAAAATCCGCGCTCGCCACGGCGCGCTGGTATTCACGCTTGGCGGCTGCCCGCCGGTGGAATAGAGCCTCGGGCAGTGCAATGAAGGTCGCCATTGCCACGAGCCGCGTCTCCAGCGCCGCGGTTCCGGAACCAGGCCGGGCGACCACTATTCTGGCGGCGGCGGGCGGGTGATCGAGCAACGCGAGGGCGCGATCGAGCAGGGCAGTGCCCTGGTTGATGAGCTTGATGCGCGTCCAGGGCGTGAGGCTGTCGCGCGCCTGTAGCGTGAAGGTGCTGCCGTAGTACGCGAGGTACAGCGGGTTCTCGGCATCCTTGCGCAGCAGCTGTGAAAAGAGCTGCTGCGCGCGTTCGGTGGCGTCATGCGAGCCGGCGCGACCGGCCTCGAACTGGGCCCTGGCGGAGGCAAAGTCCGCCACCAGGGCCGCGAGCCCGGCTGCACTGGCCGTGCCGGCCAGCCCCAGGGCGATGATGGCCACGGCGCGGAGGCGCCCATTCTTCTGTAAGCCAAAAGTAATCATGTGCAGGTATGGACCGTCAACAATAAGGGTGGTTCATGATAGTGGAGGCAGGCGCGGATCTTGACGGCAGGCGCGATTCCTGCGCACCGGTTCGCGCTGTCGCAACCGGGCGACGTCACGCTCCCGCAACTTTGGATGCCTACGTTGGTCGTAGCGTTGGATTGCGGGCCGACCGCGAGTAAAGTGAGGCACTATGGAACAGCGTTCTGCTCCGGGGGTTCGCAGACCACTCCCCGCGCCGTTGGGGCTGTTGCCGGAATCTTGGCCGCTGCCAGGGTGGCTGCGCCGACTGATCGGGCGTGTCTCCGGTATCGCCGGAGTAGAGGTCGTCGCTGGCAGCCTCGATTTCGAGGCCAATCCCGGCGAGTTCGCGCGTCAGGCGCTGGTTCGCCTCGGGGTCCAATACACGCTTGCCGCCGGCGAGCTGCAGCAGGTGCCAGCATCAGGCGGCTTGATCGTCGTCGCCAACCATCCATTCGGCGCCGTCGACGGATTGATTGCCATCAACGCGCTGCACGCGCGGCGCCCGGATCTCAAGCTCCTGGCCAACGGCATGCTGGCCCGGCTCAAGCCGCTGCAGGATGCGGTGCTGCCGGTTGATGCGCTGGGCAGCGATGCCCGCAGCAATGCCCGCAGCGTGCGTGATGCCCTGCGGCACGTCGCCGCGGGGGGCGCCCTGTTCACCTTTCCGGCCGGTGAAGTGGCGCATGTGCGCTGGGGCCGCCTGGGCGTGATGGATCCGCCGTGGACGCGGGCCGCGTCGCGCCTGATCAGGCTTTCGAACGTGCCCATCGTGCCGATGTATTTTGAAGGCCGCAACAGCGCGCTATTCCAGATGCTGGGTCTGGTGCACCCGCTGTTGCGTACCTTGCTGCTGCCGCGCGAAGCGCTGAACAAGGTCGGCGCCAACGTCCAGGTGCGCATCGGTGCACCGATCAGCGCGCGACGCATTGCCAAGCTGAATGACCCGGCGGCGATCGCCGCCCATCTGCGCGCCAGCGTCACGCTGCTGGCGCGATCGCGGCCGCCCGCGTTGAGCACGCCTGTAACGGCAGCTGCCGTCGCGGGCACGGTGGAGGCCGGCACCGGGGCGCAGCAGGATTTGGCGCACCGGACCGAGGGCGTGCCGCTGGCCTCGCCGATCGAGCCCGCGCGCATGGCGGCTGAGCTGGCGGCGCTGCCGGTAGGCCAGCGGCTGCTGGTATCCGGCGCGCTGGAGATCTACTGCGCCGCTGCGGCACAGATTCCCTGGACGCTGCAGGAAATCGGCCGCCTGCGCGAGTGTACTTTCAGGGCGGTAGGCGAAGGTACCGGGCGCGCGGCCGACCTCGATGTGTTTGACGATTACTATGAGCACTTGTTCATCTGGCAGGCAGAGAAGCGCGAGATTGTCGGTGCCTATCGGCTCGGCCGCAGTGATGTCATCCGCAAGCGCTTCGGCGCCCGCGGTCTTTATCTGACCTCGCTGTTCGAGTTTCGCGAGCCGTTCTTCAAGCTGCTGGGGCCGGCCCTCGAGCTCGGCCGCTCATTCGTGCGGCCCGAATACCAGCGTTCGTACGCCCCATTGCTGCTGCTGTGGAAGGGCATCAGTGAATACATCGGCCGCTATCCGGCCTATGCTCGCCTGCTCGGTGCGGCCAGCGTCAGCAACAACTACGACCCGCTATCGCGCGCGCTGCTGGTGGAGGCGCTGCGCGCCTGGCGCAGCGAGCCACTGCTGGGCGCGCTGGTAAGTCCGCGCCGGCCCTTCAAGGCGCGCTACTCGCTGCGTTCGCTGTTCGGCGAGGCGGGTCTGGACGCCGATCTCGACGCACTCGGTTCGCTGATCGAGGACCGCGAGCCCGACGGCAAGGGCGTGCCGGTCCTGTTGCGTCACTACCTGAAGCTGGGCGCGCGCACCATCGGCTTCAATATCGACGCGGATTTTGGCAATGCACTCGACTGCCTCATCGTGCTCGACCTGCGCCGCGTGCCGGTCGCGACGCTGCAGAAATACATGTCGGACGATTCCTTGCAGCGCTTCCGCGCCTACTGGCGGCTGGACCCGGCCGAGGCCGAGGCCGTTACGCGTTCTGGCTAGGGCTCAACGCCTCCATCAACCGCGCTCGCAGCCGCTCCGCGGCTGCTTCATCGAGCGGACGGCGCTCTCGGTCGGTGACGTAGAACACGTCCTCGGCGCGCTCGCCCATGGTGCCGATCTTGGCCGCGTGCAGCTCGACGCTCTCTTCCCACAACACCTTGCCGACATCGCACAGGAGCCCCGGGCGGTCGCCGGCCACCAGCTCGAGCACCGTGCGCGCGTTGCGCACGTCGGTGCTGATCGCGATCTGCGTTGGCGTACGGAATACGCGTAGCTGGCGCGGCGCGCGCCGCGATACCGACAGCGGCGCCTCGCGGGCCTTGCGCAGCGAGGCCCACAGCGACTGCTCGATCTCGGAGAGCCGCTCGGCGTCGCTGATCATCGCGCCGTCTTCCTCGAGCACGTGGTAGGTGTCGAGCGAGTAGTCGTTGCCGACCGGCGTGATGCGGGCATCGACGATGTTCAGCCCGAGCTGGTCGAGCACGGCGGTGGCGCGCGCAAAACTGTGGCGGCGGTGCGGGGCATAAATCAGCACGGCGGTGGTGCCACTGCCCGAATGAGTCTCGACCGCGACCCGTTCAGCCTCACCACTCGCGTCGCGATTGGCCAGCACCTGCGTGTGGCGCGCGATTTCCTCGGGCGTGTAACGCAGGAAATAGGCCTCCGGGAGCCGCTGCCAGACGGCGTCGAGCGCGGCCACCGGCAGTCCCGCGGACTGCAGCCGCGCGCGCGCGCCGGCCTGGTTCTCGCGCACCAGCTCTTCCTTGTCGACCGGTGTCTCGAGACCGCGGCGCAGCGCGCGGCGGGTCTTTTCGTACAGGTCGTGGAACAGCGAGGCCTTCCAGGAATTCCACAGCTTGGGGTTAGTGCCACGCACGTCCGCGCAGGTGAGCACGTACAGGTAATCGAGATGCGCCTCGTCGCCCACCTTACGGGCGAATTCGCTGATGACCTGCGGGTCGCCGATGTCGAGTTTCTGCGCCGTGGTCGACAGCAGCAGGTGCGCCTTGACGAGCCAGGCCACGAGGCGCGCGTCATAGCGCGACAGGCCCTGCTCGAGGCAGAAGGCCTCGGCGTCGACCGCGCCCAGGTCCGAGTGATCGCCACCGCGGCCCTTGGCGATGTCGTGGAAAAGCGCGCCGAGGTAGACGAGTTCCTGTTTGGGCAGGGTCTGCATGATCGGTGAGACCAGCGGCAGTTCGTGGTTGAATTCCGGGATCGCCAGGCGTCGGGTGTTGCTCACCACGAACAGCGTGTGCGCATCGACCGTGTAGGCGTGGAACAGGTCGTATTGCATGCGTCCAACGATGCGGCCGAAGGCGGGGATGTAGCGGCCGAGCACGCCGTAGTTGTTCATGCGGCGCAGCTCGTGCGTGACGCCGCGCGGCGCGCGCAGGATCTCGAGGAACAACCGGTGGTTGCGCGGGTTCTGGCGGAACTCCTCGTCGATCAGCCACAAGTTGCGTCCCACCGCCCGGATCGTGCCGGCGCGCACGCCGCGCAGTTCGGGGTGCTGCTGCAGCAGCACGAACAGTTCCAGCAGCGCCGAGGGTTGGCGCGCGAACAGGTCTTCGCTCACGGCTTCGAGCGAACCGTCGCGCACCTGGAACTGCGGCGTCAGCGGCTTCGGCGGCGTGTCGTCGGTGAGGATCGCCTCGCGGAACAGCTGCAGCAGCAGCTCGTTGAGCAACTGCACGTCCATGGCGGTGCGGTAGTAGCGCTGCATCAGCTGCTCGACCGCGAGCGTGTAGGTGCCATCCTCGTAGCCGAAGCTGTGCGCGAGCTTGATCTGATGGTCGAACAGCAAGCGGTCTTCGTGGCGGCCGGTGAGTACGTGCAGGCCAAAGCGCACCTTCCACAGGAAGGCCTGTGCCTGCTTCAGCCGGCGCAGTTCCGAGACGGTGAGAAATCCGTGCGTGGCCAGCTCGTCGAGCGACTCGGCGCCGAAGTGGCGCTTGGCGACCCAGGCGATGGTCTGGATATCGCGCAGGCCCCCAGGAGCGGTCTTCACGTTGGGTTCGAGGTTGTAGGCCGTGTCATTGGCCTTGTGATGGCGCTCCTGCTGCTCGCGCACCTTGGCGGCGAAGTAGTCGCGCACCGGCCAGACCTTGTCGGGCGCCAGCGCCGCCCGCATCGCGGGCAGGAGCGCCTCCGATCCGGCGAGTGCGCGCGCCTCGAGGAGCGTGGTCATCACGCCGACATCGGCGATGCTCTCTTCCGCGCATTCGCCGATCGTACGCACGCTGTGGCCGACCTCGAGGCCGATGTCCCACAGGAAGGCCACAAATTTCTCGATCGGTTCGCGATCGGCGCCGGCCAGCGGCTCAGGCGTCAACACCAGCAGGTCGACGTCCGAGCAAGGGTGCAGCTCGCCGCGGCCGTAGCCGCCGACTGCTGCCAGCGTCGTCCTTGCGCACAGAGTCGGGCCTAGGCGTACAGGCCACAGGCTCGCGAGCAACTGGTCGATGAACGCCGAGCGCGCACGTACCAGTGCCTCCACCGGCTCGTCGTCACGGAAGCGCTGCTGCAGTTCCTGCTGACTCTGCGCGAGCAGCGTGCGGCAGGCATCGCTTGAACAGTGCCCGGCCTCGAGCAGCACCGGGAGCCGGCCGAGCAAAGGCCAGTCCAGGATCGCGGTGGGCGCGGGAATGGAATCGTCGATCGCGGCGGGGTCGGCGATCATGCGGCGCTGCGTTCGGCGGCGCCGAGCGTCAGCACTTCGTGGCCGCCCGGCGTGACCAGCACCATGTGTTCCCACTGCGCCGAGAGCGAGTGATCCTTAGTGACGACCGTCCAGCCGTCGGGGAGCACCTTGGTGTGGCGCTTGCCGGCGTTGATCATGGGCTCGATCGTGAACACCATGCCGGCGACCAGCTCCATGCCGGTGCCGGCCTCGCCGTAATGCAGCACCTGGGGGTCCTCGTGGTACACGCGGCCAATGCCATGACCACAATATTCGCGGACCACGGAATACCCTGCGCTCTCGGTATGCAGCTGGATGGCATGGCCGATGTCGCCAAGGTGGGCCCCCGGGCGCACCAGCTCGATGGCGCGCCACATGGCCTCGCGGCAGGTATCCGTGAGGCGTAACGCCTGCACGGGCGGCTTGCCGATGTAGTACATGCGACTGGTGTCACCGTGGTAGCCATCCTTGATGATAGCCACATCTATATTGAGTATGTCCCCGGACTTCAGCACCCGATCGTTTGGAATTCCGTGGCAAACCACGTGGTTAGGCGAGGTGCAGACCGTCTTGGGGAAACCGCGGTAGCCGACGTTGGCCGGGATGGTTTGCTGGCTTTTGAGGATGAATTCGTTGCAGATCCGGTCCAGTTCGTCGGTGCTGACCCCGGGGACCACGTGCTCGGCGATCATGTCCAACACATCCGCCGCCAGCCGTCCGGAAATGCGCAATTTGGCCTGTTCCTCGGCCGTCTTGATCGATACTCGGGTGGAGCGGAGCATGGGGTACTTCGGGTAGCCTAAAGCGTTGTTCCGGCGGGAAGATCATGGTATAAAGCGCGGCCTTTTTTGGCAACGCAATCCACACGCGTATCAGTAACTTGCGGCTGGGTGTCCCCACTTCAAGGCCCTGACGCACCCGCCGAAGGCGGGTGCTTAAAGGGTCTGGCAGATGGGAATCGCCGTCAAGGATACGCGGAGGCCCTAACCCAACAACGAGGTATGACCATGTCCAGCGTGTCTATGCGACAGATGCTGGAAGCGGGCGTCCATTTTGGACACCAGACCCGCT
>JANYHD010000003.1 GCA_025359205.1 Gammaproteobacteria bacterium
CAAGATTGCCGGCTCTGCCCGCGAATAACAGGATAAATCTTAGAAATATCTGCCCATCCAGTCACAGGCCGCACGGTATGCGTTAGAATCCGTTCCTCTTCTTGTAGAGGTGGGGTGGGTATGACGGCGATACGCGTGAGCAAATCCGTAGCACTCAGTGTCTGTATGCTGCTCCCGTGGCAGGTAACGCTCTGCGCCGAGGAGGCGAGTTCGGGTTTTATCGAACCACCCCCCTGGCAGGAGCAGGTCGTTGCCGTGCCGGCCTATCCGGCGGATGCCGATCTGCTGCCCTTTCCGGTTGATCAGCCCGCGCTGTCCCAGACCTTCAATATCGACAGTAAATCGCTCAGCGTCGGTACCGATGGTGTAGTGCATTACAGCGTGGTGATCGTGTCAAGCAGCGGCGCCCGTAATGTGCTGTTCGAAGGCATGCGTTGCGCCACCCGCGAATTCCGCACCTATGCCTATGGCGAGGCCGCGCAAAGCTTCCATCCGGCGCAGAGCGACAAATGGCAGCCGGTCAGCCACTACGGCTGGGGCGGATTCCGCGCTGAGCTGTTGCGCGACTACCTGTGTGACCGGCATCTCTCACCGTATCATCTGAATGAAATCAAGCACCGTTTGAGTCACCCGCAGACCGTGCGATAATCCCGCGCCTCAGCGCCGCGGCGCGGCGCGCAACCAGCATCAACCGTACAAGTGAATTCATGAGCAGCAACTACGACGCCTCCGCCATTGAAGTTCTGAGCGGTCTCGACCCGGTGCGCAAGCGCCCGGGCATGTATACCGACACTGCGCGGCCCAATCACCTGGCGCAAGAGGTCATCGACAACAGCGTCGATGAGGCCATTGGCGGTCACTGCCACCAGATCGACGTCACGCTCTATAAGGACGGCTCGCTCGAGGTCACCGACGACGGCCGTGGCATGCCCGTCGACATCCACCCGCAGGAAAAGGTGAGCGGCGTCGAGCTGATCCTCACGCGACTGCACGCCGGCGGCAAGTTCACCGACAAGAGCTACAGCTTCGCGGGCGGCCTGCACGGAGTGGGCGTATCGGTGGTGAACGCGCTCTCGAAGCACCTGGAGTGCTGGGTGCGGCGTGGCGGCAAGGAATACAACATTGCCTTCAAGGACGGCCGCGTCTCCTCGAAACTCGAGGCCATCGGCAGCGTCGGCGCGCGCAATACCGGCACCACGGTGCGCTTCTGGCCGGATCCCAAATTTTTCGACAGCGAACGCTTCGCGGTGCCGGAGCTCAAGCGCGTGCTCAAGGCCAAGGCGGTGCTGTGTGCGGGACTGCGCCTCACGTTCACCAACGAAGCGAGCGGCGAGAAAGAGGAGTGGTTCTACACCGGGCACCTGGGCGAGTACCTGGTCGAGCTGCTCGAAAAGAGTGAGCGGCTGCCGGCCGAGCCGGTCACCGGTCGCCATGCGTCAGAACAGGACGTGGTCGAGTGGGCGCTGGCCTGGTCGAGCGACGCGCCGCACCTGATCGCCGAGAGCTACGTGAACCTCATTCCGACGATTGCCGGCGGCACGCACGTGAACGGGCTGCGCTCAGGCATCGTCGATGCGGTGCGCGAGTTCTGCGAATTTCGCAACCTCCTGCCGCGCGGCATCAAGCTCAGCGCCGAGGATGTCTGGGAGCGCGCCTGCTACGTGCTGTCGATCAAGATCCGCGATCCGCAGTTTGCAGGCCAGACGAAGGAGAAGCTCACTTCGCGCGAAGCGGCAGCGCTGGTGGAAACGCATGCGCGCGATGCGATGGGCCTGTGGCTCAACCAGCATCCGGATGCGGGTGAGGGCATCGCCCAGTTTGCGATCGCCAATGCGCAGGAGCGGCTGCGCGCCGCGCAGCGCATCACGCGCAAGCGTGCCGTCAATGGCCCGGCACTGCCTGGCAAGCTGGCCGACTGCACCTGCCAGGACCCGGCGCGCTCCGAGCTGTTCCTGGTGGAAGGCGATTCCGCCGGCGGCTCCGCCAAGCAGGCGCGCTCCAAGGATTTCCAGGCCATCATGCCGCTGCGCGGCAAGATCCTGAATACCTGGGAACTCGAGCCCGGCGAGATCGGCAGCTCGCAGGAAGTGCACGACATCAGTGTCGCGATCGGCGTCGAGGCGGGTTCGGCGGACCTGACGGGCCTGCGTTACCACAAGATCTGCATACTCGCCGACGCGGATTCCGACGGGCTGCACATCGCAACCCTCTTGTGCGCGCTGTTCCTGCGGCACTTCCGGCCGCTGGTGACCAATGGCCACGTCTACGTCGCGATGCCGCCGCTGTTCCGCATCGATGCTGGCAAGCAGGTGTTGTACGCACTCGACAACGAGGAACGCGACGCCGTGCTCAAGCGGCTGGCCGCGGAACACTCGCGCGCCAAACCCGTAGTGACGCGCTTCAAGGGGCTGGGCGAGATGAACCCCGCCCAATTGCGCGAGTCGACCATCGATCCGCTGACCCGGCGGCTGGTGCAGCTCACCATCACGGCCAAGGACAACACGGACAAGCTCATGGACATGCTGCTGGCGAAGAAACGCTCCGCCGACCGGCGCGAGTGGCTGGAGCAGAGCGGCAACCTCGCGGAAGTGGTGCCCTGAGCACATGAAGTCGCAGGAACTCAACTTTGAGGGCGTCGAGCAACGCCCGCTCGGCAGCTTCACCGAGAAGGCCTACCTCGATTATTCGATGTACGTGATCCTCGATCGCGCGCTGCCGGCGCTCGGTGACGGCCTCAAGCCCGTGCAGCGGCGCATCGTCTATGCGATGAGCGAACTCAGCCTGTCCGCGGCCTCGAAGCACAAGAAATCGGCGCGCACCGTGGGCGATGTGATTGGCAAGTTTCATCCGCACGGCGATTCGGCCTGCTACGAAGCCATGGTGCACATGGCGCAGGATTTCTCGTACCGCTACCCGCTGGTCGACGGCCAGGGCAACTGGGGTTCGGCCGACGATCCGAAGTCCTTCGCCGCCATGCGCTACACCGAATCGCGCCTGACGCGCTATGCCGACCTGCTGCTCGACGAACTGACGGAGGGCACGGTAGCCTGGGGTCCAAACTTCGACGGCACGATGGAAGAGCCGCTGCTGCTGCCGGCGCGCCTGCCTAATCTTCTGCTCAACGGCGCCTCGGGCATCGCGGTGGGCATGGCGACCGATATTCCGCCGCACAACCTGCGCGAGATTGCCGCAGCTTGCGTGCACCTGCTCGATGAGCCGGAGGCCACGACGCGCGCGCTGCTCAAGCACGTCAAGGGCCCGGACCTGCCGACCGGCGCCGAGATCATCTCCAGCCGCGACGAGCTGGTCGAGTTCTACGAGCAGGGCACCGGCAGTTACCGCGCCCGCGCGGTGTGGGAACAGGAGAAGGAGTCCGGCCACATCGTCATCACGCAGCTCCCGTACCAGGTCTCGGGCAGCCGCGTGCAGGAACAGATCGCGCAGCAGATGCGCGAGAAGAAATTGCCGATGGTCGAGGATATCCGCGACGAATCCGACCACGAGAACGCGACGCGGCTGGTGATCGAGCCGCGTTCGAACCGGGTCGACATTGAGCAGCTGATGGCGCACCTGTTCGCGACCACCGACCTCGAGCGCAGCTATCGCGTCAATATCAACGTCATCGCCCTCGACGGCCGGCCGCGCGTGATGGGGCTCAAGGCGCTGCTGACCGAGTGGCTGGAGTTCCGCCGCCGCACCGTGCGCCGCCGGCTGGAATTCCGCCTCGACAAGGTGTCGCGCCGCCTGCACATCCTCGACGGCATGCTGATCGCGTACCTCAATCTCGACGACGTGATCCGCATCATCCGCCGCGAGGAAGAGCCCAAGCCTGTCCTCATCAAGCGCTTCAAGCTCTCGGACGAGCAGGCCGAGGCGATCCTCGAGACCAAGCTGCGTCACCTGGCCAAGCTCGAGGAAATGAAGATCCGCGATGAGCAGGCGCGGTTGGCCGAAGAGCGCAAGGAGCTCGAAGCCTTGCTCGCCAGCAAGGCGAAGCTCACCAAACTGGTGCGCGCCGAGATCGTTGCGGACGCTGAGGAATACGGCGACGAGCGTCGCACCCGCATCGTCGAACGCGCGGCGGCGCAGGCCATCGAGGCCACCGACCTGGTCGCCAACGAACCCGTGACCATCGTGCTGTCAACGGGCGGATGGGCGCGGGCCGCCAAGGGCCATGACATCGACCCGCGCTCACTCACCTACAAGAGCGGCGACGCGTTCCAGGCTGCGGCCCGTGGCCGCAGTACGCAGGCCGCGCTGTTCGTTGACAGCACCGGGCGCGCCTACAGCTTGCCGGCGCACAGCCTGCCTTCGGCGCGCGGCACGGGCGAGCCGCTGTCAGGCCGGCTTGATCCGCCGGATGGTGCGCGTTTCGCGGGCGTGCTGGTCGGCGAGCCCACTGAGCTGTGGCTGCTTGCGACTGACGTGGGCTTCGGCTTTACCGTGCGGCTGGCGGAATTGCAGTCGCGCAATCGGGCTGGCAAGGCCGTCATCAACATCAGTGAGGGCGCCGCGGTGCTGCCGCCAGTGCCGGTGCCGGCCGGCGAGGCGCTGGTGGCTGCCGTCAACAGCGAGGGGCGGTTGCTGGTGTTTCCGGCCCGCGAAGTGCCCGAGCTGCCGCGCGGCAAGGGCAACAAGCTGTTCGGGATTCCGGGCAAGAAGGCCGCGGCGCGCGCGGAACTGATGATCGCGGTGACGGTGCTGGCGCCAGCGCAGTCGCTGCGCGTTTACTCAGGCGAGCGGCAGATGACGCTCAGCGCCGCTGACCTGCGCCATTATCGCGGCGAGCGCGCACAACGCGGCGCGGTGCTGCCGCGCGGCTGGCGCACGGTCGAGCGCATCGAGCCTTTTGATCCCGCCTGAATGAGACAGGGCAGAGCCTTAGGTCCTGCTGACCCAAAGCTCTGCCCCGCTGATCGTCGACTGGCCCGTGGTTCGGGCCAGGCTTTGAGCTACTTCGCGGCTGCGGCTGCGGCGGCAGGCGCTGCTTTCGGCAGCTTCATCTTGATCGCTGCTGCAGCGGCTTCGGCCTTTGCCTTCACGTCGTTGGCCGTATTGACCGCTTCCTCAATGTTGCCCGCCGCAAATGCGGCCTGGGCCTTGCTCCACAGCGAGCCCGCATCAGCGACAGCGGACTTGGCGGCAGCCAGGTCGACGCCCGCCGGCAGGTGCTTGTTCTTGGCCATCGCCGCCACGTGGCTGGTGACGGAGCTGACCAGTCCGGGCAGGGACGCGGCCAGTGCCGGCCACTGTGCGCCCAGCGCCTTCACGACTTCATCTTTCTTGAGCATGGCCGCGCCCAACAGGCCCTGGGCATCGGTCAGCACGGCCGGCGCGCCCGTCAACACGGCGGCGTAGTCCTTGCTGTCGAACGAGGTTTTGAGGTCGGCCAGTTTCTTTTGCACGGCTGCGAGCTGGTCGGGCACGTACTTGGCGGCGTCAGGAGACGCTGCGCTCACGGCGCTTTCGACTCCTGCGATGGCCTTCTGTGCAGGCTCCATCTGGTTTGCGCAGGCGCTCAACAGCAGCGCGGCGGCAACCGCCAGAAATCCAACGGTTTTCGAGTTTCTGATCGTCATGGCAATCTAGCTCCTGATTATGGTTCTTGGCAGGCGGGTTCCGGCTGCGCCGTGGCCTGGTGGCGCGCAATGTTAGCGCGTCACGGTGCCGTACGCCCGTGCTATTCGCCGGCGCGGTGGCAACTGACGAGGCTGGCACCCACGCGGCGCAGCGCCGGCGCCTCCTGCGCGCAGCGTGCCACCGCCAGCGGGCAACGCTCGCGATAGGCGCAACCCGCACGCGTGGCGGGCGACTCCCGCAGCGCAGCGTCACGGGCGACGGCCGGGGCAGGCACGGGGGGCTGGGGAGGGCGGGCCGGATCCGGCAGCGGATTGGCGGCCAGCAAGGCCCGCGTGTAGGGGTGTTGCGGCGCCCCGTAAAGGGCATCGCGCGGCGCTTCCTCGATCAAGCGTCCACCAAACAGCACCAGCACCCGGTCACAGAGAAAACGTACCGTCGCGAGGTCGTGGGCAATGAATAGCAGTGCGAGCCCCAGTTCGCTGCGCATGTCGCACAACAGGTTGGCGATCTGCGAGCGTATCGACACGTCGAGCGCCGCCACGGGTTCGTCACAGACCAGCAGCTGTGGCCGCAGGATCAGCGCCCGCGCCAGGCCCACGCGCTGCGCCTGGCCGCCCGAGAGCTGGTGCGGATAGCGCGCCGCCAGTTCGGGTCCGAGGCCGGTGCGCGTGAGCATTGCCAGCACCAGTTCACGGTGCTGCCGCGATTGCGCTGAGCGGAACTCGAGCAGCGGCTCGGCCACCAGCTCCGCCACCGTCATGCGCGGATCCAGCGCGCCGAGCGGGTCCTGGAAGACGATCTGGATATGCTCGCGCGCGGCGCGCAGGGCGGCGCCGTGCAACTGCAACAGGTCGCGCCCCTGGAACACGGCAGTGCCGGTGGCGGGAATGAGTCGCAACAGCGCCCGCGCGATGCTGGATTTGCCGCTGCCGGATTCGCCCACGAGCCCCAGGCTCTCGCCAGCGGCCAGGCTGAAGCTGACCCCATCCACCGCCGCCGCGCGCGGCCCGGCAGGACCGCGTCCGCGGGCGCGGTATTGCACGCGCAGGTTGCGCACGTCCAGGAGCGGCGCGTTGTCAGCGGGGCTGTTCATGTCCAGGCGCCGGCAACCTGTGATGGTGTGCCCTCGTAGTGGCAGGCGAGCAGGTGTCCGTCCGGGAAAGCGCGCAGTTGCGGAGAGCTCGCGCAGCGCGCGTGCACCAGCGGGCAGCGGGGCGAGAATGCGCAGCCCTTCGGCAGGTCCGCGAGGTCAGGAGGTTGCCCACCGATCACTGGAAGTCGCGCCGGCAATGGTTGGTCGAGGCGCGGAAGCGAGCGCAGCAGGCCCGCTGTATAGGGGTGTCGCGGCGCGGTGTAGAGCTGCTGCGCGCTCGCCAGTTCGACCAGGCGCCCGCCATACATGACCGCGACGCGGTTGGCCATCGAGGCCAGCGCGCCCAGGTCGTGCGTCACCATGAGGGTCGCCACGCCGGTGCGGGCCCGCACCGCGCGCAGCAGCTCCAGCACGTGCGCCTGCACCGTGACATCCAGCGCCGTGGTCGGTTCGTCCAGCAGCAGGATTTCCGGATCGCACATCAGCGCCATGGCGATCGTCACGCGTTGGCGCATGCCGCCCGAGAGCTCGTGCGGATAGCAGCGCAGGCGCTCTGAGGGCGCATCGATCTGCACCAGCGCCAGCAATTCCGCGGCGCGCGCCAGCGCGGCGCGCCGGCCCAGTTGCAGGTGACGCCGGGCGCCCTCGGTGAGCTGCGTGGCGATCCTGAGGTAAGGGTTGAGCGCGCTCATCGGGTCCTGGGAGACCAGCGCAATGCGGCGGCCACGGATGGACGCGAGTTGCGCAGACGATGCGCCCACCAGCTCCATGCCGCGATAGCGGATGCTGCCGCTGAGGCGCGCAGCGGGGCCATTGAGACCGAGCAGCGCGAGCAGCAACTGCGTCTTGCCCGAACCGGACTCGCCAACCACGCCCAGGCACTCGCGCCCGGCGAGGTCGAGGTCCAGCGTGTCCACGGCCCGGAGTTCCTCGATCCCACGACCGTAGCTGACGCCAAGCGAGCGCAGCTGCAGGAGCGGTGCGGGCGAGTCAGCCATGCCCGTCCTCCTCATGGCGCGGGTCGAGCGCATCGCGCAGCGCATCGCCGAGGCGGTTCAGGCAAAGAATTATGGTCGCCAGGAACGCCGCCGGAATGATCAGCAGGTACGGATTCGCCTGCATCTCGTTGGCGCCCTCGGCCACCAGCGAGCCGAGCGAGGCGAGCGGCGGGTGCACGCCCAGGCCAAGGAAGCTCAGCAGGGCCTCGAACAGGATCACGCCCGGAATCGCCAGCGTGGCGTACGCGGCCACCAGGCCGATGAGGTTCGGCAGTACGTGCCGGCGGATCATCGTCGTGGTGCGCACGCCCAGCGCGCGCGCGGCCTCGATGTATTCCTGTTCGCAGATCGCCAGCGTCTGGCCGCGCACGATGCGGGCGATGTCGAGCCAGGAGACGGCTCCGATGGCGATGAACACCATCAGGAAATTGCGCCCGAACGCCACCTCGAGCACGATGACGAAGGGGATGAAGGGCACCGCGTAGAGCACGTCGACGGTGCGCATCAGCACGCCGTCGAGGCGCCCGCCCGCGTAGCCTGCCAGCGCACCCCAGCACACGCCGATGACGACGCTGATCAGGCTCGCGGCAATACCGACCAGCAACGAGATGCGGCAACCCCACATGACGCGCACCAGCAGATCGCGCCCGAGGCTGTCCGTTCCAAACAGGTGTCCACCACTGACGCTCGGACCCGAGAAAATCTTGGTCCACACGGGCGTGGCGTAATCGTAGGGCGACAGCGCGGGCACCAGCAGCGCGGCGGCCACGATCAGCGCCAGCAGTGCCGCAGCCACGAGCGCGCCAGGCCGAGTGCGCCTCATGTGCGGGCCCGCACGCGTGGATCGAGCCAGGCGTAGCACAGATCGACGAGCAGGTTAAAGCCGATGATCAATGCGCCGTAGAGCACGGTGACGCCGGTTACCACGGTGTAGTCGCGGTTGAGGGCGCCGGTCACGAACAGCCGGCCAATCCCGGGGAGACCGAACACCTGCTCGACGACGATGGAACCGGTCAGCACGCCCGCCAGCGCCGGCCCCAGGAAGGACACCAGCGGCATCAGCGTGGGCCGCAACGCGTGCCGCAACACGATGACATGCGTCGGCAGTCCCTTGGCCCGAGCGGTGCGGATGTAGGGTTGCCCCAGTGCTTCGATCGCTGCCGCGCGCACGATGCGGGCGATGTAGGCGGTGTAGGGCAGTGCCAGTGCGAGCGCGGGCAACAGCAGGTGGCGCCAGGAACCTGCGACCCAGTCGCCGGAGGGCAGCCAGTGCAAGCGCATCGCGAACACCAGGATCAGGAGCGGCGCGGTCACGAACACGGGAATGGAGATGCCGAGCACCGCCAGGCCCATCGGCAGCTGGTCACGCCAGCTACCCGGACGGGTCGCGGCCACGAGCCCGGTGGCGCCGCCGAGCAGCAGCGCGAGCAGCAGCGCGGCACTACCAATCGCGGCATCCACAGGCAGGCCCTGGGCGATCAGTTCGTTGACCGAGGTATTGCGGTACTGGAAGGAAGGCCCGAAATCACCGCGCGCCAGTTCGCCGAGGTAGCGCAGGTACTGGCGCCACAAGGGTTCATCGAGGTGGTAACGCGATTCGATGGCATGCTGGATCTGCGGCACCAGCACTTTGTCCGAATCAAAGGGGCCACCCGGCGCGAGGTGCAACAGCACGAAGGCCAGCGTGGCGATCACCAGCAGCGTGGGTATCGCAGTGAGCAGGCGCTGCAGCAGGAACCTCAGCACCTCAGTGCGCCTGGGACCTGAGCAGGTACATGTACTGGGAGAGATTCCGGTCCTGGATGTTACTGGTCCAGCCGCGCACGTAGGAACGGATCAGATGCCGTGTTGCGTAGTAGTAGAGAGGAATACAGGCGACGTCCTCGTTCAGGATCGCCTCGGCCTGCGAGAGCTCAGCGAGGCGGCGCGTCGCGTCCGCCTCGCTACCGGCCGCGGCCAGCAGCGCGTCGTAGCGTGGATTCGAATAGCCGCCATCGTTGTAGCCAAAGCCGGTCTGGAACAGCTGCAGGAAGGTGAGCGGGTCGGGGTAGTCGCCGATCCAGGCGTAATGGAACAGGGCGAGCTGCTTCAGGTGCCGCTCGTTGAGCTGCACGCGGAATTCCTCGTTGTAGGGCTCAGCCACGACGCCGAGGTTCGTGCGCCACATTGCAGCCACGGCTTCGTAGGTGCGGCGGTTGTCGGAGTCAGTGGGATATCGCAGCTCGACGTGCAGCGGATGCTGCGCGTTGTAGCCCGCCCGCGCGTAGTACCGCCGCGCCAGCGCATGGCGCGCGGCCTCGGGCAGCGCCGCCCACGCGGGCACCGGCGAGCGGTAGCCGGGCAGCGGCGGAGTCGGCGTCCAGGCCGGTTGGTACAGGCCCTGGCGTACGTAGCGCACCAGCGTTTCACGGTCGACCGCAAGCGTGAGTGCCATGCGCAGCGCGCGATTGCCGGCGAAGGGCGGACGCGTGACGTTCACGCCCAGTACGAAGTTGCCCAGGTACGGCGCGCTGACCACCTGCGCACCGAGGCGCGAGCGCAGCCACGCGGTCTGCTCGGCCGAAAATGACTCGGTGAAATCCAGGTCGCCGGCGAAGAAGCGCTCGGTCTGCGCAGCGCGATCGAGCGGCAGGTACACGACGCGCTGCAGCCGCACGTGCGCGGCGTCCCAATAGTCGTCGTTCTTCACCAGCGTGACGCGCCCGCCGATGACGTACTCCAGCAGGCGGAAGGCGCCGTTGTTCACCATGAACTCCGGGCGCACCCAGTCGTCGCCATGAGCACGGAGCGCGGGCTCGTACTGTGGGTAGGCGTAGGACTTGGTCAGCAGGCTCAGCAGGAAGGGCGTCGGCGCGGTCAGTTCGATGCGCACCGTGCGCTCGTCGGGTGCGCTGATGCCGAGCGCCGTGACATCCATCCGGCCCTCGGCGATGGCCAGCGCATTGCGCACCGGCGCCAGTGCCTCGGCATAGTCGGAAGCCGTGCGGGGATCGACCGTGCGCCGCCAGGCGTAGACAAAATCGCCCGCCTGCACGGCCGCGCCGTTTGACCAGCGCGCCGCGCGCAGGTGAAAAGTCCACACGCGTCCGTCAGCGCTGGTTTCCCAGCGCTCGGCGACGCCGGGCGCGGGTTCGCCGTCCTGCCCGAGGCGCGTGAGTCCCTCGAACAGATCGTCGAGCACGTGCGCTGCCGGCACATCGGTGGATATCGACGGATCGATGCTGCGCATGCCGCCCGCGTCGACGGCGCGCCTGAGCACCTGTGCTGCGGCCGGCGCCCCGCCCGCGGCGGGCGCCGCCGCGTCGTGGCCCGGGGTGCAGGCTGCGAGCGCCAACAGCGTGATGGCGGAAGCGGCAGATGCTGACATGGCCAGTGCCGCCGACCGGCACTTGCGCGGGCCGCTCACGACTTGAGCACGACCTCTTCGGGAGCGTGCACCAGGTATCCCTGGATGTACTGCACGCCGAGCTGCCAGACCACCGCCATGGTGTTCGCGTCTTCGATGCGCTCGGCCACAGTCTGGATCGCGCGCTTGCCCGCGCCGTCGACGATGGCGCGCACGCGCTGCTGCAGCTCGGGGTTGCCCGCGAGACCCTGCATCAGCGAGCCGTCGATCTTGAGGAAGTCGACCGGCAGCGCGGCCAGCAGGCGCTGCGGATCGCGGCCCGCGCCGAAGTGTTCGATGGCGACCTTGATGCCCCGCTTGCGCAGCTCGCCGAGCAACGACTGCGACTGCGGCAGGTGGCGCTCGGCCACGGCTTCGGTGACCTGCACGCACAGCCGCTGCGCTTCCGCGCCGGTCGATTTCAATTCGTCACCGAGCCAGTCGGCGAGCGTGGTATCGAGCACGCTGTCGCGCGACAGGCGTACAAACATCTGGTCGGGCTGGCGCTTGGCGATCACCTCGAGCGCGGCGCGCAGCACCCAGCGGTCGATGTTGCGCATCAGGTCGTTGCGTTCCGCCGCCGGCAGGAATTCCGAGGGCAGTACCTCGCGCGCCTGCGTGTCGAGCATGCGCACCGCGACGTCGAAGATCTTCTGTGTGCTGCCGGTCAGGCTGGCGATCGGCTGCTGCACCAGGTGAAAGCGATTCTCGGCCAGCGCCGCCTTGATGTGCTTCACCCACACCTGGTCGTAGGCCAGCACGCGCGTGTCCTGGTCGACGCGCTCATTGACATAGACCTGGTTGCCACCGCGGTCCGCGCACTTCTGCATGGCGGCCAGCACCACGGCCGCGCCGGCGTCGAGACCCTGGTCGGCACTGGTGAGCACGGCCAGCCCGGCCGAACAGGTGACCTGCACACTGCGCTCACCGATGTTGAAAGTGTGCCTGGCGATGCGCTCCACCAGGCTTTCGCTCCAGGCCTCGGCATCGCGCGCGTTGCCGCGCTCGAGCAGCAGCAACAGGCTGGCCGCTCCGAAGTGCCCGGCGATGTCGTTCGGCCCGAGCATCGCCTTGACCTGCGCGGCGTACAGCGCGAGAAAGTCCTCGGCGGCGGTGATGCCGAGTTCCTTCGCAACGTCCTTGAACTTGTCGACGCGCAGCAGCGCCAGGCAGCGCACGCCGCCCGAGGGCGGCTTGGCGAGGCGCTCGGTGCACAGCCGCAGCAGGTGCTGGCGCAGCCACAGTCCGCTGCTCGGATCGCGGCAGACCGCATCGGCCAGCTCGCTGGCGAGTTGGCGCTCGTCACGCTTGTGCGCTGGCACGACCAACTGCACGCAAGGCTCGCCGTCGAATTCACCGCCTGCCAGCACCAGCTCGAGCGCCACGCCCGAACCGTCGGCGAGCACCGCGCCCGCCTTGAGCACATGGTCACTCCAGCGGCCCTGCAGGCAGGCTGCGAGCGCACCCTTGAGCGGTGTCTGGGTGCCGCCGTCGAAAAGGTCCATCACGGGCTGGCCGACCAGCGCACTGGTGTCAGCGTAGCCGAACAGTTCCAGCCAGGAAGCGTTGACCTGCACCACGATGCCTTCCTGTACCTGCGCGATCGCATCATTGGAGCGGTGCAGGACGGTCTCGAGCTGACGGCGGTAATCCTGCGCGGCGCGCAGCGTATTGGTGAGGGTGCGCTCCATGCGGAAGGCGCGCAGCTCGCGGTGGATCACGGCCTGGACATGCGCAGGGCTGGCAATCGAAATCGTGTCACGCGCACCGCGCGCCATGTCCCCGCCCGTGACGGTGCTGTCGACCTGCTCGCGGATCACGATCAGCGGTACGCCCGCGGCCATCTGGTCGCGCACGGCGGCGATCGCGGCGAGCTGCTCGGCACTCGGTGCGAACACCACCACCAGTTCGGGGTTGAGCTGCTCGAGCGCGTCGGGCACATCCTGCACGGCCGGTATCCAGGTGCAGTGTGCGGCCAGGCCGGCGTTGCGCAGCAGGCTGTTGAGCGTCTCCACGGAGTCGCGGGAAACGCTCTGCACCAGCACCGGCACGGCTGTGGTATCGCCCAAGAAAGCTGCTCCATGGCCGGTGCACGCAGCACCGGCGAATATGGAAAATTCTAACATTATGACCCGCCCGCACCGTGCGCCAGGCCGCGGTTTGGGCGCTCCATGAGCGATAAGCGCTGCCAGGCTGGAAACCGCCCCGCTACCAGGCCGCTGTGGCCGCTGGCAGCCAAACAGTGATGCCGTTATCATACGCGGCCCTTCAAAAGGCCCGGATCCAGGGCCCATGGGGCCCACCGGGGCACATTACATGTCGAGCTACACCACCAGCGAGATCCGTGCAGGCATGAAAGTCATCCTCGAGGGTGACCCCTACGCCATCGTCGACAATGAATTCGTGAAGCCGGGCAAGGGCCAGGCCTTCAACCGCATCAAGGTGCGCAACCTCAAGAACGGCCGCACCATCGAGCGCACCTTCCGCTCTGGCGAGTCGCTCGAGGCCGCCGACGTCATGGATGCCGAGATGCAGTACCTCTACAACGACGGCAGCTTCTGGCATTTCATGATCCCGGAGAACTTCGAGCAGTACGCGGCCGACAAGTCGCTGGTCGGCGAAAGTGCCGTGTGGCTCAAGGACGGCATGAACTGTACGGTCACGCTGTGGAACAACGTGCCGCTGGTCGTCACGCCCCCGGCGCATGTCGAACTCAAGATCGTCGAGACCGATCCGGGCCTGCGCGGTGATACGGCCACGGGCGGGCAGAAGTCGGCCAAGCTGGAGACCGGGGCAGTCGTGCGCGTGCCGCTGTTCCTCAATGAAGGCGAAGTGATCCGCGTCGACACGCGGACCGGCGAGTACGTCTCGCGCGCCAAGGGCTAGCCTCGGCACACTGGCGCACGCCATGGAGTGATCGTTGCAGGAAATATCGGGTGCCCGCTACACGACGCGGGTGGTGTGGTTCGCCACTTCGCTGGTGGTGATTGCGTGTGCGCACGCTGCCGTACCGTATTCGTTTGATGTAACACCGGGTCGGCTGCCAAAAGCCGTCGTACCCCGCGCCTACACGCTGGTCCTGACCCCGGATGCGGCCACGCACACCCTGCACGGCATTGAAGCCGTGACCCTGGATTTCAGGGAACCCACCGCCAGCATCGTTTTCAATTCCCTTAATGAGCGTCTCGCCGACGTGCGGCTGGACGGCCGGCCAGCGCGCAGCGTGAGCTCGGACGACGCGCAACAGCTGACGACCGTGACGCTGACATCGCCCGCGACGAGCGGCCGGCACAAGCTCACGTTCTCCTATGACGGACGCATTGAAAGCGGCCCGCAGGGATTGTTCGCGCAACCCTTCGTCAAGCCCGGTGGCGCCAGCGACGTGCTGTTGTCCACGCAGTTTGAAGCCACCGATGCGCGCCGCATGTTTCCCTGTTGGGATGAACCCGCATTCCGTGCCACCTTCGAGCTGACGGTAACCGTGCCGTCCAGCTGGCTGGCTGTCTCCAACATGCCGGTAGCCAGGGTGGAACGCCTCGGCCAGAAATCCAGGGTGCATTTCCAACGCACGCCCAGCATGCCCAGCTACCTCGTGCACCTGACGGCGGGCGACCTGGCCTTGGTGTCCGGCAGGAGCGGGGCCACCCGCGTGGGTGTGTGGGCGGTGCGCGGACAGGAACAGTTCGGCGCCGTGGCGCTCGCCAATGCACGGCAGATCCTGGCTGACTACAACGACTATTTCGGTGTCCCCTTTCCCCTGCCCAAGCTCGATTCGATCGCGGTTCCCGGCGGATTCCTGGGCGCCATGGAAGATTGGGGTTCGATTTCCTACAACGACCAGGCCTTGCTGATCACGTCCTCGAGCACGCTCGATGACCGCCAGGAAGTCTTCAGCGTCCAGGCGCATGAGATGGCCCACCAGTGGCACGGCGACCTCGTCACCATGGGCTGGTGGGACGACATCTGGTTGAACGAGAGTTTCGCCTCCTGGCGCGCCGCGCAGGAAACGGATCTGCGCCATCCGGACTGGCGCTGGTGGGAGAACCAGGACGGCAGCAAGGAAAACGCCATGGCGGCGGATGCGCGCGTGACCGCGCATGCCATCGAGCAGCATGTCACCGACGAGCTGCAGGCCGTCAATGCCTTCGACCCGCAGATCACCTATGACAAGGGCCAGGCGGTGTTGCGCATGCTCGAGGCCCACATCGGCCCGGACAGGTTTCGCGCCGGCGTGCGCGGGCTGGTGAAAGCGCGCGCCTATTCCAACGCCAGCACCGCCGACCTGTGGAACGCGCTCAGCGCGGCCAGCGGGCGCGACGTCAGCGCCGTGGCCGCGAGCTGGACGCAGCAGCCCGGCTTTCCGCTCATATCCGTCGTCGCACGATGCGATGCTTCTGGCTCCCGCACAGTTGAGCTCACGCAGCGGCGCTTCCTGCTGCAGGGACAGGATCCGGCCGGCGAGTCCCACTGGCAGGTGCCGTTGCTGATCCGTTCCGGCGCCGACGCCGCAGTACAGCCGGTGTTGCTTGCTCACGAACACCAGGCGGTACCTGCCGGACGTTGCGATCAGGCCCTGAGCGTGAATGCCGGCGCGGTGGGCTACTACCGCGCGCTGTACGACGCGGCCACCCTGCGCGCCAACACCGCGCAATTTGCCCAGCTCCCCTCCGGCGATCGCATTGCGCTGCTGGACGATCAATGGGCCCTGGTCGAGTCGGGGGAGCAGCCCCTGGCGAGTTTTCTGGCGCTGGCCGCGGCCATGGGCGATGACCTGAACGAGCGCGCGTGGAGCCAGGTTGAGGCGGCGTTCGATGTCATCGAGTACAACGCGCGCGGCATGCCGGGCCACGACGCCTTCACCGCCTATGCACTCGCACTGTTCAAGCCGGTGGCCGATCAACTGGGCTGGGAGGCGCGCGCGGGCGAGACCGCGGGCGTCCAGAAGCTGCGCCGCACGCTCATGGCCGCCCTCGGCGAGTGGGGTGACCCCGCGACCATCAGCGAAGCGCGCCGCCGATTCGCCGCCTTCCGCACCGATCGCGAGGCGCTGCGTGCGGACGACCAGGGCATGGTACTGGCGATCGTTGCCCGTTACGCCGACGCTGCCACCTTCGAGCAGCTGCATGCGATCGCGCAGTCCGCGCGCAATGAGACCGAAGTGCGCCGCTATTACACGGCGCTGGCGGGGGTGCGCGATGCAAAGCTGGCCGTTGAAGCGGTGGCCATCGCGCTCTCGAAGGAGATTCCGCCGCAGGCCGACGGGCTGCGCTCGGGCCTGATCGAAGAGCTGCAGCGTGAGCATCCTCTGCTCGCCTGGGACGCCTTTACCGCGCATTGGGAGGCGCTGGTGGCGCCGCACCAGCCCTTTGGCCCGATCTACGTGGCGCAGGACAGTCCGGGGATATTCTGGAACTCGGTGCCTCTGGAGCAGCTCGAATCCTGGGTCAAGGCCCATGCGCCGGCGGAGATGACCATGGAAATTGCCCGCGGCATGGAGACGGCCCGTTTCAGGCTGGACCTCAAGGCCCGGCTGAACAAGGCGGTCAGCGAGTTCGCGGCGAAACAATCCTAGCGCTCAGGCGCGAGCGCTACTGAACGCCTGCACCTCTGCAATGTCCTCCGCTGCGCTCGCGATCATCAGCAGCCGGTCGAACCCCAGCGCCACCCCAGCGCAGGGCGGCAACCCCGCTGCCAGTGCCGCGAGCAGGTATTCATCCATCGCCGGCACTGGCAGATTGCGCGCGGTCCGCACGCGTTGATCTTCGGCAAAACGCCGCCGCTGCTCCTGCGGGTCGGCCAGTTCCTCGAAGCCGTTGGCGAGCTCCACGCCGCGCAGGTAGAGCTCGAATCGCAGCCCGACACGCGCATCATCCGGATCGAGACGCGCCAGCGCCGCCTGGCTGGCCGGGTAGCGATGCACGAACACGGGAGCGTCCCTGCCCAATTGCGGACCTATGCGCGAAGCCATCAATAGGTCCAGGATCTCGTCGCGCTCGCAGCGCCGGATCAAATCGGCTTCGAAGCCACAGGCACGCGCGCACTCGGCCAATGCGCTGTCAGTGGCGGTGAGCGGGCTCAGCCCCAGTGCTTCGAGGAACGCCTGTTCATAGCTGAGATAGCGCGCCGGCCCGCCTGCGGCCGTGCCGAGCTGGCGGCGCAGCAGCTGATCGACCTCGTCCATGAGCGCTTCGAATTTCCAGCCGAGCCGATACCACTCCACGATCATGAATTCGCTGTTGTGCAGCGCGCCCTGTTCCTCGCCGCGGAACACGTGGCACAGCTGGTAGATGTCGCCGCTCCCTGCAGCCAGCAGGCGCTTCATGGCGTACTCGGGCGAGGTGTGCAGGTAGCCAGGCCGCTCGCCGGCGCCGCGCCAGCGGACTTCGGCGGAATGGATGTTGACGTCCGTCACCGCGTAGTTCACCAGCTGCGGCGTGTCGACTTCGAGCAGGCCGTGCTCGGCAAAGAAGGCGCGTATGCCGGCCAGCATCTGCGCGCGTTGGCGCAACCGCTCGAGGCTCGCGCCAGGGCGCCAGTCCTGCGCGCCGGCGCTCACGGCGAGACCGGCGTGGCGCGTGCGGACAGTTCGCCGAGCTGCTGGCCCACGCGCAGCGTGGAGCCACAGTCCAGCGTGGGGTCCCAGCGGGCCGCGCCTGGCGGCAGCAGCAATATCACGGTCGAACCCATGTTGAAGCGCCCCAGTTCGGCGCCGCGCACCAACGTGGCGGCTGCAGGCTCGCCCGGGACGGGCAGGGCGAGCGCACCGTGCGCGCCGCGCCGCGCGATGTCGCCATGCCAGACCGTGCCCATGCTGCCGACGAACAGGGCGCCGACCATCACCAGGGCATGCGGGCCAGCCTCGGACTCGAACTGCAGGATCACGCGCTCGTTGCGCGCGAACAGGTTTGGCACGTGGCGCGCGGTCGCGTCGTTGACACTGAACAGGCGCCCCGGCACGTACCAGGCGCCGCTCAGCGTGCCCGCCAGCGCCATATGGATGCGATGGTAGTTGAAGGGCGCGAGGTAGATGGTCATGTACGAGCCGCCTGCCAGTCGCGCGCACAGCGTCTCGTTGCCGGCCAGCAGCGCGCGCAGCGTGTAGTCGCGCCCCTTCGCCTGCAGCAGCCGCCCCTCGCTGCTCGTACCCAGCGCGCTGATGCGTCCATCGACCGGGCTGTCAATGGCTCGCGATGAGGGCGAGGGCGGCCGCGCACCCGCTCGCAGCGCTCGCGTGAAGAAGGCGTTGAAGCTCGGATAGGCCTGCGGATCGGGCTCCAGTGCATCGGCCATCTCTGGCCGGTAGGCGCGCATGAAGCCCGCCACCAGCGGCCGGCGCACCCACGCGCAGCGCGCTCGTGCCAGCGCGCCGACGAGCCACGACAGCAGTTGCTGCGGCAGGAGGTACTGGAGGGTGGCGAACCAGCGCCCGCCGGAGGTGCCCGCTGCGCCGGATGCGTCCGATGGTTTCACAGCGTGGCCGCGCTGGCGAGGAGGCGGCGCAGGTCGGCGCGCAGCGCCGCGGCCGTGAATGGCGGGGTGAAAACGGCGAGCAGGCGCGCGCGGCCGTCGAGCAGGTAGAGCGTTGAGGAATGGTCCATGCTGTACTGCCCCGCTGGCAGCGCTCGCCGCCCGGCGTATGCGTTCAGGTCGTGCAGGAGCGGCGCCAGCGAATCCGGAGCGGCGCGCAGGCCGACAAATTGAGGGCTGAACGCGGCCAGGTACTGCGCCAGCACGGCTGGCGCGTCGCGCTGCGGGTCCACCGTGACAAACCACACCTGCAAATCGGCCGGCACGCCGGCAGCGTACAGCTCACGCAGCGTTGCCAGTGTGGCCGGGCACACATCTGGGCAGGCGGTGTAACCGAAATAGAGCAGCGTCGCGTGGCCACGCAGCGCGCCGTTGTCCAGGCGCCGTCCGGCGGTGTCGGTCAGCGTGAAGCTGGCCAGCGTACGCGGGCGCGGCAGGGCGGTACCGCTCTGCAGCAGCACGGCCCTTTGTGTCAGCATGTGCGCGAGGAGTCCGCCGGCGAGCGCGCCGGCCAGGCTCGTGAGCAACAGCAAGGGCAGCAGGCGCCGCAGTTTCATGGCTCGATTATCACATACGCCGCGGCGCGTACCGCCGCGCCGCGCCGCCGCGCCGCGCCGCGCGGCAGCGGTGCGCGTGCCGGTGGCCGTGCTGCTCGGGCGCGCGACTCGCGCCCTGCAGCGCGCGCGGCTCCACTACGGGCACGGCACCGACAACGCGCGCGATGACGCCGCCGCACTGGTATGGCATGCACTGCGCCTGCCGGCCCAGCCCAGCGCAGCACGATTGCGGCGCGGGGCGACGCTCGCGCAGCAAGTGCGGCTACGCTCGCTCCTCGAGCAGCGCAGCGTAAATCGCGTGCCGGTGGTGTACCTGACGCATCGCTGCTGGTTTGCCGGTCTCGAGCTGTACGTCGACGAGCGCGTGCTGATCCCACGCTCGCCCTTGGCCGAACTCATCGAGTGCGGTTTCGCGCCCTGGATTGACCCGGCGCAGGTGCGGCGCGTGGCCGACCTGGGCACCGGTTCGGGTTGTATCGCCATCGCCTGCGCCAAGGCGTTTCCGCGCGCGCGCGTGGATGCGCTCGACATTTCGGACGCTGCGCTCGCGGTCGCGCGCCTGAATATTCGCCGTCACCGGCTTTCGCGGCGCGTGCGGGCCCTGAAATCCGACCACTTCAGCGCCCTCGGGCGCGACGCTTACGATATTATCGTGAGCAATCCGCCCTACGTGGGGCGAGCGGAGATGGCGACGCTGCCGCCCGAGTACCGGCATGAGCCGGCGCTGGCGCTGGCGGCGGGCCGCGATGGGCTGGGGTCGGTGCGCGTGATCCTGCGCGATGCGGCGCGATTCCTGCGGCCGGGTGGCATCCTGGTCGTCGAAGTCGGCAACAGCGAAGCACTCGTGCGCCGCAGTTTTGCGCGCCTGCCGTTCACGTGGCTGGAATTCACGCGCGGTGGCGGTGGCGTGTTCCTGCTCACGCGCGAGCAGTTGGTCGGGGCGCGGCTGGAGCGGAGCTGATGTCGGGCAATACGATCGGAAGGGTATTCACGGTGACGACCTGCGGCGAGAGCCATGGTCCGGCGCTCGGCTGCATCGTCGATGGCTGCCCGCCGGGCCTCGAGCTCACCGAGGAGGACCTGCAGCGTGATGTCGACCGGCGCCGCAGCGGCACCTCGCAATTCGTCAGCCAGCGGCGCGAAGCGGACCAGGTGAAGATTCTTTCGGGCGTCTATGCCGGCAGGACCACAGGCACTCCCATAGGCCTGCTGATCGAAAACACCGACGCGCGTTCGCGCGACTACGACAAGCTCGCGGACCGCTTTCGTCCCGGGCACGCCGACTACACCTACGCGCACAAGTATGGTCACCGCGATCACCGCGGCGGCGGGCGCTCCTCGGCACGCGAGACGGTGATGCGCGTCGCCGCCGGCGCGATCGCGCGCAAGTACCTGGCAGGGCGCATAGGGGTGCGCATCAGCGGTTACCTCAGCCAGATCGGCGCGTTGCAGCTGGCACCGCTGCAGCCCGAAAGCGCCTATGAGAATCCCTTCTTCTGCCCTGATCCGGCGCGCGTGCCCGAGCTGGAAAAGCTCCTCTGGGAGCTGCGCAGCGCCGGCGACTCGGTCGGTGCGCGCGTTACGGTGCGCGCCGACGGCGTCCCGCCGGGACTCGGCGAGCCGGTGTTCGACCGGCTCGATGCGGATATCGCGCACGCGATGATGGGCATCAATGCCGTCAAGGCGGTAGAGATCGGCGCCGGCGTGGCCGCGATCGCGCAGCGCGGCAGTGAGCACCGCGATGAGCTCACGCCGACGGGCTTTCTCAGCAATAACGCTGGCGGCATCCTCGGCGGCATCTCGACTGGCCAGGCGCTGCTCGTGCACGTGGCCTTCAAGCCCACCTCCAGCATCCAGGTGCCGGGCCGCACCATTGATCTTGCGGGCAACGCGGTCGAGGTCGTCACCACCGGCCGGCACGATCCCTGCGTGGGATTGCGCGCGACGCCGATCGCCGAGGCCATGCTGGCGATCGTGCTGATGGATCACTACCTGCGCCAGCGCGCGCAGAATGCCGACGTGAGCGCCGGCGTGCCGGATATCGAAAGTCACAGGCGTTGAGGCGGAATCATCGATGAGCAAGGCGTGGAATGTTGCGGTGCTGGGCGCTACGGGCCTGGTGGGCGAAATGTTGCTGACGGTGCTGGCGGAGCGCAAGTTCCCGGTGCAGGAACTGTTTCCGCTGGCGAGCGGACGGTCGCTGGGCAAAACCGTCGAATTTGGCGGCCGCAGTGTGCGCGTCATCGACGCCGCGACTTTTGATTTCAAGCGCGCACAGCTCGGGCTGTTTTCCGCCGGCGGCGATGTATCAGCGCTGTATGCGCCGCAGGCCGCCGCCGCGGGCTGCGTGGTCATCGACAATACCGCGCATTTCCGCTACGAGGCGGATATCCCGCTGGTCGTGCCTGAGGTCAACGCTGCGGCGATCGCGCAGTACCAGACGCGCGGCATCATCGCCAATCCGAATTGCTCGACCATCCAGATGGTGGTGGCGCTCAAGCCGATTCACGATGCCGTCGGCATCGAGCGCATCAATGTCGCGACCTACCAGTCCGTGTCCGGCGCCGGCCGCAAGGCGGTCGCGGAACTCGCCGAACAGACCGCGCAACTGCTCAACGGCCGTCCGGTCGAAGCCAGGGTGCTGCCAAAGCAGATCGCCTTCAACTGCATCCCGCAGATCGACAAGTTCCTGGACAACGGCTACACCAAAGAAGAGATGAAGATGCAGTGGGAGACCTGCAAGATCTTCGGCGACGAATCCATACGCGTGAATGCCACCGCCGTGCGCGTGCCGGTGTTTTACGGCCATTCAGAGGCCGTGCACATCGAGACGCGGCGGAAGATATCGGCCGACGAGGCGCGCGCGCTGCTGTCGCGGGCCGCGGGCGTACAGGTGATGGATGAGCGGAAACCCGGCGGTTACCCGACGGCAGTTACCGAAGCAGCGAACCACGACACGGTTTATGTCGGACGCATTCGCGAGGATATGACCCATGAGCGCGGTCTTAATCTATGGGTCGTGGGCGACAATATCCGCAAGGGTGCAGCCACGAACTCGGTCCAGATCGCGGAGATTTTGGTCCGGGAGTATTTATAAGTTATATTGCCGGGCAAATAGCCACCGGGCCAAGGAAAGCAGCGCAAGCGGCTGTTTTCTAACGGGGTAACTGCTCTTTAAGGCCCACTGGGAGATCTGATGTCGTTGCGTTATGTCGTACGCGTACTGACCCTGGCGGCCCTGATGCCGGCCGGGGCGATGGCGCTGGGATTGGGGGATATACACCTCAAATCGGCTCTCAATGCGCCGCTCAACGCGGAAATCGACCTGACGGCTACCGCGGAAGAGCTCGCGGGCCTCAAGGTTGCGCTGGCCAGCCGCGACAGCTTCTCGCGCTATGGACTCGATCATCCCTCCTACCTCGATTCGGTGACCCTGGTCCCGGGCAAGAGCAGCGACGGGCACGACGTGCTGCAGGTGCGCTCGCGCGATGTGGTCACCGAGCCGTTCGCGACCTTGCTGGTCGAGGCCAATTGGGCCCGGGGCCGGCTGGTGCGCGAATACACGGTATTGCTTGATCCGCCCGTGTTCACGGGCGACAAGGCGAGTGCGGCTGCGGCCGTAAGCTCGCCTGCGGCAGCGCCGCAGGCGCATGCAGGAGCGATTGTGCAGTCTGCACCGCCCGCCGCCACGCTCGACATGACGCCTGCGCCAGCGTCCACACCTGCGCCTGCGGGCGCGCCCACCACGGCTGGCGCATCGGCGGCCGGCGGCACCTACCTCGTGCTGCGCGGCGATACGCTCTCGTCGATCGCGGCCAGGAACTATCCGAATTCGCAGCGTGAGCGCGCCCTGGTTGCGCTCTATCACGCCAATCCCTCGGCCTTCGAGCGCAATATGAACATCCTGCACGCCGGCGCGGCGCTGCAACTGCCCGATGCGGCCAGCGTGGCGGCCATTGGTCCGGGCGAGGCGAGCTCGGAAGTGGGCAGCCAGTATCACGCCTGGGCAGGCAGTCACGGCGGGCGCGAACAGCTCCATCTGGTGCCTCCGAGCGAAACCGGCGCCGGCACGCCCCGCAGCGGGGCGGGTGCGGCGGGCGAGACCGCGGCGCTCCAGCAGCGCGTGACCACATTGCAGCAGCAGCTGGCCGAATCCCAGCGGCTGCTCGATCTGAAGAGTGCCGAGCTGGCCAACCTGCAGAAGCAGCTGGGCCAGGGCAAGAAAGGCAGCCAGCCGCCGTCCGCGCTGCCGCCGGCTGCACCCAGCAAGTCGCCCCAGGAAGTACTGAAGGAAGGCCCCCAGAATCCGGTAGCGCAAGCGCCGGTGGCGGCCACCGAAGCGGTGCCGGCCGTGGTGACGCCCAAGCCCGCGAAGCCCGTTGCCGTGCATCCCGCGCCGCCTGCAAAAGACAGTGGGTCCATCCTCGACTGGCTGGTCGGGAACTGGTACCTGCTGCTGGCTGCGCTCGCCCTGGTGCTGGCCGGCATGTTCGGCTGGCGCTACCTGCGCTCCAGGCAGGAGCAGGATTTCGGCCGCACCCTGGATCGGCTTTCGAGCCCGCCCTTCGAGGCGCCTGCGCGCGCGTCCGTGCGCCCGGCCGAAACGCAACCGATGCGCGCGCTGGCGAGCAGGCAGGATTCCTCGTTCGTGGTCGAAGAGTCCGGCACCCACCAGGCGCCGCGCATCAGCGAGGCCGACCTGGCCGCGATGAAGTCCGTGCCGGTGGCGGACGACGATGGCGTGGCGGGCGATACTTCGGTCGCGCTCGACCAGGGCGACCCGCTGGCCGAAGCCGATTTCCACATGGCCTATGGCCTCTACGACCAGGCCGCCGACCTGGTGCGCATCGCGATCGCGCGCGAACCGCAGCGGCGCGACCTGAAGCTCAAGCTCCTCGAAGTGTTCTTCGTGTGGGGCAACAAGGACCAGTTCCTGCAGCTCGCCCGCGAGCTGTCTGGCAGCCGCGAGCAGGCGGCCGGCGGCGAGTGGGAGAAAGTCGTCATCATGGGGCGGCAGATCGCGTCCGATGACCCCTTGTTCGCCGCGTCTGGCGCCCTGCCGGGAGCCGCGAGCGCCGGCGTCGACCTGAACCTCGAGGGCGGCCAGAATCGCGTCGACTTCGACCTGCTGGGCGAACCCTCGATCGCGACCGATGGGCCGTCCGACGCGGTCGACCTCGATCTCGGTGCGGCGCTAGGCGACGCCGATGCGACCGGCGAACTGCGATCGATCGGTGACACCGGCGTCGATTTCGTGCTCGATGATCCGGCGCGCGGCGGCGATGGCACGGGCTCGACGCGCGAAATGCCGCAGTCGCACACCGTCACGCTCGATGTGGGTGAGGGCGGTCACGAATCACCCACGGTGGAGAACCTCCAGCCGCCGGGGCTCGACAGCCCGACGATCCGCCAGAAGCTCGATGCGAGCGCGTACGCGCAGCTCGGCGGTGCACAGCTGGGCAGCGCGGAGCAGACCGCCGAGCTGGCCATAGACGATCTGGGCCTGGATATCACGGGTGGCGACACCGGCAAGCACAACACGGGCGATGCCGGCTCGTCGCCGACCTTGCTGACGGCCCTCGACGAAGACACGCGCGAATTGCTGGCGCGCGTCGAAGCGCAAGTGGTCACGCCCGACACCGCGGAAATGCCGGCCGCAGCCTCGACCGGTACCGGTGCGAGCGGCACCTGGCTGTTCACCGACAAGGATTTCTCCAAGGTATTGCCCGCCATGGGCGGCGCCGCCGATACACCCACCGAGTTGGTCACGGCCGTCATGCCGGCTCCCGATTCCGGCCAGGCCGTCACGGCCCAGCTGGAGGCGCTCAAGGGCCGCGCCGACAGCATCGTCGACCTGGATCTCAACAGCCTCGAGGCGACGGGCAATCGCAACGCCCACAAGCTGGACCTCGACGTCGGCCACAGCGTCCCGGCTTCGGACACGGGTTTTGCGGCTACGCAGCGCCTTTCGGGCGAACCGCTGGCGAGCGAAGCCGAGCCCGCCACGATGAGCGAGGTCGGCACCAAGCTCGATCTGGCGCGCGCCTACATGGACATGGGCGATCCGGAGGGTGCCCGCAGCATCCTCGAGGAAGTGCTGGCGGAAGGCTCGGCGTCGCAGAAGACCGAGGCGCGCCGGCTGGTCGACTCGCTCCCTGGCTGACGGGCAACGCGAGCTCCCAGCAGTCCCTAACGGCCCATGGGCCGCATTGCAGCAGGCATCGAATACGACGGCGCGGCCTTCCATGGCTGGCAGCGCCAGCCGCACGCCAGCTCGGTCCAGGAGGTCGTGGAAACGGCGCTGGGCAGCGTGGCCGACGCCTCGGTCGAACTCAGCTGCGCGGGCCGCACGGACGCCGGCGTGCACGCGCGCGGCCAGGTGGTGCATTTCGACACGACGGCCGAGCGCACTCCGCGCGCCTGGCTGTTCGGGACCAACAGCGCGCTGCCGCCGACGGTGAACCTGCGCTGGGTGCAGCCCGTCCCGGACGATTTTCATGCACGCTACGGCGCCGTGCGCCGCTCCTACCGCTATGTGCTGCTCAACCGGCCGACGCGCTCAGGCCTGGCCGCGGGCCGCGCGCTCGTGGTCTATCGGCCACTGGACGAGGCCGCCATGCAGGCCGCCGCGAATGACCTGGTGGGCGAGCATGATTTCAGCGCATTTCGCGCCGCGGAATGCCAGGCCCGCTCACCCGTGCGGCGCATCGAGTCGCTCCATGTGCGGCGGCGCGAACACTGGGTGGTGGTCGAGGTGAGCGCCAATGCCTTCCTGCACCACATGGTGCGCAACATCGTCGGCACGCTGCTGGCGGTGGGGCTGGGCGACGCGCCCACCGGCCGGGCCCGCGAGCAGCTCGAATCGCGCCAGCGTGTGAGCGGCGAGGCCACGGTCGCCGCGCACGGGCTGTACCTCTGGCAGGTCGACTACCCGCCAAAGTTCGGCCTGCCGGCCGATTCCGCTATGATCGACCCTCTCGAGGCCGCCGGGAATTGAAGCTTGTCGTGGTTTGAAAAGATCGTTCCGTCGAGGATCAAGACCGAACGGCGCTCGCGTTCGGTACCCGAGGGCCTTTGGATCAAATGCCCGGCCTGCGACGGCGTGCTCTATCGGGCCGAGCTGGAGCGCAATCTCAACGTCTGCCCCAAGTGCGCGCATCACATGCGCATCGGCGCTCGCGCTCGCCTGCAGTTGTTCCTCGATCCGGAAGGCCAGCAGGAGATCGGCGCGCAGGTGGGACCTGAGGATCCACTCAAGTTCAAGGACAGCAAGCGCTACAAGGACCGGCTCGCCCAGGCGCAGAAGACCACAGGCGAGCGCGACGCGTTGATTGCGCTGGCCGGGCGAATGCACGGCGATCCGGTCGTAGCCTGCGCCTTCGAATTCCAGTTCCTCGGTGGCTCGATGGGTTCGGTGGTGGGCGAGCGCTTCTGCCGCGCCGTCGCGCACTGCGTCGAACAGCAATGCGGGCTGGTCTGCTTTTCGGCAACCGGTGGCGCGCGCATGCAGGAGGCGCTGCTCTCGCTCATGCAGATGGCCAAGACCAGCGCCGCGCTTGCGCGGCTGTCGCGCGCGGGACTGCCGTTCATCTCGGTGATGACCGATCCGACCACCGGCGGCGTGTCGGCGAGCCTGGCGATGCTGGGCGATTTGAACGTGGCCGAACCGCGCGCGCTGATCGGCTTCGCCGGTCCGCGCGTCATTCAGCAGACGGTGCGCGAGACGCTCCCCGAGGGTTTCCAGCGCAGCGAATTCCTGCTCGAGCATGGTGCGCTGGATCTGATCATCGATCGCCGCGACATGCGTGACCGGCTGGCGGCGCTGCTGCGCCTGCTGCAGCGCCGGCCTGTGCTCGCAACCGCGTAGCGCCGGACCGCGCCATGTCCGGCGGGCGCACGCTGGCCGAGTGGCTGGCTTACCAGGAAACCCTGCATCCGCTGAGCATCGATCTGGGGCTCGAGCGCGTGCGCGCGGTGGCCACGCGCCTCGCGCTGCTGCCGCCGGCCGGCCGCACGGCCATCGTGGGCGGGACCAACGGCAAGGGCTCGACCGCCACGCTGCTCGCGGCGATGGGCCAGGCGCATGGCTTGCGCGTCGGGCTGTTCACCTCGCCCCACTTGCTGCGCTACCAGGAGCGTATCCGGATCAATGGCGACGAAGTGACGGACGCTACATTGTGCGCCGCCTTCGAGCAGATCGAAGCGGCGCGTGCGCCCGAGTCGCTGACCTATTTCGAATTCAACACGCTGGCGGCACTGCTGGTATTTCGCGGCGCCGGAGTGGACCTGACGGTGCTGGAAGTGGGCCTCGGCGGGCGCCTCGACGCCACCAACCTCATCGACGCCGACGTCGCAGTACTGTGCTCGGTCGCGATGGATCATCGCGACTGGCTCGGCGATACGCTCGAGGCAATCGGCACCGAGAAAGCGGGTATCTTTCGCGCCGGCAAGCCCGTGGTGCTCGGCAGCGCGCAGATGCCCGCGACGGTAACGAACGCCCTGGCGGCGCTGGGCAGCCGGGCGTTGGTGGCCGGCGAGGACTTCGATTGGCGGGTGCACGACGATGGCCGCTGGGACCTGCACGGCGCCGGCCTGGATTGCAAATCACTGCCACCGCCCGGGCTCATGGGGGACATCCAGTACCGCAACGCGGCCACGGCGCTGGCCGCGCTGCGCGCACTGATCGCGCCGCGGCCAGCGGATTTGCCGGCAATCCACTCGGCGCTGCGGGAAGTGCGCCTGGCTGGTCGATTGCAGTTCGTCGCTGGCCCGGTCGAATGGGTCTTCGACGTCGCGCACAACGAAGCCGCGGCCGCGGTGCTGGCCGCGCAGCTCCACGCGCGTCCGGTGCCTGGCCGTACGCTGGCGGTGTTCGCCGCATTGGCTGACAAGGATGTCGGCGCGGTGGCGGCGCAACTCGATCCCCTGGTGGATCACTGGTTGCTTTGCACGTTACCAGGGTCCCGCGCGCTCGAGCCGGGGGAATTGCAGCGGCGCATGGGCAAGCTGCGCGGCACGAGCGAGCTCGCCGGCGAAGTCGCGGCCGCGACGGCGCTCGCCGCGGCGCGTGCGCAGGTGGGCGATCGGGTGGTGGTGTGCGGCTCCTTCCACACGGTAGGGCCAGCGCTCGAGGCCCGTCGGCTATACTGAAGTCCTCCTTGTACGAGGCATGGGCGCATTGCAGGAACAGCTGAAGGAAAGGCTCACAGGTGCGGCGATCCTGGTCGTGATCGTGGTGCTGCTCGTGCCCGAAATGTTTCGCGGCCGTCCCGCCGGTGGCGCCGAGCGCGGTGCCGCAGGCCCTGAAGGCGCGCCGGTCCGCACGTACAACATCGACCTGCGCGATTCGCCCGCGGCGCTACCTCCTGCCATCACGGCGCCGCTCACCGTGAGCACGCAACCGGCCGTGACCACGCAACCGGCCGTGATCACGCAACCGGCCGTGACAGCGCCGCCTGCCGTCACCACACAAACCGCCGTGCCGTCAGTCGCGCCGGCGCCAACGCCCGAGGCGGTGTCGAAACCGGCTGAGCCGGCCGCCGCCGCCCGGCATGCCGAGGCTGCTGCATCGGGCTGGACGGTGCAGGTGGGTTCGTTCACGCGGCGTGATTTTGCTGAGCGCATGGTCAAGCAGCTCCGTTCCCTGGGCTTCAAGGTCCAGGCCGTGGGGCCGGACGATCGCGGGTTCTACCGGGTGCGCAGCGCGCCCATGGCAGAACGTGCTGCGGCGCTCGCTTTGAAGCAGAAAATGCAGGCCCGGGGCCTCAAACCGATCGTGAACGCCGCGCCATGAGACCTGTGCAGGGCTGGCGCGGGCGCGGTGCTGGTAGAATGCGAAGCGGTACGCACTTGCAAATGCCGGGGCCGGCCCACATATGAATTGGACAGATTACGCGATCATCGCTGTGCTGATTGCCTCCTGCGTCGTGGGGCTGGTGCGCGGCCTGCTGCGCGAGGTGATTTCCGTGATCACCTGGGTGGCCGCCGTGTGGCTGGCATGGGAATTTGCCGATGTGCTCGAACCGCACCTGGGCGGCGCGCTGAGCGATGCCGCAGTGCGCCCATGGGCGGCGCGCACGATCATCTTCGTGCTGGTGCTGCTGGTGGGCGCGGGTGTGGGCGCCATCGTTTCGTATTTTGTGCGGCTTTCGATCTTCACCAGTCTCGACCGGTTGCTCGGCCTGGTCTTTGGCCTGCTGCGCGGCGCCGTGGTGCTGGGCGTGCTGGCCATGCTCTGCCACGCCGTGCGCCTGAACGAAGAGAGCTGGTATCGCCAGTCCACGCTCGTGCCTTACGCCGAGCAGGCCGGTAATGTGCTGCGCGGCCTGATCGGAGAGCGTAAGATTCGCGCCTCGCCGATGACCGCCTAGGCGGCATCGGCATTTCCGGAGGTACGCGCATCCATGTGTGGCATCGTCGGCATCGTCGGAACCGCTCCGGTCAACCAGCGCATCTATGACGCGCTGACCGTGCTGCAGCATCGCGGCCAGGATTCCGCGGGCATCATGACGGCCGACTCGGGCGAGCTGTGCGTACGCAAGGGCGCGGGCCTGGTGCGTGACGTGTTCCAGCAGCACCACAT
>JANYHD010000038.1 GCA_025359205.1 Gammaproteobacteria bacterium
CCGCGGCGGCCGCGCCCGGCGCGGGCGTGTCCACCCCGCGCAGCGCCGTGTACAGCCGCGTCAACGCCGCGTCCGCCTGCTCGAGTTGCACGGTGGCGAAATTGATCGGCCCGCGATAGTGACTGGCCAGCAGAAATGCGCGCATCACTTCCGGATGCCGCAGCCGCGGCAGCACTTCGCGCAGCGTGAAGAAGTTGCCGAGTGATTTCGACATCTTTACGCTATCGACATTCACGAACCCGTTGTGCATCCACAGGTTCACGAAGGCGCGCCCCGCGCCGCAGGATTGCGCGATTTCGTTCTCGTGGTGCGGGAACTTGAGGTCCATGCCGCCGCCGTGGATGTCGAAGTGATCGCCGAGCAGCGCTCCCGACATGGCCGAGCATTCGATATGCCAGCCCGGACGCCCGGCGCCCCAGGGCGATTCCCAGGCCGGCTCGCCGGGTTTAGCGCGCTTCCACAGCACGAAATCGAGCGGATCGCGCTTGGCGGTGTCGACGTCGACACGCGCACCGGCGCGCAGGTCCTCGAGCCGCTTGCCCGACAGTCGCCCGTAGCCAGGAAATTTCGCGACCGCGTAGCAGACGTCGCCGTCACTGGCGACATAGGCGAGTTCGCGTCGTATCAGTTCCTGGATCAGCGTGATAATCCCAGCAAGGTGCGCGGTGGCGCGCGGTTCGTGGTCCGGGCGCTCGCAACCGAGGGCGGCGCAGTCCTCGTCCATCGCCTTGATAAAGCGCGCCGTGAGCGCACCGATCTCCTCGCCGTTCTCGGCCGCGCGGTGGATGATCTTGTCGTCGATATCGGTGATGTTACGCACGTAGGTCACATCATGCCCGCAGAAGCGCAGGTAACGGCGCACCAGGTCGAACACCACCAGGAAGCGCGCATGGCCGATGTGGCAATAGTCGTAGACCGTCACGCCGCACACGTACATGCCCACCTTGCCCGGGTGAATCGGTGTAAAGACTTCCTTGGTCCCAGTGAGCGAATTGTGGATCTTCAGCAAGCGTGCCTTTCCTTGGGGTCCGTGCTCAGCGGACCCAGGCCGCGAGCCGTTCGCGCACCAGCGCGGGCGCCATTGCCCGCAGGAGTGGTGCGAGTTCCGGACCATGCAGGCGCCCGGTGAGCGCCGCGCGGAGCGGCGCGAAGAACGCCGCGCCCTGTCGGCCGCTCGCCGCACGGAGCGCAGCCAGTTCGGTATTGTCGGTCACCGCAGCGGCCGTGGCACGAAAAAATTCCGCGCCGGCAGACTCCGCCGCGGCCCGAGCGTCGCTTTCCCAGCGCAGCTCGCCGCCGAACACCACTGGCAGCCAGTCGACGATTTCGCCGGCGGCAACAATATTGGGCAGCAACGCGGTCACCGCAGCGGCGCGCTGCGCCGGCGCAGCCGTCGCGGGGAGAAACGCCGCCAGCCACGCCTGCGCCGCAGCGGGCTTGAGCGAGCGCACCCACAGTCCCTGCCAATGACGCAGCTGCACCGGATCAAAATGCGCACTGGCGCGCTGCAGGCGCCCGGGCTCGAAGCGCGAGGCCATGTCGGCGAGGTTCAGGTTGGCATTATCGGCACAGGAATGACCGAGCCTGAACAACTGGTTGCAGATCGCAAGCGCACCGTAGCCCGCTTCGCGCAGTTCGCGCACCGATTGCGCGCCATTGCGCTTGGAAAGCGGCGTGCCATCGGCGCCGGTGAGCAGGGGCAGGTGCCCGTAGCGCGGCGCGCGCAGGCCCAGCGCCTCCAGCACCAGCAGCTGCCGCGGCGTGTTGGCCAGGTGATCCTCGCCGCGCAGCACCTGCGTGACCTGCATGAGCGAATCGTCCACCGCATTCGCGAAAAAGAACGCCGGCGTGCCGTCGTCGCGACGGATGAGGAAATCGCCAATCAGCGCGGTGTCCACCAGCTGCGGCCCGTGCACCAGGTCGTCGAACTGCAGCTGTCGATCTGCGGGTATGCGGAACCGCAAGGCCGGACGTGTGCCGGACGCGAGTCGCTCCGCGCGCGCCGTGGCGTCGAGTCGTGCGCAGGTGCCGGCGTAGCGCGGCGGGCGACCCGCCGCCAGCTGCGCGCGACGGCTTAAATCCAGCTCGGCGCTGCTGCAGAAACACGGATAGGCCTGGTCTCCCGCCTCCAGGCGGGTCAGTAAAGGCGAGTAGATTTCCTGCCGCTGTGACTGACGATAGGATCCATGCGGGCCACCGACCCCTGGGCCCTCGTCCCAATCGAGCCCGAGCCAGCGCAGGTCTTCCGCCAGTGCCCGCACGTGCGTCTCGGTGGTGCGGGCGGCATCGGTATCTTCTACGCGCAGCACGAAACGCCCGCCCGCTCGCCGCGCCAGCAACAGGTTGAACAGCGCCGTGCGCACGTTGCCCAGGTGCAACTCGCCCGTGGGGCTCGGGGCAAAACGGGTTACGACGGCGGCGGCGTTCATCCCTACAATGGTACGGTATGAGCACGCTTTTCGTATCTGATCTGCACCTGGATGGCGCCCTGCCCGCTGCCATCGAGCAATTCGAGGCCTTCGCGCGCGGACCGGCCCGCGGCGCCGATGCGCTCTACATACTGGGCGACCTGTTCGAAAGTTGGGTCGGCGACGATGACGACGACGACGCGCGCGCGCGCGCGTGTACGGCGCTGCGCGCGCTGACCGAGTCGGGCGTGCCCGGCTATGCCTGCCATGGCAACCGTGATTTCCTGCTGGCGGCCGGTTTCGAGCAGCGCAGCGGCTGCCGCATCATGGACGACCCGACCATCATCGATCTGTACGGTGAGCAGGTATTGCTCACGCACGGCGACCTGCTCTGCACCGGCGACCTGCCTTACCAGCGGCTGCGCAGCGTGGTGCGCAGGCCGGCGTGGCAGCGCCGGTTTCTGCGGCTGCCTTTGGCCACGCGGCGGCAGCTCGCGGACGCCGCACGCGCTGGGAGTCGCGCCCACACCGGCATGGCAACCCCCGATATCATGGATGTCAGTGAGCCAGCCGTCATGGCTGCGCTGCGCTCTGCCGGCGTTCGCCGCCTGATCCACGGCCACACGCATCGTCCCGGCGTGCATGAGTTCGTTCTGGATGGCGCGAGCGCGTACCGCTATGTGCTGGGCGCCTGGTACGAGCAGGGCAGCTGCCTGCGCTGCTCGGCCGATGGTTATGAACTGCTCACGCTGCCGCGCACCGATGTCGGCGCAGGCGCCGGCAAAGCCGGCGGGCCGGAGTGAAAGCGCAGCTGCGTGTCCTCGTTGGCGATCAGGCCGGCTTCAATGGCAACCAGCTCCTGCAGCCGCGGCTGGTAATCACCTAGCCCAGCCGCTTCCGCCGCTGCGATGGCCAGGTCCAGGTACAGGTCCGCATGGCGCGCTTCGGCGCGCTCCAGATCGGCATAGAAACCGCCCATCGGTTCCGGCAACCGGCGACCCAGCAGCCCGAAGCGCTCGCAGGAGCGCGCCTCGATAATCGCGCCGGTGAGCAGCAGATCCAGGCGGCGGCGTGGTTCATCGGTATGCAGCGCTTTACGCAAGCCCGCGGCATAGCGCCCAGGCTGCAGGCGGCGGAACGGCACCGCGAGCCGCTCCATCATGCGCGTCACCTGCTCGAAGTGGCGCAATTCCTCGCGCGCCAGGCGCGCCAGCGCCAGGCACTGCGCCTCGTGCTCAGGGTAGGCAAAAATCAGTCCCAGGGCAGTCGAGGCCGCTTTCTTCTCGCAGTAGGCGTGATCGAGCAGCAGCTCCTGCCAGTGCTCGCAGGCGGCGTCCAGCCAGCGTGGCGGCGTGGGCACGAGGAGCGAGCCCAGCTTCACGCGCCGTTGGCCTCCGCGAGCCACTGGGCGCGCGCGGCACAGATCGCTGTGGCGGTCGCCGCCGCGTCGGCGTAACGATCCTCCGGTTCCTTGGCGAGCAGCCGATCCATGAGCGGCTGCAGCCGCGCCAGCCGCGGATCGAGCCGCGGTATCGGCGTATTGCGGTGCATGTACAGCACGGTCATCGGATTGTCGGCGCGGTAGGGTTTCTCGCCCGTGAGCAACTCGAACAACACCACGCCCAGGCTGTAGAGGTCGCTCCGTGCATCCAGCCGCTGGCCGTGTCCCTGCTCGGGACTCATGTAGTGAGGCGTGCCGAAGATCAATCCCTTGTCAGTCAGTTCCATCTGCAACGCGGCCTGCTTGGCCATGCCGAAGTCGATCAGCGCCAGCTGCTCAGCGGTGCGCAGCATGACGTTGCCGGGCTTGAGGTCGCGATGCAGGATGCCGGCTTCGTGGATCGCGCCCAGCACCTCGGCGAGCTGCACGGCGTACTGGAGCGACTCCGCCGGCGACAGCCCGGCCTTCATGCGGCGCCGCAGGTCGCCCAGCGGAAAATATTCCATTGCCAGGTAGGCATGATCATCGGCGATGCCCAGTTCGTGCAGGTGCACGATGTTGGGATGGCGGATGCGCTCGGCGATCTCGTATTCCTGCAGGAAGCGCTCGAAGGACTGGTCAATTCCGGAGTCATCTCGCTGCGAGGGCGTCACCTTCAGCACCACCAGCCCCTCGGCTTTCTCGCTTTCGGCAATGTACAGGTGCGAGACCGAACCACGGGCGAGCAAGCGTGCGCGCCGGTAACCTGGAATATGCGCGTCACCGAAGCGATGCGACTCGCGCGCGGCTGCCGACACACGCCATTCGGCCATTGCCAGCCGGTGGCGGTGGCTGGCCGCCTCGATCGAATCGAGCAATGCGGCGTGCGCGAAGCGATGCTTGCTGACCACGGCAAACGCGCCCCAGCCGACGGCAGCTTCGCGCGCACGCGCGTCCTCCTGGTCCAGCATGAACACGACTGGGGCGAAGCCGGCGCGATTCCCCAGGTCACGCAGCCAGTCCATGCCATCGCCGCCGGGCCAGGACTGCGCCAGCAGCACGGCATCAAACCCTTGCGCGAGGAATTCAGCTGGAATCGCGCCGCGTTCGAGCGGCGGGTAGGCCACCACTTCCACGGCCGGCCAGCGGCAGCTGGCGTGATGCCGGATCAGTGCCTGGACGCGCGGTTCCTGTTCAATCGCCAGCAGGCGCATGCCATTTCAGCCCGATTATCAGAAACTGTGGCGTGACCGCGCCGCTCGCGCCGTGACCCGCCAGGTTCACCAGGTCGCCGGCACTGGCCAGCAGTTCCTCGCAGTTGCCCAGGCGCAGCTCCGTCTCCGGGTCGAACCCCGCCACGGTCATGCGCGCGCAGGACTCGCCGTCGATGAGCGCACCGCTGTCGCCGCCACTCGGATCCACCGGCGCCGCCAGCACCAACAGTGGCTCACGGCCCGCGACCAGGCCTGCAGCTGCGGCGGCGAACTCGAGCGGTGGCTGTGCGCCCTCAGTTGGCCAGGCGGCGTACCAGGCCTGCATACCCACCGGCCCCATCTCGAGCGCATGGGCGACACGCACCGCAGCGGTATCGGGCGCGTCGGCCAGCAGCCCGCGCCAGTTCATGACCAACCCGTGTCCGTCAGCGGCGGCACGCAGGACCTGTGGCCAGGCGTTCATGTCAGGTGCAGCAATGGTGGCAGCCAGGCTTTCGAGCAGCAGCGCGCGCGCACGCTGCATGCCACCGGACCCGGGTTGCGCCCGCATGGCGCCGCTTTGCGCTACGAGCCGCTGACGACCCGGAGCGAACCGTGCGTGAGCGCGCGGCGCCGGGTGCGCGCGGCGTCGGATCGATCGCGCTGCAGCTGCGTCAGGTATTCGGGTGTGACATCCCCGGTGACGTATTCGCCCGAGAAGCACGAGGTGTCAAACTCGCTGATCTTGGCGTTGTCGTGCTGGCAGGCGGCCACCAGGTCACTCAGATCCTGGTAGACCAGCCAGTCCGCGCCGATCAGGCGCGCAACTTCGGCCTCGCTCCGGCCCGCCGCCACCAGTTCGCTCGCGGCCGGCATGTCTATTCCGTAGACGTTGGGGTAGCGCACCGGTGGTGCGGCGGATGCGAAATACACTTTGCGCGCACCCGCTTCGCGCGCCAGCTCGATGATCTGCGCCGAGGTGGTACCGCGGACGATCGAGTCATCCACCAGCAGCACGTTCTTGCCGCGGAATTCCAGGTCGATGGCGTTGAGCTTGCGGCGCACCGACTTCTCACGCAATTCCTGCCCGGGCATGATGAAGGTGCGACCGATGTAGCGGTTCTTGTTGAAGCCCTCGCGGTACTTGATGCGCAGCTTCTGCGCCATCTGCAGCGCGCTGGTGCGGCTGGTATCGGGGATCGGAATCACCACGTCGATGTCGTGCTCCGGGTGCTCGCGCCGGATCTTGTCCGCCAGCCGCTCACCCATGCGCATGCGGGCGCGGTACACGGAAATGTTATCGATGATCGAGTCGGGGCGCGCGAAATACACGTACTCGAAAATGCAGGGCGTGTGGCGCACCGTGGCCACGCAGTGCTGCGAATGGAGCCGACCCTGCTCGTCGATGAACACGGCTTCGCCAGGCGCCACGTCGCGCACCAGTTTGAAGGACAGCATGTCGAGAGCGACATTCTCGGAAGCCAGCATGTACTCGGTGCCGCGCGCCGTGCGCCGCTCGCCCAGCACCAGCGGCCGGATGCCGTTGGGGTCGCGGAAGCCGAGCACGCCGTGGCCGATGACCATGACCACCACGGCATAGCCGCCGCGGCAGCGTCGGTAGACGGCACTGGTGGCGGCGAAGATGTCGGCCGGCGTTACGCGCGGCGTGCCGACCCGCTGCAACTCGGAAGCCAGCACGTTCAGCAGCACCTCGGAATCGGACTCGCTGTTGAGGTGCCGGCGCTCTTCGCGCGTCAACACGTCGGCCAGTTCCGCGGCATTGGTGAGGTTGCCGTTGTGCGCCAGGCAGATGCCGTAGGGAGCGTTGACGTAGAACGGCTGGGCCTCGGCGGCACTGTCGCAGCCGGCAGTGGGATAGCGCACGTGGCCGATGCCGACGTTGCCGCGCAGCTCGAGCATGTGGTGCTGCTGGAACACGTCACGCACCAGGCCCGCGCCCTTGCGTACGCACAGCTCGCCCGAGTCGGCCGTCATGATGCCCGCGGAATCCTGGCCGCGATGCTGCAGCACGGTCAG
>JANYHD010000012.1 GCA_025359205.1 Gammaproteobacteria bacterium
CCCGGCGCCGGCAAGATCCCCTTCATCTGCTTCGACCTCGCCGGTGGCGCCAACATCGCCGGCTCCAACGTGCTGGTGGGCCAGCAGGGCGGGCAGCTCGATTTCCTGTCGACGGCGGGCTACAGCAAGCTGGGCCTGCCCGGCAACATGACGCCGAATGTCTCGATCGGCGCCGGCAGTTTCGTCGATCGGCAGATGGGCCTCGCCTTCCACAGCGACAGCGCCTTCCTGCGCGGCATCCTCGAGCGCACGGCCGTGACCACGCGCGCCAACGTCAACGGCACGGTGATTCCGGCGCTGAGCCAGAACGATACTGCCAACAATCCGCACAATCCGATGTACGGCATCTACTCGGCCGGCGCGCTCGGTGACCTGCTGGCGCTGATCGGCTCCAACAACACCGATTCAGGCGGCAATTCAATGGCGCCCTCGTACATGATGGATTTGACCGTCAGGCCGACCAAGGTGGACCGCTCGTCCGACGTGACCGGACTGGTCGATACAGGCAAGCTGGTCGGGCTGCTCAGCCAGGCCGACGCCACTGCGGTGCTCGAGTCGATGGAGCGCATCAGCAAGAAGAAACTCGACAACACCACGATACACACTGATGCTGGTGCCGACGCGGTGGTCAAGGACCTCGTGCAGTGCGGCTACGTGAAGGCCGCCGACCTGGCGGACCGCTACGGCAACGCCAAGCAGGCGCTCGACCCGGATATCGATCCGCTCATCGTCGGGCCCACGGGCATCTTCACGCAGGCCGAGTACGACGGTGATGCCGAGATCCGCAAGACCGCAGCCGTCATGAAGATGGTGGTCAACGGTTACGCGGGTGCCGGCACGATAGAGATGGGCGGCTTCGACTACCACACGGGTGACCGCTCGACCGGTGAAATGCGCGACTTCCGCGCCGGCCGCTGCATGGGCGCCTGCCTCGAATACGCGGCGCGGCGGCACATGCCACTGATGCTCTATGTGTTCAGCGACGGATCGCTCTCCTCGAACGGCATGATCGACAATTCGGCCGCGGGCCGCGGCAAGGGTGTGTGGACCGGCGACAACCAGTCGACGGCGGCCGCATTCTTCCTCGTCTACAACCCGAAAGGCCCGACCACGGCGATCAGCAACCAGATCGGTTTCTATACATCGGACGGCTCCGTGGCGAGCACCGGCAGCCCGGGCGCAAACGCCGTCAACCTGCTGGCCGAGATGGTGGTGCTCAATTACATGGCGCTGCACGGCCAGGATGGCAGCTTCCAGAGCATGCATTGGGCCAGTGGCGTCAGCACGGGCCTCGGCAGCAGCGGCAGTTATTCCAGCCTCATCGCCATGCCGCAGATCGTTTCCGGGCCGGTCGCGCCGAGCTGACCCAAGGGTCGGCGCACGTTCCGCGCCGCGCCGTGACCGCGTGCACAGGCGCGGCGCTGTCGCGCATTTACGACGCCCGCGGTGGTTCCACCGGCGCGGATCTTCCCGCATCCTTCCCCGCTCAAAGCCGCATGCCGTGTGACCCAGGTCATACGGCCGCCATGCGCCTATCGCTTCCGGAGCACAGATGATGTCAAATGGGCGCAGTGTGCAGGAGCTATCGGTGATCCGCAGTATTGGACGCGCGTGCGCGCTGGCGCTGCTGGCCGCCGTGCTGGGTGGCAATGCCGCCGGCGCCGCCACAGTCGGGGACCTGGCGCCCGATTTTGCGCTGCCAGCCGCCGCGGGTGGCAACGTGCGCCTGTCCGAACATCGCGGCGAAGTGGTACTGCTGACCTTCTGGAGCAGCCGCTGCTCGGTCTGCGTCGCGCAACTCGCTGCACTCGGCGACCTGCAGACCACTTATCGCTCGGCGGGCCTCGTGACCCTGGCGGTCAGTGTCGACGACGACCTGCCGCGCGCCCTGCGCTTCGCCCGCTCGCACCCGGCACGCTTCCCGCTGCTGCTGGACAAGCGCAAGGACGTCAGCCGCGACTACCGCATCGAACGGCTGCCCACCACGGTGCTGATCGACCGCCGCGGCCGGGTGCGCTACCTGGAATCCGACTATCGCGCTAGTGATAACTCGTACGTCGCACAGGTGCGCGAGTTGCTCGATGATCCGCTATGACAGCGACTTTGAACCGTGGTAACCGCAAGCCCTATGGACTTTTCACCATGAGAACCGCATCGAACTGCTGGCGGCTCGCCGCGCTTCCCGCGCTGGCGCTGGCGCTCGCGCTCAGCCTGGCCATCCACATTGCGCCCAGCGCCGCGGCTGACGCGGCCGCACCGGCGGCGCCCACGGCAGCGCCGGCAGTGGCGCCTGCGCCGGCAACGACCGCGGCACCGGCGGGTGATGCGACAGCACCGGCGCCGGCCGCCGATGCCGGCACCCGCGCGCTGGATGAACAGATCCAGGACCTCAAACAGTCTGTGGTCGACCTGAACAAGGACCTGTTCGTGCTCGAGGAGGAACTGCTGTTCCCGGCGAACACGCAGGTTGCCGTGTTCGTGTCGATGGACGTCGGCCAGTTCTTCGGCCTCGATTCGGTGACCCTTAAGATCGACAATCGCGAGGTCAGCAATTACCTGTACACGCCGCGCGAAGTGGCGGCGCTGCTCAAGGGCGGCGTGCAGCGCCTGTACGTGGGCAACCTCAAGGCGGGCACGCACGAGCTCGTGGCCCTGTTCAGCGGCAAGGGGCCGAGCGAGCGCGATTACCGCCGCGGCGCCTCGATCAAGTTCGAAAAGGGTGTGGGCGCGAAATACCTGGAGCTGAAAATCTCCGACCGCGCGCGCCGCCAGCAGCCGGAATTCGAGATCAAGGACTGGGAGTAGGGCGCCGATGCGGCGGCTCGAAGCGCTGATCCTGCTGCTGCTCGGCGGCGCGCTGGCGGGTCCCGTGGCGTGGGCGGCGCACAAGGCCGATCCGGACAACCTGCCCAAGCAGAAGATTCAGGACCTGCACTACGGCGACGTGCTGTTCCACTTCTACGCTGGCGATGATTTCGAGGCGCTGACGCGGCTGGAGGCCTACGAGCATTGGCGGCGCATGCCGCACAACGAGCAGGATGCCGCGCTGCTGGCTGGCGGACTGTATCTCTCTCTCGGCATGCACAATGAGGCTGGCAAACGCTTCGCCGGCCTGCTCACCGACAAGGTACCGGCGGCCATCCGCAATCGCGCCTGGCTGTACCTCGCCAAGGTCTGGTATGCGCGCGGTTACTACGACCGCAGCGAACAATCGCTCGGCAACATCAGCGGCGAGCTCGCGCCGGACCTGGAAGCGGAGCGCCAGCACCTGCTGGTGAACGTGCTCATGCGCCAGGAACGCTTCGAAGAGGCAGCCGCGCGCCTCGCGCACTGGCAGGGCCCGCCCGACTGGATGGCTTTCGCGCGCTTCAACCTTGGCGTCGCACTGGTGCGGCAGAACCGGCTTGCGGAAGCGGCCCCGGTGCTCACTGCGGTGGGCACCGCGGATGCCCCGGGGAGCGAAATGGCCGCGCTGCGCGACAAGGCCAACCTGGCGCTGGGCTATGCCTGGCTGCAGGCCAACAATCCGGCCGCCGCGCGCACCGCACTCGAGCGCGTGCGCCTGTCAGGGCCTTACTCGACGCGCGCACTGCTGGGCATGGGCTGGGCCGAGGCGGCACTTGGCCAGTACCGCGAAGCGCTGACGCCCTGGACCGAACTTCACGATCGCAACCTGCTTGATGCGGCGGTGCAGGAATCCTACCTGGCGGTGCCGTATGCCTACGGCAAGCTCAACGCCAACGCGCAGGCTGCGCAGTTCTACGAATCCGCGATCAAGTCCTTCGACGACGAGGCGCAGCAGATCGACACCGCGGTGGCACGCATCGGTGACGGCCACATGATCGACGACCTGCTCGGTGCGGACCCGCAGGCCGACCAGCAGGGCTGGTTCTGGCAGCTCAAGCAGTTGCCCGATGCGCCGCAGTCGCGCTACCTCTACAGCCTGCTGGCTGACAACGATTTCCAGGAAGGCCTGAAGAACTACCGCGATCTCGGTTACCTCGGCGGCACGCTCAAGCGCTGGGACGAAAGCATGGACGCATTTCGCGCCATGATCGAAACCCGCCAGCAGGCCTACAGCGAGCGACTGCCGCGCGCCGACGCGCTGCTGGCCGGCAACGCGCCGGCGAAGCTGCTCGCGGCGCGGGCGGCGATCGATTCACGCCTGACGGCCATCGAGACCGGCGCCGACGTGGCGGCGCTCGGCACCGCTGACGAACGCGTGCAGTGGGCCAAGGTGCGTGCCCTTGAAGGCGCGGTGGCCGACACGGGCGGGGCTGATGCGGATGAGCTGCAGACCGAGCGCGACAAAATCCGCCTGATGAAGGGCGTGCTCTATTGGCGGCTCGACGCACAGTTCAAGGAACGCAGCTACGCCGAACGCCGCGCGCTGCGCTCGCTCGACGCGCTGCTCAACGAGACGCAGAACCGCTGGGTGCGTGTGCAACACGCGCGCGCCAGCGTACCGAACAATACTGGCGAGTTCGAGGCGCGCATCGCGGCGCTGGCGGCGCGCATTGCGCAGCTGCGCGAACAGCTGGCGCGGTCGGCGCAGCAGCAGAACCATTACCTGGAGCAGCTCGCGAGCGGAGCGCTGCTCGAGCAGAAAGACCGTCTCGCCGCCTACGAAGTGCAGGCGCGCTTCGCCCTGGCTGACATTTATGACCGGGCCACCACGCCCGCGCCCGCTGCGCCGCCAACGCCCGCTGCGCCGCCGGCACCCACGGATTCCGGGGCAGGCGCCCAATGAAGCCGCGCCATTGCCTTTGCCTGGCGCTGTTCGTGGCGCTCGCCGGCAGCATGAATCCGGCCGACGCGGCGAGCAATGCGTCGAAGATTCCGTCCAAGAAGGCGGCCACGATCGCCGACCTTGCAAAGCAACAGGTCGCGGTGCATCCGGACGCTGCCGTGAGCGGCGGCACCGCCAAGGCAATGCAGAGCTATCGGGACTTCCTCAACCTGCAAAATACCGACGCGCGATTGCGCGCCGAAGCGCTGCGGCGCCTTGGCGACCTGAACCTCGAGTCGGGCGAGCTCGAGCGCATGTCGAGCGAAGTGACGCAGATCGACATGCAGGGCGCCGAGGCCATCAAGCTCTACAGCATACTGCTCAAGGCCTACCCGGACTATGCGCGCAACGACCAGGTGCTCTACCAGCTGGCGCGCGCCTACGAGACCACCGGGCAGGTGGACCAGGCGCTCGCGACGCTCGATCATATCGTGGCCTCGTATCCGCGCACGCGCGAAATTGCCGAGGTGCACTTCCGCCGCGGCGAACTGCTGTTCTCGGCCAAACGATACGGCGATGCGGAGTCGAGCTACCAGCAGGTCATCTCGCGTGGCGCAGCCGGCTCGAGCTTCTACGATCAGAGTCTCTACAAGGACGGCTGGTCGCTGTTCAAGCAGTCCGAGCACGAAGCCTGCCTCAAGCCCTTCATGATGCTGCTCGATCGCACGCTGCTGGAACGCAAGACCGGCGCGCCGCGCCGCTGGGACAGTCTGTCGCGCGCCGACCGCGAGCTGAGCGATGACACGCTGCGCGTCATGAGCATCGCCTTCTCCTACCTGGATGGTCCGCAGTCGCTCGACCAGCTGCTCGGCAGCCATGGCCGCACCCCCTATGCCTGGCTGCTGTATTCGCGGCTTGGCGACCTGTACGTGACCAAGCAGCGTTACCAGGACGCGGCCACCACGTATCGCGCGTTCGTGGCGCGCGATCCGGTTGACGAACATGCGCCCACGCTGTCGAACCAGGCCATCGACGCCTACGGCAAGGGCGGTTTTGCCGACCTGGTGGTCGAGGGCAAGGCCGAGTATGTGCGCAGCTACGGCTTCAAGGCCGCGTTCTGGAAAGAGCGCGAGCGCAGCGCATTTCCCGAAGTCGTGGCCGAACTCAAGACCAACCTCAAAGACCTGGCGCAGTTCTATCACGCGACCGCGCAGAAATCGAAACGGCCCGAGGACTACACGCGGGCGGCGAGCTGGTATCGCGACCTGCTGGCCTCGTTTCCGGACGACGCCGACACGGCCGAGAGCAATTACCTGCTGGCCGACGCGCTGTTCGAGAGTCACCAGTACGCCGACGCCGCCACCGAATACGAGCGCACGGCATACGCTTACCCGATCGGCGCGCGTTCGGCCGCCGCTGGGTACGCCGCGCTGGTGGCCATGCAGAAGCAGGAAGAGCTGGCGGCGCCGGCGGCGCGCGCGCAGATCCATACCCGCGCGATGGAATCAGGCGTGCATTTCGCGCAGGCCTTCCCGGCGCATCCTGAAAGCTCAGGAGTGCTGACGCGTGTGGCCCAGGATGTGTACGCGGCACACGATCTGCCGCGCGCCATCAAGCTGGCGGAATCCCTGCTGGCGCGCGAACCGCCGGTCGACGTCGCCAAGCAGCGCATCGGCTGGACGATCATCGGCCAGTCCCATTTCGACCAGGCTGAATATGCGCTGTCCGAGCCCGCATATCAGCATGCGCTGCAGCTGACGCCGGCGGCGGCGGCCGAGCATGGCGATCTCACCGAACGCCTCGCCGCGGCGGTGTACCGCCAGGGCGAAGCGAAGCGCAAGGCCGGCGACGAGGCGGGCGCGGCGGCGGATTTCCTGCGCGTGGCCAGCGCGGCGCCTGGCTCGAAGGTGGTGGTCACGGCGCAGTACGACGCCGCCGCCTCGCTGATCAACGCCAAGCAGTGGGACCAGGCGATCAGCGTGCTGGAGGCCTACCGGCGCGATTACCCGAAGACCGAATACGCCTCTGACATCACCCGTAAGCTCGCCGTGGCCTATGTCGAGGCCGGGCGCGGCGGACAGGCTGCGGTCGAGTTCGAGCGCATCGCGGGCACGCCGGGCGAGGATCCGGCGGTGGCGCGTGAAGCGACGCTGCGCGCCGCTGACCTGTATGAAAAATCGGGCAACGCCGCGCGCACCACGGCCATGCTGGAGCAGTTCGTGCAGCGCTACTCGCAGCCACTGGTCGAGGCCGAGGAAGCGCGCGCGCGACTCGCCGATTTCGCGCTCAAGTCCGGCGACCTGGCCTCGCTCGGGCGCTGGCGCAATGAAATCATCAAGACCGACGCCACCGCCGGTGCGCAGCGCACCGACCGCACGCGCTTCCTGGCCGCGACAGCCCGGTTGGCGCTGGCGGAGCCGGCGCGCGACGCCTTCCGCGCCGTGCGCCTGACGGCGCCACTGAAGAAATCGCTGGTGGCGAAGAAGCAGGCGATGGAGACGGCGCTCGCGGGCTACAAGGCCGTGATTGCCTACGACGTTGCCACCACGACCACGGCCGCGACTTATGAAATGGCGGAACTCTATCGCAGGCTCGGCCGCGATCTGCTGGCCTCGGAGCGGCCCAAGAAGCTCAGTGCCGATGAGCGCGAGCAGTTTGACGCCTTGCTGGAAGAGCAGGCCAACCCGTTCGAGGAGCAGGCCATCTCGATTCACGAGGTGAATGCCAAGCGCACGGTGGATGGTATATACGACGAGTCCGTGCGCAAGAGTTTCCAGGCACTGGCCGAGCTGAGCCCGGCGCGCTACGCGAAGACCGAACTGTGGTGCGACCTGCTGCGCTCGCTTGCCACGCCGGCGGGCGCCGCGCCGCCTGCCGGCGCCGTCGCGGATTTCACGCGCGCCGTGGCCAAGGCCCTGGCCGGCAAGGCCACTGACGCCGAACTTGATTTCAAGCAGATGGAGTTGCAGTACCCGCAGCTCGGCGAAGCCTCGATCAACCTGGGTATCGTGCTGCAGGGAGACGGCAAGCTGGCGGAAGCCGCCGACGCCCTGCAGCGCGGCACCGAACGCGCCCCCGGCAATGTCGTCGCGTGGACCGAGCTCGGCCTGGTACGGCGCGCGCTCGGCAAGTTCGCCGACGCGAAGACGGCTTATACGCAGGCCATCGCGGCCGACGCCAGTTACGCGCCGGCGCATCGGAATCTGGCGGTGCTGCTCGATCTGTACCTGGCCGACCCCGCGGCGGCGCTGCCTGAGCTGGAACAGTACCGGCAGTTGAGCGGCGAAGACAAGCCGGCCAGCGGCTGGATTGCCGAGTTGCGCCATCGAACCGGCATCAAGGCGCCGGCACCTGCCAACGCGCCTGAGCCTGCAACGGCGCCCGCTGCTGCGACTGCGCCCGGCGCCACTCCGGCTGCTGCGCCCGCGCCGGCCGCTACGCCCAATGGAGGTGCCAAATGAGAATCCTGGCGACAGTGCTGTTGCTGTGCGTCGCGGCCGCAAGCCGTGCCGACGATCCCGAACCTGCTGTACAGACCTCACCAGGCGCTGCCACAGCTGCTACGAGCGGTGGCGTCAAGGCCGTAGCAAAACCTGCCGCTGCGCTGGCGGCGCCCACAGCGCCCACCAGGACGCCTGCCGGGCCCAAATCGCGGGCTATGGACCGGATTGACCTGGGTGCGACCCAGGTCACGGGTAATCGCGAGCTGCCGAATGTGATGTACGTCGTACCCTGGAAAAGACCCGATCTCGGAGAATTCGCGGGCCGGCCTCCCAAGAGCCTGCTCGACGAACTGCTGGCCCCGGTGGATCGCGAGGTTTTCCGCAGGCAGAACCGTTATTTCGCGGCACTGCACCCCGATGCCGCGGTGCAGCCGGCGGCACCGGCCACGACACCAGCGGCCGGCGCAGCGACTACACTGCCGGCCGGGGATGAGAAGTAGGTCTTTGGCATAAGATCGCGCATGGTCTTTAATTCAACGGATTGATTCAGGCATGGGAGTCTGATGATGAATTTTTTCAGCATGATTATCCGGTTCTTCCAGGGTGGCGGCATGATGATGTACCCGATCGCGGTGGTACTGGTCATCGGCGCAGCCATCGCCATCGAGCGCTATGTCGTTCTTACACACACGGCGCTGCGCAATCGCAGCCTGTGGAACGAGATCGCTCCCCTGCTCGCGCAGGGCAACTTCAAGGGTGCCGTGCAGATTACCGGCAAGTCCGAGTCGGCGATCGGTCAGATCCTCAGCTACGGCCTGGCGCGCATCAGCTCGGCGCGCTCGCGTGATGACATCGAGAAGGCCATGGAAGAGAGCCTGATGGATGTCGTGCCGCGGCTCGAGAAGCGCACGCATTACCTCGCCACCTTCGCCAACCTGGCGACGCTGCTGGGACTGCTGGGCACCGTGGTCGGCCTCATCAACGCCTTCGCGGCGGTGGCGACGGTCAACCCGGCCGACAAAGCCAACCTGCTCTCGGCCAGCATCTCGGTGGCCATGAACTGCACGGCCTTCGGCCTCATGACCGCGGTACCGCTGCTGGTCATCCACGCGGTGCTGCAGACCAAGACCACCGAGCTGGTCGACAGCCTGGAGATGGCCTCGGTGAAATTCCTCAATGCCGTGACCGAACGCACCGCGGCGGCGGCCTGAAGCATCCGTCCTTGAGCCTTAAGCGAGAACGCGCATGCGCCGCTCCCAAGCCCTGAGGAAGCTGATGCGCCGGCAACGCCGGCCATCGGAATTGCAGCTGGTGTCGATGATCGACATCTTTACGGTGCTGGTGACATTCCTGCTGATGACCGCGATCTTTTCGCGCACCGTGGTGCTCGACCTGCGGCTGCCGTCCAACAATGCCAGCTTTCCCGAGCTCCCCAAGGGCCTCAACCTCGAGGTGATCGTGCGCGACAACTCCCTGACGGTCGCCGATCGCGGCACCGGGCCGCTGCGCGAATTGCCGAATACGGCCAAGGGCTACGACCTCGACGGCCTGACCGAGTACCTCAAGTTCGTGAAATCGCGCTATCCGGACAAGACCGAGGCGACCATCCTGCTCGAGCCGCAGACGCCGTATGACACGCTCATCCAGGTCATGGACCGCACGCGCATCGTCGAGGTCAACGCGGGCCTGAGCACGGTGCAGGCGGAACTGTTCCCGCAGGTCTCGATCGGCGACGCGCCGGTGCCCGTCAATGCGGGTGGCAAGCCATGAGCATGTCGAACCGCGCGCGGCGCATGCTGCAGCACCAGATCCGCAACAAGGCCGATGCGGAGCTGAACCTGATCCCGATGATCGACATCCTCAGCGTGATGGTGTCGTTCCTGCTGGTCTACTCGACTGAAGTCGAAGTCGTGCAGAACACCAAGAGCATCGACATCCCGCAGTCGATCTCACAGCAGCGGCCGCGCCAGACCGTGGTGGTGATGCTCACCCGCGACGACCTGTTCGTGCAGGGCGAGCGCATCGCCAGCGTCGCCGAAGTGCGCGCCAGCGCCGCGGCCATCATCGCACCGCTCCGTGCCGCGCTGAAGCGCCCGACGCTGGTGGGCCAGGCGATGACCGACAAGGACATCGCCGAGCGCGAAATCACCGTAATGGCAGACAAGCAGATTCCTTACGAGGTGCTGAAGAAAGTGATGAGCACCTGCACTGATGCCGACTACGGCCGGCTGTCCTTCGCCCTGGTGGAGAAGGAAAAGGCCGTCGACATAGACCAGCTGCGGCGGAAGTTCTAGGCCAACCATGCAGGCGCAACTGACACAGTTTTACCGCAGCTTCGAGCTTCCCTGGGAGCCGGACCCGGAGGAGCAACAGCGTTTTCGCAAGCTGCTGCGCTTCGGTCTCGCTCTGGTGCTGGTGTTCGGCCTGATTCTGCCGTTCGTGCACCTGGCGAAGCCCACGGCGGGCGAAGCGGAAGTGCCGCCGCGCCTGGCGCGGCTGATGCAGCAGGAGCAACCCAAACCCAAGCCGCCCAAGCCGGTCGAGACGCCCAAGGAAAAGCCCAAGCCCGAGGCCAAGCCGGTCGACACGCGCAAGAAGATGGAAAACTCCGCGGCGATGCGCGCGATCAAGGACGAGCTCGCCGACCTGCGCGACCAGCTCGATACCAAGGACCTGCAGAACCGCCAGCTCAAGGCCGACGTGGGCAAGGACGCGCGCTCCGAGCGCTCGCTGATTTCCTCCAAGGTGGGCGTCGGCTCGGCGGGCATCGTCACCGCCGCCTCGAGTCGCGGCTTCGGGTCCGGCGCCGGCGCGCTCTCCGATCACAACACCGTGGGGGTCAGTTCGCGCATCGCAGCCGACGCGGCCGCCAGCCGCGTGACCCGCAACGGCACGAGCGGCAAGGCCTCGCGCAGCGAGGAAGAGATCGCCCTGGTATTTGACCGCAACAAGGGCGCCATCGATGCGCTGTATGCGCGTGCGCTGCGCGAACGCGCCGATCTGCAGGGCAAGATCGTATTGCAGCTGACCATTTCGCCGGCGGGCGAGGTCACGGATTGCCGGCTGCTCAGCAGCGAACTCAACGACCCCGACCTGGAGCGCAAGATCGTCTTGCGCGTGAAGTTGTTCCGCTTCGAGGCCAAGGATGTCGAGGCGATCACCGCCCGCAAGACGCTCGAGTTCTTTCCAACCTAGCCGCGGTTGCGGCGCGTGGCACAGCCATGAACTTGCAGTCGGAAATCGAATACTTCACCGACCTGGCGCCCATCGACCAGGCGCGGCTGCTGGCGATGTTCCTGCACGAGTTGAGCACCGAGGCACGCGTCACCTACGGGCCGGGGCCCGAGCAGGTGCTGGATGGCGCGCGCCTGCGCTTCGTGAATGAAATGACCGCACGCCTGGCGCGCTACATCGAGCAGGTGCTGATCGACGAGCGCGGGCGGCCGGGCGAGGAAGTGCTGCTGCGCATGCTGCTGGCGCCGCGCGTCGACAAGGCGGCCGAGCGATTGATCGTCAACGCCTATCGCCGCACCATCCAGGGCTTCGATCGCAACGACACCACCGTGACCATGCTGCCGCGCTGAGCGCGGCCCCGGTTGGACAACTCCGCGCCGAGCGCTTAAGTTCCTGCGTATGCCTACGCAGCCGCTGACCCAGGTGCTGGTACTGCTGCTGGCCTCCGTCGTGGTGGTGGCCGTGGCGCGCCGCCAGGGCCTGCCGCCGATCCTTGGCTACCTGGTGGTGGGCCTGCTGCTCGGGCCGCTGGCCTTTGGCGTTTTACCGCATGGCGAGGCCACGCGGGCGCTCGCTGAAATCGGCGTGGTGTTCCTGCTGTTCACTCTGGGCCTCGATTTCCTGTGGGCGCGCATGCTCGCCATGCGACGCGAGGTGTTCGGCCTCGGTGCGGCGCAGCTGCTCGTGGTCGGCATTGTGGCCATGGGGGTGATGCGCCTGCTGGGCGTCGACTGGGCGCCCGCGGTGGTGGTCGGCGGGGCCGTGGCGATGAGTTCCACGGCGATCGTGCTGCAGCAGCTCACCGACCAGTCGGAGCTCAACCGCACGCACGGCCGGCTGTCCTTCGCCGTGTTGCTGTTCCAGGACCTGGCCTTCGTACCGCTGCTGGCGCTGGCCACTGCGCTGGTGCGCGGCGGCGGTTCATTCACCAGCCTGAACCTGGCGCGGCTGGTGGTCGAGGGCTTGCTGGCGCTGTTCGCGGTGCTGGCGATCGGCCGCTGGCTGCTGCGCCCGCTGTTCTACGAGATCGCGCACAGCCGCCTGCGGGAGCTGTTCACGCTGACGGTGCTGCTGGTGGTGCTGAGCTGCGCCTGGGTCACGGCGCAGGTGGGCCTGTCGATGGCGCTGGGCGCATTCCTCGCCGGCATGATGCTGGCGGAGACCGAGTACCGTCACCAGGTGGAATCGGCGGTGCGACCGTTCCGCGAGTTGCTGCTGGGACTGTTCTTCATCTCGGTGGGCATGCTGCTGGACTTGCGGCTGCTGTACACGCATTTCCTGCTGGTCACGGGCGTGCTCGCGCTGCTGCTGGTCGCCAAGAGCCTGCTCATGTCGCTGGCCGCGCGCGCCTACGTCGGCAGCACTTTCAAGGCCGTGCGCACCGGCATCGTGCTGGCCGGCGGCGGCGAGTTTGGCGTGGCGCTGCTCACAATCCTGGTGCAGCACAATGACCTGCTGCCGGCGCGCGTCAGCCAGCCATTGCTGGCCGCGCTGGTGCTGAGCATGGTGCTGAGCCCGCTGCTGATCCGCTACAACCGGCACATTGCCCGCGCACTGCTGGGCGAGCGCGGGCCGCCGGCCACGGCGCTGGAGCGCGAAGCCGAGGCGGCGGGCGCGCTGGCGCGGCGCGAACACGTGGTGCTGTGCGGATTCGGGCGCGTCGGGCAGAACATTGCGCGGGTGCTCGAATCGCAGGGTTTCGAATACCTGGCCCTCGACCTGGATCCGGCGCGGATCCGCCTGGCGCGCCAGGCCGGCGACGCAGTCGTGTTCGGGGACAGCGCCGACGAAGAGCTGTTGCGCCAGGTCGGCATCGACAACGCCAGCGCGGTGATCATCACCTTTGCGAATCCCGCGGTCTCGGTGGGCATCGTGCGGGCCGTGCGCCGCATGCGCGCCGACGTGCCGGTGCTGGTGCGCACTCAGGACGACATCGGGCTCGCTGAACTGACCGAGGCCGGCGCGACCGACGTGGTCCCCGAGACCTTCGAGGCCAGCCTGATGCTGGTCTCGCAGGTGCTGCTGTTGCTGAATCTGCCGCCCGCCCGCGTGCTGCGCCTGGCCGGCGACATCCGCGCCAGCCGCTACGCCACGCTGCGCAGCATCTTCCGCCACGAAGGCGCGCAGGTGGTCGACGAGACCCATGCTTTCCGCGAGGAACTGCGTGCGATCGTGCTGCCGCCCGGCGCTTCGGCCGTCGGCCAGACGGTCGACGCGGTGCGCGCGCAGGGGGCCGAGGTGACCTTTACCGCCGTGCGCCGGCACGGCATCACCGGCCGGCAGCCCGCCGGCGACACCGAGCTGCGCGACGGCGACGTGGTGGTGATCTACGGCACGCCCGAGGCGCTTGAGCATGCCGAGGCGGTGCTGTTGGCCGGTTGATGCGGGTACAATGCGCGGCCCAAGGGCCTGTGCACAGGCCCTAGCCCCAGTTTTATGAATCGCGACGACATCCATTTTCCGCCTCATCACCGGCCGCTGCGCGAAGACATCCACACGCTGGGCGAGATCGTCGGCAGCGTGCTGCGCGAGCAGGGGGGCGACGAACTGTACGAATTTGCGGAGGGCAACCGGCAGGCGGCCATCCGCCGCCGTGGCGGTGCGGCTGCCACGGCTGGCGAACTGCGCGCACGCGTCGAGGGACGCCGCCCGCAGCTGGCGCGCGATCTGCTGCGCGCCTTTGCGGCCTACTTCCAGCTCGCCAACGTGGCGGAGAAGGTGCACCGGATCCGCCGGCGCCGCGAGTACTTCCAGGCCGACGGCGATCGTCCACAGCCGCGCGGCGTGCTCGATACGCTCACCGAGCTCAGGGCCCAGGGCCTGGGGCTCAACGACGTGCTGCGACTGCTGGGCCAACTGCGCATTGAACCGGTGCTGATTGCGCATCCGACTGAATCGGCGCGGCGCACGGGGCTGCGCCGCCAGCAGCACGTGGCCGACCTGCTGCTCGAACGCAGCAACCCGCTGCTGGCGCCGCAGGAGCAGCTGACGCTGCTGGCGCGGATCCGCGCCGACGTGACGCTCGATTGGCAGACCGCCGAGCATCCGCGCGAGCGGCTGACGGTCGCAGACGAGCGCGAGCACGCGGTGTTTTACCTGGCCGAGGTGCTGTACCGCATCGTGCCGGTGTTCTACGAGGAAATCGCCACGGCACTCGCCCGGCTGTACGGGGCGGACGCCGAATCGCTTGAGCTGCCGTTGCTGGTGCGCTTCGGCACCTGGGTGGGCGGCGACATGGATGGTGCGGCGGACGTGCACGCCAAGAGCATCCGCGAGACCCTGGCGCGCCAGCAGCAGGTGATCATCAGCAACTACCGCGCCGAGTGCCAGGCGCTCTCCCAGCAGCTCTCGCAGAGCGCAGGACGCGTGGCGGTGAGCGCGGCCCTGACCCGCCGCATCACCGAGTACCGCACGCTCCTGCCCGGCGCGGAGGGGCTTGCGCCCGCGCGCCACGACGCCATGCCGTATCGCGCCTTCTTCGGCCAGATCGCCGAGCGGTTGCGCAATACGCTCGAAGGGCGGCCGAACGGCTATGAGCGGCCGGCGCAGTTTCGCGGCGACGTGGCGCTGGTGGCCGAGAGCCTGCGCGCCAATCGCGGCTTGCACGCCGGGCATTTCCTGGTGCGCCGGCTGCTGACGCGCATCGATACTTTCGGCTTCCACCTGGCGACCCTGGACCTGCGCCAGCGGGCCGGCGTGCATCACGCCGTGATCGCGCAGGGGCTCGATGATCCGCAGTGGCGCGAACGCAGCGCTGCCGAGCAGCATGCGCGGCTGGTCGACGTGCTGGCGCGTGACGCGGGCCCGGCACGGCCCTTCGACGCGCTGGGCAAGCGCACGCTGGCCGTGTTCGAGGCGGTGATGCAGGGCCGGCACCGCTATGGGCCCGACGCGGTAGGGCTATATATCGTGAGCGCGGCGGCCACCGCGGCCGACGTGCTGGCGCCATTGGTGCTGGCGCACTGGGCCGGCGCGCGCGAACGCCGCACCGGCGCGGCGGCCATCGACGTCGCGCCGCAATTCGATTCGGTGGCGACCCTCGAGGGGTGCGGTGCGGTGATGCGCGAACTGCTGGCCGACCAGGTCTACCAGCGCCACCTGGCCGAGCGCGGTCGCCTGCAGACCGTGCTGATCGGCTACTCGGAGAGCAATCTCGAGAGCGGCATCGTGGCCTCGCGCCTGGCGGCCTACCAGGCGCAGCGTAACCTGACCGCCGCGCTCGATCGAGCCGACGAGCGCCATGTCATCTTCTACAGCCGCGGTGGCAGCATTCCGCGCGGTGGCGGGCGCATCGACGAGTTGCTGCGCGCGGCGCCGGCCGAATCGGTCAGCGGCGTGCTGCGCTTCACCGAGCAGGGCGAGAGCGTCGCGCAGAATTTCGGGCTGCGCGCCAATGCCATGCGCACACTCGAGCGTGCCTTCAACACGCTGGCGCTGGCGACGCTGGCGGTGCGCCGTGGCGTGGCGGTGCAGGAGGGCGCAGCGTTCGCGGAGGCAGCCGCGCAGGTGGCGGCTGCGAGCCGCGCGGCGTGGCGGCAGCTGGTGGACGGCCCCGGGTTCTTCGCGTATTTCCGCACCGTGACGCCGATCGACGTGATCGAGCGCATGCGCATCGGCGCCGCCCAGCGGCGCGAGCCACCGCCGGCGGAGAGCATCGAGGCCATTCCGGCAGCCGCGTGGGTCTACGCCTGGTCGCAGTCGCGGCACATGCTGCCGGGCTGGTATGGCGCCGGCTCCGGCCTCGAGGCGGTGCACGCGCTGCGTGGCCCGGAACTGCTGCGGCGTGCCTATGCAGGTTGGCCTTTTTTCCGCAGCCTCGTCGACGACATCGAGGCCATGCTGGCGCGCGCCGACATGGACATAAGCGCCTGCTATGACGCACTGGCGCCGCAGGAACTGGCGGGCGTCGCAGCGGCAATCCGCGCCGAATTCGCCCTGACGGTGGCCCGGATCGCGGAAATCAAGGGCAGCGCGGGGCTGCTCGATGCCGACCGCACACTCCAGCGCAGCATTGCGCTGCGCAATCCCTACGTCGACCCGATGAACCTGATGCAGGTGGACCTGCTGCGGCGCTGGCGGGCCGGCGGACGCTCCGATCCGGCCCTGCTGGAGGCCTTGCTGGCCAGCGTCGGGGGCATCGGCGCGGGGCTGCAAACCACGGGCTGATAACCCGGACGCACATTGGAGATAACCGCCATCCGGCTGCGCCCGGGGGCGTGCGCCCTGTAGAGTGGCGCGGTGTACCAATATGATGAAATCGACCGCAGCTTCGTCAACGAGCGGGTGGCGGAATTCCGCGACCAGACGCGCCGCTTCCTCGCCGGCGAGCTGACCGAGGACGAATTCCGGCCGCTGCGGCTGCGCAATGGCCTCTATATACAGACGCACGCGCCGATGCTGCGCGTGGCGATACCCTACGGCCTGCTCAGTACGCGCCAGCTGCGCATGCTTGCGCACATTGCGCGGCGTTACGATCGGGGCTACGGTCACTTCAGCACGCGCCAGAATATCCAGTACAACTGGCCCAAACTCGCCGAGGTGCCCGATATCCTGGCGGAGCTGGCCACGGTCGAGATGCACGCAATCCAGACCAGCGGCAACTGCATCCGCAACGTCACCAGCGATCACCTCGCGGGCGTGGCCGCCGACGAGCTCGAGGACCCGCGGCCGTGGTGCGAGCTGATCCGCCAGTGGTCGACGCTGCACCCGGAATTCAACTACCTGCCGCGCAAATTCAAGATCGCGGTCACCGGCGCGCCGAATGACCGCGCCGCCTCCGCGGTGCACGACATCGGCCTGCACCTGGTGCGTGGCGCAGACGGCGCAGTGGGCTTCGAAGTGCTGGTGGGCGGCGGGCTCGGGCGCATGCCGATCATCGGCAAGCGCATCCGCGCATGGCTGCCGCAGCAGGAGCTGCTCGCGTACCTCGAAGCGATCCTGCGCGTCTACAACCGCTATGGCCGGCGCGACAATATCCACCGGGCACGCATCAAGGTGCTGGTCAAGTCGCTCGGCACCGAAGAGTTCACGCGCCAGGTGGAGGCTGAGTATGCGGCCAACCGCGCGGTCGCACCCAATGTCGGCGCTGCCGAGATCGCGCGGCTGCGCGCCAGTTTCGCGCCCCCCCGGTACAAGGAACTTGATGACACCGATCCCAGCGTATCTGCAGCACCGGATTTTGTGGCGTGGTACAGGCACAACACGCGCGCCCACAAAGTCGCGGGTTATCGCGTGGTGTTCGTTTCGCTCAAGAAGCACGGCGAGGCGCCCGGCGACATGACCGATGCGCAGATGGATGCGCTGGCCGAACTCGCCGACCGCCACAGCTTCGGCGAAGTGCGCGTGACGCACGACCAGAACCTGGTGCTGGCCGACGTGCCGCAACACGCATTGCGTACGCTGCATGCGGAACTCGCGCCACTGGGGCTGGCGACGCCCAACATCGGCACGCTCACCGACATGATCTGCTGTCCGGGCCTCGATTTCTGCAGCCTCGCCAACGCCGGCTCTATCGACATCGCCAAGCAGATCCACGAGCAATTCGATGACTTTGATTATCTGTACGACCTGGGGGAAATCCAGGTGAAAATGTCTGGCTGCATGAACGCCTGTGGCCACCACCATGTCGGTCACATCGGCATCCTCGGCGTCGACAAGCATGGCGAGGAGTGGTACCAGATCACGCTCGGAGGTTCGGCTACGGGCGAGGTGGCGCTCGGCGAAGTGATCGGCCCGTCGGTGCCAAAGGCGCAGGTCGCGGCCACGCTGGCGCGCATCGTCGGGGTTTACCTCGAACGGCGCGATGGCGAGGCCGAGAATTTCCTGCAGGTGGTGCGGCGGCTCGGCATTGCCCCGTTCAAGGAGCGCGTCTATGCGACAGATACTGTGGCAGCGTGAACTGCGCGCCGACCCCTGGCGCTATCCGGGCGAGGATGGCGAGGGGCCGCTGGTGCAGACGCTGGCCGAGTTGCTTGCCGACGCGGGTGCCGTTGTGGCGGATGGTGCTGCCGCGGGCAGCGCAGCAGGCGTGCGCCTCGGTCCGACTGACGACGTGGCGCTGCTGGCGCCGCTCGTAGCGCGCCTGGCGTTGGTCGTGATCGAGTTCGAGACCAGCGGTGACGGCCGCGGCTACTCGCAGGCCCAGCTGCTGCGCCAGCGCCTGGGCTACCAGGGCGAGCTGCGGGCCGCGGGCGCCATCCGTCGCGATCACCTGTTCCTGCTGGCACGCTGCGGTTTCGATGCCTTCGATTTTGCGCCCGGCGAGGATGCGCGTGCGGCGCTGGCGCATCTGGAGAGTTACCGCGTGGCGTACCAGCCAGCTTCCGGGCGTCTGGTGCAGCCGCGCATGCGGCCGTAGCCCTGATCGAGGCGGGCGCCGCCTGTTACTGCAGACAGACGATCAGGCGTGCGTGGTAGTTGCGCCACTCGATCGGTATGACGATCGGCCGGCCGTGCGCCGGATAGTCGAGCGTGCCGCCCCGACCTGACACCACTGCCGGCACCGAGATCTGGAACAGGTGGCCAAAGTCGCGGCGCGCGTTGCCCGAGAGGGTGTTGGCGATCTCGCCCACCAGGTCGCACAGATTCTCGTGACTCATGTCGGTTTCCTGCATGCGCATCAGCATGACGCTGAGCATGCTCTTGGGCGCCGTGAAGGCGACCAGCCCGGTGCGCTTGCCGCTGATCTGGATCACGCCAGTGTAGTCGGAGATCTCCGGGTGCTCGCCGAGGGCCAGGTGTGGCGTGCCGCACTGTGCCGCCTGCTGCACGGTGCTGCCGAAGTAATGCAGCACGCCCGTGACAAATACGCCGACTTCCGCCTCCAAGGTCATCGCTGTCCCGCTGGCCGCTGTCAATCGGCGCCGATCAGTTTGCGCAGCGCGTCGTTGAGCTGGCGATCGGTGAAGGGCTTGCACAGGAACCCGCTGGCGCCTTTTTCGAGCGCGTCGATCGCCGTCAACTTGTCGGCCAGCGCGGAGATTACCAGAATGCGGATCTGCGGATCGCGCTGCACGAGCTCGGCGACGCACTCGGCGCCGTCCATCTCCGGCATGGTCAGGTCCATGGTGACCAGCGTGGGCCGAAGCGCAGCATGCAGTTCCAGCGCTTCACGCCCGTTGCGTGCCGCGCCCACGAATTCGATCTCGGGCAACTCGTTGGCGCGTTCGATGCGCTTGCGGATCACGTTCGAATCGTCGACCACCAGCAGTCGATGAAGTGGCGCGTCCAAGCAGGAGTCTCAGGCGGCCGAGGACTGGGCTGGATCGGTGGCGTCACGCCGCGGCAATAGCATCTTGAAACGCGTGTATTTGCCTGGCTGGGTCGAGATGCCGATGCGGCCGCCACACTCGCGTACCGTCGTGTTGACGATGTCGAGGCCCACGCCGCGGCCGGCGTGCTCGGTAACCTCGGTGGCGGTCGAGAAGCCGGGCTGGAAGATCATCCGGTAGGCGCCGGTCTGGTTCAGGGCTGCCGCCTGCTGCTCGTCGAGCAGCCCGCGCTCGAGGGCGCGGTCGCGGATCTGCGCCGGGTCGAGGCCCTGGCCGTCGTCCTCGACCAGCAGCGAGTACTCCTGCGGGCCCGCCTCGGCGAAGCGCACGCGGATTGTGCCAACGGGCGGCTTGCCGGCCGCGGCGCGCACCTCGCGCTCCTCGATACCGTGCGCAATCGCATTGCGCACCATCTGGATGCAGATATCGCGCACGGTCGCCGCGTATTCGCCCGGGATGCGTTCCAGTCCTTCGCAGACCAGCCGCGCTTCGCGGCCGCTGGGAGTGCCCACTTCGCGGGCCAGCCGCTGCAGGATCTGCTCGAGGCCGGCCGGGCGGGCAGCAGGCGCAACAGAGGCGGCGCGGGTCGCGATGACCGCCGTGTCGCCGTGCTTTTCGGGTGGAATGTCGTCAGCCGAAGCCGCCGCCGAGCGCGCGTGGTCGACGCGTTCCTGCATGGCGCCGATCAGCTGCTTGTGGCCCAGCAGTTCATCGAGCTTGACCACCACCGGAACGAAATCATCGCCCGCCAGTGAGGCTCGTTCGCGCAGCGCGGCCAGCAGTTCTTCCACCGCGTGCGTGCGCTCCACGAAGCTGTCCATGCCGAGCGCCGCGGCCTCGCCCTTGAGCGCGTGCATTTCGCGAAACACGCCCTGCAGCTTCTGCTGCAGTTCCGCGCCGCCGATGCCGGGGCTGCGCAGCAGGGCGTTGCTGCGGCGCACTCCGACTTCGACATTGTTGAGGAAGGACTGCAGCTGCAGCGGCTCGGTCTGCAGGAGCTGCAACAGCAAGGCCGAACTCGAATCATTGCTGGCGCGCAGCTGCTCGAGTTCGCGTTGCAGCAACACGCGCTCGGTCACATCGGCGACCACGCCGAGCACGAAGTCAGTGGTGGCATGTTCGCCGCGTGCACGGCGGAACGAGAACGAGAGAAAGCGCTGCTCGGCGCTGCCCTGGCTCTTGCGGAAAGTCACTTCGATCTGGTTGAGGGGATTGACCGATTCGATCAGCTCCTCGTTGACCTTGTCCTTCCACAGCAGCCCGAGGAACTTGCCTGCGGCCAACAAGGTCTTTTCGTCGACCAATGGGCGCAGCAGGTCCTCAAAAGTCTGGCCGGACGGCGCCGGCGCGCGCAGCAACGCCACCAGCGAATCGGAGTGGGCGCCGCCGATGCGGCCGTCGGGCGCGATCAGGAACAGCCCCTCGCGCACCGTCCCGAGGATGTTGCCGATCTGGCGTTGCGCCTCGCCAGCCGCGCGCGCGGATTGGCCGGCGCGCCAGGCGAAGTACAGCATGGTGGCGAGCAGGAGCGAGGCCAGGGCCGCGCCGCCGAGCAGCAGCGTGCGCAGCGACTGGCCGTCGCGCACCACCGCGGCGCGCAGCAGCGCCGCCAGGTCGCCGAGTTCGCCCGCCAGTGAGGTGGTGTTGCGAGACTGGCTCGCCAGCAGTTCATCGACCGCGCGCTTGAGCGCGGTGCCTGCGCTGGTCAGCGTGGAACCGCCGGCCGTGTCCGCATACAGATCGGCCGAGCGGGTTTTTTCGAGCTTTGCCAGGCCGGTGTCGAGCGGCTGCCAATGCACGCGTGCCTGCGCGTACAGGGCTGCGGTGTCCGCGCGCGTGGCGAGGTCTGCATCCTGCATGGCCGAGGCCAGGTGTGCGTAGGCGCGATTGCTGGCCGTGCGGCCGGCGGCCAGCGAGCGCAGCGAATCGCCGACATAGGTCTGCGTCTCCAGGCCGCGCTGGATCAGCGTGAGCTCCGAGTGCAGGAGCTGCGGTTGCGACGTCAGGCTGGAGGCCAACTGCAGCGCCGAGGAGGCTGATTGCAGGCGCGCCGCCAGCCGCACGCCGCTAAACAGCAGCAGCGCGAGCGCCGCAGTACACAGTGCGGTGAGCGCAACTGGCAGCCATTGCACGCGTTGATTCAGTGACAGGCGGGCCATGCACTACTCCGCGGGTGTTTGCCTGGTCATTTATTTGAAGCTGATGCGGATGCGCGCCCGCTCCGGCTTGGCCCGGTCGGCGAGCGCGCTGGCGTCATAGCGCCCGCTACGCACAGCCTGCAGCGCGGCGGCATCGAAGACCTTGGCGGGTTCAGCCTCAATCACCTTGGGCTCGAGCGCCTTGCCCTTGGCATTGAGCATGAATTCCACGATCACGTAGCCGTGCACCCCGGCCTCGAAGGCCTTCTGCGGGTAGGCTACGGTGATTGGCGCCAGTGCCCGGGCGCGGATGAAGTCCTCCGGGGCGTTCTTGCTGGCCGCGGCCTGCTGCTGGGCCTCGCGCGCGGCCGCCGCGGCCGTCGCCGTGCGATTCTGCGCCGCCTGCAGGTCATCCTGCAGCTGCTTGCGGGTATTGGTCAGATCGCTCCCATTGCCATAGTCGGCAGCCGTGGTCAGGAGCTGCTGCGCCAGGTCGAACTGGCCATTCTTGTCCGCGGTGCGTACCCGTGCCAGCAAGGCCGCCTGCAGCTCGCGCTGCGCGGACAGCGTGGAGGGATCGTTACGGTCGAGCTGCTGCATCGCCTGTACGCGCGCCTGGGCATTGTCCGGGTCCGGATTCAGCAGCGCGCCGGCACTGATCGCCGTGTGCACGCGTGCGGCGAGTTCCGCGAGTGAATTGTGGGTGTTGGCGGCGTCGAGTTCGTGGCGCAGTTCGGCGAGCACGTTGCGATCGCCGCCGCCTGCGGCCAGTTGCGCCATGAGTTGCATGGCCGTGGCGGTATCGCCGCTGGCGATGGCCGAGCGGGTCTGCGTGGCCAGCCAGCGCGGCCGCGCCGCCGCAATGGCCGACTCGAGCGTGGCCACTTCCCCGGCGGCAACGCCAGCGTTGCGGAATGCGACCAGCAAGTGGGTGGCCTCGTCCAGCTTGCCTGCGCCCAGGTCGCTCTGGATGCGGGAACGCGCCATGGCAAACAGGCGGCGCAGGCCATCGCGCGCTTCCTCGTTCTGCGGATCCTGCGCCAGCACCTGCATGTAGAGCTCGAAAGCGCTGTCGCCGTGCGGCGGCTCGTCGGTGCGCGGCAGGAGCGACTTGCCTTCGCGAAAGGCGACGCGCGCGTCTGACAGCAGTTCGAGCACGGGTCTCGGCGCGGGCGCGGAGGGAACGGTGGTTGCGGCCTTAACTGGCGCGGGTGTGGCGACTGTAGAGGCGGGAGGCGCGGGCGGCGCTGCGCCCATGATCCCGGCTGTGCCAGTTGCTTTGTGGTTCGCGGCGACGGGCACTGCGGTGGTGGGGTGCTGGACGCCGCCTGCGAGCCCGCCCATCAGGTACCAGGCGAATGCGCCCGCTGCGAGCAACCCCAGGGCCAGCAGCAGCCAGCGCAGGCGCGTCGCCGCGCCCGCGCTCACGCTCGTGTGCGTGGCCGCGAGCGCGGCATCAAGCGCGTCCGAGGCGAGCTGGCGGTCCATGGTATGGAGCGCTTCGGCGAATTCGCGGGACTGGAGCAAGCTGCGTTCGACCACCGCGCTGACCATGCCGCGCGAACGGGCACTGGCCCAATCAGCGGCGTTGCCGTCCGCGCAGATGATCAGCAGCGGGGCGAGCGGGTGTTGCTGCTCGAAGCGCGCGGCCTGCGCGCGCGCATCACTGCGCGTCGTGGCGTCGATCAGCAGCGCCCACGGCACATCAGCGGGCACTTCGAGTTGCTCGGCGGAGTCTATCGGGCGGGTGCGGTAGCGATCGCCGAGCAGCGGCCCGAGTTCGATCAGCAGGCCGTCATCGCTGGAAAGCAGGAACAGGACCGGCCGGCGGCTGCCGCCCGCGCGCGTCGGCGTGGCCGGCGCATCCTGTGCGGCGCGCTGGCTGGTCACTCCAGGGCTCGCCATCGTTCAAGTCTCCGGGTTCATTGCTGTAAATGTGTGACCCGGCACAAAAATATGCCCCAAACGGGTTCACAGATCCGATGCGACAGAATGCGCGGGCGCGTCCGCGCATCGCGGCAATGTGCCGCAGGTCACACTATCGGATTGAACCGGCCGGGCTGGGCGCCGTGCCGCACCGTCAGGCGGTGGCGGCGCAGGTGGCGCGGATCGCAGTCGCCAGCGCGCTGATGTCGGCGCTGGTGTGTGCGGCGGAGATGAAACCAACTTCGAAAGCGCTCGGCGCGAGGTAGATGCCGCGCGCGAGCAAGGGATGATAGATCGCCACGTAGCGCTTGGCGCAGCCCTCGGGATAGTGCGCCGGGCTGCGCAGTATCGCGTGCTCGGCGCGCGTGCGGCGCGCCGCTTCGGCACTGCCGGCCAGGCACAGCCAGAAGACCGAAGCCTGGCGTTGCAGGATCAGCCCGGGCACCCCTTCGAGCTCGCGCTCGAGCTGCGCGCCGCGCGCTTCCAGCTGTGCATACACGGAACCGTCATCGAGCGCACGCAGCATTGCGAGCCCGGCGCACATCGCCACCGGATTGGCGCTCAGCGTCCCCGCCTGGTACACGGGGCCCACCGGCGCCACCAGCTGCATCAGATCGCGCCGGCCGCCATAGGCGCCGACCGGAAAGCCGCCGCCAATGATCTTGCCGTAAGTGACCAGGTCGGGCGTGACCCCGGCAATGGGCGCGTAGCCCTGGAAGCCGACACGGAATCCGGAAATCACCTCATCGAAGAGCAGCAGCGCGCCGTGCCGCTGCGTGAGTCGCGCCAGGTGCTGCAGGAATTCATTGCGCTGGGGCAGCAGGCCGTAGTTCGCCGGCATGGGTTCGATGATCACGCAGGCGATCTGGGCGCCGTGGGCTTCGAATACTTTCTCAAGTGCCGCTGCGTCGTCGAGCGGCGCGACCAGCGTCTCGCTCGCAGCGAGCGCACCCAGGCCCGCGCTGTCGGGAAGCGGCGCGTCGGCCAGGCCAGAGCCCGCGCGCAGCAGCATGGCGTCAGCGTGGCCGTGGTAGCAGCCCTCGAATTTCAGGAGCTTCGAGCGCCCGGTCGCTGCGCGGGCCACGCGCAGCGCGGACATCACCGCTTCGGTCCCGGAATTCACAAAGCGCAGGCTTTCCACCCACGGAATGCGGCTGGTGATGTACTCGCCCAGCTCCAGGCTGTAGGGCTCGGCCGTGCCTAGACTCCAGCCGCGATCGAGTGCCTCGATCACCGCCGTGCGCACCGCTTCGTTGCCGTGGCCAAGGATCATCGGTCCGAAGGCCATGCAGAAGTCGAGGAATTCGCGGCCGTCGACGTCGCGCAGCCGTGCACCGTGGCCGCCACTCATGAAAATCGGTGTGCCACCGACGCTGCGGAACGCGCGCACTGGCGAATGCACGCCGCCGGGCGCGACGCGCAGCGCACGCGCGTACAGTTCCTCGGAGCGCGTCACAGGCCCAGCAGCTCGCGCGCGTGTCGGGCGCCGTAGGTAATGATCATGGTCGCGCCGGCGCGCTTGAAGGCGGTGAGGATCTCGCGATGCAGCGCGGCGCGCGGCGCGAGTCCCTGTGCGGCCAGCGCCTCGAGCGCGGCGAACTCGCCGCTGGTGTGATACACGGCCCAGGGTTGCGGAAATTCGCGCGACAGTTCGCGCAGCAGGTCCAGGTAGGGCAGGCCCGGCTTGACCATGAGGATGTCGGCGCCCTCAGCGACGTCGCGCTCGGCGCACAGCCAGGCGTCGCCCGGCCGCGCCGGATCAAGCTGGTAGCTGGCACGATCGCGCAGCGCGCTCTGCGTCTTGGGGGCGGAGTCCGCAGCGACCCGGAACGGGCCGTACAGGTTCGACTGAAACTTCACCGAGTAGCTCATGAGCACCGTGCGCTCAAGGCCGTTGCCGTCGAGTGCGGCGCGGATCGCGGCGATGCGCCCGTCCATCATGTCGCTCGGCGCGACGCAATCGGCGCCTGCCTCGGCATAGGCGCGCGCCGCGGCCGCCAGTTCCTGCACGCTCGCATCGTTGTCGACATGGTCGCCTTCGCGGTTGAGCACGCCGCAGTGACCGTGCGGGGTGGAGGAGCACAGGCACACGTCGGTGGCCAGCCAGATGTCCTTGCCGAAGCGTTCCTTGAGTGCGCGCACCTGGCCCGCCGTGAACGACCAGTCGATGTGCCGCTCGGCGCGCGCGCGCGGCACGCCGAACAGCAGGAAGGCGTGCACGCCGGCGCGCAGGTCGGCCTCGGTCTGGCGCAGCAGCGAGTCGGGCGTCTCCTGCATGACGCCGGTGAGCCCAGGCACGGCCTCGGGTCCCTGGATGCCCTCTGCAACGAAGCAGGGCTGGATAAGCTGGTCGAGCTGCAGGTGAATCTCGCGCGTCAGCGCGCGCACATGCGCGTCCTGGCGCAGCCGGCGCAGGGTCGGGGGATAGCGGGTCGTCATCCCGTCATTGTGCCGTAGTCCGCACCGGGCCCGTCACGGCATTGTCAGGCCAGGCGCTTATGCGCCAAAGTTATAAGTTGGCTGAACCATAATAGCCTTACCAAAAACCCGGGTGCGGGGCCTTCCTTTGGACTATCTGCCGGTATTCCTCGATCTGCGCGGGCAACGTGTGCTGCTCGTCGGCGGTGGTGCGGTGGCGGCACGCAAGGCGGCCCTGCTGCTGGAGGCCGGTGCACAGCTGCGCATCGTGTCTCCCGAGCGTTGCGCGGAGCTCGTGCAGCTGTGCGAGCGCCCCAGCGTGCATTACCTGGCTGCCAGGTTCGAGCCCGCGCACCTGGATGCATGTGTCTTTGCGGTCGCCGCCACTGATGACGCGGCCGTGAACCTGCAGGTGGGCGCCGCCGGCCGTGCCGCGCGCGTCTTCGTCAATGCCGTGGATGATCCCGCCGCCAGTAGCTGCCTGATGCCCTCGATCGTCGATCGCTCGCCCGTGATCGTGGCCATCGGCACTGGCGGCGCGGCCCCTACGCTGGCGCGCAAGCTGCGGGCGCGCATCGAGTCGCTCCTGCCTGAACGCCTCGGCGAACTGGCGCGCGAGGCCAGCAACCGCCGTGCGCAGGTACGTGCCGCGTTGCCAACGCTCGAATTGCGGCAGCGCTTCTGGGAGGATTTCTTCGACAGCGCGCTCGCGCAACGCCTGCTTGCAGGTCCGGTGAGCGCGGCCGACGCCGACGCGGGGTTTGACCAGCAAATCGGCGCGGCCAGGGCACGCGGCGCACTCCCGCGTGCGGGCGAGGTATGGCTGATTGGCGCGGGTCCGGGTGATCCGGATCTGCTGACACTGCGAGCCCAGCAACTGCTGCAGCAGTGCGACGTGGTGTTGTACGACCGGCTGGTGCCCGCTGCAGTGCTGGCGCGTGTGCGGCGCGACGCCGAGCGCGTGTTTGTCGGCAAGGAACCCGGCCGCCACCGCACCACGCAGCAGCGCATCCACGAACTGTTGATCGCGCACGCGCGGCGCGGGCTGCGCGTGGCACGGCTCAAGGGCGGCGATCCGATGGTGTTCGCGCGCGGCGGCGAAGAACTGGCGGCGCTGACTCAGGCGGGCATCGCGGTGATCGTAGTGCCGGGCGTGACCGCGGCGCTGGGTGCGGCTTCGGCCGCACGCATCCCGCTTACGCATCGTGGCGCCGCGCAATCGGTGTGCTTCGTCACCGCGATGGGCGAAGCCGCCGCGGCGCTCGACTGGCGCGCGCTGGCCGCACCGCTCCAGACCGTGGTCTTCTACATGGGCGTGGCGCAGTTGCCGCAGATCGTGGCGCGGCTGGTGGAACACGGCGCGCCGCCACAGCGCCGCGCGGCGATCGTCGAGCATGCGACGCTGCCTGGTCAGCGCGTGATCGCCGGTACACTGGCGCAGATCGCGGCGCTGGCCGCTGCCGCTGGCGTCGGTGCACCGGCACTGCTGATCGTCGGCGACGTCGCCGAATTTGCCGCAACCGTGGATTTGCCAGAACTGAAATAGCGCGAGGAGCGAGACGAGCATGAAGATTGTGGCGGATTTTCTCGAGGCCATCGGCAACACGCCGCTGATCCGCCTGCGCGGCGCGAGCGAGGCCACGGGCTGCGAAATCTACGGCAAGGCCGAGTTCATGAACCCGGGCGGCTCGGTCAAGGACCGCGCCGCGCGCGGCATCGTGACGGACGCCGAGCGGCGCGGCCTGCTGCAACCGGGCGGCACGGTCGTGGAGGGCACGGCGGGCAATACCGGCATCGGCCTGGCGCACGTGTGCCGCGCCCGCGGCTACCGTTGCGTGATCGTCATGCCCGACAACCAATCGCCGGAGAAATACGCGCTCATTGAGGCCCTCGGCGCCGAAGTGCACCGGGTAAAGACCGTGCCCTACAGTGATCCGAACCATTACCAGAAGGTCGCCGGACGCATGGCCGCAGAGCAGGCGGGCGCTTACTGGACCAATCAGTTCGACAACACGGCCAATCGCCGCGCGCATTTCGAAACCACGGGCCCGGAGATCTGGGGGCAGACCGCGGGCCGTATCGATGCCTTCGTCGCCGCGAGCGGCACCGGCGGCACGCTCGGCGGCGTGTCCGAATATCTCAAGTCGCGCAATCCGCGCGTGCGCACGGTGCTCGCCGATCCGCCGGGCAGTGCGCTGTACGAGTACATCCGCAATGGCACGCTGAAAGCCACCGGTTCGGGCTCGATCACCGAGGGTATCGGCATCGGCCGCGTCACCGCCAATATGCAGGACGCACCGGTGGACGATGCCGTGCACGTGCCCGACGCGGAAAGCGTGGCCTGCGTGTACCGGCTGCTGCGCCAGGAAGGACTGTTCCTCAGCAGCACCAGCGGCGTGAACGTCGCGGGCGCCATCAGCGTGGCACGCGAGCTCGGACCCGGACATGTAGTCGTGACCGTACTGTGCGACTCGGGCTCAAAATATCTCTCGCGCCTGTACAACCGCGAGTGGCTGGCGCAAAAAGGGCTGCTGGAAGCGGCGCTGGCGGGATAGTGCGGCTGGACGCTGGGCAGCGGAGCCGCTACCGTGGCGCCACCAGCAATGAAAACACCGCGCCGCTCACCGCTTCCCTGGCAGTTGGCCAAATCACCGGCTGACGATCCGGCCGCGCCGGCGCGCGTGGCGGCCATCATGGCGAGCCCGAGTTATCTGCCGGGTGACGCTGACCCGGCATTCCTGCAGCGCGAGGACACGCGCTCCTCGCGCCTGCAGCTCGACTACCTCAAGCCCGAGCTGCTGCTGCAGGCTGCCGGCGTGCGCCACGTCATCGTGGTGTTCGGCAGCACGCGGATACCCGAGCCCGCGGCCGCCGTGCGCCGGCTCGAGGCGGCGCGGGTCGCAGCTGCAGCGGCCCCTGGCGATGCCGATCTGCTGCGGCGCGTGGCAGTGGCGGAACGACTGCATGCCAAGAGCAGTTACTACGAGGTGGCGCGCGAATTCGGGCGCCTGGTGGCCGGCTGCAATCCCGATCCACGCCACGGCAGCACGGTGGTCATGACCGGCGGCGGCCCCGGCATCATGGAAGCGGCAAACCGCGGTGCCTTCGACGCCGGCGCGCAGACCGTGGGGCTGAACATCGAGTTGCCGCACGAGCAGTTTCCGAATCCCTACGTCACGCCCGAGCTGTGCTTTCGCTTCCACTATTTCGCCATGCGCAAGCTCCACTTCCTGCAGCGCGCCCGCGCGCTGGTGGCCTTTCCTGGCGGCTTTGGCACGCTGGACGAGCTGTTCGAGGCGCTGACGCTGCTGCAGACGCGCAAGATGGGCATGCTGCCGGTGGTGCTGGTGGGCGAGCAGTACTGGCGGCGCGTGATCGACATTCCCTTCCTGTTGGCCGAGGGCGTGATCGATCCCGAGGATGCCGAGCTGTTCTGGTTCGCCGAGGACGCGGCTTCGATCTGGAGCGGCATCACCGGCTGGTATCGTCGCTCCGGCGTGGATATTTTCGGAAGCTGCGGAGTGGCCTGATGCAACTATCCTTCCACGGCGCCGACCGCGACGTCACCGGCTCCTGCCACCTGCTCGAATGCGGCGGCAAGCAGCTGCTGATCGACTGCGGCATGTTCCAGGGCGGCCGCGAACTCGAGGAGGAGAATTCCGCGCCGCTGGGTTTCGAGGCCGCGGCCGTGGATTTCCTGTTGCTGACGCACGCGCACCTCGATCACTGTGGCCGACTGCCGTTGCTGGCGCGCCGTGGTTTCCGCGGCGAAATCATCGCCACTGCTGCAACGCGCGAGCTGGCGCAGATCGTCATGCAGGATGCCGCGCACATGGCCGAGGACGACGCGGCCTGGCGCACCCGCCAGGCGCGCGATGGCAGGCCCGTGGCAGCGTTGTATACGCAGGGCGACGTCGCCGCGGCGATGGCCTGCTTTGGCCGCCCGGCAGCCTACGGTGCGGAACTGGAGCTCGCGCCGGGCCTGCGCGTCAGCTTTCACGATGCCGGGCACATCCTGGGTTCGGCGCACGTGCTGGTGCAGGTGACGGAGAACGGCCGCGCGCGGCGCGTGCTGTTCTCCGGCGACATCGGCGGCGCCGGCCGCCCGATCATTCGCGATCCGGATCCGCCGGCGGCCGAGATCGTCCTCATGGAGACCACCTATGGCGACCGGAGCCATCGCTCGCCGGCCGAATCGGTGGCCGAACTGATCGAGGTGATCCGCACGACCATTGCTCGCGGTGGCAATGTCGTGATCCCGAGTTTTGCGCTCGAGCGCAGCCAGGAGATTCTCTACTCGCTGCGCGCCGCGATCACCTCCGGCGCCCTGCCCGCACAGCTGCCCGTGTTCGTCGATTCGCCGATGGCCGTGTCGGCCACCGAGGTGTACCGCGCGCATCCCGAATGCTACGACGCGGAAGCGGCCGCGCTGATCGCCGGCGGCTCCGACCTGTTCGGCTTCCCCGGCCTGCGCCTGGTGCGCGCCACCAACGATTCGATGGCCATCAACCGCATCGCTGGCGGCGCGGTCATCATGGCGGGCTCGGGCATGGCCACCGGCGGTCGAGTGCGCCATCACCTGGTGAATAACCTGCCGTGCAGCGATGCCAGCATCGTATTCGTCGGCTTTGCCGCCCGCGGCACGCCGGCGCGGCGCATCATCGACGGAGCACGCAGCATCATGTTATTTGGCGAAGAAGTTCCGGTGCGCGCACAGGTGCACACCATCAACGGCTTCTCGGCGCACGCCGACCAGGGCGAGCTGTTGCGCTGGCATGCGCGGGTCGGCGGTGGCGAGCGCACGGTGCTGGTGCACGGCGAACAGGCCGCGATGGCCGCATTCGCAGCGCTGCTGCCGGGCGTGCCGGTGTCGATGCCCGGGCCGGGCGAGAGGCTCACGCTGTGAACGTGCGCACGCACAGCCTGGCGCGGCTGGCGGCCGCGCCGCTGGTGGCGACGCTGGCGTTGGCCTCGCCGGCGCGCGCCGAATGGGTGTCGCGCACGGTCGATGGCATCATGGGCACGCGCATCGTGGTCGAGTTGTGGTCGGACGATCACGCTGCCGGCGAGCGTGCGATCGACGCCGTGATGGCCGAGATGCGCCACATCGACACCACCATGAGCACCTACAAGCCCGCCAGCGAGATCTCGCGCGTCAACGCGCACGCGGCGCAGGGGCCGGTGAAGATCAGTCGCGAGTTGTTCGGTCTGCTCGAGACCGCGCTCGAGTATTCGCGCATCACCGACGGCGCCTTCGACATCACCTATGCCAGCGTCGGTTTCATGTACGATTTCCGCGCGCGCCACCGGCCCACCGAGCAGCAGATCAGCGCCGCGCTCCCGGCCGTGAACTACCACCACCTGCGGCTAGACCGCGCCACGCATACGGTGCGGTTTTCGCAGCCTGGCGTGCGCATCGACCTCGGTGGCATCGCCAAGGGCTACTCGGTCGACCGCGGCATTGAGATCCTGCAGAAACGCGGCATCCGCCACGCGATGGTCCAGGCGGGCGGTGACAGCCGCATCATCGGCGATCGTTTTGGCAAGCCCTGGATCGTCGGCATCCGCCACCCCGATCGCAAGGACGAGGTCATCGCCCGGCTGCCGCTGGTCGACACCGCGATCTCGACCTCGGGCGACTATGAGCGTTACTTCGACGAGAACGGTGTGCGCTTTCACCACATTATCGACCCTCGCACCGGTCATTCTGCCAGCGCCGTGCGCAGCGCGACCGTGCTTGCGCCGACGGCAACGCGCACCGACGGCCTGTCGAAGACCGCGTTCGTGCTGGGTGCCGAGGCGGCCATCGCGATCTACGAGCGGCTCGGCGATGTCGATGCCATCATCGTCAAACCCGATGGCAAGGTGCTCTACACCAAGGGGCTCGAACCGCCGCCGGCCGCCGAGCCGGATGCAAACGCCCCGGCGGGTTCGAAGTAGGAGCAAGCCATGCGCCTCGAAGACATGCGCCGCAGCGACAATGTGGAGGACCGGCGCGGGTTCCCGCTCGGACGGAGCGGTGCAGGTATCGGCATCGGCACGGTCGTGCTGCTGGTCGCGGGCTACTTCCTGGGCGTAAGCCCGAGCGACCTGATGAATCTCATCGGCACGGGTGGTGGCGCGACGCAGGATGCTGCGGGCGCGCCCCAGCAGGGCACCACAGGCCGGCCGCTGGATCCGCAGGGCGACTTCGCTGCCGCCGTGCTCGGGGAAACCGAGGACGTGTGGACGCAGTACTTCAAGGCCGCGGGCCAGCACTACACGGCACCAACGCTGGTGCTGTTCAGCGGCGAGGTGGCCTCGGCCTGCGGTGCGGCAAGCGCAGCCGCCGGGCCGTTCTACTGCCCGGGCGACCAGAAGGTATACATCGATCTCGACTTCTTCGGCCAGCTCGCCCATGAATTCGGTGCGCCTGGCGACTTTGCGCGCGCCTATGTACTGGCGCACGAAGTAGGGCACCACGTGCAGAATCTGCTGGGCCTGGCCAGCGCTGGCGCGCGGCCGGGCGCCCAGGGCAGCTCAGTCGCGATCGAGCTGCAGGCCGACTGTCTCGCGGGCGTGTGGGCCATGCACGACCAGCGCATCATCGAGCCGGGCGAAGTACAGCAGGCGCTGGCTGCCGCCGCGGCGGTGGGCGACGATACGCTGCAACGGCGCACGCAGGGACGCGTGGTGCCCGACACCTTTACGCATGGCACTGCGGCGCAGCGGCAGCGCTGGTTCGAGCGCGGTTTCCAGGGTGGCCGGATCGAAAGCTGCGACACGCAATCCGTGTCGCAGCTCTAGAGCGATCCCTCAGGGCTTGGTTGGCGCCGGCGCAGCTGCAGGCGCAGCCGCGGCAGTCTTGGCCTTGTAGGCCCGCACTTCCACGTTGAACTGGTCGGCGATCTTCTGCAGCTGCTCGGCCACGACGTTCTGACGTTTGACGTATTCGGCGCTGATCTTCACCTTCTCTTCGTCCTTCATCTTGTCGCCGCCCGCGGCGATCTTCGCGTCCTGCTCTGCCTTGAGGCAATCGACGAACTGCTGGACGGCGGCATCGCTGTCGCGGATGGCGTGCTGCGTGGCGAGCATCTGCTCCATGCTCGCCTTGGAACCGTCCGGAACGGTGATGGCGATCGTGGGCGCGGTGCAGTCGGCAAAGGCGGGCGCCGCAATAGCGGCTGCCAGCAGGGTTAGGGGCAACAGGACTTTCATCAGTATGCTTCCTCTGTATCTGTTATCGGATGTGGGCGCGAGCGACGCAGGATCCCCGGCTGGGACGCATGTTAAGATTCCCGAGCCGCCAATGCCATCCCTCGCGCCCTAACCTGCGGCAAAGGTGCGGGATTTCCCCCGGGGCGCTGGGCCCGCCGGGGCCGTTTCGAGGATTGAGTGTGAGCAGGCCCTAGACCATGGCCATCAGACCCATACTGCGGATGGGTGATCCGCGCCTGTTGCAGGCGAGTGCGCCGGTGCGCGAATTCGGCACGCCTGGGCTCCTGGAACTGATCGCCGACATGGAAGAGGCCATGCGTGCCGCCCATGGTGCGGGCCTGGCGGCTCCGCAGATCGCCGTGCCATCGCGGGTGGTGATCTTCGGCGGCGCTCCGAGCAGCCGTTATCCCGACGCCGAAGTCGTGCCCTACACGGTGCTCGTGAACCCGAAGCTGCGGGCCCTGCGCGGCGGCCGCGAGTCTGATTGGGAAGGGTGCCTGTCGGTGCCGGGCATGCGCGGCCTGGTGCCGCGCTACCGGCGCCTGCGCTACCGCGGCTTCGACCAGTGGGGCCGGCCCGTCGACCGGACGGTGTCAGGTTTCCACGCGCGGGTGGTGCAGCATGAAGTCGATCACCTGGACGGCGTGCTCTATCCGACCCGCATCGAAGATTTAAGCAAATTCGGGTTCGTCGAGGAATTGTTCCCGGGACAGCAACTGCGGGACGACTAGGCTTAGCCCTTGCCCTCGATGGTTTGGGCGAGCGCGGCGAAGCCGCGGTCGCGCGCCACGTCGGCCGCCGTGGCCCGCTTGCTGTTGCGCAGGGCCGTGCTGGCGCCGCCCGCGAGCAGTGCCTTCACGGCCGGCACATTGCCGGCGCGGCTCGCGACCATGAGGGCCGTGTCCCCGTCCTGGTTCTGCTGGTTGATCGCCGACGAGCGCTGCAGGAGCGATTGCACCATGGCCTCGCTCCCGCGCAACGCGGCCAGGATCAGCGGCGTGTCGCCGCGGGCATTCCTGGCATCGGCGCGCGCATGCGCCAGCAGCAGCATCGAGACCAGCGCTTCATGGCCAGCGGCTATTGCGCACATCAGCGGCGTACGCCCGTCCCGGTCGGCGGCGTTCGCGTCCGCATTGGCCGCGAGCAGCGACTGCGCTGCTTCGGCAGCGCCGGCACGCGCTGCGCGCCACAGCGGGGATTCGCCCTGCCGGTCGGCCAGGCCCACGGCGGCTCCCGTGGCCAGCAGCAGTTTCACCAGCGGATCGTTGGCGGCGCTGGCCGCCGCCAGCAGTGGTGTCTCGCCGAGCTCGTTGGCCGCATCGACCTTTGCGCCCGCCGCAAGCAGGCTCTGCGCGACCTCGAGCCGCCCGGCGCGCACCGACGCCAGCAGCGGCGACGATTCCTTGTCGGCATGCGTGTCAGCGTTGATGCCACCGGCCAGCAGCGCGTTGACCACGGCGGTTTCGCCGCGCGTGGCCGCCAGCACCAGCACCGTGCGGCCGCGCTTGTCGGCCAGGTGCGGATTCGCGTGAGCGGCGAGCAGCGCCTTGACGCTCGCTTCCGCGCCGGCGTGCATCGCGATATGGAGCAGCGTATCGCCCTGGGGTGAACGGCTGTCGGGATCGGCGCCCGCAGCGAGCAGTTTCTGCACGCCCTCGGCATCGCCACGCGCGACCGCCAGCGCGATTGGCGGCCAGCCGCGGTAAATGTCGCCCGGCCGTGCTGCGTCGAACTTGCCCGCGCCGCTCTGGCGGCTGGCGTGCGCGACCTGAGTCTTCGCGCCAAGCGTACGCAGCTGGGCAGCGGCCTGGTCGGCGTCCACGGTGAGCGCGGCATCCAGGGCGCTGTAATCGCGGCTGTCGGCGGCGGTCAGTGTTGCACCGGCCTTGGCCAGCGCGGCAATGGCCGCGACGCGATTGGCGCGCGCGGCATAGAACAGTGCGGTGCGCTTCTGGTTGTCGGCTGCGTTGACGGACGCGCCGCGGGCCAGCAGTAGCGCGAGCACCTGCGGATCGGCGAGTTCTGCGGCGCGCATGAGCGGCGTGACCCCGAAACTGTCCGCGCGATTCACATCGCTGCCGCCATCGACCAGGAACTGCACGGACGGGAGCGAGCCGGCCGCGGCCGCGTGCGCCAGCACCGTGGCGCCGAAGGCATCGCGCAGGTCCTTGAGGCCAGGCCCAAGCGATCGCAGGCAGGCGAGGTCGCCATTGCGCGCGCTGTAGATCGCGAGTTCCATCCGCAGCGTGGTCTCGCTCATGCCCGCCCACTCGGGGCTGAGCGGCATCCGGCCGGCGCGCTCGTCTTCGACCGCTGCCGGATAGCCGAGCGTCGCCGCCTTGTGCAGCAGCGCCTGCGCTTCGCCCGCTGGTGCGCCAGTGCGGTTGGCCACCAGCGCGGCCAGCACGTAGGCGGCTGTGGCATTGTTCTGCGCCGCGCTCTTGCCGAGCCAGGATGCCGCCGCCGTCCGGTCGATCGCCGTGCCTACTCCGTTGAGGTAAACGAGACCCAGCAGCAGCTGCGCCTCGGCATTGCCCGCGCCGGCGCCCTGCTGAAGCCTGGCAACGGCATTGGCAAAGTCGCGGGTGCGCAGTGCGGCCTTCGCGCTCTCGAGCGGGTCGGGCGCCTTGGACGCGGCGCCCGCCGCGCCAGCGGCCGACAGCATGGTGGTCAGCGCCAGCGCGGCCAGCCTGGTGCGCATTGCGGCGTTCATCAGGCCGTACCGAATTTGGTTTCGACGCGTATGCCGACTTTGTTGAGGAATTCGTTGGGCAGCACGCCGCCGGCGCTGACGATGACCGCCTTGTTGCGGATTTCGTGCTTCTGGCCGCCCTGCTCGAGGATCACGAGGTCGTCGTGGATGTGGCTGACGTTCGAAGACAGCATCAGTTTCAGGTTGCCGCGACCGGCCGCCGCCTCCACGCGCTGGCGGTTCTTCGGCTTGGCGCGGCCGAAGGCGTCGCCGCGGTAGGAGAGCGTCACCTGCGTGCCGCTGACCTCCGCAATGCTGGCCGCGGCCTCGAGCGCACTGTCACCGCCGCCGACCACGAGCACTTCCTGGCCGATGTACTGGTCCGGGTCGATGAGCCGGTAGACGACCTTTGGCAAGTCCTCTCCCGGTACCGCCAGCTTGCGCGGTGTACCGCGGCGGCCGATGGCCAGCAGTACGGTGGCGGCGTGGTGCGTCGTCTTGGTGGTGCGCACGGTGAATCCGTCGCCCTCTTTAACCACGGCCTCGACGCGCTCGCTCGTCCGGATGCGCAGCTGCTGCTGCTGCATGATCTCGGTCCACTTGGCGAGCAACGCTTCCTTCGAGGTCTGGCGGAAGTGGAAATGGCCGACCAGCGGCAGTTCGACCGGCGCGGTCATCACCAGTTTGCCGCGTGGATACTTGTACACGCAGCCGCCGAGCGATTCCTGTTCGATGCAGTCGTAATTGAGGTTGAGCGACTTGGCCGTGAGCGCCGCGGCCATGCCGGCCGGTCCGGCGCCGACGATGAGCAGGTCCAGCTGCTTGCCCGGTGCGCTGTTGCGACGCTTGGCAATGGACTGCACCGCCTGCACGCCCTGCGTCAGCGCGTTGCGGATCAGACCCATGCCGCCGAGCTCACCGGCGATGAACACGCCGGGCACGTTGGTCTCGAAATTCGGATTGAGCACCGGCAGGTCGATGCCGCGTGTCTCGGTGCCGAACACCAGCGTGATCGCATCCACCGGGCAGGCCGATTTACAGGCGCCGTGGCCGATGCATTCGGTCGGTGCGACCAGGTGCGCCTTGTTGTCGATGAGACCGAGCACGGTGTGCTGCGGATACTCCGGGCAGGCGCGCACGCAGGCGCCGCAGCCGAGGCAACGCGTGAGATCGATGGTCGGATGGAGCGACGCCGGTTCGAGCAGGCCCGCTTCCTTGGCCTCGTGATGCACCTCGCGGCTCTTATTCTCCAGCCGGTAGTGCCGACGCAGGTACCACAGCATGGTAAGCAGCAGCGGCGCGAAGTAGACGGCAATGAGGCTGTTATCCATACGGTTGGTTCAACGGACCCAGCGCGTTGTGGTACACATCAGGCGCAGACTAATGTACATCCGGCTAGGCTTCCGTGAGTCGGCGCACGTGTCAACATGTCGCCAAATTGTGAACTGTCCCGCACAAGCGACAGCGTGACGATACCGGGCGAGGCTTTACAATCCGTGACAGTCCGCGTATGGCGAGTTAAGAACATCTTAATAGCATGAATTCTGTTAACACGTTTTTCTTTGCGGCCGGCGTGCTCGCCACGGTGGCGATGCTGTTCGTGCTGTATCCATGGCTCGCGGGCAAGGCGCGCAGCGAGCTGCTCGCGGCGCTGCCGCGCTGGGTACCGCTGGCCGGGGCCGCGGCCCTGGCGATCGTGCTGGCGGTCTACGTGGCACTGGGCAGGCCCCAGCTCAATGACCAGGATGCCACGCCCGGCAATACGCCGGCTGCCGTGGCAGCGGCGATGGCCACGCCCGGGGCCGCAGCCCCACCGCAGGCGGCCGGCTCAATGGATAGCGCGGTGACGGGGCTGGAGCGGCGCCTCGGCGCGGGCGGCGGGAGTGGCGGTGATTGGGAGCTGCTGGCGAAGTCCTACGAATTCCTAGGCAGGCCCGCTGACGCCGCGCTGGCGCGCCAGAAGCGCCTGCCGGCAGGCGCCGGCACCGCCGCCGTTCCAGGCGCAACGCCTGCACCTGCCGCGGGCCCTGCCGTTGCCGCGCCGCCGCCTGCGCCGCTGTCCGCCGAAGCAGCCCGGCTGGTGACGGCCGCCAATGCCGCCCGCAACAAACGCGATTTTGCCGCCGCCCGCGACCTGTACGCCAAGCTTGCCGCGCGCAATGAAATGAACGCCGACACTTGGGCGGACTATGCGGACGTCACGGCATCGCTCCATGGCCGATCGCTCCTGGGCAAGCCGGCGACGTATCTCGCCAGCGCACTGCGGCTCGATCCGCAGCATCCGAAGGCGCTGTGGCTGCAGGCGAGCATGGAGCACGAGGCCCACCAGTACCCGGCGGCCGCCGGTAGCTGGCAGCGGCTGGCCGCTGCGCTGGGTCCCAATTCTCCCGATGCGCAGGTCATTGCCGCCAACCTGGCCGAGGACCAGCGCCTGGCGGGCGCTGGCGCGGTCCAGCCCGTGGGCGCGGCGACGACAGGGACGGCGCCAGGCGCCGCCGCGAATGCCGTCATGGTGCGTGGCGAGGTCGTCCTCGCCGACTCGCTCAAGGGCAAGATTCCCGCCGGGTTGACGCTGTTCATCGTGGCCAAGTCGGTCAGTTCGCCCGGGCCCCCCGTGGCGATCTGGCGCACCACCACGGGCAGCTGGCCCGTCGCCTTCCAGCTCGATGATTCGCAGGCCATGATTCCGATGCGCAGGCTTTCCACGGCGGGAATGGTGACAATCGAGGCGCGCACCTCGCGCACCGGCCAGGCCATGCCCGCGCCCGGCGATTTTCAGGGGGTCAGCGCGCAGCTCGACCCGGCCGCAGGCAAGCCAGTGCGCATCGTGATCCAGAAGGTCATTAGCTAAGCCATGGCGCTGCTCGCGCGGCATATCACGCCGGTGCGCGCCTTCGGGTTCGCGGTCGTCGCGGCACTGGCCTTCGGCTTCAAGGGCCACCTCGACCGCTACCTCACCCCTGACCGGGGCCTGGGCTATTGGCTCGGCATCATCGGCGGTTCGATGATGCTGGTATTGCTGATGTACCCGGCCCGCAAGCGCGCAGCGTGGCTGAAGGTCTTTGGCGGTGTAGGCGGCTGGTTCCAGGCGCATATGACGCTGGGCGTAGTAGGGCCGCTGCTGGTGCTGTTTCATTCCAATTTCTCGCTCGGCGCCACCAACAGCAACGTGGCGCTGTTTTGCATGCTGGCGGTCTCGGGCAGCGGGCTGATCGGGCGCTACATCTATACGCGCGTGTACGCGGGCTGGGACAGTCACGCCACCTCGCTTGAGGAGCTGCAGGCCACGGCCGAGCAACTGCGCAAGCAGACCACCACGGTGACGGTGCTGCCCAATTTCCTCACGGCCATCGAGACCGAGGAACAGCGCCTGTTCCGTCCGGCCAAGTCGGCGTTCGGCTCACTCCTGTACCCGCTCACCATTGGCCTGCGCTCGGTGCTGGCGCGCTGGCGCCTGGGGCAGCAGATTCGCCGCATGGTGCTCGAGGCCGCGCGCCAATCGCCCACGCTCGCGGCCAACGGGGCGCGGCTCACGGCCACCGCCATGGGCTATGCCACGCGGCGCCTCGATGCCGCGCGGCGCGTGCGCGAGCACCGCATGTACGTGCGGCTGTTTTCACTCTGGCATTTTGCGCACGTGCCGGCCTTCATCATGACGCTCGTGGCCGGAATCGTGCATGTGATTTCGGTCAACGTGTACTGACGCCGGGTTCGATCCAGTGAAGCGGGCAGGAGGATATTGGTTCGTGCGATGGGTGGCAGCAGCAAGCCTGATCAGTGGCACGGCCGCCCATGCGACGGCCGTGGAGAGCCTGCTCATGCCCGGCAAGGTCGCCACCGCGCATGCCAAGCTCGAGGACACCTGCAGCAACTGCCACGACCGCACCGATCGGAGCCGCCAGAGCGCGCTGTGCCTGGCCTGCCACAAGGCCATCGCCGCCGACGTGCGCGACCGCCATGGCTTCCATGGGCGCATGCCCAACGCCGGAGCCGGCAAGTGCGTCGGCTGCCATACCGAACACCTCGGCCGCGACGGCGACATCGTGCGCCTGAACAAGCTCGAATTCGACCATGAGCGCACGGAATTTCCGCTCGCGGGTGCGCACCGCGCACTGGCCTGCGCGAGCTGCCACAAGCAGGGCGAGGCCTATCGCAAGGCGCAACCCGGCTGCCTCAGCTGCCACAAGAAGGACGACTACCACGAGGGTCAGCTCGCCGCGACCTGCGCCGATTGCCACAACATGGACAGCTGGACCGGCGCGCGCTTTGATCACAACAAGACCGCCTTCGCGCTCACCGGTGCGCACATGTCGGTGAGCTGCGGTGGCTGCCACCTGGGCGGCCGCTACAAGCCCGCGCCCAAGACCTGCGTCGGCTGCCACGCGACCGACGACGCGCACCGCGGCGAGCGCGGTGACGACTGCGGCAAGTGCCACACCACGACCGGCTGGAAGGAAGCCAAGTTCGATCACGAGAAGGAGACGGGCTTCGCGCTGCTAGGGCACCACTCGAAGATCGACTGCCTGGGATGCCATCGCAGCGGCAACTTCAAGGACAAGATCCCCAAGGACTGCTACGGTTGCCACAAGGCCGACGACTCGCACGCCGGGCGTTTCGGCAGCAAGTGCGACAGCTGCCACAACAACGAGGAATGGCGGCCGGTGAAATACGACCACCTGGCAAAGACGAAATTCGCACTGCTCGGCATCCATGCGAAACTCGATTGCCACGTGTGCCACACGGCGAGCGTTGACACGCAGAAGCTCGGCAGCGACTGCCTGTCCTGCCATCGCGCGGCGAACCCGCACGGCGCGAAGTTCAAGACCGCCTGCGATACCTGCCATGGACAGCAGGACTGGCACAGCGAAATCAGCTTTGATCACGACCTCACGAGCTTCCCGCTGCTCGGTTTACATAATGTCGTAAGCTGCGCGCAGTGCCATCGCACACAGGCCTTCAGCGATCTTAAATCGCGCTGCATCGATTGCCACAAGAAAGACGACGTACACAAGGGCGGCCTCGGCGATAAATGCGACAGTTGTCACACGCCCAACGGCTGGTCCTTATGGGTTTTCGATCACCTTAAGCAAACAGGCTTCGGGCTCACTGGCGCGCACGCTAAAATCAAATGTGCCGACTGCCATCGCAAGCCTGCGGCCGAGGTGAAGCTTTCGAAGGACTGCGTGTCGTGTCACCAAAAGGATGACATCCATGCGGGCCAGTTCGGACGGCAGTGCCAGCGCTGCCACGGTACCGTTACCTTCCAGGGTGGGCGCGCCAGGTAGAATCTAACAGGTAGGATCTATATGAATACAGCAAAGCGATTCTCAAGGCGGTTGCGCGCCATGTCACTGGCGCGCTGGCGGCTGCTCGCGGGCATGGTAGTTGCCGTGCTGTGGTTACCCATCGGTGCGGTGCACTCAGCTGATCGTACACCCTTCGATCATCTGACCACGGGCTTCGAGCTGATCGGCCAGCATCGTGATCTGCCCTGCGAGTCCTGCCACGTCAATGCCATCTTCAAGGGCACGCCCAAGGATTGCGCGGCCTGCCACGGAGTCGGCACAGCGGTGCGCGCCACCGCCAAGCCTGTCAGCCACATCCTCTCCACAGATCGCTGCGAAGCCTGCCACACGCCGGTGGCCTGGAACCCGGCCGTGAACTTCGATCATGCGGAAGTGCGCGGGGCCTGTTCGAGCTGTCACAACAATGTGCAGGCGCAGGGCAAGGGCCCCCAGCACATCCAGACGGACCTTGAGTGCAACCTTTGCCACTCGACCATCGGTTGGGGTGGTGCGGTCTTCAACCACACCAATGTGACCAGTGGCTGCGCGAGCTGCCACAACGGCCTGGGCGCCAAGGGGCCGCCTGCCACGCACATACCGACTGGGCTCTCGCCCAACCTGGCTGATCCAGGCAACGCACCCTGCGAGGCCTGCCATACGCCGACCAACTATGTGACCTTCTCCGGTACGGCGATGAACCATCTGGCGGTGAGCCCGCCCATGCTGTGCGCTGTGTGCCACGAGAAGGGCATGTCCTTCTTCGGTGTGACCATCGTGACGCGCCCGGCCACGGTGCGCGGCATAGTGCACCCGACCACCGGCGACTGCGGCCAGTGCCATCTGTCCACGGTGTCGTTCGCGACGGGCAACCTGCAACCGCTGGGTCATATTCCCACCTCGCAACCTTGTGCGCTCTGCCACCTGGTGCCGGGGGATTTCATCACCAAGACCATGGATCACACCGGCATCGCCAATGGCTGCGCCACCTGTCACGCCGACGGGTCGAGCTTCACCAACATGGCGCCGCTGGTGCTGGTAATGCCCAACTCGCCGAAATCCGGCCACATTGCCTTCGGCGGCGCGGCCTGCGAGAGCTGCCACTCGAACACCACGTTTACGATGCCCGGCGGATTCATTATCCCGAACATGAGCGGCGCGGCAGCGCCGGCGATGGTGCATGCCGCGGTGGCGGCCACGCCCTGCGCCACCTGCCACGGCGCAGCCGCGGCTGACTTCGGTCTGACGCCCAAGAAGACGGTGACCATTGCTGGCGTGAACCACATTCCGATCGGCAGCGCGACCTGCGACAGCTGCCACTCGAAGACGGATTTTTCGACTTTCGTGATCCCGAATGCGAGCACCACGACGGCGCCAGGCATGGTGCACACCGCGGTGACGAGCACGGCCTGCTCGGTTTGCCATGAGCGCAACCTGACCTGGGTGGGCACCGCGCCGACAACCGTCGTGACACGGCCGTTGCTTGAGGCTTCAGGCGCGACGCATCCGACCAGCGGCGAATGTTCCGATTGCCACAAGTCGACCACCTCGTTCAAGGGTGCCAGCAATTTCCCGGCCACCCACATTCCGCTGCTCGCGGGACAGTCGGCCAACTGCAGCGTCTGCCACACGAACGCGAACGACTTTTCGGCATTCGTGATGAGTACCCCGGGCCATGCGCTGGTCGGCAGCGTGTGTGCGAGCTGCCACGCCACGGGCCTGACGTTTGCGAACATGCCGCCCAAGATTCTCACACATCCGAGCCCGACCCATATTCGGGTCGGCGCCGCGGCCTGCGACAGCTGTCACTCCCCCACGGCCTTCGACAGTTTCCTGTTCACCAATGCAAGTGGCACCGTGCCGCCGGCGATGGTGCACACGGCCGTGGCCGCGACGGTCTGCTCGACCTGTCACGAGAAGGGCAAGACCGACTCGGGTGCGCCGCCCACCGTCACGCGTCCGTTGACCGAGCCGCACCAGACTGGTACGCCGCCGCACCCGGTCAGTGGCGAATGCTCCGATTGCCACAAGTCGACCTCCACGTTTATCGGCGCGACGAATTTCCCCGCCACGCACATCCCGCTCACCGCGGGCCAGTCGGCCCCCTGCGCCACCTGCCACACCGGCGGGGGAGACTTCAGTATCTATACGATGGGCTCGGCCGGCCACGCGCTGGTGAGCACCGCGTGCGCGACCTGCCATGCCACGGGCAAGAGCTTTGCGAACATGGTGACGCCGACGCTGGTACAGCCGCCGGCGACGCACGTGGCCTTCGGCAGTGCGGCCTGCGAGAGCTGCCACTCGGGCTCGACCTTCACGCAGCCGGGCGGGTTCAAGATCCCGAATGCCAGTGCGACGGCGCCGCCCGGTATGGTGCACACGGCGGTGGCTGGCACCGCCTGCATCACCTGCCACGGAGCGGGCAAGACGGACTACGGCACGGTGCCAAAAGCGACGCTGACGATCTCGTCCGTGAATCACATCCCGACCGGCGCGATCGCCTGCGAGGGCTGCCATTCCAGCAGTTCGTTCACGAGTTTCAGCTTCACCAACGCGAGCGGCACGGCACCATCCGCCATGGTGCACACGCTGGTGACCTCGATCGCCTGCTCGACCTGCCACGAGGCCGGCAAGAGCTGGGTGGGCACGCCCGCGACCAAGGTGCGGCCAGCACTGAAGGCGGACGGTACGGCGCACGTCGCTTCGGGTGAATGCAATACCTGTCATTTCAACACCACGAGTTTCAAGGGCGCGACCGACCTGCCCTCAAATCACATTCCGTTGCCGACCGCGGACGCGAACAACTGCAAGCTGTGCCACCTGGACACGACCACTTACACCACGGCGACCATGAATCACGTCAACATCAGCAGCAACTGCATGCAGTGCCATGCCTATGGCCTGAGCTTTGCCAACATGGCGGCGCCGACGCTGAAGCAGCCCCCGTCGGGGACGACCGGGCATATCCCCACCAATCCGCCCAATTCCACCACGCAGAATTTCGCCTGCGAGCTGTGTCATACGCCGACGGTGTTCACCAGCTTCTCGGGCACGGTCATGAAGCATGCGGTGGTACGTGGCATGACCTGCATGAGCTGCCACGAGATCGGTATGCAGTGGAAGACCAACACCGGCGCGCGGCTGTGGGTGCGCGACAGCGCCAACCACTACAAGGGCCAGGATTGCGGCGGTTCAGGCTGCCACTCCGCGCGCGACAAGTACGCCGCGCGCCGCGCCACGGCCGCGAGTGCGACGGCCAAGGGTGGTGCGAGCGCATCCGCTCCGGCGCTGAGCGCCGCCGCGTCGGTCGGCGGTGGGGCAGTGGGCTTCAGCCACCGCCGCGTCGCGGGCACGGCTTGTGTGAGCTGCCACGGCCCGACCAGCGGCATCGGCATGAGCGCGAATCACATCGCCACCAGTGATCGCTGCGAGAGCTGCCATATGACGGCCGCGTGGTCACCGGTCACGCACGTCGATCACATGCAGGTGCAGGGCAGTTGCCTCAGCTGCCACAACGGCGTTGCCGCCACGGGCAAGGGCCGCAACCACATCGTCAGCAGCGACAGCTGCGAGACCTGCCATACCACCAACGCCTGGTCGCCGGCACGGTTCGATCACGTCGGCGTGGCGGCACACAGCTGCAAGAGTTGCCACGATTCGATTCATGCGACTGGCTTGCCGACCAACCACGTGCCGACCAGCGCGCAGTGCGACACCTGCCATGGCACGCTCGGCTGGAAGCCGGCCAGGCTCGATCACACCACGCTGACCGCCGCTTGCGCGAGCTGCCACGACAACAATATCGCGCTCGGCGTGACGCCCACGCACATGATCACGACGCGTGACTGCGCCACCTGCCACAGCTATCCGGACTGGACGATCCTGCACTTCGTCCACACCTCGGCCACCTATCCGGGCGACCATCGCACGGCACTGGCCTGCGCGGCCTGCCACAGCTCGAACACCGAGCAGATTCCCTGGGCCTCGCCCGCCAACGCCGGGAGCTGCGCGGGTTGTCACGCCAAGGATTTCCGGCCGGATCTGCACCCCAAGACGCTGGGCGGACTGAAATACACGGCGAGCGAGCTGCGCAATTGCACGGGCGCCTGCCACGTGTACAGCGACGCGACCATGGGCACGGTGTCCAAGCCGATGCCAGGGCCGTACCACCGGGTGACGGATGCCGCGTTCAAGCACTAGGGGCGCCGCCGCCTCTGCCGGGTTCGCGCTGATCGCCTCGCTGGGCTTCGGCCCGGCCGCGCTGGCGCAGATCACGGGCGCGGGTCCCGGGCGATTTGTTGACGTCATCGAAGTCGAGGACCACGACGACCAGGCCGACGTGGTCGTGCAGTTCACCTGCTCGCTGCGCTACATCACGCACCAACCGGCGGCCGAATCGAAGGAGCTGCGCATCCAGCTCCAGCCGCTGGGTGACTGCCAGCTCGCGCCCGGTACGCAGATCCTCGGTGAACTGCCGCCGGTTTCCGGCGGGGCGCACATCATCGACGCCGCACGTGTCGAATCCGATGTGCCCGGGCAGCTCACGCTGGTGTTCGATTTCCACAAGGGCGAGCGCTATGTGCTGGCGCAGGGCGTGGACCCGCGCGGCCTGCGGCTGCGTCTGATCGATCGCGCTCGCGGCCGCGGCAAGGTCATGGTCAATGAGCCCGCGGGCCCGGCGAGCACCTACGCGGTCAACCTGGAGTCGCAGCCCAAGGACTACACGCCCGAGACGCTGCAGCTGGCCCGTGACCGGCTCAAGGCCCCGGTGTTTGTCAGCCAGGCGGTGGTGGACGAGGAGACCTGGTACCGCCTGCGCGCGGGTCCTTACGACAAGCGCGGCGATGCCGAGCGCGTGCTCAACCAGGCGCTGGCCGACTATCCGCGCGCATGGCTCGCCATAGGGGATGACACTGCAGCAGCGGCGGCCGGTGGTACCAGCGAAGTTCTGCCGGCAGTCGAGCGCATCGGCGCCGATCCCGCGCTCGACCCCGCGACGCTTGCGAAGCTCGTGGGCGATGCGCGCGCCGCCATGACGGCACGGAATTATCCGGCTGCAATTGCCACGCTCACCAAGCTGCAGCGCCAGCCGGAGTTCCCGCAGCGCGCCGCCATGCAGGAATTGCTGGGCCTGGCGCGCGAGCGTTCCGGGCAGCTGGCGCATGCCAAGGCTGAATACGAGGAATACCTGCGCCGCTATCCGGCCGGCGAGGCGGCCGAGCGCATCACGCGGCGCCTGGTGACGCTGCGCGCGGCCTCGACCAGCGCGCGCACCGGCACCGGCGGTGGCGGTGCCGCCGCCACGGGCTGGGACGTGAACGGCGGCGTCGCGCAGATGTACCGCTATGACGGCACCACGGTCAACAACACTGCCAACGCCGGCGGCACCGTCGTACCCAACGGCAGCCAGACGCAGAAACAGAATTCGCTCTACAACGATATCGACGTGCTGGCCAAGCGCCGCGGCCAGCGCTTCGACATGACCGCGCGCATCAGCGCGGGCTATGCCAAGAATTTCGCCGGCAGCTCTGCGACCAGCGCCAGCGATTCCACCAAGCGCATCAGCGTGGCCTCCTTTGAATTCGCCGACCGCCAGTGGGGCCTGCTGGCGCGCGTCGGCCGCCAGTCCCAGAACAGCGGCGGCGTGCTGGGCACCTTTGACGGTGCCTTTGCCTCGTGGCGGATCATGCCTTCGCTGGGCATCAACGTGGCCGCCGGCTATCCGGTGGAACGGACCAACGGCGGCATCGAGCGGCAGCGCAGTTTCTGGGCGCTCGCCATCCCCTACGCGCCGCCGGGCGCGCACTGGGACGCCAGCGTGTTCTTTGCGCAGCAACGATTCGACGGGCTCACCGACCGGCGCGGCACCGGCTTCGAGGCGCGGCTGCTGCTGCCGCACACGTCGTTCACGATGCTGTATGACTATGACATCTACTTCAAGTCGCTGAACGCCGCGGCGCTCCTCGGTACCGTGCAGTTGCCGGATCGCTGGAGCCTGAGTTTCGATGCCGAGCAGCGCAACGCGCCGGTTATATCCCTGCGCAACGCCCTGATAGGACAGGCTGCCACGAGCATCGCCGATCTGCAGACGGTGTTCTCGGACGATGAGATCCTGCAGTACGCGCGCGATCGCACGGCCGTCTCGTCCAACTACAGCCTGACGGCCACGCGGCCCCTGGGACAGCGCTACCAGTTCTCGGCGACCGTGGATGCCGCGAAGATCGGCGCAACGCCCGCCTCGGGCGGCGTGCCGGCGCAACCGGGAACGGGCCTGACGCTGTCGTACCAGGCGCAGATCTACGGCTCGAACCTGTGGCGCAATGGCGATTTCAACGTGTTGAGCGTGGCCTACGCCAATACCGAGACCGGCAAGATCGTTTCGGTGGCTGCAACCACCCGCAGGCCGGTCGGCGGCGACTGGCGCCTCGGTCCGCGCCTGACCATCGATCATCGGCAGCTGGCGAGCGATGGCAGCAAAGAGCTGTCGTTCCTGCCTTCGGTGTTGCTCGACTACCAGCGCGGCCGGCGCCTGCTGCAGTTCGAAGCGGGCGGGCAGCTTGGCAAGCGCGACTCCACGCTGCAGACGCAGAATACAAAGCGCTATTATGTGAGCCTCGCTTACCGCATCGGATTCTGATGATCCCGCGTAAAGGCCCACTGTGCGCGCTGTGGCTCGCGGCGCTGCTGATCAGCGCCGGAGTGGCCGGCCGTTCGCCCCCGCCGGAGCCCGAGGAATACCTGGACGAGCGGACCGGCGCCACGGTCGACCTCGTGGATGCGCCGCTGGTGTTCGCGCGCGACCGGAGTGAGCGGGCCGCCAACCTGCGTGACTACGTGACGCTGTCAGCCGCTTCCGTGAATCGTGGCGGCAAGCTGGAATACGTGCTGGTCGCCTATGTCTGGTCGACGCTCGACCCACGCTACGCGCCGGCCTCAGCGCTCGCCGACTCGATCCTGCTGATTGCCGATGACCGGCGCATCCGGCTCGATGCGGCCGGCAAGTCGCCTACGGACCTCGGCATTGCGCGGCCGGTGCACGCGCCGGCGGGTCAGGACATCAAGCCGCTGGTATTCCCGACCGACCTGGCGACGCTGCGCTTCATCGCGGCCGCACGGACCCTCGCGGTGCAGACCCAGCTCGGCGAAGACAGCGTGACCTACGATCTGTGGGACGACCAGCGGCGCGCGCTCGATCGCTACGTGCGCTTCATGGACGGCGAACGCTGAGGGCAGGCGGTTAGAACGCGATGTACGGGCCGGTCGCGCCGGTGGTCGACTGGCCTTCGATAGCGACGTATACGTTGCGGCCATAGAAGAACGGCAGGCCCCAGTCGAAGGCGGTGGCGTCGCCGAGCGGCCCGCCGAAATTGCTGAATGCGTTGTAGGTGGGCTGGGCCTGCAGGAGCGTCAGTGCGTCACCGATCGCAAAATTGACCTGCTTGGTGCTGCCATCCGACCCTTGTACGGTGGCCGACAGGGGCAGCGGCGCCGACGCTCCCGGGCAGTAGAGCCCGCCTGCCGGCGAAGACGCATTGCACGCCGGGTAGAGGTCGTCGAAATACAGGCCTTTCGAGGCCGAGTCGATGTAGCTGTGCGCCAGCGTCTGGCCGTTGTATACGGTCGTCAGGAAACCCAGGGCATCGACCGGTAGCACGGTCGCTGTGCCGAGCGAGTTGTTGGCCTGGGTGTTGATGCCCAGTACCAGCGAGCCGCGCGCGCCGAACGAACCATTGGGCCCCACCGCCGGCAATTCGATGACCACACCGTTGTTGTTGCTGGCAAAGCGATACACCGGGTTCTGCAGCTGCAGGGCAGTACTGAGCGTGTCCCCGGTGCATGTCGCGATGCAGGTGTAGTACTGGTAAATCTGGCCGGCGCCAGGCGGCTGGGTGCAGCCGTTGCCGCAGTCTTCGCGGAACACGCCTACCCCTAAGATGCCGTTGGCGCTGAGCGCCGCGACTGTGTCCGCCGCCGGCAGGGGCTTGGCAGTCAGCGCGAGCGAGCATTCGCTCGGCGCGGTAGGCGCGGCGGAATCGCCGACCAGCTGCACCGGCAGGTTCAGCGCCTTGCCGTCGGCGATCTGCACGTCGGCCAGGCGCACGCTGCCCCAGGTGTAGCTGCGGTCGCCGAATTGCAGGCACTCGAACACCGGCTGGTTGGCGATGTCCATTTCCTGCGGCAACGCCAGGGACTTGTTGGCTACCGTTGCGAGCAGCCGCAGGCCGGTCGAGCCGGTGTCGAGCAGCACGTGATCGATGACCTGGCAATTGCTGCTCGAGCCGGGTTGGCAGATCGTGACCGAGACGTAGGGCGAGTTGACGCCATTGATCGCCGCGGCCGGCCCGCCATCGACCGTGATGGCCGCGACGTTGCTGCCGGGCACGGACTGCGCGCCGCCACTGCCGAGGTCGCCGCCGCAGCTGGCCAGCAGGCCCAGTGCGAACACCGGGGCAGCCAGAGCGAGGGTTCGTATAACAGGGGAGCGCATCACCCGGCCATTTTCCACCATGCGGCGCTCCACCAGTGCCTGTCGCCACCAACCGACAGCGGCGGGGCATTAAGGTCAATCAGCCGACCGCAGCCGCCGAATCGCTGCGCGCCAGCCGGCGGCGATCGTGCTCACGCAGGAAGCGCTTGCGGATGCGGATGCTCTCGGGCGTCACCTCGACCAGTTCGTCGTCGGCGATGAATTCGACGGCGTATTCCAGCGTCAGCTTGATCGGCGGCGTCAGCAGCAGCGCATCGTCCTTGCCCGCGGCGCGGACGTTGGTGAGCTTCTTGGTCTTGATCGGGTTGACCACCAGGTCGTTGTCGCGGCTGTGGATGCCGATCACCATGCCCTCATAGACCTTGTCGCCATGGCTGACGAACATGCGGCCGCGCTCCTGCAGCGCGAAAATGGAATAGGCCACGGCCTCGCCATTCTCGTTGCTGATGAGCACGCCGTTGTGGCGGTCCGGGATCTCGCCCTTCACTTCGTCGAACCCGTCGAAGATGTGGCTGATCAGGCCGGTGCCGCGCGTCATGGTCATGAATTCGCCCTGGAAGCCGATCAGGCCGCGCGCCGGAATGCGGTACTCGAGCCGCACACGGCCCAGCGCGTCGATGACCATGTCGGTGAGGTCCGCGCGGCGGGTGCCTAGCGCCTCCATCACAGCGCCCTGGCAGTCGGTGTCAATGTCGACCGTGAGCGCCTCGAAGGGCTCGAGCGTGCGCCCGTCGATGACCTTCTTCAGCACCTGTGGCTTGCCGACCGCGAGCTCGAAGCCCTCGCGGCGCATGTTCTCCACCAGGATCGTCAGGTGCAGTTCGCCACGGCCCGAGACGTAGAACACGTCGGGCTCTTCGGTCTCCTCGACACGCAGCGCCACATTGCTCTGCAGCTCGCGCATCAGCCGCTCGCGGATCTGGCGGCTGGTCACGAACTTGCCCTCGCGCCCGGCGAGCGGCGAGGTGTTGACCTGGAAATTCATTGCCAGAGTCGGTTCGTCGATCTGGATCGGCGGCAGGCCCTCGGCCCCTTCCACGTCGCACACGGTGAGGCCGATGTTCACATCCTCGATGCCGGTCAGCGCGACGATGTCGCCGGCCGTCGCTTCATCCACGCTTTCGCGCTGCAGGCCCTTGAATGTCAGTACCTGCGCCACCTTGGCGAGCCCGCGGTCTTCGTCGCCATAGCGCAGCGCCACCTGGCGCCCGGCGCGCAGCGTGCCGCGGCGAATGCGGCCTATTCCGATTCGGCCAACGTAGGAGTTGTAATCGAGTGTGGAGATCTGTAACTGCAACGGGCCATTGACCTCGCTCTTGGGCTGCGGCACGTATTGCAGCACCGCCTCGAACAGCGCGGTCATGTCCGTCTCGACGCGCGTCGGATCGAGGCTGGCCCAGCCCTGGAGGGCCGAGGCGTAGATCACCGGGAAATCGAGCTGTTCGTCGGTGGCGCCGAGCTTGTCGAACAGGTCGAAGGTCTGGTCGACGACCCAGCCCGGGCGTGAACCCGGGCGGTCGACCTTGTTCACCACGATGATCGCCTTGTGACCCATGGCCAGTGCCTTGCGTGTCACAAAGCGCGTCTGCGGCATTGGCCCCTCGACCGCATCGACCAGGATCAGCACGCCGTCGACCATCGACAGCACGCGCTCCACCTCGCCGCCGAAATCAGCGTGGCCAGGGGTATCGACGATGTTGATGCGGGTGCCGCCGTATTCGATGGCGCAGTTCTTCGCCAGGATCGTGATACCGCGCTCGCGCTCGATGTCATTCGAATCCATCATCCGCTCGACCACCTTTTCGTGGGAGGCAAAGGTGCCTGATTGCTTGAGCAGGCAATCGACCAGCGTGGTCTTGCCGTGGTCGACGTGGGCGATGATGGCGATGTTGCGGATCGGGCGTTGCATGGGAACTCGGGAATGACAGGGTGGGCAGGGCAAAAAGGCCGTGCAGGGTACCAGAAGCGCCTGACAGGGGCTAAGCCTATAGCCACAGGCCAATTTATTGGGTTAGACTACCACATATAAAGAGTTGTTTATATCTTTAAGATGCACGCTGAAAGCCCGAATATTGGCCAGGTTGACCAGGTCGTCCAGGCGCTCAAGGGCCTGGCCGACCCCACGCGCCTGCGCCTGCTCTCGCTCCTGCGCCACGGAGAACTCACGGTGGGCGAGATCTGCCGGGTGGTGGGGCAGAGCCAACCGCGCGTTTCACGCCACCTGCGGCTGCTCAGCGAAGCCGGCTTCCTCGACCGTTTCCGTGAGCAGCAGTGCGTGTATTACCGCACGCCGGCAACTGGAGCGCGTTCAGGCTGGGTGCGCGAATTGTTGGCTTCCGTCGATTCGCGCGACCCGGCGCTGCAACGCGACCAGGTGCGGATGGCCGTCGTGGTGAGCGATCGCGGGCGCACGGCAGCCGGGCAGCTCGGCCAGTCCTCGCCGTCGGAGGCGGGCGATGCGGGGCTGGCGGCGGTGCTACACGAAGAGCTCGGGCCCATGGCGCTTGGCGAGTTGCTCGACATCGGCACGGGCGCGGGGCGCATGCTGGAAATGCTGGGAGCGCAAACCTCGCACGCCGTGGGCATCGACCTCTCGTCCCCGGCTTTGCGGTTGGCCCGCACACGCGTCCACGGGCGCGGGCTGGCGCATTGCGAATTTCACCGCGGCGACATGTACGCGCTGCCGTTCGAATCTGCCGCCTTCGACACCGTGACCATCGATCGCGTGCTCGCCGCCGCCGAGCGCCCGGTGGCGGTGCTGACGGAGGCGGCCCGCACGCTGCGCGCCGCCGGCCGGCTCCTCGTGGTCGAGCGATTCGATGACATCGAGGCTTGCACCGGCGCCAACCCGCTGCAGAGCCTGCGGGCGTGGCTTGACGGCTCGGGACTGCGGCTCACGCGCTTGCGGCCCTGCGATCTGGCGAGCGGCCACCATCTGCTGGCGGTGGCACAGCACGCGGTGGCGAGCGCGGCGGGGGCACAATGAATACGCTCATCCAGTCCCGGCTGCAGGATTACCTAGAGCAGTCGGCGGGTGCTCTGGCTCGTCCACCGGCCGTGTCTTTCGAATTCTTTCCGCCGGGCGATGCCGCGATGGAAATGACCCTGTGGCGTTCGATCAAGCGGCTCGCGCCGCTGCAACCACGCTTCGTGTCAGTGACCTACGGCGCCGACGGCTCGACACGCGAGCGCACGCACCAGGTCGTCACGCGCGTGCTGCACGACACGGCGCTCACGCCCGCGCCGCATCTCACCTGCGTGGGCACTGACCGCGAGTCCTTGCTGGCCATCGCGCGCGATTACTGGCGCGCGGGCGTACGCCACATCGTCGCGCTGCGTGGCGATCCGGCGGGCGGCGCCGGCGATTACCAGCCTCATCCGGGCGGATATGCTCACGCAGTAGACCTGGTGCGCGGGCTCAAGAGCGTGGCCGATTTCGAGATCTCGGTGGCGGCCTACCCCGAAACGCATCCGGAGGCGGCCAGCGTCGAGTCGGACCTCGCCGCGCTCCGCGCCAAGATCGACGCGGGCGCGAGCCGCGCGATCACCCAGTTCTTCTTCGACACCAGCGTGTTCCTGCGCTTCCGCGATCGCTGCGCCGCGGCCGGCATCGGCACGACGCTGGTGCCGGGCATCCTGCCGATCACGCGCCTGCCGCAGCTGTTGCGCTTCGCGGCACGCTGTGGTGCCTCGGTGCCCGACTGGCTGCGCGCGCGCTTCGAGGGGCTGGAGGACGACGCACGCACGCGTCGGCTGATCTCAGCCGCCGTGGCCATCAGCCAGGTGGAATCACTGGCCCGGGAAGGGGTCGATGAATTCCACTTCTACACGCTCAATCGCGCGGAACTGAGTTTCGCGATCTGCCACGCCCTGGGCCTGCGTGCCGGGGGAGTCGCAGCATGACACGCGCCGAGCGGGTTGCCGCATTCCGCCGCTTGCTGACCGAGCGCATCCTGATACTGGATGGCGCGATGGGCACGATGATCCAGTCGCTCCAGCCCACCGACGCTGATTATCGCGGCAGCCGCTTCCAGAACTGGCCCGGCGAACTCAAGGGCAACAATGACCTGTTGACGCTGACGCGGCCGGAACTGGTGCGCGACATCCACGCGCGCTTCCTCGCCGCTGGCGCCGACATCATCGAGACCAACACCTTCAATTCCTCGGCGCCCTCGCAGGGCGACTACCGCATGGAAGGACTCGTTGCCGAGCTGAACTTTGCCGCGGCGAAGCTGGCCCGTGGCGTGGCCGACGAATTCGAGGCGCGCGATGGTGCGCCGCGCCTGGTCGCGGGCGCGCTCGGCCCCACCAATCGCACCGCTTCGCTCTCGCCCAGCGTGAGCGATCCCTCGTTCCGCAACATCAATTTCGACCAGCTCGTCGCGACTTACCGCGAGGCCGCCGCCGCGCTGATCGAGGGCGGCGTCGACGCACTCCTGATCGAGACCATCTTCGATACGCTGAACGCCAAAGCGGCCCTGTTCGCGGTGCGCGGCGTGCTGGACGAGCAGGGGCTGGACCTGCCGGTGATGATCTCGGGCACGATCACCGACGCCTCCGGCCGTACGCTGTCGGGCCAGACCGTCGAAGCCTTCTGGAATTCGATCCGGCACGCGCGTCCCGAGGTCGTGGGCCTGAACTGCGCGCTCGGCGCGCGCCAGCTCCGCCCGCATATCGAGGAACTGGCCGGCATCGCCGACGTGGCGGTTTGCGCCTATCCGAACGCCGGCCTGCCCAACGCCTTTGGTGAGTACGACGAACCGGCCTGCGAGACCGCCGACCTGGTCGGCGAGTTCGCCCACAGCGGTTTCGTCAATATCGTCGGCGGCTGCTGCGGCACCACGCCTGAGCACATTGCGCACATCCGCGCGCATGTGCAGGGGCTGACGCCGCGCCGCCCGCCGCTGCTGGCGCCGCGCTGCCGCCTGGCCGGGCTCGAGGCCGTGAACATCGGCCCGGAGAGCCTGTTCGTCAACGTCGGCGAGCGCACCAACGTCACCGGTTCGGCAAAGTTCCGCAAGCTGATCGAGGCTGACGACTACAACGGCGCGCTCGACATCGCCCGCTCCCAGGTGGCCGCGGGCGCGCAGGTGATCGACGTGAACATGGACGAGGGCATGCTCGATTCGGAAGCAGCCATGGTGCGGTTCCTGAACCTGGTGGCGACCGAACCCGACATCGCGCGCGTGCCGGTGATGATCGATTCCTCGAAGTGGTCGGTGATCGAAGCGGGGCTGAAATGCCTGCAGGGCAAGGGCATCGTCAACTCGATCAGCCTCAAGGAAGGCGAGGCGAAATTCCTCGAGCAAGCGCGGCTGGTGCGCGCCTACGGCGCGGCCGTGGTGGTCATGGCCTTCGACGAGCACGGCCAGGCCGACACGGTGGAGCGCAAGGTCGGCATCTGTGAGCGCAGTTATCGGTTGCTGACCGGCGCGGCCGGCTTCGCGCCCGAGGACCTCATCTTCGATCCGAACATCTTCGCCGTGGCGACCGGCATCGAGGCGCACAACCGCTACGCGCTCGATTTCATCGAGGCCACCAGCCAGATCCGCGCGCGCTGCCCGCACGCGATGATCAGCGGCGGCGTCAGCAACGTGTCGTTCGCGTTCCGCGGCAATGATCCGGTGCGCGAGGCGATGCACTCGGTGTTCCTCTACCACGCGATCCGCGCCGGCATGAGCATGGGCATCGTCAATCCGGCCCAGCTCGCGCTCTACGAGGACATTGAACCTGACCTGCGCGAACGCGTGCTGGATGTGATCCTGGCGCGGCGCACCGATGCCGCTGACCGGTTGCTGGAAGTCGCAGCGCGCTTCAAGGGCGAGGCGGGCATGAAGCGCGTCGAGGACCTGGCCTGGCGCGAGTGGCCAGTGGCGAAGCGCCTGGCACACGCGCTGGTGCACGGCATCGACGAATTCGTCCTTCCCGATACCGAGGCCGCGCGGCTCGAGAGTCCGCGGCCGCTGGCGGTGATCGAGGGCCCGCTGATGGACGGCATGAACGTGGTCGGCGACCTGTTCGGCGCCGGCAAGATGTTCCTGCCGCAGGTGGTGAAATCCGCACGCGTTATGAAAAAAGCAGTCGCCTACCTGTTGCCCTTCATCGAAGCAGAAAAGCTGCGCACCGGCGATGTGGGCAAATCCAACGGCAAGATCATCATGGCCACGGTCAAGGGCGACGTGCACGACATCGGCAAGAACATTGTCGGCGTCGTGCTCCGCTGCAACAACTTCGACGTGATCGATCTCGGCGTGATGGTATCCGCTCAGAAAATCCTCGACACCGCGATCGCGGAGAAGGCCGACATGATCGGCCTGTCCGGCCTGATCACGCCATCGCTGGAAGAGATGAGTCACGTCGCGCGCGAAATGCAGCGCCAGAAATTCAGCGTGCCCTTGCTGATCGGTGGCGCCACCACCTCACGTGCGCACACGGCCCTGAAGATCGAGCCGCACTACAAATCACCGACCGTGTGGGTCAAGGATGCCTCACGCGCCGTAGGTGTCGCGCAGTCACTGATCAGCAAGGAACTGGTCGATGCCTTCATGGCGAAGATCCGTGCCGAATACGCGGAAATCCGCGAACGCCACAAGGATCGCGGCCCAGCCAAGCGTCTGGTGTCTATCGAGCATGCACGTGGTCAGGCCTTCGCCGACGATTGGGAAAAATACAAGCCGCCGATTCCGAACAAGGCCGGCATCACCGTGTTCGATGACTACCCGCTGGCAGAAATCGCCGAACGCATCGACTGGACCCCATTCTTCAACACCTGGGAACTGTCCGGGCATTACCCGCAGATTCTGGACGATGCCATCGTTGGTGTGCAGGCGCGCGAGCTATTTGCCGACGCGCAGAAGATGCTGAAAAG
>JANYHD010000013.1 GCA_025359205.1 Gammaproteobacteria bacterium
CGACGGCCTTGGAGGCCTTGATCTGCGAGAGCAGCGTCTGGCCCACGCTGTAGGCCTGGCCCGCGCCCTGCTGGCCACCGCGCGCGGCCATCATCGTGGCGGCCGCGAGGTCGTTCTGCAATCGCAGCGCGAGCCGGTCGAGTTGTTCCTGCTCGCGGATTTTGAGGTCCTTGCGCATGAACACGCCACCTTCGATGAAGGCCTGGTCAGTGAGCCCCCCGGCTCGCTCGATCACCGAGCGCAGGCTCTCGCCACGCTTGATCGGGTAGATACCCGGGAAGCGCACCTCGCCCCTGAGCGTGATCTGGTCCTGGTCCTGCCAGCCCGAGACCTCCTTGATGTACAGCCGGTCATAGGGCTGCAGCGCCAGGTCGGCGGCCGCCTCGCCACGCTGCACGGCCGCGAGGTCGATCGGGATCACCTGCGTGCGGCGGGTCTGGCCGTTCTCGATCACGTAGCGCGAGAGCTCGGCGCCGCCGTTGTAGGCGGCCGCGTCGAGTCCACCGCCCGCACGGATCAGGTCCGACACTTTCATGCCCGGCTCGATCGGGAAGTCGCCCCTGGCCTTCACGCTGCCGCTGATGTTGGCGACCGCGAGCGGATGCTCCTGGGTGGCCTGCAGTTGCAGCTCCTCCATGAGCGGCCGGATCACGGTCTCGCGGTTGGCGTTCAAGTCGAACACCGTCAGCCGGTCGCGCGCCTGCAGCGGCAGGTCGGAAGACGAGCCTGGCGCGGCCAGCGCGGCGGCGAGGTCCGCCGACTCCACCGAGACTCGCTTGGTGGCCGGATCCACGCGCCGCACGAGCACGTAGTGCGGGTCGGCGTCGGGCATCAGTTCATCGAGCGAGGGCAGGACGCGGCTCAACCGCAGGCCCGGCTCCCAGGCGTAGCTGCCCGGGCGGAACACCTGGCCCGCAACCGTCACGCCCTCATCGAGCGTGGGCTTGAGGCGCGTGACGCGCAGCACGTCGGCATTTTGCAGCACCAGGGCCCCATCACTGGCGTTGGCGAGATCCAGGTCGCGCACCACGCGCCGGCGTGTGGCATCCACGCGCGAGAGCGCTGCCTTGCCGGAGTCCGCATCGGCCGTAAAGCCCCCGGCCATGCGCACCATGGTCGCGGCCGTGACGTTGCCCTTGAGCTCATAGATGGCCGGGCGCTGCACCTCGCCATCAACGCTCACGGTGGGGCCAAGCGTGGGGATGAAGATCACATCGCCTGGCTGCAGCGTCGCGTCATGTGCGGCATTGCCCTCGAGCAGCAGATCGTAGAGATCGAGCTCGTCGATGAGCCTGCCGGATCGCTTGAGCTGGATGTGCCGGAGCGAGCCGATCTCGCGCACCCCACCGGCCGCGAACAGCGCGCCGGTGACTGTGGCGAGGCCGCTGACCGTGTAGCTGCCCGGGTACTTCGCCTCGCCCAGCACGAACACCTGCATCGCGCGCGTGTCGCCCATGCTGACACTGGCGCGCACGCCGATCATCTGCTTCGAGACGCGCCCCTCGAGCTCCGATTTCACGGCCGAGAACGAGCGCCCGGCCACCTGGATGGGCCCGAGCTCCGGGAATGCGAGGTGCCCATCTCGCCCGACTGTCAGGCGCAGGCTCCGGTTCTGGCTGCCGTAGAGCTGCACGACCAGCAGGTCGCCCGGGCCCACGGTGTAACCCCCAGGCACCGGCGCATCGCTCCCCGGCGCGAACGTCGAGGGCGCCTGCTCGAACAGGTCGTAGCCAAAATGCTTGAGGCCGGCGCCGGCCCGCAGCACCGGCAGCCAGGTGAGCTTCACCTCGAGGTTGCGCAGCTCGGGCTCGATGGCCAGGCGCTGCGCGGCCTGCGCTTCGGTCAGGCCCGCCAGCGTGATGGCCGGGAAGCCGGGCAGCTGCAGTGCGCCGGTGACATCGAGCAGGTAGGGGTTCTTGGCGGCGATCAGCTTCTCGGTCGCCTCGACCTTGAGCCTCTCAAGCGGCGTGAGCTCGATCTCGGGCGCCAGGCGTGGCAGCGCTGCGGCAGCGGCCTGTGCGGTGCCGCCCTGTGCGCCCCCCTCTGGCGATCCCCCAGCCTGCAGACTGCCGGGGGGCCAGTCCAGTTTCTGGCGCCGCACCGACAGCTCGACGATGACCGTGTCTTCGGGCTTGAAGCGGTGCGGGAGCAGGGAATCCGGGTCCGCATGCAGCTCTGGCCGGCGATTGGCCACGGCACCGTTCGCCGTGCGGGCCGCGGCATTGCGCGCCGCAGTGGCATCGGTTCCGGCAGCGGCGCCACCCTGCGCGCCTGCTTGCTGCAGCAACGCCTGCTGCTGCTCGGGGCTCAGGGAGTTGTAGAGGGCCGCCAGGTCCGTGGCCGAGTTGCTCTGGGCCTGGGCAATCGTGACTACCGCGCAACAGAACAGGGCCGCAGCGATTGTGCGAGCTGCGCGCGATAAATCCCGATCAAGCAAAGACTTGAAGACCACTTGCGCCGCCCTTTCAAGGAATAGCCGAGGAGCGTCGCGGATTGTACTGATTGTCGGTGCTACTAGACAGGCTCAGCGCCGAGTGGTCGCCTGTTCATTCAGCCCATTGAGTTCGATGGCGTGAAATGTGCGTAGCTACAGCACGCCGCTGCTGCATGGTGAAACGGCTAAAATAAGGGGCAGGTCGGGCGGAGCAAACTGCAGGCAAGAGCGCCCGCCTAAGGCCGAGCCTCCAGCACCATGCTGAGCGGCGTGTCGAATACGCGCCGCAGGCGCGTGAAGCCACCCTCTTCGACCAACACCCTTTCGAGCGCCCGCTCGCCCGCCTGGGCGCCGATATTGAGGCCTTCGGCGGCCATGGCATTGGGTACGCAGACCATGGC
>JANYHD010000016.1 GCA_025359205.1 Gammaproteobacteria bacterium
ACAACGAGGTATGACCATGTCCAGCGTGTCTATGCGACAGATGCTGGAAGCGGGCGTCCATTTTGGACACCAGACCCGCTTCTGGAACCCGAAGATGGCCCCCTACATCTTTGGCGAACGAAACCGAATCCATATCATCAATCTCGAGCAGACCCAGCCGCTGTTCGTCGAGGCGATGGCGTTCATCAAGCGCGTCGTCGGCGATGGTGGCCGCGTGCTGTTCGTGGGCACCAAGCGCTCGGCGCGCGACTCGATCGCGGCCGACGCGGTGCGCTGCGGCATGCCCTATGTGAACCAGCGCTGGCTGGGCGGCATGCTCACGAATTTCAAGACCTTGCGCCAGTCGATCAAACGGCTGGCCGACCTCGAGGAGCTGACCGCTTCTGGTGCGATCGAAAAGCGCGGCAAGAAAGAAGCCACCATGCTGCGCCGCGAGATGATCAAGCTCGAAAAGAGCCTCGGCGGTATCAAGCTCATGGAAGCGCTCCCGGACGTGCTGTTCGTCGTCGACGTGGGTCACGAGCACATTGCGATTCATGAAGCCAGGAAGCTCGGCATTCCGGTCGTGGCCGTCGTGGACACGAACTGCGCGCCGGACGGCATCGATCACATCATTCCCGGCAACGACGATGCCATGCGGGCGATCCAGCTCTATACCGGCGCCGCCGCCGAGGCCGTGCTCGAAGGCAAGAGCTCGGTGCCGCAGATGGCGGTCAGTGAAGATGAATTCGTCGAGCTTGACGAGCAGGGCAACCCGCGCCGCAAGAGCGGCCGCGCAGCCCGTCCGGTTCGCCAGGCGCCGGTGCGTCACCGCAAGCCCGTGCCGGTGCGTCGCGGGCCTGCGCCGGCGGTTGTTCCCGTGGCTGCCGCGGCCGGAGTCGAGGCCGCACCCGCGGCCGGAGCCGAGGCTGGAGCCGAGGCCGCCGCCGCACCGGCTGTCGTCGAAGTGCCGGATGTCGACCTGGACCTGGATGACACCATTGACGTGGCTACTGCGCCCAGCGCCACGGCCTCTGCGCGCCGCCGCCCGGCACCCGGCGCCGCCGGCACGCGCCGCGGACCGCGCTGATGAGCGTAACGGCTGACACCGTCCGGCAGCTCCGGGAGCGCACCGGCGCGGGCATGATGGAATGCAAGAAGGCGCTGGTTGAGACGGCGGGCAACCTGGACGCCGCCGCCGAGCTGATGCGCAAACAGGGCCTAGCCAAGGCTGACAAGAAAGCCACGCGCGTCGCCGCCGAGGGCGTGATCGCGATCGAGCGCGGCGCCGACGGACACAGTGCGGCGATGGTCGAGATCAACTGCGAGACCGATTTCGTGGCCCGCGAGCAGGACTTCCGTGGTTTCGCTGGCGACGTCGCCAAGAGCGCCGTAGCCGCGAATCCCGCCGACCTGGATGCACTCGTGGCGGCGAAGCTGGCTAGCGGCGAGAGCATCGACGAGCGCCGCCGCGCGCTGGTGGCCAAGATCGGCGAGAAGATCTCGGTGCGCCGTTTCGTGCGCGTGGCCGCAACGGGACCCTTGGGCTCGTACCTGCACGGCACGCGCATCGGCGTGCTGGTGAGGCTCGAGGGCGGCACGAGTGAACTCGCGCGCGACCTGGCCATGCACATCGCGGCCAGCAATCCGCGCTACATCAGCAGCGCCGACGTGCCGGCCGCGGAAGTGGCCAAGGAGCGCGAGATCCTCACCGAGCAGGCGCAGAAGGAAGGCAAGAGCCCGGAGATTGCCGCCAAGATGGTCGAAGGGCGATTGCGCAAGTCGTTCGCCGAGATCACGCTGCTGGGCCAGCCCTACGTGAAGGATCCCGACCAGACGGTCGAGAAGCTGCTGAAGTCGGCGGGCGCCAGCGTGCGCGAATTCCAGCGCTTCGAGGTCGGTGCGGGCATCGAGAAGAAGCAGGAAGATTTCGTCGCCGAGGTGATGGCGCAGGTCAGCGCGGCTGGGCGCAGCTGAGGCGCTTGACTGCCAGGACAGCTGTTAACGAACATGCCCCGCTGATGCGGGGCATTTTTTAGGGGGTGCGCATGACGGTCGCTACAGGGAAGCCGCGCTTCGCGCGCATCCTGGTGAAGCTCTCGGGCGAGGCCCTGCTGGGCAACGCCGACTACGGCATCGACCCGGCGGTGATCAAGCGTATCGCCGCGGAGCTGCGCGACGTGCAGGCGCTGGGCACCCAGGTGGCGGTGGTGCTTGGCGGCGGCAACATCTTTCGCGGCGCCGGGCTCGCGCGCGCCGGGATGGACCGGGTCACGGCCGACCAGATGGGCATGCTTGCCACGGTCATGAACGCGCTGGCGATGCAGGACGCGCTCGAATCGCTCAATGTGCATGCGCGCGTGATGTCCGCCATCCGCATCAACGAGGTGTGCGAGGACTACATTCGCCGCCGCGCCGTGCGCCACCTCGAGAAGGACCGCCTGGTGATCTTCGCAGCCGGCACCGGCAATCCGTTCTTTACGACCGATACCGCCGCGGCGTTGCGCGCCATCGAGATCGAGGCGCAGCTGCTGCTCAAGGCCACCAAGGTCGACGGCATCTACACGGCCGACCCGGTCAAGGACCCGAGTGCGCGCCACTATCCGCGGTTGACCTTCGATCGCGTGCTGGCCGAACGGCTGAACGTGATGGACGCCACGGCGATCGTCATGTGCCGCGACCACAACTTGCCGCTGCGCGTTTTCAACCTGAATGCCGGCGGCCATCTGTTGCGCGTGGCGCGGGGCGAGGACGTTGGTACACTCGTGACCAATGAGTGAAGCGCTCGCTGCCGCTGGGGGACACACATGCTCGATGACCTGAAGAAAGATGCCACCGTGCGCATGCAGAAGTGCGTGCAGATATTCATGGCCGACCTGAAGAAGATGCGCACCGGTCGCGCGCACCCGAGCCTGGTGGAACACCTGAAGGTGGATTATTACGGCGCCGACATGCCGCTCAACCAGGTGGCCAATATCAGCGTCGAGGACGCGCGCACGCTGGTGGTCTCTCCCTGGGAGAAGACCATGGTCGGGCCGATCGAGAAGGCGATCCACAAGTCCGACCTGGGGCTGACGCCGATGACCGCCGGCGCCGTCATCCGCATCCCGCTGCCACCGCTCACCGAAGAACGGCGCCGCGACATCACCAAGGTGGTGCGCCAGGACGCCGAAAGCGCGCGCGTCGCCGTGCGCAACGTGCGGCGCGACGTGCTCGCCGACGCCAAGGAATTGCTCAAGAAAAAGGAAATCTCCCAGGACGACGAGCGCAAGGCGCAGGATGACATCCAGAAGCTGACCGATCGGCACATCGCCGAGATCGACCAGCAGTTGGGGGCCAAAGAGAAAGAGATCCTGCAGGTCTAGGATCCTGGCGATGCAATCCTCTGCCAGCGGCCTGGCCGCAGCGGCGCCGCCGCTCCCGCGTCATGTGGCCATCGTCATGGACGGCAATGGCCGCTGGGCGCTGGGGCAGGGCCGCGAACGGAGCGCGGGACACCAGTCGGGCCTCGGGCCGACGCGCACGGTCATCGAGGCGGCCGCCCAGCACGGCATCGAGGCGCTCACGCTGTTCGCTTTCAGCAGCGAGAACTGGGCGCGTCCGGCCGGCGAAGTCGCCGACCTCATGAACCTGTTCTGCGAATCGCTCGATCGGGAGCTGCCGCTGCTGCAGTCCAAGGGCGTCAGGCTCCGTTTCATCGGCGAGCTGACGCTCCTGGAGGCGCGGCTGCGCACGCGCATCGACGCCGCCATGGCCGCGACCACCGCCAACGGGCGGCTGCACCTGCAGGTCGCGATCAGCTACGGCGGCCGGCAGGATATCCTGGCTGCGGCGCGCCGCATCGCGGCGCGCTGCGAGCGTGGCGAGTTGCGCAGCGGCGAGCTGACCGAGGCCCACTTCGCCAGCGAGCTTGCTCTGGCGGGCCTGCCCGATCCGGACCTCTACATCCGCACCGGCGGCGAACAGCGCATCAGCAATTTCCTGCTGTGGAACCTCGCCTATGCCGAGCTGTACTTCACCGACACGCTCTGGCCGGATTTTTCTGCGGCCGACTTCGAACTGGCCCTGCAGCACTACGCGAGTCGCCAGCGCCGCTTCGGCCTGACCGGCGCGCAGGTCCTGACCTAGCATGCGCACGCGCATCCTCACCGCCCTGGTCCTCGCCGCCGTACTGATCGGCGTGCTGCTGTTCGGGCCAGCGTGGTCGGCGCGGGCGCTGTTCGGCCTGTTCATCGCCGCCGGCGCCTGGGAATGGTCGGCCTTCCTCCGCGGCGCGCCACGCGAGGCGCGGTTGGGCTTCGTGCTGCTGGTGGCCCTGCTGTCAGTGTGCGCGCGCGTCTTCCTGGCCGATACCAAGGGCTTCACACTGCTCATGGAACTGAGCGTGGGCTGGTGGACGGCGGCGCTCTTGTGGTTGCTGCTGGTCCCGCAGCGCGCGAATGCCGCAGCGGTGGCGGTCGCGGGCGTGTTTGCGCTGGTGCCGACCTGGGTGGCGCTGACGCGCATGGTCGAGCTGTGGCCGCGCGGCGCGCACTGGGCGCTGTTCGGAATGGCGCTGGCCTTCGCCGCGGACACGGGCGCCTACTTCGCCGGCAGCGCCCTCGGGCGGGTGAAGCTGGCGCCGCAGGTTTCGCCCGGCAAGACCTGGGAGGGTGTGGTCGGCGGCATGCTGCTCGCCCTGGTCGTGGCGGTGGCGGGCAGCCGCTGGTTTGGGCTCGCTCCGCAGCGTTTCCTGCCGTTGTGCCTGGCCGCCGCCGCCTTTTCCGTGGTCGGCGATCTTACCGAGAGCATGTTCAAGCGCGTCAGCGGCCTGAAGGACAGTGGCCGGCTGTTCCCGGGGCACGGTGGGGTGCTCGATCGCATCGACAGCGTGCTGGCGAGCACACCTGTCATCAGCCTCGGCCTGCTGTGGCTGGGCGTGGCGTCATGATCGGCGTCGCCATCCTGGGCGCCACCGGCAGCGTCGGGCGCAGCACCCTCGATGTGCTCGAGCGTCATCCGGACATCTACCGCGTGGTATCGCTGGCGGCGCGGAGCGACGCGCGCCGGCTCGCCGAACTGTGCCTGCGCCATCGTCCTGAAGTCGCGGTCATGGAGCTGCCGGATGCGGCTGCCGAACTCGAGCGGCGCCTGCGCGAGGCGGGTGCCGCGATCCGCGTCGCGGCGGGTCCTGCGGCAATCGAGGCGCTGGCGCGTGATCCGGCTTCCGATGTGGTCATGGCGGCGATCAGCGGCGCGGCCGGGCTCCGCTCGACGCTGGCCGCTGCGGCAGCGGGCAAGCGCCTGTTGCTGGCGAACAAGGAATCGGTGGTCATGGCCGGCGACCTGCTGCTGGCGGCGGTGCGGGCCGGCAATGCCACGCTGATACCGATCGACAGCGAGCACAACGCAATCTTCCAGTGCCTGCCGCCGACAGCGCGCGTCGGCGAGCGGCCCGTGGGCGTGCGGCGGCTCCTGCTGACGGCCTCGGGCGGACCATTCCTCGACTGGACGGCGGCGGCCATGGCCATCGCCACCCCTGAACAGGCCTGTGCGCATCCGCGCTGGAGCATGGGGCGCAAGATTTCCGTGGATTCGGCCACCCTGATGAACAAGGGACTGGAACTGATCGAGGCTACGGTGCTGTTTAGCATGGAGCCGCGCGACATCTCCGTCGTGGTGCATCCGCAGAGCATCGTGCACTCGCTGGTCGAGTATGTGGACGGCTCGACCCTGGCCCAGCTCAGCTCGCCGGACATGCGTACCCCCATCGCGCACAGCCTGGCTTGGCCCGGCCGCATCGCCGCCGGTGTAGAATTCCTCGATTTGGCCAGGGTCGGTTCGCTCGAGTTCCGGGCGCCGGACCGCGCCCGCTTTCCCTGCCTGGCGCTGGCCGAGGCCGCGGCGCGCTCGGGAGGCGCCGCCTGTGCCTGGCTCAATGCGGCGGACGAGGTGGCGGTGCAGGCGTTTCTCGACAAGCAATTGAACTTTGGGGATATTCCGGGGGTCATTGACAGGGTCATGAATGATGCGCCGGGTGGGCCCTTGAACGATCTGGACGAGGTCTTCGCCGCCGATGCCGCCGCGCGCGCGCAGGCGCGAGCCGTGCTGGGCCTGCTGCGGGGCGGCGTGCGGAGCAGCCTGGCGTGAGCATTTCACTATGGGCGGTGGCCAGCTTCCTGGTCGCGGTGTGCATCCTGGTGACGGTGCACGAGTTCGGCCATTACTGGGTGGCACGCAAGCTCGGCTTCAAGGTGCTGCGTTTCTCGGTGGGCTTCGGGCGGCCGCTGTGGCTGCGCCGGGGCCAAAGGAGCGGTACCGAATACGTGTTTGCGGCTGTACCGCTTGGTGGGTATGTCAAGCTGCTCGACGAGCGCGAAGGGCCGGTGGCGGCCGCCGAGCTGGCGCAGTCGTTCACCCGGCGCCCGCATTGGCAGCGCATCGCCGTGCTGCTGGCCGGGCCCGCAGCCAATTTCCTGTTCGCGATCCTGCTATTGGCCGGCATGGTGCTGGTGTCCGGCACAACGGAGCTGCGCCCGTTACAAGGGCTGCCGCTCGCCAATTCGCCCGCCGCGCGCGCCGGCGTGCACCTGGGCGACGAAGTGCTCGCCGTCAACGGCCGGACCGTGAGCTCGCAGGCCGATGTCTGCTTCGGATTGACCGAAGGCGTGGCGAGCGGCAAGCCGCTCACGCTGCTGCTGCGCGCCGCCAATGGGCAGCAGCGGCTGGCGCCATTTCCTTTGATGACTTCCGGCGATCGCCGTGCCTTGACCGATCCGGCGTCGGCGCTGGATTGCCTGGGACTGCAGGTCCAGCGTTTGCCGGTGCGGGCCGTGCTGGGCGAGTTGAAGGCGGGAGGTCCCGCGCAGCGCTCGGGGCTCCGTCCGGGCGATGAGATCCTGAGCATCAACAACGAGCCGGTGCGTGACTACCAGGCGATGGTGGTGCTGGTGCGCGCCCATCCTGGCGATGACATCGCGGTGCAGTATCGGCGCGGCGGGGCCGGCGGGGCCACGGCGACCACGCGGGTGGCGGTCGCCGTGGACATGCAGGACGGCGTCCGCATCGGGCGCATCCAGGCAGGACCGTTGCAAATCCCGGAGTTTCCGCCCGGCATAGTGCGCCACGCAAGGCCCGGGCCGATTGCGGCGCTGGGCATCGCCTGCGGCGAAGCCTGGGCCATGACGCGCTTCCAGGTGCACATGATCTGGGGAATGCTGGCGGGCGAAGTCTCGGTCAAGAACCTGGGCGGGCCTATTGCCATCGCCCGCTACGCCGGGGATTCGGCGGCCGCGGGCGTCGGGGTATTCCTCGCCTTCCTGGTGCAGATCAGCCTGATGCTCGGGTTCATGAACCTGCTGCCGATTCCGATTCTCGACGGTGGCCAGGTGCTGATGCAGTCGATCGAGTGGCTCAAGGGCAGTCCGCTCTCCGAGCGCATGCAGGTCGCAGGACAGCAGCTGGGCATCGCGTTGGTGCTGCTGCTGCTCGGGCTGGCCCTGTACAACGACATCTCGCGTCAGTTTGGTTGACTCTCCCTGAAGTAACGGCAGTGTGCGCATGAATTATCGCGCGGTTCTCGCGGCGTTCCTTTCGCTTGTCAGCGGTACTGCGGCCTTCGCGCAGCAGGCCGTGGGCACGGATTTCACGGTCGGTGACATCAAGATCGAGGGGCTGCAGCGCATCTCCGAGGGCACGGTGTTCAACTACCTGCCGGTCAACATCGGCGACAAGCTCGATGGCCGGCGGGTGCGCGAGGCGCTGCGGGCGCTGTATGCGACTGGCTTCTTCCGCGACGTGGAATTCAGCCGCGACGGCCACACGCTGGTCATTGCAGTGCTCGAGCGTCCCTCGCTCGAGAGCATCGAGATCAAGGGCAACAAGGACATCAAGACCGAGGACCTGCAGAAATCGCTCCGCAATGTCGGCCTGTCGGCGGGCAAGACCTTCAACCGCTCGACGCTTGAGGAAGTGACGCAGTACCTCACCGACCAGTACTACAGCCGCGGCAAGTACGCAGTGACGATCGACTCGAAGGTCGAGGACCTGCCCAACAACCGGGTGCGCGTCAACCTCGACATCAAGGAAGGGAGCCGCGCCAAGATCCGCCAGATCAACATCGTCGGCAACAAGACCTTCAAGGCCAAGGACATCCTCGAGACGCTCACGCTGAAGACGCCGACCTGGACCTCCTGGTACAAGCAGGACGACCGTTATTCGCGCGAATCGCTGCAGGGCGATCTGGAAAAGATCCAGACCTACTACCAGGACCGCGGCTACGCCAACGCGCGCATCGACTCGGTGCAGGTGGCGATTTCGCCCGACAAGAACGACGTCTTCATCACCGCGAACATCACCGAGGGCGTGGTGTACAAGATCTCCAGCGTCAAGCTGGCTGGCAACCTGGTGGTGCCCGAGGCGCAGCTCAAGCGCCTGGTGCTGGTGGCTCCAGGCCAGACGTACTCGCAGAAAGCGATCTCCTCGACCCAGGAGCTGATCAAGAACCGGCTCGGCGCCGAGGGCTTCTATTTCGCCAAGGTCGAGCCGGTGCCGACCATCGACGAGGCCAAGCGCGAAGTCGCGCTGTCGCTGTTCGTCGATCCGGGCAACCGCGTCTACGTGCGCCAGATCACCTTCAAGGGCACGACCCGCAGCAACGATGAGACGCTGCGGCGCGAGTTGCGCCAGCTCGAGGGTTCGCTGCTGTCGAACATCGCGCTCGAGCGCTCCAAGCAACGCCTCGAGCAGCAGCCGTTCATCGAGAAGGTGGATTTCGACACCAGCCCGGTGCCAGGTTCGCCCGACCAGGTCGACGTCGTGTTCGACGTGAAGGAGCGGCCGAGCGCCACCATCAGCGGCGGCGTGGGCTATTCGGCCGCGCAAAAATTCATGCTCAACGGCAGCTTCCAGGACAGCGACTTCATGGGGTCGGGTGATGCCGTGGCGCTGCAGCTCGACTCGGGCCTGTACAACAAGCTCTACAGTTTCTCGCACACCAACCCGTACCTGAACATCGACCAGCTCTCGCGCACGGTGTCGCTGAGCTACCGCAACTCGACGCAGTTTGTGTCGACCTCGTCCAACTTCAAATCGCAGAACCTGGCCCTGGGCCTGAGCTATGGGTATCCGGTCACCGAGTTCCAGCGCCTGAGCGCCGGCGTCTCGCTGCAGCGCATCGACCTGCTGACCTACCAGGGCAGCAGTGCCCAGCAGGCGGTCGACTGGGTGCAGCATAACGGTGGGCCCTATACCCGCGTGGTGATCAACAGCGTCACGCTGGGCGATGGCACCGCGATTACGACTTCGACTTCGCTGTTCGGCAGCCGCTTCAACACCCTCGAGACGAACGTGGGTTGGCTGTACGACTCACGCAACCGCGGCCTGTTCGCCGACCGCGGCCAGCGCCACACGCTGGGCCTGAGCTTCGTGCCCGGCGGCAAGACCCGCTACTACGTGGCCAGCTATGACGGCATCAAGTACATACCGCTCTGGTGGCACACCACGTTGTCGCTGGGGATGAACCTGGCCTATGGCAAGGCCCTCGGCAACACCGACGCGCTGCCGCCGTACAAGCGCTTCTACGGCGGCGGCCCGGACACCGTGCGCGGCTATACCGAGAGTTCGCTCGGGCCGGTCGACAGCAACGGCAACCCCTACGGCGGCAACATGCTGGCGGTGGCGCGCGCCGAACTGATCCTGCCCTTGCCGGCGAAGTGGCAGACCAGTGCGCGGGCGACGCTGTTCTTCGACTATGGCAACGTGTTCTCCACCGACAATGTCAAATACCTGGGCAAAGACTTCACGACCCCGGTGGAATACAAATTCAAGTATGATCAGCTGAAGCGATCCACAGGTGTTGCGGTGCAGTGGCTGGCCCCTTCGTTGGGCGTCTTCCGCTTCAGTTACGGCATACCTTTGAACAAGTTCTCCGGCGACACGGTCCATTGGCCGGATCGCACGGAGAATTTCCAGTTTACGATCGGCGGTTCTTACTAATTGATCAGGGAGCAAAGCAGTGAAGCGTTCTTGGATTATCTCCGTAGCAGGGTTGCTGGCCATCGCCGCGGGCGTGGCGCCGGCGCAGGCCGACATCAAGATCGGCTATGTCAACGCAGCGCGTCTGTTGCAGGAATCGCCGCAGGCCAAGGCCGTGCAGGATTCGCTGCGGGCTGAATTCGCTCCCAAGCAGCGTGAGCTGGCGGCGCAACAGGCCGCACTCAAGGCGAAGCAGGAAAAGTACGAGAAAGACGCCGCCACCATGAGCGCCGAGCAGCGCACGCGCATTGAAAAGGAGCTGCGTGACGGCAATCGTGACTATTCGCAGAAACTCAATGATTTCCAGGAAGATGCCAACACCCGCCAGAACGAGGAGCTCTCGCGCCTGCAGAGCGCCATCGTTGCCGAGGTGCAGAGTTACGCGCTGTCACAGAAGTACGATCTGGTGCTGACCGAAGGCGTCTTATACGCGAACAACACGCTCGACATCACGGTGCAGGTGCTCGCGGGTCTCCAGGCCCGTGCCGTGGCCAGCGCACCGGCGGCCAAGCCTACTGCGCCGACGCCAGCTGCCCCCGCCGCCAAATAAACGGGCGTTCTTAAGGGGCGCCGGGGACGTCCAATGGGTCTGACGCTGGGCGAGCTTGCGGTGCGCTTTGGCTGCGAGCTGCGTGGCGACCCTACTGTGATGGTCGATCGGGTTGGCACGCTGGCCGGAGCAGCCCCGGGCGCGCTGGCGTTTCTCGCCAATCCCCAGTATCGCGCCCAGCTCGCCGCGACGCGCGCCAGCGCGGTGCTGCTGGACGAAGCCAGCGCGGCCTCCTGCCCGGTTGCGGCACTGGTGCACTCGAACCCCTACGCGCGCTACGCGCACATCGCCGCGCTCCTGCACCCCGAACCGCCGGCGGCGGCTGGCGTGCATGAGCGCGCGCTGGTCGATCCCAGCGCGCGCGTAGCCGCCAGCGCCAGCATCGGCCCGGGCGCGATCATCGGGCCGCGCTGCACGATCGGCGAGCGCGTGCGCATCGGGCCCAGCTGCGTCCTCGGTGCGGACGTGCAGGTGGGCGAGGACTGCCGCCTGCACGCGCGAGTCACGCTCGGGCCCGGCACGGAACTCGGTGCGCGCGCGTGCCTGCAGTCCGGCGCGGTGGTCGGGTCCGACGGCTTCGGCTTCGCGCGCGAGGGCGCGGGCTGGACCAAGGTGCCGCAGCTCGGGCGCGTGCGCATCGGGGCGGACGTGGAAATCGGCGCCAACACGACCATCGACCGCGGTGCCATCGAAGACACGGTCATCGACGCGGGCGTCAAGCTCGACAACCAGATCCAGGTCGCGCACAACGTGCACATCGGCGAGCACACCGTCATCGCCGCCTGCACCGGCATTTCCGGCAGCACGCGCATTGGCGCCCGCTGCATGATCGCCGGGATGGTGGGTATCGTCGGCCACCTGGACATCTGCGATGATGTGGTGGTGACCGGCCTGTCGATGGTGTCGCATTCGATCAGCACGCCGGGGGTCTATTCCGGTGGCATACCGGCGGCCCCGGCGGCGCTGTGGCGGCGCGTGGTGGGCCGCTTCAAGCGCCTTGACGCGCTGGCCGAGCGGGTCACGCGGCTCGAACGGGGCGCGCACAGTTCCAACCGCAGGACCTAAGCACCATGAATGAACCGATGCAACTGGACATCCACGAGATCCTGAGGCGCCTGCCGCACCGCTATCCCTTCCTGCTGGTGGATCGAGTGCTCGAGTGCGTGCCAGGGCACAAGGTGCGCGCGCTGAAGAACGTGTCGATAAACGAGCCGTATTTCCAGGGGCACTTTCCGCACCGCCCGGTGATGCCGGGTGTGATCATCATCGAGGCGCTGGCGCAGGCAGCCGGCATCCTGGCCTTCGTCACCGCCGGCGTGTACCCGGACGATAACTCGGTCTTCTACTTCGTCGGCATCGACAAGGCGCGTTTCCGCCGGCCGGTGGGGCCCGGCGACCAGCTGACCCTGCAGGCGACGCTCGAGCGGAACCTGCGCGGCATCTGGAAGCTCACGGCGGTCGCGAGCGTGGATGGCGCCGAGGCGGCCTCCGCCGAACTGATGCTCGCGCCAGGCGTGGTGACAGGTCCGGTGAGGGGCCCTGGGTCACAATCGTGATCGATGCGCGCGCGGTGGTCTCGCCGCAGGCCGAACTAGCCGCCGACGTCGAGGTCGGTCCGTTCACGGTCATTGGCGCCGGCGTGCGCATCGGCGCGCGCACCCGCATCGCCGCCCATGCCGTGATCAACGGGCCGACCACGATCGGCGCGGATAACCATATCTTCCAGTTCAGCTCGATCGGCGACGCGCCGCAGGACAAGAAATACAAGGGCGAGCCCACACGCCTCGAGATCGGCGACCGCAACGTGTTCCGCGAATTCTGCACCGTGAATCGCGGCACCACGTACGACGCCGGCGTGACCCGCGTCGGCGACGACAACCTCTTCATGGCCTACACGCACATTGCGCACGACTGCCAGGTCGGCAGCCGCATCGTCATGGCCAATTGCGCCACGCTTGGCGGCCATGTGCAGCTGGGCGACTGGGTGATCATGGGAGGGTTTGCGGCGGTCCACCAGTTCTGCAAGATCGGCGCGCATGCCTTTCTTGCCAACAACGCGGCGGTGACGCGCGACGTGCCACCCTACGTGATGGCGGTCGGCCAGCCGGCCAAGCCGCATTCGATCAACAGCGAAGGCCTCAAGCGGCGCGGCTTCAGCGCGGCGCAAATCCGCGTGCTGCGCGACGCCTATCGCACGCTTTATCGCCGCGGCCTGCCGCTGGCGGACGCCGTAGCCGGGCTCACAGCGCTCGCGCAGGACCATGCAGAGGTCCGCCCGCTGCTCGATTTCATCGGCGCCGCCACGCGCAGCCTCGTGCGCTGACCACCCGCACCGTGACGACACGCGCGCTGCGCATCGCGGTGGTGGCCGGCGAGACCTCCGGTGACCAGCTCGGCGCGGCGCTGCTCGCTGCGCTGCGCACGCGCGCGCCGGGCCTGCAGGTACGCGGCGTGTGTGGGCCGCTGATGCGCGCGGCGGGGTGCGAAGCCATTGCCGACGCGCGCGAGCTGGCCGTGATGGGCCTGGTCGAGGTGCTCTCGCACCTGCCGCGGCTCCTGCGGCTGCGGCGCAGGCTGCGGCGCGAATTCCTGGCGTGGCAACCGGATGTGTTCATCGGCATCGATGCCCCGGAATTCAACCTCGGGCTCGCCTCGCAGCTGCACGCCGCGGGCCTGCGGACCGTGCAGTATGTCAGTCCGCAGGTGTGGGCCTGGCGCAAGCGGCGCGTGCGCGCGATCGCGCGCGCCTGCGACCTGGTGCTGTGCCTGCTGCCCTTCGAGTCCGCGTTCTACACCCGGCACGCCGTGCGCGCGCGATTCGTCGGCCATCCGCTCGCCGACCAGATTCCCCTCGACGCCGATCGCGCTGGTGCACGCAGCGCGCTTGGGCTCGCTGCGGGTGCCGCCGTCGTTGCATTGCTCCCCGGCAGCCGGCGCGGCGAAGTGGCGCGGCTCGGCCCGGATTTCGTCGCCGCAGCAGTGGCCCTGGCGGCGGCCATGCCGGGCATCGAGTTCATCGCGCCGATGGCCTCGCCCGAGCTGCGCGCGCTGTTCGAGCGCGCATGCGCGGCGGCGGGCGTGGGCGCGGCCGGCGCGCGCATCCGCGTGCTCGACGGCCAGGCGCGCCTGGCACTGCAGGCCGCCGATGCGGCGCTGGTCGCGTCCGGCACGGCCAGCCTCGAAGCGCTCCTGTGCCGCTGCCCGATGGTGGTGGCCTACCGCGTGAATCCGGTGACCGCGTTCCTGCTGCTCGGGCTGCAGATTGTGCGGGTGCGGCATTACTCGCTGCCCAACCTGCTGGCCGCTGAGACACTGGTGCCGGAATTCATACAGAAAGCGGTGACCGGCCAGCGGTTGGCCGCGGCGCTGCAGGCGCAGCTCGTCGGGGGCGAACGCCGGGCGGCACTGCTGCATCGCTTTCGCGACATACACCTTAGCCTGCAGCTGGACGGAGCCGCCCGCGCTGCGGATGCGGTGTTGGAACTCATGGGTACTCCGTGATGCGCCGAGCGGTGTGCACAGAGCTGCTTGCGGGCGTCGACGAAGCGGGCCGCGGCCCGCTGGCAGGGCCCGTGGTGGCCGCAGCGGTCATCCTCGATCCGCAGTGTCCTATCGAGGGGTTGCGCGATTCGAAGCGGCTCAGCGCGCGCCAGCGTGAGCGGCTCGCCGTGCTGATCCGTGCGCGCGCGCTCGCTCTCGCCATAGGCGTAGCCAGTGTCGAGGAGATTGACAGCCTCAACATCCTGCAGGCGACGCTGTTGGCCATGCGACGCGCCTTGCAGGCGCTGAGCCGGCGTCCGACGCACATCATCATCGATGGTAACAAAGCTCCGCACCTTGCTGATCTGTTTGGAGATTGCCGTATAGAAACGCTGGTGCGCGGCGATGATCTTGTGCCTGCGATCAGCGCGGCTTCGATCCTGGCGAAAACCTGGCGCGACGCGCACATGGCGGTGCTCGACACGCAATATCCAGGCTTCGACCTCGCCCGCCACCAGGGTTACCCGACCGCGGCGCATCTTGCGGCGCTGGCGCGCCTGGGCCCTTCGCCGGTGCATCGGCGGAGCTTTGCTCCGGTAAGATCGCTCCTACCTCATGACCACGAGCTTCGTACACCTACGGCTGCACACTGAGTTCTCGCTCGTCGACAGTGTCGTGCGCGTCGACGAACTCGTGGACGCCGTCGCCGCCGCCGGCATGCCCGCGGTTGGTGTGTCCGACCAGTACAACCTGTTCGCGATGGTGAAGTTCTATCGCGCGGCGCTGGCGCGCGGCGTACAGCCCCTTATCGGCGTGGACCTGCACATCCGCGAACCCAGCGACCCGCAAGGCGCGTCGCAACTCACGCTGTTCTGCCAGGACCTCAAGGGTTACCGGAACCTCACGCGGCTGGTATCGCGCGCGTGGCTGGAAGGCCAGGTCAAGGGACGGCCGCTGATCGAGCGCAACTGGCTCGACGCGGGAACAACCGCGGGATTGATCGCGCTCTCCGGGGCGCAGCAGGGCGATGTGGGACGCGCCCTGGTGCAGGGTCGCGCGGCGCAGGCCGGGGCGGCGCTTGATGCCTGGCTGGCGTTGTTCGGTGACCGCTATTACCTGGAAGTGCAGCGCATCGGGGCGCCGGGCGAAGCCGCCTACGTGGCAGCGGCGCTGGCGCTGGCCTGCGCGCGTGGCGTGCCGCCGGTGGCCACCAACGACGTGCGCTTTCTGGCCGCTGCTGATTTCGAGGCTCACGAGGCGCGGGTCTGCATCCACGACGGCACGCTGCTGGCCGATCCGGCCAGGCCGCGCCGCTACACGCCGCAGCAGTACCTGCGCACGCCGCAGGAGATGCATTCGCTGTTTCCGGAGGCGCCGGCAGCGCTGGCCAACAGTGTGGAGATCGCGCGCCGCTGCAGCCTGACGCTGCGGCTGGGCGAACCGCGCCTGCCGGTGTTTCCGGTGCCTGCTGCGACCACGCCCGAAGAATACCTGCGTGACGCCGCAGTCACCGGGCTGGCCACGCGCCTGGCGGCAGTGCCACCTGCAGGGGATGCCACGGAGCGTTACCAGGAACGGCTGGCCACTGAACTCGACGTGATCGGCCCGATGGGCTTCGCCAGTTACTTCCTGATCGTGGCCGATTTCATTGACTGGGCCCGCAACAACGGCGTGCCCGTGGGGCCGGGTCGCGGTTCGGGCGCTGGCTCGCTGGTCGCTTTTGCCCTCGGCATCACCGACATCGACCCGCTGCGCTACGACCTGCTGTTCGAGCGCTTCCTCAATCCCGAACGCGTCTCGATGCCGGACTTCGACATCGATTTCTGCATGGTGGGACGCGATCGCGTCATCGACTACGTCGCCGCCAAGTACGGGCCGGAGCGCGTCTCGCAGATCATCACCTACGGCACGCTCGCGGCGAAGGCCGTGGTGCGCGACGTGGGCCGGGTGCTGGGGCACCCTTACGGCATGGTCGATCGCATCGCCAAGCTCGTGCCCTTCGAGCTGGAGATGACGCTCGACAAGGCGCTTGAGAAGGAACCCGAGCTCAAGCGCCTGTACCGCGAAGACGAGGAGGTGCGCGGCCTGATCGACATGGCGCGCTCGCTCGAGGGGCTGACGCGCAATGCCGGCAAGCACGCCGGGGGAGTGGTGATCGCACCCTCGGTGCTCACGGATTTCGCGCCGCTGTACTGCGAGGAAGGCGGCGCCAATGTCGTCACGCAGTTTGACAAGGACGATGTCGAGGCCGCGGGCCTGGTCAAATTCGACTTCCTCGGGCTGCGCACGCTCACGGTGCTCGACTGGGCGGTGCGCGACATCAATGCCGTGCGCGCGGGGAGCGGGGAGCCGCCGCTCGATTTGACGCGGCTGCCGATGGACGACGTGGCCACCGTGGCGCTGCTCAAGAGCTGCCGCACCACTGCGGTGTTCCAGCTCGAATCGCGCGGCATGAAAGACCTGATCCGCCGGCTCCAGCCAGACTGCTTCGAGGACATCATCGCGCTGGTCGCGCTGTTCCGTCCGGGGCCGCTCCAGTCCGGCATGGTCGAGGACTTCATCTCCCGTAAGCACAGCCGTAACGGCCAACCGATCGATTATCTGCATCCGCAGCTGCAGCCAATCCTGTCGCAGACCTACGGCGTGATCCTCTACCAGGAACAGGTGATGCAGATCGCGCAGGTGCTGGCCGGCTACACGCTCGGCGGCGCCGACCTGTTGCGCCGCGCGATGGGCAAGAAGAAACCCGAGGAGATGGCCAAGCAACGCAGCGTCTTCATCGACGGTGCGGTGGCCCGGCAGGTGCAACGCGGTCGTGCCGAGCACATCTTCGACCTGATGGAAAAATTTGCCGGCTACGGCTTCAACAAGTCGCATTCGGCCGCCTACGCGATGCTGGCCTGGCAGACCGCGTACCTGAAGGCGCATTACCCGGCGGCCTACATGGCTGCCGTGCTGTCGGCGGACATGGACCGCACCGACAAGGTGGTGACGCTGATTGACGATTGCGCGTTGATTGGGCTGCGGGTATTGCCGCCGGACGTCAACGCCTCGGGGCACGCCTTCGCGGTGGCCGACGCTGCGACGATCCGCTACGGCCTGGGTGCGGTCAAGGGCGTGGGGCGCACCGCGGTCGATGCGCTGGTCGAGGAGCGCGCGGCGCGTGGTGCGTACACGAACCTCGAGGACCTGTGTCATCGCGTCGACCTGCAGCGCGTGAACCGGCGCGTGCTCGAGGCACTCATCCGTTCCGGCAGTTGCGATTCGCTCGGCCGGAATCGCGCGGCGCTGATGGAGCGGCTGGCGGTGGCCATGCAGGCCGGCGAGCAGACCGCGCGCACGGTAGAGGCGGGGCAGGACGATCTGTTCGGCCTGGCGCGGCCCGCGGCTGCCGATGCAGCGCGACCCGTGGCCGCGGAGCCGGTGTGGAGCGAGGCGCAGCGGCTGGCCGGCGAGCGTGAGACCCTCGGCCTGTACCTGACCGGGCATCCGATCGCGCGCTTCGAGCGCGACCTGGCGCAGCTCGTCGGCGTGCGCATCCGCGACCTGGCCGGCGAGGCGCGGCCGGCGGGCGGCGAGGGCGAACGCTGGGGCGAGTCGCGCAAGGTGAGCGCCGCTGGCCTGATACTCGAAGTGCGCCGGCGCGGGCCGCGCGTGAACTTCGTGCTCGATGACCGCAGCGGGCGCATCGAGGTGGCGCTCAGCGAAGAGACGCATCAGCGCTTCCGGGAGCTGGTGGTCAAGGACGAACTGGTGCTGGTCGAGGGGAGCCTGCGCTTCGACGAATTCAGCGACGCCTGGCGCATCCAGGCGCGCAACATCCAGTCGCTTGCCGCCGTGCGCGAGCGCGCGGCGCGCCGCATCCTGGTCGAATGGCCCGCGCAGGGCGCGCAGGCCGAGCTGATGGCTGCGCTGGGCGAATTGCTGGCGGGTGCGCTGGGCGGCGAGTGCTCCGTGGCCGTGCGGGTCAGCACCTGCGACGCACAGGGCATCATGCTGCTGGGCGATGAGTGGAAAGTGCGCGCCAGCGGCGCACTCATCGAGCAGCTCGAGCGCCGCTTCGGCGTGGTGCGGGTGGCCTATGGAACTCCCGGCAGCGCCAGTTCGGTCGTTTCGGCTTGAACAGGCCCTGTGTTGCGGGCCGGGGCGTTGAATCGTACCCTTGACCCATGGCCGTCAGCTTCCTCGATTTTGAACAACCGATCGCCGAGCTGGAGGCGAAGCTCGAGGAACTCGGCCACCTGACCACCGATGGGGCGGTCAACGTCGAAGAAGAGATCGGCAAGCTGCGCGCCCGCAGCCAGCAGCTCACGCGTTCCATCTTCGCGAACCTTACGCCCTGGCAGATCACGCAACTCGCGCGCCATCCGCAGCGGCCCTACGCGCTCGACTACATCGCCGCGCTCTGCACCGATTTCCACGAGCTGCACGGCGATCGCATGTACTCGGACGACCTGGCCATCGTCGGCGGTCCGGCCCGCATGGCCGGGCGCGCGGTCATGCTCATCGGCCACCAGAAGGGCCGCGACACCAAGGAGCGGGTGCGGCGCAACTATGGCATGCCCAAGCCCGAAGGCTACCGCAAGGCGCTGCGACTGATGAAAATGGCAGAGAAATTCAGCCTGCCGATCATCACGCTGATCGACACGCCGGGCGCATATCCTGGGGTGGGATCGGAGGAACGCAACCAGAGTGAGGCCATTGCGCGCAACCTGTTCGAGATGGCGACGCTGCGCGTGCCGATCATCAGCGTCGTGATCGGCGAGGGCGGGTCCGGCGGTGCGCTGGCCATCGGTGTGTGCGACCGCCTGCTGATGCTGCAGTACTCAACGTATTCCGTGATCTCGCCCGAAGGTTGTGCCTCGATCCTGTGGAAAAGCGCGGACAAGAAGGAAGTCGCAGCCGAGGCGCTGAATCTCACCGCCGAGCGGCTCAGCGACCTCAAGCTCGTGGACGAGGTGCTGCGCGAGCCCCTGGGCGGCGCGCACCGCGACCCGGCAGCGATGGCGCGCGCGTTGGGCGAGGCGCTGCAGCGCACGCTGGGCGAACTCGAGGCCCTGCCCGCCGAGTCGCTCCTCGAGCGACGTGACGCGCGGCTCGCGGCCTTCGGAGTGTATTCCGAGAGCCCGCCGTGACGGGCCGCGTCGCGCCGGCCGCGGGCGCGTCGGTGACACCTGCCACGTTCACGGGGGGCTGGCTGGGCCGTCGCCTGCGCGAGCTGGCGGGACCCTTAAGCGGAGCGAGCCTGTGCGTGGCGTTTTCCGGTGGTGCTGACTCGACCGCGCTGCTGGCGGCGCTGGCCTCGCTCCGTGCGCGCGGGCGATTCGAACTGCGCGCGCTGCACGTCAATCACCACCTGCAACCGGGCGCGGCCGGCTTCGCACGCGCGGCGCAGCGGTGCGCGCGCCAGCTGGGCGTGCATTGCCAGGTGCTGGATGCGCCGGTAAAAGTGCCGCGCGGTGAATCGCCGGAGGCGGCCGCGCGGGCGGCGCGCTATGCCGCGCTGCGCGCGCAGCTGCAGGCAAGCGAATGGCTGCTGCTCGCGCAGCATCAGGACGATCAGGTGGAAACGCTGCTGCTGCAGCTGCTGCGCGGCGCCGGCGTGGCCGGCCTTGCGGCCATGCCGGCGCGCGCCGGTCATGTGCTGCGTCCGCTGCTGCCGGTGACGCGTGGCCAGCTGCTCGCGTACCTGCGCCGCCAGGGGCTTGCATGGAGCGAGGATCCGAGCAACGCGGATGAGCGTTACGGCCGCAATTTCCTGCGCCTGCGGGTGTTGCCGGTGCTGCGCGAGCGCTGGCCGGCGCTCGGCACGACGATCTGCCGCAGTGCCGCGCTCGCCGCCGAGGCCCAACAACTGCTGGCGGCGCGCGCCGACCAGGAACTGCTGGATGCACTTGACGGTGCGGCCCTGCGCGTAACCGTGCTGCGCCGCCTCGGCGCGCCCGAACGGCGCAATGCGCTGCGCCGCTGGCTCGAGCAGCGCGGCCTGCCCATGCCCGACCAGCGTCGCCTGCAGGAACTCGCCGGGCCGCTGCTGCGCGCACGTCACGACGCGCAGCCCTTTATCCAATGGCCTGGCGCCACAGTGCGGCGGCACGGCGACCTGCTGCATGCCATGGCGGATGCACCCCGAACGTCGGTGTCCATCGGCGCACCGCGCGCGCGCGGCTCGATGAGCAGTTCGATGAGCTGGGACTGGCTGCGTGAGCCGCGCCTGGCGTTGGCGGGCGGCGCCGTGCTGGAGTTGCGTGCGGATGTGCAGGGCGAGCTGCTGCGCAGTGCGCTGCCGGCAATGGTCCGCGTGGACTTTCGTGGCGCCGACGGGCGCGTGGCAGGGCGCACGGGCGGGCGGCGGTTGAAGCGGCTGCTGCAGCAGCAGAGCCTGCCGCCATGGCAGCGCCTGGCGGTGCCGCTGGTGTACGCGGGCCGGCGGCTGCTCGCGGTCGGCGATCGCTGGCAGGGCAGGGCACTGTGCGCTGGCCCGGGCGCTGCCCGGTCTGAGCGCTGCCGCCTGATCTGGCGCCAGGCTTAGCTCAACTGGCGTGTCGTTAAGCTCAGCGGGCACATTAACAGCGCAATAATTTGAGGCCGCCGGCCGGATTTGCTAGTCTGTCTGCCCGTCGTCAGTTCCCGGTTCCGCAATGGAGCCGCTGACAGCACAAACGGCGGAATCCCTCGATGACCCGATTCGTATTCGTCACTGGCGGCGTCGTTTCCTCATTGGGGAAGGGCATTGCCGCCGCCTCGCTCGGCGCCAACCTCGAGGCGCGCGGCCTCAAGGTGTCGATGGTCAAGCTCGACCCGTACATCAACGTCGATCCGGGGACGATGAGCCCCTTCCAGCACGGCGAGGTGTTCGTCACGGCGGACGGCACCGAGACCGACCTGGACCTTGGCCATTACGAACGCTTCGTGCGCACCACCACGGGCCGCCACAGCAATTTCACCACCGGGCGCATCTACGAGCGCGTGATCGCCAAGGAACGGCGCGGCGATTACCTCGGCGCCACGGTGCAGGTGATCCCGCACATCACCGATGAGATCAAGCGCAGCATCCGCCTGGGGGCGGGCGATGCGGACGTGTGCATGGTCGAGATCGGCGGCACGGTGGGCGACATCGAATCGCTCCCGTTCCTCGAGGCAATCCGCCAGATGGGCGTCGAGCTGGGCCGCAACCACGTGGTCTACATGCACCTGACGCTGGTGCCGGTGGTCGGCGGCTCGCACGAGATCAAAACCAAGCCGACGCAGCATTCAGTCAAGGAGCTGCGCTCGATCGGCATCCAGCCCGACGTGTTGCTGTGCCGCTGCCAGGCCATGTTGCCGGATGAGCAGCGCCGCAAGATCGCGCTGTTCACCAACGTCGAGGAGCGCGCGGTCATCTCGGCGGTGGACGCCGATGACATCTACAAGATCCCGCTGTTGCTGCATGAGCAGGGACTGGACGACATCGTGGTCGAAAAGCTCCGCATCGATGCGCCGCCGGCCGACCTCACCGAGTGGCGCCAGGTCGTCAATGCGCGCGTCAACACCGACGGGCAGGTCGACATCGCCATGGTCGGCAAGTACGTGCAGATCCGCGATTCCTACATTTCACTCAACGAGGCCCTGATGCACGCGGGCCTCAAGACCCGTACGCGCGTACGTGTGCACTATGTGGAATCGACGGACATCGAGCGCGACGGCGTCGGCTGCCTGGCAGGCATGGACGCCATCCTCGTCCCGGGCGGCTTTGGCGAGCGCGGCATCGAGGGCAAAATCCAGGCGGTGCGCTATGCGCGCGAGCAGCGCATCCCGTACCTGGGCATCTGCTTGGGGATGCAGCTGGCGATTATCGAATACGCGCGGCATGTGTTGGGCTTTGCCGACGCGCACAGCACCGAGTTCAACCGCGCCAGCACCCACCCGGTCATCGGCCTGATCACTGAGTGGCAGGACCAGGCCCGCGGCGTGCAGCAGCGCACCGAGTCCTCGGCGCTCGGCGGCAGCATGCGCCTGGGCGCCCAGCCCGTGCGGCTGGCTGCGGGTTCAGTGGCGCGCGAGCTCTATGGGCGCGATGAGATCATGGAGCGCCACCGCCATCGCTACGAATTCAACAACACCTACATGGAGCAGTTCCGGCGCGCCGGCCTGGCCTTCTCGGGTCTTTCGCAGGACGAGCTGGTGGAGATCATCGAGCTGCCCTCGCACCCCTGGTTCCTGGCCACGCAATTTCACCCGGAGTTCACCTCCACGCCCCGTGACGGCCATCCGCTGTTCAGCGCCTTCGTGCGCGCGGCGCGCGCCTGCCGCGCCGCGCAGCTCCCGACCGTCGCCAGCGCATGAAGCTGGCCGGCTTCGAGGTCGGCATCGACCGGCCGCTGTTCCTGATCGCCGGGCCCTGCGTGATTGAATCCGCCGCGCTGGTCGAGGAAGTGGCCGGCCGGATGTGCGAGCTCACCGCGGCGCTCGGCATGCCCTACATCTTCAAGGCCTCGTTCGACAAGGCCAACCGTTCCTCGGGCCAGAGTTTCCGCGGTCCCGGGATCGACGCCGGACTGAAAATCCTCGCCGCCGTGCGCAAGCGCTTCAACGTGCCGGTGCTGACCGACGTGCACGAGGACACGCCCATTGCCGAGGTCGCCAGCGTGGTCGACGTGCTGCAGACGCCGGCGTTCCTGTGCCGCCAGACGAATTTCATCCGCGCTGTGGCCGGCGCCGGCCGGCCAGTGAACATCAAGAAGGGCCAGTTCCTCTCACCCTGGGAAATGCAGCAGGTGGTCGACAAGGCGCGCTCGACCGGCAACCAGTCGATCATGGTGTGCGAACGCGGCTTCAGCTTCGGCTACAACAACCTGATCACCGACATGCGTGCGCTGTCGATCATGCGCGCGACCGGCTGCCCCGTGGTATTCGATGCAACGCATTCCGTACAGCTGCCGGGTGCGGGCGCCGGGGTCTCCGGCGGCCAGCGCGAATTCGTGCCGGTGCTGGCGCGCGCCGCAGTCGCGGCCGGCGTGGCCGGCGTCTTCATGGAAACCCATCCACGTCCCGAGCAGGCGTTGTCAGACGGGCCCAATGCCTGGCCGCTGCCACGCATGGGGAGCCTGCTCGCCACGCTCCAGGAACTCGATCGTATTGCCAAGTCCCGTCCCTTCGAGGAAAGTTCACTATGACCCGCATTGCCGAAGTACACGCCCGCGAGATCATCGATTCGCGCGGCAACCCGACCGTCGAGGCCGAGGTCACGCTCGCCAGTGGCGCGCAGGGCCGGGCCGCGGTGCCTTCGGGCGCCTCCACGGGTTCGCGCGAGGCGGTCGAGCTGCGCGACGGCGACAAGAAGCGCTACGGCGGCAAGGGCGTGCAGAAGGCGGTCAAGAACGTCAATACGGTGCTGCGCGCGGCCGTGGTGGGCCGCGAGGCCGAGGACCAGACGGGGCTCGATGCCTGCATGATCGAGCTCGACGGCACCGAGACCAAGAGCCGGCTGGGCGCCAACGCGCTGCTGGCCGTCTCGCTCGCCAACGCCCACGCCGCGGCGCGTGAGGCCGGTCAGGCGCTCTACCGCTATCTGGGTGGCAAGCGAGCGCCGGTGCTGCCGGTGCCGATGATGAACATCATCAACGGCGGCGCGCACGCCAACAACAGCCTGGATATCCAGGAATTCATGATCCTGCCGGTCGGTGCCCCGACGTTGCGCGAGGCGCTGCGCTACGGCGCGGAGATCTTCCACACGCTGAAGAAGATCCTGAATGAGAAGGGACTCAGCACGGCAGTCGGCGACGAAGGCGGATTCGCCCCTGACCTGCCCTCGAACGAAGCCGCGCTGCAGACGATACTGCAGGCGATCGAACAGGCGGGATACAAGCCCGGCAAGGACATCTACCTCGGGCTCGACGTCGCCAGCTCCGAGTTCTTCCGTGACGGCAAGTACGAGTTCGCCGCGGAGCACCGCAGCTTTTCCTCGGCGGAATTCAGCCGCTACCTGGCCGACCTGGCGGCGCGCTATCCGATCATCACCATTGAGGATGGCATGGGCGAGTCCGACTGGGCTGGCTGGTCGCACCTCACCGCAGAACTGGGCCGCAAGCTCCAGCTGGTGGGCGACGACCTATTCGTGACCAACACCAAGATCCTGGCCGAGGGCATCTCGCGCGGCATCGCCAACGCGATCCTCATTAAACCCAACCAGATCGGCACGCTGAGCGAAACGCTCGCCGCCATCGACATGGCCGACCAGGCGCACTATGCGGCTGTGGTCTCGCACCGCTCCGGCGAGACCGAGGACACCACCATCGCCGACATCGCGGTCGCCACCGCGGCCACCCAGATCAAGACGGGCTCGATGTCGCGTTCCGACCGGGTGGCGAAGTACAACCAACTGCTGCGCATCGAGGAGGCGCTGGGCGCGCAGGCGAAATACGCCGGGCGCGAAGCCTTCCCGGTCAGGGTATGATTCGCGCATGAGGTGCCGTCCGTGAAGTGGTTCGCCGGTGCGCTGGTCGCGGCGCTGCTGATGCTGCAGTACCGGATCTGGTTCTCGAGTGACGGCGTCGGCGAGGTGCTGCGCTTGCGCAGCGCGGTCGCGGCCCAGGAGGCCGACAACCAGCGGCTCTCCGCCCGCAACGGCCAGCTGTCTGCTGAGGTGCACGATCTCAAGCAGGGTTTTGTCGCGCTCGAGGAACGAGCCCGCACCGATCTCAACATGATCGGCCCCAATGAAACCTTCTATCAGCTCGGCTCGCCTGAACCCGCGCAGCCGGCGGCCCCGAGTATCCCGGCGCCCGCCGCGACCGGCGGCCCTGGCGGCACGCATACGGCCGCGCGCTGAGCGGCAGCGGCTGCCCAGCCTTCCGGAATCCCTACCATGCGCTACTGGGTGGTGATTCCCGCCGCGGGCGCCGGCCGCCGCTTTGGCGGCGCCCTGCCCAAGCAGCATTGGCCGCTTGCTGGCAGCACCGTGCTCGAGCAGGCGCTGCGCCCCTTCACCTCTGACCCGCGCTGCGTGGCGGTGGCCTTGGCGCTCGACTCCGTGGCCCTGGCGGATGCGGCGCTGTGTTCGCGGCTGCCGGCCAGGGTAATGACCGTGGCCGGTGGCGCCGAGCGGCCCGACTCAGTGCTCAGCGGCCTCAACGCGCTCGCGCCGCAATCAGGCGCGCCAGAGCGCGAATCGCCGCGCGATTCCGACTGGGTGCTGGTGCACGACGCGGCGCGTCCCTGCCTCAGTGCGCAGGATCTCGAACGCCTGCTGGTGACGGGCGCGGCACATCCGCAGGGCGCCTTGCTCGCCGCACCCGTCGCCGACACGCTCAAGAGTGCGGGCGCCGACGGCTGCTGCGCCGGCACAGTCGAGCGCGAGGCATTGTGGTGCGCCCTGACGCCGCAGATGTTCCGCTACGGCGCGCTGCGTGCTGCACTGGGCGCGGCACGCGCGGCCGGCCGGACGCCGACCGACGAGGCGCAGGCCATGGAGTGGCAGGGCGTGCGGGCATTGCTGGTGCACGCGGCGGACAGCAATATCAAGATCACGAACCGCGCGGACCTGGCTCTCGCCGAAGCTATCCTGGCCGACCGCGGTAAAGGGGAAGTGCCATGAGAGTCGGATTCGGCATTGACGTGCACGCCTTCGGGCCGGGCGATGTGCTGGTGCTGGGCGGCGTGCGTATACCGCACAGCCGCGGCATCGTCGCGCATTCCGACGGCGACGTGCTGCTGCATGCGCTGGTTGATGCGCTGCTGGGCGCCGCGGCGCTGGGCGACATCGGCGAGCATTTCCCGGACAGCGATCCACGTTGGCGCGGCGCTGACAGCCGCCTGTTCGTCACGGCGGCGCTGGAGATGCTGGCGCGCCGCTCCTGGCGCGTGGTCAATGTCGACCTCACGCTCGTGGCGCAGGCCCCGCGGCTTGCCCCGTGGCGCGAGCAGATCCGCCACTCGGTCGCTGGCATGCTGGGCGTGCCGCTGGCCGACGTCAACGTCAAGGCAACGACCACCGAGCACCTCGGGTTCCTCGGCCGCAACGAGGGGCTGGCGGCCATGGCGACCGTGCTGATCGACCAGGTCTAAGGCGCACCCAAATCGCGCAGCAGCACCAGCGTGGCGCCGGTGCCGCCGTCGCGCACCGCGGCCGAGCTGAAGGCGAGCACCAGGTCTGCCCGGCGCAGCAGCGCGTTGACCGCAGCCTTCAGCACCGGGCCGCGTGCACCCGAACGCAGGCCCTTGCCATGGACGATGCGCAGGCAGCGCAGCCGGCGGACGCAGGCCCGGCGCAGGAACTCGCGCAGCTGCGCGCGCGCCTCGAGCTCGGTCAGCCCATGCAGGTCGATTTCCGACTCGATCCGGTAGTCGCCGCGGCGGAGGCGGCGCAGCACCGTCTCGGGCACGCCCTGGCGGCGAAAGTGGAGCGAGTCACCGGGCTGGATGTCCAGCTGCGGGTCGGGGGGCTCGAGGCTCTCGCGCAACACCGCGTCGCGCTCGGCACGGGCGAAACGGGCGCGGGGCGGTGGCCGGCGGCGCGTCGGGGCGGCGCGCGTACCCACCACCAGGGGCCGCACGCCACGCATGGCTTTGCGGAAAGCCTCCTTTTCGTCATCCTCTCCGCTCAACTCGCATTCCTCCCGAAGCGGGCATTCAGTATATTGGCGCGCCTTCGAGTCCTTTAGTCCGCAGCCCAATATAATGAAAATCCTGGTCAGCAACGATGACGGTTACCGCGCCGAAGGCATCCTGCGATTGCGCAGCGCGCTCGCGGACCTGGCCGAAGTCACGGTGGTCGCGCCCGACCGCAACCGGAGTGGCGCCAGCAATTCGCTCACCCTCGACGTGCCCTTGCGGGTGACACAGTCGGAGCCGGGCGTGCATTTTGTTACCGGCACGCCAACCGACTGCGTGCACCTGGCCGTCTCGGGCCTGTTCGACTTTGATTTCGACATGGTGGTGAGCGGCGTCAATGATGGCCCGAACCTGGGCGACGACGTGCTGTATTCAGGGACCGTTGCCGCCGCGATCGAAGGACGCTTCCTCGGCCTGCCGACGCTCGCCGTCTCGCTGTGTACGCGTTCAGGTAGTCCACGGCACTTCGCGACCGGTGCGGCCGTGGCGCGCGGCATCGTCGCGGGGCTGGCCGGCCGGCCGCTCGATCCGCGCCTTATCCTCAACATCAACGTGCCCGATCTGCCGCTTGATCAGCTGCGGGGCCTGCGCGCCACGCGCCTTGGGTTCCGGCACCGTTCGGAACCGGCGATCCCCGTGCGTGATCCAAAGGGCGAGACGATGTACTGGGTGGGCCCGGTTGGCGCCGGCGCCGATTCGGGCGAAGGCACCGACTTCCACGCGGTCGCCGCGGGCTGGGTGTCGGTGACGCCCCTGTCCATCGACCTGACGCGGCACGCGGCCCTGCCAGAGCTGGGGCATTGGCTGGGCGGCGTCCGCCTGGCATGAAGCCCGTCGAGCCCTGACAATGACCGACCCGCGCTTCTCAGGCATCGGCATGACGTCGCTCCGCACCCGCGACCGGCTGGTGCAGCGCCTGCGAGAGCAGGGCATCGTCAATCTCGTCGTGCTCGATCGCATCCGCAATCTGCCGCGCCACATATTCGTCGACGAAGCGCTGGCGAGCCGCGCCTATGAGGACACTGCGCTGCCGATTGGCTTTGGCCAGACCATCTCGCAGACCTACATCGTCGCGCGCATGACCGAGGCGCTGCTCGAGGGGCCGCCGCTCAAGCGCGTGCTCGAGGTGGGCACGGGTTGCGGCTACCAGACTGCCGTGCTGGCGCCACTGGTCGAGCGGATCTACAGCATCGAGCGGATCGATGGACTGCAAAAGCGGGCCCGCGCGCGACTCAAGGAGCTCGACGTGCGCAACGTGCGCTTCAAGGTTGGCGACGGCTCACTGGGCTGGCGCTCGCAGGCGCCGTTTGACGGGATCCTCGTGGCTGCCGCGCCGCTCGTTGTACCGGAAGAGCTGATCGAACAGCTCGCGGTCGGTGGACGGCTGGTCGTGCCGGCTGGTCCGGAAGGACGGCAGCAACTGCTACGCATCGTCCGTCATGAGGAGGGGGTAGAGCAGAAGGTCCTGGGGGCGGTCTCCTTCGTCCCGCTGGTGGGCGGCGTCGGATAACCGCCATTATTTAACTTTAAGTAAATTGTCTAACAAACTGAAAATACAGTATTTTTATTATCAGACTTGTCAAGGATCAAAGGGCGCGGCTAGTATCGGCCGCCTGTCGGTGAAGACCGACAGCCAGTCAGCCGCCAGGCGTACGGGGAGAAGACACAGGGCAACAGGGGAAGAGCTGATTAGTCCAGAGAAGAAGAAAAACAGTCCGAAAAACAAAAACAAGGCAGTGACAATTATTCGATTCTGTCAGCTTCGGATAGTTGGTTGGTTGAGCGATCTTTCCGCCCTGTGTCTTCTTCCGGTGCGCCTGCGGTCCGCCGGGCGCCGCAGCTTGCCGATGGCGGCGCGCAATTAGGGAAATAAACCCGCGACGACTTCCCGCCGTTCCTGGGCCAGCACGTTGTACGTGCGGCAGGCAGCGCCCAGGCTCATCAATTCGAGCGACACGCCACGCGATTCCACGCTCCTGCGCAGCGTGCTGCCGGCGCTCGCGACGCCTGCCCCCGGTGCGTCGCTACCGATCAGCAGCACGGCGGGACGGAGCGCGAGCAGCTGCGCGAGCGCCGCCTCGTCCAGCTCGGCCGCAGTGCTCACTGCCCAATCGGCGATCAAGCGCGCAGGGCTGAGGATGCACGGCGCCCTGAGTATCTGGCCGGCGACTTCGATCTCACCCGCCCCGTAGCGGCGCACGGTGAGAATTTGCGGGTCGGTGTCCAGTACCAGGCGCATGCCCGTTACGATACCACCGTGCCGCGCCTCATCCTTGTGCTCCACGACCTCTATTCCTTGCGCCTCGATCAGGCCGCACAGGCGGCGCTGCCGCGCCTGCCCACGCTCGAGCGCTGGCTGGCACAAGGCGAAGCAGGCGCGGCGCCGGGCGGCTGGCGAGAGTGGCTGTGGCGCGAACTGGGCGACGCCAGGCAGCCGGTCGCACCACCGGCGTCGATCGCGGGCGGGGCCGTGGTTGGAGCGCCGGCCGACCAGCCGCTCTGGTTGGCGACGCCTGCGCACCTCATGGCCGGACTCGATACGGTACGGATGCATCCGGCGGGCCTGCTCGCACTGGACCTCAGCGAGCAGACCATTCTGGCCACGGACTTTGCCCGCGTGTTCGCCGGCTCCGGTTACTCGCTCCACGCCACGGGCCGGCGCGAGCTGCTGCTGGCGGGCGGTGCGGCGCTCGCGCCAGCCAGCGTCGTCAGCCACGATCCCGGGAAGTGGCTGGGCAAAGACCCGAGCTCCGGGTTTCCATCGGGCCATGGCGCCACGGCGCTGCGCCGGCTGGGCGCCGAGATGGAAATGTGGCTGCACGATCATCCAATCAATCGTGCACGCGCGGAGCGCGGCCTGCTCCAGGCCAATGCCCTGTGGCTGTGGGGTGGCGGTGCGCCCCTGGCCACCGGCGGCGCTGCTTCCGCCGCGCCGCAGACTATGGCCTGGGCCGACGACCTCTACATGGATGGACTGGCGCGCCTGCGTGGCCTCTCCATGGCCTCCGGTGCGCAGTGCTGGCCATCGGCGCCTTGTGACCTGTTGGCGGTCTGCGAGCTGGGTGCCAGGCTGAATTCTCATTCGCTCCTGGCGCTCGAGCGCGATTGGGTGGCGCCTGCCTTCGAACAGTGGCGCACCGGCGTCGTCCACAGTGCGAGCTTGCTCGCGGGCGATCGTGTGGTCACTTTGCGGGGCTGGCGCTGGCGCGGGGTCGTGCGGCGCATGCGCCGTAGCCGCCCCTGGTGGGAGACACTGCTGCAATGACCAATCCGGTTGCGCTCCTGAAGATCATGCGCCGCCCGGTGCCTGCGGATGATGCGGCGTTGGGTGCGGACCTGCACCCGGTGCTGCGGCGGGTCTACGCTGCGCGGGGCCTGCGTTCGCACGCCGAGCTGAATCTCGCGCTCGAGCGGTTGCTGCCGATCGGCAACCTGGGTGGCGCCCAGACCGCGGCCCGTCTGCTCCGGCAACACGCGACGCGGCGCGTGCTGGTGATCGGCGACTTCGATGCCGATGGCGCGACCAGCACGGCGCTGATGCTGCGTGCGTTGCGCGGTTGCGGCTTCGCCGCGGTTGATTTCCTCGTCCCGAACCGCTTCGAGTACGGCTACGGTCTCACGCCCGAGATCGTGGCGGTGGCGGCCGAGCGCGCGCCCTCGCTGATCGTCACCGTCGACAACGGCATCTCGAGCCACGCCGGCGTGGCCGCGGCGCGCGCCCGCGGCATCGACGTGCTGATCACCGATCACCATCTGCCCGCGGCAGAGCTGCCGGATGCGAATGTGATCGTCAATCCGAACGTGCCGGGAAATGGCTTCGCCAGCGGCGCGCTTGCGGGTGTAGGCGTAGCCTTTTATGTTTGCGCCGCGCTGCGGCGCCTGCTGGAGGACGAGGGTGAGCTGCCCGATTCAGCGCCGGCTGCTGCGGCGCTGCTCGACCTGGTGGCGCTCGGTACCGTGGCAGACGTGGTGCCGCTCGATGCCAACAACCGCGTGCTGGTGGCACAGGGCCTGGCGCGGATTCGCGCCGGCCGCTGCGTGCCGGGGATCAGCGCGCTGCTGGCGGTCGCGCGGCGCGCGCAGCCCGAGCTCGTGGCTTCCGATCTGGGCTTCGCGGTCGCGCCGCGCCTCAACGCCGCGGGCCGCCTCACCGACATGTCGATCGGCATACGCTGCCTGCTCAGCGACGATCCAGCCGAGGCCGCCGCGCTGGCCACCGAACTCGATGCGCTCAACGCGCAGCGTCGCGAGATCGAGGCGGACATGCAACTGCAGGCGCTGGCCGCCGTGCGCACGCTGCGCGATGCCGACAGTGGCACGCACCGCTCAGGCGTGTGCCTGTTCGATGCCGGTTGGCACCAGGGCGTGGTGGGCCTCGTGGCCGGGCGCGTCAAGGAGCAGCTGCGCCGCCCCGTGGTGGCCTTCGCCCTGGCTGACGAGCGGACACTGCGCGGCTCGGCGCGCTCCGTGCCCGGCGTACACATCCGCGATGTGCTCGAGGCCGTTGCGACGCGCGAGCCGGGTCTGCTGGAAAAATTTGGCGGCCACGCGATGGCTGCGGGTCTGTCGCTACCGCGCGCGCACCTGGACCGCTTTGCGCGCGCCTTCGACCTTGAGGTCGCGCGCGCCATGGCGACGGGCGCCGTGAGTGATGCCGTCGAGACCGACGGCGAACTCAGTGATGCCGATATCGCCCTGCCGTTGGCCGAGGCGTTGCGCGCGGGCGGGCCCTGGGGCTCGGCCTTTCCGGAGCCACTATTCGACGGCGAATTCGAGGTGCGCGGCGCGGTGCGCGTGCTGGCCGGGCGGCACCTGAAGTTCCAGGTGGCCGCGCGCGAAGGGCGGGGCGGGTTCGAGGCCATCGCTTTCAACAGCGTGGATCCGGCGAGTCCGCGGCAATTGCCGCAGGGACGGGTGAGGCTGGTGTACAGGCTCGGCACCAACGATTACCAGGGCGAGCGTCGGCTGCAACTCGTGGTCGAACACCTGCTGCCGGCTTAGCGCCTTTTCGCGTGCTAACATGCGCGCCGTTGCACGCACGGGACCAGACCATGGAAGTCACGCAGCTCAAACGTACCCTGAAAGATCTCGAGGAGCGCGCCGCATCCTTGAGGGGGTTTCTTTGAGTACGACCTCAAGCGCGAGCGCCTCGAGGAAGTTGCCCTAGAGCTGGAAGACCCCGCGATCTGGAGCAAGCCCGACCGCGCCCAGGAACTGGGCCGCGAGCGCGCCCGGCTCAGCGGCGAGCTGGCCGAAATGGACCGCGCCTACAACTCGGTGCGCGACGCCCTGGAACTGCTGCAACTCGCCGAGACGGAGAACGACGAGTCGACCGCCGGCGACATCGAACGCGACCGGCCGAAGTTCGAAGCCGGCGTGCGGGCGCTCGAGTTCCGGCGCATGTTCCGCGGCGAGATGGACTCGCACAACGCCTTCCTCGATATCCAGGCGGGCGCCGGCGGCACCGAGGCGCAGGACTGGGCCCAGATGCTGCTGCGCATGTACCTCAAGTGGGCTGTGACGCGCGGCTTCTCCGCCGAGGTGATCGATTCGCAGCCCGGCGAGGTCGCCGGCATCAAGTCGGCGACGGTCGAGATCAAGGGTGACTACGCCTACGGCTGGCTGCGCACTGAGACCGGCGTGCATCGACTGGTGCGCAAGTCGCCGTTCGATTCAGGCAATCGCCGGCACACTTCGTTCGCCTCGGTGTTCGTCTCTCCGGAAGTGGACGACGACATCGCCATCGAGATCAACCCCGCTGACCTGCGCCTGGACTTCTATCGTTCCAGCGGTGCCGGCGGCCAGCACGTCAACAAGACCGAATCCGCGGTGCGCATCACGCACGCGCCCAGCGGCATCGTGGTCGCCTGCCAGAACGAACGCAGCCAGCACAAGAACCGCGCCACGGCCATGAAGATGCTCAAGGCCAAGCTCTATGAGCTCGAGGTCAACAAGCGCAATGCCGCCGCGCGCGTGCTCGAGGATTCGAAGTCTGACGTCAGCTGGGGCAACCAGATACGCTCCTACGTGCTCGACCAGTCGCGCATCAAGGACCTGCGGACCGGCGTCGAAGTCGGCAACACCGGGTCGGTTCTGGACGGGGACCTGGATCAATTCATGGAAGCAAGCCTCAAGGCGGGATTGTGAACAACGAAGAAGAAAATCACCTGATCGCCGAGCGGCGCACCAAGCTGGCCGCGCTGCGCCAGCAAGGCGTTGCCTTTCCCAATGATTTCCGGCGCGACGCGCTGGCGGCAGACCTGCTGGCCACTTACGCCGAGCGCGACGCCGCCTGGCTCGAGGCCAACCCGGTACGGGTCCGGGTTGGCGGGCGCATGATGTTCAAGCGCGTCATGGGCAAGGCGAGCTTCGCGAAGATTGCCGACCGGAGCGGCGCGATCCAGCTGTTCCTGCAGGAAGACGCGCTCGGCGCCGCCTACGAGGCCTTCAAGGACTATGACGTGGGCGACATCCTTGGCGCCGCGGGGCCGTTGTTCCGCACGCGCACCGGCGAGCTGTCGGTGCGGGTCACGGGCCTGGAGCTGCTGGTCAAGTCGCTCCGTCCGCTGCCCGACAAGTGGCACGGGCTCGCCGACACCGAGACGCGCTATCGCCAGCGCTACGTCGACCTGGTGATGAACGAGTCCAGCCGCGCGGTGTTCCGCACGCGCACGCAGATCGTGCGCTACCTCCGCGACGCGCTCGACGCGCTCGATTTCCTCGAGGTCGAGACGCCGATGATGCATCCGATTCCCGGCGGCGCCGCCGCGCGGCCCTTCGTCACGCATCACAACGCGCTGGATGCCAGGATGTACCTGCGCATCGCGCCCGAGTTGTACCTCAAGCGGCTGATCGTCGGCGGGTTCGAGCGCGTCTACGAGATCAACCGCAACTTCCGCAATGAAGGCTTGTCGACGCAGCACAATCCGGAGTTCACGATGCTCGAGCTGTACTGGGCGTACAGCGACTATCGCGAACTGATGGAGCTGATCGAACGGCTCCTGCACGGGCTCGCCGACTCGCTCCTGGGCACGCGGCTCGTGAACTACCAGGGGCGCGCTTACGATCTATCCAGGCCCTTCCGCCGCGTCACCGTGGCCGAGCTGGTGCTCGAGCACAACCCGGATCTTGATCGTTCGCGCCTGCGCGACGTGCCTTACCTGCGCGCCGCCTGCGAGCGGCTCGGCGTGCCCGTCAAAAGCGGCGATGGCGCCGGCAAGCTGCAGATCGAGATCTTCGAGAAGACCGCTGAGCACACCCTGCTGGACCCGACCTTCGTGTGCGCCTATCCGGCCGAGGTCTCGCCGCTGTCACGTGCCAACGATAGCGACCCATTCCTGACTGACCGCTTCGAGTTCTTCATCGGCGGGCGCGAGCTGGCCAACGGTTTCTCCGAGCTCAATGACTCGGAGGACCAGGCGGCGCGCTTCCGCGCGCAGGTGGCGCGTCACGAGGCCGGTGACGACGAGGCGATGCACTACGACGCCGACTACATCCGCGCGCTCGAGTACGGCATGCCGCCGACAGCGGGCCTGGGTCTGGGCGTCGACCGGCTGGTTATGTTCCTGACCGATTCCCCGTCGATCCGCGACGTGCTGCTATTCCCGCAGATGCGGCCGGAAGCTTGAAGGCCGGTTGACGACCAGGAGTAGGCCGCGTTGGAATCCCTGAAGCCACTGGCCGCGGCGCCGCTGCCGATTGGCGTGTTCGATTCGGGCGTCGGCGGACTGACGGTGCTGCGCGCACTGCGCGCCGCGCTCCCGGCTGAGTCGTACCTCTACCTCGGCGACACGGCACGCCTGCCGTACGGCACAAAGAGCGAGCACACGGTGGCGCGGTACGCACTGCAGGCGGCCGATGAACTGGTCGAGCGCGGCATCAAGTGCCTGGTGGTCGCCTGCAACACGGCATCGGCCGCCGCGCTCCCGGCTCTGCAGCAGCGCTATCCGGAGTTGCCCGTGATTGGCGTGATCGAGCCGGGCGCGCGCGCGGCCTGCGCCGCCTCGCGCAACGGCCGCATCGCGGTGCTGGCGACCGAGAGCACCGTGCGGGCCGGCGCTTATACCCGTGCGATCGCGCGCGTCCGGCCGGATGCCGAGGTCACGGCCATCGCCTGTGCGCTGTTCGTCGCGCTGGCGGAGGAGGGCTGGACGGAGGGCGCAGTGGCGAAGGCGGCCGCCGAGCGCTACCTCGCACCGCTCCGCGCCGGAGGCGCAGGCGCGAGCGACGCCCTGGTGCTGGGCTGTACGCACTTTCCGGTCCTCCTGCCAGTCATTGTCGCCGCCGCCGGCGCGCGGGTGCGCATCGTCGATTCTGCGGCGACCACGGCGGCCGAAGTGAGCTCGCTGCTGGCGGCGCGTGCCCTGTTGCGCCCGGCCGCGGCGGGGGCGCCGAGCTTGCGCTTTCTGGCCACCGACGCCGTCAGCCGCTTCGCCGCTGTCGGCGGGCGGTTCCTGGGCACGCCGATCGAGGCCGCGGACGTGGAACTCATCGATCTGTAGCAGCAGTGAACTGCAGTGGCCACCTCTGGTATTCACAGCCTGCTGCCATTTACGATCTTTGCGTTCGTGGGAGCGCTGACTCCAGGCCCGAATAATTCCATTGCCATGATGACCGGCGCAAATGGCGGCATGCGCGCCGTGCTGCCGCACCTGCTGGGAGTGCCGGTCGGCTTCGCGCTGATGACGGTGCTGGCGGGCGGCGGACTGGGTGCCTTGCTGGCCGCCGCACCCGCGTGGCAGCTCGCGCTGCAATGGCTGGGTGCGCTGTACCTGGTGTACCTGGCCTGGCGCCTGGGCAGCAGCCCGGTGGTGGGCACGGCCACGGATGCACCGTTTCGCCAGCTGAGTTTCCTGCAGTCGGTCGCGTTCCAGTTTTCCAACCCGAAGGCCTGGGCCTTCAGCGTCGCGACCGTGACCACCTTCGCCGCCCAGTCGGCTGCGCGCCTCGTGGCGGTGATCGCGATCTGGAGCGTGGCGATCCTGCTGGGGGTCGGCCTGTGGGCTGCGATGGGCCACGCCCTCAAACGCCTGCTGGCAAGGCCGGCGCATCGTCGGGCCTTCAACGTGAGCGTCGCGCTGTTGCTCGCGGTCACGGCCGTCGCGGGCGCGTGGTCGCAGCTGCCCGGCGCCGCCGGCGCCCGTTAGGCCGGATTTTCCAGCGTGAAGCGCGCGCTCTCGTCCTCGTAGGCGAACAGCTCGGCGTAGCGGCCCCAGCCCACGATCGCCCGGATCGTCTGTTCCGCCGCTTCCTCGGTCATGTAGTCCTCGAGCTCGTCGATGAAGCGGCTCTTGCGCGCCACGTGCGAGGTGCGCTCGTCGAGCACGCGGCGCACGTGCGCCGCGAGCGGCACGTAGGTGATGAGCTGGCGCGCGAAGATGCGCTTGCGCTCGTCCTGCGTGGCGTTGCAGAAGGCGAGGCCCGGCTCGGTGAGCTTCAGATCGCCGCCCTCGAGTTCCGCGAAGCGCAGCATCTGCAGCGTCTCGGCCACCGGGAACAGCTCGTCGATCTCCATCTGCAGGCCGGTCGCGATCTTCGGCAGATCGGCGGAACCGTTGTAGGGCGCGGCCGCGACCGCCTCCATCAGGCCGGAGAGCTCGTTGCTGGACACGTGCGGCAGGACGCTGCCAATGCCAGTGCCCGGGAAGTACTCGGTACGCGCACCGGCAGCTCCCTTCATGGCGCGCGCGGTCATCTCGACGTAGATCTTCTCGACCAGTTCGCGGAACGAGGGATCGAGACGGTTGCGCGGCTGCGGCAGGGTCACTTCGATCTCGGAGAGCACGCGGCCGGGGTTGCTGCCGAATACCAGGATCCGGTCGCACATCAGCACCGCTTCCTCGATGTTATGGGTCACCAGGATAACGCCCTTGATCGGCATGCGGCCCTCGGACCACAGGTCGAGGAAATCGGTGCGCAGTGTCTCCGCGGTGAGCACATCGAGGGCCGAGAACGGCTCGTCCATCAGCAGGATGTTCGGGTGCACCACCAGTGCGCGCGCAAAGCCGACGCGCTGGCGCATGCCACCCGAGAGCTCGCGCGGGTAGGCTGACTCGAAGCCGTCCAGGCCGATGAGGTCAATCGCGGCGAGCGTGCGGCTGCGGATTTCCGCTCGCGCCAGGTGCTGTGCCTCAAGGCCGAGTGCGACGTTTTCGTAGACCGTGAGCCAGGGAAACAGCGCGAAGCTCTGGAACACCATTGCGATGCCCACGGCCGGGCCGTTTACCGCCGTGCCCAGGTAGTTGAGCACGCCGTGGCTCGGTTCGGTGAGGCCGGCAATCAGCCGCAGCAGCGTTGATTTACCCGAACCCGAGCGGCCTAGAAGCCCGACGATCTGCCCGGCGGCGAGCTGCAGGTCCACGCCCTCCAGGACCAGCAGTTCCTGGCCATCGGGTTTCGGAAATGACTTCGCGACGCCCTTGACCTGCAGGAGCGGCACCGCGATCGTGTCGAGGAAGGAGGGCACGTCAGGTCAGACGATAGCGACGTTCGGCGTAGTAATAAAGCGGGCGCCAGAACCAGCGGTTGATGCACACGACGAACAGGCACATCGTGGCGATACCGAGCACGATGCGGTGGTAATCCCCAGCCGTGGTGGCCGAGGCGATGTAGGCGCCGAGGCCGTGGGCCTGCACCTGCGTGGTGCCCCAGCTCGCCACCTCCGCGACGATGGACGCGTTCCAGGAGCCGCCGGAGGCCGTGATGGCGCCAGTGACAAAGTAGGGCATGACCCCGGGCAGCGCGACGCGCCGCCACCACAACCACCCGCCCACGCGCAGATTCTGCGCTGCGTAGCGCAGTTCCGCGGGCATGGCCGAGGCGCCGGCAATCACATTGAAGAGGATGTACCACTGCGTCCCCAGGATCATCAGTGGGCTGAGCCACAGGTCGGGGCTCAGGCGCCAGGCCACGATCACGTAGACCGCCAGCGGGAACAGCAGGTTGGCCGGGAAAGCCGCCAGGAACTGGGCAACGGGCTGCATGATCTGCGCGGCCCGCGGCCGCAGGCCAATCCACACGCCGATCGGCACCCATAGGACACTGGCCAGGGCGATCAGAATCACCACGCGAACCAGCGTCACCAGACCGAGTAGACCGACCTCGCGCAGTTCGGCCAGGCGCGTGTGCAGGACCAGCGTCGTAATCAGGCTGTGCAGGGCCAGTGCGGCCAGCAGCAGGGCAACGATGATCCACAGTGCGTCCCAGCCTCGCGTCGACTGGACACGACTCGCACGCGGCTGCGGGCGGGGGCTGGCACGGGCGGGTAGCGTCCAGCTGGTCGAGCGCACCGCTGCATAGAACAGCGCCGTCAGGCCGCTGATCAGGCGCGAGCGGCGCATCATGGTCAGGGCCCATGATTCGGGCGGTTCGGAGCCCGGCTCCTGCTCCACGCGGAAGCGATCGACCCAGCAGATGAGCGGCCGGAATATCAGCTGGTCGTACACCAGGATGACCAGCGCCATGGTCGTGATCGCCCAGCCAATCGCGTGCAGGTCGCGCTGCGCGATCGCCAGCGCTATGTACGATCCGACGCCTGGCAGTGCCACCGAGGTGTGGCCGACACTGATCGACTCGGCGGCCACCACGAAAAACCAGCCGCCGGACATCGACATCATCATGTTCCAGATCAGCGCCGGCAGGCCGAAGGGCACCTCGAGCTGCCAGAAGCGCATCCAGGGCGTCAGGTGAAACGACTCCGCAGCTTCAGACAGCTCGATCGGCACCGTGCGCAGTGACTGGTAGAAACTGAAGGCCATGTTCCAGGCCTGGCTCGTGAAGATCGCGAAGATGGCTGCGAACTCGGCGCCGAGCACCCTGCCGGGCACCAGCGACATGAAGAACACGACCGTGATGGAAATGAAACCGAGGATGGGCACCGACTGCAGGACGTCAAGCAGCGGTATGAGCACGCGCGCGGCGCGCGGACTGCGCGCGGCCCAGGTTGCATAGCTGAGCGTGAAGGCCAGTGACAGCCCCAGCGCCGTGAACATGCGCAGCGTGGTGCGCGCGGCATACACCGGCAGCTGCGAGGGAGCGAGGGAGAGCGGTGTCGCATCCAGCTTCGACAGCGGCTCGAGCAGGCCGCGGCTCGCTTCGGCCAGGAACACGATCAGCGCCAGCACCACCAGCAGCGCCAGCGCATCCCAGCGCGTGACGAAGTCGCGGATGAAGCCAAAATGATGGGTGCGGCTCGCTCGCAGCATGGTGCGCGTCAGGCTGGTTTATAGTGGCGCGCAGTATAAGGCCTCAGGCGCCGCGAGTCGGCGCGAGTGGGATATGAGCGAACACAGTCACAGCGCAGCCGGCGCGCACGAGCACGACTTCGACGAAGTCAATCCGCTCGCCGAGCGTCGCACGCGCTGGGTCGTTATCCTGACGGCCGTCACCATGGTGGTCGAATTACTGGCCGGATGGTGGTACGGCTCAATGGCCCTGCTGGCCGACGGCTGGCACATGAGTTCGCACGTGATCGCGCTCGGGCTTTCAGTGGCGGCCTATGCGCTGGCCCGCCGCCTGCGGCGCGATGCCCGGTTTGCCTTCGGTACCTGGAAGATCGAGGTGCTGGGCGGCTATACCAGTGCGCTATTGCTGGCTGGCGTCGTGTTGCTGATGGCATACGAATGTGTGACCCGGCTCCTGCACCCGGAGCCCATCTCCTATGACCAGGCGCTGGCGGTCGCGACGCTGGGGCTCGCCGTGAACCTGGCATCCGCCTGGATGCTGGCCGGCGCCGCACATGGCCACAAGCACGGCCATGACCATGCCCATGACCATGAACATGGCCACGAAAATGGCCACGAGCATGGGCACGCGGACCTGAACCTGCGCTCGGCCTACTTCCACGTCGCTGCCGACGCTGCTACCTCGGTGCTGGCCATCGGTGCGCTGGCGGGCGGAAAGTACCTACAGCTGGGCTGGCTGGACGCGGGGGTGGGCTTGTTCGGCTCCACCGTGGTCGCCGCCTGGGCCTGGTCGCTGCTGCGGTCCACCGGCCGCCTGCTGCTGGACGCCGACATGGACGCGCCGATCGTGGCCGAGATCCGCCAGGTCGTGCGCGACTCGACGGTCCCGGCCAGGCTCGAGGATTTGCACGTCTGGCGAGTCGGCAAGGGCAAGTACGCCTGCATCGTCAGCGTCTCGGCGTCGGCCACCCCGGAATATTTTCGCACGCTGCTGCGCGTGCACCGCGAACTCGTCCACGTTACCGTCGAAGTGAATCCCCCCGCTGTCGCCTGACACGAAGTTGCGATATCTTCGCTGGTCTCGCCGACCGCAATCCAACAGGGGACTGATATGGCTCAACCCAGCTACCACGGCCGCTTCGTCTGGCACGAACTGTTCAGCAATGATTCGGGCGCTGCCGCCGCTTTCTACTCACGCGTCATGGGCTGGCATGCGCAGCCCTTCAGTCCTGGCTCCCCCTACCTGCTGTTCTCGGACAAGGCGGGCCGCGCCGTGGCCGGGGCCATGGCGCTGTCGGATGAAGCGCGCGCGCTGGGCACCACGCCGCACTGGCGCGGCTACATTGGCGCAGGCGACGTGGATGCAATCGTGGCACAGGCCTCGCGCCTCGGCGCGCGCATCCTCGAGCCGGCCAGGGACCTGCCTGCAGTAGGGCGCGCCGCCATGCTGGCCGATCCGGAAGGCACACGCTTCGGCGTCTACCGGCCGCTGAACGATATGGGGTCGAATGCCCCGGGCGATTCCGGCTTTGCCTGGTGTGAGCTGGCCGCGCGCTCGCGCGAAACGGCCCTGGCTTTCTACCAGCAGCTGTTCGGCTGGGAATTGCGCGCTCCCATGGACATGGGCGGCGGATTTCACTACCAGACCTTCGGACTCGGCGGGCAGGACTTCGGTGGTGCCTACACGATACCCGCGGATAGGCCGATGCCGCCGGCCTGGTGCCCTTATGCCAGCTGCGCGAGCGCCGACGAGACCGCCGGCAAGGTCATCGCCGCCGGCGGCCAGCTCTGCCACGGCCCCATCGACGTGCCGGGTGGCGGGCGCATCGTGCAGTTCTTCGATCCGCAACACGCCATGTTTGCCGTGCACTCGATGGCCGCTGCGAAGCCGGCCGCCAAGCCGAAAGCCGCCGCTGCGGCTGCGGTTGCCAAGCCCGCGAAGAAATCTGCGAAGAAGTCTGTGAAGCAGGCCGTGAAGAAGTCGGCAAGAAAGAAGCTGGCCCGCAAACCAGCCAAGCGAACCACCAGGAAGCCCGCCAGGAAGCCCGCCAGGAAGCCGGCCAGGAAGCCGGCCCGCCGACCGGCGGCGAAGCGCGCGGGGAAAGCGAAGCGAGCGGCCAAGGTGAAGCGTACGTCGAAGGCCAAGCGCAAGACAGCCGCGAAGCGCCGCAAGCCGGCGCGCAAGAAATAGCCGCGGCCGTTTTCGTCGCGCCGCTAGACCAGGCGCATTGAAAGGTCGACGGCCTGCACGTGTTTCGTCAGGCCGCCGACCGAGATGAAATCGACCCCGGTGGCGGCGATCGCGCCGATGCGCTCAATACTGACTCCGCCCGAGGCCTCCAGTTTTGCCGGCTGCGGCGCGGCGCGGTTCAATGCCACCGCGCGCGCGAGATCGGCGAGGTCGAATTCATCGAGCATGATGACTTCGCTCCGCGCGGCCAGCGCGGCGGCGACTTCGCCGAGGTTTTCCGTTTCCACTTCGACCGGCACGCCGGGCGCCAGCGCCCGTGCGGAAGCGACCGCGGCAGCAATCGAGCCGGCCGCGGCGATGTGATTCTCCTTCACGAGCACCATGTCGTAGAGGCCCATCCGGTGATTCTGGCCGCCGCCGCACAGCACGGCGTATTTCTGCGCGGTACGAAGTCCGGGCAGCGTCTTGCGCGTGTCGAGGATGCGGCAGGCCGTGCCGGCAACGGCCGCTACGTAGCGCGCAGTGGCGCTCGCCGTCGCGGAAAGGAGCTGGAGGAAATTGAGCGCAGTGCGCTCGCCGGTGAGGATTGTGCGCGCGGGCCCTTCGAGCTCGCACAGGATCGTATCGGCTGCGACGCGCTCGCCGTCGGCCACATGCCAGCGCACCTGCACGGCCGCATCGAGCTGGCGAAAGGTTTCATCGAACCAGGCCGTGCCACAAATGAGAGCGGACTCGCGGCACAGTACGCGTGCGCGCGCATGTGCGTCGGCGGCAATCAGCCGCGCGGTCACATCGCCCGGGCCGATGTCCTCGCGCAGCGCGCGGGACACCTGCTCGGACAGATCCCCAGGGAGCCGGAGCTTCAAACCCGTGGTGGTGGCCGCGTGCTAGTAGGGCAGACCGTGCGTAGCGCCTGCCATGCACATCAGCATCGGGATCGAGAGCACGAAGTTGGTGCGCGAGGCCAGCAACGCGATCCGGCGCGCACGGACCTTTTCCTCATCAGTAGCTGGAACCACGCCCAGTACCTTCATCTGGTTGGGATTGATCAACACCCACACGTTGAACAGCATGATGGTGCCGAGCCAGGCGCCCGTGCCGATGATCAGCCCATAGATGTCTTCGCCAAAATGCCCGAAGGTGAACGCGTTCAGGAAATTCTGGCCGCGGATGAGGTAAGCGGCCCCGGTCAACCAGGTGGCCACAGCCGCCCAGCGGAACCACAGCAGGGCCCGTGGGGCTACGTACTTGGAGATGCCCGCGCCGCCCGGGCCGCCCTTGTCGGCTGCCGCGGCGCCGAGAGCCGGCACCTGCACGACGTTGAAATACCACAGCAAGCCAATCCACATCACCCCCGAAAGGATGTGCAGCCAGCGGATGAGGCCCATTTCGTTGAAGGCACTCTGCGGTATGGCGACGGTGATGACGGCCGCGACGATCACGCCGGTAATGATGGAGCCGCGCACGGAATTGAGTGGGTTCATGGAGGGTGCCTCGTTAAGTCGTTGTTCTGGATGGCAAGATAATTGCGTGCCCTGTTTGAAGAATAGGGCAGCGACCCCCATAATTCAACGCTTGTATGACAAGAGCCGTCTCGAAGCGCGTGGTTGCGGTCGCCATCGGGGCGGCCTCGGCCGCAATGCTGTGCGGCTGCGTCGCGGCGGTGATCGGCAATGCGCCCCATAGCGGCACGCCGGCGGATACTCGTGCGGTTGCGCCGAGCCCGGCGCCACTGGATGCCGCGGTACGCGAGCGCCTGGCAGTCGACCCGGCTCTGCGTGGAGCGGCCGTTAGCGTCAGCGCTGCCGGTGGCACAGTGACCCTGCGCGGCACGGTGGCCACGGCCGCGCAGCGCGCTGCGGCAGAGCGGAGCGCGCTGGCGGTCGCGGGTGTAAGCGTCGTGAACAATCAACTCAAGGTGAACTAGCCATGGACGTCAGTGAGCGGATCAGGAAGGAACTCAGCAGCGCGCCCGTGGTGTTGTTCATGAAGGGCACGCCCGATTTCCCACAATGCGGATTCTCGGCGCAGACCGCCGGTGCGCTGCGCAAGCTCGGCGCGACATTTCACAGCGTCAATATCTTCGAGGATGCCGAAATGCGCGAGGCGCTGAAAAAGCACTCGAACTGGCCGACCTACCCACAGCTGTACGTGAAGGGCGAGCTGCTGGGCGGTTGCGACATCGCGATGGAGATGTTCCGCAACGGTGAACTGAAGACGATTCTGGCCGAAGCGGGTGCGCTGGCTACAGCGACGGCCTGAGCGTTAGGCCCTGGGGGCGCCTCGATCTCAGGGTTCGCCGTCGAGAACGGGCTGCGCCTCCGGGCCTTCGCCGGGGGCGTCATGCCAGCCCAGTTCGCGGGCGCGGTTCTCGGCCCACTGGAAACTCCCCGCCAGTTCATTGCAGATGGTGCAGAAGAGTTCGGCAGTGCGCTCGGCGTCGTAGGTGGCCGAGTGTGCCGAGGCGTTGTCCCAGCCCAGGCCCGCGATAGTCGCCGCCTTGGCCAGCACGGTCTGACCGAGCGCTGCGCCAGCCAGCGTCGCCGTATCAAAGCTCGAAAAGGGATGAAACGGGCTGCGCTTGACGCCAGCGCGCGCAACGGCCGCATTGACGAAGGAAAGATCGAACCAGGCATTGTGGCCGACCAGGATGGCGCGCTTGCAGCCGGCCCGCTGCATGCCGGCGCGGACCTCCTTGAAGATGCGCTGCAGGGCGTCGCGCTCGTCGATCGCCGGCCGCAGCGGATGCCATGGGTCGATCTTGTTGACCTGCAGCGCGGCCGCCTCGATGTTGGCGCCCTCGAAGGGCTTGACGTGGTAGCTGTGCGTGGGGCCACGCACGAGCCGGCCTGAGTCGTCGAGCTCGATCATCACCGCGGCCACCTGTAGCAGCGCGTCGCGCGCGCAATTGAAACCGCCGGTTTCCACATCGACGACCACCGGCAGGAATCCGCGGAAGCGCCGCGCCATGCGGCGCTCGAGCGCATCTTTGTTCATGCGCGCACCGCCCAGGCCAGCTGCTCGCCGGCGCGGAACGGCACCAGCTCGCCCGGGCTCAGCGGGTAGCTTGCCGGCGGCGACCAGGCGCGCCGCTCGAGCGTGAGCGTGCCGCTGTTGCGCGGCAGGCCGTAGAAGTCGGCGCCGAAATGCGCGGCAAATGCCTCGAGTCGTTCCAAGACCCCCAGCTGCTCGAACACTTCGGCGTAAAGCTCGATGCCGGCATGGGCCGAGAATATGCCGGCGCATCCGCAGGCGGCTTCCTTGAGAGCGCGCGCGTGCGGTGCGCTGTCGGTGCCGAGGAAGAAACGCGGATTGCCGCCGGCCACCACCGCGCGCAGCGCCTCGCGGTCTGCCTCGCGTTTGAGTACCGGCAGGCAAAAGAGATGGGGGCGGATTCCGCCCTGGAACAGTGCATTGCGGTTCAACAGCAGGTGCTGCGGCGTGACGGTCGCGGCGACACCCGCTCGCGCAGTGCATACGTATTCGACGGCGGCCCGTGTGGTCACGTGCTCGAATACCACGCGCAGCCGCGGGTGACGCTCGACCAGGGGCGAGAGCACCTGATCGATGAAGCGCGCCTCACGGTCGAAGATGTCGACCGCAGGGTCGGTCACTTCGCCATGCACCTGCAGCGTGAGTGCGCGCTCGCTCATGCGAGCGAGCACGGCATCGATGCGGCGGACGTCGGTGACGCCGGCCGCCGAGTGCGTGGTCGCACCGGCCGGGTAGAGCTTGCAGCCCAGCACGGCGCCGCTGGCGCTGGCGCGGTCGATTTCCTCGGGCGCGGTGGTGTCAGTGAGATAGAGGGTCATCAGCGGCGTGAATACGGCACCGACGGGAAGTGCTGCCAGGATGCGCTCGCGGTACGCGAGCGCCGCGGCCGTGTTCGTGACCGGCGGCGCCAGGTTCGGCATGACGACCGCACGGGCAAAGCGCCGTGCCGTGAACGGCAGCACGGAGGCGAGTACGGCGTCGTCGCGCAGGTGCAGGTGCCAGTCGTCGGGACGGCGTATCGTCAGCTCTTGCATGTTCACCATTGGGGCGGGCCCTTGGGGGTAGCGTGGCAGGATCTGCGTATAATGCGGATCCGCCGGCCTCGCCGCGTATGCAGCGCATCCTAACACAGCGTCCCGCAAGGTAATTTCTTCAGTCATGAGTGAGCCCATAGAACCCGGCGACCTCGATCCGGTGGAAACACGCGAATGGCTCGAATCGATCGATTCGGTACTGCAGTCTGAAGGTCCGGAGCGCGCGCATTTCCTCATCGACCGCATGGTCGAGCACGCGCGGCGCTCGGGGGCGTACCTGCCCTACAGCCCGAACACCGCCTACGTGAACACCATTGCGGTCGGCAAGCAGCCGCTGTACCCGGGCAATCGCGAACTCGAGCGGCGCATCGAGGCGTGGATCCGCTGGAACGCGATGGCGATGGTGGTGTCGGCCAACCGCAAGTCCACGGAATACGGTGGTCACATCGCCAGTTACGCTTCCTCGGCCACGTTGTACGAAGTGGGCTTCAACCATTTCTGGCGCGCGCCGACCGCGGCGCATCCGGGCGACCTGGTGTTCATGCAGGGGCATTCATCGCCTGGCATCTATGCGCGCTCCTTCCTGGAGGGCCGCCTCAGCGAAGACCAATTGCGACGATTCCGCCAGGAGGTCGATGGCGGGGGCCTCAGTTCCTACCCGCATCCATGGCTGATGCCCGACTACTGGCAGTTCCCCACCGTGTCGATGGGCCTCGGGCCGATGATGGCCATCTACCAGGCGCGCTTTACACGCTACCTGGAACATCGCGGCCTGGTGAGCCCCTCCGATCAGAAGGTCTGGGCCTTCTGTGGCGACGGCGAAATGGACGAACCGGAATCGATGGGCGCGCTCACCATGCCGGTGCGCGAACAACTCGACAACCTGGTGTTCGTCATCAATTGCAACCTGCAGCGGCTCGACGGGCCGGTGCGCGGCAACGGCAAGATCATCCAGGAACTGGAGGCCGCCTTCCTCGGCGCCGGCTGGAACGTGATCAAGGTCATCTGGGGTTCGCGCTGGGATCCGCTGCTGGCGCGCGACACCGACGGCCTGCTGCGCCAGGTCATGGAGCAATGCGTCGACGGGGAATACCAGAACTTCAAGGCCAAGGGCGGCGCCTACACGCGCGAGCATTTCTTCGGCAAGAATCCGCGCCTCAAGGAGATGGTCGCCAACATGTCGGATGAGGACATCTGGCGGCTCAACCGCGGCGGCCACGACGCGCGCAAGGTGTACGCCGCGTATGCCGCGGCGATACATTCCGACGGTCGGCCGACGGTGATTCTCGCCAAGACGGTCAAGGGTTTCGGCCTCGGCAAGGAAGCCGAAGGCCAGATGGTGGCGCACCAGCAAAAGAAGCTCGGCGACGAGTCGCTGCGGGAACTGCGCGATCGCTTCAACATTCCGGTCAGCGACGACGACATTACCAAGCTGCCGTTCCGCAAGCCTGCAGCGGACAGCGAAGAAATGAAGTATCTGCTCGAGCGCCGCGCGACGCTCGGGGGCTTCCTGCCGCAGCGCAAGAGCGGTGCGATGCAGCTGCCGGTGCCGGCACTCGCCGCGTTCCAGTCGGTGCTCGATGGCACCGGCGAGCGCGAGATTTCCACGACCATGGCCTTCGTGCGCATCCTCGGCGTACTGCTGAAGGACAAGAGCCTGGGCAAGCACGTGGTGCCGATCGTGCCCGACGAAGCGCGCACCTTCGGCATGGAAGGCCTGTTCCGCCAGATCGGCATCTATTCCTCAGTTGGGCAGCTATACACGCCGCAGGATGCCGACCAGTTGATGTCCTACCGCGAGGACAAGCAGGGACAGATGTTGGAAGAGGGCATCAACGAGGCGGGTTCCACCTGCTCGTGGATTGCCGCGGCCACCTCATACGTCAATCACGGCGTGCCGATGGTGCCGTTCTACATTTTCTATTCGATGTTCGGCTTCCAGCGCGTTGGCGATTTCTTCTGGGCTGCCGGCGACATGCGCGCGCGCGGCTTTCTGCTGGGCGCCACTGCAGGCCGCACCACGCTCGCGGGCGAGGGATTGCAGCACCAGGACGGCCACAGCCAGCTGCTGGCCACGACCGTGCCCAACTGCCGTGCCTACGATCCGGCCTACGCCTACGAACTGGCGGTCATCATCCAGGATGGCCTCAAGCGCATGTACGTCGATGGCGAAGGGATCTTCTATTACATCTCGGTGATGAACGAGAACTACGCGCAACCCGCACTGCCCGAGGGCGCTGCCGCCGGCATCGTGCGCGGGGGTTATCGGCTGCGCACGGGAGGCAAGGGCAAGGTGCGCAGCACGCTGCTCGGCAGTGGCACGATCCTGCGCGAAGTGCTGGCGGCAGCCGATATCCTCGAAAAGCAATTCAAGATCCCGGTCGACGTGTACTCGATCACCAGCTTCAGCGAGCTGCGCCGCGAGGCGCTCGATTGCGAGCGCTGGAATTTGCTGCATCCCTCTGAGCCGCCGCGCGTGCCTTATGTGCAGACACTGCTGGCCGAACAGCGCGCGCCCGTCGTCGCCGCCAGCGACTACATGCGCACCGTGGCCGACCAGATCCGCCAATGGGTGCCGGGCGCCTACGTGACACTCGGCACGGATGGCTTCGGGCGCTCCGATGCGCGCGCGCCGCTGCGCCGCCATTTCGAAGTCGACCGCAACTTCATTGCGCTCGCCGCGCTCAAGGCGCTGGCCGATGGCGACCAGATCGACCGCCGCACCGTAGTTGAAGCGCTCAAGCAGCTCGGCATCGATACCGCCAAGCCTAACCCCTTCAACAGCTGACAGGAGCCTGCAGCTTGGCCTCGCGCGAAATTCTGGTGCCCGACCTGGGCGGCTTCAAGGATGTGACGATCATCGACGTGCTGGTCAAGCCCGGCGATCGCGTCGAAGCCGACACGCCATTGCTGACTCTCGAGACCGAGAAGGCCACCATGGATGTGCCCTCGCCGGCGGCGGGCGTCATCGAGAAACTGCTGGTGCAGAAGGGCGGGCTGGTATCCACGGGTACGCCGCTGGCCATGTTGAGCGTCGAGGGCGCCGCCGCGGTGGCAGCGCCCGCGGCCACAACCCCGGTAGCAGCCGCGCCTGCGGCGCCTGTGGCCGCACCAGCCGCAACGCCCGCAGCACCGCCGCCCGCGCCTGCCGCCATGCCGGCACCCGCTGCCGCGGCCGCGGCCGCTCCGGTCAACGAAGCAGGCTTTGCCGCCGCGCACGCGAGTCCCGGGGTGCGTCGATTCGCGCGCGAGCTGGGCGTCGATCTCGCCCGCGTGCGTGGCAGTGGGCGCCAGGGCCGCATCGTCGAGGACGACGTCAAGGCTTTCGTAAAGAGCCTGCTGACGGTTGGAATCGGAGCGGCCGCGGCGAGTGCAGTGCCGGCGGGAGCCGGCCTGCCGCGCATCCAGATTCCCGATTTCGCGCAGTTCGGCGCGATCGAGATCAAACCTTTGGGCCGGATCAAGCGGATCTCCGGGCCGCGCCTGCACGCCAGCTGGGTCAACCTGCCCCACGTCACGCAGTTCGACGAAGCGGACATCACTGACCTGGAAGCCGCGCGCGTCAAGCTCAAGGACCGCGCCGCTGCGCAGGGCGTGAAACTCACGCCGCTCGCCTTCGTGCTGCGCGCCGTGGTGCGCACGCTGCTGCAATTCCCGCATTTCAACGCTTCGCTCGACGCCAGTGGCGAGAACCTGGTCTACAAGAAATACCTGCACCTGGGCTTTGCGGCCGATACGCCCAACGGACTGCTGGTGCCGGTGATCCGCGACGCGGACAAGAAAGACGTGTATGAGCTGGCGCGGGCATTGGCCACGCTGTCCGAGAAGGCGCGCGCGGGCAAGCTCAGCGGCGCAGAAATGCAGGGCGGCTGCTTCACGGTGTCGAGCCTGGGAGGGATCGGAGGCACGGCTTTCACCCCGATCATCAACGCGCCGGAGCTGGCGATCCTCGGTGTGTCCCGCTCGCAGATGAAGCCCGTGTATCGCGACGGCGCGTTCGTGCCGCGGCTGATGATGCCGCTCTCGCTCTCCTACGATCATCGCGTCATCGACGGGGCCGACGGCGCGCGCTTCAGCACCGCGCTGGCGGCGCAGCTCAACGACGTTGCGGGCCTGCTCGAGGCGGTGCCGTGAGCCTGACGGACATCGCCTGCCCGGATATCGGCGGTTTCAAGGATGTCCTGGTCATCGACGTGCTAGTCAAGCCTGGCGATGTGATCGCGCTCGAAGCGCCGATCGTCACGCTCGAGACCGACAAGGCCACGATGGACGTGCCTGCCAGCGCCGCCGGCCGCGTGGTCGAGGTGCTGGTGGCGCCCGGCGCCAAGGTGTCGCAGGGAACGCTGCTCGCGCGCGTCGAGGCAGCCGGCGCTGGCGCCAGTGTTGTGCCGGCCGCAGCCGCCTCCGCTCCCGCAGCGGCGCCGTCCGCGTCCGCTGCTGCGAGCGCTGTCGCGGCGGCGGGGCCCGAACCCGCGGCCGATCGCGAAATCGAATTGCTGGTGCTGGGTGCTGGCCCGGGTGGCTACACGGCGGCGTTCCGCGCGGCCGACCTGGGGCTCAAGGTCATGCTGGTGGATCGCTGGGCGACACTGGGCGGTGTGTGCCTGAATGTGGGCTGCATCCCGTCGAAAGCCCTGCTGCACGCAGCCAAGGTCATCGACGAAGCACGCGCGATGGGTGCACACGGTGTCGAGTTCGGTGCGCCGCGCGTCGATTTCGCCAAGCTGCGCGACTGGAAGAGCAAGGTCGTAGGCAAGCTGACCGGCGGCCTGGCCGGCCTCGCGAAGCAACGCAAGGTCGAGGTGCTGCGCGGCACCGGCGTGTTCCTGAGTGCGCACGTCATGGAAATCACGCACGAAGGCAAGAGCCAGCGCGTCCGCTTCGGGCAATGCGTCATTGCGGCCGGGTCCGAGCCGATCGCGCTGCCGTTCATGCCGCGCGACCCGCGCGTGGTGGATTCGACCGGTGCGCTCGAGCTGGCCGAGAATCCCGGCCGCATGCTGGTCATCGGCGGCGGGATCATCGGCCTCGAGATGGCCACCGTGTACGAGGCACTGGGCGCAAAGATCAGCGTGGTCGAGCTGACCGCGCAGCTCATGCCCGGGTGCGACCTCGATCTGGTGCGTCCGCTCGAGAAGCGCCTGAAGGCGCGCTACGAACAGATCCTGTTGGGCACGAAGGTGACCGCGGTCGCTGCTGCAAAGGATGGCCTGCAGGTGAGCTTCGAGGATGCCAAGGGCGCGAGCGTCCAGCGCTTCGATCGCGTGCTGGTGGCGGTAGGGCGCGTGCCCAACGGGCGGGCGCTCAATGCCGAGGCCGCCGGCGTTGCGGTCAGCGAGCGCGGTTTCATTGCGGTCGACAGGCAGCAGCGCACCAACGTGCCGCACATTTTTGCGATCGGCGATGTGGTCGGCCAGCCGATGCTGGCGCACAAGGCCACGCACGAGGGCAAGGTCGCTGCGGAAGTGGCTGCCGGCCAGAAGAGTTTCTTTGACGCACGCGTGATCCCATCGGTCGCCTACACCGATCCGGAAGTGGCCTGGGCGGGCGTGACCGAATCAGGCGCAAAAGCCCAGGGCATCACGGTAGAGAAGGCCGTGTTTCCCTGGGCCGCCAGTGGTCGCTCGCTCTCGCTCGGGCGCGATGAGGGTTTCACCAAGCTGCTGTTCGATCCTGCCACTCAGCGGGTCGTCGGCGGCGGCATCGTCGGCCCCAACGCCGGCGAGCTGATTGCCGAAGTGGCGCTCGCAATTGAGATGGGTGCGGATGCGCACGACATTGGCCTGACGGTGCACCCGCATCCGACGCTGTCGGAGACCGTGGCGATGGCGGCCGAGGCCTACGCTGGCACGCTCACCGATCTCTACCTGCCGAAGAAGCGCGCCGGGCACTGAGCTGCAGGACGGGCGGATCGTGGCCAAACCCCTGAAATCCGCGATCATCGATCTGCTTGGCCCCTGGGGCGTGTTCCCCACCGACGCCACCGAAAAATCCCGCATCGTGGCGCTGCTGGAGAAGCTGCATCCGCTCGCCAGCGCGCAGCCGCTGCTGCGCCTTGGGCCTGCCGGCGACGGCGGCTACCTGGTGCCTGACGACCTCGAAGGCATCGAGGCATGTTTTTCGCCTGGCGTTGGTCTGATCTCGGGCTTCGAGAGGGATTGCGCCGAGCGTGACATCAGTGTCTACCTTGCCGACCGGTCGGTCGCGCATCCCGGCGCGCTGCACGAGCGCTTTCACTTCGTGCGCAAGTACCTGGGCGTCACCACCAATGACGACTTCATGACCCTGGATGATTGGGTGGCCGGTGCAGCGCTGCGTGCCGATTCCGACCTGATGTTGCAGATCGATATCGAGGGCTTCGAATACGAGGTGGTGCTGGGCACCTCCGATCGGCTGATGCGGCGCTTCCGCATGATCGTCGCGGAGTTTCACCTGCTCGACCAGTTCTGGAACGAAGCCTTCTTCGGCCTGGCCGCGCGCGCCTTCGAGAAGATCCTGCAGACGCACGCCTGCGTGCACATCCATCCCAACAACAGCTCGCCGTTGCTGAAGAAAGGCGGCCTCGCCATTCCACCTTTGGCGGAATTCACGTTCCTGCGGCGCGATTGCGCATTCGGTTCAGGCTACGCGGCACAATTCCCGCATCCGCTGGATGGCGACAACACTGAGCGCTCGCATTTCGCGCTGCCGCGCTGCATGTGGCGGCAGGCGTAGCGGCCGGCGTACGCAGCGATCCGCTGAACGCAAACAGGCACTAGAGTCTGCGCAGCGCCTCGAGGTACAGCTGCTCGTCGGGCATGCGGCCGGCGCGCTGCGCATCCCACAACACCTGGCCCAGTGTCTCGATCATGCGATGCTCGGCGGCATGAGCGTCGCCGTGCGCGGCCGCCAGGCGCTGATGCACCAGTGCGATGCCAGCCGGTCGGTTGGTGGCGAGTTGCTCACGCAGCGCGAGGTGCAGTGCAAGGTGCAGGAAGGCGTTGGTGCTGGCGGCAGCCGCAGCTGCGGTGCTATCCGCCGCCATGAGGCCGTCCAGGTGCTGCGTGTATTCAGGGTGCATTCTGATCAGGTCGCTCATCTGCGCCTGCAGTGGCGCGAGCGGCAGACCCTGCAGACAGCGTTGCCAGGACTCGCGCCAGGCGGCGCGCAGCTGCTCGCGATCCTGGCCGGCGTACAGACTCATGCCGTCACCTTTGCGCCAAACCCGCACCACTGGCGCACTGCGCAGCGCGGGCATTCGGGGCGGCGCGCCTTGCAGACGTAGCGGCCGTGCAGCAGCAGCCAGTGGTGTGCGTTCTGGCGGAATCGCGCCGGGGTGACGGCGAGCAAAAGCTCTTCGACCGCGCGCGGCGTGCGTCCCGGCGCAAGCCCGGTGCGATTGGCGACACGGAATATGTGCGTATCGACGGCGATGGTCGGCTCGCCGAACGCGGCGTTGAGCACGACGTTCGCGGTCTTGCGGCCTACGCCTGGGAGCTCCTCGAGCGCGGCGCGGCCTGCGGGCACCTGGCCGCCGTGTCGTTCGATCAGGATCCGGGTCGAGGCGATGATGTGTCTGGCCTTGGCATTGAACAATCCAATCGTGCGGATCTGGCGCCGTAGCCCGGCGAGGCCAAGCGCCAACATCGAGGCGGGGGCGGGGGCGACGCGGAACAGCGCGGCGGTGGCGAGGTTTACGCTCTTGTCCGTGGCCTGTGCGGAAAGTATGACCGCGACCAGCAGCTGATAGGGGGATTGGTAGTTGAGCTCGCTGCGCGGTTGTGGGTTCGCGGCCTCCAGGGCCGTGTAGAAGCGCGCAATTGCAGCGGGTGTCATGGGGTGGTGCCGCCTGCCGGTGTCGCGGCCAGCTTGAGGTCGTGCAGCGTTCGCTCGCGCTCCAACGCCGCAGCGGCCCGGCGGGCCTCGTGTGCGAGGAAGCGCGCGCGATTGTCGGCGGGGCGGGGCGGGGGCGGTGCCTCCGCGGGCCAGTCCAGCATGTGGATGCAATCGACCGGGCAGGCAGGCAGGCACAGCTCGCAACCCGTGCACCACGACGGGATCACGGTGTGGAGCTCGCGCGCGGCACCCAGTATCGCGTCCACCGGACAGGGCGGCAGACAGCGCGCGCAGCCTATGCAGGCATCGGGATCGATCCACGCGAGCCGAGCGGGAGTTTCGTCCCCGTGGCGCGGATTGAGTGGCAGGGACTCGCGCCCGAGCAGAGCGGCGAGCCGCCCGATCAACGTGGTTCCTCCCGGCGGGCATTGATTCAGCCCTGCCGTGCCGCTGGCCAGGGCCTCCGCGTAGGGCCGGCAGCCGGCATAGCCGCAGCGCGCGCATTGGGTTTGCGGCAGGAGCGCGTCGATCTCCTCCGCTGCAACTCGCCGCATGCACGTCCACCTGCAATGGCACAATGAGCGCCCGATATTAAAGGAATTTGGCGAGCGACGATGTTTGCGAGACTCACCCCGACTGTGCGTGCGCTGCTGATCGCCAACCTGGCGGTATTCGCGGCGCAGACCTACCTGCCGCAGCAGCCCTACGACTGGTTCGAGCTCTGGCCGCTCCATTCCAGCCAGCTCACTGGCGGCCTGCCCTTTGAGCCCTGGCAGCTCGTCAGCTATGCCTTCCTGCATTCTGGTCCTCTGCACCTGTTCGCCAACATGTTTGCGTTGTTCATGTTCGGGCCGGACGTCGAGGACCTGCTCGGTGCCGCACGGTTCCGGGTCTTCTACCTGGTTTGCGTGGTAGGCGCCGGCGTAACTCAGCTGATCGTGACCGCCACCATCTACCCGAGCCTGGCGCCGACGCTGGGCGCGTCAGGGGGCATCTTTGGCTTGTTGTTGTGCTACGGAATGGCTTACCCGCACCGGCGCCTGATGCTGCTGTTTCCGCCGATTCCGATGCCAGCGTGGCTGTTCGTCACGCTGTACGGATTGATGGAGCTGTACCTGGGCGTGTTCCAGAGCGACCAGGGCGTGGCGCATTTCGCGCACCTGGGAGGAATGGCTGCCGGCTACCTGCTGATCCGCTACTGGCGCGCACAGCGCCTGCGCGGGCGGCGACCGTAGCGCGGCTTGGCCGCGCTGCCGCCGCCACTTTCGTGGCGGACGCCGCAGCGGGTGTCAGGTGACTTTCATCCCAGGCAGGGCGCCGCTGTCCGCGCCAAGCAGGAACACGCCGTCTCCCTCGCCACTCGCGCACAGCACCATCCCGGCGGAGACGCCGAAGCGCATCTTGCGCGGCGCCAGGTTCGCAACCACGATGACCAGCCGGCCTACGAGCTGTTCGGGCGCGTAACTTGCGCGGATTCCCGATAGCACCTGGCGCGGCTCGGCGCCCAGGTCCAGGCTGAGGCGCAGGAGCTTGTCGGATCCTTCGACCCGCTCGGCCGCAATCACGCGCGCAACCCGCAGTTCGATCCTGGAAAAATCATCGATGCCAATGGTGTTGCTGGCAGGCGCCGTAGCGGGGCGTGAGACTGGCGCTGCGAGCGGTGCCGCCGCTGGCGCGGCCGGAGCTGGCGGCGCCTCGATCAGGCGCCCCACGAGTGCCGGGTCCAGGCGCGTGGCCAGCGGCTCGTAGGCGCCGAGCGGCACGCCGAGGAGCGGTGTGGCCACGTCGCTCCAGGCGGTAATGGGCTTGCCGAGGAACCGCCCTGCGGCCCCACTCATGCGCGGCAGGACCGGCGTGAGATAGATCATCAACGCCCGGAACAGGTTGATGCCCTGCGTCGCCACGGCCAACACCCGCGGCGCCTGCGCGGGATCCTTGGCGAGCGCCCAGGGCTTGTGCAGGTCGACGTAGCGGTTGGCGCGGTCGGCCAGCGCCATGATTTCACGGATGGCGGCACCGTATTCGCGTTGCTCGTACAGCCCCGCGATCCGCTCGCCGGCTGCCACGAACTCGGCGTACAGCGCGGGGTCGGGCAGTTGCGTGTCCAGTCGGCCGCCACCGCGCTCGATGAAACCCGCGCAGCGGCTGGCGATGTTGACAAACTTGCCGACCAGGTCGGAATTGGTGCGCGCCAGGAAATCATCGAGGTTCATGTCGATGTCTTCGATGCCGCTGGTGAGCTTGGCGGCGAAGTAGTAGCGCAGCGGCTCGGCGGGCAGGTGATCGAGGTAGCGGCGCGCGGTTACGAAGGTGCCGCGCGACTTGGACATCTTCTGGCCGTTGACGGTGAGGAACCCGTGCACGTTGACGCCGGTCGGACGGCGGTAGCCTGCGCCGTGCAGTACGGCGGGCCAGAACAGGTTGTGAAAGTAGCTGATGTCCTTGCCGATGAAATGGTACAGCTCGCTCTGCGTCTCCGATTTCCAGTAGCTGTCGAAGTCGAGTCCGCGCTGCGCCCGCAGCGCCTCGAAACTGGCGATGTAGCCGATCGGCGCATCGAACCAGACGTAGAAATATTTGCCGGGCGCGTCCGGCACCTCGAAGCCGAAGTAAGGCGCGTCGCGCGAGATGTCCCAGTCCTGGAGCCCGGCCGCAAACCATTCGTCGAGCTTGGCGCGCACGGCGCTGCCCTGCTCGCCGGCCGCCAGCCAGCCGCGCAGCATGGGCTCGAAGGCGCCGAGCTTGAAGAACAGGTGCTCCGACTCGCGCCACACCGGCGCCGTGCCGCTCAGTGTCGAGACCGCGTCGATCAGGTCGGCGGGCGTATAGGTCGCGCCGCACACCTCGCAGCTGTCGCCGTACTGGTCCGCGCTCTTGCAGACCGGGCAGATGCCGCGCACGTAGCGGTCCGGCAGGAACATCTGCGCCTGCTCGTCGTAGGCCTGGCGCACGGCGCGGCGGCTGATGTAGCCCGCGTCGCGCAAGCGCGCGTACAGCTCGAAGGTGTAGCGGCGATTCTCCTCGCTGTGCGTGGAGTGGAAATGATCGTGCGCCACCAGCAGGTCGTGGTAGTCGCGCTGGTGCTCGGCCGCCATGGCGGCGATTAGCTGCTCGGCGCTCTGCCCCTGCTGCTGTGCCCGGATCATGATCGGCGTGCCGTGTGAATCCTCGGCGCAGACGAACAGGCAGTCGTGGCCGCGCAGGCGCTGGAAGCGTACCCAGACATCGGTCTGCACCGCCTCGATGACGTGGCCGAGGTGCAGCGAGCCATTGGCATAGGGCAGTGCATGGGTGACCAGGATTTTGCGGTGCATCGCTTGAGCAGGCCCTACCGGGCTTCCTTGTACGGCTCGAACTTGGCCTTGTTGATGGCTTTCTTGTAGGCCTCCGCGCCCGTGACTGTGCCCTGGTCGAACAGCTGCTGGATCGCCATGTCCATGGTGCGCATGCCGAGCGCGCCGCCGGACTGCATCACGGTCTCAATCTGATCGAGCTTGCCCTGCCGGATCAGGTTGGCTGACGCCGGCGTGTTGATGAGGATCTCCAGGGCCGCGACCCGCCCCTGGCCATCGGCACGCTGCAGCAGCTGCTGCGAGATCACGCCGCGCAGCGAGGTCGACAGCATGGTGCGCACATGCGACTGCTTATCGGACGGAAAGGCGTTGACCATGCGGTCGACAGTGGGCGCCGCGCCGTTGGTGTGGAGCGTTGCCATCACCAGGATGCCCATCTCGGCCGCGGTGATTGCCGTGCTCATCGTCTCGAGATCACGCAGCTCGCCAACCAGGATGACATCGGGGTCCTCGCGCAACGCCGATAGCAGGGCGGAGGAAAACGAAGACGTATGCGCACCGATTTCACGCTGGCTGATCAGGCAGTTGTGGCGTGGATGCACGAACTCGATCGGGTCCTCGACGGTGATGATGTGGCCCTTGATGCGCTTGTTGATCTCGTCGATCATGGCTGCGAGCGAAGTGGATTTTCCCGAGCCGGTCTTGCCGGTGACCAGGATCAGCCCGTTGCTGGAGCGGCACAGCTGGTGCACGGCCGGCGGCATCTTCAGCTGCTCGAGCGTGAGCGCACTCGAGGGGATCGCGCGAAACACCGCGCCCATGCCCGCGATCTGCCGCAGCACGTTGACGCGGAAGCGGCCGTGACCGGCCAGCGCGTAGGCAAAATCAGCGCCGTCTTGCGCTTCGAAGCGCTCGACCGACTTGCGCGGCATGATTTCGTAGAGCGCTTGCTTGACGAAATCGGGCGTCAGTAACTCGTTGCTGAGCGGCGCGAGATCGCCATAACGCCGCACGCGCGGCGGGTCGCCGGCGATCAGGTGCAGGTCGGAACCCTTGCGCTTGAGGACTTCTTCCAGCAGTGCGTCGATCTGTGCCACGGCAGTATTCCTAGGCGGCCGGCGCAGGCGGCGGGGCAGGCGGCGTGGCAGGCGGCGCGTCGACCTTGCTGATCATCGTCGTATCGGTGACGAACTTCTGCAGCAGACGCTTCTCCGTGGCGTAACCATAGGCGTCGTCCGGATCGATCTCGCGCAACTGCACCGCGGTCAACAGCGCCTGATCGAACATCTGCATGCCGAAATCCTTGCCGGTCTGCAGTTGGCTGGGCAGCTGATGCGTCTGGTCGGTCATGATCAGCTTGCCGATAGCCTTGGTCATCACCATGATTTCGCAGATCGCGCGCCGACTGCGCCCATCGTGGGACTTGACCAGCAGCTGGGTGACCACCGCCAGCAGGCTCTGCGACAGGAAGCTCTTGGTCTGCTCGCGCTCCTCGGATGGCAGCGCGTCGATCATGCGGTCGATGGTCTTGACGGCGCTGGTGGTGTGGAGCGTGCCCAGCACCAGGTGGCCGGTCTCCGCCGCGGTCATGGCCATGCGGATCGTGTCGGCGTCACGCAGCTCGCCGACCAGGATAACGTCCGGGTCCTCGCGCATGGCGGCGCGCACGCCCTCGGCGAAACTCGGAATATGCGTGCCGAGCTCGCGCTGGATCACCTGGCTCTGCTTGCTGCGGTGGACGAACTCGATCGGATCCTCGAGGCTGATGATGTTGACTTTGCGGGTGCGGTTCAGCAGGTCGATCATCGCCGCCAGCGTGGTCGATTTGCCGGTGCCGGTCGAGCCGGTCACCAGGATCATGCCCTGGTGGTAGTCGCACAGTTTGGTGATTACGGCCGGCAGGCGGAGTGATTCGAGCGTCGGCACTTCGGCTGGAATGGCCCGGAAGGTAGCGCCGACGCCGGTGTCCTTGCGGTAGACGTTGACGCGGAAGCGCCCGCCATCGGCGGAAATGTACGAGAAATCGAGGTCGTTCCCGCGCGCGAAGTGGTCGGTCTGGTTCTGGGTCAGGATCTCGGCGATATAGCTCTCGAGCTCGGCGTCGCGCAGGTCGCGGAACTTGATCGGCACCAGGTCGCCATGGAGCCGCAGCATCGGCGGAATGCCGACCGCGAGGTGAATGTCCGAGCAACCCTGCTGGGTGCCCAGCTTGAGAAAGGCGTCGATGCGTGCCATGTTCCGGCCGCAATCCTACTGGAAACGCTGCAAAGCGGTGCGCAGTTCTTCCATGTTCTGGAATCGCTTGGTCTTGTCGACTGCCATGGCGCGCATGATCAGTTCACCCAGCTCCTTGGAGAGCGCCGGGTTGACCTCGCAGGGTGGGCGGGCGCGGCCCTGCACGTGCTGGTACATGACCGACATGTGATCGCCCCGTGCATACGGCGGCACGCCGGTGAGCATTTCATAGAGCATGACCCCGACCGCGTAGACGTCGGCACGTTCGTCGACTTTCTTGCCGAGGATCTGCTCAGGCGCCATGTACTTGGGGCTGCCGATCACGTAGCCGGTCTTGGTCAGCTGCGTGTCGCCCTCGCGGTGCGCGGCGGCCACGCCGAAGTCCACGATCTTGAGCAACCCCTCGTCGTTGATCAGCACGTTGGCGGGCTTGAGGTCGCGGTGCACGATGCCCACCTGGTGGGCCACGATCATGCCCGTGCACATGTCGATGCCGAAGCCGATGGCGCGCTTGAGCTCCACCGGTTTCTCGTTGACGATTTCCCCCGCCAGCGTGTGCGAAGGGAAGTACTCCATCGAAATGGCGTAGTTGCCCTGGATGAACAGAAAGTCATAGATGCGGATCACGTTCTGGTGCGTGATCTTGCGCGAATAGCGCAGCTCGTGTACGAAGCGCTTCATGACCTCTTCGTCCTCAGCGACATTCGGATTGAGGAACTTGAGGATCAGCCGCTCGTCGACCACCGTGTCTTCCATCAACAGCACGGTGCCGAAGGCGCCCTTGCCGATCTTGTCGATATACTTGTAGCGCCCCTCGACCATGTCGCCGGGCCTGAGCGTGGCGATGTCGAGCCGTTGCGAAGTCGATTCGGCCGCGGCCTGCTGCAGCGTTGCGGCGACGTCCTTCTCCGGGATCAGCAGCGTGCGCGCCGACTGCCCAGCCGCGGGCGTGGTCCGCGCGTCACGCGGCATCTGGCTGCCGGAGTTCCCGCCTGCCACAGTGCGCGAGCCCGATGCGACCAGGGGCTGCACGCCCGAGGAGAAGCGCACCTCCAGCTCGGTGAGCGCGCGCTGCGCGGCCATGGCCACGGTCTGGTCGGCATTGCTCACCTGGCCCTGGATCTGCACGCTGATCTGGTCGGCCAGCTCCTCGCTCGCCAGCTTGGCGAGCGCGCCGATCGCCTCAACGCGAATCTCCTTCTCGCTGCGAGCGAGGAATGGCGTGATCAGGCCGACGTGCTCGGCATTGCCGATCTTGCCGACCGCCCGCACCACGACCGGCAACGCCTTGGCAGGCGCCGTCTGCAGCATTTCCCTGAGGCGCGGCATCGCCTGGGCGCTGCCGATCTCGGCCAGCGCGTCCACGGCGCGTTCGCTCACCCACCAGTCCTTGTCACGCGTCGCCTCGATCAGTTGCGCAATGGCGCGCTCGTCCTTGGTCTGGTTCAGGATCTCGATGGCCGCGCGGCGGATGTCTTCGTCCTTGTCACGCGCCAGTTCCAGCACCGCGTCGATCACTTTTGGCCCGCCGATCTTGCCGAGTGCATCGCCGGCGCGCGAGCGCACCCACCAGTCGGAATCCTTGATGGCGGCCAGCAGGAACTTGACCGAGCCGGCGTTGCCGATTTCGTTCAGCACTTCCACGGCCGAGCGGCGCGCGTACTCGTTCTCGTCCTTCAGCACCGGCACCAGGTAGCGGATCGTCTGCGGATCCTTCGCCTTGATCAGCACTTCGACCGCGCGGTTCTGCACTTCGATCTCGGGGTCGAGCAGCAGCGCGCAGATGCGCTCCACCTCGATCGGGCCGTCCATCCTGGCGAGCGCTGCCAGCGCCGCCGAGCGAACCAGCTTGTTGCCGTCGGAGAGCTGAGCCTGGAGCGCGGTGCGCACGTCCGGGCGGTTGAAACGGCCGAGGATCCCCAGGATCAGCAACCGCGCCATCGAATCCTTGCCCTGCAGGCGGCCGAGGAGTTCGGGCACCCCGGCGTCATCGACCGTTTCGCTGATGATGCGGAACAGGGCCGCCTTTTCGTTCGGCTCCTGGGCGTAGGCGGCGGTCAGGAGCTCGCGCACGCTGAAACGGGTGCGCTGCGCATTGATGACCTCGAGCACGGCGGATTTGGAAACGCCGGGTTTCGCCAACGCATCGAGCAGCAGGAGCGGGGGGTAGCTGCGACTGCTGGTCAGCGCCCAGGCCACGCCGGCGATGACCCGCGGGCTCCCCTGCACGAGCGCCTCGACGTACACGGGGAAACTCTTGACGTTGGCCAGGGCCGCCAGCACGTCGACAAAGGCCACGGTGGCGTGCTTGTCGGCGTCCGGGAGGGCTGCCAGCACCGCCGGAATGCCCGCGGGACCCAGTTCCTTGAGCTTGGCGACGGCCTTCTGGGCCTCGGTGCCCAGGATGTCATTGGTCGACCTGATCTGGGCGATCAGCCGGTCCGCACGAAAATTCGAAAGAAAGGCCATGGATTGAACATTATGCCATGGGCGGCCGGACCGCCTGTGACCTGCGTCCGGTCTGCGGCGCGACCTGCGACAGGCTAGAATCCCGGCCCCGATTTCACCCCTCCGGTACCCGTTCCGATGGCTGATGCAGCTCACAAAATTCGCACCGTCGTGGAGCAGTACACGGACCCATACCTGCAGCAGACGCTGGCCGAAGCGGCGGCGCTCGCGGACCTCAAAGTCTCGGCGTGCGAAGTTGCCGGAACGATCGAACTGGGCATCCCGGTAGCCGGATATGTGGAGCAGTTCCGGTCTGCCTTGGCTTCGCACCTGGCGCGGGCCGGGTTCCCTGATTGCGCCGTGCGCTGTGATCTGCGCGCCACCATTGTTGCCCACAGCGTTCAGCGGCCGCTCAAGCCCCTGCCCGGCGTGAGCAATATCGTCGCGGTGGCGAGCGGCAAGGGTGGCGTGGGCAAGTCGACGGTCGCGGCCAACCTGGCGCTCGCCTGGGCGGCCGGTGGTGCCCGCGTTGGCATCCTCGACGCCGACATCTACGGGCCCAGCCAGCCGCTGATGCTGGGCCTCGAGGGGCAGCGGCCGACCGCGCCCGACGGCAAACACCTGGTGCCGCTCGAGGCGCACGGCCTCAAGGCGATGTCCATTGGCTTCCTGGTGGATGCGGGCCAGGCGGTGGTCTGGCGCGGGCCGATGGTGACGCAGGCCCTGACCCAGTTGCTCGGTGACACGGCCTGGGGCGAGCTCGATTACCTCGTGGTCGACATGCCGCCGGGGACCGGCGACATCCAGCTCACGCTCGCGCAGCGCGTGCCCGTGTCGGGTGCGGTGATCGTGACCACGCCGCAGGATCTGGCCCTTGCCGACGCGCGCAAGGGCCTGGCGATGTTCGAGAAGGTGGCGGTGCCAGTGCTCGGCATCGTCGAGAACATGAGCCTGCACGTGTGCAGCAATTGCGGGCACGTCGAGCATATCTTCGGCGCCGGCGGCGGCGCGCGCATGGCGGCCGAATATGGCGTGCAGCTGCTGGGCTCGCTCCCGCTCGATGGGCACATCCGCGCGGAAGCTGATGGCGGCGCGCCGACCGTGGTCAGTGCGCCGGGCACGCCGCGCGCCACGGCCTACGTGGAAATGGCGCGCCACACCGCCGGCGCGCTGGCCCGGCGAGGGCGCGACCGGCGCGGCCAGTTCCCGCAGATCGTCGTCGAAGAGAGCTAGCAGAGAACCTTTAGGACTATCGCATGAGCATCAAGTCAGACAAGTGGATCCGGCGCATGGCGGCCGAGCAGGGCATGATCGAGCCGTTCGCGCCCGGCCAGGTGCGCGCCGAGGGCGAGCGCAAGATCATTTCCTACGGCACTTCGAGCTACGGCTACGACGTGCGCTGCGCGCGCGAATTCAAGATCTTCACCAACATCAATTCGACCATCGTCGATCCGAAGCAGTTCGACGCCAAGAGTTTCGTCGACGTGAGCGCGGACGTGTGCATCATCCCGCCCAATTCCTTCGCGCTGGCCCGCACGGTCGAGTACTTCCGCATTCCGCGCTCGGTGCTGACGGTGTGCCTGGGCAAGTCGACCTATGCGCGCTGCGGCATTATCGTCAATGTCACGCCGCTCGAGCCTGAGTGGGAAGGGCACGTGACGCTCGAGTTCTCGAACACGACGCCGCTCCCGGCCAAGATCTACGCCAATGAGGGCGTGGCGCAGATGCTGTTCTTCGAGTCGGACGAGGTCTGCGAAACTTCTTACCGCGACCGCGGCGGCAAGTACATGGGCCAGCAGGGCGTCACGCTGCCCAAGGCCTAAAGCCGCCGTCGCGTCGATCCCTTGAGAGTGGGCGGTGACTATTTGAGCTGGACGGAGCGGATTTCCATGGTCCACTGCACTTCGCTGTCGCGTTTCTGCTCGGCGCGCATCGGCACGTAGTCGTACTGCGGGGCGCACCAGAAGCGGGTGCGGCGCGGCGAGTAGGCCTTGTGGCTTTCGTAGACGACGGTGGCCACATCTCCCATGGGCGTATGCAAGGTCTCTTCGCCGACACGCGCGTAGTCGTAGTCGCGGATGCCATCCTTGTCGAAGAGCGCGATGCCGGAAGGCGTATGGCCGCCGAGCAGGGCGTATATCAGTGCGACCTGTACCGACTGGTCGTCCTGGACGCCGGCCCTCAGTGCCATGTCGATCCTGTTGCCTTCGACTGTGCCGGTGGCGCGCTTCGCGGCCCAGTCGAACTGCACCTCGGCCTGCTGATCGCTCCCGTCGGGCTGCGCGGCGGTGAACAGCAATGGCTGCACGCCCTGCGGACCCACCTTCATGCGGCTGGTCAGCGTGAGCGAAGCGGCGGAGAAGAGCCGGAACAGTCCGTGCGGGTCGTTGCGCGCCACGAAGGTCCACTCGTCGGCGCTGGCCCTGCGCAGGCTGAAGCTGGAGGTGCCGGCGGTCATGCCGTGCGCCACGAACGAGTAGCTGGCGTCGTAGGGCCGCAGCTCGGGCGTCGCGGCGGTTGGCGATGCGGACGCGGGCACCGTCGCCGGTGCGGCCTGCGGTGCAGCGGGCTCTGCCACGGCCGCCGGGGCTGGAGCTGGCGCGGGGATGTCGATCGGCTGTGCGGCCGCGATGACGCTAACGGCGCAGGCGATCAGCAAGCTCGCGGTCCTGATCATGTCGTCTGGCCCTCCAACATCGGCTGCTGCAGCGGGCGTGAATCGAACCTCGGCCCATCATCCGTCAACCGCAGGCGACCTGCGGCGATCCAGCCGATCGCGCGTGGGTAGATGATGTGCTCCTGCTGCTGAACGCGCGCTGAAAGGCTCTCGGCCGTGTCTCCCGGCAACACCGGCACCCGCGCCTGCAGCACCACCGGGCCGGCATCAAGCTCGCCGGTGACGAAATGCACGCTGGCGCCGTGTTCGCGCTCCTGCGCCGCCAGCGCGCGCTCGTGCGTATGCAGGCCCGGGTATTTGGGCAGCAGCGAGGGATGGATGTTGAGCATGCGGCCCGCGTAATGGCGCGTAAATTCCGGCGACAGGATGCGCATGAAGCCCGCCAGCACCACCAGCTGTGCGCCGCTCGCGTCGATGGTGGTGCGCAGCGCGGCCTCGAAATCCGCGCGGCCGGCATATTCGCGCGCCGGCACCGCGCTGACCTCGAGCCCGAGCTGTTGTGCCAGCGCAAGGCCGCCGGCGTCACGCCGGTCGGCGATCACGCGCGCGACGCGCGCGCCGATCTGGCCGCGCGCGCAGGCCTGCGCGATCGCCACCATGTTGCTGCCGCGCCCGGAGATCACGATGGCCAGCGCCAGCGTGGGCGCGCCGTTCATGGGCTGATGATCGCGCCGCCGTCGCCGCGCCGCACTTCGCCGACCAGTTGTGCGGTCTCGCCGGCTGCGCGCAGCGCGCGCAGGGCGGTGTCGGCGCGCGCGGCATCGACGATGACCACCATGCCGATGCCGCAGTTGAAGGTGCGGTGCATTTCCGCGTCGCTGATGTTGCCGCTGTGCGCCAGCCACTCGAACACCGGATCGCGCGGCCAGCTCGATCGCTCCAGGCGCACCTCGCAGCCCTCGGGCAGCACGCGCGGGATGTTGTCAGTGAGGCCGCCGCCAGTGATGTGCGCGAGGCCGTGCACCACGCCGGGCAGCGCGTCATCGCGCAACAGATTGAGCAGTGATTTCACATAGATGCGCGTGGGGGTCAGCAGCCGCTCGAACAGCGCGCGCCCCTCGAGCTGCGTGTTGCGGTCGGCGCCGGCGACCTCGATGAGCTTGCGGATCAGCGAATAGCCGTTGGAGTGCGGTCCGCTCGAGAACAGGCCAATGACGGCGTCGCCGGGCCGCACCTGCGACCCATCGATGATTGCCTCTCGCTCCACTACGCCGACGCAGAAGCCGGCCAGGTCGTAGTCCGCGCCGTGGTACATGCCGGGCATTTCCGCGGTCTCGCCGCCGACCAGCGCGGCGCCGGCCTGCGCACAGCCCTCGGCGATGCCGCTGATCACGCTGGCGGCCACGTCCACATCCAGGCGCCCGGTCGCGTAGTAGTCGAGGAAGAACAGGGGTTCTGCGCCCTGCACGACCACGTCGTTGGCGCACATCGCAACCAGGTCGATGCCGATGGTCGAGTGTTGGCCCGTGTCGATCGCCAGCCGGAGCTTGGTGCCCACCCCGTCGGTTCCCGCAACCAGCACCGGCCGGCGGTAACCGGCCGGGATTTCCACCAGCGCACCGAAGCCGCCGATTCCGGCCAGGACTTCCGGGCGCTGGGTGCGTTTGACGAGCGGTTTGATGCGCTCGACCAGCGCGTCGCCGGCGTCGATGTCGACCCCGGCATCGCGGTAGCTATAACTGCGCTTGTCGTTCATGCGGACCTTATAATCGGGCCCGATATAGTAGCCGAACCCATGCGCCATCTGCCCAACATCATCTGTCTCGGCCGCATCGCCTTGATCTGGCCGATCATCGACGGCCTGCTCGGGCACCACTACGGGCGCACGCTGGTGCTGTTCGGCGTGGCGGCGCTCAGCGACGGACTGGACGGCTGGCTCGCCAAGCGCTTTGCGTGGACCAGCCGGCTGGGCAAGTTGCTCGATCCGCTCGCGGACAAGCTGCTGCTGGTGTCGGTAATCCTGGTGCTGACCTGGCTGGGGCAGGTGCCGCGCTATCTGGCCGTAGCGGCCGTGGGGCGCGACTTCATGATCGGCATCGGTGCGCTGGGCTTTCGCCTTGGCTGGGGGCCGTTGCACGGGCGCCCGATACTCTCGAGCAAGATCAACACCGTGCTGCAGATCGCCTACATCCTGCTGGTGGTGATCCATGCCGCCTGGGGCATGCCGTCCGCACCGGTGCTGCAGGCCTTCGCCGCCCTGACCTTCATCACCGTGGTGTACAGCGGCGTGGCCTACCTGGGCGAATTCACCCGTCGCGCTTTGCAGATCGCTGCGCAGGCCTGAAGGGCGACTGCTTGCGCCAATTGCCGCTGAACGTAAGGCTCCATGACCGGGCGCGGTTCGCGAGTTTCCTGCCTGGGCCCAACGCGCAGGTCATGCAGCAACTCGTCGAACTGTCCAGGCACCAGCGTGGCGGGTTATGGTGGCTGTGCGGGCCTGAGGGCAGCGGCAAGACGCACCTGCTGCAGGCGCTGTGTACGGCTGCCGGCGAAGGCGCGCAATACGTGCCGCTGTCCGAGCTCGCCGCGTACGGTCCCGCGGCGCTGGCCGAATGGCATGGTGCGCGCTGGCTGTGCCTGGACGAGGCCGGTGCCGTGATCGGCAACGGCGACTGGGAGCGCGCGCTGTTTGCCGTTTATCGTGATTGCGATGAGCGTGGCGCGAGCCTGCTGGTTGCGGCGCGTGCAGCCCCGCCGCAGCTGTCGTTCGCGCTGCCCGATCTCGCTTCGCGCTGCGCCGCAGGTCTGCGGCTCACGCTGCGGGCCCTCGATGAAGACGGACAGCTGGCCGCGCTGCGACTGCGCGCGCAGCAGCGCGGATTCGACCTGCCCGATGAGACCGCGCGCTACCTGCAGCGGCGATTGCCGCGCGACATGCGCAGCCTGTTCGTCGTGCTGGACGAACTCGATGCCGCGGCGCTGGCCGCGCAGCGGCGCCTGACGGTGCCGTTCATCAAGGATGTGCTCGCGCTGCGCGAAACGCCGGGTGTGAATGCGTCCTAGCCGCGTCCAAGGTCGTCGGCGCCGTTCCAGTAGCGCGTCCAGCGCGTCACCACCCGGTCCGGGTATTCGCGGCCGCGCAGGCTGCCGTTGTAGCGCCCGAGCGCGCGGCGCACGTCGTTGTGTTCGGTCTCGAGGTAGTGGCGCAGGATCGCGCAGCCCATGCGGATGTTAGCCTCCATGGTCACGAGTTCGCGCCGGCGCATGCCGAGCTGCTCGGGCCAGAAGGGCATGACCTGCATCAGGCCTACAGCACCGGAGTTCGAGACTGCCCAGCGGTCAAAGCGGCTCTCGACATCCAGCACCGCCAGCACCAGGCCAGGGGGGAGCGTAGATACTCCTGGCCGATGAGTCTCACAGTACACCGTCCGCAGCAAAGCAAGCCGTTCGGCGCGGTCCGCAATATAGCGCCGCAGCTTGGGCTCCATCAGCGTGTACCACACCGCCGAGTCGTACTGGTCGCCGAAGCATTCGCGCGCCTGGATGGCCTGCTGCACCACGGCGCGCAGCTGCGGATCGCTCTGCGCCGTCGGGGGGTAGTAAGGAGCGGCGGCCGGCCGTGCCCCTGCGGGCTGGCCCACCAGCGCCAGAAACGCCGCGGCGAGCGCGCCCGCCAGCTTAGCCTGCGAGCTTGGCCTTGATGAAACGGGTGACCGAGGCAAGCGGGATGTCCTCGTTGTCGGCGGCGCGCCGATGGCGGTATTCGCAGCTGCCGGCCTGCAGGCCGCGCTCGCCCAGCACCAGCCGGTGCGGGATGCCGAGCAGTTCGGCGTCGGCGAACTTGACGCCGGGGCGGGCATCGCGATCGTCGTACAGCACCTCGACGCCGGCCGCGGCCAGCTCCGCATAGAGCGCGTCCGCGGCTGCGCGCACGGGCGCGGATTTTTGCAGGTTGAGCGGAATGAGTACCACATGAAACGGCGCCAGCGGATCGGGCCAGATGATCCCACGCTCATCGTGGTTCTGTTCAATCGACGCCGCCACGATGCGCGTCACACCTATGCCATAGCAACCCATCAGCATCGTGATCGACTGGCCGGATTCGTCCAGCACCGTGGCATTCATGGCCTGGCTGTATTTGCGGCCGAGCTGGAAAATGTGTCCCACCTCTATGCCGCGCACGATCCGCAGCTGGCCCTTGCCGGTAGGGCTCGGGTCGCCATCGACGACGTTGCGCAGGTCGGCGGAGGCGGGCTCCGGCAGGTCGCGCGCCCAGTTCACGCCTTGCAGGTGCAAGTCCGGCGCGTTGGCGCCGCAGACGAAATCAGCCAGGTTGCGTGCCGCGTGATCCGCGTAGATCGGGCAGTCGAGGCCCACGGGCCCGAGGAAACCCGGTTCGCTCCCGCTTGCGGCCTTGACCGCGGCGGCGCTCGCCATGCGCAGCGGATTCGCCACGCCCTTGAGCTTCTGCGCCTTGACGGGGTTGAGCTCATGATCGCCGCGCAGCACCAGCGCCACCACGCCGCCGTCCGTCGCGTCGACCAGCAGCGTCTTCAGGCACTGCTCGCGCGGCACGCCCAGGAACGCGCTGAGATCGGCGATCGTCTTCATGTGCGGCGTCGCCACCTTTTCGAGGGCCTGCGCCGGGACAGCGCGCGCCTGGGTCGGCGCCGCGGCAGGCGCGAGTTCGACGTTGGCCGCGAAGCCGTCGCCGTCGCTGACGGCGATCGCATCCTCGCCCGAGTCCGCCAGCACCTGGAATTCCTCGGAGGCGCTGCCGCCGATCGCGCCGGTGTCCGCCTGCACGGAACGGAAGTTGAGCTGCATCCGCGTGAACATCCGCACGTAAGCCGCGCGCATCGCGGCGTAGCCGGCGGCCATCGAGGCCTCGTCGGCGTGGAAGGAGTACGCATCCTTCATGATGAATTCGCGCCCGCGCATGACGCCGAAGCGCGGCCGCACCTCGTCGCGGAACTTGGTCTGGATCTGGTAGAAATTCACGGGCAGCTGGCGGTAGCTGCGCAGCTCGCGCCGGGCGATATCGGTCACCACTTCCTCATGCGTCGGGCCGACCACGAAGTCGCGTTCATGGCGGTCCTTGAGGCGCAGCAGTTCCGGTCCGTATTCGATCCAGCGGCCCGATTCCTGCCACAGTTCAGCCGGCTGCACCGCCGGCATCAGGATCTCGAGCGCGCCGGCGCGGTTCATCTCCTCGCGGATGATGTGCTCCACCTTGCGCACCACGCGTAGCCCCAGTGGCAGCCAGCTGTAGATGCCGGCCGCGACGCGGCGGATCATGCCGGCGCGCAGCATCAGCTGGTGGCTTGTGACCTCCGCCTCCGCAGGCGTTTCCTTGGTGGTATTGATAGGGTACTGGGAAAATCGCATGGGCACCGCGCCAGGGGAGTAATGAAGGAATCGGCAATTATCCTAGCAGATGGCCTGCGCTCCCGAGGGTTGGACGCGGCCGGGTCGGGCCCCTATCATGCGCCGCTCATGGCACACCAAGAATCTGACCGGCCCGCGCGGCCGCGGCGGCGGGCGATCTACCTGCTGCCGAACCTGCTGACCACGGGCTGCCTGTTCTCCGGCTTCTACGCCATCGTCGCGGCGATCGACGGCAATTTCGACCACGCCGGCATGGCGGTGTTCGTGGCCATGCTGTTCGACGGCCTCGACGGGCGCGTCGCCCGGTTGACCAACACCGAGAGCGCGTTCGGCAAGGAATACGACAGCCTCGCAGACATGGTTGCCTTTGGCGTGGCGCCGGCCATCGTTTCCTACCAGTGGGGCGTAGCGCGCATCACTGAATACGGCGGTGTCTGGGGACGTATCGGCTGGCTGGCCGCATTTTTCTACGCGGTAACAGCCGCCTTGCGCCTGGCGCGCTTCAACACGCGTGTCAGCACGACCGACAAGCGCTATTTCGAAGGACTTCCCAGCCCCTCGGCCGCGGCGCTGGTCTCCGGATTCATCTGGGTGTTCAACGAATGGCGCGAGCCGGGCCTGCCCGGCCTGGTGATCGCCTTCACGGTCACGGCGCTTGCCGGTGTGCTGATGGTGAGTCCCTTCAGTTACCCGAGTTTCAAGAATATTGACCTGACCAGGCCGGTGCGCTTCGTGTCATTGGTTGTGGCGGTGGTGGTCGTGTTCGTCGTGATCGCCGGCGCTCCTTCGAAAGCACTGTTGCTCTGCTTCGGCAGCTATGCCACGGTGCCGCCACTGCTGTGGGTCTGGCGGCGCCTGCGGCGCCGGCAGCGCGGCGATGCTGCCAGCGCCAACAGGTCCTGAATGGGCGGCGGGGCGGCACGCCGGTCGCAATATCTCGAGGCCTTGGGGATCGATCGCTACGTTTCCCGGCGGCCGGCTGCTGCGCCGGTAATCATGGGAGCTGACTGGGATGCCCTGGCCGCCGAGGTGCGCGTGTGCACGCGCTGCGGCCTGCATGCCACGCGCACGCAGACCGTATTCGGGGTCGGCAACCGGCGCGCCGAACTGCTGGTGGTGGGCGAGGCGCCGGGCGCCGACGAGGACCGCCAGGGCGAGCCCTTCGTGGGCCGCGCTGGTCAGCTGCTGAATTCGATGCTGCGCGCCATGCGCTCGCCGCGCGAGACCGTGTATATCGCCAACGTGCTCAAGTGCCGTCCGCCTGGCAATCGCGATCCATCGCCCGAAGAAGTGCGTTGCTGCCTGCCATATTTGCAGCGGCAGATCGACCTGCTGGCGCCGCGCCTGATGCTCGCGGTCGGGCGCATCGCGGCCCAGAGCCTGCTGGCCACTGACACGCCGATCGGGAAATTGCGCGGCTCGGTGCACCGCTTCGGCACGCAGGGCACACCACTGATCGTCACCTATCACCCCGCCTATCTGCTGCGCAGTCCCAGCGAGAAGCGCAAGTCGTGGGTGGACCTGCGGTTCGTGCAGCGTGAGCTGGCGCGGCTGCGCGCTCCGCCCCGTGCGGCAGCTGACTGAATCCGTGGCGGCGGAGAGCGAAGCGATCGGCCTGCCGCGCATGCAACTGCGGCCCATGCGCGAGGACGACGTGCCGGTGGTGGCCGGGATCGAGCAGCACGTCTATCCGTTTCCCTGGAGCGAGGGCATCTTCAGCGATTGCTTAAGAGTGGGATATCACTGTGCAGTGCTGGAGCTCGACGTCATCACAGTAGGCTACGGCATCATCGCCAGTGGCGCGGGCGAGGCGCACCTGCTGAACGTGTGCGTGCGCGAGGAATTCCGCAATCGCGGCTTCGGCCGCGCGCTCATGGCGCACCTGCTCGGGCTGGCGGCGGCTGCTGGCGCCGCGGTCGTGTTCCTGGAAGTGCGGCCCGCCAACACCGGCGCCATCCGCCTGTACGAGGCGCTCGGCTTCCAGCAGATCGGCGTGCGTCGCGGCTATTACCAGGCTACCGCGGGCCGCGAAGACGCGCTGGTCATGCGCCGCGCCGTCGACGCCGGCTAGCCCGCAACCATGAGTACCCTCGACCGTGAAATACTGCGGCGGCGCACCTTTGCCATCATCTCGCACCCGGATGCCGGCAAGACCACGCTGACCGAAAAGCTGCTGCTGTTCGGCGGCGCGATCCAGATGGCCGGCACAGTGAAGGGCCGCAAGGCTGCGCGCCACGCGACCTCCGACTGGATGCGGCTCGAGCAGCAGCGCGGCATCTCGATCACGAGCTCGGTGATGCAGTTCCCATACCGCGATTGCATCGTCAACCTGCTCGATACGCCTGGCCACGAGGATTTTTCCGAAGACACTTACCGCACGCTGACTGCGGTCGACTCGGCGCTCATGGTGATCGACTGTGCCAAGGGCGTGGAACTGCGCACGATCAGGCTGATGGAAGTGTGCCGGCTGCGCGACACGCCGATCATGACCTTCGTCAACAAGCTCGATCGCGACGGGCGTGCGCCCATCGAGCTGCTCGATGAGATCGAGTCGGTGCTGAAGATCCATCCGACGCCCGTGACCTGGCCGATCGGCATGGGACGCGAACTGGCCGGCATCTACCACCTGATCGAGGACCGCATCTACGTGTACGAGGCAGGCGAGCGCGGCCGCGTCGGCGGCAACCGCATCATCGACGGGCTGGATTCCGCGGCGGCACGCGAGCTGTTGGGTGCGGGCTACGCGGCCTATCTGGCCGAGGTGGAACTGGTGCGCGGCGCGTCCGCGGCCTTCGACCCGGCGGCCTACCGCGCGGGCCGACAGACGCCGGTGTTCTTTGGGTCCGCGATCAGCAATTTCGGCGTCGAAGAACTGCTGCGCGCCTTCGTGGAACACGCGCCGGCGCCGCTGGCGCGCGCGGCCAGCACGCGCAGTGTCGAACCGCTCGAGCCCGCACTCAGTGGCTTCGTGTTCAAGATCCAGGCCAACATGGACCCGGGACATCGCGACCGCATCGCCTTCCTGCGCCTGTGCTCGGGTCGCTACCAGCGTGGCATGCGCATCTATCACACGCGGCTGCGCAAGGAGGTGCGGGTGGCGGATGCGCTTACCTTCATGGCAGCTGATCGCGCCCAGGCCGAGGAAGCCTATGCCGGCGACATCATCGGGTTGCACAATCACGGCACCATCAACATCGGTGACTCGTTCACCGAGGGCGAGGCGCTGGCTTTCACCGGCATCCCCGACTTTGCCCCGGAGCTGTTCCGCCGCGCGGTGCTCAAGGACCCGCTGCGCATGAAGGCGCTCGCCAAGGGCCTGGCGCAGTTGTGCGAAGAGGGCGCCACGCAGCTGTTCAAGCCGCTGCGCAACGCCGACCTGATCCTTGGTGCAGTGGGTCAGTTGCAATTTGAGGTTGTAGCCTTCCGTCTGGCCGACGAGTACGCTGTGCAGTGCGTGTTTGAACCCATCAACGTGCACACGGCACGCTGGGTGAGCGCCACCGACTCGGCCAGGTTCGAGGAGTTCCAGGTGAAGGCACATGACAACCTGGCGCGCGATCACAGCGGCGCGCTCGTGTACCTCGCGCCCACGCGCGTCAACCTGCAGCTGACGCTCGAGCGCTGGCCGGACATCCGCTTCAGCGAAACGCGCGAACACCTCTCCGGCGCTGAGGCGTGAGGCGCCGGTGAGCTCTGCTGCGGCCACGAGCGGCAATGCGCTGCCGAACGGGGCCGCACGGCTGCGTGCGCAACGCGCCTGGGCGCTGACCGCATGGGCGAATCACGGCTTCGTGACCACGGTGCTGGTCGGCTTCTTCCCGGTGTTCCTGAACAAGTACTGGGCAGCCGACCTGCCCGGTACGCGTTCGACCCTGTACCTGGGCATCACCAATTCGGCGGCGAGCCTCGTGGTGATGTTGCTGGCGCCCTGGCTCGGCGCGCTAGCCGACCGGCGCGGGCAGCGCAAGCGCTGGCTGGGACTGTTCACGCTGCTCGGCGTGGTCGCGACGGCACTGCTCGCCGCGGTCGGCAAGGGCGAGTGGTTCTGGGCACTGCCAGTGTTCGCACTCGCCTCCATCGGGCTGTACGGCGGCTCTTCGTTCCAGGACGCGCTGCTGGTGCAGGTGGCGAATCCCCATGAGTCCAATCGCGTGTCGGCTTATGGCTACGCGGCCGGATACCTCGGCGGTGGGTTGCTGTTGTTGGTGAACGCAGTGATGGCGATGAAACCGCAATGGTTCGGCATTGCTGACGCCGCCACTGCGACGCGCATTGCCTTCGTGGACGTGGCGCTCTGGTGGGCGCTGTTCACTTTGCCGCTGTTCCGCTACGTGCCGGAGGCGCCGCCCACCGCAGAGCCGTCCGGTTGGGCGGAATTGCGCGCCAGCATCCGCCAGGTGCTGGGCGATGCCACCGTGCGTCGCTTCCTCGTGGCTTTCTGGCTGTACATCGACGCCATCGGCACGCTCCAGCAGATGGCCGTGGATTTCGGCGCCAAGCTCGGCCTGCCCACCTCAGCGCTGATCGGCGCATTGCTGATGGTGCAGTTCATCGCCTTTCCGGCGGCGGTGATATTCGGGCGAATCGGTGACCGCATCGGCGCGCAACGCGCGATCCTGATCGGGCTCGGGGTGTTCATGTTCGTGACCTGCTGGGCGCTGTTCCTCGAGACGATCTGGCAGTTCTACGTGATGGCGGCGCTGGTTGGCTGCGTGCAGGGCGGCGTGCAATCACTGTCGCGCTCGCTGTACTCGCGCCTGATACCGCGCGAGCGGGCCGGAGAGTACTTCGGCTTTTACAACATGCTCGGCAAGTTCGCGGCCGTGGTCGGGCCACTGCTGGTCGGCGTGACCGCGGCCATCAGCGGCAGCCCGCGCATCGGCGTGTCCTCGCTGCTGCTGTTGTTCGTCGCCGGCGCGGTGCTGCTGTGGACCATGCGCGTGCCGGATGGCGCTTTGCGTGCGGCAGACACGCACGGAGCAACTTGATGTCGGAGCCAATGACTGGCCGCTGCTTTTGCCGGGCGATCCGCTACCGCTGCGGGACGCCGATTTACCCACCCACGCTGTGTCACTGCGAATCCTGCCGGCGCGTTGCCGGCGCCCATGCCCTCGGGTGGTTCACAGTGGCGAGCGGGCAGCTCGCCTACATTGCGGGAACGCCGCGGGAGTTTGAATCCTCACCCGGCGTATGGCGCGCGTTCTGCGGTCACTGTGGCACGCCGTTTACGTATCGAAATGACAAACGTCCCGGGGAACTGGACGTCACCATCTGCAGCCTCGATGCGCCCGGGCAGGTGGTGCCTGCGGATCACATCTGGATGCAGGACGCGCCAGCATGGGACCGCCCGCAGGACGGCCTGCCGCAATATCGCGCGGGTCGCGAGCGCAGCGACCCCTAGCGAAAGACAGGGCGATAGGCGGGGCGATACGCGCGCGCGGCGCGCAGGAACTCACGCATGGCCGCGGGTTCGCCTGGCGGCCCATAGCGCAATCCGGCATAGCTGCGCGCCAGCGGCAGCAGCGCCGCCGCCGCTGCCGGTTGCGTGAGCTCCAGCCGCTCGCAATAGGCCAGCACGCCCTCGTGGCTGGCGCGTGGCAGGCCGGCGCGGGCGAGGCGCCGGTCGATCTGCCGCCAGGCGCGGGCGAGGGCGTCCGGGCGCGCGGCGCGCGCCAGGCGGCGCAGCGACCACGCAATCCAGGCCAGCCAGGCGCCCAGACCCACGCCCAGCGCAATGGCGAGTGTCTGCCAATCGCCATCGCCGAATCCCATGCGGCCGGCGAGATTGAGCTGCCTGGCGAAGTTGAAGCCGACCACGTCATCCTGCCACCAAGCGTTTGCCGCGTCCCAGGCCTGCAGCACGCTGGTGAGCCAGCGACTGGAGCCCAGCAGGCGGGCTGCGCCGCCGCTGAACCCGTCGCCGAACTGCAGCAGGTCGCGCTGCAGCCGTTCCGGCGCGACCACGGCCGTCGGGTCGGCGCGCAGCCAGCCGCGTCCCTCGAGCCATACTTCGGCCCAGGCGTGTGCATCGCGCTGGCGCACCAGCAGGTAGCCACCGATCGGATTCCATTCGCCGCCCTGGTAGCCCGTGACCACGCGCGCGGGTATGCCTGCCGCGCGCATCAGGTCGACGAAGGCGGAGGCGTAGTGACCGCAGAATCCCTCGCGCGTGTCGAACAGCAGTTCGTCCACCGAGTTGCGCCCGAGTGGCTGCGGCACCAGTGTGTAGACGAAGCCACCTTCGCGCAGGAAGGCGTACACACTGTTGATGTAGACAACCGGGTCGGCGGCTCGCGCCCGCAACTGCAGCGCGAGTTCATGCGCGCGCGGATTGCGGTTGGGGGGCAGCGCGAGGTCCATGTCCCGTGCGGCGCTCGAGAGCTCGCCGCGCATCATCGCCTGCGGATAAGCCGTTAGTTCGTAGCTGCGTGCCTCCAGGATCGGGCGCAGCGCGAGCAGCTGGAAGTCCGCGCTCATGGAAACGTAGGGCGTGTCCGGCGGCTGCGACATCTCGAGCGCCACCACGGTGCCGTGCGTATTGGGTTCGAGCGTCTCGCTGTAGCGGTAAGCGGGGCCACGAAATTCCAGTGTGCCGGTCGGCGGGCCCGCGCCACGGTGGCGGCGCCAGGTGAAGCCGTCGAAATCGTGCAACACCGGCCCGCGCCAATAGCGCTGCGCGGCCGGCGGCGGAGCGCCCTCGAAGCGCGCGCGCAATGCCGGTTCGTCGGATTCGCTGAGGCGCGCGATCCTGCCCGGGCTCATCTCATCGCCAAGGCCCGTGATCGCCTCGTCATCGCGGGCCAGCGACCAGAATGCGCCAGGCAGCCGCGGAAAGAACAGGAAGCACAGCAGCGCGAGCGGCAGTGCATACAGCAGCTGGCGCGCGGATTCGCGCAGCAGCGTGGTTGCAGGGAGCGCAGCACCGCCGGACAGTCCGCGCAGCGCCGCCAGGCACAGCAACAGGCACAGCGCGTACAGCGGCAGCCTCCACAGCTGCTGGCGATCCAGGCAGGCCGCGAGCAGCAGGAACAGCGTCGCCCCGCAGATCACGTACCAGTCGCGCCGCGTGCGTGCCTCGAACAGCTTGGCCGCGGTCATCGCCACCAGTAGCGTCGCGCCGGCGGAAATGCCATTGAGCGTACGGAAACTCAACAGCACGCCTACAGTGACCAACGCGGCGAAGCCGAGGCGCGTGGTCCGTCCGGGCTGGGCGTGCCCGTACAGCGCGGCACGCATATGCCAGGCCGTTGCCAGCACCAACACCGGCAGGCACCACCAGGCGAGGTGGTGCGCGTTGACCAGTGCGGCGGTGTACAGCGCCGCGATGGGCAGCCATGAGGCGCTGTGCGTGGTCAACTTCACGGATCAGTTACCGTACAGCGCCAGCGCCCGCAGCAGCAGCGTGCGGTGCGCGGGGCCGCGGCCCAGTGGCAGCTCGGCTCCGGGCAGGCGCAGTCCGCAGGCCGCCTCAGGCCCGGCGCATTGGTTGATCCACGCGGCCAGCTGGCTGAGGCGGTCTTCGAGGTCAAGCGATTCGAGTCCGTCGAAGCTGAACAGGTAATCGTTGCCGTTATTGGCAGCGTACTGCGCGACCATCAGCGGCGCGCCACGCGCCCAGGCCTTCCAGGCGATGCTGCGCGGACTGTCGCCGCTCTGGTAGGCGCGCAGGCCCACCCATTCCTCCTCGCCTGGCACCTGCGCGGCGCTCTGACCGGAAAGTCGCCCGGCACTCGCGCGCGGGAGCGGTCGCGAACCTTGCGCATGCGGATAAACGATCACCTCGACAGGCAGGTACAGCCAGGTCCAGCAGCGGAACAGCCCGGACGGAGCGGTGCTGGCGAGTTCCAGCCGCTCGAGCCTGCGTCGGCCGCGCTGGCCAGCCTGGAACGCGGCCTCCACCGTGACGACCGCGCCGGCGGCAAGCTCGAACTGGGTGGCGCTCGCACCCGGTGCGCGCAGGCTGAGCGCGCGGCGCGCCTGGCGCGCGGGATTGGCGAAGCGCAGCTCCACGGTGCCCACCGTGCCCGCGTGGCAATCGGCGGCCTGCGCATGCGCCAGCTCCAGGCCCTGCAGTGTGCGTTGGCATTCGTGCATGCCCACCAGCACCACGCCGGCGAGCAGGAAGGTCAGGAACAGCGCCAGGCTGTTGCTGTAGTTCAATCCCGCGATCAGCATCACGAACAGCAGTGCGGCCGCAGCAAGCCCCGGACGCGTCGGCAGGATGTACAGGCGCCGGCTCTGCAGCTGCAGTGGCAGTGAGTCGCCTCCCTGGCGCTTGCGGGCCCATTGCTCGACGCGCTCGGTCAGTCGGCGGCGCAGCGCGGCAAACATTGATCAGGCCCTAAATCGGCACCGGCACCGCGGCGAGCAGCTCGGCAGCGAGCCGGGCGCCGTGCCCGGCGCCGCCGCTGTCACGCTGCTCCAGCCGATGCGCCGAGACCGAGGGCAGCACGGCCTGTACGTGTTCGGGCAACACGGCCCGCTCTTCGGCCAACAGCGCCCAGGCCTGCGCGGCGCGCACCAGTCCCTGCGCGGCGCGCGGCGACAACCCGAGCTGGAACAGCGAGCGCGAGCGTGCCACCAGCGCCTGCACGTAGTCGAGGAGCGGGGCGCCCACGTAGATCGCGCGCACCGCGCGCTGTGCAGCGAGTAGCTCAGCCGGTGTGAGCACCGCGCTCATGCTTTCGAGCAGTTCGTGACGCTCGCCTGCCAGCAGCAGCGCGCGCTCAGCCTCGCGGTCGGGATAGCCCAGGCTCACGCGCATCAGGAAGCGGTCGAGCTGCGACTCGGGCAGCCCGAACGCGCCGAGCTGTTCGTGCGGATTCTGCGTCGCGACCACGAAGAAGGGTTCGGGCAGCGGGTGCGTGACGCCATCGATGCTGACTTGGCGTTCCTCCATGGCCTCCAGCAACGCACTCTGTGCCTTGGGGCTGGCGCGGTTGATCTCGTCGGCCAGCAGCAGCTGCGTGAACACCGGCCCAGGCCGGCACCGGAACTGTTGCGTGTTCCGGTCGAATATCGCGACGCCGACCACATCCGCCGGCAGCAGGTCGCTGGTGAACTGGAGACGACGCCAGTCGAGGCCCAGGACCCGCGCCAGCGTATGCGCGAGCGTGGTCTTGCCGACGCCCGGGACGTCCTCGAGCAGCAGGTGCCCGCGCGCCAGCAGGCAGGCCAGGCACAGCCGGATCTGCGTCGGCTTGCCCAGTATCACGCGTTCTACCGCGCTCACTGCATCGCGGAGACGACTCATGGCTGCAGCGCGCGCACCTGTTCGATCTGCCGTGCAAGTCCGGCGAGCGTCTGCTCGAAAGCGGCGAGCCGCGCGCGCTCCTGCGCAACCACCGCATCCGGTGCACTGCGCACGAAATTCTCGTTGCCCAGCTTGGCCTGCGCACGCGCGATCTCCTCGCCGGTCTTGCGCGCGTTCTTTCCCAGGCGCGCGAGTTCCGCGACCGGGTCGATGAGTCCGGCCATCGGCACCAGCAGCGTCATCTGTGCGGCCATCGCGGCGGCGGCAGGTGGCGGCTTTGTGCCAGGCGCCAGCAACTGCGGCGCCTCGATGCCGGCTAGCCGCATCAACAGTGCCTGGTGGCGCTGGGCGAGCTCGCGATCGGTGGCGCTGGCGTCCTGCAGCAGCAGCGGCAGCTTGCGTGCCGGGCTGATATCCATTTCGCCGCGGATCTGCCGCACGCCGAGCACGAACTTCTTCAGCCACTGCATATCGGTCTCGGCCGCCGCGTCGGACCGGAATGCGGCCGACTTGGGCCACGGCGCGAGCATGATGGTCACCGCCCCTGGCGCACTTGCCACCATCCGCATAGCAGGCGTGACGCGCTGCCAGATTTCCTCGGTGATGAACGGCATCAGCGGATGGAGCGTCCGCAGCAGCGCCTCGAGCACCTCCAGCAATGTCTGGCGCGTGCCGCGCTGCTGCGCCTCGCTCCCGCCCGCGCCCTGCAGTACCGGCTTGGCCAGCTCCAGGTACCAGTCGCAATAGTCAAGCCAGGTGAATTCGTACAGCGCCGTGGCCGCGTAGTCGAAACGGTAGCCCGTAAAGGCCTCGTCCACCGCGGCAATGGTCGCGCCAAGGCGCGAGCGGATCCAGCGGTCGGCCATCGACAGCTCGATCGGGCCGTCACTGTCAGTTGGGCCCTGCTCGACGGACTGCAGCACGAAGCGCGCCGCGTTCCACAGCTTGTTGCAGAAATTACGGTTGGCGGCGACACGCTGCAGGTCGAAGCGCAGGTCGCGGCTATGGGTCGCGAGCGAAGCAAAGCTGAAGCGCAACGCGTCGGTGCCGTAGGCGGCGATGCCTTCCGGGAACTGCTTGCGCGTGGCCTTCTCGATGGCCGGAGCCAGCCGCGGCTGCAGCAGTCCGCTCGTGCGCTTGGCTACCAGGGCCTCGAGGCCGATACCGTCGACGATGTCGAGCGGATCGAGCACATTGCCCTTGGACTTCGACATCTTCTGGCCTTCGCCGTCGCGGATCAGGCCGTGCACGTACACGTCGCGGAACGGGACGTCGCCCATGAATTTCAGGCCGAACATGATCATGCGTGCGACCCAGAAGAAAATGATGTCAAAGCCCGTCACCAGCACGCTGGTCGGGTAGTAGCGCGCCAGCTCGGGCGTGCGCTCAGGCCAGTCGAGCGTGGAGAATGGCCACAGCGCCGACGAGAACCAGGTGTCGAGCACGTCCTCGTCCTGGCGCAATGCCACCTCGCGGCCATGACGGCTGCGCGCCTGCGCGGCCGCCGCCGCAGCGTCGCGGGCGACGTAGATCGTGCCGTCCTCGTCGTACCAGGCCGGGATGCGATGGCCCCACCACAGCTGGCGGCTGATGCACCAGTCCTCGATGTTGCGCATCCACTGGAAGTAGGTTTTGTCCCAGTTCTCCGGCACGAAGCGGATCCGCCCCTGCTCGACGGCGGCAATGGCTGGCGCCGCGAGCGGCGCGACGCGCACGTACCATTGATCCGTCAGATAGGGTTCGATGACCGCGCCGCTCCGGTCGCCGCGCGGCACCTTGAGCGTGTGGGCTTCGATGCGTTCGACCAGTCCAGCCGCCTCGAGCAGCTCCACGACGCGCTGGCGCGCGGCGTCTCGATCGAGACCGCGCAGTTCCGGCGGCGAGAGCTCGTTCATGCGGGCATCGGGCGTAAACACGTTGAGCAGCGGCAGCGAGTGCCGCTGACCGACCGCGTAGTCGTTGAAGTCGTGCGCGGGCGTGATCTTGACGCAGCCGGTGCCGAATTCAGGGTCGACATAGTCATCGGCGATGATCGGGATTTCACGGCCGGCGAGCGGCAGGGTGACCCGCTTGCCAACCAGGTGGCGGTAGCGCTCATCCTTTGGGTGCACAGCCACCGCCGCATCACCGATCATCGTCTCGGGCCTGGTGGTGGCCACCACCAGCGCGCCGCTGCCGTCGCTGAGCGGGTACCGCAGGTGCCAAAGTGATCCGGCTTCCTCTTCGCTCAGCACCTCGAGATCGGATATCGCCGTGCGCAGCACCGGATCCCAATTGACCAGGCGCTGCCCGCGGTAAATCAGGTCTTCCTCGAACAGGCGCACGAAAGTCTCGTTCACCGCGTGCGACAGCCCCGCATCCATCGTGAAGCGATCGCGCGTCCAGTCGACCGAGGCGCCGAGCCGCCGCATCTGCATGGCGATCGTGCCACCCGACTGCGCTTTCCATTGCCACACGCGCGCGATGAATTCTTCGCGCGACAGATCGGTGCGCCGCTTGCCCTCGGCGTTGAGCTGGCGCTCGACCACCATTTGCGTGGCGATACCGGCATGGTCAGTGCCCGGCTGCCACAGCGTGCTCTCGCCGCGCATGCGGTGGAAGCGCGTCAGGGCGTCCATGATCGTGTCCTGGAACGCGTGCCCCATGTGCAGCGTACCGGTCACGTTGGGTGGCGGAATGACGATGCAGAAAGCGCCCTGGCCGTCGCGTGGCGCAAAGCTGCCCTGCGCCTCCCATTGCGCGTACCAGCGCTGCTCAATGTCGGCCGGCGAGTAGGTCTTGTCCATGATTCGATCTATTTGCCGGCCTGGCCAGGCTGGTGGGTGGTCGGCTCGACTCCCATGGCACGGTACTGGCGGTAGCGCTCGCGGCCGGCCAGGCGGCGGGCCGGATCGTTGTCGACGATCTCGATCACGCGCGCCGCGCTCGCCACCCCCGCAGGCACTGCGGCGGAGAGGTTGACGATGAGCTGCGGCGGGGAGGGTGGTGCGGCGCCGGCGCTGAGCAGCACCGGCGACTCCTCCCAGGCGGATTCGGCCGTCACCGGTTCATGCGGCACGAAGCTGCGGTCGGCGAAAGTCCATAGCAGGTCGTCGAAGCGGGCGAGGTCCTCGGCGCTGTCGAAGCAGACCAGCACACGCTCGTCCGCCAGGAAGGCGCGCTCGACTTCCTGGCAGGCGAACTTCCAGCGCTCGCGCGAATCGCTCCCTTCCAGCACGTAGAAATCTGCGCGCTCCACTTGCTGGCCCGGACCGCGCTAGCCGCGTGCGCGCCGGATGAGGAAATCGCCCAGCAGCGCGAGCGGCCGGCCCGTGGCGCTCTTGTGGCTGCCCGACAGCCAGGCCGTGCCCGCGATGTCGAGGTGCGCCCACTTCATGCCCTTGGTGAAGCGGCCCAGGAATGCGGCGGCGGTGATCGCGCCGCCATCGCGGCCGGCAACGTTGGCCACGTCGGCGAAGTTGGTCTTGAGCTGCTCGCCGTACTCCTCGGTCAGCGGTAGCTGCCAGGCCCGATCGTCCGCGCGCTTGCCCGAGGCCACGAGCTCCCGCGCCAGCTCGTCGTCGTTGCCCATGACACCCGTGTGATGCGCGCCCAGCGCAACCACGCATGCGCCGGTGAGCGTTGCCATGTCGATGACGGCGGCGGGTCGGTAGCGGCGCGCGTAGTGCAACGCGTCGCTCAGGATCAGCCTGCCTTCCGCGTCCGTGTTGAGTATTTCCACGGTCTGCCCGTCGGCGCTGGTGACGATGTCGCCCGGCTTGATCGCGCGGCCGCCCGGCATGTTTTCGCAGGCCGGGATCAGTCCCACCAGGTTGAGGCGCAGCTTGAGGCGCGCGGCCAGGTCGAAAGCCGCCAGCACGGTGGCCGCGCCGCACATGTCGAATTTCATTTCGTCCATGGCGTTGGCATCCTTGATCGAGATGCCGCCGCTGTCGAAGGTGACACCCTTGCCCACCAGCACCAGTGGCGCCGCGCCGCGGCGACCGCCGCGGTGCTCGAGGATGATGAAGCGCGGCGGTTCGGCACTGCCGCGCGTCACGGCGAGGAAGCAGCCCATCTTCAGTCGCCTGATCTGCGCTTCGTTGAGCGAGCGTGCGCGTACGGAGCGGTGCGTGCGCGCCAGCTGCGCGGCCTGCGCCGCGAGATAGCGCGGCGTGCAGATGTTGCCAGGCAGGTTGGCGATGTTGCGCAGGAGCGTTGCACTGTCTGCTATTGCGCTGCCATCGCCGAGGCCGCGGCGCGCGTCGGCCAGGCTGCCGGGCGCGAACGGGCCGATCTTGGCGCGCGCCAGTGCCGGGGCCGGCGCACGTTTGCCGGTTTTCAGGTCGTTGATGCGATAGAGCGAGGCACCGCAGGTTTCCGCAGCCGAGCGGGCCAGCGTGTAATCGTCGAGTTCACGATCGTCCGGTCGTTCGAGCGCAAAGATGGCGCCGGCCACGCGCGTGCGCGCCAGTGCCGTGGTGGCCGTGGCGAGCGCCCGGCGCCAGGTGCGGCGCTGGTAGCTCTTGGCCGCGCCCAGGCCCACGAGCAGCAGGCGGCTGGCGCGCAGTCCTGGCAGGTCGGCCAGCAACAGCGTTTCGCCGGCGCGACCCGCGAAGTCGCCCCGCTGCAGCAGCTGCTTGAGGCGGCCACGGACCGCCCGGTCCACGGCACGCGCTTCGGTTCCCAGCTCGCGGGCCTCGAAAACGCCGACGACGAGGCAATCGGCACGTTGCGCGGTCGGCTTGCCACTGTAGGCTGAACACTGCATGGGGCGGTCCTCTCGAGCCGGAGTTGAGTGCCCGGCTGCCACTTCGGTATAAGGTAGTGCGTCGAAAGGGCGGCAGTTTAGCCGATGCGGCGCGATTCGTGAGGGTGCCTTGCAAATTCTGCAGCGGTATTTTTTCCGGGAACTGGCGCTCAATTTCCTGGGCGTCACCGGCGCGCTGCTGGCCATACTGGTCATTTACCAGCTCGGCGCCGTGCTGGAGCGGGCGGCCCAGTACCAGTATCCGCGCGCCGTGGTGCTGCAGTTGTTCGCGCTGGGTGCGGCGGAGAATTTCTCGCTGCTGCTGCCGCTCGGGCTGATGCTGGGTGTTGTGCTGGCCCTCGGGCGGCTCTACCACGAAAGCGAAATGACGGCGGCGCAGGCCTGTGGCTTTGGGGGCGTGCGTGCCTGGCTGCCGGTCGCGGCGCTGGCCGTATTGGTGGCCGCCCTGAGCGGTTGGCTGAGCCTGCAGTTCGCCCCGCAGGCGGCGGCGCGGCGTGTCGCGCTCACGGCACAGGCCGTACGCGCCGGACTCGCCGAACCCTTCAGCGCCGGGCGCTTTCGCAGCTTCAACGGCGGCAGCACCGTGGTGTATGGCGCCAGCACCAACGCCGCGGGTGAATTGCAGCGCGTGTTCATCAAGCAGTCCGCCGGCGACGAGGTCATCACCACGGTCGCGCAACGGGCGCGCCGCCAGGCGGGTCCCGACGGTCTGAGCCAGACGATCGTGCTGCTCGATGGCGAGCGCTTCGAGGGAGTGCCCGGTTCGAGTCGCTACCGCCTGCTGAAATTTGCCGAACTGCGCGTGCCGCTCGCGCCGCCACCGCCAATGGCCAGGCCCGAGCGGCTCGATGAAATGCCGACCGCAACGCTCAGGCGCAGCACGCAATTGGGCGATCGCGCGGAGTTGCAGTGGCGTGCCGGTTACCCGCTGATGGTGCTGGTGGCGGCGTGGTGTGCCGCGCCGCTCGGGCGATTGCGGCCAAGGCAGGGCCGCTATACGCGCGTCTGGCTGGCGGTACTGTGCTTTGCGGTGTATAGCAACCTGGCGATCGCCTCGCGCACCTGGTTCGAGCACGGCACGACGCCTCCGTCCATTGGCATCTGGTGGGTGCACCTGCCGTTCCTGGCCCTCGGCCTGTTCCTGGTCCGGCGGCGCGCATGACCCTCATCGACCGCTATGTGTCGCGTACGGTGCTCGGCGCTATCGCCCTGGTCATGGCCGTGCTGGTGCTGCTCGGGGCGATCGCCAACCTGCGCGACGAGCAGGGGAGCATCGGTGTGGGCCACTACAGCATGTTCGAGGCACTGGTCTACAGCCTGCTCAACGTGCCGCGTTTTGCGCTCGATGCCTTTCCCGCCGGCGTATTGATTGGCGCCATGCTGGGGGTCGGGGCGCTCGCCCGCAGCCACGAGCTCACAGCGGTGCGCTCCGCCGGCATGTCGCGCTGGCGGCTGGCCGGCACGATGCTGGGCTGCGGCGTGCTGCTGCTCGCCATCGGCCTGGCCATAGGCGAATTCCTGGCGCCACGCCTCGAGCAGTATGCAGACGAGCGTAAGGCCATCGCCCGCGACGGCAATGTCAGCCTGGCCGGTGCTGGCGGTGCCTGGGTGCGTGATGGCAACCTCATGATCAATATTGCCGAACGATCAAGCGCCAGCCAGTTCGGCGGTATCCTGGTGTTCGATCTCGCCGATGACAACCGCTTGCTCGCGGTGGCGCATGCGCAGCGCGCGATCAACCTCGGCGGCAAGACCTGGGAGCTGGATAGCTACGCGGAGTCCCGCTTTTCAGGTGATATCGTTGCCAACCGGCAGGCTGAGCGGCACCGGCTGGCCACGGCCGTCAGCGACAGCTTCCTGCAGATGGCCGTGGTGCAACCCAGCGAGATGGCGCTGAGCGAACTGTACCGGGCGATGGTCTACCTGCGTGCCAATCGCCAGGACGCGCGTCCCTACGCATTGGCGTTTTGGTCCGGGCTGGCGCGGAGCCTCGCGATTCCCTTCGGCGTGCTGTTTGCGCTGCCGTTCGGTTTTGGAACCATGCGCTCGGCCGGCAGCGGCGCGCGCAGTACCCTGGGCCTGGCCGTCGGCCTGGTGTATTTCTTCCTGCAGCGCACGGTCGAGAGCGGCACGGTGGTGTTCAGCCTCGACCCGCTGTTGCTGGCATGGGTGCCAACGCTGTTGCTGGGCACAGCGGCGGCGGTACTGTTAGTGCGCACCCGCTAGCATGGCGCGCACCCGCTAGCACAGGAGATTGCTCATGGGCATTTACGAATTTGAAGTGCGCACGATCGACGGCAAGACGGCGCGCCTGGGCAGTTACGCGGGCGAAGTGTTGCTCATCGTCAACGTCGCCAGTCAATGCGGCTATACACCGCAGTACACGGGCCTCGAGGCTTTGTACCGGCAGTTTCACGCGCAGGGCTTCGAAGTGCTGGGCTTTCCCTGCGACCAGTTTGGCAAGCAGGAGCCGGGCGACGAGGCGCAGATCCGCGAATTTTGCCAGCTCAACTACCAGGTGAGCTTCCCGATGTTCGCGAAGCTCGAGGTCAATGGCGAGCGCGCGCACGCCTTGTATCAGTTCCTGAAAGCGGCGCGCCCGGGCGTGTTGAGCACCGAGGCGATCAAGTGGAATTTCACCAAGTTCCTAGTGGCGCGTGATGGCACGGTATTGCGCCGCTATGCCCCGGCCGACAAGCCGGAGAGCCTGGCCGGGGCAATCGAGGCGGCGTTGGCGGCGCCGGGGGCGGCGGCGCCTTCAGGCTGATTTTCCGGCCAGCATCATCCAGGTGGCGATGACCGAGTCGGGGTTTAGCGAGATGCTGTCGATGCCCTGCGCCACCAGATCGCGCGCCATGTCGGGGTGATCGGAGGGCCCCTGGCCGCAGATGCCGACGTACTTGCCCTGCCGCCGACAGGCGGTGATGGCAAGCGCGATCAGCGACTTCACTGCCGCATCTCGCTCGTCGAAGCTCTGCGCCACCAGCGCCGAATCGCGATCGACGCCCAGGGTCAGCTGCGTCAGGTCGTTGGAACCGATGGACATGCCATCGAAGTATTGCAGGAACTCGTCGGCCAGCAGTGCATTGCCCGGCAGCTCGCACATCATGATCAGCTTGAGTCCGTCTGCGCCGCGCTTCAGCCCGTTGGCGGCCAGCAGCTCCGTGACTGCGCGCGCCTCGGCAACGGTGCGCACGAAGGGCACCATCACCTGCACGTTGTCGAGTCCCATTTCACCGCGCACGCGCCGCAGCGCCCGGCACTCGAGCTCGAAGCAGGGCCGGAAGCTGGTGTCGATGTAACGGGCCGCGCCGCGGAAGCCCAGCATCGGATTCTCTTCCTGTGGTTCGTACTGCCGGCCGCCGAGCAGGTTCGCATATTCGTTGGACTTGAAATCGGAAAGCCGCACGATGACCGGTTCGGGCGCAAAGGCGCAGGCGATCTGGGCGATGCCTTCGCTGAGGCGGTCGACGAAGAACTCCACTGGCTCGCCGTACCCGGCCAGGTGCGGGCGTATCTGCTCCTGCAGCGCCGGATCCAGCCGCTCGAACTCGAGCAGCGCGCGCGGATGCACGCCGATCATGCGGTTGATGATGAACTCCAGGCGCGCCAGCCCTACGCCACGGTGCGGCAGGCCGGCGAAAGCGAAGGCGCGATCCGGGTTGCCGACGTTCATCATGATGCGCACGGGCGAGGGCGGCATGGCATCGAGCTCGATCTGCTGGTGCTCGAAGGGCAGCAGGCCCGCGTAGACGAATCCAGTGTCGCCCTCGGCGCAGGAGACGGTGACCTCTTGCCCCTCGGCGATCGCCTTGGTGGCATTGCCGCAGCCCACCACCGCCGGCACGCCTAGTTCGCGCGCGATGATCGCCGCGTGACAGGTGCGGCCGCCGCGGTTGGTGACGATGGCGGCGGCGCGCTTCATGACCGGTTCCCAGTCCGGGTCGGTCATGTCGGCGACCAGCACGTCGCCCGGTTGCACCTGCGCCATGCTGCCGGCATCGCGCACCACGCGCGCGCGGCCGCTGCCGATGCGGCCACCGATGCTGCGCCCTTCGGCCAGCACGGGCCCGCGCTTCTGCAGCGCATAGCGCTCGATGCTGCGGCCGACGCGGCTCTGCACGGTCTCGGGCCGCGCCTGCAGTATGTACATCTGCCCATCGATGCCGTCGCGCGCCCATTCGATGTCCATCGGGCAGCGGTAATGCTGCTCGATGATCAGTGCCTGCCGAGCGAGCTCTTCCACTTCCGTGTCGGCCAGAGAAAAACGCGCACGCTCCGCGGCGGGCACCTCCACGGTGCGGACGCGCTCGGTTCCGCCTGGCTCGGCATAGATCATCCTGAGCGCTTTTCCGCCCAGGTTGCGGCGCACGATCGCGCGCTTGCCGGCGCGGAGCGCGGGTTTGTACACGTAGAACTCGTCCGGGTTGACCGCACCCTGCACCACGGTCTCGCCCAGGCCGTAGGCACTGGTGACGAACACGACGTCGCGGAAGCCCGAGTCGGTATCGAGCGTGAACATCACGCCGCTCGCGCCCACGTCGCTCCTGACCATGTATTGCACGCCCACGGACAGCGCCACCAGTGCGTGGTCGAAGCGCTGGTGCACCCGATAGGCGATCGCGCGGTCGGTGAACAGCGAGGCATACACCTGGTGAATCGCGCCGAGCAGCGCGGCTTCGCCACGGACGTTCAGGAAGGTCTCCTGCTGGCCGGCGAACGAGGCCTCCGGCAGGTCTTCCGCCGTGGCCGACGAGCGCACCGCCACTGCGATGCCCTGGCCCCCGTCCATGGCGCGCCAGCGCTGCAGCACGGCCTGCTGCAGCGCGGGCGCGAATGGCGTCTCGAGGATCCACTGCCGGATGCGCGCGCCGCTGGCGGCCAGCGCGGTCACGTCCTCCACGTCGAGGGCGGCGAGCTCGGCATTGATCCGCGCGGCCAGGCCGCCCGGCGCGAGAAAATCGCGATAGGCGGCGGCCGTGGTCGCGAAGCCGCGCGGTACGCGCACGCCGAGTTTCGTGAGTGCGCCCAGCATTTCGCCGATCGACGCATTCTTGCCGCCGACCCGGTCGATGTCAGCGAGGCCCACCTCATCGAAGGACAGGACGTATTCGTTCACCAGCTGCTTCCTCGACGGGTCGGGTGGCTTATTGTCCCTCATTTCCGGGCATGGGACACTGCCGCGGGCGGGATGCGCACACTTCCTGGAGCGGACGGCTTGAACAAACGCACGGTGTTCTTCGTATCCGATCAGACCGGCGTCACCGCCGAGACCATGGGCCACAGCCTGCTGACGCAGTTCGACGGCGCCCAGTATCAATCACTGACGTTGCCATTCGTCGCGACCGCGGCCGAGGCCGCTGCCGTCGTGCAGCGCATCGATGCAGCGGGGCGTGAGTCGGGCATGCGGCCGATCGTGTTCGCGACGCTGGTGGACGATGCGGTGCGCGCCGTGCTGCAACAGGCCGATGCACTGGTGCTTGATTTCTTTGCCGCCTTCCTCGGGCCGCTCGAGGCCGAGCTCGCCATGCCGTCGGCCCATGCCAGTGGACGCGCGCACGGCATGGCGGACCTGGCGGCCTACACCGCGCGCATCAATGCCACGAACTTCGCGCTCGCCAACGACGATGGCGCCGGCGCCCGCGACTATGCCGCCGCCGACGTGGTGCTGGTGGGCGTGTCGCGCTCGGGCAAGACGCCCACCTGCCTGTACCTGGCGCTGCAGTACGGCGTGTACGCCGCCAACTATCCGCTGGCGGACGAAGACCTGGAATCCGGGGAGCTGCCGGCCGTGTTGCTGCCGCACCGGAACAAGCTGTTCGGCTTGACGATACGCCCGGACCGCCTGCAGCAGATCCGCCACGAGCGGCGTCCGGGCAGCCGCTACGCCTCGCTCCCACAGGTGCAGTCGGAACTGCGCGCGGCACAGGCGCTGTATGCGCGCGTCAAGCTGCCTTATCTGGACACCACGGAATGCAGCATCGAGGAAATCGCCAGCCGCATTCTCGATCGCCTGCACCTTGAGCGTCGCGTGCGCCTGTGAGGGGCGGCGCCCGGCCTGGCGTGAGGCACGACTTGCGGCGTTAGCGCCCCGTGAAGCGCGGTTCCCGTTTTTCCAGGAAGGCCGCGACACCTTCGCGAAAGTCCTGGCTGTCGATGCACTGCGATTGCGCCGCGACTTCATTCTGGTAGCTGTGCGCGAAATCGACGCCGCCCGCCTCGCGCAGCAGCCGCTTGCTGTGCATCAGTGCGAGCGGAGCGCGCTGCGCAAGTTTCGCGGCCCACTGCAGCGCCGTTTCCACGGCCGTGCCCTTGGCCACGACACGGTTGGCCAGGCCCAGCTCAAAGCAGCGCGCAGCGGCGACCCGCGTGCAGTCGACAGCGAATTCAAAGGCCCGGCGTGCGCCAATCTGACGTTCGAGCAGCCAGTTGATGCCGCCGTCAGGCACCAGCGCGATATTGTGGAAAGGCAGTGCGAAGTAAGCGTCGTCAGCCATGACCACCAGGTCGCTGGCCAGCACGAAGGCGCAGCCTATTCCGGCCACGAGTCCCTCGACCGCAGCGATGACAGGTTTACCCATTTCAATGATCGCCCGGATTCCCGCACCGTACTCGTTGTCAAGCTGGCGACGCACTTCGCCACTATCCGCCTTGCCTGCGCTCATTGCCTTCAGGTCGGCGCCCGCGCTAAATGCACGGCCGGCTCCGGTGAGCACCACGACGCGCACTTCGGCATCGGTGGCGACGCGCTGCAGCGCCGCAGCGAGCTGCGTGCGCAAAGCCGCGTCGAAGGAGTTCAGCGCCTCGGGGCGGTTCAGCGTCAGCAGCGCCACCGGACCGCGCCGTTCGCAGACGACCGCCGGCTGTGCCTCGTTCATGGCCGTTCCTTGAGTTGCCGTAGGCTCGGCACGAAGAAATCCGGCGTCAGCTCGGTGTCCGCAACGCCCGGCGGAGCGTAGCCCGACAGGTCGGTGATGCCGTGCGCCGCCAGCAACTCGTCGTCCACGTAGAAATTTCCGCTCGTGGTGCGCGCGTCGCTGGTCAGGATCAGGTAGGCGGCGTCGGCCATGATGGCGGGCGAGCGCAACGCGCCCACCGGCAGGTGTCCCTTGAGCATGGCCATCACCGCCGTGTCGATCGCCGTGCGCGGCCACAGCGCGTTCACGCCCACGCGGCCGCGGTATTCGCCCGCTACCCCCAGCACCACCATGCTCATGCCGAATTTGGCCATCGTATAGGCGACGTGAGGGGCGAACCAGCGCTCCTGCATCGCCAACGGCGGGGACAGCATCAGCACGTGCGGATTGGGCGCCTTGAGCAGGTGCGGAAGCGCCTTCTGCGTGACCAGGTAGGTGCCGCGCGCATTGACGCCGTGCATCAGATCGAAACGCTTCATCGGCGTCGCCAGGATCGGCGTCAGACTGATGGCACTGGCGTTGTTGACACAGATGTCGATGCCGCCGAAGCGGGCCACGGTGGCCGCGACCGCGGCTTCGACCTGCGCTTCGTCACGGATGTCGCACACTACCGGTAGGGCCTGCCCACCCGCCGCCTCAACTTCGGCGGCGGCCGTATGGATGGTGCCCGGCAGGTTTGGGTGTGGCTGGTCGGTCTTGGCGGCGATGGCCACGTTAGCGCCGTCGCGCGCTGCCCTGAGCGCGATCGCTAGGCCAATGCCGCGCGAGGCGCCGCTGATGAACAAGGTCTTGCCGCGCAGCGTAGCCATCGACCAGCTCACCCCGTAAGCGTTAACAGGCCCGAGGCCGCATTATACTCACCGCCTATGGCAGACTTTGCACCCTCCACGGAACCTCGGCCGGCCAAGGACCTTCCCATGAGCAACGCAGCTAGCGCGGGCACGCGGTTCCGGGCAGCGGTGCGCGAGGAGCAGCCGCTCCAGGTCGCCGGCGCGATCAACGCCTACACGGCGCGCATGGCACAGGCGGTCGGTTTCCGTGCCTTGTACCTGTCCGGGGGCGGGGTCGCCGCCAACTCGCTCGGCATGCCGGACCTGGGGCTCAGCAACCCCGAGGACGTGCTCACCGATATCCGGCGCATCACGGACGTGACCACGGCGCCGCTCCTGGTCGATGCCGACACTGGTTGGGGCAGCGCCTTCAATATTGCGCGCACGGTGCGCGCTTTCTCCAAGGCTGGTGCGGCCGGGCTGCACATCGAGGACCAGGTACAGGCCAAGCGCTGCGGGCACCGGCCGGGCAAGGAAATCGTGCCGCTGGATGAAATGGTCGATCGCATCAAGGCGGCGGTCGATGCGCGTTCCGACGCGGACTTCGTCATCATGGCGCGCACCGACGCGCTGGCGGCCGAGGGCATTGAGCGTGCCATCGAACGCGCACTCGCCTGCATCGAGGCCGGCGCCGACATGATTTTCCCCGAGGCCGTCACGGACATCGCGATGTACCGGCGCATCAAGGACGCTGTGCGCGTGCCGATCCTCGCCAACATCACCGAGTTCGGGCAGACGCCGCTCTACACGCGCGATGAGCTGCGCGCCGCCGGCGTCGATATCGTGCTCTATTGTTGCTCGGCCTACCGCGCGATGAACGCCGCGGCACTGAAGACCTACGAAATCATCCGCCGCACGGGCAGCCAGCGCGAGGCACTGGCCTCGATGCAGACGCGCGAGGAGCTGTACCGCTACCTCGACTATCACGCCTATGAACGCAAGCTCGATGAGCTGTTTGCCGCCGGCAGGAAGTAGGCGCTGGCATGAGTGATTCAGCCGTGAACGTGGGCAACAGGCCCAAGAAATCGGTCGCGCTCGCCGGGGTCGTCGCCGGCAATACGGCGCTATGCACGGTCGGCCGCAGCGGCAACGACCTGCACTACCGCGGCTACGACATCCTGCAGATCGCAGACGCCTGCGAGTTCGAGGAAATCGCCTATCTGCTGATCCACGGCAAGCTGCCCAATCGCAACGAGCTGGCGGCGTACCAGCGCAAGCTCCAGGGTCTGCGCGCGCTGCCGCCCGCATTGCGCAGCGCACTGGAATTGCTGCCGGCCACTGCACATCCCATGGACGTGATGCGCACGGCAGTATCGGTACTGGGCTGCCTCGAAACCGAGGCAGCCGGTCACGATCCGGAATCCGCCCGCGACCTGATCGACCGGCTGGTGGCCTGCCTGGCCTCGGCGCTGTGTTACTGGCATCACTATGTGCATGGCGGACGGCGCATCGAGGTCGAGACTGACGATGTTTCGGTGGGCGGACATTTCCTGCACCTGCTGCATCAGCGGCCGCCTCCGCTAAGCTGGGTGCGCGCCATGCACACTTCGCTGATCCTGTACGCCGAACATGAATTCAACGCCAGCACCTTTGCCGCGCGCGTCATCGCGGGCACCGGCGCCGACGTTCATTCGGCGATCACCGGGGCGATCGGTGCCCTGCGTGGGCCCAAGCACGGCGGGGCGAACGAAGTGGCGCTGGAGATCCAGCAGCGCTACCGCGACGCCGACGAAGCGGAGGCCGATATTCGTGCGCGCGTCGCCAACCGCGAAGTGGTGATCGGTTTTGGACACCCCGTGTACACGATCTCCGATCCGCGCAACGTGGTCATTAAACAGGTCGCTCGGCGACTGGTGGAGGAAGCGGGTGACAAGCGCTTGTTCAACATTGCCGAGCGACTCGAAGCTGTCATGGCCGAGGTCAAGCACCTGTTCCCGAATCTCGACTGGTTCAGCGCGGTCAGCTACCACGCCATGGGCGTGCCGAGCGCGATGTTCACGCCGCTGTTCGTGATCGCGCGTACGACCGGTTGGGGTGCACACGTCGTCGAGCAGCGCGAGGACGGCAAGATCATCCGGCCAAGCGCCAATTACACGGGGCCCGAGCAGCTGCCGTTCGTGCCGCTGGACCAGCGGGCCTAGCGAGCCTGGCATGCCATGAGCGGCCACGATTTCAAGTCCACGCGCCGGCCTGAGCCGGACCCGCTGCTGCTGGATATCGCGCGCTATGCGCGCGATGCCGCGATCGACAGCGCCGTGGCCTTCGATACGGCGCGCTACTGCCTGCAGGACACACTGGCCTGCGGGCTCCAGGCGCTGCAGTACCCGGCCTGCACGAAGCTGCTTGGGCCCATCGTTCCCGGTGCAGTGCTGCCGGGCGGTGCGCGCGTACCTGGGTTGAACCTCGAGCTCGACCCGGTGCAGGCGGCCTTCAACATCGGCACCATGGTCCGCTGGCTCGATTTCAATGACACCTGGCTCGCGGCGGAGTGGGGCCACCCTTCGGACAACCTGGGCGCGATCCTCGCCGTGGCGGATTACATGGGGCGCCGCAGTACCGGTGCCTCGGCGCGCTCTCTCACGGTGCGCGAGCTGCTGGCCGCGATGATCAAGGCGCATGAGATCCAGGGTGTCCTGGCGCTTGAAAACAGTTTCAACCAGGTAGGGCTCGATCACGTGCTGCTGGTGCGCGTGGCCTCGACTGCCGTGGCCACCGCCATGCTGGGCGGAAGCCTCGAACAGGTGGTCAACGCTGTCTCCAACGCCTGGCTCGACGGCGGCGCATTGCGCACCTACCGCCACGCACCCAATACAGGGTCGCGCAAGAGTTGGGCGGCGGGCGATGCCACGGCGCGCGCCGTGCGGCATGCACTCATCGCCCTTACCGGGGAGATGGGTTACCCCTCGGCGCTCTCCGCGCCGGTGTGGGGCTTCCAGGACGTGCTCTTCAAGGGCAAGCCGCTGGTCGCGCCGCAGGCGTTCGGCAGCTACGTGATGGAAAACGTGCTCTTCAAGATCAGCTACCCGGCCGAGTTCCATGCGCAGACCGCGGTCGAATGCGCGCTGCGCCTGCACCCCGTGGTGCGCGAGCGCCTGCACGAGATCGATCGCGTGGCGATCGAGACGCAGGAGCCGGGCGTGCGCATCATCGACAAGATCGGCCCGCTGGCCAATCCGGCCGACCGCGACCACTGCATCCAGTACATGATCGCGGTGCCGCTGGTCTTTGGGCGGCTGAGGGCTGCCGACTATGAGGATGCAGTGGCCGCCGACCCGCGTATCGACGCCTTGCGCGAAAGGATGCAGGTCAGGGAGAATGCGCGCTTCACCGCCGATTACTACGAGCGCGACAAGCGCTACATCGGCAACGCCGTGCAGGTGTTCTTCCGGGACGGCACGGCCACGGAACGGGTGCAGGTAGACTACCCCGTTGGCCATCGCCGGCGGCGGGTCGAAGGTGAGCCGCTGCTGGTCCGGAAATTCGAGGACAGCGTGCGTGCGCATTTCGGCGCCGCCCAGGCGCAGCGGATCGTGACCTGCTTTGCCGACCGGCGTGCATTGGAAGCCATGCGGGTGGACGAGTTGATGAGCCTGCTGGTCAAGTCGGAGCAGACGGAGTGAAAACGGCATGAAGATCCTGGTCGGCGTCAAGCGCGTCGTCGATTACAACGTCCGCGTGCGGGTCAAGCCCGACGGGAGCGGTGTGGCGCTCGATGGCGTCAAGATGAGCATCAATCCCTTCGACGAGATCGCGCTCGAGGAGGCCTTGCGCATCCGCGAGCACGGCCAGGCGACTGAAGTCGTCGCCGTCGCGATTGGCCCGGACGAGGTGCAGACGCAATTGCGCAGTGCGCTCGCCATGGGCGCTGACCGCGCCATCCTGGTGAAGTGCGAAGCCGCGGTCGAGCCGCGCGATGTGGCGCGCGCGCTGCTCGCGGTCATCAAGCAGGAGGGCATCGGGCTCGCCATTCTCGGCAAGCAGGCCATCGACGACGATGCCGGCCAGACGGGCCAGATGCTCGCCGCGCTGTGGCAGCGCCCGCAGGTCAGTTTCGCCTCCAAGGTCGAGCTCAAGGACTCCGTCGCAACCGTCACGCGTGAAGTGGACAGCGGCCTCGAGACGCTCGAGGTCGACCTGCCGGCCGTGATCACCAGTGACCTGCGGCTGAACGAGCCGCGCTACATCAAGCTGCCGGACATCATGAAGGCGAAGAAGAAGCCGCTCGCCGTGACCGACATGGCCGCGCTCGGCGTGAGCCTTGCGCCCCAGTTCAAGGTGCTGAAGACCGAGGCGCCGCCGCAGCGTGCGCGCGGCATCATGGTCAAGGACGTAGCGGAACTGATCGCGGAACTCAAAAAGCGCGGGGTGCTGTCATGAGTCGGGTATTGATCATCGCCGACCATGACGGCGCGCACTTGGGTGGGGGAGCGACCCGCTGCGTCACCGCGGCCGGCAAGTTCGGCGCGGCGGAGATTCACATTGCGGTGCTGGCTTCGCCCGCTGCCGCCATTGCGGCCGAGGCCGCCGCGCTGGCCGGCGTCGCCAAAGTGCTCGTCGTCGAACGCGCGGAGAACGCGCATCCGCTCGCGGCCGTGTTGGCGCCACAGGTAGCCAAACTGGCGGCCGGCTACGAATACCTGATCGGGCCTTCGAACACCTTTGGCAAGGACCTGTTGCCCCGGGTCGCGGCGCTGCTCGGCGTCGGGCAGGTGAGCGACTTGATGAGCGTCGAAGGGCCGCACACCTTCAAGCGGCCCATCTACGCGGGCAACGCCATCATCACCGTGGAGTCGCCCGCCGACACCATACTTGTGGCCACTATCCGCACGGCATCGTTCCCGGCGGCAGCCAACGGCGGTTCGGCGCTGATCGAAGCGGTCAGCACCGACGCCGCACTGCCGACGCACACACGCTTCGTGAGCCTCAGTGCAGCCAAGAACGATCGACCGGACCTGCAATCGGCCGCGCGCGTCGTCTCGGGCGGCCGGGCTCTGGGCAGTGCCGACAACTTCAAGCTCATCTATACATTGGCCGCCCGGATCGGCGCGGCGGTAGGCGCGTCGCGCGCGGCAGTCGATGCCGGCTACGTGCCGAGCGACATGCAGGTAGGGCAGACGGGCAAGATCATCGCCCCGGCGCTCTACATGGCAATCGGCATATCCGGGGCGATCCAGCACCTGACGGGCATCAAGGACGCGCGCACCATCGTCGCGATCAACAAGGATGCCGAGGCGCCGATCTTCGAAGTCGCCGACGTCGGACTCATCGGCGATCTTTTCAAGATCGTTCCGGAGCTGACCGCCGCGCTCGGCGGCTAGGCGCGGCTTGCGCCATGACCGGCGGCGCGGGCGCACTTGAGGAAAGATCTTACTGGAGCGACACGGTCAGCGGGTCTGCGAACGCACTGGCCGCCGATGTGCCAGCCGCTGTATCCGATGCCCAGCGCGCGCCGCTGCCCCAACGAGTAGACGTGGCGGTCGTCGGCGGTGGCATCACGGGCCTCAGTGCTGCCCTGGCGCTCGCGCGGCGCGGAATCAGTGTCGCCGTGCTCGAAGCGCACTCGATCGGCTGGGGAGCCAGCTCGCGCAACGGTGGCATGGTACTGACCGGGCTCAAGCTCGATGCCGCCACGCTGCTCGCGCGCTATGGTCGCGAGCTCGCCCGCGAACTGTTTCGGGCCTCGGTGGAATCGGTTGATCTCGTCGAGCAGCTGGTGCGCGCTGAACGAATCGAATGCCAGTTCAGTCGTGGCGGGCACCTGGCACTGGCCAGCAAGCCGGGCCACTACGCAGGGTTCGAGCGCGCGGCCGAGCTGCTGTCACGTGAATTCAACCATGTCACGCGCCTGGTGCCGCGCGCTGCGCTGCGCGCCGAGTTGGGCTCCGACATCTACCACGGCGGCATGGTGGACGAGGCGAGTGGCGGCATCAATCCCGCGCAATACGTCGCCGGACTCGCCCGCGTGGCGCAGGCCGCCGGCGCTACGTTGCACGCCGGCGCGCGGGTGCAGTGCCTTGAGCGCCTGGGCCCGCGCTGGCGCGTGACCACGGCGCGCGGCACACTCGAGGCCGGCGAGATCCTGGTTGCCACCAGCGGATACACCGGGGCCGTGACGCCGGCGCTGCGCCGCCGGCTGCTGCCGGTGGGCTCCTACATCATTGCCACCGAGCCGCTGCCCGAGCCGCTGGCGCGCGAACTCAGTCCTACGGGTCGGATGATGTACGACTCGCGGCATTTTCTGCACTACTTCCGCCTGACCCCGGACCGGCGCCTGCTCATCGGCGGCCGCGCGCGCTTCGTGCCCGAGACCGAGCGCACGGTGCGCGAGAGCGCGGCAGTCCTGAGGCAGGGCATGCTGGCCATCTACCCACAACTGCGGGGCGCGCGGGTGGAATACGCGTGGGGTGGCACGCTCGACTTCGCCTTCGACACGATGCCGCACGCAGGCTGCATCGACGGCTATCACTATGCGCTGGGCTACGCTGGTCATGGCGTGGCGCTGGCGACCTACCTGGGCACGAAGATCGGTGCGGCCATCGGCACCAGCGAGCTGGGTGCAAACCCCTTCGGGCGCCTGCCGTTCCGCGGCGCGCCGTTGGGACTGCACCTGGGCAAGGACTGGGTCCTGCCGTTGGTGGCCGCCTGGTACAAGATTCTCGACTGGGTGGATTAGCACCCGTCCGAAAGGCGGCGGTCCGTGGCTTCAGAACTGATAGCCGAAATCTATCCCGTAGGTACGCGGTTCTCCGACCAACGCGTAGTCGAAGCCGATCGCTCCGGTGTCCGGATCATTCTGGTTGAGTCCGTACGCCAGGTACTTTTCGTTGGCGAGGTTCTTGACCCACACATCCGCTGTGAAGCCGCGCTTTCCCGGCGGGTCGAGCGCGATGCGCGCGTTGTACAGGCCATAAGCGCCCTGTGAGATGCGTTCGGTGTTGTAGGCATCGAAGTACTGCTTGCCGTAGACGTTGCCATTGAGCACGGCGTGCAGGTCGCCAGCGCTGGTGTGCATGAAGCGCCAATTGATCGACAGGCTCGCGTTGTAGTCGGGCGCCTGGATCAGCTTGTTGCCCGTGCAGCAAGCCGCCAAGCCGTTGACGGGATCCGGCCGCGTTGCCGCATGCAAGGTGAGATCCACGTACTTGCTGTTCATCAGGCCGAGGCCGGCGTCGAACTCGAGGGCATCCGTGGCCTTGACCTTGAACTCGAACTCGGCGCCGTCCACGCGCGACTTCGGTGCGTTGACCGTGCGGAAGCCGCTGCCCGTGCCCCCCGGCAGCGTGAACGAGTCGAGGAACTGCTGGTTCCTGAAGTCGTAGTGGAACAGCGCCGCATTGAACGTGGCGCGGTGTTGCCACAGATCCGTCTTCAGTCCGATTTCGTAGGACGTCAATGTCTCGGGCTGGGCAAAATTTGCCTCCTGGGGGAAATTGAAGGCCTGGCCGTTGAAGGCGGCGCCGCGGTAGCCCCGGCTGATGTTCAGGTAGGCCAGCACTCCATCACTCGGCTTCCAGTCGGCGCCGGTCCGGAAGCTGAAGTTGTTGTTATCCTGGCTCATGTTCCGCAGTGGGCCCTGCGGCGCAGTTCCGGTTTGGAAGAACCCGTAGCTTGGAAGTGAGTCCGCAGCGCCGATGGTCTGCGTCCAGTAAGTCGACGAGCCGCCATCGGGCGTGAGGCCGGTCGGTCCAGGCGCGAGCGGACCGCCCTCGAGCGCGTAGAAGTTGCTTATGGTCACCTGGTCCTTCGTGTAGCGCGCCGCCGCGCGCAGCGTTAAGGCCGGCGTCACCTTGAAAGTGGTGTTGAGGAATACTGCCTTGCTGTCCTTGAGCTGGTCGAAACTGTTGAATTCATCGAAGCCGTAGAGTGGCGTGCCATCCGGGAGCGCAAAATACCCCAGGTCATAGGAATCGAAGAAGTGGTATTCCACCGTCGCATGCGTGCTCTCGCGCCCGTAGTAAAGGCCGGCGAGCCAACTGAACGCGCCGCTGGTGCGCGAGGCGAGACGCAACTCTTCGGAGAAATCGTTGGTGCTCGAATAATAGGTATTCGGATCATCGAGGCGGAGTGTGACCGGCAGTCCACCGTCGTCGCTCTTCGTATACCAGCGGCCGTAATCGAAGCCAGTAATGGAAGTCAGGGCCATATGGTCGGTCGCCAGCCACTCGATCTTGAGCAACCCAGTGTCATTGGCGATGTCCTTGTGCACGGCGTACTTGGCGCCGTTGTCGAACAAGTTGATGGTGCCGGAGAAGTAGGCTGGGTCGACATTGAGCGCGTGCGCCCCGTAGGGCGTGCCACCGGACTTGCTGAAGGCAAGTTTCATCGTCACCGTCAGCCGATCGTTCGGCTTGGCGAGCAGCGTCAGGCGGCCGGCCAGTGCGTCGACGCCATTCAGCGGCTCGACGCCGGGCACGATACTGTGCACCCAGCCGTCGCGTTTTTCGTACGTGATTGCCGCGCGCACGCCGACCGTGTTGTCGACCAGCGGACCGCCGGCCGCTGCATTGATGGAGTACATGCTGTAGTTGCCGAAGCCGGCCGTCACGTAGCCTTCGTTCTCGGTCAGGCTTGGGTTGCGCGAATAGAAACTGATGGCTCCACCGGTCGCGTTCTTGCCGTACAGAGTTCCCTGGGGACCTCGCAATACCTCGACGCGATCCAGGTCATAGGTTTGCAGTGCCTGCACCGCGCCTACGGGCTTGTAGACCTCATCGACGTACATCGCGATCGGGCTGCTCTGGTTCTGGCTGTAGTCCTGCGTGGTGATGCCGCGCAGCGTGAAGGTCGGCTGCGCCTCGGGTCCGTACGGCGAATTGAGCAGCATGTTGGGCACGCCGCTGGTGATGTCCCCGGCCTGGCGCACGCCGCGATCGGCAAGATCGGCGGCCGACATGGCGGTGACGGCGATCGGCACGTCCTGCAGCCGCTCGGTGAGGCGCTGTGCGGTCACCACGATTTCCTCGAGCGCCTGGTCCGCGGACGCCGCCAGCGGCACCGTGACGGCCGCGATGGCGCCGGCGGTCAATCCCAGAATGGAAAAAGTGCGCATGGTCGAACCCCCCTCTGGTGAAACTGGCGGCAGGCACCAGGTGCGAGCGCCTGAACCAGGTGCCGGTTCACATATCGATTATCGAATATCTAAAATCGCATCTGGATAAAGTCTATGCCGGTGCCACAGGGTCGTCAATCGACTCCTGTGCTCCGTCGTGGACAATCGTGCAGGGTGCGGCGACGCTGGCGGTCAGTCGAGGGCGCGCGCCGCGTTGGATATGGCGCGCGCGTAGTCGATCACCATTGGTCCGAGGCGCTTCATGGCCTCCGCGAGCTGCCAGCGGCTGGTCGGTGCCGAGACGTGGATGGCCGCGATGGCCCGGCCACGGCTGTTAAGTACCGGGGCGGCCACGTTCACATCACCGAGGTAGTATTCCTGGTTGTTGAAGGCGAAGCCGCGCTCGCGCGCCTGCCGGATCATCTCCAGCAGTTTGACCGGATCCGTGCAGGTGTGGGGCGTGTGCTGGCGGCGGTCCGAGGCCTTCAGGATGGCGCGCACCTCGGCATCAGGCAGGCCCGACAGGTAGGCGCGCCCTGCGGATGTGCAGTACATCGGCATGTGACGGCCGATCGGCACGTGAATGGGAATGTGCTTGTGGCTCGGGAAGCGCGCGACGTAGAGCATGTCGAGCCCGTCGGGCTCGGTCAGGTTGGTGGTCTCGTTGCAGCTGCTGCTGAGCTTGGCGAGGAAGGGATTGGCGGCGTCGATCAGCGCGTCGGCCTCCAGGTAGTTGCAGCCTACAGTCATGACCTTTGGGGCCAGCTGGAAGCGTCGCGTGCTCGGCTGCTTCTGGATCAGCCCCATGGCCTGCAGCGTGTGTACGCTGCGCTGGGCCGAGGCGCGGCTGATCTGCGCGGCGTCGGCCAACTCTGCCAGGGTCATGGTGCGCCGCTTGGCGCCGAATGACTGCAGGATGGCAATGCCCTTCTCGAGCGAGCGATTGAAGAGTGGCGAGAGCCGGTCGGGAAGTTGGTCGCTCATGCGCGGTCCTCGTGGCATCGATAAACGATAGCACAATCACGTTTACAGATATTGCGCTTTCTGCAAGCATGTGCCCGTGACATGCGTAGCGGGCAAATCGCGATGACCATAGCCTCGGTCTGGGCAGCCAGCGCGAACCGTGCGCCCGCGACGGGTCGCTTGGCCGAATCGGCGCGCGCCGACGTGGCCGTGATCGGCGCCGGTTACCTGGGGGTCACGGCCGCGCTCGCGCTGGCCGCGGGTGGCGCCCGCGTCGTGGTGGTGGAGCGCGGCGCCCTGGGCGAGGGCGCGAGCGCGCTCAACGGTGGGCAGGTCATCCCGGGCCTGAAGCGTGGGCCCGCCGGACTCATTGCGCAACTCGGGCGCGAGCGCGGCGAAGCCGTGACCCGCTTCGTCATGCGCAGCGCCGATCTGGTATTCAGCTTGGTCGAGCAGCACGGCATCGACTGCAGCGCGGTGCGCAGTGGCTGGATCCAGGTCGCGGCCTCGCCCGCGGCCTTGCCCGAGCAGCGTGCGCGGGTTGCACAGATCAACGAGCGCGGTGGCGCTGCCGTAATGCTCGACGCGCGCGAAGTGCAGCGCCTGCTCGGCGGCCGCGCGGATGCCTACTGCGGCGGATGGCTTAACCGCGAGGCCGGCACGCTGCACCCACTCAACTACCTGTACGGCCTGATACGCGCGGCGCTGGCCGCCGGTGCCCAGATCTACAGGCAATCGGAGGCGGTGCAGGTCGCGTGGCAGGCGCCGGCGTGGCAGGTGCGGCTCGCGCACGGCCCGGTGCTGACGGCCGAACAAGTGCTCGTCTGCACCAACGCCTACAGCGATGATCTGTGGCCCGGCCTGCGCCAGAGCATCTTGCCGGCGAGCAGCCTGCAGATCGCCACGGCGCCACTGCCGGCGGAGTTGCTGGCGCAGATCCTGCCGCAGGGCCAGGCCGTGTCCGACAGCCGGCGCGTGATGAACTATTTTCGCATCGGGCCGCAGGGACGTTTCATGATCGGCGGGCGCGGGCCGTTCCGCGCCGCGCGCCGCGGCGACTACGATGGACTGATCCGTGCGATGTGCCGCCTCTACCCGCAGCTGCGGGGAACGGCGGTGGAACATTTCTGGGCAGGGCAGGTGGCGCTGACGCGGGATTTCCTCCCGCACGTGCATCAGCCGCGGCCCGGCTTGTGGTGCGTGCTCGGTTGCAATGGTCGCGGCATCGCGCTTTCCTCCGCGCTCGGTACCGCAATCGGCGGCCAGCTACTTGGCCGCGCCGAAACACATCCATTTGCCGTCACGCCATTGCGCCGCCTGCCACTGCACCGCCTGCACAGACTCTATGCGGGCGGCCTGATTCAGTACTTCCGGTTGATGGATCGATTCGCCTAGAAAGGCGGCAGGTGCAGGGGAGTCAGGCTGATCCTTTCCTCGGCCACATCAGCAGCACGACGCCGCACAGGACCACGGCGACCGACACCCACTCAAAGCGTGTCACCAGTTCCTGCCCGAGCGTTACGCCCAGCAGCAGTGCGACCACTGGATTCACGTAGGTGTAGCTGGTTGCCAGCGCCGGCGTGGTGCGCTCGAGCAATATCAGGTAGGACGTGTAGCTGATCAGCGAGCCGGCGATGGCCACGTAGACCCAACACAGGGTCGCCAGCGGCGCCGGGGGCCACGCGGGCGTCTCCCCGAAGGTCCATGAAGCGGCCAGCAGCAGCGCGCCACCCGTGAGCATCTGGCTGGCATGGCCCATGTAGCCGGGCGCGGTGCGTATCTTCGCTCCCCCGGGCAGGCCGTGTACGGACCAGACGCTGCCAAGCGTCCAGGTCACGCAGGAGGTGATGACCGCCAGGAGCCCGGCGAGCGAAGTACCAAACCCTTGGCCGCGAGCCATCATCACGATGCCCGCGAGTCCGCAGGCCACCCCCGCGACTTGCCGGCGATCGGGCCGCACGCCATACGGCAGCTCGCCCAGCACGACCATCGTGGGCACGATCGCGGTGAAGGCGACCACCAGGCCTGATCCGACGCTGCTCTCGGCCACCGCCATGAAGCCATAACCGCCACTGATCAGCAGAGCACCCATGGTCGCCCCGCCGATCCATTCCCGGGCAGTCGGCCACGCCGATCCGCGCACGCGCGCCATGATGGCGAGCACCGCGCCCGCGACCACGAACTGGCTGCCCATCTGGTAGAACGGTGGAAAGCTCACCAGCGCCCACTTGATCGCCAGGTACATCGTGCCCCACAGGAACCAGGTGGCTCCGAGGCAGACCAGCACCACAGGGGACCAGACGGAGATACCGGGGCGTGATGCGGACGGAGCGTTCATACCGGCTGATCTGGCTTGCGGCCGCCGCCGTCGTAGAACCAGTCGTCCGGATATGGATACCACCAGCCCTTGATGCTGGGCTTGTGATCGATGACCACCATCTTGGAGCGCCTGAACGCGTCGAGGCCAAGTCGCGAGAGCTCGCGCCCGATGCCCGACATTTTCCAGCCACCGAATGGCAGTGCGTCGTTGTCGATGAGGGGATTGTTGACCCACACCATGCCGGCCTCGAGCCGCTCCGCGGCAGTCATCGCTTCTTCGAGGTCGGTCGTAAAGAGGCAGGCGCCGAGGCCGAATTCACTGTCGTTGGCGAGCGCAATCGCCGTGTCGAAATCAGGGACACGGCAGATGCTGGCGACCGGACCGAAGCATTCTTCGCGCATGATCGCCATCTCGTGGGTTACACCGGTGAGGATGGTTGGCTCGTAGAACCAGCCGCGCGGGAATGCGGGCGGTACGCGTCCGCCGGTCACGACGGTGGCGCCGCGCGCACGCGCATCATCGACCAGACGCATGACCTTGGCGCGCGCAACCTCGCTTACCAACGGGCCGATCTCGGAACGGCCCAGGCCGTGGCCGATGCGCAGCGCCCGCGCCCGTGCGGCAAAGGCCTCGACAAACTGGTCGTGCACGGCGTCGACGACGTAGAAGCGCTCGGAGGAAGTGCAGACCTGGCCGGAGAGGTGAAATGCCGAGGTCGTGGCACCGGCCGCGGCCACATCGATCGGTGCGTGTGCACTGATGATCATCGGGTCGCTCCCGCCCGCCTCGATCACCGCCGGTTTGAGGCGCGCCGCGGCAGCCGTGGCGACCGCGCGGGCCGCGGCGACCGAGCCCGTGAACGCCACCGCGTGCGTGCGGTCCGATGCGATCAGCGCTTCAGCCACGTCGGCACCGCCCGGCAGGCAGGCGATCAGTCCTTCCGGGAGCGCGGCGAACAGGCGCATGAACTCCAGCGTGCACAGTGTGGTAGCCGGCGCCGGCTTGATGATGCAGCCGTTGCCGGCGGCCAGGGAGGCGGCCACTGTCCAGCAGGCGATCAGGATCGGAAAATTGAACGGGATAATGTGTACGCTGACGCCCAGCGGCTCGTAGCGAGCGAACTGGAACGAGCCCGGTTCGGTCGTGCCGGCCACCTTGCCGGCTTCGTCGCGCGCCATCTCGGCGTAATAGCGGAAGATCGTGCCGCAGTTGGCCAGCTCACCGATCGCTTCCGGGTAGGGCTTGCCCATCTCACGGGTCATCAGCACGGCGCAGCTGCGCAAGTCCGCGGTCTCGATGGCATTCGCGAGCCTGTGCAGCGCTTGCGCGCGCGTCTTCGCAGCGCAGCGCATCCAGGCACGTTGCGCACGCGTGACCGCGGCAAGCGCCGCCTCGATGTCGGTCGGCTGGCTTGCTGCATACAGGCCCACTGGTTCGAGCGTCGCCGGGTCAAGCACCCGCTGCACCGGGCCCGCGGCGGGCCGGTAGTTGGGGTTGACGAAATAGCTGGCAGTCTGTGGGTTGAAATTCACGTCAGAACTTAAACCCGAAGCGCAGCCCTACCGTGCGCGGCCGGGCGACGACCCGCGTGGCCGTGAAGTTCGGCAGTGGCTGGCGCGCAACCGGATCCTGCGCCGTGCCGCGTCCGCCGCTGTAGCCCGCCTCGTTCGACACGTTGTTGACGAAGAGATCGCAGCTCCAGGCCGACCCGGCAGCGAGCGATATCGCAGCGTTGATCATCGTGCTCGAGGGGATCACCCAGTAGCTACGCGAACCCGGATCGATCACTGAAGGCGCCGAATCGCGGTAGACCAGATCGGCGTGGAGGTTCAGCGACCAGGGCGCAGCGCCCGCGTGCGCGAGCGGCATCTGGTAGTCGATCGCCGCGCTCAGCGTCTGCTTCGGTACGCCGGGCAGCAGCGCGCCGGACTTGAGCGAGACCAGCGGACACACGCCGTAGACAAAATTGCCGCTGCCGTCATCGCAGTAACCCAGGTCGGACAAGTCCACCGGTTTGGTCACGGTCGCATCGGTGTAGGCGTGCCCAAGCGTAGCCGTCAGGCGCTCGGTGAGGCGCGCCTGCAATTCGAGTTCCGTGCCCTTGGAGCGCGCCGACCGGCCATTGAAAGTGCCCGGAATGCCCGACAGGTTGGCAAGCGCGAACTGGAAAGTATTCAGGTCAATCAGGAACACGTCCGCGCTGTAGCGCAGCCGCCCGTCCAGCGCCGTGCCCTTGATGCCGGCCTCGTAGTTCTTCGCCAGGTCTGGTGCGAAGGTCTGATACACGGGGAGTGAGGCGTAGCCGCCGCTGGTCGGTAGCGCGTTCGCGCCACCGCGCCGGAACCCTTCGGAGTAGGTGGCGTAGATCTTCGTGTCCGGGCTGAGGTCGTAAGACGTGTTGAGTTTGATGACATGATCGCTGACCGACTGGTGGATGGTCGGGCCGTAGTCCGTGAACGGATCTGCCAGTGGGATCAGCTCTACGGCCGTACCGTCAAAGGTCTGGCGGAAGAAGCGCGCGCCCGCGGTGAATTGCCAGGCGTTCGTGGCATGGTAAGTGAGTTCGCCGAACAGTGCCTCGTCGACGAAGCGCGTCTGGCGGTCGTAGCGGAATTCGAGGTCCGGGAACGCCGCGGCGTTGCCCACCGGAGCCACCCCGGTGACGGTCTCGATGAAATCGGTGGCGCCAGTGAGGAACTGGCGCGTGTCCGAGGAGACGCGCTGGTTGCGGTAGAAGGCGCCGACGACGTAGTCGAACTTCAGCCCGTGGTTGGAGACCAGGCGGATTTCCTGCGTGAAGGAATTTTCATTCACCGGCGTATGTTCCAGCGCCAGGGGCCGCGGATAGTTGTGGTAGTAGGCGGAGTAGGCGTCGAGGTAGTTCAGGCCACCGGGGATCACGAAATTGCCGATGATCTCGCTGGTGGCCTCCGAGCGGTCGCGGTAGAAGGAAGTCGCGCTCGTAAAGGTCGCCAGGCCCATGTCGACCGTGCCGACCAGGCTCGCCAGGTCGATGGTGTCCTCGTAGGGTTGCAGCGCGCCGTTGGTGGCATCGTACGTGCCGCCGGCGGGCACGGTGAATGCGGCCGTCGGGAAGCGCGGATCGGTGAGCGCCGTACCGCAGTCCCGTCCGATCGCTAGGTTCACCACGCAGCCTGGGTAGGTCGGGTTCGAGGTCTGCACATCGTCCACGGTGGTGTGCTGGTGCAGGTAGTCGAGCTGCAGGTCCCAGGCGGCGCCCGGCCGCCAGCGTAGCGCGGCGCGCGCGTACATCTGGTCGGAGTTGTTGGTGCCCTTCTTCTCGGGTGCCAGCACCGGGCCGCTGTAGTTGGGGGCCGGGGGAGCATCCGGGACGCTGGGAGTCGCCGGCGCGTAGGTGCCCGGGCCCGAGCGCTGCCACAGGGCAACCTGATTGATGAACCCGGCCAGCCGCTCGTCGCCGGCGACCAGGCGCAGTGCCAGCTTTCCGGACAGAGGCAGGTTCAGCACGCCGTCGACGCTGCCGTTGCCCTTGCCATTTGCACCTTCGGTAAAGCTGCCGCTCGCGCTGAATTCGCCGCCGACGGCGTCGAACGATGGCCGTTTTGGAATGAAGCGGATCGTGCCGGCCTGCGCGCCGGACCCATACAGCGTGCCCTGCGGACCGCGCAGGACTTCGACGCGCTCTATGTCGTGGAGCGCAATCGGGAAGAATACCGGCGTCTCGCCGAAGTAGGTCGAAACTGAGTTGACCGTCTGCGCCGGCACGTCCGTGCCGTTATTGCCGGCACCGCCCGGACCATCGGTGCGGAGGCCACGCAGCGTCAGGTCGTTGGTGTTGCCGCGCGCCGCCGGACCGGCATCGACCACGGTCAGGCCGGGAACGACATGGGCGAGTTGGCTGAGGCTGGTCGTGCCGCTGTGCCGCAGCTCTTCGCTGCCAACGACGCTGATGTTGTAGGGAATGTCCTGGACATTTTGCGCACGCCGCTGCGCCGTGACCACGATTTCCTCGAGCATCTCGCTCTTGGGAGCCGCGGCCTGATGTTGCTGTGTCGGCGCGGGCTGCGACGGCGCAGTCTGCGCCTGCGCGACCTGCGCCGCGGCGAGTATCAGCCCCACCGAGGCGGCGATGGAGCGGTGCTGTGAAGCAGCGCTGGCTGGATCGCGGTTCGGGTGTTCCGTCTTCATGATTGACCACCTGTAATTCTTATTCTAAGGGCAACCACACTATAGCCTTCGGGGTGAGGCGGCAGTAGGGCCAGATTGCAACCTCAAGCCGGCGTCGACAGGTACCGGGCCAGCGGCCGCAGCTGCTGTTCGTAATGCCGCCACTTGCCGATCGAGCTCCGGTACAGCGGCCGGCGCACCTGCGCGGCGCTCGCTGTGGCGACGGCTCCAGCGCGGTCATGGAATGCCAGGCAAGCGCCTTGCCACGGCAAGCCGCAGTGATCCAGGATCCGGCGAGTCAGGGCCTCCTGGTCGGTGACCAATGCTTCGTAGTCGATCACCAGCAGCGCATCGCCCAGCACCGACCGCCAGTGCCGCATCAGGCGCTGCCACGCGAGGTGGTAGCGGCCGAGGTCATCCAGGTCGTAAGAAAAGGGATAAGCCCCGGTGAACAACGCTTTGTACATCGCGTAGCAGCTGTCCATCGGATCCCGCATCAGCGCTACGAAGCGCGCGCGCGGTAGCGCCCGCCTGATCAGGCCGGCATACAGGTAGTTGAGGGGCAGTTTGTCGGTGAACCGGGGCCGGTTGCCGGTTTGCGGGCGCGTGGCCGTGATATAGCGCTGGCCGAGTTCGCGCGGGTCGATTCCGAGGGCGCGCTGGACAAACGCCAGCTTCGACACCATCGGTCCGCCCTGCGCCTGGACCGCCTCGATGCATGCCTGCGGGAATGCCGGCAACTCGCCACCCGACTGTACTTCGCTGTGCGCGGCAAGGATGCTCTCGACCAGCGTCGTACCGCTCCGCGGCAGCCCGATGATGAAGATCGCTTCGCCATTGTCATGGCCGGCTCCCGCGGCGAGGGCAGCGGCATCATGGGTGGCGACGATCCGGTCCAGCGTTGCAATATCCTCGGCGACGTCGTACTTCATCGAGGCGCGTCGCAGCTCACAGCCCTGCCGTAGTTGCTCGAAGGAGGGCGCGTACTCGCCCAGGTCCTCGAGTTCCTTGGCGAGCGCGAAGCGCAGCATGATCTGCGCCGTGCGATCCGCGACGCCTGCCTGCAACAGGGCGCGCAGAGCGTCCACGTGGTTGCGCTCCGGAGTCTGCGTCCGCAGATCGGCGCGCGTGTAGTAGGCGGCATAGTGGTGAGGCTGGGCGGCGATCACCGCATCGAGGCTGGCCTCGGCTGCTTCCAGCTCACCAACCATTCGCTGCGCGGTAGCGAGATTGAATAGAAACGCCGCATTGCCCGGTGCTGCCGCGACCGCACGCTGGAACAGCGGCAGCGCACGCGCGGGCTCGTCGCAGTGAGTGAAGAGCGTGCCGAGACCGTCAGCGAGGGCGGCTGTGGCCAGCGGCAGCGCGGCCACAGCCTGTGCCGCGGCCAAAGCCTGGGCGCGACGGCCGAGGCGGACCAGGCACTGACCGTGGCGAATCAATGCAGCCGGGTCCGCGGGCGCACATTCGACCGCGCGCTGCAGGCACACCACCGCAAGATCGTGGCGCTCCGCCTGCACATGCACCGATCCCATGAGCGTCCAGGGACGCGGGTCGTCCGGGAAGCTGCGGATGAGCTCGAGCGCGAGCGTCGACGCTTCGGGCAGGGCGCCGGCTGCGAGGCGCGATTGTGCCTGCGCCAGGCGCGACGCGATCGACACCTGCTTACCCGAGTGTTGCATGATAGAGAGGCCTTCCCGCGGCCGAGTACCTGCCCAGCCCGTTTCTAAATGATTGCAGCAGCCACGGCTATTGAATCATCTCCAGCAGCTTTTGGTATCGAGGCAGGGAGCGAAGCGGGACCAGATCCGAGTCGACCTTCACCCAGGCCTTGGTTTCCTGATTGGCGTGGGGCAACAGGTGCTCCAGCAGGTCGAACGCTGATTCGAAGTCACCTAGCATTGAGCGTACGCAGGCGACGTTGTACTGGGTCAGGATGTCATCCGGGTCTATGGCGAGCGCCCGGGATAGCCATTCGCGCGCCCGGTCCTGTTCACCCAACGCAGTCAGGCAGCCTGCGCCCAGATAGGCGGGGCGGGGATTATCGGGGTGCAACGTGAGGTCGTGCTCAGCGCACTCTACGGCTTTGCGCGCGACCGCCGCAGCCTCGGCTTCCCGACCAAGCGAGTGATAGACCATCCTGAGCATGGCCAGTGCCTGGTGGTCATCCGCTTTGAGCTCTGCCGCGCGCTCAAACAGACCCGCTGCCCGATCCATCCTGTTCTTGGCAAAGCAGGCGATCCCATAGAAATAGTGCGCTTCGTACGAGTTTCGATCGAGCCGGATGGCGTGTTCAAACTCCGCGATGGCCTCTTCGCTGCGTTGCGCCAGGTACAGCGCCAGGCCGCGCGAGGCGTGCGCCTCCGCTAGATCTGCATCGAGCGCCAGCGCCCGGGCGCTCGTCGCCAGGATACTGTCGATCGCAATGTCTGCATGATAGTGGAGGCACAGGAAGGAATCGCAGTTGGCGATTCCAGCATACGCGCGCGCATACTTGGAATCGAGCTCGACGGCCTTGTTGAACATGCGTCGCGCCAGCTGGTAGTAGGATTTCGAGTGCCGGTGCAGGAACTGCAGTCCTCGCAGGTAGTAGGTATAGGCTTCGATGTTGTCCGTCGGGTTTTGTGCGATCGACTTCTGTTCCTGCGGCAGCAGCTTGACCTTCAACTGCTCGACGATGGCGTGCGTGATCTCGTCCTGGATCGCGAAGATGTCGGTCAAGTCGCGATCATAGCGGTCAGCCCAGATATGTCCTTCGTCCTTGCCGTTGATGAGCTGCGCCGTTACGCGGACGCGCGCACCGGCCTTGCGCACACTGCCCTCAAGTACAAAAGTGACGCCAAGCTCGCGGCTGACCTCCTGAACTTTCACGGATTTCGCTTTGTAAGTGAAAGCCGTGTTGCGCGCGATCACAAACAGACCCGACACCTTGGACAAATCAGTGATGATGTCTTCGGTAATTCCGTCGCTGAAGTATTCTTGCTCCGGATCGCCACTCATGTTGTTGAAAGGCAGGACGACGATCGAGGGTTTGCCCGCCAGGGCCGGCGCGGCACGCACCGCGGCCTCACGTGTGGTATCGGAGCCCAGCATCTTTTGCGCGGTGGTTACCAGCGTCGCGATGTGCGGTTCGAGCGGAGTGGACAACGCATCAAGCCAGTGGGTATTGCTCAGGGCGTATTCCATCGCGCCCGTCGGTGCAGTGTTCTCAATGCGAAACGGTACGATGATTCTTTGGGCTGAGACGGCACGTTCGACCTCGCGGCGCACGTGCGGGGAGGCGTTTGCGTTTGCCGAAAAGATCACCACGACGATGCGGCAGGCCTTGATCGCTGCGACGATCTGTTCGCCGTACTCCGAGCCAGCCGGGATATCGCGTGGCGCGATCCAGCAGCGGACTCCATTGCCCTCAAGTCCGGCCAGGACAGCCATGGCCGCTGCCTTGTCGGCGGCGGCGTAACTCAAGAACACGTCAACTACCATTTCACCCACTGTACCTGTAGCAGCCGAATTACGTAACGTATTGATTTAGTGGCGCTCCCTACGAGATTCGAACTCGTGTTCCAGCCTTGAGAGGGCCGTGTCCTGGGCCTCTAGACGAAGGGAGCGAATCTCCGGCGGGTGAGGCGAAAAGGCGCGGTATTATAGGCGGCCTCACTGTTTGCTCAAGCTAAATCAGGGCTGATTTGAACCAGAATCCGGACCTTTCCGCGGCCCCGGGTGCGCCGCGCGTCATCCCGCGCTCCGAACACCCGGTCTCACGGACCAATATTTCGCCTAATGCGCTGCGCGTCCTGTACCGCCTCAAGGAAGCGGGCTTCCAGGCGTTCCTGGTGGGCGGATGCGTGCGCGACATCATCATCGGCCACCACCCGAAGGACTTCGACGTTGCGACAGACGCGCTACCCGAAGAGCTGCGGCGCCTGTTCCGCAACTGCCGCCTGGTTGGCCGCCGCTTCCGTCTCGCGCACATCGTCTATGGCCGCGAGATCATCGAGGTGGCCACTTTCCGCGCTGCGAGCGCGCCGCCGCCGACCGAAGAGCCGGTGCCGATGCGTTCGGACAACGAGGCCGAGTTGCTCGAAGAAGAGCTGGCCTCGGGCGACGAGGATCCGCTCGAGGTCACGACGCCGCTTGACCAGACGCAGCCACTCGAAATTCTCGAGCATGCCGACAGCGGACGCGAGAGCAGGAGCCGCAACTCCGCGCACCGGGTGCATGACGATCACGGGCGGCTGCTGCGCGACAACATCTACGGCAGCATCGACGCCGACGTGTGGCGGCGCGATTTCACCGTCAATGCGCTCTACTACAACATCGCTGATTTCTCGATCTGGGATTATGTCGGCGGCCTCGCCGACATCCAGGCGCAGCGTCTGCGACTGATCGGCGACGTCGAGACGCGCTATCGCGAGGATCCAGTGCGCATGCTGCGGGCGGCGCGCTTCGAGGCCAAGCTGGGTTTCCAGATCGAGGCCGCGAGCGCGGCGCCGATCGAGCGCCTGCGCGGCCTGCTGGCGAGCGTGCCGCCGGCACGATTGTTCGACGAGACGGCGAAGCTTTTTCTCACCGGCCATGGCGCCGACAGCTATCGCGTGCTGCGCGCGCGCGGATTGTTCGCCGCGCTGTTCCCGGCCGTCGATCGCTATCTCGAAAAGCACCCCGGGAGCCTGGTCGAGGACCTGCTGGTGCAGGGACTGCGCAACACCGACCGGCGCATCGAGGAAGACAAGCCGGTCACGCCTACCTTCCTGTTTGCGCTGCTGCTTTACGGTCCGATCGCTGCGATCATCGAGTCGCTCCCTCCCAACCGCTGGCATGAACCGCAGGCGATCCTCGAGGCCTGTGATCAGGCGCTGCGCGAGGCGCAGCAGCGCGTGTCGATTCCGCGCCGCATTGCGCTCGGCGTGCGCGAGATGTACGCGCTGCAGCCGCGACTTGAGGGCCCGCGCGGGCGCCGGGCGCTGCGCCTGCTCGAGCAACCGCGCTTTCGCGCTGCCTACGACCTGCTGATACTGCGCGCGACGCTCGGGCTGGCCGTGCCGGAAGTGGCGCAGTGGTGGACGACACTGCAGGCGGCTGCGCCGGCAGAGCGCGAGCAGATGGTCGAGGCTGCTCCAGGCGGCGCGCGTGCGTCGGCCGCGGGCCGGGACGCGGCGCCAGGCTCTGCGACAGGCGCGCCGCGCAGGCGCCGGCGGCGGCGTCCGCGCAGCAGCGGTGCCTGATTCTCAAGGTTCGCTCGTGCATGGCTATCCTGCCTATGTGGGCCTTGGCAGCAACCTGCATGATCCGCCAGCACAGCTGCAGGCCGCCTTTGCCGCGCTCGCGGAGATTCCGCAGACCAGGCTGGTATGCCGCTCCTCGCTCTATGGTTCCAGCCCGATGGGCCCGGTGGCGCAACCGGATTTCTGCAATGCCGTGGCGGGCCTGCTCACCGCGCTCGAACCCGCGCCGCTGCTCGCGGCCTTGCGTGCGATCGAGGAGCGCTTCGGGCGTGAGCGCGCGCGCGTGCGTTGGGGCGCGCGCGTGATCGACCTCGACCTGCTCATGTACGCCGAGCAGCGCAGCACCGGCCCGCTGCTGACGCTGCCGCACCCCGGCATTGCCGAGCGAAACTTCGTGCTGGTCCCATGGCGCGAGTTCGCGCCTGAGCTGTTCGTGCCGGGTCTGGGCCGCGTGGCGGAGCTCGCCGCGCGCGTTTCGACCGACGGACTGTGGAGCATGGCGTGAGCCGCTCGCCCGCCGCCCGTGCCCCAGCAAGCGCACATCGATTCATCGTGCTCGAGGGCCCGATCGGCGTCGGCAAGACCAGCCTGGCCATCAAGCTCGCTGCGAGCCTCGGCGCCGAGCAGGTGCTCGAGCAGGCCGACCAGAATCCCTTCCTCGAGCGTTTCTACCGCAACCCGCGTGCCGGCGCGCTGCCGGCGCAGCTTTATTTCCTGTTCCAGCGTGCACAGCAGCTCGCCGCGCTCCGCCAGCACGACCTGTTCGCACCGGTGCGCGTCGCGGACTACCTGCTCGAAAAGGACCGCCTGTTCGCGCGCGTGACGCTCGACGACGAGGAGTTTCGGCTGTACGAAATGGTCCATCAGCGCCTGGCCGTTGACGTGGCCGCACCTGATCTGGTGGTGTACCTGCAGGCACCGGTGGACGTGCTGATCGAACGCATCAACCGCCGCGGCATCCGCTACGAGCACTACATCGAGCGTGCCTACCTTGAGAAGCTCAACGCTGCCTACGCGCGCTTCTTCCACGAGTATGACGCGGCACCGCTCCTGATCGTCAATGCGGCCGCGATCGATCCGCTGCATAACGAGTCGGACTACGAGGAACTGCTGGCCGCCATCAAGAAGATGCAGCGCGGGCGGCTGTACTACAACCCGTTGCGACATAGCGCGCTCTGAGCCGCCCCGCAGGCTGGCACCCGCTGGCCAGGCGCAGTTGCTTACAGGCCTGCACTCCGTCATCCTCAACGCCCTATGTATACGCAGTTGCAGCAGCGCGGTTCGGACCATCCGCCGGTGACGATCAACACGCTGGCGCAGATGCGCGCGGCCGGGGAAAAGATCGCGTGCATCACGGCCTACGACGCGAGCTTCGCGGCGCTGGTCGATGCGGCCGGCGTCGATGTGGTGCTGGTCGGTGATTCGCTTGGCATGGTGATCCAGGGGCATCACACGACCGTGCCGGTGACCATGGACCAGATGGTCTACCACTGTGCCGCGGTCGCGCGTGGCGTGCAGCACGCGTTCCTGATGGCCGACCTGCCGTTTGCGAGCTACACCTCGCGCGAGCTGGCGCTGGCGAACAGCGTGCGGCTGATGCAGGAGGGCGGGGCACGCATGGTCAAGCTCGAGAGCGGCGCCTCGCAGCTCGACATCGTCGAATACCTCACCAGCCACGACATTGCCGTCTGTGCGCACCTGGGACTCAAGCCGCAGTCAGTTCACAAGACCGGCGGCTTCCGCGTGCAGGGACGGGAAGAGCAGGCGGCCGCACGCATGCTCGCTGACGCGCGTGCGCTCGAGGCGGCCGGGGCCGACCTGCTGCTGCTCGAATGCATCCCGGCGGCACTGGGTGGCGAGATCACGCGCGGCGTGCACGTGCCGGTCATTGGTATAGGCGCGGGGCCCGACACCGACGGCCAGATCCTCGTGCTCTACGACGTGCTCGATATCATTGCGGGCCGCAAGCCCCGCTTCGTCCGCAATTTCATGGTGGACTCGGGCAATTGCCAGGCCGCAGTCGCGGCCTACGTCGCTGCGGTGCGCGGCGCCACTTACCCGGCGCCCGAGCACTGCTTCTGAGTCAGCGCTGAGCATGGACGTTGCCATCACCGTTGCCGAGGTGCGCGCCCGCGTGCGGGACTGGCGCCAGGCGGGCCTGCGCGTCGCGCTGGTGCCGACCATGGGCAATCTGCACGCCGGGCACCTCAGCCTGCTGGCCGCGGCGCGATTCCGGGCCGACCGCGTGATCGCGAGCGTATTCGTCAACCCGTTGCAGTTCGGGCCAGCCGAGGATTTTGCCGCCTACCCGCGCACCCTGGCCGACGACCAGGGGCTGCTGGACGAGGCGCATTGTGACCTGCTGTTCGCGCCGCCGGTCGAGCAGATTTATCCGGATGGCGGCGCGCAGCCGACGTTGATTACGGTGCGCAGCCTCAATTCGGTGCTCTGCGGCCAGTTCCGGCCCGGACACTTCGACGGGGTGGTCACAGTGGTGGCGAAGCTGTTCAATATCGTCGCGCCCGATGTGGCCGTGTTTGGCGAGAAGGACTTCCAGCAGTTCATTGTCATCCGGCGCATGACGCTCGACCTGCAGATTCCGGTCGAGATCATCGGCGCGCCCACCGTGCGAGCGCCGGACGGCCTGGCGCTGAGTTCCCGCAATCGCTACCTGTCGGCGCAGGAGCGGGCGATCGCGCCGGCGATCCATCGCGCGCTGCAGGCCGCGGTGGAGCGACTCGACGCGGGCGATCGCGACTTCCTCGGCATCGAGAGTGCAGGATGGCAGTCGCTGGCCGTCGCGGGTCTCCGTCCTGATTACTTCGCGGTGCGCGATGCCGACGATCTGCAGCCGCCACGTGAGGCCAGCCGCGAGTTGGTGGTGCTTACCGCGGCGCGCATCGGCAAGGCGCGATTGATCGACAACCTGCGCGTACCGCTCGTCCAGCCCTGATATTGTCCGCCGCGACGCGCGGGCGCAGCGCTTCGCTGCCAGGCGGTGCCGCGCGTCGGCAGCCGCTCAGTTGCGGCCGTGCCGCGCCAGCGCCCACAGCGTGTGTTCGCGCACCAACGGCGACGGGTCGGCGCGGCGCGCCTCGAGTGCCGCGATGACGGCGGCGCCGGTGGCGGCGTTGCCGAGTGCGACGGCGATATTGCGCAGCCAGCGCAGGTATCCCAGGCGGTAAATGGCCGAGCCGCGCATGCGGGTCTCGAATTCCGGTTCGCTCCAGGCGAACAACTGCACGAGCCGCGGCTCATCGAGGCCATGGCGTACCTTGAAATCCGGATGGGCGGCGTCGCGTGCGTAGCGGTTCCAGGGACAGACGAGTTGGCAATCGTCGCAGCCGTAGATGCGGTTGCCGATGGCGCCGCGCAGATTTTCCGGGATTGATCCAGCCAGCTCAATGGTGAGGTAGGAAATGCAGCGGCGCGCATCGAGCTGCCAGGGCGCGACGATGGCGCCGGTCGGGCAGGCGGGGATGCAGGCCGTGCAGCTGCCGCAGTGCGCGCTGGCAGGCTCGTCGAGCGGCAACTCGAGGTCGGTGTAGATCTCACCCAGGAAGAAATAAGACCCGGCGTCGCGCGCGATCAGGTTCGTGTGCTTGCCGATCCAGCCGAGCCCGGCATCGCGCGCCAGCGCCTTTTCGAGCACCGGCGCGCTGTCGGCGTAGACGCGATGGCCGTGGGGCCTGAGCAACGTGGCCAGGTAGTCGGCCAGCTGCTCCAGCGCCTTGCGCATCAGCCGGTGGTAGTCGCGCCCCAGCGCGTAGCGCGACACGTAGCCGAGCGAGTCATCGCCCAGCACGGCGTTGGCGTCGCGCGCACCCTGCGGCCAGTAGTCCATGCGTGCGCTGATCACGCGCAGCGTTCCCGGCAACAGTTCGGCGGGGCGGCTGCGCTTGCTGCCATGGCGCGCCATGTAGTGCATTTCACCGTGCCGGCCCGCGGCCAGCCATTCACCCAGTCGCCGCTCGTCCTCAGCCAGCTCGACGCCGGCGATGCCGATGCGCGCGAAGCCGAGCTCGCTGGCGCGGGCGGCCAGCAGGCTGCGGATCGCTTGCGGATCGGGCTTGGTGCTCGCGTGGGTCATCACTGGAATTCCCGGCCAGTATAATGAGGCGATGAGCCAGTCCCAGGCACTGTATTCCGTCGCCCAGGTGCGCGGCTTCGATGCCCACGCGATCCGGGAGCTGGGCGTGCCCGGCTATACGCTGATGCAGCGAGCGGGCGAGGCGGCGCTGCATGCCTTGCGCACATGCTGGCCCACGGCGCAGCGTATCGCGCTGGTCTGCGGCGGCGGCAACAACGGCGGGGATGGCTACGTGCTGGGCCGCTATGCGCGCGCCGCGGGGTTCGAGGTGAGCGTGTACGCGGCCGTCGCTCTCCCCCTGTTGCAAGGCGATGCGAAGCGCGCGGCCGATGATTTTCAGGCCGGCGGGGGACCCGTGCAGCCCTTCGCCGGAGCCAGGCTAGCCGACGCCGAAGTGCTGGTGGATGCTTTGCTGGGGACCGGTGCGCGAGCGCCGCTGCGTCCAGAAATGCTCGCGGCCATTGCAGCCATGAACCGCGCCGGGGTGCCGATACTCGCGCTCGACCTGCCTTCCGGCCTGGACGGTGATCGCGGCGTCGCCCTCGGTGAGGCCGTGCGCGCGAATGCCACGATCACCTTCGTCGCGCCGAAGGCTGGATTGTTCCTGGGCGAGGGTCCGGACTATGCCGGTCGAGTGCTGTGTGATGCGCTGGAACTGCCGCCGCCCTCCGGAGCGGGAAGCGAGCCGGTGATGGAGCGCATCGAGAAGGCGGAGCTTGCGCGAGTGCTGCCGCGGCGCAGCCGCGGCGCACATAAAGGGGATTTCGGCCGGGTGCTGGTCATTGCGGGCGGCTTAGGGATGGCCGGTGCCGCGCGGCTGACGGGCGAAGCCTGCCTGCGTAGCGGTGCTGGGCTGGTGACAGTGGCGACGGCGGCCGAGAACGTCACTGCAATTGTCGCCGGCCGCCCCGAGCTCATCTGCTTTGGCGCGCGTGCCGCCGGGGATCTCGCCGCGGCGCTGGCGGCAGCGAGCGTGGTGGCAATTGGTCCGGGCCTCGGCACCAGCGATTGGGCGCGCGCCATGCTTGAGGCCGCGCTCGCCTGCGGCAAGCCGCTGGTGATCGATGCGGATGCGATCAATCTGCTGGCTGCGTCAGGGAATCGAAAGTTGCCGCAGGCCGTGCTGACGCCGCACCCCGGCGAGGCGGGGCGCCTGCTCGGTAGCAGTGCTGCGGCGGTGCAGGTTGACCGTCCGGCGGCGCTCCGGCAGCTGGTGGAGCTGACCGGCGCGGTGATCGTGCTCAAGGGCGCAGGGACGCTGGTCGGCGCGCCAGGCCGCATCAACGCGTTGTGCACGCGCGGGAATCCCGGCATGGCGGCGCCCGGCATGGGCGATGTGCTGACGGGGGCTATCGCCGGGATCCTCGCGCAATGCCGTGACCCCTGGCTTGCCGCGCGCGCAGCCGTGATGGCGCATGCGCTGGCAGGCGATGACCTGGCGCGCCCGAGCGGCGGCCGCGGCATGCTGGCGCTGGAAGTGGCCGAAGGACTCGCACGCTGGGTCAATCCTTGATGGAGAGTGTGTCGATCGGGCGCGCGCTGCCGGATGCGGCGGCGACCGAGCGGCTCGGCGCGGAGCTGGCGCGTGCGGTCCCGTGGTCGGCGCCTCAGGCCCTCACCGTATACCTGCAGGGCGACCTGGGCGCGGGCAAGACCACGCTGGTGCGCGGCCTGTTGCGCGAGCTGGGCGTGAGCGGAACCGTGCGCAGCCCGAGCTATACGCTGCTCGAGACCTATGAATGTTCCGGCCATCGCGTGTTGCATCTGGATCTGTATCGCCTGGCGGGCAGCGCCGATGTGGCTGGCCTCGGATTGCGCGATGAGCTGGATCCGGGCGTGCTGCTGCTGATCGAATGGCCGGAGCGTGCCGCCGGGTCGCTCCCGCGCGCAGATCTGATCGTCGCCTTGTCGACCGTGGGCGAAGGACGGAGTGCCAGAATTGAAGGTCGGGGCACTGCGGGCACGGCCTGGCTCCGTGGCGTCGGGGGCGCCGGGTGAATCCAGAATCGAATGGAGTTAGATTCTGTAGCTCCATGATTAGTATTGAATAATTATCTGGCGAAGCATAGAGTTCGGGCCATCGTGCCGGTCACCCGCCATCGCATGTTCCGCCGTGCCCCGAACGCTCCAATCCTGTTGGCGAGCGTGATGACGCTCGCCGCTGCGTTGCCATCGAACGCAGGCGCTGCCGCCCTGTTGCGCAGCGCGACGCTTGATCCGGCAGCGGGCGGCGCCACGCTGGTGCTGGCCCTGTCGGCGCCGCGCCACCCCAGGTTCATGGTGCTGAGTTCGCCGCACCGGCTGGTCATCGACCTTCCTGATACACGCCGGAGCAGTGCCCTGAACCTGGCTTCCGCTGCCCCGGTCACGGCGTTGCGTGGGGCCGTGCGACCGCACGGCAGCTACCGCCTCGTGGTGGAACTCAGCGCGCGGCCGCCATCGGCGCCGCACGCTCAAGGCCTGGCCACGGCCGCCGGATATCAGCTGCGCATACCGCTCGGCATCGCCACGCCGTCAACTGATGCAGCGCCGACAGGCGGAAATTCAGTGGCGCCCATCGCCGCGACGCCGGTGCCGACAGCGCCCAGCGCACGCGCGGTGCAGCCGGCGCACAGCCCGGGACGGGTGGGCCGCGACATCGTGGTGGCCGTCGACGCCGGCCATGGTGGCGAGGATCCGGGCGCGTCGGGCCCGGCGGGCACGCGCGAAAAGGACGTCACGCTGGCGATCGCGCGCTCGCTGGCGGCCAAGCTGAATGCGCGTCCCGGAATCCGCGCGGTGCTGACGCGCGATTCCGACCACCTGATCGACCTGCGCGAGCGCTTCGAGCGCGCTCGTCATGCGCGCGCGGACTTGTTCGTGTCGATACACGCCGACTCGGTGCGCGATCGCAGCATCGCCGGGGCTTCGGTGTACACACTCTCCTATCACGGCGCCTCGAGCGAAGCGGCGCGGCAGCTCGCGGATCGCGAGAATGCGACGGTGGGCAGCGTCTCGCTCGCCGATGTCGATCCGGCGCTGGCCTCGGTGCTGCTCGATGCCACGCGGTCGCAGATCATGGGTGCCAGCGTGGAAGCCGCTGACCAGGTGTTGGGCGCGCTCGATGGCGTCGGCGCGGTTCGCAAGAAGATTGTGCAGCACGCAGGCTTCATGGTGCTGAAATCACCCGAAGTGCCCTCGATGCTGGTCGAGACGGCCTACATCTCCAATCCCGCCGAGGAGCGCAAGCTCCGCAGTGCCGCCTACCAGGAGCGCCTCGCGCAGGCGATCGAAATGGGCGTCGTCAGTTATTTCCAGCGCCACCCGCCCGACGGCACGAATTACGCGAACAGGCGACGAGGCGGCGATGCGCCGGCGGGCGATGCGCCGGCGGGCGCCGCGCGCGCGGCAGCCGGGCCGGGCGCTGACACTGAAGAGAGCGACTCCGGCGTGTAGACTGCGCGGCCTGTCGTCTGCCGCGCCTGCACGCATGCCGATTCGCCTGCTCTCCACCACCCTGATCGACCAGATCGCCGCCGGCGAGGTGATCGAGCGGCCGGCTTCCGTCGTCAAGGAGCTGATCGAGAACGCACTTGATGCCGGCGCGCGGCGCATCGAGATCGACATCGAGCAGGGCGGGCTCGGCCTGGTGCGCGTCCGTGACGACGGCCTGGGCATCGAGGCGGCGGAGCTGCCATTGGCAGTGCAGCGTCATGCCACCAGCAAGATAGCGACACTGGAGGACCTCGAGGCGGTGGCGAGCCTGGGATTCCGCGGCGAGGCGCTGCCCTCGATCGGTTCGGTGGCGCGGCTGCGCATCGTGAGCCGTACCGCTGCAGCGGAGGTGGCCACGGAGCTGAGGGTGGAAGGAGGAGTGGCCAACGCAGCGCAGCCGGCGGCGCATCCAGTCGGCACCAGTGTCGAAGTGCGCGAGCTGTTCTACAACGTGCCGGCACGCCGCAAGTTCGTGCGCACCGAGCCCACCGAATTTGGCCACATCGCGCGCACCGTTGAACGGCTGGCGCTGGCCGCACCCGCGGTGGCCTTTCGCGTGCGGCACAATGGCCGCCAGACGCTCGATCTTCCGGCTGCTCATGATGCCGCGGGGCGCAACGAGCGTGTGGCGCGAGTGTTGGGAGAGGAGTTCCTGGCGCGCTCGCTGCCCGTGGCCCAGGAGGGCGCACTGCAATTGCGTGGCTGGCTGGGCTTGCCGACGGCGGCGCGCGCCAGCACCGAGGGCCAGTTCTGGTACGTGAACGGACGGCCGGTGCGCGATCGCTTGCTTGGCAATGCCGCGCGGCTGGGCTATCGGGACGTGCTTTATCACGGCCGCCATCCGGCCTACGTGCTCGACCTGCGCCTCGACCCGCAGCTCGTGGACGTCAACGCGCATCCGGCCAAACTCGAGCTGCGCTTTCGCGACGGCCGCGCGATCCACGATTATGTATTCCGCGCGGTCGAGCGCGCGCTGGCGGCGCACACGGCGGGCAGTGGGCCGCCCGCTGCGAGCTTTGGCGCCGCGTTCGATGCGGGGGCAGCGGCGGCGACTGCGCCACCCGAGCCGCGACCGCAGCGTCTCGATTTCGGGCCGGGAGCGAGCGCCCCTGCCTGGGGACGCCAGGTGTTTGCGGCCGCGGCCGCGCTGCAGGTGGGCGAGCCGTCTATCGATCCTGCCGCGGACGAGCGGCCACTGGGCACGGCGCTCGCGCAGTTGCACGGGCTGTTCGTGCTGGCGCAAAACCGCAGGGGCCTGGTGTTGGTCGACATGCATGCCGCGCACGAGCGCGTGCTCTACGAGGCGTTCAAGGCGCAGCACGCCTCCGGCGGACAGCCAGCATCGCAACGCCTGCTCGAGCCGATCGCCGTGGCGGCGGCTGAGCATGAAATCGATACCCTGCTGGCCGCGCATGAAGATTTTGCGCGCGTTGGCTTCGAACTCGAGCGGCTCGCGCCCACGAGTCTGGCGGTGCGCGCCGTGCCCGCGTTGCTGGCTGCTGCGGACGTGCCCGCGCTGTTGCGCGAAGTCGTGCGCGACCTGGCGGGCGATGGCGGCGCGCACCATCTGGACGGTGCCGCGCACCGCGTGCTGGGCACGCTCGCCTGCCGCAGCGCCATCCACGCGCACCGGCGCCTGTCCCTGCCCGAAATGGACGCACTGCTGCGGCAGATGGAGGCCACCGAGCGCTCCGGCCAGTGCAATCACGGGCGCCCGACCTGGTCCGAGCTGTCACTCGCGGAGCTCGATCGCCTGTTCCTGCGCGGCCGATGAGCGCGCCGCTGGCGCTGGTGCTCACGGGACCTACGGGCAGTGGCAAGAGCCAGTGGGCCGCCCGGTTGGCGCAGCAGTTGCCGATCGAGATCGTCAGCGTCGATTCGGCGCAGGTGTTCCGCGGCATGGACATCGGCACCGCCAAGCCGGACGCGGCGACGCGCACGCACATCGTCCATCATCTCATCGACATCCGCGATCCGGCCGAACGTTACTCGGCGGGCGAATTCGTGCACGACGCGCGCGCGGCACTGGTGGCGATCCAGGCGCGCGGCCGTTTGCCGGTGCTGGTGGGCGGTACGCAGTTGTACCTGCGCGCGCTGCTGCGCGGCATGGCGGAACTGCCGCCCGCGTCGCCCACGGTGCGCGCGCAGCTCGAGCTCGAGGCTGCCGCGCGCGGCTGGACGGCCCTGCACGCCGAGCTGGAGTTGGTGGATCCGCAGGCCGCGGCGAAGATTCACCGCAATGATCCGCAGCGAATCCAGCGTGCGCTCGAGGTCTATCGCGTCAGCGGACGCAACATCAGCGCCTGGCAGGCGAAGACACGCGCGCCGGCGAATGAGGCGCACTGGTTGCGATTTGCACTGATTCCGGGCGATCGCACCGCGCTGGGGCGTGCGCTGGAAGAGCGCTTTGCGGCCATGCTCGAATCCGGGCTGCTGGCAGAAGTGGCTGCGCTTTATCGCCGCGGCGACCTGCACGCGGAACTTCCGGCCATCCGTTCGGTCGGTTATCGACAGTTGTGGGCGCATTGCGCCGGCCGGATCGGCCTCGCCGCGGCCGTGGCGCAGGCGGTCGTCGCCACGCGCCAGCTGGCCAAGCGCCAGCTCACCTGGCTGCGGGCGGAAGGCGCCTACGAAGCGCTGGATCCCGCTGACGAATCAGGATTTGCGCGCATTCTGGCGGCCATCGGCGCCGCAGGTTTCGTGGCCGGGCGGCCGACCGGATGCTAGAATCAGTCCACGTCCCAAGCTGACAGGCCCGCGGGACTTCTTCCGGCAGCTGGACAATAAGGAGAACAGCTCATGGCCAAAGGCCAATCCCTCCAGGATCCGTTCCTCAACGCGCTGCGCAAGGAACACATCCCCGTTTCCATCTACCTGGTGAACGGCATCAAGCTGCAGGGCCAGATCGATTCCTTCGACCAGTTCGTGGTGCTGCTGAAGAACACGGTCAGCCAGATGGTCTACAAGCACGCCATTTCCACCGTGGTTCCCGCGCGCGCGGTGCAGTTGCCGAGCGCGGACGGCACGGAGAGCGCCGCAGAGTAATGCGCCGCCGATCCACGCGCCGCCGCATAGCACCGCATGTTTGAGCGTCCTCGCAGCGGCGAGCGCGCGGTGCTGGTGCGCCTGGGGCTGGGCGAACCGCTGCGTCCGGAAGACCTCGAAGAATTCCAGCAGCTGGCGCGCTCGGCGGGCGCCACGCCCGTCGCGACTGTGACCGGCCGGCGTGAGCGGCCCGATCCGCGCTACTTCGTGGGCAGCGGCAAGGCAGAGGAGATCGGCACGGTGGCCGCCGCCGAGTCGGCCGACGTGATTCTCATCGACCATCCGCTCTCGCCCAGCCAGGAGCGCAATCTCGAAAAGCTCACCGGTCGGCGCGTGCTCGATCGCAGTGGGCTGATCCTCGACATCTTCGCGCAGCGTGCCCGCAGCTTCGAGGGCAAGCTGCAGGTGGAACTCGCGCAACTCAAACACCTCTCGACGCGGCTGGTGCGCGGCTGGACGCACCTTGAGCGGCAAAAAGGCGGCATTGGTCTGCGTGGTCCCGGCGAGACGCAGCTCGAGACCGATCGCCGGTTGCTGGCGACGCGTGTGAAGTCACTGACCCGCAAGCTCGCGCGGCTGCGCCAGCAGCGCGACACCGGCCGCAGCGCGCGCGCCTCGATCCCCGTGCCCGGAGTCGCGCTGGTGGGCTATACCAACGCCGGCAAGTCGACGCTGTTCCGCGGGCTTACCGGCGCGGATGCCTACATCGCCGACAAGCTGTTCGCCACGCTCGACCCCACGGTGCGCAAGCTGGCGTTGCCGGGCGGCGCTGGCATCGTGGTGGCCGATACGGTCGGCTTCATCCGCGAGCTGCCGCACGAGCTGGTGGCTGCGTTCCAGTCGACGCTGCAGGAAGCGCGAAGCGCGCAGCTGTTGCTGCACGTGATCGACGCGGCCGATGCGCGCCGCGATGAATACACGCTGCAGGTCGACGCGGTGCTGGCGGAGATTGGCGCCGGCGCATTGCCGCAGCTGCTGGTCTACAACAAGATCGATCGCCCCGGGCTTCCCCCACGCATCGAACGTGCCGCGGACGGCACAGTCACGCAGGTGTGGATCAGCGCCGCACTCGGCCTCGGCCTCGACCTGCTCAGGCAGGCGATCACCGAGCGGCTCGGACTCGGCGCCGTGCGCGGCTGGCTGCGGCTCCCGGCGGCAGCGGGGGCGTTGCGGGCGCGGCTGTTCGCGCAGGGCGCGGTGCGCGAGGAGCGGAGCGACGCGAATGGCGTGATGCGCCTACTGGTGGAGCTGCCACCGGCGCAGATGGCCGAGCTGGAGCGTGAGCCGCTGGGCAAACTGACGCGGCTGGCGAGCGCGCCTTGTGCAGCTCCGCCGCGCTACCTAGAATCGAGCGGCTCCCCGGCGCCCGCCAGGCGTGGCCGCGCTGTGCCACTCATATCCCAGTAATCGCGCCGCGACCATGCCCTGGAACCAACCCGCCGACAACAAGGGCGTCAAGCCGCGGCGCAGTGGTGCGCGCAGCGGCGCCGGCAGCGGCCGCATGCGCCGCTGGCGCCAGCGCTGGAAGGCGAGCCCGCGCTCACGCGCCGCGTTCTATGTGATCACGGCGGGTTGCGTCATCGCGCTCTGGCTGGCGAGCGGGTTTTACCAGCTCGAGGGCACTGAGCGCGGTGTGCTGCAGCATTTCGGCGCCTACGCCGGTGAACGCGGGAGCGGTGCGGGCTGGCACCTGCCGTGGCCGATTGAAACACTTACCGTCGTCGATCTTGGCAAGTCAAACATCGCCGGCTTCCAGGCCCGCATGCTCACCAGCGATGGCATGCTGGTGAATGTCACTGGCGACATTGCGTATCACTATGAGGATGCGCGCAAGGCGATGTTTGCGGCCCGCAATCCCGACGCGCTGGTGCGCGAGTTGGGCGAGGCCCTGGCGCGAGCGGCGGTGGGGCATCGAGCGATTGCCGAGCTGATGGAAGGTGCGAAGCGTGCGGAGCTGTCTGAGTTGCTGCGGCCTGAGCTGCAGCAACTGCTCGACTCCTTTGGGCTGGGGCTGCGCGTGCAGGCCGTGAATCTGACGGATCTACAGGTGCCCGAGGCCGTGCTGGCCGCGCAGCGCGACCGCGTGCAGGCCGACAGCGACAACGAGCACGTGGCGCGCGACGCGCAGGCCTATGCCGCCGAACTGATACCGTCCGCGCAGGCGCTGGCGCGCAAGCAACACCTGGATGCGGAGTCCTACAAGCGCCAGGCCATCGGTGCGGCGGAATCCGACGCGGCCCGCTTCGGACCCATTGCCGCAGCCTATGCGCGTGCGCCGGCCGTGACGCGCAACCAACTGTACGTCGAGACCATGGAGGCGATTCTCGCACACACGCGCAAGATCATCGTCGATGGCAAGGGCATCAATACCCTGGTGTTGCCGGTCGACAAGCTCGGCGACGCGGCTGCGCTCAAAGCTGCCGGCATCGTGGGCATTGCCAGCGTCGGCGGCGGCACTGCGGCGAGTTCACGTTCGCCCGCCGCCGCGCCTGCGGCGGCGGCCGCTCCTGCGACTGCGCGCACGAATGGGGGCGCAATCAGGAGCGCGCCCGCCGTTGACGCCCGCAGCCGCGACTCTGACGGGCGCAATCGTGAGCGGGAGACACACCAGTGAATGACCGCTTGCTCGCGCCCATTGCCGCGCTCGTGGCGCTGCTGGTCGTGACGGGCCTCAGTGTGTTCACCGTCAGCGAACAGGAATTTGCCGTGCGTACGCGCTTCGGGCAGATGCAGCAGGGCGACTATGCGCCGGGCCTGCACTGGTGCTGGCCCTTCGAGCGCATCGAACGCGTCGACCGGCGCGTGATAGCGCAACAAATGCAGGCGGAACCCTTCCTCGACAATGCGCAGCACGGACTATCCGTAGACATCGACCTGAGCTGGCGGGTGCGCGATGCGAGCGCCTACCTGCATGCCGGTGCCGGCCCCGAGGCGGAAGCGACCGTGGCGACGCGGCTGGCGGGGAAGCTGCGCGCGGAACTCAAGACGTCCTATGCGCAGCTGTCACTGGCGCAAATCGTCGCTGCGCCGCGCGGCGGGGTATCGGATGGAGCGATCGCGCAACTGCGGGGCGTCGCCGGTGGACTGGGCGTCACGCTGGTCGATGCGCGGGTCAGGCGCATCGATCCCAGCGACGATGTCGCGAACGCCATCAATGCGCGCATGCAGTCGGGTTACAGCGCGCAGGCGCGCCAGGTGCGCGCCACGGGCGCGGCGGAGGGCGAGCGGTTGCGCGCAGACGCGGAACGCAACCGCGACGGAATCATCGCCACCGCCGATCGCGATGCGCAGCGGCTGCGCGGCGAAGGCGATGCGCAGGCGGCCACGATTCGCGCCCGCGCCTACGGGGCGAATCCGGAATTTGCCGCGTTCTATCGCTCGCTCCAGGCCTATCGCAACGTGCTCGGGCATGAAGGCGACATCCTGGTCATCCAGCCCGAGGGCGAATTCTACAAATACCTGCACAGTCCGGCGCGGCACTGAGGGATCAACATGCGCCTGAACTGGTCTGAATTGTGCGCCGGCCTCGCGATCGCTTTCGTCCTCGAGGGCATGATGCCGTTCCTGAACCCGCCGGCGCTGCGCCGCCTGCTGCAGCGGCTCGCGGCGATGGACGATCGCGAGTTGCGCCTCGGCGGACTGTTCAGCATGCTGGGCGGGCTTGTCATTCTCTATCTGGTCCGTTAGGAAGCTCATGGGTCGTTTCGTCATCGTCATTGGCACCCAGTGGGGCGATGAGGGCAAGGGCAAGATCGTCGACCTGCTGACCGAGCGCGCCAGTGCGGTCGTGCGATTCCAGGGCGGCCATAACGCCGGGCATACGCTGGTCATCGGTGGCCACAAGACCATCCTGTCGCTGATTCCTTCTGGGATACTGCGCGACGGGGTCCGCTGCCTGATCGGCAACGGCGTGGTGCTCTCGGCCGAGGCGCTGTTCCGCGAAGCGCAGATGCTGATCGAGAAGGGCGTGCCGGTGTTCGAGCGATTGCGGCTGTCGCCCTCGTGCCCCTTGATCCTGCCCTCGCACATCGCGCTCGATCGCGCGCGCGAGCAGGCGCGCGGCGTGAATGCCATCGGCACCACGGGCCGCGGCATTGGTCCGGCCTACGAAGACAAGGTTGCGCGCCGTGCGCTGCGGGTGGCCGACCTGTTTCAGCGCGAACGCTTCGCCGCCAAGCTGGGCGAGGTGCTGGATTTCCATAACTTTGTGCTGCAGCGCTACTTCAACCTGCCCGCGGTCGATTTCCAGCGCACCCTGGACGAGCAGCTCGGCTACGCCGAGCGGCTCCGCCCGTTGCTGCTCGATGTTACGGGCGAGCTGGCGAAATTGCGGATTGCCGGCGCCAACGTGCTGTTCGAGGGTGCCCAGGGCGCAATGCTGGACGTCGACGTCGGCACCTATCCCTTCGTCACCTCGTCCAACACGACGGCGGGCGGCGCAGCCACGGGCACGGGGCTCGGGCCGCGTTACTTCGATCATGTGCTGGGCATCGTCAAGGCCTATGCGACGCGTGTCGGAGCCGGGCCGTTCCCGACTGAGCTGTTCGACGAGTACGGGGATCACTTCTCGCGCATCGGCCATGAATTCGGTTCGGTGACCGGCCGGCGCCGGCGCTGTGGCTGGTTCGACGCGGTGGCCCTGCGGCGCACGGTAGTCAATTCGAGCGTATCGGGCCTGTGCATCACCAATCTCGACGTGCTCGACGGGCTAGACACGATCCGCATCTGCACGGGCTACCACAACGGGGGCCAGCTCAGTGACGAGCCGCCCCTGTTCGCCGACGCGTTTGCGGACGTCGAACCCGTTTACGAGGAGCTGCCCGGCTGGAAAGAATCGACGGCCGGGATACGCGACTATGGCTCGCTGCCGGGCGCTGCCCGGGGCTACCTCGAGCGGGTGCAGGAGCTGGTGGGCGTGCCACTTGACTTAATCTCGACCGGCCCTGACCGGGACCACACCATCGTTCTGCGCGCGGCCTTCGAAGCATAGGCGTCGCATGAGCGGACCTGCGTCTGCTTTTGGTGGCCGCCAGCGTCCAAACCCGCGTTATTCCTTAAGATCTTCCGCCCCGGAGCGATAAGCAGTGTAGCTGCAACAGCCGCGGACCCCCGACAGTCCGCCGGAATCGCCATGGAAGATCGTGCGGACCCAGCCGCGGCCCCAAGCCGCGGCGCCGTCCAGACAGACCAGCCGGAGCAGGGCCCGGCGCAGGCCTTGCCGAGCGAGGCGGCGCGCCTGCTCAATTCTATCGTCGGTCACCTGGTCGGGTTCGTGTATCGCTGCTGCGACGACAAGCAGTGGACCATGGAGTACGTCAGCGGCGGATTCCAGTCACTGACCGGGCACGCGCCGGCGGACCTGCTCGGCAACCGCGTGATCAGTTACAACGAGCTGATCCATCCGGACGATCGCGCCCGTGTCGCCGAAACCAGTACTACGGGCATGGGCGAGGGGGCCCGCATCTCGATCGAGTACCGGCTCTGTCACCGTGACGGTTCCGTGCGCTGGGTGTCGGAGCGCGCTGTGCGCGTACGTGACCGGCCGACCTCGAGCTGGAAGTGGGAGGGCTTCATCGAGAACATCACCGATCGCAAGCGCGCCGAGCAGGCGCTCAACGAGGCCAACGAGCGCTACCAGAGCATCTTCGAGAACGCGCTCGAAGGCATCTTCCAGGTCACGCCCGAGGGCCACCTGCTGGTGGCGAATCCGGCCATGGCGCGCATGTTCGGCTACGACTCGCCCGCGGAACTGCTGGCGGAGCTGCGCGACATCCCCCGGCAGTTGTACGTCGAACCCGAACGCCGCGACGAATACCGCCGCCAGATCGAGGGCCAGGGCTCGGTCAGCAATTTCGAATTCCAGGCATTCCGCAAGAATGGCGAAGTGATCTGGGTGTCGGAGAACGCGCACGTGCGGCGCAACACCGCCGATGGCTCGATCTACTACGAGGGCACGCTCGAGGACATCACCGACCGGCGCGTCTACCAGGCGCAGATCGAACGGCAGGCGAATTACGACGCGCTCACCGGACTCGCCAACCGCACGCTGCTCAATGGCCGATTGCACCAGGCCATCAGCCGCGCCGCGGAGAGCGCCAGCGAGATCGCTGTCGTGTTCATCGACCTGGACCAGTTCAAGTTCATCAACGACACCTACGGCCATGCGCTCGGCGACGGCCTGCTGCAGAGCATGGCCGACCGCCTGCGTTCCTGCGTACGCGACAGCGACACGGTGGCACGCCAGGGCGGCGATGAATTCGTGCTGCTGCTGCAGGGCTACCGCACCGAAGACCTGGCCGGGGTGGTGCAGCGGCTCCATGCCTCGATCGCGCTGCCGTGGCGCTCGGGGCGGCGCGAGTTCCACGTCACCAGCAGCATCGGCGTGTCGGTCTATCCGAGCGACGGTGACACCGCGGATGTGCTGCTGCGCAACGCCGACGCCGCGATGTACAAGGCCAAGGAGAACGGCCGCAACGCCGTGCAGTTCTTCACCGCCGAGCTCAATCACGCGCTGGTCGAGCGGCTCGACATTGAGCATCGGCTGCGCGGCGCCCTGGCGCGCAACCAGTTCCTGTTGCACTACCAGGCGCGCATCGACATGGATACTGGCCGCATCGCCGGCGCCGAGGCGCTGCTGCGCTGGCGGGTGCCGCAGCGCGGGCTGGTCTCGCCGGCGCGCTTCATCTCGGTCGCCGAGGACACCGGGCTGATCGTGCCGATCGGCCGCTGGGTGCTGCACACCGCCTGCAAGCAGGCCCGCGACTGGCAGCTGGCAGGCCTCCCACCGATCGTGGTCTCGGTCAACGTGTCCCCGCGCCAGTTCCGCGAGGGCAATATCGTCGCGACCATTGCCGAGGCGTTGCGGGCGACGGGGCTTGAAGCGCGCTACCTGCAGATCGAGCTCACCGAGGGCCTGGCGATGCACGGCGCCGAAAAGTACGTCGAGATGCTCGGCCAGATCAAGGCGCTGGGCATACAGATTGCCGTGGATGATTTCGGCACGGGCTACTCCAGTCTCTCGTACCTCAAACGCTTCCCGGTCGACCAGCTCAAGGTGGACCGCTCCTTCGTGATCGACCTGGCCACCGATCCGGACGATGCCGTGATCGTGCAGGCCATCATCGCGCTCGGCCACAAACTCAACTTGCGGGTCGTGGCCGAGGGTGTCGAGACCGCCGACCAGCTCGAGTTCCTGCGCCAGGCGGGGTGCGATGAGATGCAGGGGTATCTGTTCGGCATGCCGATGATCGCCAGCGACTTTGCCGCACTGCTCACCAGCCAGGACTTCGAACGCTACGCGCAGCTGCGCCAGGCCTAGGGCGAGTATCATTGTCGCCAGGCGGAATCACTGCCTGGTGACGAATGAACAAGACTCCCTCGGCGCCGACCCGTGGCCAGCTCGAACTGCGTGGCACCTATGAGCATACGGCGCCGGACTACACGGTCGAACAGCGCTGGGAGCAATACAGCGAGGCCGAGCACGAGGTCTGGCGCACCCTGTACACGCGCCAGCGCGCGCTGCTCGAGCGCTACGCGGCGCCAGAAGTGATGGCGGGGTTGGCGGCGGTCGGCGTCGATGAACTCCGCATCCCGCGCTTCGATGCCGTCAACGAGCTGTTGCGGCCGGTCACTGGCTGGCGCATCGTTGCCGTGCCGGGCCTGATCCCCGAGGAGCATTTCTTTGCGCATCTGGCGGCGCGCTCTTTTCCGGTCTCGGTGTGGATCCGCAAGCCGCACGAGCTTGACTACCTTTCCGAGCCCGACCTGTTCCACGATTTCTTCGGCCACGTGCCGCTGCTGGCGAACCCGGTGTTCGCGCGCTTCATGCAGGCCTATGGCGTCGCCGGCCAGAAGGCGCAGGCGCACCGTGCCGTGCCACTGCTGGCGCGCGTCTACTGGTACACGGTCGAGTTTGGGCTGCTGCGCAGCCCGGCGGGACTGCGCGCCTATGGCGCCGGCATCCTTTCGTCCAAGGGCGAGACCGTGTATTCGCTCGAGAGCCCGGAGCCCAACCGCGTGGCCTTCGAGCTCGAGCGCGTGATGCGCACCGACTATCGCATCGACACCTACCAGCGCATGTACTTTGTGATTGACAGCTTCGAGCAGCTGTTCGAGGCTGGTTATGGCACTGATTTTGGTCCGCTGTACGACCGCATCGGCAATGCGCCGGGAATTGCGCCGGAAATGCTGCTGGCCACTGACCGCGTGATCACGCGCGGCACGCTGGCATGAGTTGGCACTATAATTGCCGGCATGAATCCGCAGCACAATCCGATGGGCACCGACGGCTTCGAATTCGTCGAGTACACCGCACCCAACCCCGCTGAGCTCCGCGGTCTGTTCGAGAAGATGGGCTTCCGCGAGGCAGCGCGCCATCGGTCCAAGAACGTGACGCTGCATCGCCAGGGCGACATCAATTTCCTCATCAACGCGGAGCCCAACAGCTTCGCGCAGCAGTTCGCGCGCGACCACGGTGGCTCGATCTGTGCGATGGGCTTGCGCGTGCGCGATGCGGCGCTGGCCTACAAGCGCGCGCTCGAGCTGGGGGCCGAGCCGGGGCCGAGCACCGCGGGGCCGATGGAACTGAACATCCCCTCGATCCGGGGCATAGGCGGGAGCCTCATCTACCTGGTCGACCGTTACGGGGCCGACAGCATCTACGAAATCGATTTCCGCCCCACCAGCGCGCCGACCGGAGCGGCGGGTCCAGGGCTCCAGCTCATTGATCATCTGACGCACAACGTGGCGCGCGGCAACATGGATCGCTGGTCTGGCTTCTACGAGCGATTGTTCAATTTCCGCGAGATCCGCTACTTCGACATCGAGGGCCGCAAGACCGGGCTGCTGTCGCGTGCCATGACCAGCCCCTGTGGCAAGATCCGCATCCCGATCAACGAATCGCGCGACGACAAGTCGCAGATCGAAGAATACCTGCGCGAGTACCGCGGCGAGGGTATCCAGCACATTGCCCTCGCCAGCGCCGACATCTACCAAACGGTCGACTGCCTGCGCGAGCGGGGCGTGGTGTTCCAGGATACGCCCGACACCTATTACGATGGCATTGACGCGCGCGTCAGCGGCCATCAGGAGTCGCTCACCGAACTGCGCCAACGCCGCATCCTCATCGATGGTTCGGCCAAGGACGGGATCCTGCTGCAGATATTCACCACCAATGTCATTGGCCCTATCTTCTTCGAGATCATCCAGCGCCGCGGCAACGAAGGCTTCGGCGAAGGCAATTTCCAGGCGCTGTTCGAGTCGATCGAGCTCGACCAGATCCGGCGTGGGGTCGTGTGAGCCGGTTGCGGCTGTACAGCTACTGGCGCAGCTCCGCGTCCCACCGCGTGCGCATCGCGCTGCAGCTCAAGGGCCTGGACTATGAGTACGTGGCCGTGCACCTGGCGGCCGATGGCGGAGCGCAGTACAGCGCCGCGTATCGCGCCCTGAACCCGCAGTCACGCGTGCCGGCGCTGGAAACCGCTGACGGCGTCCTGACGCAGTCGATGGCCATCATGGAATGGCTGGAAGAGACGTATCCTGATCCACCGCTCCTGCCTGCCACAGCCGCTGAGCGTGCCCGCGTGAGGGCGATGGCGCAGATCATGGTCGCGGATGTGCAGCCGCTCCAGAATGTGTCAGTGACGAACTACCTGCATGAGAAGCTACACGTGGACGACGCGGCAATTGAAGCATGGCGCCGCGCCTGGGTCGGACGGGGGCTGGCCGCGCTGGAAGAGATGCTCGAGCGCAGTGCGCCAGGCGAGTTCTGCGTGGGCGCGCACCCGACGCTGGCCGACGCCTGCCTGCTGCCGCAGTGTGCGAGTGCGCACCGCTTTGGGGTCGAGCTCGGCGCCTACCCGCGCATTGCCCGCATCGAAAGAGCATGCAACGCTATCGGCGCGTTCCAGCGCGCCGCGCCCGCACAGCAACCGGACGCAGTGCGCTGAAAGTTCCTGGGGTGCCACGGCAATGAAGAATTACATCCGCTATCCACGCATCGAGGGCGATGCCAGCCGGCAGGCGCATGCCGACTTGCCGCGCGGCACCTTCGAGCGAGAGATGGGCAAGGAAGGTTTCTTCGGCCCTGCCAGTTTCTTCTACCATCGCCACCCACCCACGGGCTGGAGCCACTTCGAGGGTCCGCTGCGTCCGCACGCCTTCGACCTGAATCGCATGGGCGCGGCGCCGGCCTCGCCCTGGGACGCGCCGGTGGTCCTCGCCAACGCCCATTGCCAGGTGCGCTACTGGGATCCGGTGCGCAGCATGGATCACCTGGCGCGCAACGCGGATGGCGATCAGCTGCTGTTCGTGCACCGCGGCGAGGGCGAATTGCACTGCGACTTCGGACATTTGAGCTTCGCGGCCGGCGACTACCTCGTGTTGCCGCGCGGCACCATGTGGCGGCTGGAATGCGCAGCTGCAACGTCGATTCTCATGGTGGAGGCAAGCGGTCATTCATTCATGCTGCCCGAGAAAGGTCTGCTGGGCCCGCATGCCTTGTTCGATGCCGCAATGCTCGACGTGCCGGTGATGGACGCGGCGTTCCGCGCGCAGCAGACCGAGAGCGAGTGGCGCGTGCGCATCAAGAGCCGCGGGCAGGTGTCGGTCGCGAGCTTCCCCTTCAATCCGCTGGACGCCACGGGCTGGCATGGCGACCTGTGCGTCTGCCGCATCAACGTGCGCGATTTCCGCCCGGTGATGAGCCATCGCTATCACCTGCCGCCCTCGGTGCACAGCACTTTCATTGGCAATCGCTTCGTGGTGTGCACTTTCGTGCCGCGCCCCTTCGAGACCGATCCGGGCGCGATCAAGGTGCCGTTCTTCCACAACAATGACGACTACGACGAAGTGATTTTCTACCACGCCGGCGAATTCTTCAGCCGGGACAACATTCACCCGGGCATGCTCACCTATCATCCGGCGGGCTTCACGCACGGCCCGCACCCCAAGGCGCTCGAGCGCATGCTGGTGCAGAGCAAGCCCGCGACCGACGAAGTGGCCGTGATGATCGATTGCCGTGATCCGCTCGAGATTGGTGCCGCCGCCACGCGGGTCGAGTGGGCGGGCTATGTCGATTCGTGGAAGGGCGGCGCGCAGGGCGGGCGTTGAAGCTCGCCAGCCTCAAGCAGGGGCGCGATGGGCGCCTCGTCGTAGTCAGCCGCGACCTGTCACGGTGCCTCGCCGTGCCCGAGATTGCCGCCACCCTGCAGCAGGCGCTCGATCGCTGGGAAGCGGTTGCGCCCAGGCTGAAGGCCGCGGCCGACAATCTCAACGACGGCAGTCATGGTGACGCTTTTCCCGCTGGATCCGGCGGCGTGGCCGCGCCGCTCCCGCGTGCCTACCACTGGGTGGATGGTTCCGCGTACGTCAATCACGTGGAACTGGTGCGCAAGGCGCGCGGCGTCGAGATGCCGCCTTCGTTCTGGACCGATCCGCTGGTATACCAGGGCGGTGCCGACGATTTCCTGGGGCCAGTGGACGACGCACGTTTTCCGGCGGAAGATTTAGGGATAGACCTTGAGGGCGAAGTCGCGGTCATCACCGGCGATGTGGCCATGGCGAGCACCGCGGAGCAGGTGCGCGCGCGGCGCGACATCCGGCTGCTGATGCTGGTCAACGACTGGACGCTGCGCAATCTCACTGCGCCCGAGCTCGCCAAGGGTTTTGGCTTCTACCAGTCCAAGCCTGCTACCGCGTTTTCGCCGGTCGCCGTCACGCCCGATGAGCTGGGCGCCGCCTGGGATGGCGGCAAGGCTCTGTTGCCGCTGCGCTGCCACGTCAACGGCGAGCTGCTGGGCGCGCCCGTGGCCGGTGTCGACATGACCTTCGACTTTCCGGCGCTGATCGCGCATTGCGCGTGCACCCGCAACCTGGGCGCGGGCACGATCGTTGGCTCCGGCACCGTCTCGAACCTGGATCGATCCAAGGGCTCCTCGTGTCTGGCGGAGAAGCGCATGCTTGAGGTCCTGGCCAGCGGGCGCCCGTCCACGCCGTTCCTGAAATTTGGCGATCGCGTGCGCATCGAAATGCTCGATGCGGGCGGCGCGTCGATCTTCGGGGCTATCGACCAGCGCGTGGCACGCGTCTAGCATTCATCTCGCCATGGCCGGCAATCTCACAATCCTCAATCCGCGGCTCTGGGACGAGTCGGCGGTGATGCTTGCGCGCGTTGTTGGCACGGTGGTGCTCGCCTGGTTGGCGCAACGCCTGGTGGGGCGGCTGTTGCGCGCATTCCGCAGCCGCATCGCGCCGCACATCACCGACGCTGAGGACGCGCGTCGCGCCGAGACGCTCGCGCGCGTTTCGCGGCACTTGGCCACCGTGGTGATCTGGCTGATCGCCGGCATGCTGGTGCTGAGCGAGCTGGGCATATCGGTGGCGCCGATCCTCGGCGCCGCGGGCGTGGTCGGCCTGGCGTTCGGTTTCGGCGCGCAGAGCCTGGTGAAAGACTACGTGTCCGGCTTCTTTTTGCTACTCGAGAACCAGGTCACCAAGGGCGACGTGGTCGAGCTCGGCGGCAAATCCGGCGAAGTCGAGGACGTGACGCTGCGCTACGTGCAGTTGCGCGACTACGGGGGCAACGTGCACTTCGTGCCCAACGGCATGATCACCACTGTGACCAACATGAGCCGCGGCTTTGCCTACGCGGTGGTCGAGGTGGGGGTTGCCCCGGGCGCCATGCTCGAACGCGTCTACCTGTCGCTGCGCAACGTGGCGCAGGGACTGCGCGCCGATCCGGCGTTTGCCGCTGCCATTGAGGGCGGGCTGGAAATCTCCGGCGTCGACCGGCTCGACGGTACGGCGGTCGTCGTGCGCAGCCGCCTGCGGGTGCGGCCGCTGGAGCAGTGGCGCGTGCGCTGGGAATTCCTGCAACGCCTGAAAGAGGAATTCGAGCGCCAGGGCGTCGAACTACCGGCGCCGCAGCTCACGCTGGCCAGCCGCTAGGTACTTGACCTGACCCATTTGACACGCGCATTTCCGAGGAGTGCAATCGGGAAACGCCGTGCACACCCAAGTGCAGGACGGCTGTTGAATCAACGAAAAAGAACTGGGGAACTGAAATGAAGAACTCCAAAGCATGGATAGTGGCGGGCGCCATTTCACTCGGTTGCGCAGCTCTCGTACAGGCACATGAGATGAGTGGAGTGACCGAGAAAGCGATTGCCGCGCTGGAAGAACAGTGGGCAACAGCCGAGAGGACGAATAACACCGAACTGGAAGCTCCGCTGCTGGCCGAGAAACTGGTGTGGATTGACGTCGACGGGTCCGTCATGGACCGGGCGAAATTGCTTGCCGAGGACAAGGCAACGAAATATTCGAGTGGTGAGATTGAGGACCTGCACGTCACGGTGTTCGGCGGTACGGCTATCGCCCGATACGCATACAAAGTCAAAGGGATCAGCCCGCAGGGCAAGCCGTTTGATTCATATCACCTCTGGACTGATACCTGGGTGAAGATGCCGAATGGGAAGTGGCAGTGCGTTGCCTCTGTCGGATCGCCGGTGAAGAAATAGAGCCAATTCCAGATTTGGCCTATTCGGCCGCCTGCTGTCGAGGCGGCCTTTCTTTTGCACACGCCTTGACGACGCCTTGAGGAATGCGCCAGCGCGCTAGGACGCGGCAGGCAGGTCGAACACCAGTACTTCGGCGTCCTGGCCGTTGGCCAGGCCGATTATCGGTTCGCCCCTGAGCATGGCCCCGTCGCCCGCACGCAGGGCCCGGCCGTTGAGTTCGAGCGCCCCGCGCGCCACATGCACGTAACCCAGTCTTTCCGCCGCCAGCGCGAGCTGACTTTGTTCTTTGCCGTTGAACAAACCCGCATAGAGCCGCGCATCCTGGTGGATACGGAGCGATTCCTCGGCTCCATTTGCCGAAGCGACCAGGCGCAGGCGCCCGCGCTTGTCGGCGTCGGCGTAGCTGCGCTGCTCGTACTCGGGCGGGATGCCGCGCACGTCCGGGATGATCCAGATCTGCAGGAAATGCACCAGGTCCTTGCGAGAGTGATTGAACTCGCTGTGGCGCACGCCGCTACCGGCGCTCATGCGCTGCACGTCGCCTGGACGGATCACCGAGCCCGTGCCCATGGAGTCCTTGTGTTCAAGCGCTCCCTCGAGCACGTAGGAGATGATCTCCATGTCGGCGTGGCCATGCGTGCCGAAACCCCGGCCCGCGCTGACCCGGTCTTCGTTGATTACGCGCAGCGGGCCGAAATGCACGTGGCGCGGATCGTCATAGTCCGCGAAGGAAAAGCTGTGCCAGGAATCGAGCCAGCCGTGATTGGCGTGACCGCGCTCCGCCGCTGGCCTCAATATCATCCGGTGGGCGCCTTGAGCTGCGCGGCCCGCGCCGGCAGCAGGTTGACCGACACGCTGAAGCGGCGCACCTCTTCCGGCTGCAGCACGCCCACGCCCACGACCTGGCGCGAGATCGGCTCGCCGCTTTCATTGGCGATCGAGAGCACGACGCAGAATTCGCAGGGCTCGTCCGGCTGCTTATGGCGCACGGTGCCTTCGACCTGCAGGGCCGCATAGCCGGTCGGCGCCGCCGGCGCATTCGGCAGGTTGAAGCGCAGGTGATGCTGGCAGGCCGGGCAGATGCTCGCGCTGGCCAGCACCGTCGATTTGCAGTGCGGGCAGTTACGGGTCATCCCCAGCGCCGCGGGGCGCTGGGCGCTCACGACACCAGGCCGTTGGCCTTGTGATCGTTGCGCGCGGACGCCGCCCCGCTGTCGCCCCAGCCGAATTCCACGTGGCCACGCATGCGCGAGCCCGAAGCCACCGTGATCGTCTCGGCCTTGACGTCGCCGACCACGACGCCCGTGGAGGTGACGTCAATGTGGCGCGCGCCGATGTTGCCGGTGAGTTCGCCGCTGACGGTGACGGTGCCCGCATGTATTTCGCCCTGGTGCTTGGCGCCGGGCTCAATGCTGAGGTTTCCTTCCACGTTCACGTCGCCCTTGAACTGGCCGGCGATGCGTACGTGACCGGTGCCGCTGATCTTGCCTTCGATGGAAAGTCCCGAGGCAATCAGCGATTCCTTCATCTCGGCGCGCACGGCCGGGCGCGCGCTCGTCGCGGCGGGCTCCACAGCGACGCGGTCAAAGCTGGCGCGGGGCGGGGCTTCGGCAGCAGGTTTGATGTTCGTGGCGGCAGCAGGGGCAGCGGCGGGCGCGGCTGCAATTTCTTTCCATAGGGCCATGGTCTTGCTCCCGATCGGCGATGTGGGTGTTCAACCTTACCCGATCGCTTGCGGCACGGGGTACTGTCTTAGAGTGCCGACAGGCCGCTACGCCGGCTGCGCCCGGCCCCTTAATGTAAGTTGCGCTGCATCGCGGGTAGACTCTTATGCCCATGGCCAGTCCTGCAAAAGCCAAAGCGCGCCGAGCGATCCCGCCCGTCGCCCGGCGCCCGAGTCGGGCCGCCGCGCTCGCCCGGCCACAATTGGCGGATCCGGGCCGGCAGGCCGCGATCGAACGAGCCAAGCTGGACTGGGAAAGCACGGCGGACGCGCTTGAGGCGCTGGTATGCCTGCTCGGGCAGGACGGCGAGATCACGCGCACCAACCGCGTGGTCGAGGACTGGTCGCTGGGCACCGTCTCCGGCGTGCTCGGCAAGCATGCCCACACGGTGGTGCACCCGGGGTGCCGCAATACGCGCTGCAGCATTGCGGGCTTCCTCAAGCAGTCGCTCGGCGAGATTCGCCGCGGTACGCGCGGCCAGTTCGAACTGCAGGAGTCGATCGGCGCGCGTTTCCTGCACATGACCATCCGGCCGATGCGCCAACGCCCTGGAGCTGAGTCGGGGCCCGGCGATCCGCGCGCCGTGCTGGTGGTCACCGACCTGAGCGCCCTGTATCGAGCGCAGGATGCGCTCGAGCGGCTCAATTCGAGTCTCGAGGAACGCGTGCGCACCCGTACCCAGGCGCTCGCCGACGCGAACCGCGACCTGCGCAATGAAATCATCCGGCGCGAGCAGGCCGAGGTCGCGCTGCGTGGCTCGCGCAACGAACTGGTGGCGCTGTCCGAACAGCTGATCGGCGCGCAGGAAGGCGAGCGCAAGCGCATCGCGCTTGAATTGCACGATTCGGTCGGCCAGTCGCTGAGCGCGGTGAAATACACGCTCGAGCGCGGCATGGAACTGCTGCGCCAGCCGCGGCTCGGCAATCCGGGCGCCGTGTTTGAGCTCGCCGTGCGGCGCATCCAGGAAACGGCCGAGAGCATTCGCTCGATTTCGATGAACCTGCGACCCAAGCTGCTGGACGACCTGGGCGCGGCCTCGGCAGTGCAATGGTTCTGCCGCGACTTCGCCGAAATCTATCCCACGCTCACGATCGTCACCGAACTCAGTGTCAACGACGGGCAGGTTCCGGGCCGGCTGGCGACCGTCGTCTATCGCAGCGTGCAGGAGCTGCTGAACAACGTCGCCAAGCACTCAAGCGCCCGGCACGTGGTGGTGAAGCTGTCCATGGACGACAACGTGCTGCTGCTCGAGGTGCGCGACGACGGCGTGGGCCTCGAGAAGGCGACGCCAGAATCGCGGCGTCACGGATCGGGTTTGCGCAACCTGCGCGAACGCGCGCAGATGACCGGCGGCCAGTTCAACATCGTGCAGGCCCCCGGCCGCGGTACCCTGGCACAGCTGAGCTGGCGGCTCGCGGAGGCCGATCGCACCGTGCCACAGGCAGCGCGCGCAGCGGAGTGAGCGGCACTAGCCCGGCCGCGCCTGCGGGGTTTCGTGATAGATGAGCGTGTGATCGCCGATCACGATCTTGTCATCCGGCACCAACCGGTGCATACGCCGGCGCCTGCCGTTTACCAGTATGCCGTTGGTGCTGCCGAGGTCCTCGATGAAGGTCTGCTCGGCGGTCGTGATGAGCTGGCAATGCTGGCGGCTGACGAACTGGCTCTCGAGGCGCAGTCCTGCATCCTCGCCACGGCCGACCACGAGCCTGCCTGGCTTCAGCTTCAAGCGGCTCAGTGGCCGCCCACTGTGCAGCACCTCGAGTTCCGGAGTCACCGCGGGCCGGAGCGTACGCAGGCTCCCGGAGCTGGCCGGGTCGGCGCTCTGTCCCGACGGCGCCACGCGCGCGGCATACTCCACCCATTTCAATTCCTGCACGGCGTCGCGGATCTCGGGGATGCCGACCCGCTGCATGCTGTGTGCCTCGGCGTAGTTCAGCGCACTGTCGCACAGGACATTGACGAGCTGGGGCGTGCCGCCGGTGTAGCGCATAATCTCCAGCAGCGTGTCCGGTTCGAACAGCGCGCGACCATTGTTTCCCGCCACGCCCAGGCGGTAGTCGAGATAGCCAGCGATTTGCACCGGGTTCAGGCGCGGCAATCGCAGCGTGCCGAGCAGCCCTGCTGGCTGTCCCTGCGCCTCGAGCGCGGCCAGGGACTTCGACAGCTCCGCCTCGCCAGCCAGCACGATCAGGGGCGCACCCGGACGCGTGGCCAGCTGGAGCAGCGCTCGCAGCATGGCGGCAGAGGTACGGTGGGCCTCGTCCACCAGCACGAGCACCGAGCGGCCCTGAGCGGCCTCTTCGGCCACGAATTTCAGGATGCGAGCCGCCTGATCGGAGCCGCCGGTCGCAGGCGGCGAGAGCCCGAACTGTTCACAAAGCGTGTCCAGCAGCTCTGTGGCCGTAAGCAGGGGCTGCTGCACGCGTGCCACGGGCATGGCGCCCTGGCGCTCGCGCGCGAGAGCGTGGAGCAGGGTAGTCTTGCCGGTGCCCGGCTCGCCGATCAGGCACAGTGTCCCGTGGCCGCTGGTCACAGCGGCTCTCAGTGCCTCGAGCACGGGCCCGGCTTCGCTGTGCAGGAACAGGAATTCGGGGTCCGGGCGCAGCCTGAAGGGGAGCTTTTTGAGCTTGAACCAGTCTGTGTACATGGAGAGCGGGATCCTTCTGCCCGATCATACCTGCAGGGCCCATTCGGGTCTAAAATGTGATTTAAATCACCCTTTTGGCCTCATAAAGTAAAGTAGCGCGGCTGGGAATGAGATTTGCCACACATAACCACCCCGGGGCTACGGAGTTTGCCTACCTTACGGTAGGGGTAGGCTCTCGTAGAGTGGGTCAATGACAACCCGGGCTGTCTTGTGGGTGCTGGTACTGGCGCTGGGTGCGGTTGCACCCCTGTGCCGGGCGGATATCTACGCCTACACCGACACTTCCGGTACCACTCATTTCAGCAACGTGCCGGACAACGCGCGCTACAAGTTGATCGTGCGCGCCCCGGTCGAGACCCCGGTGGGTGTGCCGGCCGATGTCCGCCGCGCCGCCGCCTGGCTGGCCCGCTCCGGCGACTACGACGCGGCCATTACGCGCGCGGCCAGCTCTGCCAACGTGCAGGCCGAGCTGGTCAGAGCGGTGATCGTCGTGGAGTCGGGTTTCAATCCGCGTGCCATTTCGCGCCGCGGCGCCATCGGGCTCATGCAGCTGCTCCCGTCCACCGCGCGCCGCTACGGCGCCTTCAACGCCTTTGACCCGGAACAGAATGTCCGCGCCGGCGCGCACTACCTGGCCGACCTGATCGCGCGCTACGGCAAGGACAAGCTCGAGCTGGTGCTGGCGGCCTATAACGCCGGTGAAAACGCCGTCGACCGCTATGGCGGGCGTGTTCCGCCTTATAAGGAAACCCGCGCCTACGTGCCGAACGTGTTACGGATGTATCGCGCACTGTTGGTGCAGTCCGCGGGCGGAGCAGCGGGTACCGACTCATGAAGACACTCGGCACCATGCGCCCATCCGCGGGCTTCACGCTGCTCGAGCTGTTGGTGGTCATGGTGATCATCGGCTTGCTGGCGGGCTTCGTCGCGCCAAAGTATTTCGCGCAGGTGGGCAAGTCGCAGGTCAAGGCTGCGCGCGCGCAGATCGACGCGCTCGACAAGGCGCTCGAACAGTACCGCATCGATGTCGGTCACCTACCGACCAATGAGCAGGGTCTCGCGGCGCTGAATGCGCAGCCGCAGGGTGAACAGAACTGGGCGGGCCCGTACCTCAAGAAAGACGTGCCGCTCGACCCCTGGGGCAACCCCTACGTCTACGTCGAGCCGGGCACGCATAACAATGACTTCGACCTCATGTCGTACGGCAAGGATGGGCGCCCGGGTGGCACCGGCGAGAACGCCGATCTGGGGAACTGGTAGACCGTGCGCTTCCGGGTAAAAGCCATGGACGGAGGGCATGACGTGCTCTCCTACGTGCTCGACGCGATCGACGAGTCGGATGCGCGCCGCCAAGTCGCGGGTGCAGGCCTCGCCTTCATCTCCATCGCGCGCGAACGGAGCCTGAACTTCGGCAGCCGCGCGACGCGCATGCCGCTGGTGACTTTCAGCCAGGAACTGGTTGCGCTGCTGGATGCGGGCCTGTCGCTGGTGGAATCGATCGAAACGCTGGCCGAGAAGGAGGCCGCACCGGCGGTCCGCCGCACGCTCGACCAGGTGCTGGTGCGGCTGCGCGAGGGCCAGACCTTCGGCGCCGCGCTCGCCGAGCATCCGGTCAGTTTTCCGACGCTGTATGTGGCCACGGTGCGCGCCGCCGAACGCACCGGCGCGCTGCGCGAAGCGCTGACGCGCTACGTGGCCTACCAGCAGCAGGTGGACGTGCTGCGCAAGAGCCTGATCAATGCTTCGATCTATCCGGCGGTTCTGTGCGGCGCCGGCCTCCTGGTGGTCGCCTTCCTGATGGGCTACGTGGTGCCGCGCTTCAGTTCGATCTACGAAGACCTGGGCAGCAACCTGCCGTTCGCCTCGCGGATGCTGATGCAGTGGGGCCAGTTCCTCGACAAGAACGGGTTCGCGGTGCTGGTGGGCACGATCGCCACGATCGCCGGCCTGGTCTACACGTTTTCGCGCCCTGCCGTGCGGGCCGCCTTTGCTCGGCGTATCGCCAGCATACCCGCGCTCGGCAGCCGCTTGCACATTTACCAGCTTGCGCGCCTGTATCGCACGGTCGGCATGCTGCAGCGGGGCGGCACGCCCATGGTCACCGCCATGCGCATGTCGGCCGGGCTCCTGTCCGCAAACCTCCGTCCGGCTTTTGCCAACGCCACGCAGGCGGTGCGTGAAGGCCGTTCGCTCGGCGACGCCATGGAGAAGTACGGCCTCACCACGCCCGTCTCGGCGCGCATGCTGCGCGTGGGTGAACGGAGCGGGAACATGGGCGAGATGATGGAGCGCATCGCCGGTTTCTACGACGAGGAACTCTCGCGCTGGGTTGGCCTGGTGACGCGCCTGATCGAGCCGGCGCTGATGAGCCTGATCGGCATCGTCATCGGCGTCATCGTGGTGCTGATGTATTTCCCGATCTTCGAGCTGGCCGGGAGCATCAAATGAGCGCGGCGGCCGACAACTCCAACATGTTCGGGCTCGACGAGGCGCTGCTGACCGCGGCCGTCACCGAGACTCAGACCAATGGCCGCTCGACCCTCGAATACCTCGAGGAGCGCTCTGGGCTGGGGCCGGTGGAACTCACCTCGGCGCTCGCCCGCGCGCTCGACTACCGCGTGCTCACACGCGCTGATCTGGCGCGGCTGGAACCCGCCTTCGACCTGTTGGCGCCAGCCGAGGCCACGCGCCGCCATTGCCTGCTCGCGCGCAGCGGCAAGAAGCTGTTGGCCGTGATCGCCGATCCCTTCGATGCCGGCACGCGCAGCTGGCTGGAAGTGCGTGTCCCGCAGACGCTCGAGTGGGTGCTCGCGCCGCGCGCCGAGATCGCCAGCTACATCGCACGCCACGAACAGGGCCTGCGCGCGCTGGATGCCGCCGTGGTGGGCAGCACCACAGCGGGTTCGACGGGCGGTGCGGTCGACAACCTCTCGCTCGCCTCGATCAGCCAGGATTCCAGCCCGATCGTCAAGCTGGTGCACTCGACGCTGTACGACGCGCTGCGTGCCGGCGCCAGCGACGTGCATCTGGAAACGTTGGCCAACGGCCTGGTCGTGCGCTACAGAATCGATGGCGTGCTGGTGCAGATGGCCACGGTTACCGGGGGCGAGGTTTCCGAGCAGGTGATCTCGCGCATCAAAGTCATGGCTGAACTCGACATCTCGGAACGGCGCGTGCCACAGGACGGGCGCTTCAAGGTGGCTATCGACGGCCGCGCCATTGACTTTCGCGTCTCGATCATTCCGAGCGTATTCGGCGAGGATGCCGTGCTGCGCGTGCTCGACAAGCAGGCGCTGACGGAAAAAGTGCATGGTTTGACACTCGAGTCCCTGGGCTTCGACAAAGATGTGGTGAGCCAGCTGCGGCGCCTGTCCAGCCTGCCCTATGGCATGCTGCTCGTGACCGGTCCCACCGGCAGTGGCAAGACCACGACGCTGTATGCTGCCATCTCCGAAACACAAACGGGCCACGACAAGATCGTCACGATCGAGGACCCGGTCGAATACCAGCTGCCAGGGGTATTGCAAATCCCGGTCAATGAGAAGAAAGGCCTGACCTTCGCGCGGGGTTTGCGTTCTATTTTGCGTCACGACCCGGACAAGATCATGGTCGGCGAGATCCGCGACCCGGAGACTGCGCAGATCGCGATCCAGTCGGCGCTCACCGGCCACCTGGTGTTTACCACTGTCCACGCCAACAACGTGTTCGACGTCATGGGGCGCTTCGTGCACATGGGCGTCGACACCTACAGCTTCGTCGCGGCACTGAGCGGCATCCTGGCGCAGCGTCTGGTACGCATCGTGTGCGAACAGTGCGCCGATACCTATACGCCTTCGCGCCGCCTCCTCGAGGAGTCACAACTGCAGATATCCGCACATGCGGCCTACGAATTCAGGGTGGGCCGGGGCTGCAAGCACTGCCGCGGCACCGGCTACAAGGGCCGCAAGGCGGTCGGCGAGCTGCTGGTGCTGAATGACGAAATCCGCGAGGCGATCATCGCCCGCGCCCCGGTGCGCCAGCTCAAGGAGCTGGCGGCGCGCGCGGGCATCCGATTGATCCGCGAGTCCGCGCTCGAACTCGTGCGCCGCGGCGAGACCACGCTCGAGGAGGTGAACCGTGTCACCACTATGGCGTGATGAAATCGGCATCTACCTCGCGCCGCACAAGCTGGCGCTGACCCGCCTCGCGCGTGGCGTGAAACCCAAAAGTGTGGGCGAGGCGAGTTGGACCAACGAGCTCGACGACGATACCCACTGGAGCAACGCGCTCAACGCGCTCGACGCGCTGCTCGCCAAGCCCGACTGGCAGGGCGCCGTGGCCCGCGTGGTGATCTCGGATCATTGGGTGCGCTATGCGATGGTGCCGTTTTCCGACGCGCTCAGCGGTGCTGCCGAGCGACTCACGCACGCGCGCCACGTGTTGACCGGAATCTACGGTGAAGTCGTCAGCCAGTGGACCGTCACGCTGGCTGATTCGCGGCCGGGGCAGGCGC
>JANYHD010000019.1 GCA_025359205.1 Gammaproteobacteria bacterium
CCATTGACACGGGGGGGCCATATCAGAAGTCGCATGTGGGCGCGTGCCAACTTCGCCGTCGTTGCCTTACCGGGCGTTGTGGCAGGGGCGGCTCCTTTGGGTATTGTGTGGCCTAACCGATCGCAGTGGCGAATTCACGAATTTGGCTTCATTCCATTGCTGTTCGAGCCAACCAGCACGCTAAACACGGGCAATGTGCGCAATGAAGGAACCGTTGAACAACTGCAGCGCGCCTGACACATGAAACGCCCGTGCAGCATCACCGTAGTCGCGTGGATATTCATTGTTGCAGGCGTTGTTGGCATCGCGGCCGATCTGTGGCCGCTGCTGACTCCAGGTTCTGCCTAGCGGCTGGCCAAGCTGCGGGCGGACGGTTTGATCGACATCTCACTGACGTGGGGCACGCGCGCGCTGGCTATTGTCGGTGGCATCAAAACGCTGCATGGACGCAACTGGGCGCGCTGGCTGCTCGCGGCCTGGATGGTCTTTCACGTCGTCTTGAGCCTGTTTCAATCGCTCGGCGAAACCGTGGCGCATTGCGTCATTTTCGGGCCGCTCGCGTATCTGCTGTTTCGCAAGTCCGTGGCGCCGTTCTTCCGTTAGCGGGTTAGACGACCGAATCCAGAAAATCGGCGAGTTCGGGTTTGCGCAAGGCGCCTACCTGCTGGGCGACGATCGCGCCATTCCTGAAGAGCATGAGCGTCGGGATTCCGCGAATGGCAAATTTACGGGCGGTGCCAGGCGCATCATCGACGTTAACCTTGACGACACGCAGCGAATGGCGGCGTTCATGGGCAATTTCGTCGACGAGCGGGCCGATGGTCCGGCAGGGACCGCACCATTCGGCCCAGAAATCCACCAGCACGGGCTTGTCGGATTTCAGCACGTCGTACTCGAAGGCCGCGTCGGTCGTATGCACGATATCGGGATGGCTCACGAGAGACTCCTTGACCTGTCCTGATCCAGGAAGAGAGCATTGGGGCAATCTGGTGCCATTGCCAATCACCGAATAGACTGGATAAATAGCAATTCGTTATGAAACCTGGATCGCGAAGCCGACATGTCAGGATATGAGCTGGCGCAACTCAATGTCGGTGTCATCCAGGGGCCGATGGATTCGCCGGTGATGGCCGATTTCGCCGCCAATCTGGATCGCATCAATGCGCTGGCCGACCGCAGCGACGGCTTCGTGTGGCGGCTGCAGACCGAGGATGGCGACGCGACCGCCATCCGGCCCTTTGGCGATGTCAACATGCTGGTCAACATGTCCGTCTGGAAGGATCTGGAGTCGCTGAGCCGCTACGTCTACAGCAGCGAACACGCGCAGATCATGCGTCGGCGCAGGGAGTGGTTCGAGCGCATGGACGAGGCCTATCTGGTGCTCTGGTGGGTGCCGGAAGGCCATCGGCCGAGCGTGGAGGAAGCGCTCGCCAGGCTGGAGAGGCTGCGCGCCAACGGTCCGGGGCCAGAAGCGTTCACTTTCCGCACCGCGCCTCCGCCGCCTGATGCATCGACGGTTACGCAGTGAACGGGAAACGCCGGTTCGTCACGGTGGATGTCTTTACCGACCAGCGTTTCGGTGGCAATCCGCTGGCCGTCATACTGGATGCGGTGGGCCTGACTGCGGAGCAGATGCAGGCCATTGCCTCGGAATTTCATTACTCCGAGACGACCTTCGTGCTGCCACCGCGTGATCCCGGCCACTGCGCGCAGGTGAGAATCTTCACGGCGACGAAGGAAGTGCCGTTCGCAGGCCATCCCAATATCGGCACGGCCATCGTGCTGGCGCGAGCGGCCGAGGCAGCAGGCGCGCCGCTTCCCGAGCGGCTCCAATTCGAAGAGGCCGCCGGGCTCGTGCCCCTGCGCCTGCTGCGCAGTGGAGCGGCGATAGCCGGGGCCGAATTAACCGCGCCCGAACGCCTGTCGGTGGGAGCGAGCGTCACGAGCGCGGATGCCGCTGCCTGCCTGTGCCTGGCGCCACATGACATCCAGGCGGCACACCATGCGCCGCAGGTGCTGTCCGTGGGCCTCGCATTCCTGGTCGTGGAGCTGCGCTCGCGCGAGGCGCTGGCCCTTGCGCGGCCCGATGCGGCTGCGCACCAGCGTGTGTTGCCCGCGATCGGCACCGATTCCGTGTACGCATATGTGCGCGACGAAGATGCGGGACACCTGCATGCGCGCATGTTTGCACCGCTCGATGCATGCCCCGAAGACCCTGCCACGGGAAGCGCGGCCGGCGCGACCATCGCGTTACTGGCTGCGCTCCTGCCGGGGCTCGACGCCGATCGATCGTGGCATATCGAACAGGGCGTCGACATGGGCAGGCCCAGCCGGATCCTCGGCCGCACCGAAAAGCGCGGCGGCCTGCTGCAGGCCGTGCACGTCGCAGGCAATGCGGTGCAGGTGATGAGCGGGTTGCTGTAGCAAGAGCGGGAATCGTGCAATCCATGCAATCCTCGCGGCCCGTGCAGGCCATCATCTTTGACCTGGACAATTGCCTGGTGCCCGGCGACGCAATCGGGCGCACCGCCTACGAGCCAGCCTTCGAGGCCATACGCCAGGCCAACAATGGCACCTTGAGCGACGCCGAACTAGCGGCCGCCTTTGCCGACATGTGGCGTCATTCCGTTGACGACGTGGCGCGGCGCCACCGCTTTACAGCCAACATGCTGGAGGCGGGTTGGCAGGTGTTTGCACGTATGGAGGCGCGCGCGCCGATGCAGGGTTATCCGGACCTCGGCGCGCTGGCCGAGCTGCCGGTGCCGCGGTTCCTCGTGACCACCGGGTTCCGGCGACTCCAGGAAAGCAAGATCGCGGCGCTCGGCCTGCGTGAACGTTTCAGGGAGATCCGCATCGACGTGGTCGATGAACCCGGACGCAAGGGCAAGCAGCAACTGTTCCACGAGATCCAGCAGGCGCACCAGTACATGTCGCCCCAGGTGCTGGTGGTGGGTGACAATGCGGATGCAGAAATACGGGCGGGCAATAATCTCGGCATGACCACCGTACAGATCCTGAGACCGGGTGTTCCCTTCGGCAGCAACGCCGTGCACCACGTACACGGGCTGCACGAATTGCAGGGTTTCCTGGCGTGATTGCTGATCTCGATGACCTGTTGCGCTCGCTAAACCCGCGCCTGAACCCAGGAGCCTATGTGTTCGTGGGCTTGCGCGAGGGCTACCGCTTCGACCTGTCCACAGCGGTCGCGTTCATCCGCGAAGCCGAAGGAAACTCGGTCGTCATGGACGCCGCGGTCGCCGCCGCGGCCGGGTTCGCGATCACGGAGACCTACGCATGGATCTCGCTGTCGGTGCACTCCGACCTGCAGGCCGTCGGACTGACGGCGGAACTCTCGCGGGTCCTGGCGGCCGCGCGAGTTGGCTGCAATGTCATCGCTGGAGCCCGGCACGATCATCTCTTCGTTCCTGTGAACCAGGCGCAGGCGGCCCTGTCGGAACTGCTCGCGCTGCAACGGCTGCACGCTCTTGACTGACCGCAGCATGCTGATCAAGGTCGATGACCTGCGCGGACCACAGATCCAGCAGCTGCTGCAGGAGCACCTGCACAGCATGACGCTCTATTCGCCGCCCGAAAGCATTCATGCGCTCGATTTCGATAAGTTGCGCCGGCCCGAGGTGACTTTCTGGAGCGCGTGGGAGGAGGGTGAGCTGCAGGGATGCGGTGCGCTCATGGAACTCGATCCCCGGCACGGTGAAATCAAGTCCATGCGCACGGCGCGTGCCCACCTGCGCAAGGGCGTCGCGCGCACGATGCTGACCCACATCATCGGCGAAGCGCGTCGCCGCGGCTATGCGCGGCTGAGCCTGGAGACCGGTACGAATCCGGCGTTCACGCCGGCGCGCGAGCTGTACGCGAGTTTCGGGTTCGCCTACTGCGAGCCCTTCGCGCAGTACCTGCCGGATCCCTACAGCGTGTTCATGACGCGCGTTTTTTAGGCGCGCGTCCCGTCTTGTGATGACCGCGTGCGGGCGCCTCACGCGTCTCCAGCCGGCTGATGGCCAGTAGTCGGCCGCGAACCTTCACTCGGCCCAGCCGCTCGAGCACTTCCGGCGGCATGCCCTCCGGGAGCCGCACCAGCGTGTGGTCCTCGCGCACCTTGATGCCATTGATCTCGGAGCCGTCGAGCCCGGCCTCGTTGGCGATGGCGCCGACGATGTTGCCGGCCTGCACGCCGTGCAGGCGGCCCACTTCGAGGCGGTAGGTATCCTGCGGAGCGAATCGTCCAGAGCGCGGCCGGCGCGCGGCCGGTTCCGCGCGCTCCGCGCGTTCCGGGCGTTCTGAACGGTCGGGGCGTTCCGCGTGTTCGGTGCGATCCGCACGCCGGTCGCGTTCGTCCATCAGCAACGGCGTCTTACCCTGCGCGAGCGATGCAAGTGCGGCGGCGACGTCTCCCATGGCCGCGCCTGTGTCGCGCACCAACTCGTCGACCACGCCGCGGTATACGTCCGCGACGCCCTTTTCCATGAGCTCGGCGACGCGGCGCTTGAACTTCGCGACACGTGTGGCGTTGACGTCGGCGATGGTGGGCAGGTCCATCTGCTCAATCGGCTGGCGGGTCGCGCGCTCGATCAGTTGCAGCATGTTGCGCTCGCGCGGCGCGATGAACAGGATCGCCTCGCCGCTCCGCCCAGCGCGGCCGGTGCGGCCAATGCGGTGGATATAGGACTCGGTGTCGTAGGGCACGTCGAAGTTGACGACATGACTGATGCGCTCGACGTCGAGGCCGCGGGCCGCGACGTCGGTGGCGACCAGTATGTCGATCTGCCCGCTCTTGAGCTGCGCGATCATGCGTTCGCGCTCGGCCTGCTGCATGTCGCCGTTGAGTGCGGCGGCGGCGAAGCCGCGCGCCTCGAGGCGCTCGGCGAGCTCGACGGTGGCGAGCTTGGTGCGGGCGAACACCAGCATGCCATCGAAGCTCAGCACCTCGAGAATGCGCGTCAACGCGTCAAGCTTGTGCAGACCGCTCACCAGCCAGTAGCGCTGGCGGGTGTTGGCGGCGGTGCTGGTGCGGCCGCGGATCGTGATCTCGCGCGGCGTGCGCAGGTGCGCCTGGGCGATGCGCCGGATCGCGCTCGCCATCGTGGCCGAGAACAGTGCGACCTGCCGTTCGGCCGGGACCTTGGCGAGGATTGCATCCATTGCATCGACGAAGCCCATGGCCAGCATCTCATCGGCTTCGTCGAGCACCACGAAACGCACGCCCTGGAGCGTGAGCGTGCCGCGATCGAGGTGATCCATGATGCGGCCCGGCGTGCCGACGATCACGTGGGTACCGCGCTTGAGCGCCTGCAGTTGCGGCGTGTAGCTTTGCCCGCCATAGACGGGCAGCACATGGAAACCGGGGAGTTCCGCCGCGTACTTCTTGAAGGCCTCGGCGACCTGGATTGCCAGCTCGCGCGTCGGCACCAGCACCAACGCCTGCGGTTCACGCTGCTCGAGCCGCAGCCGCGAGAGTATCGGCAGCGCGAAGGCCGCGGTCTTGCCGGTGCCCGTCTGCGCCTGGCCGAGCACGTCGCTCCCGGCCAGCAGGGCCGGAATCGTCGCGGCCTGTATGGGTGAGGGCGCTTCATAGCCCACGGCCGCCAGGGCGCGCAGCACCGGTTCGGAAAGACCCAGTTCGGCGAAGGTGCCGGTGTCGCCGTTGTCTGCGCTCTTCATGTGGTCGCCTTCAATGGCCAGTGGCCAGAAGGTGGAAGTGCACGCGCACCTTGTCGTCCAGCACCTGGTTCCAAGTCGGGTCGCCGATGTTGAAATCGTGCCGCGACAAATCGAAACTGCCATCGTAGGCAAAGGCGGTGCCGGCGCGTTGCACGCTGACCGTCACCGTGAGGGGCCGCGCCTGGCCCTTGATGGTCAGCTCGCCAGCAGCATCGAAACGGCCAGCGGCCGAGGGCTTTACCGACGTGGACCGAAAGGTCGCGCGCGGAAAATGCGTCGTGTCGAACCACGCGCTCTTGCGCACTTCCGCGTCGGTGTCTTCATCGCCGATGTCGAGGCTGGTCATGTCGACACTCAGCGTTGCGCGGGTGGCCGCAGGACGGGCCGGATCATAGTCGATTTCACCCTCGAAACGACTGAACGCGGCGTCGACGGAGACCGCCTGCTGACGGAAGGTCGCAACCAGGCTGCTGTGCAGCAAATCGATGTTGCTGTCGGCGGCGAGGGCGGCAACGGCGAACGCCGCCGCGGCCAGCGCCACGAACGCGCGCATCAGTCCGCGCGCCAGCGCAACATGCGGCGCAGCGTGTCGTCGTGGTCGACGAAATGATGCTTGAGCGCCGCGAGTGCATGCAGGCCGATGACCACGGCCAGCAGTGTCGCGCCGTTCTCGTGTATGTCCTTGAACACGGCGCCGAGCGGTGGATTTTTGGCCACCAGGTTGGGCAGCGGAATGAGGTTCAGGTAGACGACCTGCCGGCCCACCGCGCTGCTGTACAACCAGCCCGTCAGCGGCTGCACCAGCAGCATGGCGTAGAGCAGCGCGTGCATGATCTCGGCCAGCTTCTGCTGCCAGGCTGGCATCGGGAGCGGTGCGGGCACCGGGTGCGTGAGCCGCCAGAGGCCGCGCACGAAGAACAACCCGAGCACCGTGATGCCGCCCCACTTGTGCCAGCTGACCACCTGGAGCTTCGTCGGGCCGGGGGTCATGTCGGTCATCAGCCAGCCCATGGCCAGCAGGGTGATGATCAGGCCAGCGACGACCCAGTGCAGGGCGATGGCGGTGCGGGTGTAGTTGACACTCATGCGCTGGGCATTCCTTAAGTTAGGGACAGCGGGCTCTCTAGTATGCCTGCCCGCAGGCTGCGCCGGAATGCCAAAGCAGCTGTTAGACTGCCCGCGCGGCCAATCCGGGGTATCCATGCATCGAAACGATTACGGTCACGCCCTCTGTATGTTCCTGTTGCTCGCGCTGGCGTTCAGCAGCACCCCGGGCGAGGCGAGGCGCTCGCCAGCACACGCGCACGCGGCAGGAGATAGTCCGCAGATCCGCTCCAATGCCGTGTTCGTGCTGGATGAAGGCAGCTCGACCGTGCTGCTGTCGCGGCAGGCGGAAGTGGCGACGCCGATCGCCTCGATCACCAAGCTGATGACCGCGCTGGTGGTGATCGGTGCGCAGCAGCCGCTCGATGAAGTGCTGCAGATCACCGACGAGGATCGCGAGCATGGTCGCGGCGCGTTTTCACGCCTCGCGGTCGGCACGCGGCTGAGCCGCGGCGACCTGCTGCACGTCGCGTTGATGTCGTCCGAGAATCGCGCTGCTCACGCGCTCGGCCGCAATTACCCGGGCGGCCTGCCGACCTTCGTGGCGGCGATGAACGCGCGGGCGCGCGCACTCGGCATGAGCAATGCGCGCTTCGTCGATCCCACGGGGTTGTCGGGTGAGAACGTCGCGAGCCCGGCCGACCTGTCGAAACTGGTGATCGCGGCCTCGCACGAGCCGACCATTCAGCAGTACTCCACCGACGAGCTGCATGCCGTGCGCGTGGGCCGGCGGACGCTCGAGTTTCGCAACACCGACCTGCTGGTGCGCAACCCCGCCTGGAACATCATCGTGCAGAAGACCGGCTACATCACCGAAGCGGGCAAGTGCCTGGTCATGAAGGCGCTGATTGGCGGGCGCGCCATCGTGATCGTGTTGCTCGATTCATTCGGCAAGTACACGCGTGTCGCAGATGCCCAGCGCATCCGCAAGTGGCTCGAAGCGCGGCCTGCGGATGGCGCCGTACCGGGCTCGGTCTGAGTCGAGGCTCTAGGCTTCGGGAGTCTTGGGGCGCGCCAGGTAATAGTAGAGCAGCTGGGCGGCGCCGACGGCGGCGGGCACCAGGCCCCACAGGTAATTTTCGCGCTGCACGCGGTAGAGCGCGGCGCAAATCGCGGCGCCAACGAACAGCAGCACCAGCCCACGTCGCAGAAAATCGCTGTGCACGCGCGAGCGGCAGGCCCGGCCGTCCCGGAAGAATTCGGGCGGCAGGGGTGGCACGTCCATGCCCTTCTCGATGGCGGCCAGGCGCTCCTTGTGGTGCATGGCAAACATATCCCGCTTCTTGCGAAAGTCTAGAAAAATGGCCAGCATCGCCAAGCCAATGCCCATGAAGATGGAGAGCAGAGGTATCAGCAGGGCAATTTTTTCGGTATCCATGGCGTCCAATCCTTGTGTGTGTCGTCCCGGCGCGCTTGATACCCGGCCGGGCGCCGGTCGGTTTCATGGAATTGTGACTTATTTGGGCCTGGGTGAAACCGGCTGTCCGGTCGCCGGGTAGAAAGGCGGTTGGGAGAGGTCCTTGCAGCAAGTAGCCCTATCGGATGCCGGGCGGCGCGACCGGGATATTGTCGAATTGCTGCAGGGCGGAAGCCACGGGCCCGCCTTCGACCTGGTATTGGAGCGCTATGAACGCAAGGTCTACCGGCTATGCTGTTCGCTGATGCGCGACAGTGACCAGGCCGCGGATGCCGCCCAGGAAAGCCTGTTGCGGATCTGGAAAGCCCTGCCCGGCTACGACCAACGGGCCTCGCTGTCGACCTGGATCTACACCATCGCGCGCAACCGCTGCCTGACCGCCATCGAGCGGCGGCGCGACCTGGATTCGCTCAGCGACCCGGCCGTGGAGCAGGCTGCGGAGGCGGCAGTTGCTGCCGCGCCGGAGGCAGGGCAGGACCAGCTGGATCTGCTACGCGAACTGGTTGAAGCGCTTCCTGAGCGCTACCGGCGGACACTGACTTTGTACTATTACGAAGAGAAATCGGTCGGCGAGGTTGCCGCGATGCTGGGTCAGCCCGAGGGCACTATCAAGACCAACCTGCACCGGGCGCGCGCGCTGCTGTCGGAGCGCGTGTGCGCGCTCGGGCTCGGCGACCCGAAACTCTGGCTGGAGGATGCCGCATGAACATGCCACGTGATCCGCTCGACGGAGCGCTCGACCAGGCGCTCGATCGGGCGCTGGCGAAGACGCTCACGGCACCGGGCCTGCCCGCCGGCTTTCGCGAACAACTGCGCGCTGCGGTCGTGCGCACGGTCCCTGAAGATCGCGCGCAGCTGCGCGCGGCGCTGGAGCGCGAACATGCAGTACAGCTTGCCGAGCTGCAGGACGGCTACGTGCTTCTGCGCCAGCGTACGCTCGGCACGCTGATCGGCGCGGGCTTTGCGGCGGGCCTGGCGGTGACCTTCGCTCTGCCCTGGCTCAAGGCTCATTTTGGTGACAACGGCGTGTTTGCGCTGCCCGTCATCGGTGTGGTGATCGGACTTGTACTGAGCCTGAGCGTCTGGTGGCAGCGCAGCAGCCTGGCACGCAGCTTGTCCTGAACGCCGAGCCTATTCTCGAAGCCAATTCTCGGAGCCTAAGGTAAGCACAGTAGGCCCTCGAGATCGTAGGTGTCGGCGCCCGTGATCTCGACCTCGATGAACTCGCCCGGCCGCGTGGCCGCCGAGGCCTTGACGCGCAGCACGCCGTCGATCTCCGGCGCGTCACCGGCGGTGCGCGCGATGGCCACGCCTACTTCAACCCGGTCAACCAGCGCGCGCGCGCGCGTGCCGACGCGGCGCGCCAGCCTCGCCGTGCTGATGGCTGCGGCACGTTCCATGAAGCGCGCGTAGCGCTCGTCCTTGATTTCCTCGGGCACGGCGCCGTCGAGGGCATTGGCCACGGCGCCTTCGACTGGCGAGTACTTGAAGCAACCGACGCGATCGAGCTGCGCTTCATCCAGCCAGGGCAGCAGCTGCTCGAAATCCGCGGCGCTCTCGCCGGGGAAGCCGACGATAAAGGTGCTGCGCAGGGTGAGACCCGGGCATTCGCGCCGCCAACCGTGGATGCGCGCCAGGGTATCTTCCGCATGCGCGGGCCGGCGCATGCGCTTGAGCACCGCCGGGCTGGCGTGCTGGAACGGGATGTCGAGGTACGGCAGCACTTTGCCCGCGGCCATCAGCGGTATCACCGCATCGACATGCGGATAGGGGTACACGTAATGCAGCCGGACCCAGACACCCAGTTCGCCGAGTTCGCGCGCCAGGTCGATGAAGCGCGTGTCGACCGTCCGCTCGCGCCACTGCACGGGCTGGTAGCGCAGGTCACTCCCGTAGGCGCTCGTGTCCTGCGAGATGACCAGCAATTCGCGCACGCCGCTGCGCACCAGCATCTCGGCTTCGCGCAGCACTTCGTCGAGCGGGCGGCTGTCGAGCAGCCCACGGAGCGAGGGGATGATGCAGAAACTGCACTTGTTGTTGCAGCCCTCCGAGATCTTCAGATAGGCGTAGTGGCGCGGCGTAAGCCGTACGCCCTGCGGTGGCAGCAGATCGACGTGCGGGTCGTGCGGCTGCGGCAGGTGCTGGTTCACCGCCGCGAGCACGGCCTCGGTGGCATGCGGGCCGGTGATCGCCAGCACCTTTGGGTGGCGTTCGCGGATCCGGTCGGGGTGAGTGCCGAGGCAGCCGGTGACGACCACGCGCCCGTTCTGGTCGAGCGCCTCACCGATGGCTGAGAGCGACTCATCGATGGCCGATTCGATGAAGCCGCAGGTGTTGACCACCACCAGGTCGGCGCCTTTGTATTCGGGCGCGATGGCGTAGCCGCGCAGCCGCAACTCCGTGATGATGCGCTCGGAATCGACCAGCGCCTTCGGGCATCCCAGGCTCACGAAACCGACGGCCGGCACGCGGCCTTGCTTTGGGGCGCGCTTCAGGTCGCGCTCGTTCTTGCGGCCGGCAGGCGCGGTCGTGGAGGCTGGATTCATGGGAGATCGGGCCGGCGGGCGGCGCGTCCGGTACAATAGAGGCATCATCTTACACCAGGAGACTGCCCGCGGCGCCTGGCTGCGTTCGGGGCGGATGGCATGGCATTCGACGAAGCCTATTACCGGCGCTATTACCACGACCCGCGCACGGCGGTGACTTCGCGCGCGGAAATGCGCGAGCGGGCGGAGCTGATCGCCGCCTGCGTCCGCTACGTCGGCCTGCCCGTGAGCCGCATCCTGGATGCCGGCTGCGGCGTCGGCCTGCTGCGTGCACCGCTCCTGCGTCGCCTGCCGCGCTCGCAGTACACCGGTCTCGAAGCGAGCGAGTATCTATGCCGCCGCTATGGCTGGCAGCACGGCACGCTGCAGACGCTGGCCGACGAGGTGCAGTACGAGGTGGTGGTCTGTTACGACGTGCTGCAATACCTCAGGCTCGAAGCGGCGCGCCAGGCGATCGCCAAGCTGGCGCGCGTGTGCCGCGGCGCGCTGTATTTCGGCGCGCTCACCAGCGGCGACTGGCGCCACAACTGCGATCAGTCGCGCACCGATCGCGTGCCCGGGCTTCGCTCTGCGGCCTGGTACCGGCGCGAGCTCGCGCGAGGTTTCAAGCCGCTGGGCTGCGGCATGTGGCTGCGCCACGGCGCGCCGGTCACCGTCTGGGACCTGGATCGGGTGGCCTCGTGAGGCTCGTGGCAGCGTTCCGCAGCGCGGCGCAATGCGATCGTGAAGGCGGCGTCGTGCAGTGGCGGCTCAGTGGCCTCGATCGCGACAGCGAGGGCACGCTGGAAGTGCTGCTGTGCGGGACTGGCAGCCTGCAGCTGCCGTCGCAGTTGCCGAATGCCGAGCTGTACGTGTGCGATGAGTCCACTGCAACTACCTGGGAATTGCGCAGCGGCGGGAGCGTGCTGCCGATTGCGGCGCGGGCCGTGCAGGTCCACCGCAGCGCGCCCGCGGCCTTCGCCCGCGCGTTGCCACCGCTCATCGCTCCCTGGAGCGTGCGCGCCGGCTGGGTGTTGCTGCTGAACGCGCTACGCGTGCCAGGTGTGGCGCGGCTGCTGCAGCGGCTGCGCGGCGCCGGCACGACGGACGGCACGGGTGGTTTGGAATGAACAAGCGCGTTCCAGTGACGGTGCTGACCGGGTTCCTGGGCTCGGGCAAGACCACGCTGCTGAACCGCATTCTTTCGGAACAGCATGGCAAGCGCATCGCGGTCATTGAAAATGAATTCGGCGAGGTGGCGGTCGACCACGAACTGGTGATCGGCGCGCAGGAGGAGATCTTCGAGACCGCCAATGGCTGCATCTGCTGCACGGTGCGCGGTGACCTGATCCGCGTGCTCAACCAGCTACGTAAGCGCCGCGATCGCTTCGACTACGTGCTGATCGAAACCACGGGACTGGCCGACCCGGGTCCGGTGGCGCAGACCTTCTTCGTCGACGAGGATCTGCGCGAGGATTACCAGCTCGATGCAATCGTGGCGCTGGTCGATGCCGCGCACATCGCTGGGCAGCTCGCGAGCGAGCCGACCGCGGCCGACCAGATTGGTTTCGCCGATGTGCTGCTGCTCAACAAGACCGACCTGGTGAGCGAGGCCGAACTGGCGCGCACCGAGCGGGAACTGCGCGCGATCAATGGTACGGCGCGCATCGTACGAACGCACAAGGCCGAGCTGCCGCTTGCGCAGGTGCTCGACCTCGGCGCCTTCGACCTCGATCGTGCGCTGGCCAAAGACGAAGCCTTTCTGCAGCCGCAACAGCTGTTCGAGTGGGCGGGAAACTACACGCTGACAACGGGCGAGCAGGTCGTGCACACGGGTGCACACGAGCCCGATCATGACCACGAGCACGGCCACGAACAGCCCGCAGCAGGCTTGCGCGAAGTCTGCATCGTGATGCTGCAGGCCAGTGCGTCGGGCGTGGCGGGCATCGACGCGCTGGTGCCCGCCGCCGCCGAGGCTTTCCGCCAGCCCGCAAACGCGATTGCGGCCGGTGCGACCGTGGAGGCCGGGCGGTTCGTGCGGCTGCAGCTTGGAGCGCACGCCGACTTCCGGCTGCGTGTTCCAGCGACCGGCAACTGGGTGGTGTACTGCGAGCATGCGCCGGGCGAATTCGGTTGGACCGTACCCGGCGTCAACGTCACGGGCGAGCGCGAGTATGGCTCGCATCACCACGAGACCGATATCACTTCTATCGGCATCGACGATCCGCGTGCACTCAATCCCGACAAGCTGAATGACTGGTTGTCATACCTGCTGCAGAGCCGCGGCCAGGACATCCTGCGCATGAAGGGCGTGCTCAATTTCCGCGGCGAGCCGCGCCGCTACGTGTTTCACGGCGTGCACATGATCTTCGATGGTCAGCTCGAGCGGCCCTGGGGCGAGGCCACGCGCGGCAACCGGCTGGTGTTCATCGGTCGCAAGCTCGATCGCCAGGAACTCGAGGCAGGCTTCGAGTCCTGCGTGGCGTGAACCAGCCCGCGATCAGGCTGGAGCGTCGTGCGCACGCTGAGCTCGGTGATTTTCCGATCGATGCGGCCTGGTCTCCGGATGGCCGCATCTTGCTGGTAGCCGGCGGTGCAGGTGCACTGACGTGGCTGGACACGACCAACCCGACGCTGGCCCCGCAGCGCATCGGCGAACACGCCGGCGGCGCGCTGGCTTTGGCCTGGCAGAACGGTGGGCAGCAATTTGCCAGCTCGGGTCAAGACGGTGAGGTGCGATTGTGGGACGCGCGCGCGCGCAGCGCACGTGTCATACACAGTTCTGCCACCTGGAGCGAGCGCCTGGCTTGGTCGGCCAACGGGCGGGCGCTGGCCATCGCTACCGGGCGGGAACTCGGCATCGTTGCAAGCGACGGCACGGCACGCGTGCGGTTACCGCCGCAGGCGGGCGTCATTGCCGCGATCGCGTGGCGTGCAAAGACCAACGAGCTCGCGAGCGTCGGCAACGGCGGCGCATATGTGCATCGCCTCGAGCCCGAACCGGTCACGCGCGAATATCCCTGGCAGGGCGCCTGCCTCACCGCGAGCTGGAGCCCGGATGGGCGCGTGCTTGCCTCGGGCATGCAGGACGGCTCGGTGCATTTCTGGAACATCACCGCCGGCACGCAGTCGCAGATGCGCGGCTACGGCACAAAGGTAGTCCTGACCTGCTGGAACGCCGCGAGCCGCCTGCTCGCCACCGCTGCCGACGCAATGATCATCGTGTGGGATTTCTCGGGGCGCGGCCCCGAGGGCAGCGAGCCGCTGCAACTTGACGCGCACACCGCCAGGCTCACGCAGTTGGCCTTCCAGCCCAAGGGTTCACTGCTGGTCGCTGGGGCCCGCGATCATAGGCTCACGCTGTGGCGAATGACCCAGCCACAACAGCCAGTGGACGCTGACATGTATGGCGATGAAGTGGCGTTGCTGCGCTGGTCGAGTGACGGCACGCAGCTCGCAGCTGCCGATCGCAGTGGCGTACTCAACGTGTACGGCGTGCGCCAGTAGCGGCCCTAGCGCGGCAGCGGCAGTTCGAGAGCGTCTTCGGCAGGCGCGCTTACCAGCGACTGACCGGCAACCGAGGCGTAGTGCCCGAGCAGCAGTTGCAGCGCACGCGACCAGGTATAACGCTGCAGTGCGCGTGTGCGCGCGGCACGTCCGAGCGAAGCGAGATCGCGTTCGTACAGTGATGCGACGGCCGCGGCCATGCCGGCGGAGTTGCCGGGCGGCGCGAGCATGCCGACCGCTTCGTCGACATGCTCGGGAACCGCACCGGCATTGGCGCCCACGACCGGGATGCCGCAGGCTAGCGCCTCGATGATCACCAGCCCAAAGGTCTCGCTGCAGCCCGCGTGCACCAACGCATCACAGGAGGCGATCGTCGTCGCCAGCTCAATGCTGTCACGCCGGTAGGGTTGGACGGTGATGTTGGCCGCTGGTTGTGCCGACTCGCTGCCACCGACCATCAGCAGGTGATAGCGCTCGCCCAGCAGCCGCATTGCGCCCAGCAGCACGTCGATGTTCTTCTCGCCCGAGAAGCGACCGGCATAGACCAGCAGGCGCGTGTCATCGGCCAGCCCAAGCGTGCGGCGCAGCCCCATCCGGCGGCGTTGCGGGGAGAAGATTTCCGTGTCGACACCAAGTGGTTGCAGCGCCGTGTTATCGAGGCCGAGCCCCGCAAGGTACTCGCACATCAGGCGGCTGGGCGCGAGCACCAGGTCCATTCGTTCATAGACGCGGCGCAGGTAGCTGTTCAGGCCAGCTTCGACCACGCGACCGAGCCGACGGCCAGCGAGTCGCGGAAAATTCGAATGAAAGAAGGCGAGCAATGGCGCGCCACGCCGGCGCGCTGTGCGCATCGCGCACCAGGCCGGATGGAACACGTCGCCGACCTCGATCAGGTCGGGCTCGAGCGCATCGAGCATCTGCACCCAGCGGCGCGGCGAAAGTGGCAGGCGGTAATTGAAAGTACCCGGCACTCTCCAGCCGGCGATCGTGCTGATGCCATTGGGCAGCAGCTCGGTGGCGATGCCGGGCACGAGCAGCGAATGGCGATGTGCCGTGTGGGCGTGCAGCCATTGATGCTTCGCCGTCAGGTAGCGCCGCACGCCGCCGCTGGTCGGCGAGAAGAACAGGGTGGTGTCTACGAGGTGCATGAATGGCCTTGTCCTGTGACCATTGCACCCGCCGGTCAGGAGCCTGTCAAGCTTTGCTCAGGCCTGCGCCGCGAGAGGGCGGACCGCGGCCGCGGCCGGCGTTGGCAGCCGCACGCGGATGCGCGTGAACTGGCCGCGCTTGGTGGCCACCTGGATCTGCCCCTGCAGGCGCTTGACGTTGTCCCGGAGTATCCGCATGCCGAGCCCGCGGCCGGCCGGATCCGCGGCCGTGCTCAATCCGGCATGGAAGATCAGTGTCGAGGCCTGGCGCGGATCCTGCTCGAGTACCGCGTCGTCGGCGATCAGGCCGGTGGCGACGGCCGCTTCGATGATGCGGCCGGTGTTGAGTCCCTGGCCATCGTCCTGGAATACGAGCTCCGACTGGCCGCCGTGGCGCGGCTGGTATTCCACCAGCAGCGTGCCCTGCGTGCTCTTGCCCGCGGCGCGCCGTTGTGCCGGCATCTCAATGCCGTGTTCGATCGCGTTGCGCAGCATCTGGCTGAGCATGTCGTAAAAGGCGGCTGCGTGAATTTCCGGGACCTGGTCAAGTCCGATCGTCGTCAGTTCCACCGCCTTGCCCTGGGCCGCGGCCTGTTGTGCGGCGAGCTGCTGCAGCGCCAGCACCAGCTGTGGCGCATGGCTGCCGCTGGCTGCGCCGCGCACGTCGGCTGCGCCCATGCCCGGAATGCGGCCCCGCCGCCGCGGTGCGCGGCGCGCAGCAAGTGGCACGCCACTGCGCTGGGCGATGGCGGTCAGCGTCAGGAACACTTCGTCGATGCACACCAGCGCGGGCAGCAGGGCGTCACCGGTCTGGGAACCGGCGACGCGTGGCGCACCCAGCGCCTGCAGGGTCTGTTCGAACAGGCGCACCAGCGAAGGCACCGACAACGCCATGGCCCGCCGCAACAGCTGCACGTAGTGCGAGTGGAGCCGCTCGAGCTTGCGCTGGAACTGCTCCGGCTCGCGTGCCCGCTGTTGCTGGAGCGTGCGCACGCGCGTGAGTGTGCGAGCGGCGTAGGCCATGAAGTTGCGCAGCGCCGTACGGTCGACCTGCAGCAGCTCGCCGAGCAATACGTTCTCGTCCCGCAACCGCGCCAGCTCAGGTTGCGCGGCCTCGGTAGTGTCCGTCTCAGGCGGCATCGGCATCTTGCGCGGCCGCGGGCGCGGCCGGCTCGGTGAGATCGGCCAGCACGGCATCCATGTCCGGGAAGCGTGCCTCGCGATCGCGCGCCATGAGGCGTCCGATCAGCGGCTCGTAGGCAGCGAGCTCGGGCGGGAGTGGCGGGCGTTCGCCGGAAACGTGTTCCTGCATCAGATCCATGGCGGTGAGCCCGGTGAAGGGCTTGCGGCCGGTGAGCATTTCGTAGCACACGACTCCGAGCGCATATTGGTCGCTGCGCGCGTCGAGTTCGCGGCCCTGCACCTGCTCGGGACTCATGTAGTAAGGCGAGCCGCGCAGCACGCCGATCGCGGTGCTGCGCGTTGCGTTTATGTGGCGCGCCAGGCCGAAATCGATCAGCACCACCGATCCGTCGGGGCGCAGCATCACATTGGGCGGCTTGAGATCACGGTGCAGGATACCGGCGCCGTGCACGACCCGGAGCGCCGCGGCAATGCGCCGTGCGTAAGCAATGGCCTCGTCGCTCGTCAGCGGGTTGAGCAGCCGCTGCTTGAGGTCACCGCAGGGAAAATATTCCATCGCCAGGAATTCGCGGCCCTCGTGCACGCCGTAGTCGTAGATGTCGACGATCGCCGGGTCCCGGAGCGCGGCGATGGCGGAGTACTCGTGCGCGAACTGCTGCAGGTCGCCCGGATCGCTATCGAGTGGCTCGCTGATCTTGAGAGCGACCGGCTGCTGCAGCGCCGCGCTGCGCGCGAGCCAGACGCTGGCGCGAGCCGAGCGACCGAGCTGGCGCAGCAGTGAGTAGCGCGGTATTTCCAGGCCCGGCGCCACCTGGTCATCATGGCGCCGGCTGGCGCTGGCGAGCCGGCGGGCGCGCCGGCGGCTCGCGTGCAGCACCTTACGCAGCGTCCGCTCCAACAGCTGGGCGTCGAGCAGGTCGCGGGGCAGGTAAGCCGAGGCGCCAAAGCGCATGGCTCGGATCGCGCTGAGTTCGTTGCCGTCGGCCGCGACCACGACCAGCGGCGGCAGCCGACGTTCGCCGCGGAGCTGGCGCAGCCACTCTATGCCTTCGCTCTGCTGCGTTGACGTCTTGTCGAAGCGCGCGCACAGCAGCGCAACGTCATAGTTTCGGCGGGTGATGGAATCGAGGTGCCGTTCGAACTGCTCGAGGTCGAGGCTAGGGGGTTCGGCGTCCGGCCAGAGCGTCTGCAGGTGGTGGCGCAGCCACTGGCGTTGCTGCTCGTCGCGGCCCGCAATGAGGATTCGCGGCGTCACACGCGCGCTCCACAAGGCTGGGTGTATAGCGCAATTTCTTGCAAAGCGATCACTCGGCCGCGATAGACGGGCGGGCGCTGCCCGGGAGCCATGGACTTTACGTTTTCTGGCGCGGACCGGGCTTGCGCGGGGGGCAATCTGTGATGCAGGTGAACGGTGCGGCGTCCGAAATGTGACGCGGCTCACGTGCGTGCTAATCTGCCGTCCGTGCCAGGACCCATAGTCATCATCGGCGCCGGCCAGGCCGGCGTGCAGATCGCCGAGTCGCTCCGTCACGACAAGTACGACGGTTCGATTGCACTGCTCGGTGCGGAAGCGCACGGCCCCTACAACCGCCCACCGCTGTCGAAGAAGTGGCTGCTCGAGGGCGGCAATCCCGCCGCGCTCGCGATTCGCACACTGGAAGTGCTCGAACGACGCAAGATCGAGCTGCACACGAATGTTGCGGTGACCCAAATTGATCGCGCCGCGCAGGTGGTGCGCTGCGCCGACGGCCGGCAATTTCCTTATGGCGGCCTGGCGCTCGCTACCGGCGCGCGGCTGCGCAGTTTGCCAGTGCCCGGCGCCGGATTGAGTGGCGTACTGGGCTTGCGCACACTCGAAGACGCGCAGCATATCGCCGCAGCGCTTGACGATTGCGTTGCGACATCCGCGCCTCTGGTTGTGATCGGTGGCGGGTTCATCGGCCTCGAAGTGGCCGCGGCGGCGCGCAAACGCGGCGTTGCGGTCACGGTGCTGGAGGGCCTGGAACGGCTGATGTCGCGCGTGGTCGCGCCCATCGTGTCAACTGCCGCCGCGCAACTGCATCGCTCGCACGGCGTGGAACTGGTTTTCAACGCGCGCGTTACGGAGCTGGTCGGCGGGGGCGAGGGCGAGAACCGCAGCGTGCACGCCGTGCGCATGGCGGATGGTCGCGAATACCGGGCCGGTTGCGTCGTCGTGGGCATAGGCGTGGATCCTGAGGACACGCTCGCCCAGGCAGCCGGGCTGGAGTGCGACCGTGGCGTCATCGTTGACGATTGCGCCCGCAGCTCGGACTTGCGCATTGTTGCTGCCGGAGACTGCTGTGCGCGGCGGCAGCGTGACGGCACGCTGCTGCGGCTCGAGTCAGTGCAGAACGCGGTTGAGCAGGGCATGTCGGCGGCGGCGGCGCTGCTGGGCCAGGAGCGACCAATGAAAGCCGCTCCCTGGTTCTGGTCAGACCAGTACGACGCGCGGCTGCAGATGGTTGGCCTGAGCCAGGGGTACGATGAGGTGGTGACGCGCGGCGAGGTTGCGCAGCTCGCGTTCTCGGCTTTCTACTACCGGAGCGGACGGCTGCTCGCCGTGGATTCACTCAACAACGTGCCGATGCACATGCTGGGTCGTCGCCTGCTCGACCGCGGCGTATCGCCGACACCAGCGCAGGCGGCCGACGCCAACTTCAACCTGCAAGGCCTGCTCGCGGCCTGACCGGCCGGACGCCTACTGTCGTCCGAGCAGGAACTCGGCGCCGTGATATTCCAGCACCACGCCCTCGCGCGTGATCTGCCGCACCTGCACGCCTTCCGGCGTGGTGTCGCCCTCGCGCACCTTGCGCATGTTGATGAAGGCGTAACGATCAGCCGGGTTCGGTGCATAGACGTGCAGGTCGAGGCGCAGATCGGGCACGGCGCCGCTGACCTCCGCATAGTTGTGAAGGTTGGCGTGAGCTCCGGTGGGCGGCGACGCATCGGGACCCGGTGCGATGGCAGGCGCGGTGTCCGCCGGGTTGATGGGCGCGTCGGCGGCATCGGCATTGTTCGCCGCGGCGGCAGCGCCAGTGGCCGTGTCGGTGCCGCCGGCCATCACGGCTGGCGACGCCGCGGGTGCCCCAGGCACGACGCGCCCGTTGGCAGCGCCCGCCGCCGCGCCTACGCCCGCACTGGCAGCAAGCGTGTTGGCGCCGCTTGAGCCCGGCTGCGTGGCTGCCGCTGCCATTTGCGGCGTGGCGACCGCGCGTTGCGTGACCGGGCGCCAGGCCATCCATGCGAGCACCGCGACGCTTACGATCAGCAGCGCACCGATCACCAAGGCCCAGGCCGGCAGCGCACGCGAGGGCGGCACGATGCGCATCTCGAGCAGCGCCGGGCCCGATTGCCGCTGGCGTTCGGATTCCGACTTCTTCAGCGCGTCGAGGATGAATGACATGTTTCAGCCCGTCGAGGCCAGGGGTGTCGCAGTTAGAGGCGCGGCCGCCGTGCCGGCGCCCGGTGATCGCAAGGTAGGCGTCCCGGGCGCGGCTAGCACGGCATCGAGCAGCAACTGCGTCTCGACGCCAGCGATGCCGTCGACCGCGAGGTGATGGGCACGCTGGAAGTCCTCCACCAGGCGCGTCAGCTCAGGGTCGAATGTTGCATTGTGCACGGTGCCGGGCGCAGTGCCATTGGCCTGCAGCAGCTGGCCGCGCAGGCCGCGTACCGCCGCACCGCGCATGCCGGGTCTTAATTCGCTGACCGGCAGGCTTGCAGGTCGCCACAACAGCACGCAATCTCCGTACCAGTAGCGCGCGAGGTCGGTGATGCCGACGCGCACGCTGCGCGCACCGATCTGGAGCGTTGCCAGCTCGGCGCCAATGCCCGTCAGCACCACCTGGTGCGAGGCACCATGCTCGTCGGCCAGCATCAGGATCGCCGGACGCTGGAGTTCATGCAGCTGCGCGATCGAACTGTGAAGAGTGACGCAGGCGAGGCGTTGCGCGGCAGCCTGCGTGCAGGGATCGGCAGGGCCCGGCGTGTAGGTGACTTGCCAGAGTCTCAGGAGCTCCGTGAACGCCGCATCGGCCGTGGTCGCCGCGCCGGCATTCGCCAGCAGCGAAGACAGCGCGGGCGGTTGCGGTGCCGGCGACCGCGGATAACTGGCGGTGGCCGCCGCGGTGCCGGCGGCCGTGGCAGCGGCATGCGGCAGTTGGCGCCAGAGCAGGAAGGCGGCCGCGACCAGCAGCGAGGCGCCGCTCGCCAGCACGGCGGGTTTCAGCCAGGGCGGCGCGAGCGGCCGTCCGAACACTTCGCCGGCCGCGCGGCGCACCAGCACGGCGTCCACGTCGTGGCGATCCTCGGTGTAGGCGCCGAGCAGCGCGCGGTCGCAGATGACATTGATGACGCGCGGCACGCCGCCGCTGAGGCGGTGCACTTCGGCCAGTGCGGGCGCGTTGAAAATATCGCTGGTGGCGCCGGCGACCCGCAGCCGGTGACGCACGTAGGCCGCCGTGTCGACTCGCGCGAGGGGCTGCAGGTGGCAGCGCGCGGTCACGCGCTGCGCGAGCTGGCGCAGGTCGTTGCGGCTCAGCAGATCGCGCAGCTCGGGCTGTCCGATGAGGATGATCTGCAGGAGCTTCTGCGAGTCGGTCTCGAGGTTGGTGAGCAGCCGCACCTGCTCGAGCACTTCGACCGTGAGGTTCTGCGCCTCATCGACGATCAGCACCGCACGCCGTCCAGCCGCATGGATGCGCAGCAGCTGCCGGTTGAGCAGGTCGACCAACTCCTTGCCATTGCCGACCGCGCCAGCGGGCACCTCGATGCCGAGTTCCTCGCAGATGGCTTGCAGGAACTCCAGCCGCGAGAGCCGCGGATTGATGACCAGGGCGATGTCGGCATTCTGCGGCGAGCGCGCCAGCAGCGAGCGGATCGTGGTGGTCTTGCCCGTGCCCACCTCGCCCGTGAGCTGGATGAAGCCGCCGGCGTCATTGATGCCGTACACGAGGTGCGCAAGCGCATCGGCGTGTTGCGTGCCCAGGTACAGGTAGCGCGGATCGGGCGTGATCGCGAAGGGCTTCTCGGCAAGGCCGAAACTGGCGAGATACATGTGCGGCAGGCGGCTGGTCTTCGAACCGTGTCAGCTCGCCGCGGACGACAGCGCCGAGTGCGTACCAAGCTCACCGGGCTCGAATTCGTCGACATTGACGATATCCATCACCAGTTCGTCGTAGCGCCGCAGCGTGTCCGCTTCGGTCGGCGTAAGGATGCCGAGCGCGCGGCCCTGCTCGATCTGGCCGGGCAAGTCGAGCGCGCCGACGCGGCCGGTGCGGACGCCCTCAATGCGCAGTTTCTTCTCGATCAGTTCGGCCGCCGGCGCGAGCTCGAGCACCTGCTGCAGCGCGCCGAGCGGGTTCCCGGGACGCAGTTCGCGATACACGCCGGCGGTGAGGCGGTCGCGCGGCTCGCCCGCGGACTGCACCAGGCCGGCGACCGCGCGGCTGAGGCGATCGCCCGGCGCGAAATAGGTGAGGCCGCGCGGGAAGATGAACACGCGCATCAGCCAGGCCATCGGCCGCACCGGGAAATTGCGCAGCACGCCATGCAGCTGCTCCTGCGCCTGATAAAGCAGTTCGCGGCAGGACCATTCGACGATGGGCAGGTCGGCCACGGGGCTGCCCTGGTCTTCGTGGTGCTTGAGCACCATCGAAGCGAGGTACATCGAGGAGAGCACGTCGCCGAGCCGCGCCGAGATACTCTCCTTCTTCTTGAGGTAGCCGCCCAGCGTCAGCATCGCCACGTCCGTGGCAAAGGCGAAGGAGGCGCTGAAGCGCTCGATGTGCTGGTAGTAGCGGCGCGTCGGGCCCGCGTCCGGCACGTTGCGGAAGCGCGCCAGCGTCATTGCCATCACCAGCGAGCGCGCAGCGTTTGAAATCGTGAAGCCGATGTGGCCAAATAGCGCGCGATCGAATTCATCGACACCATGTTCGCGATCCGGGTTGCGAGCCGCATTCATCTCGCGCAGCACGAAGGGATGACAGCGGATGGCGCCCTGCCCGAAGATGATCAGGCTCCGTGTGAGGATGTTCGCGCCTTCGACGGTGATCGCGATCGGAATCGACTGGTAGCCGCGGCCCAGATAGTTGCGCGGCCCGAGCATGATGCCCTTGCCGCCCTGCACATCCATGGCGTCGTTCGCGACGCGCCGGCCCATCTCGGTCACGTGATGCTTGAGGATGCCCGCCGGCACGGCCGGCCGTGCGCCCGCGTCGATGGCGGCGATCGTCACGCTGCGCGCCGCGTCGGATATATAAGTGAGGCCGACCATGCGCGCGATCGCCAGCTCGACGCCTTCGAACTTGCCCACCGGCATGTTGAACTGGCGGCGGATGCGCGCGTAGGCGCCGGTTGCGAATACGGCGGCCTTCGAGCCGCCGGTGGCGTTCGAGGGCAGCGATATGCAGCGCCCGACCGAAAGCTGCTCCACCAGCATGCGCCATCCCTGACCCGCCATCTTGACGCCGCCGATGATGCTATCGAGCGGCACGAACACGTCGCGGCCGCGCACCGGCCCGTTCTGGAACGGAATGTTGAGTGGCAGGTGGCGCTTGCCGATTTCGACGCCCGCGGTGTGGCGATCGATGAGCGCGCAGGTGATGCCGAGATCCGTGTCGCCACCGAGCAGCCGGTCTGGATCCTGCATGCGGAAGGCGAGGCCGATGACCGTGGCGATGGGCGCGAGCGTGATGTAGCGCTTGGAAAAGTTGAGCCGCAGACCGAGGATTTCCTGACCCTGCCACAGGCCGCGGCACACGACGCCCGTGTCCGGTAGCGCAGCCGCGTCAGAGCCGACGCGCGGGCCGGTGAGCGCGAAGCAGGGGATGTCGTCACCGCGCGCCAAGCGCGGCAGATAATGGTTCTTCTGCTCCTCGGTGCCGTAGTGGTTCAGCAGCTCCGCGGGCCCGAGCGAATTGGGCACTGCGACTGTGGAGGCGCAGGTCACGCTGCGACTGGCGAGTTTCACCAGCACGCATGAATGCGCGTAGGCCGAGAAACCCAGTCCCCCGTACTGCTTGCCGATAATCATCGCGAAGAAACCGTGCGACTTGAGGAAGGCCCACACTTCCGGCGGCAGGTCGCCAAGGCGGTGCGTGATGTCGAAGTCGTCGAGCATCCGGCACAGCTCTTCGCAGGGGCCGTCGAGGAAGTCCTGTTCTTCGGCCGACAGGCGCGGCGGCGGGATGGCGCGCAGCTTCGACCAGTCGGGCTTGCCGCTGAACAGTTCGCCGTCCCACCAGACGGTGCCGGCCTCGAGCGCCTCGCGTTCGGTGGTGGACATCTTCGGGAGCAGGCGCAGATAGGCGCGCAGGAACGGCCGGCTGATCACCGCCTTGCGCAGCGGGCGCACATTGAGGAGCCAGAGCAGCGCCAGCAGCAGCCACAGCGCGCCCTGCCAGATGCCACCCGGGTGCCCCAAGCGCAGGTAGGCCGCCAGCAGCACCGTGAAGACAACGGTGTAGATGAGGAGCGGCAGGCGGCGGTAGGCGATGTACACCACCGCCAGCACGAAAACCACGGTGATCGCTGCGCCGGCCATGGTGCAATACTAGTCCTCGTGCGCCCGCCGCGCGAGGTCCGTGGCGGACCCCGCGAGCGCTGATGCCCTGCTAGCCGAGCAGCTCGCGCACGCCGTCGCGCTCTTCGCGCAATTCCGCCTCGGTGGCCGCCAGTTTCCCGCGGCTGAACTCGTCGATCGCGAGTCCCGGCACGATCTGGTAGCGGCCGTCGCGGCAGGTGACGGGGTAGGAAAAGATGATGCCTTCGCCGATGCCGTAGCTACCATCAGCGGGAATGCCCATGCTGACCCAGTCGCCCTCGCTCGTGCCCAGAATCCAGGTGCGCATGTGATCGAGCGCGGCGGACGCGGCCGAAGCCGCCGAGGAGGAGCCGCGCGCCTTGATAACGGCCGCGCCGCGCTGCTGCACGGTCGGGATGAAGGTCTGCTCGATCCATGCCTGGTCGACGAGGCTCTTCGCGTTCTTGCCGGCGACGAGCGCGTGGCTCAGGTCCGGGTACTGCGTGGAAGAATGATTGCCCCAGATCGTCATGTGGCGGATGTCGGTGACATGCGTGCCGGTCTTCTCCGCGAGCTGCGAGAGCGCGCGGTTGTGATCGAGGCGCGTCATCGCCGTGAAATGCCCGCCCGGCAGGCTGGGCGCATTGCTGCGCGCGATCAGCGCGTTGGTGTTGGCGGGGTTGCCGACCACCAGCACCCGCACCTGCCGCTCGGCGACCGCGTCGAGCGCCATGCCCTGCGCGGAGAAGATCTGCGCGTTGGCGAGCAGCAGATCCTTGCGCTCCATGCCGGGACCGCGTGGGCGCGCGCCCACCAGCATGGCGGCGTGGCAGTCGCGAAACGCCACGCGTGCATCGTCGGTCGCAACCACCTTGTTGAGCGTCGGGAAGGCGCAGTCGTTCAGTTCCATCACGATGCCCGCGAGCCCCGGGAGCGCGGCGGTGATCTCGAGCAGGTGCAGGTTGACAGGCTGGTCGGCGCCGAGCATCTGGCCGGAGGCCACGCGGAAGGCGAGGGCGTAGCCGATCTGGCCGGCCGCGCCGGTGATGGCGACATTCAGGGGTTTCTTCACAGGGCGCCTCCAGCGGCAGGGCTGAACAACAGAGTGCGGATTCTAGCACCGCCCGCGGGGTGTCCCGCCGGGCATGGGCCCTGTTAGGATCGCGCAGGTCATGGCCCGTGCCCCAGGAGCCACGCGTGATTCCATCGTGTACTGCGTAGCCCAGCGGCGCCCTGACCGCGTCGAACTCGCGCTGCGCGGCGAGTGGAGCGCCGCCACGCTGGGCGCCATCCAGCCGGAGCTTGCCGCGCTGGATCTTCGCGGCCAGCGCCGGCTGCTGGTCGACGCAAGCAACGCACACTTTGACCTGTCGGGCGCCTGGCTGTTGCACGACTACCTGGCCACGGCCACGGCGGCTGGTGCGCAAGCGGAATTTTCCGGTGCGGCGCCGCCGGCGCTGGCGCTGGTCGCGCGCACGCTGGCGGCCAGCCCGGCCCTGCCTGGAACGGATGCCGTCGTGCAAACCGCCTGGCTCGATCCCGCGGCGGCGGTGGAAGGGCTGGGACGCAAAGCGGTGCGCGGCTGGCGCCTGGTCGAAGCGGTGCTCGCCTTCCTCGGCCGGGCCAGCTACTCCGTCGGCCGCGCCAGTGTGAACCTGCGGCGCTGGCGGCCGACCTCGATCACGCGGCACGTGTACGACACCGGCATCACCGCGATCCCGATCGTGGCTTTGATCGCCTTCCTGATCGCGGTGATCCTCGCCTATATGGGTGCACAGCAACTGCGCAAGTTCGGCGCCGACATCTACGTGGTCGACCTGGTCACTGTCGGCGTGCTGCGCGAATTGGGCGTGCTGCTCACCGCGATCATCGTCGCAGGCCGCTCCGGCAGTGCCTTCGCAGCCGAGATTGGCGCCATGCGCCTGAACGAGGAAGTAGACGCGCTGCAGGCTATCGGTGTCGATCCCATCGAGGTGCTGGTGCTGCCTCGGCTGATTGGCCTGGTGATCGCGCTGCCGCTGCTGACCGTGATCGCCGATGGCATCGGCTTAGTCGGCGGCGGACTGCTTTGCCACACGCTGCTCGGCATGCCGCTGGCGCAATTCCTCAATCGCGCGAACGAGGCCATCGCTTCGACCACCTTCTGGGTCGGCATCATCAAGGCGCCGGTGTTCGCGCTGCTGATCGCCCTGGCCGGCACCTGGTGCGGGCTGCGCGTGCGCGGTTCCTCGCGCGACCTCGGAAGGCTCACCACGCTGGCAGTGGTGCAGGCGATTTTCTTCGTGATCCTCGCCGACGCGCTGTTCGCCGTCCTGTTCATGGAGATGGATATCTGATGGCCGCGGTGGTTGAAGTGCGCGGGTTGGTCAATCGTTTCGGGCGGCAGACCGTGCACCGCAACCTCGATATGAGCGTCGAGGAAGGCGAGGTGTTCGGCATCGTCGGTGGCTCGGGTTCGGGCAAATCCGTGTTGCTGCGTTCGATCCTCGGCCTGCAGGCGCCGAGCGCGGGCACCGTGCTGCTCGGCGGGCGCGACATCACGCGCATGAGCATGGCGGAACTGCGCACCGTCAAGGCCGGCTACGGCGTCACCTTCCAGCAGGGGGCGCTGTTCAGTTCGCTGACGGTGCTGCAGAACGTGCAGCTACCCATGATCGAGCACCTGCGGCTGCCGGCGCGGGCGCTGGACGAACTCGCGCTGCTGAAGCTCCGGCTGGTGGGGCTCGGTGTCGATGCTGCGGCCAAGTATCCCGCGCAGCTCTCGGGCGGCATGATCAAGCGCGCGGCGCTGGCGCGGGCGCTGGCACTGGATCCGAAGCTGCTGTTCCTGGACGAACCCACCTCGGGGCTTGATCCGATCGGCGCCCAGGCCTTCGACGAGCTGGTGGTCTACCTACAGCGCGAACTACAGCTCACGGTGGTCATGATCACCCACGACCTCGATACCCTGTTCGGCACCTGCACCCGGGTGGGCGTGCTGGTCGACGGGAAAATGATCACCGACACGCTGGCAGGCATCATCCATAATCCGCAGCCTTGGATTCATGCATACTTCCAGGGCCAGCGTGCGCAGCAGCGGGAGGTCAGGCATGGAGCGTGAGGCCAATTACGTCGCCGTCGGTGCCTTCGTGCTGCTGGTCGTGACCATGGCCGCGCTGTTCGTCTACTGGTACAGCGACGGGCGTGACCAGCGCAACTACACGCGCTACGAGGTCTACTTCGACGGCAGCGTGAGCGGCCTGACGGCCGGCGGCCAAGTGCGCTACCTCGGCGTCGATGTTGGCCGCGTGGTGCGTATCCGGGTGGACCAACGTGCGGCCGATCGCGTGCAGGTTATCGTCGACGTGGACGCCAGCGCGCCGATCTCCGAGCGCACGGTGGCTGAGCTCTCGCTGCAGGGCGTCACCGGGCTCCTCTATATCGACTTGCAGCAACAGCAATCGGGTGCGCAGACTGAGCGGCTCATGGAGCCGGTGCCGGGCGAACGCTATCCCGTGATCCGTTCGATCCATTCCAATTTTGACGTGTTTCTCAGCAGCCTGCCGCAGCTCGCGAGCCGGGTCGGTGAGCTGGCGACGCGCGCCAACCGGCTGCTCTCGGATGACAACATCGCGGCCATCAATCGCCTGGTCGCCAATGTCGAACGCGCAGGCAGTACGCTGCCGCAAACGATGCACGAGGCGTCGCAACTCGTGACTGAGCTGCGCGCCCTGACCGCCGATAGCCACGCCGTCGTCGCCGAAGTGCGCGCGGCGAGCGCCACGGCCGCGCCCGACCTGGCCGCGACCATGGCGCGCATGCGCGTGACGGCCGATCACCTGGCGAGCTCGAGCGAGCAGCTCGACGGACTGCTGCACGACAACCGCGGCGCACTGCGCGGCTTCACGCAGCAGGGCCTGCCGCAGGTTGAAGCGTTGGTGCGCGATGCGCGCGATGCGGCGCGCGAGTTCCAGACGCTGTCGAAGAGCCTGCGCGAGAATCCCTCACAGCTGCTGTACCAGCCCTCGAGCAACGGCGTGGAGATTCCAAGATGAGCTGGAAATCGCTGCCTGCAGGCGGATGCCTTGCTGCTATCGCTGCCGCTGCCGTGACGGCGTTGATTGCGGGCTGTGCCGGGCTTCACAGTAGCCAGGCGGCCACCCAGACCTACGTGCTTGCATCCGTGCCGGCCAGCACCGCGCCTGCCAGTGCCGTGACGAGCGGTGCGGTGACGGGCGCCGTCTCGGTGCACGTGCTGCGGCCGCTGGCGGCGCCCGGGCTTGACACTGACCAGATTGCGCTGCTGCGCGACGCGCAGCGTCTCGATTATTACGCCGCCAGCCGCTGGCCAGCCGCGCTGCCCGATCTCCTGCAGACCCTGGCGATCGACGCGCTGCGCGCTTCAGACCGGTTCCGCGCGGTGCAACCTGATGCCACGGCTTTCGCGGCTGATGATGTGCTGCAGATCGAGATCCGCCATTGCGAAGTGGTTTATTCGTCGGACGGCACGCCCGTGGTGCACGTGCAGTTGCTGGCGACGCTCGGTCACCAGGGCGATCGCTCGCTCGTCAGCAGCGTCACGGCGGCGAGCGAGGTACCAGCGGCTGCCAACCGCATGCAATCCGTGGTGGCAGCTTTCCAGGACGCGGTCAATCGCTCGTTGACACAGCTCGCCGCAGGCCTGGCGCCCTAGCGCCCCAGTACGCTGGCGCCCCGGCAATCAGCGCATTGTTACCAGTTCCTCGGCAACCGTCGGATGGATTGCGATCGTGTCATCAAAGTCGCGCTTGGTGGCGCCCATGCGCAGCGCTACTGCAAAGCCCTGCAGCAACTCGTCGGTGCCGGGACCGATGACGTGGATGCCAACCACGCGTTCCTCGGCGCCAGCCGTCACGAGCTTCATCAGCGATTTCGGCTTGTGCGTGGTGATCGCGTGGTAAAGCGGCGTGAAGCGGCTCGAATAGATCTTGACGGCCGTGCCGTACTGGTGACGCGCCTCGGCCTCGGTCAGGCCGACGGTGCCGATGGGCGGGTGGCTGAAGATCACAGTGGGAAGGTTGTCGTAGTCGAGCCGCCGCTCAGGCTGCCCGCCGAACAGCCGGTCGGCCAGGCGCCTTCCTGCGGCGATCGCCACCGGCGTCAGCTGCGCGCGGCCGGTCACATCGCCGATCGCGTACAGCCCGGAAACATTGGTCTCCTGGAAAGCATCGGTGCGCACGAAGCCCTCCGCGTCGCGCACCACGCGCAGCTGCTCGAGCCCGAGCCCGCTGCCGGCGGCGTTGCGGCCAGTCGCCCACAGCACGCAATCGAAAGGTCCGAGCTGCCGGCCGTCAGCCAGCGTGAGGCGCAGCGCACCGGCGGCATCGCGCTCAAGTGCGGCGGGCGTAGCCGCGGTTACGATGTCCACCCCTTCATCGCGCATGCTCTCGCGCAACTGCTCGCCCAGGAATGGTTCGAAGCGGCGCAGCAGACCCGCGCCACGCGCCACGATCGTCGTGTGGGAACCGAGCGCCGAAAACACGCCCGCGAGTTCCACCGCGATGTAGCCGCTGCCGACGATGGCCACGCCGGCCGGGCGAGCAGCGAGCTCGAAGAAGCCATCAGAAGTGATGCCGAGCTCCGCGCCGGGAATCGCCGGGACCGCCGGGTGCGAGCCGGTAGCGAGCACGATGTGCGGCGCACGATACTCACGCCCGCCCGCCAGCACGCTCTGGCTGGCGCTGAGCTGCGCGTGCTCGCGCAGCAAGGTCACGTCGTGCTTGTCGAGGTTGCTGGCGTAGATGCCGTTGAGGCGCGCGATGTAGGCGTCGCGGCGGGTCTTGAGCTGCGCCCAGTCGTGCCGCCCGATCGTGAGCTCGAAGCCGTAGTCGTGCGCATCGTGCGCCGCGTGCGCGAGTTGCGCCGCGTGCCACATGACTTTCTTCGGCACGCAGCCCACGTTGACGCAGGTGCCGCCAAGCCGGTGCGGCTCCAGGATCATGGCGCGGGCGCCATGCCCGGCAGCCCGCTGTGCACAGGCCAGGCCGCCGCTTCCTCCACCGATGACGATCAGGTCGTAATCCATTGCCATAGTTCGCCGCACTTCCCTGCTGCCGGAATTTTGGGTGGATATTCCCATCCTGCCCCGGCTCTGGCAGTCTAGCCGTATGCCATCAACTTCAAATCCGCTGCTGGCCGACAGCACACTGCCGTTGTTCGCGGACATCCGCCCGGAGCACGTCGAGCCGGCGATCCGCGAGCTGCTCGACCGATGCCGGGCGCGCCTGGCCGAGATCGCTGCGCTCGCCCAGCCGACCTTCGCTGCGGTCGTCGTGCCGCTCGAGGAGCTGCGCCACCGGCTGGCCCGCGCCTGGTCACCGGTCAGCCACCTCAATGGCGTCAAGAACACCGAAGCCCTGCGCGTGGCCTACAACGCCTGTCTGCCGTTGCTGTCGGAGTATTACACCGACCTGTCGCAGAGCGAACCGCTGTTCCACGCCTACCAGTATATCCGCGAGCACGAGGGCGCGAAACTCGACGAGGTGCAGCGGGCGGTGCTGGAGCGGGCGCTGCGTGATTTCCGGCTGGCCGGCGTGGCGCTCGACCCGGAGCGCAAGGCCCGCTTCAAGGGCATCATGAGCGAGCTGTCGCAGCTACAGGCGAAGTTCGAGGAACAGGTCCTGGATGCCACCAACGCCTGGTCGCACACCGTGACCGATGCCGCGCAGCTCGCAGGCCTCAACGCCAATATCGTCGAACAGGCCGCGCGGCGCGCGCAGCAGGCGGGCGTCGCTGGCTGGGTGCTGGGTCTCGACCAGCCGACCTACGTGGCCGTGGTCACCGACGCGGAATCGGCTGAACTGCGGCGCGTGTATTACGAGGCCTGGTGCACGCGCGCGTCGGACCAGGGTCCGACAGCCGGCCGTTTCGATAACACCGGTACGATCGAGGACATATTGCGGCTCCGCCACGAGGCGGCACGGCTGCTCGATTTTCCGTCCTACGCCGAGTACGCGCTCGCGGATCGCATGGCGCACACCGTCGGCGAAGTCACGACGTTCCTGCGCGAGCTGGCCGTCGCTGCCCGCGCTGGCGCCGCCGCCGAGCTGGCCGAGCTCGAGGCCTATGCCGGCCGGCCGCTCGACGCCTGGGACATCGCCTACTACTCCGAGCGGCTGCAGGAAAGCCACTTCCATGTGTCGCAGGAAGAACTGCGCGAATACCTGGCACTGCCGCGCGTGCTCGACAGCCTGTTCGAGGTGGCCACGCGCCTGTACGGCGTGCGCCTGGCAGAGCGCCACGATGTCCCGGTGTGGCATCCGGACGTGCGCTTCTTCGAAGTGCAGTCCGCCGCGGGCGTGCCGATTGCCAGCTTCTACCTCGACGCCTACGCGCGTGCCGGCAAGCGCAGTGGCGCGTGGATGGACGATTGCGTCGGCCGCATGCAGCTTGATGGCCAACTGACGCTGCCGGTGGCCTACCTGGTGTGCAACTCGCTGCCGCCGCAGGACGGCAGGCCCGCACTCCTCACGCACGACGACGTGGTGACTGTATTCCACGAGTTCGGCCACGGGCTGCACCACATGCTCACGCACATCGGCTACCCGAGCATCGCCGGCATCAACGGCGTGGCCTGGGACGCGGTCGAGCTGCCGAGCCAGTTCATGGAGAACTACGCCTGGCTGCCCGAGGTGCTGGCGCACATCGGCGCGCACGCACGGAGCGGTGAGCCCATCCCGGAAGCGAAGCTGCGTTCGCTCATCGCCACGCGCAGTTTCCAGGCGGGGTTGCACACGCTGCGGCAAGTGGAATTCGCGCTGTTCGACATGCGCATCCATGCCGAATACGATCCGTCGCGGGGTTCGCGCCTCTACCCGCTGCTGGCCGAAGTGCGCGGCGAGGTCGCGGTCACGCGCATTCCGGAGTGGAACCGCTACCCGCACAGCTTTTCGCACATCTTCGCGGGCGGCTATGCCGCGGGCTACTACAGCTACAAGTGGGCCGAAGTGCTGGCGGCCGACGCCTTCGCCGCCTTCCGCGGCCACGGGCCCTTCGACCCCGCCATCGCGGCGCGCTTCCTCAACAGCATCCTGGCGCGCGGCGGGAGCCGCGACCCGCTTGAGTCCTTCGTCGAGTTCCGCGGCCGCAAGCCCGAGATCGCGGCGCTCCTCGAGCTGCACGGCATTGCCCGGCCAAAGGCGGCCTGAGGCGCCAATGAGCACGCGCCCGGACAGGCCCTAGTGCGCATCGCGACCTGGAACGTCAACTCGCTGCGCGTGCGCCTGCCGCAGCTGCTCGAATGGCTGGCCGGCGCGAACGCCGACGTGGTCGCGCTGCAGGAGACCAAGCTCACCGACGACGCCTTCCCGGCCGCCGAGCTGCAGGCGGCCGGCTACCACAGCGTCTGGAGCGGCCAGAAGACCTACAACGGCGTGGCGCTGATTGCGCGCACCGAGCCCGACGCCGTGCTGCGCGACATGCCGGGTTTCGACGATCCGCAGCGGCGCGTGCTGGCGGCGACCGTCGGCGGCGTGCGCGTGATCGATCTCTATGTGCCCAACGGCCAGAGCGTGGGCTCCGACAAGTTCCTCTACAAGCTCGGCTGGCTGCGGAGCCTGCGCGAGTGGCTGCGCAGCGAGCTGGCCGCGCATCCGCTGCTGCTGGTGCTCGGCGATTTCAACATCGCGCCCGAAGACCGCGACGTGCACGACCCGGTCGCCTGGGCCGGCTCGGTGCAGGTGAGCGCCGAGGAGCGCGCGGCGCTGCGCGCGGCGCTGGCGCTCGGCCTGGTCGATGTGTTCCGCAAGTTCGAGCAGCCGCCGCAGTCCTTCAGCTGGTGGGACTACCGCGCCGGCGCCTTTCGCCGCAACCACGGCCTGCGCATAGACCTGCTGCTGGCTTCGAGCGCGCTCGCCGAGCGCTGTAGCGCCTGCGACATCGACGTCGGGCCGCGCCGCGGTGAACGCGCTTCCGACCACACGCCGGTCATCGGCACGTTTGACATATAGATAGCCGGCCCGGATTTGGCTAGCCGCCACGGATTCGCCCCCGGGGACTGTGCGGCAGGTCGCTGGAACCGCCCTGCGCCGTGGCCTACACTGACCCTTCACATGGCACACGCGGCAAACGAGCGGCCCACTGCGCCGGGCGAGAGCACCGGCACGCTGGGCATCCGGCGCAGTGATTTCGACATCACCAATACGGTGCGCGTCAGTTCGGCCGCGGCGGTGCTCGAGGCCATCGAACGGCTGTTCGCGTCCACCTGGCCTGGCGCGTCGACCGAGGCGCTGCGCCGCGCGTTTGCGCAGTTCGACGACATGTTTTCCGGGCGCGCGCCCGGCTACGCCGGCGTTGACACGCTCTATCACGATCGCCAGCACACGCTCGATGTGACGCTCACGATGGCGCGCATCTGCGCCGGCTACGAGCAGCAGGTCGAGCCGCTGTGGAAGCTCGGCGCCGAGCGTGCGATTGCCGGCGTGATCATGGCGCTGTTCCACGACGTCGGCTACCTGCGCCGCAGCAGCGACACCGGGCAACGCAACGGGGCCGAGTTCACGCGCACGCATGTGTCGCGTGGCATCGAGTTCCTGCGCGGCTACCTGCCGCAGCTCGGCCTCGAAGCCTGGGTCGGACCGGCGAGCCAGATCCTGCATTTCACGGGTTACGAGAAGCCCTTTGGCGAGCTGGTGCTGGACGACGCGCGCGACGTGCGGCTCGGCCATCTGCTCGGCACTTCCGACATGATCACGCAGATGGCGGATCGCTGTTACCTGGAAAAATGCCGCGACCGGCTGTATCCGGAATTCGTGCTGGCCGGCATGGCCCTGCCGTACACGAATGCCAGCGCTGAGCAGGTGCGTTACGCCTCGGGGCTCGACCTGCTGCGCCAGACGCCGCAGTTTGCCAGCGAAACGCGCCGCCAGCGCCTGGACGGGGAGTTCAACCGCGCCTATCGCTACCTCGAAATCCTGTTCGAGGGCCGCAACCCGTACATGGAATCGATCGAGCGCAACCTGCAGTTCCTCGAGCAGGTGCTGCGCAGCGAAAGCTGGCGCATGTTGCGCCGCAATCCGCCGCTGTACGCGGCCAGCCCAGACACGCTCGCCGAAGTGCGCGGGCAGATGCTGGGCTATTTCAAGCGGGCCTGGCTGCGCGACTAGCGCGCCGCGGCTGGCGCCGCGACCAGTAGACCCTTGGCCACCAGCGCGGCAGGTGGCAGCGGTGCAACCGCCGCCACGTAACGATCGTAGAGCTCAGGCAGGCGCGCCTCGACCAAAGCACGGCCGTCGAGCTCCGCGCCCGCCAGCGCTAGACGCAGCAGCTGCACGTCCAGGGCTGCGAGCGCGGGACCAGCGACTGGCGCATAGCTGATATGCCAGGGTTCAGGCTGCACGCCGCCGCGATCGCAGTCATATGGCAGGAAAAAGCCGTATTCTTGGGCGTGGGCGCCCAGCCAGCGCGACAGATGTGCATAGCGCCCGCCGGGCGCGTAATCCGCGGCCAGCAGTTCGACGGTGGCGCCGCGCTCGACAGCGGCGCGGTCGATCACGTCGCAGTCGCTCCCCCAGTGGTGACGGCTCGCCCCGGGGAGCGCCGTCCACACCAGGATGGCCGCCACGCGCTGCGCTTCGTCCAGGTTGGCGGCGCGCAGCGGGCGGCTCGACTCATCCAGCAACGCGCGCGTGCCGCGAAACTTGCCGTTCCAGATGGCCAGTTGTCGCCCGAAGTCCCGGAAACCTGACACCGCCTGCAGGTCGATCCCTTCGTGTGCGGCCGCCGCGCACAGCGCGCGCAGCGCCGCGGCGGCCTGCAGATGCAGCTCGCAGCCAAACTCGGGCATAAGGGCGACATGCGTGCGGGCGCGGCCAGTCAGCTCCAGCGGCGACAAGGTCACGTGCGGCGGCCCGGAATTGGCGGTTTGGGCTCCCATCGGGCATGATTCTAAGCTGCCTCACAGGGGAGACGTGTGCGCAGTCTGCAGCTTTCCAGCCGGCGTATAGCGACCCTGGCCCTGGGCCTGGCCCTGTGTGGCTGGATCGCCGCTGCGCTCATCCGCAAACAGGTTCCCACCTCGCTGGTCTGGGCCGCGGGGCTCCTGACCCTGGCCGGAGCCTCGGCCGCGGCGGTGTGGTCCTGGAGCGAGCGCCAGCGCCTGCAGGAAGGGGTGCAGCGCCTGATCGGCGCAGCCGAACGCCTGGGGCGCGGCGAGTTCTCCCATCCGATCGAGGGTGATCTGAGCGGCCACCTCGGGCGCCTGCTGCGGGCCTTCGAGCGCACGCGCGTGGCGCTGAACGACACCACTTACAGCCGCGACTACCTGCACAGCGTGCTCAACAGCATGAGCGATAGCGTATTCGTGGCCGCGCCCGACGGCACGATCCGCATTGTCAATGACGCGGCGCTGCGCATGACCGGGTATTCAGCCAGCGAGCTCACCGGCATGCGCGTCGGCTCGCTGCTGGCCGCAGCAGGCGAGGCGGGCGGCGATCCGCTCGCCGCGGCGCGCGACACCGGCGAGACGGTGCTGCGCACCCGTGCCGGGCAGACCATTCCAGTCTCGTTCGTGGCCTCGACGGTCGAGAGCACCGAGGCGCAGTTCGCCGGCGACATCTACGTGGCGCGCGACATCACCGAGCGCAAGCGCGCCGAGCGGCGCATCCGCTACCTCGCGCGCTACGACGCGCTCACCAAGATCCCCAACCGCATGCAGTTCCAGCACCTGCTGCAGCAGGCGATCGCGCGGGCGCGCCGCGTCGGCCAGGGCGTGGCGCTGCTGTACATCGACATGGACCGCTTCAAGGAAGTGAACGACACCTTCGGCCATGCCTCGGGCGATCGCGTGCTGGAGGTGCTGACCGAGCGGCTCACGCGCGTGCTGAGCAGCGAGGCCGTGCTCGGGCGCCTGGCCGGCGACGAGTTCGCGCTGTTCGTCGACGGGCTGAGCGCCGACGCGGGCGAGGCGGGCGAGCAGGTCTCGCAGCTGGCGCGCACGGTGCTGGATGCCGCCGGCGCGGCCTTCCACATCAACCAACAGGAGGTGTTCCTGACGGTGAGCATCGGCGTGGCTTTCTGCCCGCGCGACGCCGATAACGTCATCGACCTGATCCGCAATGCGGATGCCGCCATGTATTACTCGAAGCAGAACGGCGGCAATACCTTCGCCCACTATTCGCAGGAGATGAACGCGGCGGCGGTCGAGCGGCTGATGCTCAAGAGCAAGCTGCGCCGCGCGGTCGAGCGCGACGAGTTCGTGGTGCATTACCAGCCGAAGATCGACCTGCGCGACGGCCGCATCATCGGCGCCGAGGCGCTGCTGCGCTGGCGGTTGCCCGGGCACGGTGACATCCCGCCCTCGCAGTTCATCCCGATGGCCGAGGAGAACAACCTCATCAGCCTGATCGGCGTATGGGTGCTCGAGCGGGTGTGCATCGACCTGAACCTGTTGCGCAAGTCAGTCGGCAACCCGGGGCGCATCGCGCTCAACCTCTCGCTCAAGCAACTGCGGCATGCCGGCTTCCTGCTCAACTGTCGCTCGCTGTTCGAGCGCTACAACGTGCCGCCGCAGAGCCTGGAACTCGAGATCACCGAGTCGACGCTGATGGCGGACCCGCGCCGCACGGTCGAGCTGCTGGCGCAGCTGGCGGCGATGGGCCTGCACCTGTCGATCGACGACTTCGGCACTGGCTATTCGTCGCTGTCCGCGCTGCAGCAGTTTCCGATCGGCACGCTCAAGATTGATCAGTCGTTCGTGCGTGACCTTGCCGACGATCCGGCCGATGCTACACTGGTGCGGACGATTATCGACATGGGGCACGGTCTGGGGCTGCAGGTGGTGGCGGAAGGAGTCGAGCGTGCCAACCAGGTGCTGCCGCTGCGCATGTGGGGCTGCGACATCGCCCAGGGCAGGCTGTTTGGCGAAGCGGTGGGCATCGAGGAACTACTGCTGCAGCTGCAGGCGCAACAGGCCGGCAAGCCCGCGTTCGCCGCGCTCATTGCCGCACAGGCCGGCCATGTCCTCAGCGCCTGATGCGCTTGCGCGCCTGACGGGATAACAATGCGCTACCGCGAAAACCGCGAGCAGACGGCCGAACTCCTGCGCATGGTGCTACCGCTGATGTCGCGGCATGCCGCCGGTTTCCATCCATTGAGCTTCGCCGTCTGGTACGAATATGCCGCCGGCACCAACCAGGCGCTGAAGGCCGCCGTCGATGCCCGCGTCGCCGCGGCCGTGCGCCTCACCGATACCGACATCGAAGAGCTGTTCGACCGGCACGTAGCGATGCGCGACATCGAGTCGTCGATGAAGGTGCGGGCGCGCATCCAGGAAGTGGTCGAGCAGGTCACCGAGAGCACGGCCAAGGCGAGCCAGGAAGTCGGGCGCTACAACGACGGGCTGAATGACTACCAGGAACGGCTCAAGCGCAACGTCGACAAGGCGGCCATCACCGAAGTGGTCATGGGCCTGCTCGGCGACACGGACCGCGTGCGCTCGCGCACCACCGACCTGCAGCAGAACCTGGTGGAGAATTCCCGCGAGGCGCGCCGCCTGCAAGGCGAGCTGGAGATCGCGCAGGGCAAGGCGCAGGTCGATCCGCTCACGGGGCTGCTCAACGGCCGCGGCCTGGATTACCGCGTGCGCGACAGCTATCCGTCCGGCCTGCCCGCGGGGACGCTGCTGCGCTTTGGCATCGACGAATTCATGAACGTCGGCGACAACCTCGGCAACCTGCTCGCCGACCGCGTGCTCGCGGCGATTGGGCAGTTGATAAGCAATGGTTCGGGGCAGGGCGCGCTGCTGGCGCGCACCGGCGGAGAGGATTTCCTGCTGCTGATGCCCGGGTGCGCGGGCGCCGAGGCGCTCGAGCAGGCTGAGCGCATCCGCGCCAGCGTCGAGCGCTGCCGCGTCCGCCGCCAGGACAGCGAGACCGCGGTCACGACCGTCACGGTGTCGATCGGCGCCGTCATGCTTAAGGGTGGCGAATCGCTCGAAGCTGCACTCGAGCGTGCGGACCAGGCCATGGCGCGTTCACGCCGCGAAGGCGGCAACCGCATCACCGTCGGCGGCGCCTGAGCGCGGCTATTGCCGCTGCTGCCACTCCCGCTGCAGCAGGCCATAAGCCGTGACGCTGCAGGGCTCGCCGCGCGTGAGCCAGCGCTCGCGCAGCAGGCCCTCGGCGGTGAATCCCAACTGCGTCAGCACCCGCACCGAACGCGCGTTGCGCGGGTCGACTTCGGCCTCCAGCCGGCGGAGGACGAGCTCACCGAAGGCGCAGTCGATCAGCGTGCGCAGGGCCTCGCGCATGTAGCCCTGGCCCCAGTGCGTGCGGCCCAGCACGTAGCCGAGCTCGGCGCGCGCGCTGGACTCGTCGAAGCGGAACAACAGGCACGAACCAATGGCGGTGCCCGAGCGCCGCTCGAGGATCGCGAACTGCAGCGCCGCGCCCGCCGCCTGCAGGGCGCTCATGCGCGCGTACCAGTTGCGCGCGTCGTCCATGCCGCGCCAGCTCGCGTAGGGCAGGTAGCGCGTCACCGCGTCGTCGCCATTGACCTCGAGAAGCGCAGGCAGATCGGCCTCCGTCACCAGCCGGATCTGCAGGCGCGCGGATTCCAGGCCATGACCGAGAGTGAGCGGCATCAGCGGAACTCGACCTCGCCGATCCAGTTGCGCTGGCGGCGCTCCAGCCGCGAGCCCGTGTCCTCGCCATCAAAACTCGCCGGTGCGTGGCGCAGGAGTGCGGGATCGACGTCCTCAAATGCGTTGACGCTGACCACCGCATACACCTTGCCGTCGATGCGGCAGCTCACGACTGGCACCACGCCGCAGCGCGCGCAGCAGTGGAAGTCGGCGGTGCCCGTGCCAAAGCGGTAGTCGGACACGAGGCTTCGGTCGCGCACGGTCACGACCAGCCTGGCGCGTGGATCGGAGGTCCACACGCCGCCATGCTTGACGCAGAAGCTGCAGGAGCAGGCGCGGGCGGGAATCGCGGCCGGCGCGTGCTCCCAGGTCAGCGAGAAGGCAATGTTTCCGCAGTGGCAGCGGCCGTGTATCAGCATCGTTTGGCCTAGGCAGCGCTTTCCGGGCGCGGCGGCGGGTTGATGGCCGCGAGCGCCGCGGTCAGGGCTGCAAATGCCAGCGTGCTCACGGCGATGTCCGGCATGCGGCGCAATGCGCGGTTGATGCCATCCACGCCGGCGAGATCCTCGGGCGCCACGCCATGCTGGCGCGCCACGTACATGGCAATGCCCCAAAGGATTGCGGCGGCGACCAGCCACGTGCCCGCATCGCGCAGGCTGTAGCGCACCGGCATGCAGATGTGCATCGCACCCAACAGCAGTGCGCCGAAGCCGGCGTCATAGGCAAACCACTGCAGGTTCCAGGGCTCGATGTACAGGGCCATGGGCGCGGCCACGAAGCCCACGGCGACTCGCATCAGAAAGTAGGGCATCGACTGGCGTTCCGGAAGGGCGTGGCAGCTGCCACGCCCATATCTGGCACCAGCGGGAATCGCCGGTCAAGTCGTGGGCGGGTCTCGCTCGGTGTCAGTGCCGGAAGCCGCGGCGCCGGTCACGCGCAAGCCTGGCACGTCGAGATGCACGCTGAGGCGCTGCAGGTCTTCCGGGCTGATCGAGCCGACCACGTTGACGATCGTCAGTTCGCGCGGCTCGCTGGAGATCACCGCGAGGCCGGTGGTCTTGTCATTGTCCATCGAAACATACACGTCGACGTTGTTGCGATCCTTGCTGCGCACCTGCGCCAGGCGATTCCAGTTGGGGGCGCGCAGCTGCGCGCGCACGGCGTCGACGTCAGCCTGCGAATAGACGAAGTCACTGTCGAACTCGTAGCTGTGAATGGTGATGCTCTTGATGTTGGCGAGCACGCGCCGCGTGGTGGCGCCGTCCGGATCGTGGTCGCTGGCAAAGTGGCTGGCAAAGTGCAGCAGCCAGGGACCTACCGTCACGACCGTGCTTTCACTCGCCTTGGTCTCGAGCTTGCGGAAGTCCGGCAGGGTCAGCCGGCCGCTCTCGGCCGGTGGCGGATTCTCATGGGCCTGGGCCAGGCCGGAAACCGTCAGCGCGCCGATCATCAGCCAGGTGCGTGTGTTCATCGCCTTGCTCCCATGCTCGGCAGGCTGCCGGTATCCTCAATGGACGCGGCAGCGCGCAAAAGGATGCAGGGAGCCTGGAGCCTTCGTTGGCGGGCGCCGGCAGCTGTCAACAACCCTTATGATTCAATCACTTGCAGGAGCGTTGCGGCGCTCGAGGCCGGAGGCCTTGCGGCCCGCCCGCTCGAAGCGCGGCGCGGCGCCCACCTGCAATCGCGCCGCAAGGTCCACGCAGCGGTCGAGCAGCGCGCGGGCGCCATCGTGAAGCCTGGTGCTGTGCTGCACGATCTCCACGTTGCGTTCCATGTCCTCGGCCGTCCAGCCGCGGCTGTGCGCGATGTACGGGAATTGCGGGAACTGCAGGCCGAGCTCCCCGAAGAACTGCAGCATCTGCCCGGCGACCGCCTGGATGTTGTCCTGGCCGCCAGTGATGATGAACGCGGCCACCTTGTCCTTGAGCATCACGCGATTGCGCAGCGTGATCTGGTTCTGCACGGTGTTGAGCCGCTCGGCCATCTTGTAGAACAGCGAACTCGCCGCGCCCCAGCGGATCGGCGTCGCGACCAGGATCACATCCGCCCAGAAGACCAGGTTCTCGTACACCTCCTGCATGCCATCATGCTGGTGCATCTGCGAGATGCTGCAGGGCCAGGTGCAGGCGTAGGCACTCTTGGAGTAGTAGCCCTCGCAGGCGCGGAAGTTCAGCTCGCGCAGCTTCGTCAGCCGGAACTCGAGTGCATGCTTCGCGCCGGCATGCTCGAGCGCCGACTGCAGCAGCGCTTCGGAAGTTGAATAACGCGGATGCGCATTGTCCATGATCGTCGTCGACAGGCCCCACACCCGCAACGGCCCAGGCTCGCGCTGCAGGTCGCGCTCGAGCGGATGCTTGGCATGCGGCAGGCGATTGCGCGTGCTGGCCGGCGCATCGCGCACCAGCAGGCGCCCGCCCTCGACCTTGCATTCGAAGCGCGGCACGCGATCGGCTTCGTAGCCGGGCTCGCCTTCGCCCGTGACCCGGTGGAATTTCCAGTGGTGCCAGGGACAGACCACGTAGTCGCCTTCGAGCGTGCCGAGCCCGAGCGGCCCGCCGACGTGGTTGCAGGCGCCATTGATGACGCCGAACTTGCCGTCGACGCAGGACAGTGCCACTTTCGTGCGGCCCACCAGCAGCTGTTGCAGCTGTGCTCGCGCCAGCACCGTAGCGTCGCCCATGTCATGCCAGAGTTCATCGCTCATTTGCAGTCCTGCGCTTCAGTTGCTGTTGTGAGTGGTCAGGACGCCGCGATCTCGACGCGATTGCCGTCAGGATCCAGGATCACGCTCTCGTAGTACCCATCACCGGTGCGGCGCGGCCCAGCGAGTACCGGATAACCGTCATTTGCCAGGCGCCGCGTGAGCTCGTCGACGTGCCGTGCCGATTCTACAGACAGCGCGAAGTGTGCGAATCCCAGCCGCTGCGCTCCAGCCTCGATAGCCACCGGCGCAAGCGCGGTGGTCTTCATGACTTCCAGCCGGGCGCCGTCGCCAAAACTCAGAAAGCACGACTCGAAACCCTTGCCGGCGTTGGCATAGCGGTTGCCGGGCTTGGCGCCGAAGTAGGTCACGTAGAACGCAGTGCTGCGCTCAATGTCATGAGTCCACAATGCGAGGTGTTCGATGCACGCCATGTACGGATCGTCACCGCGTGTCGAACGTGCCGACCGTCAGGCCGCGCTCAGGTTGTCCGCTGCAAAGCCCCAGTTGTAGAGCTTGTCGAGCACGGCATTGACGTGGTCGGCGCGCCGGTTCTGGTAGTCCAGGTAGTAGGCGTGTTCCCACACGTCTATGGCGAGCAGCGGGCGCTGACCCTTGACCAGCGGTGAATCCGCGTTGCCGGTCTTGGTGACGGCAAGCTTGTCGCCATCCTGCACGAGCCAGGCCCAGCCGCTGCCGAACTGGGTGGTCGCGGCCGTGAGAAGTTCCTTCTGGCAGGCGGCGACGCTGCCGAATGCGGCTTCGATCTTCCCGCGTAGCGCGGCCGGCGGCACGCCACCGCCCTGGGGACGCAGGCTGCGCCAGTAAAAACTGTGGTTCCAGTGCTGCGCAGCGTTGTTGTACACGGCGAGCTTGTCAGCGACGCCGTAGGTCGCCGCGATGATCTTCTCGAGTGTCATGTCCGCATACGGCGTGCCGGCGACCGCCTTGTTGAGGTTGTCGACGTAAGCGCGATGGTGCTTGCCGTGATGAAAGCCCAGCGTGTTGGCCGAGATCACGGGATCCAGGGCACCGTCCGCATACGGGAGCGTGGGCAGGCTGAAGGGGCCGGCGGGAGCCGCTCCGGCAGGCGGCGCAGCGGGCGCGGCGTTGGCGGCAGGCGCATCCGTTGCCGGCGCGGGTGCGATGCACGCGAGCGCGGTGACACCGGCAGTTGCAAACACCAGGTTGCGGCGGTCTTGATCGATGCCGGGTTCACCGGAGGAATTCTTGCTCATGGGTGCGCTCCGTTGCAGGCCGGCCACGGATGCTACGCGCAACATGGGCCGCCGCAAAGCATCAGCCGCGCAGACCCTGCCAGGCCGCGAGCGCGGCCGCCCGCGATTCGCGCAGGTCGACGATCGGCAGCGGGTAGTCGCGGCCGAGTTGCACCCCTGCCGCGACAAGGTCTGTGGCAGCGGCCAGCCAGGGCGCGTGGATGTCCTGGTCGTTGAGGCGCGCGAGCTCGGGAAGCCAGCGGCGCAGGTAGCTTCCCTGTGGGTCGTAGCGGCGGCTCTGCGTGACCGGATTGAACACGCGGTAGTACGGCGCAGCGTCGGCACCGCAGCCCGCGACCCACTGCCAATTCTGCGTGTTGGATGCGAGGTCGGCGTCGACCAGCGTGTCCCAGAACCAGCGCGCGCCGGTCAGCCACGGCAGGCGCAGGTTCTTGACGAGAAAGGAGGCGACGACCATGCGGACGCGGTTGTGCATCCAGCCGGTGCTCCACAGCTCGCGCATGCCCGCGTCGATCAGCGGCACGCCGGTGCGGCCGAGCTGCCAGGCGGCAAGCGCCTGTGGCGCCTCGCGCCAGGGAAAGCGCGCGATCGTCTCCTGCAGCGGTTCCGTGGGCGTATGTGGAAAGTGATGGAGCAGGTGATACGAGAATTCGCGCCACAGGATCTCGGCGAGAAACTTGCCACCGGGCGCCTCGGCCGCCGGCATGCCTGCTTGCGCCGACGCGCGTAGCACCGCGTGCCAGACCTGGCGCGGCGACAGTTCGCCGTGATGGAGGTGAGGCGACAGTTTCGATGTCCCGGCGCCGTGCGGAAAATCGCGATGGTCGGAGTAGCGCGCCACGCCGCCCGCGACGAATTGCGCGAGGCGAGGAGTTGCCGCGACCTCGCCCGGTTGCCAGACCGCGGCGAGCGGGGCGCACCAGTCGGTCGCGGGCATCAGCCCGAGCTGCGCGAGTGTGAGTGAATGCGGCCACACGGGCGGTGCGGGCAGCGCTGCTGGCGCGGCGAGCGGCACTGGCGGTGCGAGCGCTGCGAGCACATTGCGCCTGAACGGCGTGTACACCCGATAGGGACCGCCGCTCTGCGTGGCGATTTGCCAGGGTTCGACGAGCAGCGCGCCGTTGCGGCTCTCGGCCACCAGTCCCTGCGCGCGCAACGCCTCCTTGACCAGCGCATCGCGCGCGCGCACCAGCGGTTCGTAGCGGCGATTCCAGTAGACGGAGTCGGCGCCGCACTCGCGGCACAGCTCCCGCAGCACAGGGAGCGCCGGGCCACTGCGGATGACCAGCCGCGAACCGCGCCGGGCCAGCTCTGTGGACAGTGTGCCCAGCGATTGGTGCAGCCACCAGCGCGCCGCACCGCCGGGTGCCCATTCGCCTTCTTCCTCGCGGCTGTCGACGTACAGCGGGATGATTGGAGCGCCGGCGTCGAGCGCCGCACGGAGCGCTGGGTTGTCGGCGAGCCGTAGGTCCTGGCGAAACCAGACGATGGCGGTGCGGGCGCGTTCGCTCACGTCAGGGCGGCGTAGTGCCGCGGCGGCTGGTTCAACTGGTTGAGGTAACTGCGGCGCAGCTCGGGCGCAAGCGTGGCCCAGTCCACTTTCTCCAACCAGGTCGTGCGCAGCTGGCGATCGCTCACCGTCACGGTGCGAGCGATGCGCGGGCCCGGCTGTGCGGCAAGGCGCGTGGTGCGCCCCTGGCGCAGCAGTTCCAGCACGGCTCGCGCCACCGTAGCGCTGCGCGGCAGTGCGCTGTGTTCACAGCGCACATAATAGTTGTCGCTGCCGGCCAGCTGCGCGCTCGCAAGCGGCACCGTGCCATCGCCTGCGTCGCTCACCAGGTAGTGGAAATCGTCTTCGGCGAGCCGCACGCTGGTGACCGTGCGTTGCTGCGTGCCGCAGATGGCGATGCAGCGCGGCTCCATGGCGGGGAGCCGCGCGGCAAAGGCGCGACCCTCGGCCAGCAGTCGCGGATCCGGCCGCGGGCCGGACTGTGGCCAGTTGTCCGCGTCGTAGAGATCAAGCGGCAGTCCGGGTCCGGGCGGCGGCAGCATCTGGTGCAGGCTCGGAAAAGTGCTGAACACGCGCGTCGCGAGGAATTCCGCGTCATGCAGTCGATCGAGCGCCGCCAGCCGCCGCACCACAGGATAGGTGCCGCGGATGGCTTGCGCCGCGCCAAAGGAACCGCCGTGCGGGGTGCCTAGCGTGACCAGGCGACGCACGCGCGCGAGATCGGGTGATTCCAGCGCACGGCGCGCGATCAGGCCGCCCATGCTGTGCGCCACGAGAAATATCCCCGGCGCAGGGTCGGCGTGCACGCGCGCCGCAAAGGCCGTGGCCAGCTCATCAAGGTTCCGCCGCCAGTCGTAGTCGTGCACGGTCACGGCAAAGCCGGCCGCGCGCAGCCGCAACTGCAGCGCGAGGTAGCTGAAAGGAATAGCGCCGAGCGGGCCGAGACCGGTCGCATCCGGCAGCTGCAGGCGTGTGAGCGTGCCGCCAATGACATCCTGCGGGTCCAGCCAGAGCAGGTCGGCGGGGGCACCGGCGGCGCGAGGCGCGCCGAGCTGCGAGCCCATGATGCCGGGCAAAAGGTAAATGGACTCAGCGTGGCGACGCCGCGCGGATGCAGCCTTGTGGGCGAGGGCTGCGAGCAGCGCGTACTCGGCCACGCCGAACGCGGCCATCAACTCGCGGCGCGCGCCCCCCTGCGCCAGCAGCGCGCACAGCTCGGCGTCACTGTGCCACATGCGATCGTAGATCGAGATCTCGTCAGTCGGGACGGCAATCATGTGGCGCGGCCGATGCCACTGTGGCGCTCGAGCTGTTCGCAGAACGCGGCAATGGCCGCGGTGCGCGTGCTGCTCGGGCGCCAGACCGCGCCGATGTGGCGTGTCGGCACTGGCTTCACCAGGTTCAGCACCCGCATGCCGGCCGCGGCGCTGTAGGCGCCGCGGCAGGCGAGCGCGGGCAGCAGCGTCACGCCCGCGCCGGCGGCGACCATCTGGCGGAGCGTCTCGAGGCTGGTGGCGCGGAAGTCCTGCCTTTCGTGCGCGCGGCTGCGCGCGCACACGGCCAGCGCCTGGTCGCGCAGGCAATGGCCGTCCTCGAGCAGCAGCAACGCTTCATCGCCCAGGTCGCTGACCTGGACCTGCCGGCGCGCAGCGAGCCGGTGGTGCTCGGGCACCGCCAGCAGGAAGGGCTCGTCGTACAGCGCCAGCGATTCGAAACCGGGTTCAGGTGCAGGCAGGGCGATGATGCCGAGATCGAGTTCGCCGGCGCGCAGGCGCTCGAGCATTGGCCCGGTCTGGTATTCGAACAGCAGCAGCTCGAGCCGCGGCAGCGCCTTGCGCAGCCGTGGCATCAGCTGTGGCAACAGGTAGGGGCCGACGGTGGGCAGGGTGGCGACGCGCAGCGAGCCGGCCAGCGGATCACGCCAGTCGCGCGCGAGCCGGACGATCTCGTCGCTGGTGGCGATGATCTGTCGCGCGCGCGCGGCGACCGCGGCGCCGGCCTCGGTCAGCAGCACATGCCGCGGCTGGCGTTCCACCAGCTGCACGCCGAGATATTGCTCGAGCTTGCGCAGCTGCGCCGACAGCGTCGGCTGGCTGACGAAGCAGGCCGCCGCCGCCCTGCCGAAATGCCGGGTCTCGGCGAGCGCTGCCAGGTAACGCAGGTCCTTGAGCTTGAGGTCGGCCATGCCACCATATACCTTATCTATCGGGATCATAATATCAATTGATTTTTCTCATGCATCGGCGCTGGCGAGGGCGCAACGGCGCGAGCGCGGGCGGCTGGGAACATTCGCGAATCGCGGCCGTCAGCGCTACGATCCGCCTGGATCCCAGGAGCAACTGTGCAGATATTGCTGGTCGAAGATGACATCGAGGCCGCAGGTCACCTCAGCCACGGACTGCGCGAGGCAGGCTATGCCGTGACGCATTGCGCCGACGGTGCCGCTGGTCTGGCCGAAGCGCGCGCCACGCGCTACGAGTTGCTGATCGTCGATCGCATGCTGCCGAATCTCGATGGCCTGTCACTGGTCGGGGCACTGCGCAAGGAGGGCGTGTCTACGCCGGTGCTGGTGCTGAGTGCACTGGGCACGATCGACGATCGGGTCGAAGGCCTGCGGGCCGGGGGCGATGACTACCTGGTCAAGCCGTTTGCGTTCGCGGAACTGCTGGCGCGGGTCGAGGCGCTGTTGCGCCGGGCCTCAGGCGACAACCGGCACGTGGGCGTGCTGCGCGTTGCCGATCTGGAGATGAACCTGCTGTCGCGACGCGTGACGCGCGCCGGCCGCAACATCGACCTGACCGCGAAGGAATTCCAGCTGCTCGAGTTCCTGGTGCGGCGGGTCAACCAGATCGTCACGCGCACCATGCTGCTCGAATCGGTATGGAATCTGCACTTCGATCCGCAGACCAATCTCATCGACGTGCACATGAGCCGCCTGCGCCAGGCGATCGATCGCGATTTCAGCCCGCAGCTGCTGCACACGATCCGCGGTTCGGGCTACTGCCTGAAGGATCCGGGGGCGGCCGCTTGAGATTGCCACGGCTATTCGCCTCGACCGCGCGGCTCGCGCTCTGGTACATGATCAGCGTGGCAGCCGGCGTCAGCGCCTTGCTCGGCAGCGCCTACCTGTTCACCCAGCGCGCGATGGAGAAACAGGTCGACCTGGTGATCGACACCGAGATCGAATCACTGCGCGAAGACTACCGCAGCGGCGGACTCAAGCGCCTGGTCAGCGTGCTCGACCAGCGCGACGACGACTGGGGGCGGCTTGGCGCCGCGTACTTGCTGGTGGATCGCAAGGGCACGCCGCTCGGCGGCAACCTGACCACCTGGCCGAAGGCCTTCACGACCAGTGGACGCTCGCTCGAGTTCGAGATCACGCTCAACGAACAGGGCCGGTCAGTCGATCACCCGGTGCGCGCTGCCGTCGTGGTCCTCGACGGCAACCGCCTGCTGGTGGGCACCGACATCTCGGAGCGCCGGCGTTTCGCGCGCCGCCAGCGCGAGGCATCTTTCTGGGGCATGGGGCTGACCGGCGCATTCGCGGCGCTCACCGCCTGGTGGTTCAGCCGCCGCATGGCCGGGCGCGTGCGCGCCGTGACGCAGGCCTGCGAGAGCATCATCTCCGGCGACATGAGTCGGCGGCTGCCGCTGGAACGCAGCGCCGACGAATTCGACCAACTCGCCGCCACTGTGAATGGCATGCTCGATCGCATCGAGCAACAGACCGCCGCGGTGCGCGTGACCTTCGACAGTGCCGCGCACGACCTGCGCGCACCGCTGCAGCGCATGCGCGGGCGGCTCGAGACGGCCCTGCTCGGGAACCGTGCGGGCGACGCCACCGACACGGCTATCCACGCCACGCTCGACGACCTCGAGCGCGTTCAGCGCACGCTGGCCACGCTGCTGCAGATCGCGCAAGCTGAGGCCGGGGGTGGTGGCATGCCACCCGAGCGCGTGGACCTGGCGCGCCTGGCGCGCGAGCTGGGCGAGCTGTACGCGCCGGAAGCGCAGGCGCGCAAGCTCGCGCTGCGCGTGCATGGCGATACGTCCGCCAGCATCATCGGCCATCAGCAACTGCTGGCGCAATTGCTGACCAACCTGCTGGAGAACAGCATCAAGTACGTGCCCGCCAATGGCTTCGTCGAACTGGTGGTGAAAAATGTAGGCGGGCGCGTGGAGTTGGGCATCACCGACAATGGGCCCGGCATACCAGAACTGTCGCATGCAGCCATGCTGTTGCCGTTCCGGCGGCTCGAGCGGGACGCGGCGGCGCCGGGCAGCGGACTGGGGCTAAGCCTGGTGGCGGCGGTGGTGCGGCTCCACCACGGGCGGCTGGAGTTGCACGACCTCTCGCCGGGCCTGCGCGTGAGCTGCAGCTTCGAGGCCGCGGGCCCGGCCCCGGCCCCGGCAGTGACCTAGAGCGCAATTCCGGCAATCCAGGATTGTGAGCGGGCCCTAGCCTGCGGGCGCAGTGATTTCCACATCCGGCGGGATCAACTTGTAGATCACCGGCGTCACCAGCCGCGCGAGCAGCGTCGAGGTGATGAGTCCGCCGATGATCACCCAGGCCATCGGTGAATACAGCGCGATATTCTGCAGCGCCAGTGGCAGCAGGCCACCGATGGCCGTGGCCGAAGTGAGCAGGATTGGCAGGAAGCGCGTCTCGCCGGCGCGCTCGATGGCCTCGTCGAGCGACAGCCCTTCCGCGCGCAGCTGGTTGGTGAAATCCACCAGCAGGATGGAATTCTTGATCTCGATGCCGATCAGCGCCACGAAGCCAATGCTGGCGACGAAGGAGATATCGTTGCCGGTGAGCAGTAGCATCAGCAGCCCGCCCATGATGCCGAGCGGCACTACCGTTAGCACGATCAGCGTGGCGCGGAAGCTGCCGAACTCCAGTACCAGGATCGCGAAGATGCCAAACAGCGCCACGATGATCGCGGTGCCGATGCCGGCAAAGGATTCAGCGCTCGACTCGGCCTCGCCGCCGAGCACGAAACCGTAGCCGCGCGGCCAGCTCATGGCGTGCAGGTTCTTCACCACCGCGGCGGTGACGCGGCCCGTGTTCAGGCCGCGTTGCACTTCGGCGTCGATAGTGATGGCGCGCTGGCGATTGAAGCGCTGGATCACGGTCGGCGCGCGCTCGAACACCGGCGTCGCGAGCTGTGCGAGCGGCAGCAGCGCACCGCTCCGCGCGGCGACCCGGACCTGCGTGAGCGAGTCCGGGCCGGCGCGCGCGCCGATGGCGGTGCGTACCATGATCGGGTATTGCTCGCCATTACCAGCCTTCATCTCGCCCGCCTGGAGCCCGGCAATGCTCATGCGCGCGGCGCGGTCGATCTCGACCGTGGGCACGCCGAGCAACGCGGCCTTCTGCGTGTCGATCTGCAGCCGCAGGTTGGTGCGCGGCACGCGCAGCGGATTGCTGACATCGCGCGTGCCGGGCGTGCGTTCGATGAGGTGCTGCACCTGGCGCGAGAGCGCATCGAGGGTCGCCAGGTCCTCGCCGACCACGCGCACCGACACCGGCGCCGAGATCGGCTGGCCCTGCACGAATTCTTTCACGTAGATATGCGCCGCGGGGTAGCCGGCGAAGTAACCACGCAGGTGATCGAGGACCCGCGGCGTGTCGTGGGTGTCGAAGCGCTTCAGCAACACGAACACCTCGGCGTAGTTCGAGGCGTTGTTGCGGACCACGTGGTTGTAGTAGATCTGCGGGTTGCCGTGGCCGAGGTTCGAGAAATAAGCGCTGACTTCGGGCGTTTGCGCCAGCCGTGCCTCCACGAAGCGCAGCGCCTGTTCGCTGGCCTGGAAACTTGCACCGTTCGGTGATTCGACGCTGATCAGGAACTGCGGCGTATCGGCCTTGGGGAACAGGCTCGAGCCGAGGAACGGCACGAGCAGGGCTGCGAGCAGCAGCGAGCCGCCGATCGCCGTGACCGCCGTGGCGCGCGGCCGCGCCAGGCAGTAATGGAGCGCTGGCCGGTAAAAGCGGTGGATCGCTCCCATCACGCGCTCGAACAGCGCGTTGCCGTGTTGCGTGCCTTCCTTCGGGAGCAGGCGGCTGGCGAGGAACGGGATGATGAACAGTGCGATCAGGAGCGAGCCGACGATGGTGGTTACCACCGCGGTGGGCAGCACACGGATGAACTTGCCCGCGTTGCCGGGTAGCGCGATCAGCGGCAGGAACGCGAAAATCAGCGTGGCGGTGCAACCGAGGATGGCGTTGAAGATCTGCTCGGTGCCGGCCAGCGCCGCCTGCAGCCGCGTCGCGCCGGCGCGCAGGTGCCGCGAGATGTTTTCGACCACGACGATCGAATCGTCGACCAGCAGGCCGAGGGCGACCACGAAGCCGGCGATCGAGATCTGGTTGAGCGAGTAGCCGATGAAATACAGCGCGGCGATGCCGATCGCGAGTGACAGCGGCAGCGCGATCATGACGATGCCGGCGGCCCGCAGCCCGAGCGGCAGGAGCGTCAGCGCCACCAGCGCGACGGCAATGCCGAAATCGAGGTACAGGCGATCGAGGCGGCGCGTGACGTTGCGCGCCTGCTCGAAGCCGCGCGCCAGGCGGATGTCCTTCGGCAGCGTCGCATCAAAGCGATCGAGCGCGCGGTCGACATCCTGCTGCACGCGCGGCGTGTTGTAGCCGTCCTTCTGGTTCGCGGTCACAAACAGCGCGCGCTTGCCGTCGTAGCGGCCGACATAGCTGAGCGTGTCGGTGGCCCACGCGACGCTGGCCACGTCACGCACGCGCACGATGCGGCTGCCGGCGCCGCCGATCACCGTGTCCCGCACCTGTTCGGGCGAGCTGTAGGGCCCGGCGGTCTTGAGGCTGAAGCTGCGCGCGCCGATGTCGATGAAGCCGGCCGGAATATTGGCGTTGTCGCTCTGGATCGCCTGCAGCAGTGCGCCAGGCGTGACGTGCATCTGCGCCATACGCTGCAGGTCGACGGTGACGCGCAGTTCGCGCGCCGGATAGGCCCAGCTCTCGGCGGTGCGAATACCCGGCACGGCCTTGAGAGTGTCCTTGAGTTCGCGCGCGGCATCCTCCAGCCGGTCATAGGGTGCGCTGTCGGAGACCAGCGCCAGCTCCAGGATGTTGACCTGCGCCGGACTGATCTTGCGGATCTCCAGCTCGTGCAGGTCCGCGGGCAGGCTCGGGCGCAGCGCGTTAATCTCGCGCACCATCTCGTCGTACTTGCGGTCGGGATCGGCGCTGGCCTCGAATTCCACCGCCACGAAAGCGACGCCGTCGACCAGCGTGGTCTCGAGCTTGTGCACGCTGTCGAGCTCGGCGATGCGGTCCTCAAGCGGCTTGGCCACCAGTCGCTCGAGATCCTGCGGATCGGCGCCGGGCCAGATGGCCGTGACGAAGAAGCCGGCGAACTTGATGTGCGGGTCTTCCTCGCGCGGAATGTTCTGGAAGGCGTAGAGGCCGAGCACCACCAGGCACATGAAGGCCACCAGCGTGAACTGGTGGCGGCGGATCGGCATCTCGAGCAGGCGCATGAGCTGGATCGGTTCAGCGCCTGCCGGCGGACGCTGCGGCAGGCGTAGTAGCCGCCGCTGCGGGCGCACTCGCCGGGGCGACGGCGACCTGCTCACCGTCGTCGAGATAGGCCGCGCCGTCGGTGATCACCTGCTCGCCGAGGTGCACGCCCGCGCGCAGCGCGAGCTCGGCGCCGTCGATGAAGGCGATACTGACCGCGCGCCGGTGCGCCTGCCTGCCTGCCAATATGAATACGTTTCCGCCCGTGCCTTCGCCCGTGACCAGTGCGCCGGCCGGGATCCGCACGAGCCGGGCGGCGCCGGCGGGCTGGAGGCGCGCGCTCGCCACCATGCCGCTGGCGAGCCGGAGCTGCGTAGGTGCGAGTGTGATCTCCACGGTGAACAATCCAGTGGCCGGGTCGGCGGCGCGCGCGATCTCGCTGATCGCGCCCTCGAGCGGCACGTCGGGCGCGGCATCGATGCGCAACTGCGCGCTCAGGCCGATGTGCAGCGGCAGCAGTTCGCGATCGGCGACCGCGGCGCGCAGCACGTAGCCGCGCTGGCTGGAGCTGACCTGCAGCACCGGCTGACCGGCGCTTACCAGTTCGTGCGCGGAGACCAGCCGGTTCAGCACCACGCCGTCGGCTGGTGCGACGATGCGCGCGTACTGGCGGTTGAAGCGCGCCGTGCGCAGCTGCGCCGCGGCGAGCTCGCGCTGCGTGCGCAGGTTCTGCAGCTGCTCCAGGCTCAGCACTTCGTCGGCATAGAGCTTTTCGCCGCGCTCCAGGTCGCGCGCTGCCTTGGCGTCGAGTTCACGGGCCTGCGATTGCTGGGCGTCGATCTCGGTGGGCTCGAGCTCGGCGAGCAGTTGCCCGGCGCGCACGTTCTCACCGGACTCGACGCCGATGCGGGCGATGACGCCGCCGACCTTGAACGCGAGACGCGGCTCGTCGCGGCTGGCTATGATTCCATGCAGCTGAAGCGAGGGCTGATCGGGGCCATTGGTCGCGATGGCCACGGCCACCGGGGTCGCATGCACTGCAGCCGCCGGCTGCGATCCGGAGCAGGCGCTGACTGCGGCGCACAGCAGCGTGGCGAACACCGTCGACAGGACTTTCATGGCAGGTCTCCGTGCGCCCAGGCGTATTGGGCCTGCCGCTCGAGCAGCGTGTAATAGGTGAGATTGCGATTGAGTTCGGCGCCGGTCATTTCGTTGCGGGCGTCGAGAAACTCAAGCTGGTCGGCCATGCCCGCGTCACGCCGCTTGCTGGCGATCGCGAAGGCGGCGCGGGCAGCCACCGCGCGCGCGTCGGCCGTAGCGAGCGAATCCTGCGCGCTGCGCAGATTGTCGGCCGCCTGCTGCTGCTCGAGGCCGATGCGCGCGGCGAGAAGCTCGCGCTGGTTGGCAAGTTGCTTGCCGGCCAGGCGCGCCTGCAAAACTGCGGCCGCGCGTGCACCAGCGTCGAACAGCGTCCAACTCAGCACTACTGAGCCGGTGACGAAGTCATAGTTGCGGCCCGTGGCGTAGTCCACGCCCTGCGTACCGGCATCGACGCCGAGGGCCAGGTTGGGCCGCCGCGCGGCATGTGCGGCACGCAGTTGCTCGGCAGCGGCGCTCTGGGCCGCATCGAGCGCCAGCAACTCCGGTCGCGCCGGCACCGCCGCGACGACAGATGCGCCGATAGCGCCATCCGCCGCTGGGGCCAACGACACTGCGGCCGGCAAGGAGTCCGCATCGGCGGGCGCCTCGAGCGGCGTCGCCAGCGGCCGGTTGAGGAGGAAGTTGAGGTAGCTGCGCGCCTGGTCGACACCGTTCTGCGCGTCGCGCTGCCGCTGCTGCACGCCCAGCCACTCGGCACGCGCACGCAGCACCGTGTCATGCGTGCTTTTGCCGTTGTCGTAGAGCGACCGGTTGACGCGCAGGTTCTCGGCCAGCGTGGCCTCGCTCGTGGACAGGATCGCCGCGCCATTGCGTGCCTTGAGCCATTCGAGGTAAGCCACCGTAATGTCGCGCCGCAGCTCGCGCTGGTAGGCCTGGCGCGAGTAGCCCGCGGCGCCCAGGTTGGCGCGCGCGGCGGCCACGCCGGCCGTGATCGCCGGTGCGTACAGCGGCTGGCGCAGCGTGATGCGCGTGTCTTGCTCGCGCGGCAACTGTAGCGGGATCGCCTGGTCGGCAATCGCGCTGAAGCGCGCCACGCCACCATTGGCGATCAGCAGCTCGTTGAGCGTCTGGTACACGGGATTGAGCAACTGGCCCACCGGCAGGTCGATCTGCCGGCCGCCCTCGGCGCGCGTGTAGCGCGCTGCGAGCGCCAGCTCGGGAAGAAAGCGCGCGCGCGCGGCGGCCAGCATGGCGCGGCTCTTGTCGACTTCAATGTCCTGGTTGGCGAGCGCGAGGTTTGAGGTCATGCCGGACTGCACGTAGCCGTCGATGATCGACTGCAGCGGCCGCGCGGGCTCCTGGGCAGGCAGCGAACTGCTCAGGATGACTCCGGCCAGGGCGGCTAGCACGCGTCGATAATTTAGATGCTTGTCCAGCATTGTCAAAAAAATCAGCTGCGGCCGGGTCGCAGGCCATCGGCGGCAATCTTGAGTGCCTGGTCGACCAGCGCCTTCGAGCTCAGGCCGTACTCGCCGAGCAGGCCGGCCTTTGTGGCCACGATCTGGATGATGCCGTGCATGAAGCCCCACAGCGTCATCGCGATCGCGACCGGCGGGCCGGCCGAGGCGGCGATGCTGCCGTCGCGCTGGCCGGCCTCGATGGCCGCGAACATGATCTGGTGCACGCGCTCGCCGGCCGCGAGGCAATCCGCGACATTGCCGGTGGCGGCCGCGTCACCGACCTCGTGCGCCTGAAAGCGCGCCAGCGCTTCGAAATGCACGGGAAATTCCGCGGCAAAAGCCACGTAGGCGCGGCCCATGGCGCTGATGTGCTCAAGCCCATTGCCATGGCGCGCGGTGGCCTGCTCGAAGCGCTCGTGCAGCAGCGCCAGCGCGCGCTCGCACAAGCCGAAGTGCAGGTCGGCCTTGTCGTTGAAGTAGACATACAGCAGGGCGCGCGAAATCCGCGCCTTGCGCGCGACCTGATCCATCGTCAGCGCGTCGATGCCGTCGACGGCGGCGACCGATTCGGCGGCGTCGAGGATCTCGTTGCGGCGGCGATCCTTTTCTTCCAGGCGTCGTTCGGCGATATAGTTTATGTTCCCATCCTAGCGAGGCGTTGACACTGTGTCAATAACAGGACGACTATGCACTCTCATGCTCTGCGTGCTTGGCAGCGCCTCCGTGGCTGCGCCGGCAGCGGCGCGCTGGCAGGTGCGTGACGATGAAGGCAGGCTGATCTCGCTTGCCGCGCCCCCGCAGCGCATCGTCAGCCTCTCGCCCGGTGCCACCGCCATGCTGTTTGCGGCCGGTGGCGGGGCGCGCGTGGTCGGCACGCCGGATTTTTCGGTGGAGCCCGCGGCCGCGGGCTCCATCGCGCGCATCGGCGACAGTCACGGCTTCGATCTCGAGCGCATCCTGGCGCTCCATCCCGACGTGGTGGTGGCGTGGACTGGCGCATTCTCCGCGGCCCAGCTGCTTCCCTTCGAGCGTGCAGGTTTGCCGGTGTACCGCCATCGAGTCGTGCGTCTGGACGATCTGCCGGTGGCGCTGCGGCGGCTCGGCGCACTGCTCGACACGGCCACGGTCGCCGACCCGGCGGCGGACGGCCTCCGCGCGCGCATCGACGCGCTGCGTGCTCGCTACCAGCGCGCCAACAAGCCGCGCCTGCTGCTGCAGGTCTGGGACCGGCCGGTCTACACGCTGGGCGGCGAGCAGCTGATTTCCGATGCCATCGAGGCCTGCGGCTACCGTAATCTGTACGGCGAGCTGCGCGATGCCGCGCCGGCGGTATCGCTGGAGTCGATCGCGGCGCGCGATCCTGACGCGATCGTGGCGCTGTCGGCCGACGAGCGCAGCGCCCACGACTGGCTCGAACAATGGCGCGCATTCCCCCGGCTCAACGCCGTGCGACAGGGGCGCCTGTATGCCTTCGTGGACGCGCGCCTCAGCCGCTTGGGGCCCGAGGCGGTGACCGCCACGGAAGCGCTGTGCGCGCAGCTCGCCGTTGACGAACCGCACGCGAAGTGAGGTCGCTTGACGCCCGCAGCGGGCTCTCGCCATACTGGTCCGGTATGCACGAACCTGCCCAGTCTGCCGCGATCCGCTGGTGGTGGCCCTGCTCCTGAGACGGAGTGGGCCCTGGGCTGTATTCGACCAAATCCCGATTTTCCAGCGAACACCAGACCCATCTCCGGAATCACGCCGGGATGGGTATTTTTTTGGACGCCATAAGCTGAATGAAAGCGCCTTTTGACATAGCAGGGGATCTCGATACGCCGGTTTCGGCGTACGCGAAGCTGACGGCATTTCGTCCGCGTTTCCTGCTCGAGAGCGTCGAGGGCGGGGAGCGGCTGGCGCGTTACTCCTTCATCGGCTTCGGCGAGGCGCTCGAGGTGCGGCTCGATGAGCGCGCCTTCACGATCGGCGCCCGTTCACTGCCGGTACCGCGCAGCGCACCCGAACTGCTGGCCGGGTTGCGCAGCGCGCTGGCGGCGGCGCCGCGGCCGCTTCCCGAACTCGGCACCGTGCCGCTGGCGGGCGGACTGGTTGGCTACACTTCGTACGACGTGGTGCGCTACTTCGAGCGGCTCCCGGAGCGCGCGGCACGCCTGCCTAACGCGCCCCCGCTCCTGCACTACGTCGCGCCGCACTCGATGCTGGTGTTCGATCACCTGACTCGCGCGATTGCGCTGCTCCATGCCGGTACGGAGGCCGAGCGGGTCGCACTGCGGCGCGAAGTCATCCAGGCGTTGCGCGGGCCGATGCCGGCGGCGCGCTCGCGCGGCGGGAGCATTGCGCCACCGGTCGCGGCGCTGAGTCGCGATGCTTACCTGGCGGGCGTGCAGCGCGCGCAGGAATACATCGCCGCGGGCGACGTGTACCAGCTGGTGCTGTCCTCGCGCTTCTCCGGACGGCATGATCTCGATCCATTCCAGGCCTATCGTGCGCTGCGGCTGGTGAACCCTTCGCCTTACATGTTCTATTGCGAGCTCGGCGGCATCACGGTGGTGGGCTCCTCGCCGGAAGCGCTGGTCAAGCTCAGTGCCGGCCGCGCGGAACTGCGGCCGATTGCGGGCACGCGGCCGCGCTCGGGCGACGCCGATCTCGACGCGGCACGCGCCACTGAGCTGCTCGCCGATCCGAAGGAGAACGCCGAGCACGTCATGCTGGTGGACCTGGCGCGCAATGACCTTGGCCGCGTTGCCACCGCCGGCAGCGTGCACGTCGAACCATTCCGCGCCATCGAACGCTACAGCCACGTGATGCACATCGTCAGCGGCGTGCACGGGCAGCTCGCCGCGGGCCGCGACGCATTCGATTTGTTCGCCGCGGCCTTCCCCGCCGGCACGCTGGTCGGCGCGCCCAAGGTGCGCGCGATGGAGATCATCGAGGAGCTCGAACCCGTGCGCCGCGGGCTCTACGGCGGCACTGTTGGCTACTTCGGGGCCCGCGGTGACATGGACCAGGCGATCACCATCCGCACGCTGGTGTTCCATGGCGACGAGTACAGTTACCAGGCGGGTGCCGGCATTGTCGCCGACAGCGTGCCGGCGGCTGAGCACGCCGAGGTGCTGGCCAAGAGCGCGGCGGCGGTGCAGGCGCTGCACCTCGCGGAGGATGGCCTGTGAGTACGCGGCTGCTGCTGATCGACAACTATGATTCCTTTACCTACAACCTGGTGCAGGGCTTCATGGTGCTGGGTGCCGAAGTGATCGTGCACCGCAACGACGCGCTGACGGTGGAGCAGGCGCTCGCGCTCGCGCCCACGCACCTGTGCGTCTCGCCGGGACCGGGCACGCCGCAGCAGGCGGGCGTGTCGATCGCGATGATCCGCGCCTTCGCCGGGCGCGTCCCGGTGTTCGGTGTATGCCTCGGCCACCAGTCGATCACCGAGGCTTTCGGCGGCCGTGTGGTGCGCGCGCCGCGGCTGATGCACGGCAAGACCTCGCCCATCGAGCACGACGGACGCGGCGTGTTCGCCGGTGCGCCCAGCCCTTGTGAGGTCGGGCGCTATCATTCGTTGATTGCCGCGGGCGAATCACTGCCGGCCGAACTTGTGGTGACGGCGCGCACCGTGGAGGGCGAGATCATGGGACTGCGCCACCGGGAGCTGAACGTCGAGGGCGTGCAGTTTCATCCCGAGAGCGTGCTGACGCCGCAGGGTCCGGCGATGATGAAGAATTTCCTTGCCATGAGCGGCCCGCGGAGTTGATGCCAGTGCCCGGTACGACGCTCAGCCAGACGCTCGATCGCCTGCTCGATGGCCAGAACCTCACCGAGCGCGAGGCAGGCAACCTGCTGGTCGCGCTCACGGCGCCCGAGCTGGCGCCGGCACTCGCCGGGGCGGTGCTGGCCGCGCTCCGTCTCAAGGGCGTGACCGCGGCGGAGCTGCGCGGCTTCGCGGTGGCAATGCGCTCGTTGGCGCGCAAGCCCGAGTTGCCACCCGCGCTGCGCGCGGTCGATATTGTCGGCACGGGTGGTGACAAGTCCGGGAGCCTGAACCTATCGACCGGCGCGGCCTTGCTGACGGCGGCTTGCGGCGTGCCCGTGGTCAAGCATGGCAACCGCTCGATCTCGAGTCGCGCCGGCAGCGCCGATGTGCTCGCCGCGCTCGGCCTGCCGCTGCCGCTGGATGAACGCGCCGCGGTCGAGTGCTTCGCCGCCACGGGTTTTACCTTCCTGTTCGCGCCGCATTACCACCCGGCGATGAAATCCCTGGCGCAGGTGCGCGCCACGCTGGGCGTACGCACGGTGTTCAACATCCTCGGCCCGCTCACCAATCCGGCCGCGCCGCCGTTCCATGTGATCGGCGCCTATGACCTGCCGACCGCAGAGCTGATGGCGCAGGCGCTCGCAGGCATGGGCATCGAGCGCGCGCTGGTCGTGCACGGCGCCGAAGGCTGGGACGAGCCCACGCCCATCGGCCCCTTCGAGGTCTTCGACGTGCGCGGGGCCGAAGTGCGGCGCGAGCAGCGCGACCCGGCCGACTATGGACTCGCGCCCTGCACAGGCGCGGACCTCGCCGGAGGCGACGCGGCCCAGAATGCGCGCGCGTTGCGGCAGATCCTGTCGGGCCAGCTGCAAGGTCCGCAGCGCGATGCCTTGCTGCTTGGCACGGCGCTCGCGCTCGAAGTGACTGGCGTCGAGCCCGCGCCGCGGCTGGCGATGGCGCGTGCAGCGCAGGCGATCGATTCGGGCGCCGCGGCTGCATTGCTCGCGCGGCTGCCGCGCGCCGCGGCCGCTGGTGGCGCCCCTGGCGCTGGCGCTGCCGCTGCCGCTATGGAGGTGCCCCATGACTGAGGGTAGCAATCGAGCGGGCGATTTTCTCGCCGGGATGGCCGCGAGCAGCCACAAGCGCGTGGCCGCGGCGCGCGCGCAGCTCGCCGAGGCGGAGCTGCTGACGCGTGCGCAGGATTCCGCATTGCCGCCGCGCATGGAGTTGTCCGTGCGCCGCTTCGACCTGATCGCGGAAGTGAAATTCCGCTCACCGGCGGGCGGCAAGCTGCGCGAGGGCAGCGAAGACAGCGTCATGGCGCGCGTGGCTGGCTACGCCGAGGCCGGCGCCGCGGCGGTGTCGGTGCTCACCGAGCCGAGCCGTTTCGACGGTTCGATGGAGCACCTCGAGACTGCGGTGCGCGCGCTCGGCGGGCGCATTCCGGCCATGCGCAAGGATTTTCTCGTTGATCCATACCAGGTCGCCGAGGCGCGGCTGGCGGGCGCCGGCGGCGTGATGTTGATCCTGCGCATGCTCGATGATGCAACGCTGCAGACGATGCTGGAATGCGCGGCGCGCCTGAAACTGTTCGTGCTGCTCGAGTGCTTTGACGAGGCCGATATCGCCCGCGTGCGCGAGCTGGTGCGGCAATATGCGAGCGCGACGCAATTGCTGGTCGGGCTGAACTGCCGCGATCTCGTGAGCCTCGAGGTCATGCCCGGGCGGCTCCAGGCGCTGGCGCGTTCGCTCCCGGACGAGGTGCCGCGCGTCGCGGAGAGCGGCGTGGCTACGGCAGCCGATGCCGCGCGGGTTGCCATTGCCGGTTACGACGTCGCGCTCGTGGGCAGCGCGCTCATGGCCGCGCTCGAACCGCTCCAGCTGGTGCGCGCCATGCTGTCCGCCGGGCGCACCGAACGTGCGCGCCGCTCATGAGATTGCGCCAGTGAGCGGATGGATCAAGGTGTGCGGCATGACCACGGCGGAAGGCGTGGCCGCTGCCGCAGCGGCTGGCGTCGACGCGATTGGCTTCGTGTTCGCGCCCTCACCGCGGCGCGTGAGTGCGGAGCGCGCGTTGGAGCTGGCGCGTCCGGTGCGGCAGCAACTGACCTGCGTCGCGGTTACGCAGCATCCGACGCAGTACGAGGTGGACCACATCGTGCGCGAGTTCCATCCAGAGTTGCTGCAGACGGACCTTGAGGATTTCACCGCGCTCCATCTGCCGCAGCGACTGGCGCGGCTGCCGGTGCTGCGCGCCGGGATTGCGCTTCCGGCCGAGTGTCCGCCGCGGCTGCTGTTCGAGGGTGCGCGCAGCGGGAGCGGTGAGCTCAGCGATTGGCGGCAGGCCGCGACGCTGGCGGGTCGCACGCGACTGGTGCTGGCGGGGGGCCTCAACGCAGACAACGTGGCTGCGGCGATCCGCGCGGTGCGCCCGTTCGGCGTTGATGCCTCGAGCGGCCTCGAATCGCGCCCCGGGTACAAGGACACGGCGAAGATTGCGGAATTCGTGCTAGCGGCGCGCGCGGCATTTAGCGAGATCGAAGCATGAGCGATGACAAACCCGACGCCGCGACGCGTGAACGGCTGCTGGCACAGGCCCTGGCCGGAGCATTTCCCGACGCACACGGACGCTATGGCCCTTTTGGCGGGCGCTACGTGCCCGAGACGCTCGTGCCCGCACACGAGCGGCTCGAGCAGGGCGTGGCGCGCTGGCTCGGCGACGTGGAATTCCAGCGCGAGTACCAGCAGGAGCTCAAGAGCTGGGTGGGTCGCCCGACCGCGCTCAGCCACGCGCCGCGGCTCTCGCAGCGCTGGGGCGCCGACATCTGGCTCAAACGCGAGGACCTCGCGCACACTGGCGCGCACAAGATCAACAACGCGCTCGGCCAGGCGCTGCTGGCGCGACGGCTGGGCGCAAAGCGCATCGTCGCGGAGACTGGCGCGGGCCAACACGGCGTAGCAAGCGCGGCGGCCTGCGCCCGCCTCGGCTTGCCGTGCACTGTGTACATGGGCGCAGTGGACATGGAACGCCAGGCGCCGAACGTCGGGCGCATGCGCCTGCTTGGCGCGACCGTGGTGAGCGTCAGCAGCGGCGACCAGACGCTGCGCGCCGCGATCGACGAGGCGATGCGCGACTGGGTGGCCGATCCGGAGGGCACCTATTACCTGCTGGGTTCGGCCGTCGGCGCGCATCCTTATCCTTACCTGGTGCGGGAACTGCAAAGCATCATCGGACGCGAAGCGCGCGCACAGATCCAGGCGCAGGCGGGCGGCTTACCCGACCTGGTCATCGCCTGTGTCGGTGGTGGCTCGAATGCGATCGGGCTGTTCCATCCCTTTGTCGCGGACCGCAACGTCGCCATCCTGGGAATCGAGGCGGGTGGACGCGGCGCGGGGCTGGGCGACAACGCCGCGCCCTTGAGTTTCGGGCGACCGGGCGTGCTGCATGGCAGCTACTCGATGCTGATGCAGGATGCCGATGGCCAGATCCAGGAGACACATTCGGTGTCGGCTGGGCTCGACTATCCAGGTGTCGGTCCGGAGCACGCGCTGCTGCAGGCCTGCGGCCGCGTCAGCTACGAAGTGGCCGGTGACGCCGAGGCGCTTGCGGCCGTGCGCGAGTGCTGCGAGTGCGAAGGCATCCTGCCGGCGATCGAGAGTGCGCATGCGCTGGCAGGCGCGCGTCGCTGGGCGCAGGCCCAACCGGGCAAGCGCATGCTGATCGGTCTGTCGGGGCGCGGTGACAAGGACATGCTGACGCTCACGCAGATGCTGCTGGCGAAGCCGCCGGCGGGAGTACTCTGATGCTGGCGCACGAGCGCATTGCCGCGGCGATCCGCAAGGGCGCGATTGGTGGCGAGCCGGCGCTGGTCGCGTTCCTGACGGCGGGCTATCCGCAACGCGCGAAGTTTCGCGAGCACCTGGCCGCGGTCGCGGAGGCGGCCGATGTCGTCGAAATAGGCGTGCCCTTCACCGATCCGATGGCCGATGGCATGACCATCCAGCGCTCCAGCCAGGAGGCGCTGCGCCAGGGCGTGACGTTGCAGTGGATCCTGGACGAGCTTACGGCGATGACGCGCGTGCGTGCGCCGCTCCTGTTGATGAGCTATCTCAATCCGCTGCTGAGCTATGGCTACGCGCGGCTGGCCGCGGCCAGCGCGGCGGCCGGAGTGTGCGGCTATATCGTGCCGGATCTGCCACTCGATGAAAGTGCAGCGCTGCGCGCGGCGCTCGATCCACTCGGCATCGCGCTGGTGCAGATGGTGACGCCGGTCACGCCGGCGGAACGGCTCGCACGTCTGTGCGCGGCCAGCCAGGGTTTCGTCTACGCAGTGACGATGACCGGCACCACCGGTCACAGCGCCGCAACGCCCTCCGGCGTGCTCGATTACCTGGCGCGCGTGCACGCCGCGGCTACGGTACCGGTGTGTGCGGGCTTTGGGATCAGGTCGCGGGAGCAGGTTGAGCGTTTGCGCGGGGCGGTGGACGGTGTCGTAGTTGGCTCCGCGCTGGTCGAGGTGCTCGAGCGCGGCGATTCGCCGCAGGCCTGGCTTGGGTCGCTGCGGCACGTCCGCACCGACGCATTGGGTGTGAATAGGCCCTTGGGGTGAACGCGCCGCTCACCGAGGGCGGGTCGGCGAGTGGACGGCCGCCGCGAGTGGCGATGGTGCTTGCACTGCTGGCGACGCTCGGTCCCTACACCATCGATGCCTTCTTCCCGTCGATGCGGGCGATGGCATCCGAATTTGGCATCAGCTACTTCCAGGTGCAGCAGACGCTGACTGTCTACCTGGTGCCCTATGCCTGCATGTCGCTGCTGCACGGCTCGCTCGCCGACGCCGTGGGCCGGCGGCGCGTGATGCTCGCAGGGCTCCTGTTCTACGCGCTGGCCTCGGCGGGTTGCGCACTGGCGCCCGGCTTCGGCGCCTTGCTGTTCTTCCGCGCCATGCAGGGCATGGTCGGCGGCGCCGGCGTGATCATCGGCCGTGCCGTGGTGCGTGACTGCTACAGCGGCGCGCAGGCGCAGCGCGTGATGAGCGCGATCACGATCATGTTCAGCGTCGGCCCGGCACTGGCGCCGGTGATCGGCGGCTGGGTGCACGTGTGGCTGGGCTGGCGGGCGGTGTTCGCCAGCATGGCGCTCTACGGCCTGGTGCTGGCGCTGCTGGTGCTGCGCAAGCTCCCGGAGACCCTGCCGGTCGCGCAACGCACGCCGCTGCAGTTCGGCGCGCTGGTACGAAACATGCTGGGCGTCGCGCGGCACGCGGAATTCCTGCTGCTGACGGCCGCCAGCGGGCTGTGCTTCGTCGCCATGCAGATCTACATCGGTTCCGCGCCGGCGATCATTCTCGATCACTGGCACGGCAGCGAGACCGGGTTCGCGATGCTGACGGTGCCAATCGTGTCCGGTTTCGCGCTGGGAGCGCTGGCTTCCGGTCGGCTCGCGGGCCACATCCCGCCCTCGCGCCAGGCCAACTACGGCTACACGCTGGTGCTGGCGACCACCGCTGCGATGCTTGCGCTGCAGACGCTGGTGGTGAATCCGCCGGTCATCGCGCAGCAGCTGCTCCTGACCTGCACGGCAGTCGGGCTGCAACTGCTATTCCCGATCATCACGCTGCGGATCCTTGACCTGTTCAGCCATGCGCGCGGCGCGGCGACGGCCGCGAACACCTTCGCGCTGCTGCTGCTGGCCGCGCTCATGATGGGGGCGCTGGCGCCGTGGCTGTCCATGTCGATGGAGCGGTTGGCGTTCACGGCCTTCGTCCTCAATAGCGTTGGCTGGTGCGTGTGGCGATATGCAAGGCACTACCAGCGGCGGCTGGCTGCCGCCGGTTGAGTCGCGCGCGGCGCGCGCGTAGGGTGGCCGCATGCAATTGCTCACGGTCGCGCCCCGGTACTGCGGTCCGCCCGGTTCCGCCAATGGTGGCTACCTCGCCGGCCTGTTTGCGCAGCACGCGCCCGGCACGGTGCGTGTCCGCCTGCACCTGCCGCCACCGCTCGGTACGCCGCTGCAGGTGGCGCGCCGCGAGGGCGGGCGGCTCGAACTGCTGCACGACACTCGCGTGGTGGCGAGCGCCGAACCAGCGCAGCTCGAGCTGGACGTACCGGCGCCGCCTGGCTACGTCGACGCGCTCAAGGCCTCGCGTCACTACACCGGCTTCGTCGCGCATGCTTATCCGGGCTGCTTCGTCTGCGGCCCGGAACGCGCGCGCGGCGATGGGCTGCGCATCTTTGCAGGAGCGCTGGCCGGTGCGGATGCAGGCGCTGGCGCAGAGCGCCCGACGGCCTTGGTGGCTGCGCCCTGGGTGCCCGATGTGGCGCTGGGACTCGACGATCACAAGGTGCGGCCCGAATTCATGTGGGCTGCGCTTGATTGCCCCGGCTATTTCGCTGCGCGCTCCGATCGCGTGCCAATGCTGCTCGGTGAATTCACGGCGCACGTTGATCGGCGCGTGCACGTGGACGAGCCCTGCGTGATCATCGGCTGGCGGGTGAGCGTGACGGGCCGCAAGTATGAGGTAGGCACCGCTCTGTTCGACGAGGACGGTGAACTGTGCGCGAAGGCGCGTGCAGTCTGGATCGAGCCCAAGCCGCAGGGCGCCGCGCCCGCCGACCAGCGCTGATCGGGCGTCAGTGCGCGACCGGCGCGCCGTGCTGCCGGTAGACCACGCCGCCCTTCATCACGAATTCGACCTGGCCGAATTGCGTGGGGGTTTTCTCGGATCGAAGCCGGTCGCAATGATGTCGGCATAGCGACCGGCTTCGATCGCGCCGACGCGATCGCTGGCGCCCAGCAGGTCGGCCGCATTGCGGGTTGCGGCAATGAACGCGTCGTCAGGGGTCATGCCATTGGCGATGAGGAGACGGAATTCCATGGCGTGGTCACCCTCGCCGATATCGGATCCGTACGCGATCTTCACACCCGAGCGGATCGCCAGCGCCAGGTTGCGCTTCGGCAGCAGGTCGTTGGCGATTTCCTTTTCAGGCGTGCCGGGCGTGAGCAACTCCGGGTGGTGCGTGGCGACGTCGTAGTAGAGATCGTAGACCGTCAGCGTGGGCACGAGGTACGTGCCGCGCTCCTTCATCAGCGCGAAGGTCTGCGCGGTCGCGAAGGAACCGTGTTCGACCGAATCGACGCCCGCGCACACCGCGTTCTCGATAGCTTCCGCCGGATAGATATGCGCGGCCACTTTCATACCGAGTGCATGCGCCGTCTGCACCGTGACGCGCATTTCTTCATCCGTCATCAGCTGTTGGCGCGGATCATCGCCGTTCGAGGCGATGCCGCCCGAAGGGAGCATCTTGATCAGGTCGGCACCGCGCCGCTTGTGCTCGCGCACCCTGAGGCGCGCTTCATCCGGCGTGTTGACGACGCCGTTGTCCCAGTTGCGGTGTTCGAGGAGGCGGTCCAGTCCGGCGCGCGGGTCGGCGTGGCCGCCGGTCGGGCCGAGCGGTTCGAGCGACACCCACAGGCGCGGCCCCGGCACCTTGCCGGCATTGATCGCGTTGCGCAGCGCCACGGTGTCATCGCCACCACCCACATCGCGGGCGCTGGTGAAGCCCTGCTGCAGCATCGCAGATGCGAAGACCGCGCCGTCAAAAGCGCGGTCCAGATCCGAATGGGTCAGCCAGTCTTCGATCGCGTTGGTGCGGCTCGGGAGCTTGGCGGAAACGTGTACGTGGCAATCGATGAAGCCGGGCATAACCGTTGCATCGGACAAGTCGATCACCTCGGCTCCGGCTGGCGCGAGAAAACCGGACTCGACGGCGGTGATGCGCCCGTCGTGGACGATGACCGAGACGCGTTGGCGTGTCTGCTTCGCCAGGCCATCGATCAGCGTGCCAGCGTGGATGACGACATCGTTAGCCGTGGCCAGCGCCGCAACCGTCAACCACAGCATGCCGCACAGTGCGGCAGTCCGATTCGTGCTTGTCATGGCTCGCTACTCCGTTGAAATATGCCGCCGACGCAATCCGGCCCGAGCCTCGCTAGGACTTGACGAGCAGCGCGGCCAGGGCCGCCAGGCCGCCGGTGGCCAGCAAGGTGCCGGGCCATTGCGGCTCAATGCGCTGGCCCAGCCACAGCAGGCCACCCACGAGGATCGTCGCAGCGACCGTGAATTGCTCGCGCCGCCTCTCGCCGCTGATTGCCGCGGTCGCTGCTGCGGCGGCCGCGGCCGCAAGCTCCGGGGCCTGCTGCTTATCCGTCGGACCCGCCGCGTCCGCCTGCGCGCGCTCGATCGCGGCGCGCGCCAGCGCGGGCCACGATTTCAGCACCTCGAACACGTCGGGCAGGCCGCGGCGCAGGTCGCGCAGCAGCGTGCGCGGGCTCATGCGTTCGCGCTTCCACGCGCGCAGTACTGGTGCGGCGGTCTTCCAGATGTCGAGCTCAGGATAGAGCTGGCGGCCGAGCCCTTCGACGTTGAGCAAAGTCTTCTGCAGCAGGATGAGCTGCGGCTGGATCTGGCCGTCGAAGCGCTGCAGCGCCGCGAACAGCCGCAGCAGCACAGTGCCGAAGGAGATCTCGCTCAGCGGGCGATCGAAGATCGGCTCGCAGATGGTGCGCACTGCCGATTCCATCTCATCGGCGCGCGTGGCCGGCGGCACCCAGCCGCATTCGATATGGAGCTCGGCGACGCGGCGGTAGTCGCGGTCGAAGACCGCGAGGAAGATCTCCGCGAGGTAGCGTTGGTCGCGCAGCGAGAGTGTGCCGACGATGCCGAAGTCGACGGCCGCGTAGCGCGGGGCAGCGGGATCGTCGACGATGACGAAGATGTTGCCCGGGTGCATGTCGGCGTGGAAGAAATTGTGCCGGAACACCTGCGTGAAGAAGATTTCGACGCCGTTCTCCGCCAGGCGCTTGAAATCAGTGCCGCGCGCACGGAGCGTGGCCAGGTCGCCGATCGGCACACCGCGGATGCGTTCCATCACCATCACGTCGCCGCGGCACAGGTCCCAGTGCACCTCGGGCACGTACAGCAGCTGCGAAGTGGCGAAGTTGCGTCTGAGTTGCGAGGCGTTGGCAGCCTCGCGCATCAGGTCCAGCTCATCGAGCACGGTCCGGCGGTACTCACGCACCACCTCGATCGGCCGCAGTCGTCGCGCTTCGGGCCACCAGCGCTCGGCCATGGCTGCCAGCGCGTCCATCACTTCAAGGTCGCGCCCGATCTGCTCGCGCATGCCGGGGCGCAACACCTTCACCACCACTTCGCGCCCGTCGCGCCGCGTGGCCACGTGCACCTGTGCGATGGAGGCCGCGGCGAGCGGTTCAGTGGCGAAAGTCGCGAATAGTTCATCGAACTTCTGGTCGTAGCTGCGCTCGAGGCTGGCGCGCGCGAGATCGCCCGGGAAGGGCGGCACCCGGTCCTGGAGCTTCGCGAGTTCGTCGGCGATGTCGACGGGCAGCAGGTCACGTCGCGTGGACAGCGCCTGGCCGAACTTCACGAAGATCGGTCCGAGTTCCTCGAGCGCGAGCCGCAACCGTTCGGCCCGCGTGGCGCCGCGGCGGCGCTGGAACCAGGTCCAGGGAGAAAGATAGAACAAGAAACGCAGCGGGCGGTACAGGTGCGTGGCGCGCACGAAATCGTCGAGCCCATGGCGCACCAGCACGCGCTGGATCTGCAGCAGCCGGATGGCGACGCGCAATTTCACGGCTTGTCCGCTGGCACCAGTTGAGCCGTTGGCGCGGCTTCCGTCGGCGCCAGTCGCTCGAGCCGTTCCGACAGGCGCGCGAGGCGAGCCTCGCTCGCCGTCAGCTGTGTGCGCAACGCCTCGACGCCGCCCAGAAATTGCTCGGCCTCGGCGCGCGGCACCAGGTCGCGGCTTTCGTGCGCGAGGTAGTCGGCGCCATTGCGCGCCAGCGAAGCGCCGGCCGCGCGGCCCCAATCGGCGACAGCGCCGAGCGCACGCGTGGCCAGGTGCGCCGGGATACGCCCGATGAGCTGGCCGGCGGCGGCTTCCGGGTCCGGCCGCAGGAGCCGCGCGAGTTCCTGGAACTGGCGCGCGATGTCTTCATCGCCGCTCATGCCCGCACCGCTGTGACCAAAGGCCGCGTCGGTGTCACCGCGCGCGAGCGCGAGCAGGGCGAACGGGCTGCCCGTCACGGTGACGTCGGCCGCCGTATTCGCGCCGGGCGCAGCCGCAGCGCTCGCGTCAGTTGGGACGGCGGAGTCAGCAGCGACGCCGGCGCGAGCGAAATGCAGCGCGCCGCCCGTGGCGGTCAGCGCCAGCGGTGCGGGAAATCCGGCGATTTCGAAGCGGATGCGCCGCCCCTCGAGCGCGAGGCATAGTTCGCGCGCGCGCGGCGAGCGTTCGAGTGCCCGCGCGAGGTAGCCGTTGATCTGTGCCTCGAACATCAGCCTAGACCTTGTAGCCGCGATGCACGGCGACGATGCCGCCCATCAGATTGTGATAGCGGCAGTTCTCGAGTCCCGCCGCGCGCAGCATAGTCAGTAGCGTTTCCTGGTCCGGGTGGCGGCGGATCGATTCGGCCAGGTAGCGGTAGCTATCGGCGTCGCCGGCGACGACACGGCCGAGCAGCGGCAGCAGCCGGAACGAATAGGCGTCGTAGATGCCCTGCAGCGCGGGCGTCGTTGGCTTCGAGAATTCCAGCACCAGCAGCTGGCCGCCGCTTTTCAGCACGCGGCGCATCGAGGCCAGCGCGCGCGCCTTGTCCGTGACGTTGCGCAGGCCAAAGGCGATGGTCACGCACTCAAAGCTGCCGTCGGCAAAGGGTAGCCGCTCGGCATCCGCCTGCACACAGCGCACGTTGCCGACGAGCCCTGAATCGATGAGCCGGTCGCGGCCCGCCTGCAGCATCGACGCGTTGATGTCTGTGAGCATCACCAACCCCGAGCGGCCGACCTGTCGCGCCAGTCCAACAGCGATGTCGCCGGTGCCGCCTGCGACATCCAGCACCGAATCCCCCAGCCGCAGACCGGTCAGCGAGAGCGCAAACTGCTTCCACAGCCGGTGCGCACCTCCGGACATGAGGTCGTTCATCAAATCGTAGCGGCTGGCAACAGAGTCGAATACCGCGCGCACGCGGCCGGCTTTATCCTGTTTCCGTACCTGCTCGAAGCCGAAATCCGTGGTTTGTGGTTCGCCTGGATTCAATCTGGAACTCCAATGCACAGCATCATTCTAGTAAGCAGATACGCGTCGCGGGGCCCTGAAAAAAGTATGCGCTGCAATAATTAAAACTATTTGCGCGCGCCTGTATCATTTTGGCGTCAGTTGTTTAAAATCCCCATCCGGTTGGCAACCCGAAAAGGGGCCAATCAGTGGGGGTCTTGTCAAGAATTGGCCGGGTGCATAACCCGGCCTTTCTTTTTCTGCGAGTCCTCTAATCATCGCGACGCGTGACGCCCGCGTTTTCCAACCTCTGCAGGTACGCGTGCCAGCGCAGTTCCTGCTGCGCGCCGAGCTCATGCAGGTATTTCCAGGTGTACAGCCCCGTGTCATGGCCGTCGTCAAACACCAGCCGCACCGCGTAATGACCAATCGGCTCGACCGCGCTTATGCCCACCCGCTCCTTGCCGCTGACCAGCACGCCGACCTCGACGCCGTGCCCCTGCACCTCGGCTGAGGGCGAATGCACGCGCAGGTACTCAGCTGGCAACTCAAAACGCGTGCCATCGTCGAAGGAGACCTCGAGCAGCCGCGAACGGGTGCGCAGGCGAATCTCGACGGGGGCGGGTACACTCATCGTTCACTCTCGCCTAAACTTGTGCATTTAGCCATTACAGCGGCCAATGAACCCTACCGATACCACAGATCCTGAACATTATCATCGTGTTGTAGACTGTCAGTGGGCCTGTCCCGCGCATACGGACGTGCCCGAGTACATCCGCCTGATCTCCCAGGGACGCTACACCGACGCCTACCTCCTGAACCGCGAGTCCAACGTATTTCCGGGCATCCTCGGGCGGGTCTGCGACCGACCCTGCGAGCCGGCCTGCCGGCGCGGCAGGGTCGAGGAGAAGCCGGTCGCCATCTGTCGGCTCAAGCGCGTAGCTTCGGACCTGAAGGGCGAGCTGGCCGGACGCGTGCCGCGCGGACCTTACGAGCGCAACGGCAAGCGCATCGCCTGCGTTGGTGCCGGTCCGGCTTCGCTCACGCTTGCGAACGATCTCGCCCCACTCGGCTACGACGTGGTGATCTTCGAGCGGCTCGGCATGCCGGGCGGGCTGATGCGCAGCAATATCCCTTCCTTCCGCCTGCCGGCCACGGTCATCGACGACGAGATCGGGCTGATCCTCGACCTGGGCGTGGACCTGCGGCTCGATAGTCCGGTCGCTAGCATGCGCGAACTGTTGGAAAAGCAGGGGTTTGACGCGGTGTTCGTGGGCTCGGGCGCGCCCAAGGGCAAGGAGCTCGACCTCCCGGGCCGGCGCGACACTGATCGCATCCACATCGGCATCGACTGGCTCGAGTCGGTGGCCTTTGAGCACATCGACAAGATCGGCGAGCGCGTGCTGATCATCGGCGTCGGCAACACGGCGATGGACTGCTGCCGCACCTCGCTGCGCCTCGGCGCGAAGCAGGTGAAGGTCATGGCGCGCAAGCCACGCGGCTTCTTCAAGGCTTCCGACTGGGAACTCGAGGACGCCGAAGCTGAGAACGTCGAGATCGTCATCAACCGCTCGCCCAAGCGCTTCGTGATCGAGGGTGGCAAGCTCACCGGCATGCTGTTCGAAAAGATGGAATACGAGCTCAAGGACGGCAAGATCACCGCCGAGCGCCTGACTGGCGAGGAGCTGATTCCCTGTGACGATGTGATCCTGGCCATTGGCCAGGAAAACGCGTTCCCGTGGGTCGAGCGCGACCTCGGCATCGAGTTCGACAAGTGGAGCGTGCCGAAGGTGGATGCCAAGACCTTCCAGTCGACGCGACCGGAAGTGTTCTTCGGCGGCGACGCGGCCTTCGGTCCCAAGAACATCATCTGGGCGGTGGAGCACGGGCACCAGGCGGCCATTTCCGTGCACGCTTTCCTGCAAGGGCGCGCCGTCAGCGAACGCCCGGCAGCTACGGTCAAGCTCAACAGCGTGAAGATGGGTATGCACGAGTGGGCCTACAAGAACGACTACGCCTCGCTCGAGCGGCGGCTCGTGCCGCACGTCTCGCTCAAGGAGCGCTTCAAGAAGATCGACATCGAGGTGGAGCTGGGCTTCAAGCCCGAGCAGGGCGCGCAGGAAGCGCAGCGCTGTCTCAACTGCGACGTGCAGACCGTGTTCGAGGCGAAGCTGTGCATCGAGTGCGACGCCTGCATCGACATCTGCCCGGTCGACTGCTTGACGATCACCGCCGCAGGCGAGGAAGCCGACTTGCGCACGCGGCTGCACGCGCCGGCCAAGGTGCTGACCCAGCCGCTGTACGTGTCGAAAACGCTCAAGCAGACCGGCCGCGTGATGGTCAAGGACGAGAATCTGTGCGTGCACTGTGGATTGTGCGCGGAGCGCTGCCCGACGGCGGCCTGGGACATGCAGAAATCCACAATTCATTGGCCCCACGCAGGAGATGGTGAACCCGCATGCCATACGCAGCGCCAAATCGCGTAAACGACTTTGTCATCAAGATCGGCACCGTCAACGGCACCGGCTCGGCCAGCGCCAACGGCTTGCTGATGAAGGCGGTGTTCCGCAGCGGCGTGCCCGTGGTCGGCAAGAATTACTTCCCGTCCAACATCCAGGGGCTGCCGACGTGGTACGAGATCCGCGTGACGCGCGATGGCCATCGCGCGCGCAGCGGGCAGGTTGACCTGATGGTGGCGCTGAACCCCGAGACCTATGCGCGCGACCTGCAGGAGGTCACCTCGGGCGGTTACTTCTTCTACGACTCGACCTGGCCGCGGCCGGCGCTGCTGCAGATGCGCGATGACGTGACGGTGCTGGGCGCGCCGCTGGCGCGCCTGTGCAACGAGAATTTCAACGGCGCACGCACGCGCATCCTGATGAAGAACATCTGCTACGCGGGCGTGCTCGCCGCGCTCCACGACCTCGACCTCGAGATCATCCGCGGGCTGCTGAGCGAGACCTACGCGAAAAAGCCGCAGCTGGTCGAAAGCAACATGAAGGCGATCCAGCTCGGCTACGACTACGCGCGGGAGAATTTCAGCTGCCCGCTGCCGCTGCGCGTCGAGAAGATGGACGCGACACGCGGCCACATCATCATTGACGGCAACACCGCAGCAGGTCTGGGCTGCGTCTACGCGGGCGCCACGGTCGGCGCCTGGTATCCGATCACGCCCTCGACCTCGCTCATGGACGCGTTCAAGTCCTTTGCCGAGCGGCTGCGCGCCGATCCGGCCACCGGGCGCAAGAACTACATCATGATCCAAGCCGAGGACGAGCTGGCTTCGGTCGGCATGGTGATCGGCGCCGCGTGGAACGGCGCCCGCGCCTTCACCGCGACCTCGGGTCCGGGCATCTCGCTGATGCAGGAGTTCATCGGCCTCGCTTACTACACCGAAACGCCTACGGTCATCTTCGACGTGCAGCGCGTCGGACCATCCACCGGCATGCCGACGCGCACGCAGCAGGGCGACATCCGCTCGGCGGCCTACGCCTCGCACGGCGATACGCGCCAGGTGTGCCTGTACCCGGCCAATCCGGAGGAATGCTTCCATTTCGCGCCGCTGGCCTTTGATCTCGCGGAACGGCTCCAGACACCGATCCTGGTGCTGTCAGATCTCGACATAGGCATGAATGACTGGATGTGCCCGGAATTCAAGTGGGATGACAGCTACGTGCCCGACCGCGGCAAGGTACTGGACGAGGCGGAGCTCGCCAAGATCGAAAAGTTCTGGCGCTACTACGACCATGACGACGACGGCATCCCGCAGCGCACGATCCCGGGCGTCAGTTCCAAAGGCGCCTATTTCGCGCGCGGTTCGGGCCACAACCAGTACGGCGCCTACACTGAGGATTCGCGCGAATACCAGGTGGTGATCGACCGGCTGCGCAAGAAGTGGCTGACGGCCGCGCGCATGGTGCCGAAGGCCGTGATCGAGGCCGGCAACAGCGAGGAGCTCGCGATTGTCACGATCGGGAGCGGCGAGGCGCCGGCGCTCGAGGCGGTGGCGCGACTGCGCGCGCAGGGCGTGCGGGTCGACTACATGCGCGTGCGCGGCTTTCCCTTTGGCGAGGAGGTCGAGCAGTTCCTCAACGCGCACCAGCTCAATTTCATCGTCGAGCAGAATCGCGACGCGCAGCTGCGCTCGCTGCTGACACTGGAGACCGGCGTGGCCAAGAACCGCATGCGTTCCATCCTGCATTACAACGGGCTGCCGCTTGCGGCCAACTACGTGGTCGACGGTGTCATGGCCGCCGTGCAGGATCACTCGCGCCCGGCGGCGCAGCTGGTGCGGCCATGAGCTTCATCGCCAAGCCCACGGTTGCGCACCCGGACCTGCCGAGGAACTCGCGCGGCCTGACGCGGCGTGAGTACGAGGGCGCTAACTCCACGCTCTGTGCCGGCTGCGGTCACGATTCGATCACCGCGGCGATCGTCGAGGCCTGCTGGGCCAACGACGTGGAGCCGCGCACACTGGTGAAGCTGTCGGGCATAGGCTGTTCGTCGAAGACCACGGCCTATTTTGTCAGCGGTTCACATGGCTTCAATTCGGTGCACGGCCGCATGCCCTCGGTGGCCACCGGCGCGAACGCTGCCAACCGGCAGCTCAACTACATCGGCGTCTCGGGCGACGGCGACACGCTCTCGATCGGCCTGGGCCAGTTCATCCATGCGATCCGCCGCAATCTCAACATGGTGTACATCATCGAGAACAACGGCGTGTATGGGTTGACCAAGGGGCAGTTCTCGGCTTCCGCTGACATCGGCACCACCGCCAAGAAGGGCGAAGTCAACAACCAGGCGCCGATCGATCCGGTGCAGCTGGCGCTCACCCTGGGCGCCTCATTCGTGGCGCGCAGCTTCTCGGGCGACAAGGGGCAGCTGGTGCCGTTGATCCAGGCGGCCATGCACCACAATGGCTTTGCGCTCATCGACGTGCTCTCGCCCTGCGTCACTTTCAACGATCACGAGGGCTCGACGCGCAGCTACGCCTATTCGCGCGAGCACTACGAAGAGGTCGTGCACGCCGATTTTGTGGCGCCGGCAGCCAATATCACCGTGCAATACGGGCCGGGCGAGTGCGTGCCGGTGACCATGCACGATGGCAGCCGCATCGTGCTGCGCAAGGTGGACGCCGACTACGACCCCACCGACCGGGGGGCGGCACTGGCGCGCATCCGCGAGCGCCTGCGCACGCAGGAATACCTCACTGGGCTCCTGCACATCAGCACTAACCAGCCGGAATTTCACGAGCAAAACGCCACGCCCGAGATGCCGCTGAACCAGATCCCCTATGCCACGCTCAACCCTGGTGCGGCGACGCTGGCGAAGATCCTGTCTCGTTATCGCTAGCGCCGGCTCACACTGTGGGTTCGCTGCAACGGCGCATGCCCCGGCCGGTTTGCGCCACCGCCGCCGAATCACTAGACTCTCGCCCCTTCGAAACTTCCTGGAGTAGTGCAAGTGGGCAAGGGTGATCGCAAGACTCGTCGCGGCAAGATTTATGCAGGTTCGTTCGGGAAATCACGCCCGAAGGATCCGTCCAAGAACAAGCCGAAGAACGCTCCGGCCAAGGCGAAAACCACGACCCGTAAGTGACGGCGCCCCGCCCAGGGTTTCTGGCGGCGCGCCGCAGCCGCGCCGCGGCCATGCCCTTCATCATGCTGGCCTCGCTGATCGACATGATTTCGATCGGCCTGATCATTCCGGTTTTGCCAGCGCTGGTCGGCAGTTTCACGGGCTCGCAGGCCGACCAGGCCCATTGGTACGTGGTGATTGCCTTCACGTTCGGCTTCGCCAATTTCTTCGGCTCGCCGATCCTGGGTGCGCTCTCGGACAGCTTCGGTCGCCGGCCCGTGCTGCTGATCGGCTTTTGCGGGCTGATGTTCAGCTTCTTCGCCACGGCAATGGCAACTTCGCTGCAGATGCTGATCGGCATCCGGCTGGTGGCCGGCGCGATGCAGGCCAATCTTTCCGTCGCCAATGCCTACGTGGCCGACATCACGCCGCCGGCAGAGCGGGCCAGGCGCTTCGGCATGCTGGGTGCGATGTTCGGGGTCGGCTTCGTGCTGGGGCCGGTCATCGGTGGACTGCTGGGCACTATCAACCTGCGGCTGCCGTTCCTCGTCGCCGGGTCGATGGCCGTGCTCAATCTCCTCTATGGCTTCTTCGTCCTGCCCGAATCGCTCCCGCCGGAGCGGCGGCGCCCATTCGACTGGCGCAACACCAACCCGTTTCGTTCGCTGGTAGGTCTGGCGCAGCTCAAGGGTGCAGGTCCACTGGTCGGAGTGGTGGCCTGTGCCGGGCTGGCGCAATTCGTGCTCTATACCTCCTGGGTGTTGTACACCACGTTCAAGTTCGGCTGGGGAACACGCGAGAACGGCCTGTCGCTGGCTGCCGTGGGCATAGTCGCCGCCGTAATGCAGGGTCTGCTGCTCGGCCGGATCCTGCGGGTCGTCAGCCCGCGGCGCCTGGCGGTGATGGGCCTGCTTTCTTCGACGCTTGCCTATGCGCTGTGGGGCGCGGCTACCCAAAGCTGGATGATGTTCGCGATCATCTTCGTCAACCTTCTGGGCGCGACCGTCGGCGCGACCATCCAGAGCATCATCTCCAGTGCCGCGGATGCACACAATCAGGGCAAGACGCTCGGCGCCGTTGGCGGGTTGAACAGCCTGATGGCGGTGTTGGCACCGCTGATCGCGGCGGTTCCGCTGCAGATGGTTGCGCACCTGCCGCGTGGCGACTGGCGCATCGGCGCGCCGTTCTACCTGTGCGCCCTGCTGCAGGCGATGGCATTGGCGCTCACCGTCGCGCATTTCCGCCGCGAGCGACACGCGCGCCGCGCTGCGCTCGCCTGAGCGCGCCGCGGCCGCCGGTTTCGTTGCCGCGCTAGCCTGGCCAGTTGAAGGAGAGCTTGCTGCAGGTCTGGTCGATGTCGTGCCCGGCCGCCAGCTCGCTCGTGTGCTCGCCGCGGCGGATCAGTCCGGCAAATTCAGCAGCGGGCACCGCCGGACTGAAGTGATAACCCTGGTACTGGTCGCAGCCGAGGCTCTTCAGGAACTCGAGCTGCTCGGGAGTTTCTACGCCTTCGGCGACCACCTTCAGCTTCAGGCTGTGGGCCAGCGAGACGATGGCGCGCACGATCGAGGCGTCGTCCGGTCTTGAGGTCAGCTCATTGATGAAGGTGCGGTCGATCTTCAGCTTGTCGATCGGAAAGCGCCGCAGGTAGCTCATGCTCGAATAGCCGGTGCCGAAATCGTCGACCGAAACCAGCACGCCCATGCGGCTGAGCTGTTCGAGTATCTGCACCGATTCCTCCGGATCGCTCATCAGCGCGCTCTCGGTGATCTCGACTTCCAGGTAGCTTGGATCGAGGCTGAAATCCTGCAGCGCCTGCTGGATCGTCTGCAGCAGCGTGCCGTGCCGGAACTGGAAGGCGGAGAGATTGACCGCAACGCGCGTGCGCGCCAGGCCTTCGAGCTGCCAGGCGCGAGCCTGGCGGCAGGCTTCGCGGATCACCCACTGGCCAATCGACTCGATCAGGCCGCATTCCTCGGCCAGCGGAATGAACTCGGCCGGCGGTACGGAGCCGCGCTCCGGATGCCGCCAGCGGATCAGCGCTTCGGCGCCATGCACCAGGCCGGTGCGGGCGTCCACCTTCGGCTGGTAGTGCAGCTCGAACTGCTGACGCGCGAGCGCCTCATGCAGGTCGGCCTCGAGCTTGCCGCGCTCCTGCGTGATGGAGTCCATGCCGGGAGCGAAGAACTGCAGGCTGTTGCGGCCGCGCTGCTTCACGCAGTACATGGCCGCGTCGGCGCTGGCCAGCAGGGCGTCCGCGGTAGCGCCATCCTGCGGGAACAACGCAATGCCGACGCTGGCGGAAACGTGCAGGTCAGTGCCCTCCGTATGCACGGGCAGGCGCAACGATTCGATCGCCCGCTGCGCCACGGACTCGGCGTCCGAGCGCTGTGTGAGACGGTCGATGATCAGCACGAATTCGTCGCCGCCGAAGCGCACCACCGTGTCGATATTGCGTGCCACTCCCTGGATGCGCTGCGCGACCTGCTTGAGGAGTTCGTCGCCGGCACGGTGACCGAAGGTGTCGTTGACGATCTTGAAGCGATCGACGTCAAAGACGGCGACCGCGAAGCCGTGTCCCTCGCGCGTGGCGTGCGCAATCGCCTGTGTGAGGCGGTCTTCCAGCAGCACGCGGTTGGGGAGTCCCGTGAGCGAGTCGTGCGTGGCCAGGTGGCGCAGCTGGCGATTGGCGGCCTCGAGGCCCTGCGTGCGATCCTCGACCACGCGCTCGAGCTCCTCGACCTGACGGCGCAGGGTCAGTTCGTTCTGCCACTTGCGGGTCAGCGCATTCGCGCACTGCAGCACTTCAATCGGCTCGAAGGGCTTCTTGACGACCAGCAGCTTGTCGGAATGGTCCAGGCGGGCCACCACGTCGGTCCAGTCGTAGTCGGAATGCGCCGAGCAGATCACCACCTGCACGTGTGGGTCGACGGCCCACAGGCGCTGGATCGTCTCGAGGCCATCCCAGCCCGGCGGCATGCGCATGTCGACGAAGGCCAGTGCATAGGGTCGCCCGTCCCGGTGCGCGCGCTGTGCGAGCTCGACGCCGGCCTGGCCCTGCAGGGCCGTCTCGATCTCGAAGCCCTGGCGTCCGGCCGGCGGCGCGCTCTCGCCGAGCAGTGCGCGCTCGGCCTCGAGCAGCGCGGTTTCCGCACCGTTCTCGGGGCCGAGAATCTTCAGGAAATCTTCGTGGATCGCACGGTTGTCGTCGATGACGAGCACGCGGCGATTGCCGACGGCAGCGTTGGTGGTCATGAGAGTTCTCCCTGCGGCTGGAGTGGCAGGTCGAGGTAGAAAGTTGCACCCTGGCCAGGGCCGGCGCTCTCAACGCGCAGCGATCCGCCCAGTTCCCTGGCCGCCAGCGCGCCGCTGTGCAGGCCGAATCCGTGGCCGTTGCGCTTGGTGGTAAAACCGTGGCTGAAGATCCGCGTGAGGTTCTCAGGCGCAATGCCCACGCCGTTGTCGGCCACCGCGATCTGCACCCCGGCGGCATGCCGCCCGACGCGCACGCTGATGCACCGATCGCTCCGTTCGGTGGCCTGGCAGGCGTGCTTGGCGTTGCGCAGCAGGTTCACCAGAATCTGCAGCACGCGGTGCTTGTCTACGGTGATCGGCGGCACTTCGCTGAACTGGCGCTCCAGCGCGATGGCCTGGCGTTCAAGGCCATTGGCATCGAGGCGCAGACCTTCCTCGACCAGCGCCCGCACGTCGACGGTCTCGGTCACGCCAGCCAGCTTGGCGTAGCTCTGCTGCATGGCCACCACTTCTTTGATGTGCTCGATGTTGCCGCGCAGAGCATCGAGTTCCTGCAGCGTATGGTCGCGCTCGCTGACGAGCTGCGCGGCCAGCTGCTCGAGGTAGACCGGCAGGTGACGGCCGCGCTCGTCGCGCGCGATGAAATCACCCAGGTCCGCCTGGTGCTCCTGCAGGAGCGAGACCACGCGGCCGAGGCCGGCGGCCTTCGACTTGCGCAGCTTGTCGCTCACCAGGCTTGCCGAGACGTTGACGCTGTTGAGCACGTTGCCGACATTGTGCAGCACGCTGGCGGCGACCTCGGCCATGCCGGCGTGGCGCGAGGCATCGCGCAGTTGCTGTTGCAGTGCCGTCTCGCGCTGCTGCGCGGCGACGCGCTCGGTAATATCGAGGTCAATTCCCACGAGCCGCGAGCCGCCGCCGACAGAGTCGATCACGGCCGCTGCTAGCGATTCAATGTGGCGAACTGTGCCGTCGGCGAGTTCCACCCGATATTGCGTGTGCAGCGGCTGGTGCTCACGCAGCGCGGTTTGCACTGCCTGTGACGCGGCAGCGCGGTCGGCGGGGTGAATGAGCTGCAGCCAGCTCTCGAGCGTGGGCTGGAAATCCCCGGAACTGCGGCCATAGAGCTCGTGCATGGTCTCGCTCCACCACACCTGCCCGCCCTGTTGCTGCAGTTCGTAGACGCCGGCACGCGCGGCCTTGGTGGCGGCGCCGAAGCGGATCGAGATGGTCTCCAGTTCGGCGCGCCGGCGGCGCTCGATCGCGGCCTCGGCCTCGATCTGTTGCTTCAGTCGCCGGCGTGTCGCCAGCACGAACCACACGGTCAGCGCGCCGCTCACGAACAGGGCGCCGATCACGAGGCGTTTTTCCGTGACCGCCGAGTCGATGGCGTCACGCACCACGGCCTGGTCGCGGCGCACGAAGTAGTCGTCGAGTGAGCGCGTCTGCTGGTCGGCCCGCAGGATGTCGGCGCGCAGCGGCATCAACGCCGCGAGCTGCGCACCGTTGCCGAGCCGCTTGGTGAGGCGGGCCACCAGCATCGGTGTATCACCGAGCGCCGCGCCGCCATCCGGCAATTGCAGCTGCAGTTGCGCGAGCTGCCCGGCGGCGGTGCGCAAGACCTCGGCGGACTGGCGTCCGAGCGTGCCGGTGTCGACCGCGTCCGCGGCGCCGTTGGTGAAGGTGCGATAGTTGCTGCGTGCGTCGCTCGCCAGGTTGCGCAGCGGGCGGGACTGCTCGAGTGCGGCCGCGCGGCGCGCGTCCGCCGTAAGCTGCCCGAGCAGCACCAGCGTGACCGGGAGGATCACGGCCAGGAACTGCAGGGCGACCAGTTTGTCGGTTGTGCGTTGCATAGCGGTTGCGCACACCCGTGCGCCCGCCGAACATACCGCAGGCCTAAGATTCGGCTAAGAATCGACCGCAAGAAGTCAAACAGTCGGGTTCAGCAGCCGCTCGGAACTGTGAGCCTCATCACAAAACGAGGTGGCCGGCCCGGGCTCCGCTCAGAGTATGTAGCGGCTCAGGTCCTCGTCCTGGGCGAGGTTGCCGAGGTGCGTGTCGACATAGGCCGCGTCGATGCGCAGCTCGGTGCCGCGCTGTTCGCTGGCGGCGAAGGAAATCACTTCCAGCAATCGCTCCATCACGGTGTGGAGCCGGCGCGCGCCGATGTTTTCCGTGCGCTCGTTGACGTGGTGTGCCAGCTCGGCGATGCGGCGCACGCCATCGGCGGTGAATTCCAGCTTGACGTCCTCGGTGCCGAGCAGCGCCCGGTATTGCGCCGTCAGCGAGGCATCGGGCTCGGTGAGGATGCGCACGAAGTCCTCGACTTTGAGGGAGTCGAGCTCGACGCGGATCGGAAAGCGCCCCTGCAGCTCGGGGATCAGGTCCGAGGGCTTGGCCATGTGGAAGGCGCCCGAGGCGATGAACAGCACGTGGTCGGTCTTGATCTGGCCGTACTTTGTGCTCACCGTGCAGCCCTCGACCAGCGGCAGCAGGTCGCGCTGCACGCCCTCGCGCGACACGTCGGCACCGATGGTCTCCTGGCGGCGGCAGATCTTGTCGAGTTCGTCGATGAACACGATGCCGTTCTGCTCGGCATTGGCGAGCGCGCGCGCCTTCAGCTCTTCCTCGTTCACGAGCTTGCCGGCTTCTTCTTCAACCAGGAGCTTCAGCGCCTCGCGCACCTTGACGCGGCGCGGCTTGGTGCGCGCGTTGCCGAGGTTCTGGAACATCGACTGCAGCTGCTGCTGCATTTCCTCCATGCCGGGCGGCGCCATGATCTCGACGCCCGCCGGCAGCGCGCGCAGCTCGAGCTCGATCTCGCGTTCGTCGAGCTCGCCGCGCAGCAGCAGCTCACGGAATTTCTGCCGCGTCTCCGCATCGCGCGGCTGCACCGGCTCGTCGGTGGAGAAGCCGCTGAGTTTGGGCCGCGGCAGCAGCGCGTCGAGCACGCGTTCCAGAGCAGCGGCGCGCGCCGGCTCGCGGACCCGCGCGACTTCCTGCTCGCGCGTCATCTTGACGGCGACTTCGGCCAGTTCCTTGATGATCGAGTCGACCTCGCGGCCGACGTAGCCGACCTCGGTGAACTTGGTGGCTTCCACCTTGACGAAGGGCGCATTCGCGAGCCGCGCCAGGCGCCGCGCAATCTCGGTTTTGCCGCAACCGGTAGGGCCGATCATCAAAATATTCTTGGGCGTGATTTCCTGGCGCAGTGGCTCGCCCACCTGCATGCGCCGCCAGCGGTTGCGCAGCGCAATTGCGACCGAGCGCTTGGCGGCGCCCTGGCCGACGATGTGCTTGTCGAGTTCCTGGACGATCTGTTGCGGAGTCACGCGCCCAGCTCCTCGATGATCAGGTTGCGGTTGGTGTAGATGCAGATGTCGGCGGCGATGTTGAGCGCGCGCTCGACGATGCCGCGCGCGGGAAGCTCCGTGTTCTGCAGCAACGCGAGCGCGGCGGCCTGGGCGAACGGGCCGCCCGAACCGATCGCGGCCAGCTCGTGCTCCGGCTCGATCACATCGCCATTGCCCGAGATCACGAACAGGCTGTGCGGGTCGCCCACCAGCAGCAGCGCCTCGAGGCGGCGCAGGTAGCGGTCGGAGCGCCAGTCCTTGGCGAGCTCGATCGCGGCGCGCGTCAGGTTGCCGAATTTCTCCAGCTTGCCCTCGAAGCGCTCGAACAGCGTGAAGGCATCGGCCGTGCCGCCGGCGAAGCCTGCGACCACCTTGCCGCCGGCCAGGCTCCGTACCTTGCGCGCGTTGGATTTCATCACGGTGGCGCCGAGGGTCACCTGGCCGTCGCCGCCGAGCGCGATGCGGCCGTTGCGGCGCACCGCGAGGATGGTCGTGGAGTGCGGGTCGAAAACTTGGCTCATCTGCAGCCCCTGTGATTACAAAGAGTTAGCCGCGTCGGCGGGCGCGCGGATGCGAACTCTCGTAGATGCGGGCGAGGTGCTGGAAATCAAGGTGGGTGTAGATCTGCGTGGTGCTGATGCTGGCGTGGCCCAGCAGCTCCTGCACCGCGCGCAGGTCGCGGCTCGACTCAAGCAGGTGCGTGGCGAAGGAATGCCGGAACAGGTGCGGGTGCACGCCCTGCGGGAGACCCTGGGCGCGCGCATGGCGCGCGACCAGCAGCTGCACCGCACGGGCGCCGAGGCGGGTGCCGCGCCGGCCGATGAACACGGCCTTTTCACCGCTGCTGGCCAGAGTCACGCGCTCGCGCAACCAGCCCTGCAGCGCCGTGATCGCCTGCTTGCCCACCGGCATGATGCGCGCTTTGCTGCCCTTGCCCAGCACGCGCACGGTGCGATCGGCGAGATTGAGATCGCCAAGATCGAGCCCGACGAGTTCGGCGAGCCGGAGGCCCGAGGAATAGAGCAGCTCCATGATCGCGAGATCACGCGTCTGCAGCGCACCGGCCGCCGGTAGCGAGAGGAGTCGTCCCATCTGGTCAACATCCAGCGTGTGCGGCAGGCGCTTGCCGGCCTTCGGCGCGCTGATGCCCACTGCCGGATTGCCCGTCACCGCACCCTCGCGCATCAGGTAGCCGAAGAATGTGCGCAGCGCCGACAGGCGCCGCTGCACGCTGCGCGCCTGGAGTCCCGCGGCGTGGCTGCGCGCGGCGAAGCTGCGCACGTGCTGGCCGTCGATGCGCGCCCACTCGTGCAGGCCCTGCTGTGCGCACCACTGTGCGAAGGCGTCAAGCTCTCGCTGGTAAGCGCTGACCGTGAGCGGCGAGAGACGCCGCTCGCTGGCGAGGTGCTGGTGGAAGCGCCCGATCCAGTCTACTGCGGTGCCCATGGATTGTGGCAGTCCCAATCTGGGCAGAGGTGATTCAAGAGCGCGAGAGCGCGTCCGCGATCAGCTCGGCCATGCGCGAGAGGAACTCAGTGCTCATGCCCGGGTGGAAGTGGTCGCGATCGACGCTGCCGATCGCCAGCAGTCCCGGCGGCGACATCACCGTCAGCGGAATCAGCGCCACCGAAGCGATGGCCATGGCCTCGTTGCCGAACAGGAAATCGCGCTGGCTGTCGCGCACCTGGCCGCAGCGCGGGCGGCCGCTGCCGAACAGCGATTCGAAACTCTTCAGGATCGGATCCTCGCTCGCCAGCGGGCGCAGGAAGCGGCTCGCCGACTCCGCGGTGCTCGCGGCGCCGGCCGAGTCCTGCAGCACCAGCACCGCGTGATAGGCGTCGAAATCCTCGCGCAGACTGGCCTCGATTTGTGCGAGCGCCTGCGCGCGCGTGCTGGTGCGCACCAGTCGGCGCGTGAAGCGGTGGATCTTGTCGACTAGGACATCATTGGCGCGCGCCACGCGCACGAATTCCGCCAGCTTCTGCTCGCTGGCGGCCTGTTTCTCGCGCAGCACCTCCACCTGGCGCTCGATCAGCGACACGGTGGTGCCCGTGCGCGGATGCACCAGCCGCAAACGGGTGAGCAGTTGCGGATGGCGGTCGAACAGATCTGGGTGCTGCTGCAGGTACTGACCGATCGCCTGTTCGTCGATCGTCGCGGCGCCCAGTTCCTGCGCGGGTTTGCTGTTCATCCTGCTGGATCCTCTTGCAATACGTTGTTCAGATTTCGGCCTGGCCCCTGAAGGCCACTTCCGCCGGGCCGCTGAGCCACACGTGCTGCCCCGGACCCTCCCAGTGTACGCCGAGCCGGCCGCCTGGGACATGCACCTCGACCTCGGCGCCCAGCAGCCCCAGGTTCCGGCCGACCGCAACCGCGGCGCAGGCTCCCGTGCCGCAGGCGAGCGTCTCGCCCACGCCGCGCTCGTACACGCGCAGCCGGATGTGCGCAGCGTCGACGATCTCCATGAAGCCGACGTTGACCTGGCGCGGAAAGCGCGGCTGCGCCTGCAGGGCGCGGCCGATGCGCTCGACCGGTGCGCTCTCGACCGCGGCCACGCGCAGCACCGCATGCGGGTTGCCGATCGAGACGGCGCCGAACTCGATGTGGTCGCCCTCGACCTCGAGCGTGTAGTTCGCCTCCGCTGCCGGCGCCAGGAACGGCAACGCGCTCGGCTCGAAGTCGGGCACGCCGAGGTCCACGGCTACGCGCCCACCAACGAGCACGCGCGCGGCCACCGTGCCGCCGGTGCTGCCCATGCTCACCGTGCCATCGGCGGCGACGCGGCCTTGCAGCTGCAAGTAGCGCACCACGCAGCGTGCCCCGTTGCCGCATTGCTCCACTTCGCTGCCGTCCGCGTTGAACACGCGATAGTGCACGGCCGTGCCGGCTGCGCGCGCCGGCTCGATCAGCAGCGCCTGGTCGAAGCCGATGCCGGCATGACGGTCGGCGAGTGCGCGCCACTGCGCCGCGCTCGGCAGCACGCCGCCTGCCGGTGCCTCGAGCACCAGGAAGTCGTTGCCAAGCCCGTGCATCTTGGTGAAGTCTAGTTGCATAAATGTGCCGTCGGCCCTGGGTGTGTACAGGCCCTAGGGACCGCTGAGCGCCGCGACGGCCTGCGTCCATAGTGCTTCGGTGGCCGCGGCGACCACGCGCTCTCCCGAGCGCGCGCTGAGCGGCTGGCCTTCCCAGTCGCTGATGCGCCCGCCGGCGCCCTCGATCACGGGCACCAGCGCCTGGAAATCGTGCGGCTTGAGCGCGGTCTCGATCACCAGGTCGCAGTATCCGGAGGCCAGCAGGCCGTAGATGTAGCAGTCACCGCCGTAGCGGCGCAGCAGCGCGCCGCCCGTGCAGCGCTCGTAGCGCTCAAGGTCGTCGGCGCGAAACATCTCGGCGGAGGTGCAATAGACGCGCGCCTGCTCGAGCGCGCTGCAGGCGCTGGTGCGCGCCGCTGTGCCATTGAAAGTCGTGGCTAGGCCCTCGGCGCCCACCCAGCGTTCGCCGAGCGCCGGTGCCTCGATGATGCCGAGCACCGCGCGCTCATTGCGTTCGAGAGCAATGAGCGAGCCGAACAGCGGAAAGCCCGTGATGAAGCTCTTGGTGCCGTCGATCGGGTCGAGCACCCAGGTGTAGCCCTCGCCCTCCTCGGTGGCGAATTCCTCGCCGCGGATGCCGTGGCCCGGGAACTCGGCGCGGATCAGCCGGCGCATCTCGGTCTCGATGGCACGATCGGCGATGGTTACGGGGCTGAGATCGGCCTTGCGCTCCACCTCGATTGGCTGGCGGAAGTAGTCGCGGGCGATAGCGCGTGCCGCATCCGCCATGGCGTTGGCGAGGGTCAGTGCGCGCGGAAAATCGCGGTCCCGGGCGTAACTCATGTGCTCCAGTATAATCAGCCGCGGGAGGCCGCGGGGAGCCAATGCAGCCGTATCGAAGCAGTTGCGACGCCATCGCAGAAGCGTGTCGTGGGCGCGGACGCCAACGAGCCCGCGGGTACGTGCGTGGCTGAATTCCCCTCCCAGGCGCGCGTCGTAGTCATCGGCGGCGGCATTGTCGGCTGCTCGACGGCCTACCACCTCGCCAAGCTCGGCTGGCAAGACACGATCATCATCGAGCGGCACAAGCTGACCTCGGGCTCCACGCATCATGCGGCGGGCCTGGTCGGGCAGCTGCGTAGCAGCGCGAACATCACGCAGCTGCTGGGCGAATCGGTGCGGCTCTACAACACGCTCGAGGCCGAGACCGGCCTCGCGAGCGGCTGGAAGATGAACGGCGGCCTGCGCTTGGCGTGCAATCCAGCACGCTGGATTGAGCTCAGACGTCAGGCCACCAGCGCGCGCTCCTTCGGGCTCGAGATGCAGCTGCTGGCGCCGCGCGAAGCACAGGCGCTGTGGCCGCTGATGGACATTGCCGACCTGGTGGGCGCCGCCTTCCTGCCGACCGACGGTCAGGTGAACCCGGCCGACATCACGCAGTCGCTCGCGAAGGGTGCGCGCATGCGCGGCGTGCGCATCTTCGAAGACACCAACGTGCTGGGGATCGAACTCGAGCAGGGCCGCGTCGCTGCGGTGTTGACCAGCCAGGGCCGCGTGGCCTGCGAAGTGGTGGTGAACTGCGGCGGCCAGTGGGCGCGGCAGTTGGGTGCGATGGTTGGCGTGAACGTGCCACTGGTCTCGGTGCAGCATCAATACCTGATCACGGAGGCCATCCCAGGCATTACCCGCGGATTGCCAACGCTGCGCGACCCGGACCGCCTGACCTACTACAAGGAAGATGTCGGCGGACTGGTGATGGGCGGCTACGAACCCAATCCACGCCCCTGGGCGGTCGATGGTTTTCCGGACAATTTCAATTTCCAGCTGTTGCAGCCCGACTGGGATCACTTCCAGCCGATACTCGATCTCGCATTGCCGCGCGTGCCCGCGCTCGCCAATGCCGGCGTCAAGGAACTCATCAACGGACCGGAGAGCTTCACTTCGGATGGGAATTTCATCATTGGACCAGCGCCGGGCCTGACGGGCTACTACGTAGGCGCGGGTTTCAATGCCTTCGGCATCGCATCGGGCGGTGGCGCCGGCAAGGTGCTGGCGGAATGGATCGTCGGCGGCGAGGCGCCCTTCGATGTCTGGCCTGTGGACATCCGACGTTTCGGCGCGCCGCACGCCGACATCGACTGGGTGCGTGCACGCACGCTGGAACTCTACGGCAAGCACTACACCATCGCCTGGCCCGGTGAGGAGCACGCGAGCGGGCGGCCGCTGCGCCGCTCGCCGCTGTATGAACAACTCAAGGGGCAGGGCGCCGTGTTCGGCGAGAAGCTCGGCTGGGAGCGGCCCAACTGGTTCGCCGCAGCGGGCGAGGTGGCGCGCGACGAATACGGTTTCGCTCGTCCCAACTGGTTTGCGGCTGTGGCGCGCGAACATCAGGCGGCGCGCGAGCGTGTGGCGCTGTTCGACCAGAGCTCGTTCGCGAAATTCGAACTGGTGGGGCGCGACGCCGAGCGCGCGTTGGGCTGGATCTGCGCCAATGATGTGTCGCGGCCGGTGGGGAGCCTGGTGTACACGCAGATGCTGAACGCGCAGGGCGGCATCGAGTGCGACCTGACCGTGGCGCGGCTCGCCGCCGATCGCTATTACCTGGTCACGGGCACCGGTTTTGCCACGCACGACTTCGACTGGATCGCGCGCCACATCCCGGCGGGACTGGATGCGCGCCTGATCGACGTCACGTCCGCGGGCGCGGTGCTGGCGCTGATGGGTCCGCGCGCGCGCGCGGTGCTGGCCGCGCTCACGCGTGACGCGGTCGACAACGCGGCCTTTCCCTTCGGGCAAGCGCGCTACATCCAGGTCGCGGGCGCGCCAGTGCTGGCGCTGCGCGTCACCTACGTGGGCGAGCTCGGCTGGGAGCTGCATGTGCCGGTGGAATTCGCCGCCACGGTTTATGCCGCGCTCATGCGCGTGGGTGCCGCGCACGGCATCGCCAACGCCGGCTATCGCGCGATCGAATCACTGCGGCTCGAGAAGGGCTATCGCGCATGGGGCGCCGACATCGGGCCCGACCACACGCCCTTCGAGGCCGGGTTGGGCTGGGCCGTCAAGCTCAGGACAACGCAGCCCTTCATGGGTCGCACGGCGCTCGAACAGCGCGCCGCCGCGCCGCTGAAGAAATGGCTGTGCACGTTCACGATTGACGATCCGGTCATGGTGCTGCACGGGCGCGAGACCATTTATCGCGATGGCGAGCGCGTTGGGTGGCTCGGGAGCGGCGGCTATGGCCACACGCGGAAGACCAACATCGGCCTGGGCTATGTGCGGCGCGCCGCAGGCGTCACGCGCGAGTACCTGCACGCAGGCAGCTACGAGCTCGAGGTGGCGACCGAGCGTGCACCCTGCGCGCTGCATCTGGAGCCGCTGTACGACCCCGGGATGGCGCGAATCAAGACTTAGGTATTCAGCGCGGCCTCGGTCGCTGCGATCTCGGCATGTCGCCGGGCGATCGTGTCGCCGATCGGCGGGCCCTTGAAGCGGCGGTTCTCAAACGCGAACCAGACGATCGCGGTCAGCACGAGGAAGCCCACGGTGACGCCCAGCGCCTTGTCGTTCGGCGGCTGCACGCCAATGACGAAGATCAGCACCATGGAGAGGATCGACAGCAGCGCAAACAGCGTGTAGCCGCCGCGGCCGATGCTCCACGGGCCCTGCCGCGGCCATTTCGGCCCGCCATAGGCCACGAGTCCCAGCGCGATAGGAATCGCGAACGAGAAGAACAGGAAGATCACGGTGCAGGAGACGACCACGGTGAAGATCGGCGTGTGGCCGAATCTCTCCAGGTACAGCGCCCCACAGACGAACAACAGCGATGCGATCGCAGCGGTCCAGATGGCGGCGACCGGCGTACGGTGCCTGGGGGATACCCGCGCCAGCGATTTCGAGGCCGGCAGGCCACCGTCGCGTGAAAAAGCGTAGATCATGCGCGAGGCCGAGGTCACGGTCGCCAGGCCGCACAGGATCTGCGCGAGCAGGATCAGCGCGTAGAGAATCTCTCGCAAGAGCGCGGGCACGCGCAGGTTCATGGCCCAGAAGAACACGTTCCAGCCCTGCTTCGCGGCTTCACCCATGTCCGGAATCATGAACAGGAAGGCCGCCAGGAACAGGTAGCCGAATACGCCAGACCAGATAATCGAGGAAATGATACCGCGGGGCACCGACAGGGCCGCATTGCGGGTCTCTTCGGAAGTGTGCGCCGAGGCGTCGTAGCCGGTGATCGTGTAGATCGGCAGCAGCAGGCCCAGCAGGAAGATCCAGCCGCTGCTGCCGGACTTCGGCCAGACGTTGGCGCCAGCGTCACCGGAATAATTGCCGAAAGTCCATAGGCGCGCGAACTCGAAATGCTGCGTGCGGGCGAGACATGCAACCGCCAGCAGTACGGCGGTGCCGAAAATCAGGTAGCCCGAGAAATCGGTCAGCTTCGCGGTCAGCGAGATGCCGTAGTGATTGATCAGGGCCTGGGCGCACGTGACCACCGTCAGGAACAGCACCAGCATGGTCATGGAATCTGTGACATGCAGCTGCGGGCCAAAGCTGCCGAGGAAAAAATTGTAGGCGCCGACGTTGATGGAGCCGAGCACGGTGATCAGCCCGAGCAGGTTGAACCAGGCGGTGAGCCAGCCGGTGCAGCGGTTGCCGAGGATCGAGCCCCAGTGATAGAGCCCGCCGGCGGTCGGGAATGCGGAGGCGATCTGCGCCATGGCGACGCCGAATGAACCCGATATCAATACGCCGAGCGGCCAGCCGAGGCCAATGGCGGCCCCGCCCGCGCCGGAGGTGGCCTGCGCGAGCGAATTGATGCCACCGGCGAGGATGCAGATGATCGAGAAGGAGATGGCAAAGTTAGAGAAGCGCCCGAGGCGGCGCGAGAGCTCCTGGGCGTAACCCATGCCGTGCAAGATCCGGACGTCGTCGTCGTCGCTCACGATGTTCAGCCCTCGAGTGTATGCAGGCCCTAAAGCCGAAAGCGCTCCTTCAGTTCCCCCGCCAGCCGGCGGCTCACGTCCAGCCGTTCGCCGCTGTCGCGCACCACGACGCGGTACTGACCCTCAGCGTCGCGTTCGATGGCCGCCAGGCTGTGGATGCTCACCAGTGCGTTGCGGTGCACGCGCACGAACTGCGTCGGGAATTCCTCTTCGAGCGCGCGCAGGCTGTCCTCGATCAGGTCGGTTCCGCTGCGGTGCTTCACGGTCGTGTACTTCTGGTCGGCGGCGAAGTAATGAATGTCGGGCACGGGGATCAGTCGCACCTGATCGCCAAGCCGCGCGGCCACATGTGTACGCGCCGTGCGCTGCGGGTCAGCCGCGGCGACGCGCGCGAGCTGCGGCCCGGCTAGGCGCACAGCGCGCTGCAGCGCGGCGGTGAGCTTCTCGGCGCGCACGGGCTTGAGCAGGTAACCGATCGCTTGTGCTTCGAAAGCCTCGACGGCGTAGGCGTCGTAGGCCGTAGTGAATACCACGGCCGGCGGCGCCTCGAACAGCGCCAGGTGGCGCGCCGCTTCGAGGCCGTTCATGCCCGGCATGCGCACGTCGAGCAGCACCACTTCGGGGTGCAGTTCGCCCGCGAGCCGCACCGCCTGCTCGCCATTGACCGCTTCGCCGGCAATCTCGACGTCGCCCAATTCGTTGAGCAGTCGGCGGAGCCGCTCACGTGCCGGCGCTTCATCATCGACGATCAGCACGCGCTGGTTCACAGCGACAAATTCCGCGTTTCATCCTCGACGTAGGGAAAGCGCAACCGCACGATGTACTCGTCGCCGATGCGGCTGGCCTCTACTGAAGAGCGTCCGGGATAGAGCAGCTCCATACGCTCGCGGATGTTGTCGAGCGCGATGCGGTTGCCCGAATGCGCCTCCTCGCCGGCCTCGGGCAGCGGATTTTTCACCGTCAGGCCGATGATATCGTCGTCGAGCGCGCCGCTGACGATGACGGTGCCGCCCGCCGGGCGCGGCTCGATGCCGTGGTAGATCGCGTTCTCAAGGAGCGGTTGCAGCAGCAGCCCCGGGACCAGCGCGCGCATCGGCAGGTCGGTCACGTCCCAGATCACGTGCAGCCGCTCGCCCAGCCGCAACTGCTCGATGCGCTGGTAGATGCGTGCGACTTCCAGTTCCTCCTTGAGGGTGATGCTGCTGCGCTTCTCGTTGAGATTGGCGCGGAACAGGTCGGCGAGGTCCTCCACGGCTTCCTCGGCGCGGCGCGGGTCAGTGCGCGTGAGCGAGGCGATAGTGTTCATGCTGTTGAAGAGGAAATGCGGGCGGATGCGCGCCTGCAGCGCGCGCACGCGCGCACGCGCCTGCAGCTCGACGTTGCGGCGCCATTCGCCGGTGACATAGAAATAGCGCAGCGCCAGCGCCGCGACGATCGTGCCGATGCCAAGATTCCCGGCGAAGAAGCGCCACGGGCTCTCGGGCAGCAGCAGGTTGGTCGCGCGCGGCCCGAGCAGCGAGCTGCCACCGAGCCAGAGCACGCCCGAGGAAACCAGCGCGATCACCGCGAGCATGCTGCCCAGCGAGATCAGGCTCGCGGCCACCAGCGGCAGTTTCGCCAGCCGCTTGCGCAGCAGGCACAGCAGGGCCGCGCTGCCCATGCCGGTCCACAGCATGAACAGCGCAGTGCGCGCCAGGTCGAGCCAGAAATTGAGGGCACCGTTCTGGCGCGCGACAGCCAGCACCACGGCGGTGAGCGTGACGATTAGCACCACCGCGAGCACGGCCTGAGCGGCGCAGAAATCCGGCAGGTTCAGCGCGCGCGATTCACTGCGGGGCTCGGTGGGCATGACTCAGGTTTCCGTGCGCGCGGGGGCGTGCGCGAACAGCGCTGCCTTGAGCAGGAAGATCGAGGAAATGTCCGCGTCGGCGTGGCCTGCTGCCGCGAGTTCGGCGTAGTCGGCCAGCGCCGCCTCGACCACCGGCAGTTGCGCGCCCGCGGCAAGGGCCATGGCGCGGCAGATCAGCAGGTCCTTCTGGTGCAGGCGCACGCGAAAGCCGGCCGGGAATTCACCGCGCTCCATGTAGGCGCCGCGGTTGGCAAGGTACCAGTTAGCGGCAGCGCCGCGGCCGAGCGTGGCAATGACCTTGCCCAGGTCGAGCCCCTGTGCACGCGCGAACGCCAGCGCCTCGGCGTTGGCGCGGATGATGCCCGCGACCATGATCTGGTTGGTGGCCTTGGCGGCTTGCCCGGCACCGTGCGGACCGAAGTGCGTGATGGCCGCGCCCATCGCCTGCAGCACAGGCTGCGCGTGCTCCAGTGCCGCCGCTTCGCCGCCCACCATGATCGCGAGCGTGCCCTTGGCGGCGCCTTCGATGCCGCCGCTCACCGGCGCATCAAGGAACTCCACACCGTGCCGGGCGAGCTGCGCCGCTGCAGCGCGCGCGGTGTCCGCACCCACGGTTGAGCAGTCTATGACGAGCGCGCCAGCGCGGAGTGCGGGCGCGACTGCGGCAACTACCGCGAGCACGTCCTGGTCCGCCGAAACGCAGATGACCAGCGCCTCGCAATTTCGCGCCAGTTCGGCCGGGCTCGCGTGCGCAGTGCACTGCAGTTCGCTCCCCAGCGCCGCGGCTTTCGCAGCCGTACGGTTCCACACGCCAGCCAGGAGCCCGGCACGCTGGAGGTTGCGCGCCATGCCGCTGCCCATTGCGCCCAGACCGATGAATCCCGTACGCATAGCTACCCTCGTTGCCGCCCGCGCAATCTAACAGGGCGCGCGGGAGCCGCGCGAAGGGAATGGGGTCGGAGGGAAGATCCGGCAGGTCCGCCGGCCAGGTAGCGGGGGCCTAGGAGGCCGAATTGCCGCAGCTGCGTTCCATCTCGAGGCGGGCATTGAGCCGCGCCTGGTCGGCCTCGGTGTCCGAGAGATACTCGCGTTCGCCGGCCTTGTTGACGCGATAGACGCGGCGGGCTTCGACGGACTGCTGGTACTTTTCCTTGGCCTGCTTGCACTGCTCGGCGCGCGTGGCGGCGACGTCCTTCTGCACCGCGACGCGCGAGGCGTCCTGGCTCAGGCGCGCATTAGCGGCCGCGTCGCTCGCCGGGGCGGCATTGCTGTTGCTGCTGTTGGCCGCTGGCGCCGCCGCAGGTTCACTGTTGGACGGAATCGACGCATTGGTGCTGCCGACGAAGGTCGCGCCGGGACTGGGGCGGTCGCTGCAGTCGCGGCCCTGATTGTTGCAGTAGATGTCGCCCGCACGGGCGGCGCCGGTGATACCCAGTGCAAGGGCCAACAGGGACAGCAGGGTCACATAACGCATCGTAAGGGCTCCCGCAGGGAGTCCCAAGAGTATCAGTGCTGCGCCTCGGCACAAGTCGGCCGTTCCGGTCCAACGGTGAAGCGCATCACAAAATAACGGCCCCGGCAGCCGTGAGGGCCTGCCGGGGCCGGAGAGCGCAAGGAGCTCCCGGGGGGGTCTATTCCACGCGCTCGCCGTGTAGCGCGATGTCCAGGCCTTCGCGTTCGTCGTCGGGGCTGACCCGCAGGCCAATCGTCAGATCGATGAGCTTGAGGATGATGATGCTCATGACGAAGCTCCAGATCAGCGTGGCGGCCACGCCCTTGGCCTGCAGCAGTACGCTGCCGTGCGCACCGCTGATCTCGGTGCTGACCAGCGCGCCGGTAAGCAACGCGCCGGCGATGCCGCCGATGCAGTGCACGCCGAAGGCATCCAGTGAGTCGTCGTAGCCCATGATCTTCTTGAGCGAGGTCGAGGAGAAGAAGCAGATCACGCCCGCGGCCACGCCGATGACTACCGAGCCGCCGGTTCCGACGAAGCCCGACGCCGGCGTGATGGCCACGAGGCCCGCTACCGCGCCGGAAGCGATGCCGAGCACGCTGGGTTTGCCTTTGGTGAGCCACTCCGTGAACATCCAGGCGAGCGCGGCCGCGGCCGTGGCGATGTGCGTTACGGCGAAGGCCATGCCGGCGCGGCCATCGGAGGCGACGGCTGATCCGGCGTTGAAGCCGAACCAGCCAAACCACAGGAGCGAGGCGCCAATCACGGTCAGCGTGAGGTTGTGCGGCGCCATGGCTTCCTTGCCGTAGCCCTGGCGCTTGCCGAGCATCAGCGCAGTCGCGAGTCCCGCGATGCCCGCGTTGATGTGCACCACCGTGCCGCCGGCGAAGTCCAGCTGCGTGGCGGCGAGCCAGCCACTTGGCTCCCACATCCAGTGCGCCACCGGGCAGTACACGACCAGCAGCCAGATGCCCATGAACCACAGCATCGCCGAGAATTTCATGCGTTCGGCGAAGGAGCCGCAGATCAGCGCCGGCGTGATGATCGCAAAGGTCGCCTGGAACAGGATGTACACGGTCTCCGGTATCGTCGTGGCCAGGTGCGAGACGCTGAGCTTCGACGCGTCGTGCAGGTAGGCGACGCCGTGCAGGAAGAAGCGGTCGTAGCCGCCAAGGTATGCCGTGGGGCCGGGCGTGAACGCCAGCGAGTAGCCCACCGCCCACCACAGGATCGTCACCACGCAGGTGATCGCGAAGCTCTGCATCAGCGTCGAGAGGATGTTCTTCTTGCGGACCATGCCGCCGTAGAACAGCGCCAGGCCCGGAATCGTCATCAGCAGCACAAACGCCGTGGAGGTGAGCATCCAGGCCGTGTCGCCCGAATTGATCTTGTCGAAGGTCGTCAGGTACGGCGCAGTCGGCGCAGCGGCCGGTGCAGCCGCGGCTGCCGGCGCAGCAGTCGCGGGCGCCGCGGCGGCTGGAGCGTCTGCCGGAGCCGTTGCGGCAGGCGCGGCTGCGGCTGGTGCCGCAGCCGCCGGCGCGGTCGCGTCGGCATGCGCAGGGAGCGATTGCAGTGGCGCGAGCGCCAACAGCAGCCAGGCGATCGCTCCGGCGAGCATCCTCGCATCCGGAACACGAAACATTTTCAACACTTCAATGCGCATGCGTGCGACTCCCAGCTTCAGATTCATGTGGCGGACGTGCCGATTTCACCAGTGCGGATGCGGATGGCCTCGTCGAGATCGCCGATGATGATGTGGCCATCGCCCGCTCGCCCGGTGCGCGCCACGTTGGCGATTGCTTCCAGTGCCGCCTCGGCGATCGCGTCATCGACGGCGACCTCGACTTTGCAGCGCGGGCCAAATTCGATTTCATGCACTTCAGTCACGGTTACGCCCTGCACGCCCATCTGGGCGATGGCATTGCGCAACTCGTCCAGCTTGAAAGGCCGGACTACTGCCGTGATCAATTTCATGAGCCGCATTCATCGATGGACAAGCCCTTAATTCCGTATTCCGACCCTGCGGCGGTGCGCGTATGCTGCGTGCCGCGCATGGGCGCGAAGACCCAGGTGCAGAATCCGTGCCACGGCCAAATCGCGGTAATTCGCGGGCCTCCGGGCTCCCGGGGTCCGCCGTTGCACCAATGTGGGCGCCGCCGGCAGCCGGACGCGCAATTTCAGGGCAAGAGCGATGCAGGAACCGAACATGGAAAACATGCAGCTAGACGAACTCGCCCGGCGCTTCATCGCCGGTCTCCCCAGCGCCGTGGCGGGCATGCGCGCCGAACTGGAGACGAATTTCCGCGCGGCGCTGCAGGGCGCGGCGGGGCGCTTCGACCTGGCCTCGCGCAGCGAGTTCGAGGTCCAGGCCAAGGTGCTCGAGCGCGCGCGTGCGCGCATCGCCGAACTCGAGGCGCGCATGACCCAGCTCGAGGAGCGGCTCGACCGGCTGTGAGCGTCGCGCAGGTCCTGAGCCGGGCGCAGCTCGGGCTGGCTGCGCCGCTGGTGCAGATCGAGGCGCACCTGGGCAGCGGTCTGCCCGGCTTCAGCATCGTAGGCCTGCCGGCACCGGTGGTGCGGGAGAGCCGCGAGCGAGTGCGCTCGGCCATACTCAACTCCGGGTACGACTTTCCGCCCGGTCGCATCACGGTCAACCTCGCGCCGGTGGAACTGTCGAAGGAGGGCGGTCGCTACGACCTGCCCGTGGCCCTGGCGTTGCTGTGCGCCAGCGGCCAGCTCAAGCTCCGCTGCGCTGCGCCACCTGAGTGCTATGGCGAGCTGGGCCTGGGCGGCGAGCTGCGGCCGGTGCGCGGACTGCTGCTGGCGGCCATCCATGCTGCGCGCGCCGGGCACGAGCTGCTGGTGCCCGCCTCCGACCTGGCGGAGGCGCGGCTTGCCCGCCATCCAAACGCCCACGGCTTCGGCACGCTGCGCGAAGTGTGTGGTTTTATCGGCGGAGACCGATCCGCAGCCGTTGCCAGCAGCGCTGATGCAACGGCAGGTGAGGTCGCTCTGCGGGCCACTCCCGGCAACGAGGGGTCGCTCGACGAGGTGCGGGGCCAGTGGCGGGCCAAGCGGGCGCTGACGATCGCGGCCGCCGGCGGCCACAGCCTGTTGATGATCGGTCCGCCCGGCAGCGGCAAGACCATGCTCGCAACGCGCCTGCCGGCCCTGTTGCCGGCGCTTACCGAGGCCGAGGCGATCGAGGTCGCGGGCATCGCCTCGATCAGCGCCGCGGGCTTCGATCCGGCGCGCTGGGGCCAGCGGCCGTTCCGCGCCCCGCACCACGCCTCATCCGCCAATGCCATCGTCGGCGGCGGTTCCCGCCTTCGCGCCGGTGAAATCAGCCTGGCGCATCGTGGCGTGCTGTTCATGGACGAGCTGCCCGAATTCGACCGCCGAGTGCTCGAGGCGCTGCGCGAGCCGTTGGAATCGGGCGCTATCACCCTGGTGCGCGCCGCCGACCGGCTCGAGCTGCCGGCGGAATTCCAGCTCGTGGCCGCGATGAATCCCTGCCCGTGCGGATACCTGGGCGACAATACTCGCAGCTGCTGTTGCGGGCCGCGTCGCGTGCAGCGCTACCGCGACCGGATTTCCGGCCCGCTGCTCGATCGCATCGACCTGCACATTGAGGTGCCGCGGGTCGAGCCTGTGGCCTTGCAGCGCGCCCCGGCCGCGGCCACGGCACCCGCACTGGCCGCGCAGGTGCAGCGCGCCCGCTCGGTGCAGCTCGCACGGCAGCGCTGCTGCAACGCGCGGCTCGACCACGCTGGCCTCGCGGCGCACTGCCAGGCTGCTCCGGCCGCGCAACGCCTGGTGGCGCACGTGTGCGAGCGCCTCGGGCTGTCGGCCCGCGGCTATCACCGATTGTTGAAAGTGGCGCGCACGATCGCCGACCTGGACGGCGCAGCCGAGCTCGGCACCGCGCATGTCAGCGAGGCCGCAAGCCTGCGGCCTTCCATCGAAGTGGGTTGAGCCGGCGCGCAGGCCGCAGTTGCAGCGCCCCCCTGAGCGTGAGCGGGCTCTAGTTGCCCTTCTGCACCAGGAAGTCGACGCCAGCCTTGATGAGCTCATCGCTCAGGTCAGTGCGGCTACCCTTGGCGGGCATGGCGTTGAAGCCCTTGAGGGCGTGTTCGTACAGCATCGCCTTGCCCTTGGCAATGCGCGGCGCCCAGGCGGAGTGGTCGCCAAACTTGGGCGCACCCACAAGGCCGGCAGCGTGACAGGTCTTGCAAACGGCTTCATACAGCGCCGGGCCGTCCTTGGGTACGGCGAGCGCGACGCCTGCCGCCTGCGGCGCCGCCTGGATCACCATGACGGAGTTGTCGGCCCCGGCGACGGCCTCGCGCACGAAGGGCTTGATGCGCTCGTCGACGCTGGCCACGTACTGCGCATCCGAGTAGACCTCGGGCTCCTGGGTATGCCCGGCCACCACCCGCGCCAGCGAGAAGATGAGCAGCGCGACCACGATCAGTCCGCCGATGATCATGCTGAAGGTATTGAAGAAATGCGTGTCGTGTTTGCTCACGGGCAGTCCGATGGTTGGCCAGGAATTGAAGGCGGCCATTATAGCCATGGCCGAATTGGCGCGCCCGGCGGGATTCGAACCCACGACCTGCAGCTTCGGAGGCTGCCACTCTATCCAGCTGAGCTACGGGCGCGGCGGCGCGCAAGGTTACCTTAAAGCGCCCGGCGGGTGCGACTGGCGGGGGGGTGCTCGCTACCAGGCTGCGCGCAGGCCCTAGAGCCAGCCGCGCCGCTTGAAAATCAGGTAAGGCAGCACGGCCGAGGCCACCATCAGGCCCAGGGCCCCCATGAAGCCCCAGGACTCGTGCACCCAGGGTATGTGGTCGAAGTTCATGCCGTAGATGGCGCCGATCACCGAGGGTGGCAGCAGGAACACGGTCACCACCGAGAAGATCTTCAGGATGTTGTTCTGGTCGATGTTGATCATGCCGAGCGTCGCGTCGAGGATGAATGAGACGTTGTTGCCGAGGAACGAGGCATGATCGCTCATGGCGATGACATCACGCGAAAGCGTCCGCAGCCGCGTGCGCACGTCGCTCGTGAGGTTGACGGCCGTCGACTGCTGCACGAAGGCCAGCGCGCGCCCGAGGCTCACCAGGCTCTCGCGCGTCTTGGCGATCAGCTCGCCGCTCTGGCCGACGCGTTCGAGTACGGCGCGGAAGTCGCGCGCGCCGCCGCGGCGGCGGCGCGTCGGGCGCGTGAACACCTCGGCTGAAATGGCGTCCAGGTCGGCGCTGACGCGCTCGATCACGTCGGCCACGCGGTTGATGATCGCCTCGACGAGTCCGGCGAGTATCGCCGGTCCCGAGCTGCATGAGGGCGCGTGGCGCTCGGCGTAGCTGATGAAGCGGCGGAAGGGCAGCGGGTCGGTGTAGCGGTTGGTGATCAGCCGCCCGTCCTTGAGGATGAAAGTGACCTGCGAATTCTGCGGCAGGTCCGTGTCGAGCTTGGTGACAATGGTCGTGGTCAGGTAGACCGCGCCGTGTTCCTCGTAGAGCCGGTTGGACGACTCGATCTCGCGCATCTCCTCGCGCGTTGGCACGTCGATGCCGCATTCCGCCTCGGTGGCGCGTTCCTCCTCAGGCGTGGGCTCGAGCAGGTCGATCCACAGAGTCTCGCCCAGGGCGGCATTGCTGCTGCCGACGAGTCCCTGTCCCTGCAGCGCGTAGCGGTTGCGCATCGGCGCGGCCGCTGATTCTTAGCGGCCTTTTTCGCTGGCGGCGAGGTCGTTGACGATGCTAATCAGGTTGGCCTCGCCGCCGGCCATGCCCTTGTCGGTGACGTACTTGCCATTGATCACCAGCAGCGGCACGCCGTCGACGTGATAGCGGTGCACGAGGTCGTCAGCCTTCGACAGATTGGTCTGCACGGTGAAGGAATTGTAGGCGTTGGTGAAATCCGCTTCGCTGATGCCGTGCGCCTTCGCGAACGCTACCTGCGCGCTCAGCGTCTCGTGCTCATCGCCCTGCGCGAACATGTAGTTCTTGTGATTGTGCATCTCATCGAAGACGGTGCTGTGCAGGGCGTCTTCCTTGCCAAGCGCCTCGAGCGCGTAGAACAGGCGCGCGTGCGACTGGTGCACGGCCTGCCAGGTGACCGGCACGCGGTGGAAATCGATGTAGGCCGGTTTGCGCTTCAGCCAGCTCTCAAGGTAGGGCTCGAGTTCGTAGCAGTGTGGGCAGGCGTACCAGAACACCTCGACCACCTCAACCTTGCCGGGCGCCGAGTCGGTGGGCTGTGCCGGCATCAGCAGCCGGTAGTTGGTGCCCGCGACCCATTTGCCGGCCGGCAACTGGCCGGCGGGCGGGAGTGGCGAGACTTTCTCGAGCTTCGATTCCTCGGCCGGCGGCGTGGGTAGTGTCTTGGCTGCCGTTGCGTCGGCGGGGGCGTTTGTTGGCGTGCTGACAGCGGGCGCCGCCGCAGGTGCGGCCGCTGTCGAGGCCGGCGCTTGCGCATCCGCGGCCGGCGGCGCGGGCTGCGGCTCCTGGCTGCAGGCAACCAGCGCAAGCAATGCGACCGCGGCGACCCGAATGACTGGTCTGATGATCATCAGCGCATCCCCTGCACGTAGGAGGCGAGGTTGCGCATGTCCTCGTCGCTGAGGCGTGCGGCGATGGTGTGCATGATATTGCCGTTGTCGCCGCCGTAGCTGACGCCCTTCTCGTTCTTCGTGTAGCGCACGTCGGCGCTGTAAGCGCTGAGCTGCTTGATCACGTACATGGATTCCTGCGCACGCAGCGCCGGGTAGCCCGCGGCCGGGTTGCCGCGGCCAGTCGGGCCGTGGCAGGCCGCGCATGCGGGGATCGACCGCGGCGCATCTCCAAAGCGGTAGATCTTCTCACCGGCCTTCCAGTAAGACGGGTCGGCTTCAAGACCGGAGGGCGTCTGCTGCGAGTAATAGGCCGCGACGTTCTCAATGTCGGAGTCGCTCAGCATCAGCGCCATCGGCGGCATCATCGCCGCAGCGCCGTCGCCGACCTTGCCGGTGCGGCGGCCATCGTGCAGCAAGTGCAGCTGGTGCTCGATGTAGGCGGCATTCTGGCCCGCGAGGCGCGGCCATTCGGGATTGCTGCTGTTGCCGTTGGCGCCGTGGCAGGCCATGCAGGTGTTGGCCAGCGCGGCACCGGCTTCGGCGGAACCCTTCGACCAGGATACCGGCGCCGCGAGCAGCAGTAGCGCGCAGCAGGCGAGACGAATTGTCGCAGTCATGATGTAACCCGTGTCGTTGAGTCGCGGAATTGTACACCAGGCCCCGCGCACACTACATTCACCGCCCGTGAGCACCTACCCGAACGCGGCCCTGCTGCTGAGCGCCGCCCACCCGAGCCACTTCCCGCTGGATGCCGGCGCCGAAGTGGCCTTTGCCGGACGCTCGAACGCGGGCAAGTCCAGCGCCATCAACGCGCTGACGGGCCGGCGTTCGCTCGCGCGCACCGCCAAGACTCCGGGGCGCACTCGCTTGCTGAATTTCTTCGAGCTCGCGCCGGGCTGCCGCATCGTCGACCTGCCGGGCTACGGCTATGCGGAGGCCAGCGCGGCGGAACGCGCCACCTGGGCACCGATGACCACGGCGCTCGCGGCCCGCGCCTCGCTGCGCGGCCTGTTCCTCATCGTCGACAGCCGGCGCGGCCTGCTTGAGGGCGACGAGGGTTTGATCGCTTGGGCGCAGGCCGTACGCTGCCCGGTGCATGTGCTGCTCAGCAAGACCGACAAGCTCAAGCGCGCGGAACTCGCCCGTGCGCTCGCGCTCGTGCGCCAGGCCCTGACGGGGCGGGCCACGGCGCAGGCTTTCTCAGCCGTCGACGGCACCGGCCTCGAGGAGGCACGGCGCCAGTTGCACCAATGGTTCCAGAAAATAAAAGGCCCCGGTGGCTAGAGATCTGGGGGGATAAGCCACCGGGGCAGAGCAGCCCGCTTAGGGAGGGAAGCGGGGAGCGCCTTATTTGCACTCACGACTATTCAGAGTTCTGCTCGTCTGGTTAGTTCCCCGCCCGGGGCACCAGATTCAAAGAAAAGTGAAGGTGACCCCGAGCGACAGGAGTGTGGGCTTCGCGGCGGTCTGGGCGTCGAAGGCCTCGTACTCGAGACGGGCCGACAGGCTGGTGAAATGCACCTGCACGCCGGCGCCGTAGGCCAGGTCGCTCCCCGAACTGTGCAGCGACAGGTTAGGCGCCGAGGCGTCCGTCTTCCACGAAACGTAGCCGAGCTTGCCGTAGACGTCGACCAGCGGGATCGGCAGGAACACCAGCACGAAGCCGTCCGCGGCCTTGGTTTTAGCCTGTGCGCCGCCGACGCTGGCAGTGCCCAGATCGACGTAATTGAGTTCCACCGCGAGCAGGCTCAGCGGACGGATGCCGGCGATCAGTTTGTAGCCCTGGTTGCGGTCCTTGAAATTGAAATTGCCGTTGCGCAGGCCGCTCTCGGACTGGCCGAGCGAAGCGCCCAGGTAGAAACCCTTGTCGACGCTGAAGGCAGGGACGGCCACGCCGGCAAGCGTCAGCGCGGTGGTGATTGCAAGGATACGTGGCTGCATCGGATGGTCTCGAAATGGCAGAGCGCGGTCCGCTCCGGACTGGTGCCAGTGTACGGCCGGGTGCCGGGCGCGCACGCCTGTCGGCGCCCGGCGACGCTTTTACTACATAAATGCGGCATTCAGTGCGCTTCGTCCCAGTTCGCGCCGTGCCCGACATCGACCTTCAGCGGCACGCGCAGTTGCGTGGCGCCGACCATCAACTCGCGCACGCGCGCGGTGGCTGCGTCCAGGAAGTCGGCGCGCACTTCCAGCACCAGCTCGTCGTGCACCTGCATCAGCAGCCGCGCCGGCACCTCCGGCTGTTGGCACCAGGCGTCGACACCGAGCATCGCGCGCTTGATGATGTCCGCAGCCGTGCCCTGCATGGGCGCGTTGATCGCACTGCGCTCGGCGTACTGTTGCAGCGGACGATTGCGCGAGTTGATTTCGGGCAGGTACAAGCGCCGACCGTAGACGGTCTCGACGTAGCCGTCGCGCTTCGCGCGCGCGCGCGTGTCGTCCATGTAGCGGCGTACGCCCGGATAGCGCGCGAAATACAGTTCGACATACTGCGCCGCCGCGCCGCGCTCGATGCCGAGCTGCTTGGCGAGGCCAAAGGCCGACATGCCGTAGATCAGCCCGAAGTTGATTGCCTTGGCCGAGCGGCGCTGGTCGGCACTGACCGCGTCGGGCGCGACGCCGAACACTTCCGCGGCAGTCGCGCGGTGGATGTCCTGGTCCGCGGCGAAAGCGCGCAGCAGGCCTTCGTCGCCCGACAGGTGCGCCATGATGCGCAGCTCGATCTGGGAATAATCGGCGGCCAGCAGCAATTGCCCCACTGGTGCGATGAAGGCCTGGCGGATGCGGCGCCCCTCGGGCGTGCGGATCGGGATGTTCTGCAGGTTCGGGTCGGTGGACGAGAGCCGGCCCGTGGCCGCGACCGCCTGGTGATACGAGGTGTGCACGCGGCCGGTGACCGCATCGATCTGCGCGGGGAGCTTCTCAGTGTACGTCGAACGGAGTTTAGCCAGTTCGCGGTAGTCGCGGATCAGTTTGGGCAGCGCGTGCTCGGCCGCCAGTTCCTCCAGCACGTCGTCGGCGGTGGAAGGCTGACCGGTCGGCGTCTTGCGCAACACGGGCAATTTCAGTTTCTCGAACAAGATCTGCTGCAGCTGCTTCGGCGACTCGAGGTTGAACTCCTGCCCAGCCTCGCGCTGCGCCTCACCGCCCAGTTCGACCAGGCGTGTGGCAAGCTCGAGGCTCTGCTGCTTCAGCATGGCGCGGTCGATGAGTACGCCGCCGCGCTCCATGCGCTGCAGCACCGGCACCAGCGGCTGTTCGATTTCGGTGTACAGCTGCGCCAGCGCCGGCACGGCCTCGAGTTGCGGCCACAACATCAGGTGCAGGCGCAGCGTGATGTCAGCGTCCTCGGCCGAGTATTCGGCCGCGGTCTCGACGCTCACCTGGTCGAAGCTGATCTGCTTCGCGCCCTTGCCGGCGACGTCCTCGAAATGAATGGTGCGGATGCCAAGGTAGCGCTCCGACATTGAATCCATGTCGTGGCGCGTCGCCGTGCTGTTGAGCACGTAGGACTCGAGCATGGTGTCGTAGCGCTGGCCGCGCAGCTGGATGCCGTGGTTCTCGAGCACGTGCATGTCAAATTTCATGTGCGCGCCGACCTTGGCGTGCGTGGGATCCTCGAGCAGCGTACGGAGCGACTCGAGCACGCGCGTGCGATCGAGCTGGTCCGGCGCACCGGCGTAGCTGTGCGCCAGCGGCACGTAGGCACCGTGACCAGGTTCGACGCAGAAAGAAACGCCCACGATCTGCGCGCGCATGTAATCAAGCCCGGTGGTCTCGGTGTCGAAGGAGAACAGCGTGGCGCGCGCCAGCCGCTCGCGCCAGGCGAGGAACTGGGTCCAGTCGTCGATCAGCGTGTAGTGGCGTTCGAGCGGATCGGCCCCTGACGTGGGCGCGACAGCAGCAGTTGCCGCTTGCGCGTCGCCCGCCGCGCCAGGAGCCACCGCGCTGATTGCTGCGTTGGCAGCGCCCGCGTCCGCGCTGTTGCCGCCATCGAGCGCGCGCAGGAAGGAGCGCATTTCCAGGCGGGTGTATAGCTCGCGCAGCGCGGCGGTGTCCGGTGCACGCGCCGCCAGTGTCGCCGCTTCAGGCGGCAGCTCCACGTTGCAACGGATGGTCGCGAGCTGGTGCGACAGCGCGAGCGTGTCGGTGCCGGCGCGCAGGTTTTCGCCGACCTTGCCGCTGATTTCGGCGGCATGCTCCAGCAACGAATCAAGCGTGCCGTAGGCGTTGAGCCATTTGGCCGCGGTCTTCGGGCCTACCTTGTCGACCCCCGGAATGTTGTCGGAGCTGTCGCCGACGAGGGCCAGGTAGTCGATGATCTGTTCCGGGTACACGTCAAATTTCGTCTTGACGCCGGCGCGATCGAGCAACGTGTCGCTCATGGTGTTGATGAGCGTGATGTGCTCGTTGACGAGCTGCGTCATGTCCTTGTCGCCGGTCGAGATCAAAACTTGCTCGCCGGCCGCGGCCGCGCGCTGGGCGAGCGTGCCGATTACGTCATCCGCTTCGACGCCGCCGATGCGCAGCAGCGGCAGGCCCATGCCGTTGACCGCCTGCAGAAGTGGCTCGATCTGCGCGCGCAGGTCATCGGGCATCGGCGGCCGGTGCGCCTTGTATTGCGCGAACAGGTCGTCGCGGAAAGTCTTGCCCGGGGCGTCGAACACCACTGCGAGCGGCGTGCCCGGATAGTCCCGCAGCAGCTTCCTCAGCATGTTGAGCACGCCGTGAATGGCGCCGGTGGGCTCGCCGCGCGAGGTGGACAGCGGCGGCAGCGCGTGGAAGGCCCGGTACAGGTACGAGGAGCCATCGACGAGGATCAGGTCGGGTTTCGGAGACATTTGGCGCCCTCTGCGGCGGCAGTATAGTTGAGCGCCGAGAGCGGCGGCGGGCGATGCCGGCATATATGAATAGCGAAGAACTACAGGTCATCGTGCTGGCGGCGGATGCTCGCGCCGCCGCCGCGGTACCGGCAGTCGCCGCTGCCGCTGCGTCGACGCCGTGGCAGATTGCGCTGGTGAACGGCGTGCCGCTGCTGCCGCTGATGCTGAGCCGCGCCACGGCCGTGGCCGGCCACGCTGTCACCGTGGTGCTGGGCGCAAACGCGCGCGAGCTCGCGCCCGTGCTCGGCCGTCTGCCGGTCACGCTCGTGGTCGATCGTAACTGGCAGGAAGGCGCCGCAGCCCCGGTCCGCGCCGGGGTGCTCGGCCTGGCCGGAAGCTGCAGTGGCGCGCTGCTGCTGCAGGCCACGCAGTCCGGCGTCACCAGCGCCGATCTGCAGCGGCTAGTGGACCTGTGGCGCCGCAATCCGCGTGTGATCGTTGCGGCGCAGTGCGGCGGCGGCCACGAACTGCCAGCGATATTTCCACGCAGTGAATTTCCTGCGCTGCTGCGTTTGCGCGGTGGCCATGGCGCGCGAACGCTGTTGCGCAGCCCGAACGCCACGCTGGTAGGAGTGCCCATGCCCGCCGCGCTCGTGAGCGTGCTGTAGCCGAATTGTTCAACGAGCCGTAGCGGGATCGGGCGTGCGCGGCGCCTTGCGGGTGGTGGGAGTTTCGGCTGGTGTGTCGGGCGCGGCCGATGCGGGCGCGGCCGAGCCCGGCACGGCCTCCGGCTTGTGGTCGGGCAGGTACAGCGGGCCTTTCTGACCGCAACCGGCCAACGCCAGCAGCGTTGATGCGCTGAACAGCCATGCGCCGATCAGAGTAGGCAAAGGACGCAGGCGTCGCCACGAGTTCATGCGCCGCAGCTTCATGCGCCCGCCGCCGCCGGTTCATGGCGCGGCATGGCCTGTCCCGCGTGCAGCGCCAGCCAGCCGCGCACCACGCGGTAGGCTACCCACAAGCCAACTACGCCGAGGCCCGCAATGGCCAGCAGTACGCCGACATAGATCACAACCAGTGGTGCGCTGACCAGCAGCGTCAGGCACGCCCACAGCAACGCGTACCAGAACGTGTGGATCTGCCATTCAAAGTGCGTTTCCAGCCAGCTGCCGCGGACCTCGTCGCGACGCGCATAGTTGAGGATCACCGCAACGATCGAGGGCAGGCCGAACAGGAACCGTCCAGCAATGGACGAGCTGGTGAATACGCCCGTCAGCAGCGCGAGCGCATGCAGGGCGTAGATCATGTGCGTGTAATGCACCAGCCCCTCGGAGGGCGGGCGAGGCACGATCTTGTTATCTGCGCTGTTCATGCTGCGTGGGCTATTTCACTTCGCGCGTGAAGCGGGCCGCAACGCGCCGGTAGGCCTCGCGGAAGGGTAGCCCCTCTTTCATCACCAGCGCAAAGGCCTCGCCGGCGGCATGCACCGCTGGATCGATGACGATGCTAGCGGGCTTGAACTGCAGCGCGTCGATGGCTGGCGCCACGATTTCCAGGCTTTGCGCGGCAAGGTCGATGCCGCGGAATAGTGGCCCCTTGAGCAGCTGCAGGTCGCGCTGGTAGCCGGAGGGCAGCTTCGCGCACAGCGCGAGCGCCTCGGTCAGGCAGGCCAGTGCGGTGGCGCCGCGGCCGCGCAGCAGCTCGAACACGTCCGGATTGCGCTTCTGCGGCATGATCGAGGAGCCGGTGGTGAAGGCTTCAGGCAGCTCCACGAAGGCAAATTCGCGAGTGCCAAACAGCAGCAGGTCGGCCGCCATGCGTCCCAGGTCCTGCATCAGCAGCGTCACTTCGAACAACAGCTGCGCCTCGGCCTTGCCGCGCGAGAGCTGCACCGCGGTGACCGGCTCGTGCGTGGACGCGAACCCGAGGGCGCTGGTGGTCGCGGCGCGATCGAGCGGGAGCCCGGGAGTCCCGTAGCCGGCGGCCGAGCCCAGCGGATTGCGGTCGGCCCGGCGCAGCACAGCGCGCAGGCCCTCGGCGTCGTCGCGCAGTTCGGCCGCAAAGCCGCCCGCCCACAGCGCCACTGTGCTCGGCATGGCCTGTTGCATGTGCGTGTAGCCGGGCAGGGCGACCGCACCCTGGCGCAGACCCAGGCGGTCAAGCGCTGCCGCGGCGGCGTCTGCGCCGTCGGCCAGTTCGGCGAGCGCGTCCCGCATGTAAAGGCGCAGTGCGGTCAGCACCTGGTCATTGCGCGAGCGGCCGAGGTGAATACGCCCGCCGGCCGCGCCGATGCGCGCGGTCAGGCGCTTCTCGAGCGCGGTCTGGCCGTCCTCGTCCTCGAGCCCGATGCGCCATTCGCCGCGCCCATGCTCGGCGCCCAGGGCAGTCAGCCCGTCGCGGATCGCAGCAGTGTCGGTTGCGCTGAGCAGCCCCTGTGCCTGCAACATCTCGGCGTGAGCGATCGAGGCATGCACGTCGGCGGCCACCAGGCGTTCGTCGAGCGCATGGTCCTCGCCCGCGGTGTAGCGCAGTACCCGCTCGTCGAGCGGCGCGCCCTTGTCCCATAGTCTGCTCATGCGGCTCCTGCCTCGCGAAGGCTGTTCCATGATAGTCCGGGGATCCGGGCGGCGCTCGCGGTGCGGGCCCTTGCGGCGTGGCTACGGCAGCTGCACAATTGATTCATTAGTGGTTCAAAATGGCCTGTTGGAATTATATTAATTCAAAAACAGAGTAAATAGCCTGGCTTGCGCTCAGGGCTTCCTATGCACCCGGCGTCGCAGTGCGTCCATCAATTCCTGCAGTTCCTCGATGCGCAGGACCGCGCCGCAACCCAGGAATGCAGCGATTCCTGCAGTGATCGTCAGCATCAGCAAGCCCAGCCTGGGAGCGAACGCGAGGCGCGACCAGCCATCCAGGAGCCAGTGCTGCGAGCTCCAGCACACCAGCGCCAGCACGGCGGAGGCCGCCGCCGCCTTGAGCAGCAGGGTGGACATGCGCCGGGTCTCGAGGCGCTTCAAGTGCCGGTGCATCAGCCAATAGAGCAGCAGGAAATTGCAGGTCGCCACACACCCGGTCGAGAAGGCGAGGCCGCGGTGGCCCCAGCCGAGCTGGCGGGTGAAGATCCAGTTGAGCAGCAGGTTCAGCGCCACGGCGAGGAAGCTGGTGTACATCGGCGTGCGGCGCTGGTCGAGCGCGTAGAAAGCGTTGACCAGCACCTTGAGCGCGGCATAGCCGGCCAGGCCGATCGCGTAGTAGCGCAGCGCGCCGGCCGCCTCGAAGGCTTGCCGGGCATCGAAGCGCCCGTGCTCGTACAGCACCGAGACAATCGGCTCGGCCAGCATCATCAGGCCCACGGTGCAGGGTATCGTCAGCAGGAAGGCGAGGCGCATGCCGCGCGAGAGTTCGCCACGGAAGGAGCCGAGATCGCCGCTCACCGCGAGGCGCGAGAGCAAGGGCAGTGTGACCGTTCCGAGCGCGACGCCGAACAGGCCCAGCGGCAGCTGCATCAGGCGGAAGGCGATCGACAGCCAGAAGATCGGGCCGTCGCCCAGGCGCGAAGCGAAGATCGAATTGATCAGCACATTGAACTGCGTGGTGCTGGCGGCGATCACGGACGGCCCCATCAGACCCAGAACGGCCCTCACACCAGGATCGCGCCAGTTGAAATCAGGGCGGTAGCGGAAGCCCAGGCGGTGGAGCTGCGGCAGCTGCACGCCCAGCTGCAGCCCGCCGCCGATCAGCGTACCGATGGCCAGCCCGACCAGCGCCAGCGGCCCGAAATGCGGATCCAGCCAGAAGCCCAGCACCACGCCGCCGACGATCGAGCCCACGTTGAAGAAACTCGAGGCCATCGCCGGCATGCCGAACACGTTCTTGGCATTGAGCATGCCCATGACGAGCGCGGCCAGCGACACCAGCAGGATGAACGGGAACATGATGCGCGTCAGCGTCACGGTCAGCGCGGCCTTGGCGGGCGGAAAACCCGGCGCCAGCGTGGCCACGATCTGCGGCGTGTAGATGATGCCCAGCACGCACAGCGCGCCGAGCACCACCGCAGCCATTGTCGCAACCTTGTTGGCCAACGCCCAGGCCGCCGCATCGTCGCGCCGCGCGGCGGTCTTGCTGAAGGTGGTGACGAAGGCGGTCGAGAGCGCGCCCTCGGCAAACAGGTCACGCAGCAGGTTCGGAATGCGGAACGCGGCGGTGAACGCGTCCATCGCGCCGCCGCCGCCGAACAGGGCAGCGCAGACCTGCTCGCGGATCAGGCCCAGCACGCGGCTGCACATCACGGCGAGACCAATGATGCCGGCGGCCCGCGTGTTGAGCCGCTCGGACGCAGGCTTTGCGCTGCTCGGATGCGGCCCCTGGCCGGCTGTCATGTGCGTGGCTGCATGGCGGAAGGCCACCGGGGCCTGTGCGTGTGTACAGACCCTAGTCTACAGCCTCGCCGGGGGCGGATTGCTGCTCGGCGCTGCTCAGCGCCTTGACGTCAGCCACGATCAGCGTGCCGGTGCCTTCATTGGTGAACACCTCGGCGAGGATCGCATCCGGCGAGCGGTAGCCGATGACATGCACGCGGCGCACGCCGCCGCTGATCGCATCTTCGATGGCCATGGCCTTGGGCAGCATGCCGTCGTTGATCTTGCCCGCTGCACGGAGCCGACGCAGGCCCGCCAGGTCGGTGTAGGAAATCACCGAGCCGGGATCGTTGATGTCTTCGAGTATCCCAGGCGCGCCGGTGCACAACATCAGCTTCTCAGCCTGCAGCGCGGCACCGATGGCGGCGGCCACCGTGTCGGCATTGATGTTGAGCAGCTGGCCGCGTGCATCGGCCGACAGCGGGCTGATGACCGGCATCAAGCCGTTGTCCAGGTGCTTGCGGATCACGCTGGTATCGATGCGATCGATATCGCCGACAAAACCGAAGTCGACGGTCTCCGCGTCGGTCGGATTCAGCTTCACCGGTGGACGGCGATGCGCCTGCACCAGCGCCGCGTCCACGCCCGAGAGCCCGACCGCCGCGATCTCGAGATCGCGGCAGATCGCGAGGATCCGCGTATTGATCAGGCCGTTGAGCACCATCGAGGTGGCGTCGATCGCCTTTTCGTCGGTGATGCGTCGTCCCTGCACCATGCGGGTCGGCACGCCCATCGCCTCGGTAACCTCAGTGAGCTGCGGGCCGCCACCGTGCACCATCACGACGCGCACGCCGAGGTAGTGCAGGATCGCGATCTGCTCGATCAGCGCGCGCGTCATGTCCGCGTCGCCGAATACGGCGCCACCCGCCTTGACGACGAAGATCTTGCCTTTGTACATGCGGATGTAGGGCGCGGCCGCGCGCAGCGCGCGGATCGTGGCGACCTGGTCGGTGCGGTGCAGTTTCATCGGTGGACTGGGCTCCTTGGGGGGTGTGGCAAACCGGGATTCAGGGCTTGAGCATGCGATAGAGCACGGCCATCTGCGCCGGCATGCGGTTGTAGGCCTGGCGCAGCACGATACTGCGCGGGCCGTCGAGCACTTCATCGGCGATGGCGCTGTTGCGCCGCACGGGCAGGCAGTGCATCACGCGACAGTCGTCCGCGCTGCCCGCAAGCCAGTCGTTGCGCAGGCACCAGTGCTTGAGCGATCGGCGCTGCGCCTGATCGGCGGCCTCGTCGCCGTAGTGGCGGGTGCTGCCCCATTCTTTTGCGTACACCACATGCGCGCCCTCGAGCGCCGCGGCGCGATCGGCCGTTTCCGTGAGGCTCCCGCCGCTGGCCGCCGCAGCGCGGCGCGCCTTGTCCATGATCGCGGCAGGCAGGGCGTAGCCTTCGGGGCGCAGCACGACCACATCCATGCCGCGCATCGCGGCCATGTGCACGGTGGCCGCCGGCACCGCCAGCGGCAGGGCCTTCGGGTGCGAGACCCAGCTCAGCACGAACTTGCGACGGCCGCTGCCCGGCAGTTCATCGAGCGTCTTCCAGTCGGCGAGCGCCTGGCAAGGATGATTGATGGCGGACTCGAGGTTGATGAGCGGACGCTCGACGAGCGCCGCCATGGCGTTGAAACGGCGGTCGGCGATATCGACCTCCAGATCCTCGCCGGCGGCGAAGGCGCGGATGCCGAGCGCGTCACAGTAGGAAGCGAGCACGGGCAGGCCTTCGCGGATGTGCTCGGCGGCCGCGCCGGTCATCACGGCGCCGTCGCGCGTCTCGAACTGCCAGGTGCTCTGCCCAGGCGTGATCACGAAGGAATCACCGCCGAGCCGCGCCATGCCGGCCTGGAACGAGGCCAGCGTGCGGAGCGAGGGATTCATGAACAGGAGCCCTAGCACCTTGCCGGCCAGCGCCTGCGGTTCGGGCCGGGATTCCAGCCGGCGCGCGAGCGCGAGCAGTTCCTGCACCTGCTCGAGCGTCAGTTCCGCGAGGTCCGTGAAGCGTTGCATGGACATGCACAGCGCCGCTCAGGCGCCGATCTCCAGCAGCGCCGCGCGCAGCTGCTCGACGTGCGCAGGCTCCAGGATATAGGGCGGCAGCAGTCGCAGCACCGCCGGGTCGGCGCTGGTGCCGGCCAGGATGTCGCGCTTGAGCAAGGCGGCGTGCACTTCCTTCGCCGGCCGGCTGCAGATCAGCCCGGCCAGCAGGCCCGCGCCCTGGTGGCCGCGCACCGGACCCACGATGCAGCGCTCGCGGATCAGCTCGCCGATATGGCGCACGTTGGCGAGCAGGTGTTCGGATTCGATCGCCTCGATGACCGCCTCGATCGCCGCGCAGGCCATCGGACCGCCACCGAAAGTGGTACCCAGCGCGTCGAGCTTCACGGCGGCGGCGACGCGCGGGCTCATCAGCAGCGCGGCGCAGGGAAAACCATTGCCGAGTGCCTTGGCAGTCGTGATCATGTCGGGCATCACGCCATAGAGGTTGGCGGCGAAGGCCGCGCCGCTGCGGCCCATGCCGCATTGCACTTCGTCAAAGATGAGCACAGTGCCGGTCGCATCGCAGCGCCGCCGCAGCGCGTGCAGGTAGTCGGCACCCAGATCGAAGGCGCCGCCCACGCCCTGCACCGGCTCCACGATCACGGCGGCGGTCCGCGCGGTGATGTGCTCGAGCGATGGGAGATCGCGGCGCGGGAGGAAGCGCACCTCGAAGGCCGCGCGTGGAAAGCCGTACCACTTGGACGCGGCGCCCCAGGTGATGGCGCCGGCTGCGGCCGTCCGACCATGAAATGCATGCTCAAGCGCCACGACTTCGCTGCGGCCAGTGAGCGTGAAGGCCATCTTCAGCGCATTCTCATTAGCCTCGGCGCCCGAATTGACCAGGAAGACCTGGGTGAAGTGACCGCCGGCGAAGCGCAGCAGGCTAGCGCCCGCGCGCGTGCGCACCGCGAGTGGCACGGCGTTGCTCTGGAAGTTGAGCGTGGCCGCCTGCTGCTGCAGCGCGCGCGTCCAGCCCGGATGCGCGTAGCCCAGCGCCGCCACCGCATGACCGCCGTAAAGGTCAAGCACGCGGCGATTGTCGCTGGTGTGCAGCCATACGCCGCTCGCCGAGCTCACCGCGAGCGGATACTGCGCGAACACGGGCGCCAGCGGATCGGCGGCCGCGGTGAGCGCGGCCGCAGTGGCCGGGTGCGTGTGGGGCGTTGCAATGGCCGCGCTCACGCCTACGTCCAGCCCGGGGCTGCAGCCGTGAGTCCCATGGTTTCCGGAAACCCCTGCAGGCGGTTCATCCACTGCAATGCGCCCCCGGCCGCGCCCTTGTTGAGATTGTCGGCGACGCTCATCACGGCAAGTGTTTGGCCATCGCTGACAGCGCTGAGGCGGGCGTAGCAACTCGCGACGATCTCCTTGAGCCGCGGCGGCGAGTCGCCGACCTGCACGAGCGGCGAATGCGCGTAGAAATCGGTCAGGCGCGCGAGCAGCGTCGCGGTGTCGAGCGGGCGGCGCAGCACGGCCTGCACGGTGGCGTGGATGCCGCGCGCATACGGGCCCGAGTGCGGCACGAACGCGAAATGAGCAGCCACGCCGCTCGCGGCCAGTGCGCAGGCGGCGATCTCGGCGGTGTGGCGATGCGTGAGCGCGTTGTAGGCGTATAGGTCGCCGTGACGCAGCGGGTGGTGCGTGCCCTCAACGGGTTTGCGGCCCGAGCCGGTGCTGCCCGTGGTGGCGGCGACGAACAATTGCGGCTCGACCAGGTCGAGCGCCAGCAGCGGCACCGCGGCCAGCAGAATGGTGGTGGCGAAGCAGCCGGGATGGGCCACGTGCGGCGTCGTGAGCTCGCGCAGGTGTTCGGGCACCGCGCAGGTGAATTGCCCGATGCGTGCGGGCGCGCCGTGGGGATGCCCGTAGACCGCCTCATAGGCCGGCGCAGTCGCGTAGCGGAAGTCCGCCGAGATATCGACCACGCGCGGCGCGTTGCCGGCTTTCTCGGCCGTGGTGAGCAGCGCATCGATGAGTCTTGCGGACACGCCGTGCGGAGCGGCGGCGAGGATCGCCGGTGCACGCTCCTGCCGCAGCAGCGCTTCGATCTGCGCCTGCGACTTGAACTGCTCGTCGGGGTACAGCGGCGCCAGGTGCGGAAAGGCCCTGGCCACGAGTTCGCCAGGGCTGCCGTCGGACATGATGCCCTCCAGCTGCAGCTGCGGGTGCGCGGCAATCAGTCGCAGCAGCTCGCCGGCCACGTAGCCGGTGCCGCCGAGCACGATCGTGGGTACGCGGCTCACGTGCTCACTCGGCTACGCGGGCCACGGCTGCGCGCGCACCCAGGCCCACGGCCTCGATCACCGCATCGCCGAGCGCAGCCGGATTGCTGATGGCGTTGCAGGCGGGCACCTTCAGCTGCTGCTCGATGATGTCGACGCCGACCTGGTTGTCGGTGGACGGGCCCGTGACCATGCAGGGTTCAACCTTGAAACGATCACGCAGCAGCTGCACGCCGCCCCAGGCTGCGACCGGATCGTTGGCCGAGAGCACGAGGCCGGTGATGGCGCGGCGGATGTCCTCGCAGTTGAGGATCGCATCGACGCCGTAGGTGCCGAGCAGTCCGTCGCCGAGCTCGAACACGATGACGTCGGGCTTGCCGGCCGCCAGCTCGGTGAGCATGGTGCGCGTGAGCGCGGGCCCCGTACGCTGCGAGGTGGTGACCACGCCGAGGTCGGTAAAGAGCATCGATTTGCGCGCGCCGGCATCCTCGAAGGCCATGATGTCGCGGCGGAGCGAGACGCCGGTCGCCTTGAACGCGTCGACCACCAGGCCGCGGTGGCGCATGCGCGAGATGATCGCCGCCGCGGCCGCGGTCTTGCCCGCCTCCATGCAGGTGCCGGCCAGCGCCACCACGGGCACGCCGCGCGCGTCGAGTACGGTCTCATAGTTCAGCCGCCGGAAGCCGACGCGCGCCGGTACGCCGATGCGCTCGCCCAGGTACGGGAACTGCAGCACCACGCCCAGCACGCGGCAATCGAAGGGCTTGCCCTTGTCGGGCGTAGCCGAGTCGCACACACCCATGACGCCGCCGATGTTCAGCATCTGGATGACATCGCCGGGCTTGAGCGATTCGGGCACGTGGCCCGAGTAACCGAACAGCGCCTTGCGCGGCCCAAGCGCGCCGACCACCACGTCGCCGCGTGCGACCTTGGCCATGCGGCCGCTGGTGAGCTCGAGCGGGTTGTAGGTGGACTTGTTGTTGAGGATCTCGGCGACGATCACCACGCCTTCCTCGGCGGGGATCTCGTCCGCGATGCGCAGCTCGTAGCCGAGCGCGCAGGCCTGCGTGATGGAGGCGATCTTGTCGACGACCACGGTCTTCACGGTTGCTTCCTCCCTGCAGCCGCCAGCTCACCGGCCCGCGCATGGAACATGCCGGTCAGCGCCACGATCTTGGAGAATCCGAGCGCGTCGGCGCTGGTCCACTCGCCGGCCGCCTCGCCGTACACGCCCTTCGAGGCGCTCATCAGCGAGTACGGCGATTCCACGCCTTCGACGAACACGTTGCCCGGCCGGAACAGCAAGTGGACTTCGCCACTGACGCGCTGCTGCGAGGACAGGAACAGCGTCTCGATGTCGCGGCATACCGGGTCGAGCAGCTGGCCCTCGTGCACCCAGTCGCCGTAGGGCAGGGCGAGGGTCTCCTTGATGCGTTGCTGGCGCGGCGTGAGCACGAGCTTCTCCAGCTCGCGGTGCGCGGTGAGCAGCACCTCGGCGGCCGGCGCTTCGAAGGCTACGCGGCCCTTGGTGCCGATTATCGTGTCGCCAAGGTGGATGCCGCGGCCTATACCGAAGGGTGCGGCCAGCGCTTCGAGACGTTCGATCAGCTCGACCGGCGTGAGTGTCTTGCCGTCGAGTGCGGCGGGCCGGCCCTGCTCGAAACGCAGCGTGTGATGTTGCGGGAGCGGGGGATGGTCGAAGGCATTCTTCGAGAGCACCCACGCGCTCTCGGGGATGCTGCCTTTTGAAGTCAGCGTCTCGGTGCCGCCGATGGTCACGCCCCACAGGCCGCGGTTGGTGGAGTAGGCCGCGCCGTACGGTGGCACGGGCATTTGCCGCGCGCGCAGGTACTCGAGCTCTTCGACGCGCTTGAAGGCGCGATCGCGCACCGGCGCGATAATCTCCAGTTCCGGCGCCAGCGTGCGCAGCGCGACTTCGAAGCGCACCTGGTCGTTCCCGGCCGCGGTGCAGCCATGCGCAATCGAGTTCGTGCCGAGCTTATGTGCCATGAGCGCAATGGTCTGCGCCTGCATGACGCGCTCGGCCCCCACGCACAGCGGATAGAGCTGGCCGCGGCGCACGTTGCCCATGACCAGGAAACGCAGCACCTGTTCGTAGTAGTCGGCACGGGCATCCACCTGGTGGTGATCGATGGCGCCCAGCGCCAGCGCCCGCTCGCGCAAGGCCACGGCCGCTGCGGCATCGATGCCGCCGGTGTCGACCGTCACGGTGATAACCGGGCGCTGGTATTGCCCGGCAATCCACGGCACCAGGAACGAGGTGTCGAGGCCGCCGGAATAGGCCAGCACGATGGGCTTTGCGCCCGCGTTCGCAGCAGTCGTCATGGATTCAGACCCCGAAGTGTTCGCGCAATCGTGCGAGCAGGCGCTGCTGCGCGCGCCCGTCCGGCGTCGCAATGAAGATGGTGTCGTCGCCCGAGATCGTGCCGACCACTTCCGGCCAGGCCGCCTTGTCGAGCGCCACGGCCACACTCTGCGCGGCGCCGGTGCTGGTGCGCAGCACCGTGAGCGACGCGCCGGCCGGGCGCGCCGAGCGCACGAACTGCGCCAGCGCGCCGAAGCTCCCGTTGGCGTGCGCAGTCTCGGTGGGTGGCGCCAGGTAGCGGCCGCTTGCCTTGAGCACGCCCAGTTCCCGCAGGTCACGGCTCACGGACGACTGCGTCACCGGAATGCCGCGCTTGCGCAGCAGCTGCGTCAGCTCGGATTGCCGGCGCACCACGCCACTGCTGAGAAGCGCGAGGATGGCCTCACGCCGTTCCTGCAGGTGGTGGTCGTTCAGCATGGCCGCATGTGCATAAACATGCGAGCAGTGTGCATAAATATGCAGGAGCAGTCAAGCCGGGCCCGCGGCGCTTGCTGGCAGTTGCGCCGGGGTGGATGATCGGCAGCATGTACACACTCTATTACTCGCCGGGCACGGCCAGCATGGCGGTGCACCTGGCGCTGCTCGAGATCGGCGCGCCCTATGGCCTTGAGCTGGTGGACTTCGACCGGCGGGCCCAGCACAGCAAGGAATACCTGCGCATCAACCCGCAGGGCAAAGTGCCGACGCTCCTGATCGACGGCCAGCCGTATGGTGAAGTGGCGGCGCTGCTGATGATGTTGGCCGATCGGCATCCGGAAGCGCGGCTCGCGCCGCCGATCGGCACGGCGCGGCGCAACGAGTGGTACCAGTGGCTCGCCTACTTGGCCTTCGCCCTTGGTGCCACCTACCGCAACTGGTTCTATCCGCCGGACCTGGGGTTTGCAGAGCACCCACCCGAGCTGCGCGCCGCCCTGCGCGCGCGCATCGAAGCCAGCTGGGATCGTGTCGACGCGCACCTGCGGGCGGCAGGGCCTTACCTGCTGGGCGCGGACATGTCGGCACCCGACCTGCAGCTGCTCATGTACATGCGCTGGTCTCGCAACATGCCGCGGCCCGCGCTCGGCTGGCCGGCGCTGGCGCAATTCGCTGCGCACATGCGCGCACGCACGAGCTGGCAGCGGCTGTGCGAGCTCGAGGGCCTCACCGAATGGCGCTCCTGAGCGACCAGGCCGCATAATCAAGGAATCGCTGCTTTATTCAGGGAGCCAGCCGCATGTTGCCGGAAGAGGTACGAACCGCCGCACAGGCCCGTGCGATCGTGGAAGAGCGCGGCCTGCATCACGTCAAGGTCGGCATCTTCGACAGCGACGGGATCCTGCGCGGCAAATACATCAACCGCGACAAGTTCCTGGCGGCGCTCGATAAGGGGATTGGCTTCTGCGACGTTGTGCTCGGCTGGGATTCGAACGACAAGCTCTACGACAACGTCAAGTTCACCGGCTGGCATACCGCCTACCCCGACGCCATGGTGAAGCTGCTGCCCGGAACCTGCCGCAATCTGCCGCTCGAGGGCAACATGCTGCTGTTCCTGGGCGAGTTCATCGGCAGGGCCGAGCAGATCTGCCCGCGCTCCACCTTGCGCCGCGTGGTGGAGCGGGCCGCGGCCTCCGGCTACGACGTATCGGCAGCGGCCGAGTTCGAGTTCTTCATATTCAATGAAACGCCCGACAGCGTGCGCGCCAAAGACTACCGCGACATGCAGCACCTGACGCCCGGCTACTTCGGCTACTCGTTGCTGCGCGCCTCGGTTCACTGCGAGCTCTACCAGGCGCTGCTGCAGCTGGCCGCCGACATGCGCATGCCGATCGAGGGGCTGCACACCGAGACCGGTCCCGGCGTGCTCGAGGCGGCGCTCAAGTATTCCGAGGCGCTGGAGGCGGCCGACCGCGCGGCGCTGTTCAAGACCTTCGCCAAGGTGCTGGCGCAGCGGCGCGGCCTGATGGCGACCTTCATGGCGAAGTGGTCTCAGCACATGCCCGGCCAGAGCGGTCATCTGCACGTGTCGATGACGCGCAAGGACGGCTCGTCGGTGTTCCATGACGAGCGCAAGCCGCACACCATGTCGGACGAGATGCGCTGGTTCGTCGGCGGCCAGCAGGCATTGATGCCAGAACTCCTGGCGATGGTCGCCTCGACCGTCAACAGCTACTCGCGGCTGGTGCCCGGCTTCTGGGCGCCGACCTCGGCGACCTGGGGCGTCGAGAACCGCACCTGCGCGCTGCGCGTCATCCAGGGGGGACCTGCGAGCCAGCGCGTGGAATACCGCATCGCCGCGGCCGACATCAATCCCTATCTCGCGATCGCGGTCGCGATCGGCTCCGGCCTGTGGGGCATTGAGCAACGCATCGAGCCGGACGAACCCATGGTGGGCAATGCTTACGAGCGCAAGCTCCCGGCAAAGCGGCAGCTGCCGCGTACGTTGAGCGAGGCCGCCTCGATGCTGGCGCGCTCCAAGGCGGCGCAGGAACTGTTCGGCGCGCCCTTCGTCGAACATTTCGCCGCCAGCCGCGAGTGGGAGGAGCGCGAGTTCCGCCGCCACGTCACGGACTGGGAACTGGCGCGTTATTTTGAAATCATCTAGGCGTTGGCGGGCAGCATGCTGAAAACCATCAGCCCGGTCGACGGGCGCGTTTACGTCGAGCGGCCCGCGGCCACGGCGACCGAGATCGACGCGACGCTGCAGCGCGCGCAAGCCGCGCAACGCCATTGGCGCGGCGTGCCCGTCCCGGAGCGGGCCGCGATCATGGAGCGCTTCTGCGCGGCCTTCGAGGTGCGCGGCGCGGAGATCGCTGCCGAGCTGAGCTGGCAGATGGGGCGCCCGAGCCGATACGCGCCCAATGAAGTGCGCGGCATGCTCGAGCGTGCGCGCTACATGACCAGCATCGCCGGCGAAGCGCTGGCGGACATTGAGGTCGGCCCGAAGCCCGGCTTTCACCGGTTCCTCAGGCGCGAGCCGCTCGGCGTCGTGTTCACGGTGGCGGCGTGGAACTACCCGTACCTGATTGCCGTGAACAGCGTGGTGCCGGCACTGCTGGCCGGCAACGCCGTGGTGCTCAAGCATTCGGCGCAGACGCCGCTGTGCGCCGAACGCTACGCGGAGTGCTTCACGGCCGCAGGCCTGCCCGCTGGCGTGTTCCAGGTGCTGCACCTCGAGCATGCGGACACCGAGCGCGTCATCCGCGATTCGCGCGTCGATTTCGTCGCCTTCACCGGGTCGGTGGCCGGCGGTCACGCCGTGCAGCGCGTGGCGGCGGAGCGTTTCATCGGTGTCGGGCTTGAGCTCGGCGGCTGCGATCCGGTCTACGTGCGGCACGATGCCGACCTTGCGCACGCGACCCTGAACATCGTCGACGGCGCGTATTTCAATTCCGGCCAGTCCTGCTGCGGCATGCAGCGCATCTACGTGCACGAGAGCGTGTACGAACGCTTCGCCGCCGGCGCCACCGAGCTCGTGCGCCAGTACACGCTCGGCAATCCGCTCGATGCGGCGACGACGCTCGGCCCGGTGGTGCGCAGCAGCGCCGCGGACGCGATCCGCGCCCAGGTCCAGTCTTCGATCAAGGCCGGCGCTCGGCCCGTGATCGACGAGCGCGCCTTCACCTTAAGCAAGCCCGGCACGCCTTATCTCGCGCCGCAACTGCTGCTCGATGCGCCGCCCACCTCGACCGTGATGCGCGAGGAGATCTTCGGGCCCGTCGCCGGCGTCATGAAGGTGAGCTCGGATAGCGAGGCCGTGGCGCTCATGAATGACAACGCCTTCGGGCTCACGGCCGCGGTCTGGTCGCGCGACGAGGCGGCGGCTCTGGCGATTGGCGACCAGTTGCAGACCGGGACATTCTTCCTCAATCGCTGCGACTACCTCGATCCGGCGCTCGCTTGGGTGGGCGTGAAGGATTCCGGCCGCGGCTGCACGCTCTCGGTGATCGGCTACGAGCACCTGACGCGGCCCAAGTCCTTCCATCTGCGGGTGACGACGTGAGCGCAATACTCAAGGCGAACTGGAACTACCCAACCAAAGTCTGGCACGGGCCAGGGCGTATCGGCGAGCTTCCGGCTGCGTGTGCGGTCTTAGGCATCAAGCGCCCGCTGCTGGTGACCGACGAAGGATTGCGCGACGCGCCGATGGTGCAGGCCGCACTGGCGCTGGTGCCGGGCACGGGCCTATTCGCAGGCGTGCGCGGCAATCCCGTCGCGGCGAACATCGAAGCGGGTCTCACCGCTTACCGCGCCGGCGGACATGACGGCGTCATTGCCTTCGGCGGCGGCTCGGCACTCGATGCCGGCAAGGTCATCGCCTTCATGTCGGGGCAGACGCGCCCACTGTGGGATTTTGAGGACATCGGCGATTGGTGGACACGCGCCAACGAGCGTGGCATCGCGCCGGTCGTAGCCGTGCCGACCACCGCGGGTACGGGTTCCGAAGTCGGCCGCGCCGGCGTGGTTATCAACGAGGCTACGCACCAGAAGAAGATCATCTTCCATCCGCAGATGATGCCGGGCGTGGTGATCAGCGATCCCGAGCTCACCGTGGGCCTCCCGCCGGGCGTCACGGCGGCGACCGGCATCGATGCTTTCGTGCATTGTTTCGAGGCCTATTGCGCCCCCGGCTTTCACCCGCTGGCCGATGGCATTGCGCTTGAGGGCATGCGTCTCATCCAGACCTGGCTGCCGCGCGCCTGCGAGAACGGCAAGGACATCGAGGCGCGCTCGCGCATGCTGGCGGCGGCGAGCATGGGTGCCACCGCCTTCCAGAAAGGCCTGGGCGGCGTGCATGCGATCGCGCATCCGGTCGGCGCGTTCTTCAATACACACCATGGCCTGACCAACGCCGTCATCCTTCCGTACGTGATTGTGCATAACCGACTAGCGATCGGGTCGCAACTGGCCGTGATCGCGCGAGTGCTCAATCTCAAGGGCGAACCCTTCGACGCGGTGTTCGACTGGGTGCTGGCGTTCCGCCAGCGGCTGAAGATCCCGCACACGCTGGCTGAGATCGGCGTGGACCTGCGCAACCCCGAAGTCATCGGCAACGAGGCCTCGCTCGATCCTTCGGCCGGTGGCAACCCCTTGCCCACCGATGCCGCTGGCTACGCGCGATTGTTCCGTTCCGCGGTCAAAGGCGACCTGGCGCTCAAGGGCTGACGTGAGTCGCGCGCGCGTCCTGGTCATCGACGGCAACCGCGCCGCGACGCGCGCGGCGCAGGTGGCGGCTGGCGGGCAGCCGTCGGGTGAGGGCTACGTGCGCGTGCTGCAGCAGCTCGCGCCGCTGGACTGCGACATCCTGCGGCCGGCCGACGGCGCAGTGCAGTGGCCCACCGGTGTGGCGCTGGCCGACTACGACGGCGTGGCGATGACCGGCTCGGCGCTCAACGTCTATGACGGCGGCGCGCATATCGAACGACAGGTCGAGCTCGCCCACGCCGTGTTCGCATCCGGTGCGCCCTTCTTCGGCAGCTGCTGGGGCCTGCAGGTGGCGGTGACCGCGGCCGGTGGTCGCGTGCGCGCCAACCCACTTGGACGTGAGTTTGGCTTTGCGCGCCGCATTGCGCTCACTGCGGCCGGTCGCGCGCACGACATGTTCCGCGGCAAGCCGGCCGTGTTCGAGGCCGTCACGGTGCACCGCGACGACATCGGCGAACTCCCGGCTGGCGCGACCCTGCTCGCCAGCAGTGACATGGGGTTGCAGGCGATCGAATTGCGGCATGGCCGCAGCACGATCTGGGGCGTGCAGTACCACCCCGAGTACAGCTACGCCGAGATTGCCGCGACCGCGAAGCGCTACGCGCCCGTGTTGCTGGAGGAAGAACTGTTTCTCAACGGTGCCGAGCTCAATGCCTGGGTGGCCGAGCTGCTCGAGCTCCAGCGCTCGCCGCGTGATGCGCACCTGTGCTGGAAGCATGGGCTTGGTCCCGCGATGCAGGACCAGCACGCCAAGCTGGCCGAGCTGCGCAATTGGCTGGAACTGCAGGTCCTGCCGCGGCGCCAGCGACGCGCCTAGAGCCGCCCGCAGCGGTCCCTTGAGAGTAAACAGGCGCTAACGCCGCACGATGTACACCGCACAACTGCTGCTGCTTGCGCTCGCCGGATTCGCGGCCGGCGGCATCAACGCGCTCGCAGGCGGCGGCACCCTGATCAGTTTCCCGGCTCTGCTTGCGCTCGGCCTACCGCCGGTGGCCGCGAACATCACCAGTACCGTCGCGCTCTGTCCGGGTTACCTCGGCGCTGCACTCGCGCAACGGCGCGAACTGCGCGGACAGCAATCACGGCTGTGGCCGCTGTTGGTAGTCGCTGCAACAGGCGGCCTGCTCGGGGCCTGGTTGTTGCTGCATACCGGCGAGCACGCGTTCACGGCCGCCGTGCCCTGGCTGATCCTGCTGGCCTGCCTGCTGCTTGCGCTGCAGGAGCGGGTGCGGGCGGCCTTGCTCGCGCGCACCGCGGCGCGGGCGGCGCCGCGCTGGCCGTGGCTGCTGGTCGGCGCCGGCGCCGTGTACGGCGGTTACTTCGGCGCGGGCATGAGCGTGGTGCTGCTGGCGGCGCTCGGCATCGCATACGCCGATCCGCTGCCGCGACTGAACGCGCTCAAGCAGTTCCTGGCGCTGGCGGCCAACCTCTCTGCTGCGATCTGGCTGGCGTGGCGCGCGCCGCTGAACTGGCCGGTGGTCGCGGTGCTGGCTATGAGCGCAGCGCTTGGCGGCACCTGCGGCGGACAGCTCGCTGGCCGCATGTCGGCACTGCTGCTGCGCCGTACGGTGATCTTGCTCGGCGTGATCATCGCGCTACTTTATTTCTGGCGCGCTTGCTGACCTTGAAAGCAAAATGGCCCTGAGTGCCTTGCGCCGGTCGTCGGCGTATCATCCGCCACCAGCATGAGTTCGCTTTCTTACACGGTGTTCGACACGCCCATCGGCCATTGCGCCGTCGTGTGGCATGAGGCCGGAATCGTCGGTGTCCAGTTGCCGGAAGGCAGCGCGGCCGCGACGGCGCGGCGCAGCTGCCAGCGTTTTGCCGGCGCCATCCGCTGCACAGCGCCGCCGGCCGTGCAGCAGGCCATCGACGCCATCGGCTTGCTGCTGCGCGGCGGGGGCGATGAACTGTCGTCCATACCGCTTGATCTTTCGGGCCTGGGTTCTTTCTACCGGCGGGTGTACGAGCTGGCGCGTGCCATACCTGCGGGCGAGACGGTGACCTACGGCGAGCTGGCGGCCCGCGCCGGCGAACCCGGGGCCGCGCGTGCCGTAGGGCAGGCGATGGCGCGCAATCCATTTCCGCTGATCGTGCCCTGCCATCGGGTGATGGCGGCACATGGGGGTGCCGGCGGCTTCTCGGCCCGCGGCGGTGTCGCCACTAAGTTCCGGTTGCTGCGCATCGAAGGCGCGCTGCGCCAGGAAGTCCTGGCCCTGGGCTAAAGGCGATTACTGGACCGCGGTCGCCGCGCCCGTCAGCGTGCGCACCTGGCCCATGGACGGGCGGAACTGCACGCTCACCGTGGCATCCGCGTGCGCCATCGAACTGATCACCTTGATGCCCGCGTCCTGGAGGAAGGCGCCGATGAAGGCCTGCAGGCCCTCGCAACGCACGCGCGCCGAGGCCTGGTCCTCCGTGTGAGCTACCAGTTTCGCCTGCCAGTGCTGCGCGCGCGGACTCGCCGCCGCCAGCTCGCGCAGCGCGCGATCGAGCAGCGCCAGGTCGCTCGACAGCGTGTTGTCGGTGAGGTTCGGGTCCTGGCTGTGGCCGGGGGCCGCGAGCCGCAGGTGCATCAGCGCGCCGTGCTCCTCGACCGCGTCGTACAGGCACACGACCAGTGAGCTGTGCAGCCGCGCGGACAGCACCACGTCGTCGGTGACGATGCGATAGTCGTCGGAGGCCACCTGCACTTCAGGCCCGGGTTCGTTCATCGGCGCAGTGTCGCAGGCGCGCTGCACGGCTGGTGTTAGCCAGGTCACAGTACGGGGCACGCGCGCGCCTCTGCTAGCATTGCGCCATGGAGCAAACTGCCGATCTGATCACGCATAGCGGTGGCTGCCACTGCGGCCGCGTGCGCTTCGAGGTCCGCTCGCCGGCGCAGATCGAGGTGCTGGACTGCAACTGCTCGATCTGTGCGATGACGGGCTTCCTGCACCTGATCGTGCCCGCAGCGCAGTTCCGGCTGCTGCGCGGCGCGGACGCGCTCGATTGCTACCAGTTCAACACCGGCACCGCGCGCCACCTGTTCTGCCGCGTATGCGGCATCAAGTCCTACTACGTGCCGCGCTCGCACCCCGACGGCTTCAGCGTCAATGCGCGCTGCCTGGATGCCGGCACCGTGACCGGCATGTGCGTGCTCGCCTGCAACGGCCGCGAATGGGAGCGGCAATTCCCGGAAACCGACTAGAATTTCCGCCATGTACGACCCGCAGATGCGAGTGGAGACTGAGCGTTTGATCCTGCGTCAGCCGCGCCTGGTCGACCTCGACGCCTGGGCAGAATTTATGGCGGATCCCGAAACGGCGGTGCCGGTGGGTGGCGTGCAGCCGCGGCCCACGGTCTGGCGCGGGCTTGCCACCATGGTCGGGGCCTGGGCGATGAACGGATTCGGCATGTTCTCGGCGTTCGAGAAGAGCAGCGGACAGTGGGTCGGCAGGCTCGGACCCTGGCATCCCGAGGGCTGGCCTGGCACCGAAGTGGGCTGGGGCATATTGCGGCGCTACTGGGGTCGCGGCTACGCCACTGAAGGCGCGATCGCGGCGACCGACTGGGCCTTCGCCAACCTCGGCTGGACCGAGGTCATCCACACGATCGCGCCCGACAACGCCAACTCGCAGGCGGTGGCGCGGCGGCTCGGTTCAACCCAGCTGCGCACCGCGGTGCTGCCGACGCCCTTCCAGGGCTTCGCTGTGGATGTCTGGGGCCAGACGCGCGCGCAGTGGGAGCAACAGCGCGCGCGCCTGCCGCTGCGGCACTTGGCCGAGGCGGCGAGCGCATGAAGAAATCGCGGCTCGAGGCCTTCAGCGACGGCGTGCTCGCCATCATCATCACCATCATGGTGCTGGAATTGCGCGTGCCGCACGCGCCGACGCTCGCCGCGCTGTGGCTGCTGTGGCCGGTGCTGCTTAGTTATCTGTTGAGCTTCGTGTTCATCGGCATCTATTGGAACAACCATCACCACCTCTGGCAGGTGGTCGAGCACGTGAACGGCTCGGTGCTGTGGGCCAACCTGCACCTGCTGTTCTGGCTGTCACTGGTGCCTTTCGTCACCGCCTGGATGGGCGAGAACCACTTCGCGGCCGTGCCGGTGGCGGTGTACGGCGTGGTGCTGTTGGGGTCGGCCATCGCCTACTACGCAATGACGCGCGTGCTGCTGGCAAACCATGCGCATGACTCGCTGCTGGCGCGGGCGCTCGGGAGCGATTTCAAGGGGCGCATCTCGCTGCTGATCTACATGGCCGCGATCGCCGTCGCGTTCCGGCTGCCATGGCTGTCCGGGCTCCTGTATGCCACGGTTGCCGTGATCTGGCTGGTGCCCGACCGACGGATGGAAAGGGTGTTGCAGGCGCACCGGCGTGCCGCCGCCGGATAGCGCGCACCCGGGGTCCGCAGCGTCAGCGTTCGATCGTGTAGACGAGGTCCGCGCTGCGCGAGGTGCCGGCCTCGGTCTTGATGGTCCAGTGGTCGCCGATGGTGTAGCGCATCTTGATTGTGTTGATCGCCTCGGCGAGGCTGATGCCGTAGCTGACGTACAGGCGCGGCGAAAGGTAGCGGCCCAGCACCAGCGAAGTGTCGTTGTTGAGGCCGGATTCAACGCTGACGTCATCCAGCCCCACTTTACCGCCAAACTGCTGGAACAGCAGGGCGCTGCCCTGCAACAGCATGTTGTTGCGCGCCTCGTTGCTGCGCTGCGTGGGATCGGTGTTGTTCTGCACGCTCTCGAGCGAACCGCCGGCGATCAGCAGCGAGACGATCTGCGACTGGGACACCGCCGGGTCCGAGAAGAAGGTCATGCGCGGTGCGCGCAGTGTGCCACGCACGTTCACGCCCGCGGTGATGTCGGGGAATTTCTTGATCGCCCGCAGGTCGATCACCGGGTCGTTCAGTGGCCCGTTCTTGAACTGCAGCCTGCCGCGCTCGATGTCGAGCTTGCGCCCATAGGCCGTGTATTTCCCTTCCTCCACCTGCAGCTCGCCGGTGCCGCGGTTGAAGCCCGAATCATCGGCCACGGTGCGCAGGCTCCCGCTCAGGCGCCCGACCAGTCCGAGCGTGTCGATGGTGACGCGCTCGCCGAGCTTCAGCGTCAGGTCGCTGAACACGTGGAAAGCCGGCTGGGGCGGCGGCTGGTTCACCGACACGATCACTTCGTCGCCGGATGTGCGCACCGCGTTGGTGAGCTCGTCGGGACGCTGGAGCCTGGCGTAGGGCAGCGTGACGGTGCCGGTGACGTCGATGCGCCGGCCGGCGAATTTCATGCGCACGTCGGGCGAGGCCTGCACGCGTGCTTCCGGGATGTTGACCAGGCGCAGGTTCTCACCACTCAGGTGCAGCTGGCCGTATGGCAGCGCGTCGCGCCAGGCGAGCTCGCCTTCGAATTGCGCGTGGCCGTCGGCGCCGGCGCGCGTGCTGCCGTTGAACTGCAGCACCGTGTCCTTAAGCCGCGCGTCGAAATTCAGTTCGCGCAAGGCGAGGTTGATCTGGTAGGCGTCGACTTCGGCGCCGGTCACCTTCAGTTCGCCGTTGAGCCCGAGCGCCGCCAGCGAACCCGCCAGCGTGAGGTTGGCGTCGAGCTGGCCGCTGACGCGATCCACCTGCGCCACGTAGGAGTCGATGAAGCCCAGGGCCCGCGTCTGTAGCCTGAGCGCGCCGTTGAGCGGCCAGCTATGCAACGCGCCGCCGTCGTTGCGCGCCTCCAGGTGTCCAGCGACGTTGCCGGCTGCGCCAGCATCGAGTCCGACGCTGGCAGTGAGCCCGCCCGCGTCGAGTTGTGCCTGTACCTTGCCGTTGCCGAGACTGAAGGATTCGATGCGGCCGCCACTGAGATGATGGCGCAGCGCCGCGTCGGCGAGCGTGCCATTGATCGAGCCGCTCCAGGGCGCCGTGGCAGTCATCGCCTCGGCCTGCGCATCGAGCGAAACGCGGCCGTCGAAATCCGTGTCCGTGCTCAATCCCGCAGTCAGGGCGCGCAGCGGCACGTTGGCCGCGTGCAATCCGAGCTGGTTGTGGCCGTCCTGCCGCGACAGTGCCGCGCACAGCGTCGCCAGCGTGTCATGCAGGCAGAAATCGCGCAGCGCGAACTGCGTGCCATCGAGCGCCATGGCCAACGTCGCCGGCGCAGTCAGCGCCATGTGCATCGTGGCGCCGTCGACGGCCGTGAACTCATCGACTGCGGCATGCCACACGCCGTCGCTGAACTGCGCGCCGCCGCCTGCCTGCACGCGATAGGGCGGGGCGCGCAGCTCGAGCGCGTAGTGATGCGCGGCGGCGGTGCCGGTGGTGGTGAAGCCCAGGTGTTCGATGCGGCGCGCGCCCGCGCTGAACTGCTCGAGCTGCAGGCTGACATCGACGCGGTCGTTACCCTGCGGTTCGAAGTTGATGTCCGCGTGCAGCGCGCGCAGCCGCAGCCCGTCATATTCCAGCGCCGTGCCGTTGACACGCGCCAGCAGCAGCGGATTGCGCCGGTCGCCGCGCAGGTGCCCGGCGGCGCGCAGCTGCCCGCGCGCGCCGTTATGCAGCAACGCCAGGTCGCTGGCGTCGATGGCAAAGCGCAGGTCGGGACGCGCACCGAGGCGGCCGTCAGCCGCGATCCGCGTCGCGCCGAGCTGCAGCTGCACTTGCTGCAGCAGCCAGTCGTCGCCGGCGAGCGCGATGCCGGCCTGGCCGCTGGCGCGCTGGCCGCGAACATTGCCGCCGAGCCCCGTGAATTTCGCTCGCAGCGAGCGGCCGGCGCCAAAGCCCAGGCCGTCGGCGTCGAGATTGAAGTCGAGCCGGCCCTTGATGGCCGGACGGAGCGCGCTGATGTCCAGGCCGTGCATGCTGCCGGTGGCCGACCAGTGCTCGCGAGGCGACCACTCCACGCCGGCGTGCAGCTGCGCGTGGCCACCGAAAGCCTCGAGCGCCAGTTCGGGCAGGTCCAGGCCACTGTGTTCGATGTGCCCGGCGGCGCGAAAGCGCAGCGCCGGCGTAGCCAGCACCTGTAATGCGCCACTCGCGTTCAGCGCGTAGGGCTTGAGGCCCGCGAGCGTGTACGCGCCGGCGGCGCTGTGCAAATTGGCGTCAGCATCCTCCAGGGGCCAGCGGAATTGCTGCCACTCACCGCGCAGATCGAGCCGCGGGCCGCCGGTGACGATGCCGACCTGGCCCGCCGCGCTGAGCTGCGCACCGGAGGCGCGATGCAGGAAAGTCAGGCGCGAGACCTCAAGCACATGCGCGGCGTACTTGCCGGCGAAATTCACCGCCAGCGGGCCGGCGCTGAGCCCGGGCGGATCGAGCGTGCCCTGCGCGCCGAAGCCGTTGCGGTCGCCGGCGAGCTGCAGCGTGCCGTGCACGACGCCGAGCGCGCCACCCAGACCCCAGGCGCGCAGGTCGAAATCGCGCACCTGCGACTCGCCCTGCCAGTGCCACTCGCCGCTGAGCGCGCGTGCGTCGCCTTGAAAATCGGCAATGAAGGGTGCCAGCAGGGCGCCGCTGATGACCAGACGATCCAAATCGCCCTCGAATTGCGCGTTCGCCAGCCAGGACGGCTGACCCGGCGCATCCATGCTGAGGCGTGTGCCGCCCTGCAGCTGGATCGGCGTGGCGGCGCGCACCGTGCCGGTGCTGCGCACATCGAAGCCCGCGTACAGCATGTTGCTGTCGAAGACGCGGATCTCCTTGGTACCGACCTGCGCCACCGCGTGCAGCCGGTCGGCCACCAGCCTCACGCCGCTGGGTGAGATCAGCTCGGCATGCTCCACGGCCAGGTCCTCGGCCTGGATGTTGAGCAGCCCGATCAGGAAATGCGGTTGCCACGCTGCGCCGCTCTGCCCCGGGTGCGGCAGCACGTGGATCTGCAGTCCCCCAATCTGCAGGTGCGCGACCCGGATGGTCTGCCACAGCAGCGGCAGCAGCGCGACGCGGCCGTCGAGATTGGTGGCCACGATGCGTACGCGCGGGTGGTCGACCACGAGCCGGTCGATGTGCACTCCGCCGTGCAGCGTGCCGCGCGCGCCGCTGATCTGCAGCGTCACGTGTCCGAGCCGCCGGTTCGACAGCGATACGAGCCGCTGCAAACCACCCGCCGTCCATCCGATGTAGTAGCTGGCGCCCACCACCAGCAGCACCAGCGCGAGCAGCGAGATCCACGAGGTATGCAGCAGGCGGCGCATCATAGGCGCGGCGAGATGTTCAGGTGCAGGCGTGGCCCGGGGAGAGAATCAAAGCCAGGCGCGTGCAGCGCCTTGGCGACATCGACGCCCACCGTGACTACGGACAGGCGCCAGCGAAAGCCCAGTCCTACCGAGACCGCCAGCGGGTCACCCAGCCGGTCCAGGGCATTGCCAAAATCGGTGAAAGCCGCGATGCCGAGATTGTGCGGCAGGTCGCGTTCGAATTCGATCGTGCCCGTGAGCAGATGGCGCCCGCCGATCCGCTGCGACACGCTGCGCAGGAAATAGCTGTTGTTGGCGAGGTCGCCGCCCGATTGCGTCACGGTGCGCAGCGGCGAGAGATCATCGAGGCCAAAGCCGCGCACGCTGCGGTCACCCCCGGCGAAGAATCGGTAGGTGGCGGGCAACTCCTCAAAGTTATGCACCGCGCTGACGCCGACTTCGCCGCGCAGCAGCAGGTGCCACAGAGTGCCGAAATCGAGGACGCGCTCTGAGCGCAGGTCGAGCCGCAGGAAATTGGCCCTTGCTCCCAGGGCGCTGATGGAGCCGTCGAGCTGCGCGTACAGGGTGCGCGAAAACAGGTCCTCGCCCAGATAACCTTCCGGGACGGCGGCAATAATGATGCTCGGCACCACCAGGTTGTCGATCTTGCGGCCATCGATGGCGTCGCTGGTGATGTCGTGGGCAAATTTGGCCGCCAGCACGCGCTGCCAGCGGCCCGTGCTGACGGTGATGCTGGGCGTGAGCGAGACCTCATTCGTGTCGATGTGGGCACCGCTGGTCGTGAAGCCGGTATCCGGCGGCATGGGCGGCGGTATGATCTGCTGTGTGTAGACGTTGCTGCCGATCTGCTGCGTCTGATCCACGAACTGCAGCGAGATCTTTTCAAGCACCGGATCGCCGAAGGGTATGTCGTAGCGGCCGTTGATGGCCTGGGAGACTTCGGAAATCTGCAGCGACACGCGCAACCGGTGGCCGCGATCGTTGACGCGCGGATTGAGCCAGCTGATCGTGCCGCGGGCACGCGTGTCGGTGCCGTAGCCGGCGGCGAAAGAATAACTGTTGCGCGCCGCCTTGGCCGTGATCGTGATCGGCACGATATGCGTCGCCGGGTCGCGTTCGCCCGGCACGAGATCGACGCTGGAAAAGAACTGGCTGTCATCGAGCGCGAACTGCGTGCGTAGCAGCTTGCCGGCATCGTAGGGTTCGCCTTCGTGGTATCGCAGGTAGCGACGCAGTTGCGGTTCGCGGATGGCATTCTGCTCGATGGTGGTGGTGCCAAAGGAATAGCGCTCGCCGGTGTCGAGCTCGAGCACCACGTTGGCGCGGTGCGCGGCCGGGTCGACCTGCAGCTCGTTGCGCAGCAATCGCGCGTCCAGGTAACCGAAGGTTGCCGCCGCCGATTGCAGGTCGGTCTTCACCTTCTCGTAGGCGGCGTGCTCGAGGCGCGCGCCCTTCACCAGTGTATGTCCGGCGGCGACGTGCTCGAACACCGGATCGCTGGCGCCGGCGCCGCGGATGACGATGCTGACTTCCTCGAGCAGCACCGGCTCGCCGGGCCGGATGTCGATCTGCACGTGCCAGTTGCGCTGCTCGTCCTCGGCGGTGAGCGTGGCCTGGATCACCGGTTCGTAGTAACCAAACGGCCGCAGCGCATCGCGCACTTCGCCGTCGACGCGGCGGAACAGACGCGCGACCGCGTCGGGCTCGATGCGGTCGCGGTCCTTGTAGCGTTCGAGACTCAGCAGCGCCAGCACGTTGCGGCGCATGGTGCTGTCCACGCCCGTGACCTCGACACGGATGATGGCCGCGGCCGGCCCGGCCACCGCCAGTAGCCCTAGCAGCAGCAGCGCCATTCGGGCCCGCGCGGAACCAGTGCGGCGAGCGGGGTTCATCAAATTGGGAGTGCGCCTGCCCGCCATGGTTCCCCGCTTCATGGGCGGGGCTGAAGCGCTGCGCCCGTGGCGCGCTGGTACCAGGCGTCGATCAGGCGGCGTGCGATCGTGTAGCGCGGTGGCAGCAGGGCACCGTCGCGCGCGAGTTCCGCGGCACTGAACCAGCGCGCATCCTCGAGTTCACCATCGAGCTGCAATGGCTCGGCGCGGCTGGCGCTGGCGTGAAAGCCGAGCATCAGCGAGGACGGAAACGGCCAGGGCTGCGAGGCAAAGTAGCGGACCGCGGTGGCGCGGACACCGGCTTCCTCGCGCACTTCCCGCACCACCGTGTCCTCGAGGCTCTCGCCCGGTTCAACGAATCCGGCCAGCGTCGAGTAGCGTCCGGCCGGCCAGCTTGCCTGGCGCCCGAGCAGCGCATGCTCGCCGTCGCTCACCAGCACGATCACCGCCGGATCGAGCCGTGGAAAGAACTCGGCGCCGCATTCGCTGCTGGTGCAGCGCAGGCAGTGCCCGGCCTGGCGCGGTGCGGTCGGCGCCCCGCAGGCGCCGCAGTGGCGGTGCCGCGCGCGCCAGATCTGCAGCGCCCGCGCGCAGGTCAGCAGCGCGGCCTGCGGCTCGGGCAGCTCGGTGAGCAGCGGGCGCAGTTCTTCGAGTTGCGTGCCGTCGGGATATTCGCTGCTGCCCGGCAGCGCCTCGAGCAGCACGCAGCGCTGGTCCTGGAACCACCCGAGCAGCAACAGCTGGCCGGGGTCGGCGCCGCGCACCAGTGGATGCGTGGCGTCGAGGAAGGCGATCGTGGCGTCGGGGCTGCGTCGCACCAGATGGCGCGTGCCGCTGGCCACCAGGAAACGAGTGCCGGGCTCCGCCAGCGCCTGCACCGCCCAATCTGCGGCCTGGCGGGCTTCCGAACGGCGCTCCAGCCAGGCGCCCGAGAAGGGATTCTGGTCGTGCTCTGCCGTCATCGGGCCGCTGCCTGCATGGCCCGATATTATCAGGTAGGCGCGGGCGGACTCCCGCAGACCCGCTGGCGCGCCCCGGCTGCAAATCAGGGCGCCGGACGCGCGCTGTGTGCGTTGTTGCAGGCAGGCACGCGGCGCGGATCTTCGCCCGTGCACAGTACGCAACGCGCCGGCCGCAGCGCCAACGAGTCGACCACCAGCAGTGCGCCACAGCCATGGCAGTCGTCGAGCGCGAGCTCACTGCCGCGCGCCAGCGCGTTCACCAGCAGCACGGCGTGTTCGAAGCTGATGCCCGGCGCAGCGACGATCGCCCGGTAAACGTCGTAGGCCTGGCACAGGGCCGCCGCGCGGGTCACGCACGCAAGCGGCGCTGAGCCGGCGCGTCCCTGGTGCCGTTCGAGCACGCCGACCAGGCAGCACAGGCCCGCGAGCGCGCCGGCCTCATGGCGCAGCCGCACCGAACGCAGAAAGAACGCGGCCTGTTGCGGTGACTTGCCGCGATGACGCGCGAGGCGGAAGCCCCCGTCCTGCAGGTAGGAGCGGTACAACTTGCGGATGCGGTCGTCGGTGAGCCCGGTCCACTGGCGGATGGTGTGCGTGCGCGCCTCGTGGCGGATGAAATGCATGGCGATATCGAGCCGCTGGCGGTCGCGGTTGTAACGGTCGTCGGAAATGCGCATGGCTGCCTCGCTCGCCGGTGTTACGGCTTTTGGATATAATTGGTCTAAATATCCCAAATTAAGGGGTGGCTTCCAAGCCCCGCGGCCACGAATATGTCGCCAGTACAGCGAGGAACACATGACTGAAGCGCACTACTTGGCCGTCGGCGGCACCAGCAGCTGGGATGGCGGTATTCTCGAACCGCTGGCCGAACTCAACCTCGAAGTGCTGGATGCGCTGGCTGGCGCGGCCGTGGGGCTGCGCTGGCCGTGGCGCGCGCTCGGCGAGGCGGCGCGGCAACGGCTTGCGCATTGTCCCTTCCTGCTGGTGGAGGCCGCGTTCGCGCGGCCAGAGCTTTGGGCAGGGCTGCCGCGCGTAGGGGTGCACGAGAGCCTGCCTTTATCGGCAGTTCCCGCGCAGCGTGGGCCGCTGCCCACACCGCTCCTGCGGCGCGTGCTGTTGTTTGCCTGGCACCTGGCGCGCGCGAATCGGGTCGTGGCTCGCGTCGCGCTGGGCATGAGCGCACCCTGTGCTGGCTTGGTGGCCGCCTGTCGTTTCGCTGACCTGGAGGCGCTCGCCGAGCTGCGGCCCGCCTGGATCCACCCGCGCTGGGACGATCGCCCCGCGGTCTGGCAGGCCTGGCTTGCGGCCGCCGCGGAAGAGTCGCCGCGCGCGCTGGAAAACCTGCAGCTGTGGGGACTGCAGATGCTGGCGGCAGACGTGCTGGCGCGCCGCGCCTGAGGGCCGGAAAATCCTGCAAAATGCCGCTGCCGGTACGCGCCGGGTGCGCTGCGGGCGGTGGAAACTTGAGCGCGCAGGCCCTACTATTAAGTCGCAGCCGCGTCGTCAGTCCAAACAGGGAACTTCGAGGGTCATTGCTATGTGGCAAAAGGGCATGAAGCTTGCTTTCGTGGTGTCGGTTACGGCCGGCATTGCCAGCCTGGGCCTTGCGGCGAGTGCGGCTCGCGCCCGCGAGAAGGACACCAAGCCCCCCGAGATCCCGATCTGCGACCACAAAATCGGCACGTTGGCGGTCACGGAACCTGAGAAGCGGTGGTGGCAGGACCTGAACCTCGAATCGCCTGAGGCGCTGATCAAGATCTTCGTGTCGCAGTCGCATTGCTTCACGCTCGTTGATCGCGGCAAGGGCCTGGCTGCGGCGCAGGCTGAGCGGGCGCTGGCCGGCGAGGGCGAGATGCGCGGCGGTTCCAACATCGGCAAGGGCCAGATGAAAGCTGCGGACTACGTACTGGTGCCCGACATCGTCAACCAAAATGGCAATTCCGGCGGCCGCCACCTCGGCGGCATACTCGGCGGCCTCGTGCCCGGCCTCGGCGGCGTGCTCCTCGGTGGCATCAGCCTCAAGAGCAAGACGGCTGATGTCGTGCTGACGCTCACTGACGTGCGCTCCACTGAGCAGGTTTCGTTGCAGCAGGGGCACGCGAAGAAAACCGATCTCGGCTGGGGAGCCGGCGGCGGCGTAGGTTTCTTTGGCGGTTTTGCCGCCGGCGGCGCCAGCAGCTACGCCAACACCGAGATCGGCCAGGTCGTGACCATGGCCTACCTCGACGCGTTTGCCAAGCTGGTGACCGACGTCAAGGCAATCCAGCCCAACGCCAAGGCCGACAACGTCACGCAGTCGGTGGCCATGTCAAAGCCCGGCAAGCTCTATGAAAAGCCCAACCTCAAGGCAACGGTAGTGCGCGATCTGGACCCGGGGATGACGCTGTATCCCACCGGCGAGAAGGAAGGCATCTGTGGAAAGTGACGGACGAGCTGGGCAACGAGGGCTGGGTGCCTTCCAGCCTGTTTCAGCTCGCGAAGTAGCTTGCAGGCGCTGTCGATACGTGGGCTGACCAAGACCTACCGCAATGGCGTGCAGGCGCTGCGCGGTGTCGACCTCGACGTTGAGCAGGGTGATTTCTTCGCGCTGCTGGGTCCAAACGGCGCCGGCAAGACCACGCTGATCGGCATCATCACCTCGCTGATCAACAAGACCGCGGGCACCGCCAGTGTGTTCGGCTACGACCTCGACGCGCAGCTCGAGCGTGCCAAGTCCTGCATCGGCGTGGTGCCGCAGGAACTGAACTTCAACCAGTTCGAGTCGCCGCTCACCATTGTCATCAACCAGGCGGGCTTCTACGGCATTCCGCGGCCGGTGGCGCGCGTGCGCGCCGAGAAATACCTGCGCCAGCTGCAACTGTGGGACAAGCGCAACGGCATGGCGCGTGCTCTGTCGGGCGGCATGAAGCGCCGGCTGATGATCGCGCGCGCGCTGATGCACGAGCCGCGCCTGCTGGTGCTCGACGAGCCAACCGCCGGCGTCGACATCGAGATCCGCCGCTCGATGTGGGAGTTCCTCAACGACATCAACGCGCGCGGCACCACCATCATCCTCACTACGCATTACCTCGAGGAAGCCGAGAATCTGTGCCGCAACATCGCCATCATTGACAACGGTCTCATCGTAGAGCGTGACCGCATGAGCAACCTGCTGCGCGGGCTGCATACCGAGACCTTCGTGTTGAACCTGCGCGACCCGGTGGCGGTCGCGCCGCAAGTCACCGGCTTCGCGCTTACCCGCATCGACGATCATACGCTCGAGGCGGAAGTGTCCAAAGACCAAAGCCTGAACGGCCTGTTTGCGCAGCTCGCGGCGCAGCGCCTCGACGTGCTGTCGATGCGCAACAAGGTCAACCGGCTCGAGGAAGTATTCATGCGGCTGGTCGAACACAAGGGCAGTCATGCCTGAGGCAAGCGCAGCAGCAGTGAGCGCCGCGGCACCGTCGCTGAACTCGACCCGCTGGATCGGCTTCGCGACCATCGTGATCCGCGAATACAGCCGCATCGTGCGCATCTGGGGCCAGACGCTGGTGCCCTCGGCGGTGACCGCGATCCTTTATTTCGTGATCTTCGGCAGCCTGATCGGGCGGCGCGTCGGGCAGATGGGCGGTTTCGATTACATGCAGTACATCGCGCCCGGGCTGATCATGATGTCCGTGATCACCAATTCCTACGGCAACTCAGTGTCTTCGTTCTTCGGTGCCAAGTTCGGCAAGCACGTCGAGGAGCTGTTGGTCTCGCCGCTCCCCAACTGGATCATCGTGGCAGGCTACGCCACTGGCGGCCTGGTGCGCGGGCTGATGGTCGGCGGCGTGGTGACTGTCGTGTCGCTGATCTTCGCGCACCTGCCGGTGCAGCACCTGGGGTTGCTCATCGCGGCGGTGCTGCTCACTTCGCTGATTTTCTCGCTCGGCGGCTTCATCAATGCGGTGTTCGCCAAGAACTTCGATCAGGTCAACTGGATCCCGGCCTTCGTGCTCACGCCGCTCACGTACTTCGGCGGTGTGTTTTATTCCGTCGCGATGCTGCCGCCGTGGGCGCGCGCGCTCTCGCACGTCAATCCGATCCTGCACATGGTCAATGCCTTTCGATACGGCTTCCTGGGCGTCAGCGACGTCAGCGTCAGCAGCGCTTTTGCCATCATGGTGGCGCTGGCGGTGGCGCTGTTCGTCACGGCGCTGCAGCTGATGAATCGCGGGGTCGGCATCCGCGATTGAACTGGCGGCTCAGGAATGAGCCGTAACTGGTTCACTTAATTGAGCAGAATTTTGGGTTGTCACACAACTGTCATCGTCTGGTAACCCGACAGTAGCATCGCCTGCGCAGGATGCCAGGCATGAATCGCGCCCAACTCGTACTTGCCCGATTCGATGACGCCGAATACCGGCTGTGTCGCGGCCTCAATCGTGCGGCGGGCCGGCCGTGGCTGCGCGAGACGATGCGTATCGCGAGCCGGCTGGGCGATGGCGTGTTCTGGTACCTGCTGCTGGCCGCGATGCCGCTGCTGTTTGGCGCGGCGGCTATCAGGCCGGCACTCATCATGATGGCGACGGGTCTGGCCGGGCTCCTGATCTACCGCCGGCTGAAGTCGGTGCTGGTGCGCGAGCGCCCGTTTATCCGCTATCCGGGCATCACGCTAGAGATGGCACCCCTGGATCGCTACAGCTTTCCTTCGGGCCATACTCTGCACGCCGTGTGCTTCACATGCCAGGCGGTCGCGCATTTCCCGGTGCTGGGCTGGGTGCTGGTGCCAGCGGCCGCGCTGATCGCGCTCTCGCGCGTGGTGCTGGGACTCCACTACCCGACCGACGTACTGGCCGGCGCCGCGATTGGCGCATTGCTGGCCGTCTGCGGGCTGGCACTCGCCTGAGCCCCGAGCTGATGCGGGTTTTGTTCATTTCTGATGTTTACTTTCCACGCGTCAACGGCGTGTCCACTTCCATAGCGACGTTTCGCGCCGACCTTGCCGCGGCCGGCGTTGACACGACGCTGGTGGTGCCGCAGTACGCCGAGGCGCCGGCCGTGCCGGACGATCCGGATGTGATCCGCGTGCGTTCGGGGCAGGTGCCGCGCGATCCTGAGGATCGGCGCATGCTCTGGGGCGAGTTGCAGCGCGCGCTGCAGGCACTGCCGGGCCAGAACTTCGATCTCGTGCATGTGCACACGCCCTTCCTGGCGCACTACGCGGGAGTGCGGTTCGCACGCGCGGCGGGCATCCCGGTGGTCGAGACCTACCACACCTTCTTCGAGGAATACCTGCACCACTACGTGCCGTTGCTGCCGCGGGCACTCGGCCGGCGCCTGGCGCGCGCGGTCACGCGTGCGCAGTGCACGCAGGTCGATGCGGTCATCGCGCCCTCGCAGCCGATGCGCGAGATGCTCGCGGCCAGCGGCGTGCGCCGGCCGGTGCAGGTAATTCCAACGGGGCTGCCGGCTGATCGCTTCGTGCGTGGCGACGGTGCGCGTTTCCGGCGACTGCAGAATTTGCCGCCGGACCGTCCGCTGCTGCTGTACGTCGGGCGCGTGGCGCACGAAAAGAACATCGGCTTCCTACTGGAGAGTTTCCTCGAAGTGCGGCGCAGCCGTCCCGACGCGCTGCTGGTGATCGCGGGCGAAGGGCCGGCGCGCGCCCCACTCGCCGCGCAGGTTGCACGCCTGGGCCTGGTGCGCGATGTCGCGTTCGTGGGTTACCTGGATCGCGAACGCTCGCTGGCCGACTGTTACGCGGCCGCGGCCGTGTTCGTGTTCGCCTCGCGCACCGAGACCCAGGGACTGGTGCTGCTCGAGGCCATGGCGCAGGCCTGTCCGGTGGTCTCGACCGCGCACCTGGGCACGGCCTCGATCCTGCAGCCGGGCTGCGGTGCGCGCGTCGCGCCGGACGAGCCGGCAGCATTCGCGCAATCCGTGCTGCAACTGCTCGATGATCCCGAGCGTGCGGAGCGCTGCGGCGTGCAGGGCCAGGTGTACGCGCGCGGCTGGTCCTCCGCCCTGATGGCCGCTCGCATGCGGGAGTTCTACGCGGAGCATTGCGCGCGCGCTAATATTGCCCCTGAGCCGGCCTCGACGGCCGTGCCCGGGGAACCGCATGAGCGCCAAGCGTGCCTTGATAGTCGATGATTCGCGCTCTGCACGCACGTTCCTGACCCGCATTCTCGAGCGCTACGACCTGCAGGTCGACGGCGCGGGTTCCGCCGAAGAGGCGATCGAGTACCTCCACAACCAGCATCCGGACGTGATCTTCATGGATCACCTGATGCCGGGGATGGACGGTTTCCAGGCGCTCAGCGCCATCAAGAGCGATCCGCGCACCGCGGCCATCCCGGTAATGATGTACACCTCGCAGGAAGGCGCGCTGTACCTCGATCAGGCGCGCGCGCTCGGCGCGGTGGGCGTGCTGCCCAAGCAGACACGCCCGGGCGATGTCAGCCGCGCGCTCGAACAGCTGCGCCTGCTGGGCGAGCCGGATGCGGAGCGCCTGGCGCGGGCGGCAACCGCGGTGCCGGCAACACCGGCGCCCGCCGCGGCGGGCGCCGCTGCGGCCCTGTCCACGCCTGCGGCGGGGAGTGCGGCAGCAGTCGCAGGTCTCACGCCGGAGCTGCGCGCGCAGCTCGACGCGTTGCTGCGCGACCATGGCATCGAGCTGCGGCGCTTCGTGGCCGCCACGCTCGCGCAGCATACTGGCCAGATCATCAGCGAAGTGCGCGCGCTCATGGACGAGGCGTCAGTGCCCGCGACCACGGCTGCACCCGCAACGGACCAGGCACCTGCGCGCCCGTTCAGCGGCGGTCGGGCCGTGCTGTGGCTCGCCGCGGTGGCCGCGCTCATCGCGGCGGCGGCGGGCCTGCTCTGGTACCAGACCGCGCGCGATGAAATGAACCGCGTGGTTTCTCCGGTCGCCAGGGTCGTGAATGCCGCGCCCGCGGCGGCGCCCGCGGCAGTGCCCGCACTCGCGACGGCGTCTGTGCCTGTGGCCGCACCCGTCGCTTCGACGACCACGCCGACGCCTGGCGCGCCGGCTGCGACCGTCGTGCACGAGGACATGGCGCTGGTCGAGACGGTGCCCTTCGGTGAAGCGCCGCTCGGCGGCGCGCGCCTCGAGCCGCTGCGCTCGCTGCTGGCGCGACTCACCGCCGCGGGCTTTCGCGGCGTGGTCGAGATCCGCAGCTACACTGGCCGCTATTGCATGCAGGGAGAGCCGGGTGCGCAGCAGCTCCCGGCTGCGGACATCGCCTATTCGAAGTGCAGCGTGATCGGCAACCCGCTGGAATACGCCGACACGGCGAAGCTCCAGTCGCCCGCGTTCGCCAGCTTGCTGGCAGCGCAGGCCGGACGCGGGCGCGGATCGCCCGACCTGCAACTCGTCACCGGCAGCGCGGATGAGGTCGTGACACCGTATCCCGCGATCTCGCCGCCGCTCACCGCGGGCGAGTGGAATCGCGCGGCGGCGGCCAACAATCGCATCGAAGTACACACCCGGCCGCTGCCTTGACGCGGGCGCTTAGGTCCCACGTCGCGCAGGAATGGGCGACGGATTTCCGGCCGCGCGCCTGGCTGCGCGGCGGGCACCTGCAATCGATCCTGCCGAGCCTCCCGCCGCGGCGCACCTGGACGCGCTGGCAGTCGCGCGCGCTGCGCGCTGTGGCGCGACCCTGGCTGCTCGATTGCGGCAATGGCGTACGGCTGCAGGCCTGGCACAGCCCGAACCCCGCGTCCTGCGGGCGCACCGCAGTTTTGCTGCACGGTTGGGAGGGCAATGCCGATTCCTGCTACGTGCTCTCGCTCGCGGCGCTGCTTTATGCGCAAGGCTACGAGATCGTACGGCTGAACCTGCGCGATCACGGCCGCACGCAAGCGCTCAACCGCGGGCTGTTTCACTCCTGCCGCCTCGCGGACGTCACCGGTGCATTGCGCGCGATGGCAGCACGCTGCGGCGCGCAGCCGCTGTACCTGGCGGGCTTCTCGCTCGGCGGAAATTTCCTGTTGCGCGCCTGCGCCGAGCCGGCGCTGCCCGAGCGCGTCGCGGGCGTGGTCGCGATCTCGCCGGTCCTGGATCCGGACCATACGCTGCGTGCGCTCGAGGAAGGCTGGCCCGTGTACCACGCTTATTTCGTGCAGCGGTGGTCGCGCTCGTTGCGCTACAAGCAGCAATGCTGGCCCGACGCCTATGATTTCCGCGAGCTGCTGCGCTCGCGGAGCCTGCGCATCATGACCGACGTGCTGGTGCGTGAGCGCACGGCCTTCGCCGACAGCGCCGCTTACCTCGATGGCTACTCGATCACGGGCGCACGCCTGCTCACGCTGGGCGTGCCGGCGCGCATCCTGGCCGCCGACGATGACCCGATCATTCCGGCTGCTGACCTCGCGCGGCTCGCGCCAACGCCGCTGCTGCGAGTCAGGCGTACGGCACACGGTGGGCACTGCGGATTCCTGTCCGGCCTGCTGGCCAATGCCTACTCGGATCGCTACGCCGTGGCGCAGTTCGCCGCGTTCCACGACTCGGCGCCGGGCAGCGAGCAACACGGGCCGCCGCCGCAGCGGCCCCAGGGACGTTGACGAGCCCTAAGGCACCGGCGTCATTCCGGAGTTGACTGCGTCGAGGAAGCGGTGGTAGCGCGCCTGCAGCGCGGCGTCGCGCTCCGGCTGCCAGCTGCGGGTTGGTGTGCCCGGCCAGTTCGCGGCCAGGTCCGGTGCGGCCAGCCGCGCGACGCCGCGCGCGCTGGCCTCGGCTGCGGTGACCTGCACCGGCAATCCGAGCAGCGAAGCGAGGCGCCGGCACAGCCAGTGCGAGCGGCTCATGCCGCCAGCCAGCAGCACGCGCTGCGGCGCGCCGCCCTGCTGCTCCAGCAGCGCGGCGTTGGCAGCGATCATGAAGGCGATGCTCTCGATCACGGCGGCGAAGCGCGCCAGGATGTCAACTGCGCTTGCGCCCGCCTCGTCGATGAAGCGTGACTCCATCGTCGGCCGCCACCAGGGCGAGCCGAGGCCACCGACGCCATTCCGAAACACCGGCAGTGCCGTTCGAGCGTCCAGCGTTTCGAGCGCCGCCCACAGTGCCTGTTCATCACAGTGCTCCTGGGCGCAGAACCAGCTGACGGCGGCGCCGGCACCGTTGACGGTTCCTTCGAGGGAGTAAATCGCGCCAGCATTATCGCGGCTCAATACGCTGCCGAGGAGCGGTGCCGGTGCCGCCGGGCGCGTGCGCAGCGGACGCTGGATGAATGCACCCGTTCCCAGGTTCACGTACAGCGTCGCGGGATCGGCCGGACCCTCGGCGTAAGGCACCGCCGACTGGTCGCCCGTAACCGCGCACAGTTGCACGTCCTGGCCGGCCAGCGACAGCGTGCCCCAATCGCCGCGCGTGGGCGCATGCTCCGGCAGGTACGCACGTTCGAGCGCGAACAGTCTGAGCAGTTCGCTCGACCAGTCCAGCCGCGCCGAATCGAACAGCAGCGTGCGCGCGGCATTGGCGGCGTCGACGCGCGCTGTGCCTGCTGCACCCGCGGCGCCGTTATGCAGGTGCATGGCGAGGTAGCTTGCCAGCGGCGCCGCCAGCAGTTCGCCCGCGGCCGCGGCCCGCGCGACTTCCGGCAGGTGATCGAGGCACCAACGCACCTTGCTGGCGCCGTAGTGCGCCGACAACGGCAGGCCCGTCAGCTCGCGGATGCGTGCCGCCTGCGGCGCAAGCGTCTGCAGCCAGCCGGCGTTGCGGTGATCCTGCCAAGACAGGGCCGGCGCCAGCGCACGGCCATCCTTGCGCGTACAGCAGACGATGGTCGAACGCTGCACCGCCAGCCCGGCCGCCGCGAGTTCCAGGCGCGGCTCCTGCGCCTCGGCCACGGCCTGCGCCGCGGCACTGCGCAGCGACTGCAGCAGTTCGTCGGCGTCCTGTTCAACTTCGGCAGCGCCGCGACGCGTGGTGGCGACCGGCACTGAAGCGCTGGCGAGCAAGTGGCCGGACCCGTCGAACAGGCAGGCGCGGCTGGCGTGGCTCCCCTGGTCGAGGGCGAGCACGCAGCGGCTCATGCCGGATGCAGCTCGATGGCGTCGGTGCGCGCGCGTGCGCTCCGCACCGGCAGCGAAGCGCTGATCTGTGCCAGCACCCGCTCCGACACCGCGCGCCAAGTGGTCAGTTTGCCGCCGTAGATCGACAGCACGCGCGGGCGCGCCGGACGGTCGGGCACCAGCAGCGTCTCGCGCGAGCGATGGAAGGCGTGGCCGCCGCCAGCCGGCAGTACCCGTAGGCCCGCGAACTCGCCGCGCAGCTGTGAAGCTGCGGTGTCGCGGAAGCGCGGGAAATAGTGGCGCAGCACGCCCAGCAGGTAATGCACCTCGTGCGGACCGGGCGCCACCGTGGCCGGGTCGCCGTGAAAGCGCACCTCGGTCGTGCCCACCATGAGTTGTCCGCGGAACGGCATGACGAAGATCGCGCGGCCGTCGCGCGGACTCTCGACGTAGTAGACGCCGCGTTGCGGCGGACCGTCGAGCAGCAGGTGCGTGCCCTGCACGAGCTCCAACGCGGGCACGTTGATTGCCGGCGTGATGCTGCGCGCGAGCGCGTCGGCCCAGGGTCCGGCCGCGTTGACCAGCACGCGCGCGCTGCACTGCTGCTCGACGCCGTCGCGCAGGTAGCGCACCTGCACGCCATCGGCAGTGAGCGTGGCGCCGGTGCAGCGGGCCGGCAGCGCCAGCTCGGCGCCGAGCGCCTGCGCCGAGCGCATCACCGCCGCCGTGAGCAGCGCGTCGTCAGTCTGCGCATCGTGGTACCAGTAGACCTGCCGGAGTCCCTCCAGCTCAAGGCCGTCGAGCGACGCCCACTCAGCGCGCGGCACAGTGCCGAAGCGCGCCGCCGCGTCGAGTCCGGCGAGCAGCGCATACAAGCCAAGTCCGATGCGCAACTGCCAGGACTTGCGCCGGCTGTGATCGTACAGGGGAATGTAGAATTTCTGCAGGCGCACCAGCTCGGGAGCGAGCCGCAACAGCAGCGCGCGCTCGTGCAGGCTCTCGCGCACGAGCCGCAGCTGGCCCGATTCCAGGTAGCGCAGTCCCCCGTGGATCAGCTTGCTGGAACGGCTGGAGGAGCCCGCGGCCAGTGCGCTCCGTTCGAGCACCAGCACCGAGTGGCCCGCCGCGACAGCCGCCTGTGCGATCCCGGTGCCGTGGATGCCACCGCCGGCCACGACTACGTCGTAGCTGCGGCTCATTGCGTGGCACGCAGTCCGCGCAGCGCGGCGGACATTTCCCGGACGGCCATGGTCTCGACGTAATCGGCGCCACGCTCGGCAAGGCTGAGTGCCAGCGGCAGGGTCGCGACCTCGTAGATCACCCAGCGCCATGGTCCCTGCCACAGGCGGCCCGCGGGCGGGAGCTTCAGGTGATCGCAGAACAGGAACTGCGGCTGCAAGGCCTCGTATTTCAGGCGGCTGTGATCGTCAGAGGATTCAAGCACCCAGCCAATGGGTGCATCGCCCAGGCGCCGCGCGCGATGAATTGCCGCGAGGTCGAAGGAAATCACCACGCACTGCGCGCGCCACGGCCTGATCACCTCGAGCACCTGCGAGACCACGTGGTCGTGCCCGAATTGCGCGAGGCTGGCGCGCTTGATCTCGATGAACAGCGTGATCTCGGGCCGCCCGGCCAGCAGCTGCAGCACGTCGCGCAGCAGTGCCAGCCGCGTACCGGTGAAGCGCGTACCGAAGCGCTGGGACTCGGCAGCCTCGATGGTGGCCAGTTCGCTGGCATCGTGGTCGAAGACACTGCCGGGGAGCCCGGTGGTGCGCGCCAACAGGTGATCATGCGTGACGATCGGCACGCCGTCGCGGCTCAGCTGCACGTCGAGCTCCAGGAAGCGCACGCCCAGTTCCAGCGCGGACACGAACGCCGGCAGTGTATTCTCGGGGAATTCGGCCGCGTTGCCGCGGTGTGCCACCAAGTGTATGAGCCGCGCTGCGTTCAAGGTGCCTACCGCGTGATGTCGCCGGCCGCAGACGCCGCAGCCACTGCCGGGGCCGCTGCGCCTGTGCCACGATGACGCGGCGGAAATGCGGGGTCCCGGATCCAGCCGCAAATTATAGCGGGGTATGCGGCATGAAGAGCGAGACGCGGGTTCGAACCTTGCTATTGATCGCCTGCACGGCGCTGCTGCAGAGCTCCTGCGGGGGCGGCAGCAGCAGCCTGGTCAGTCCGCCGCCGCCGCCGGCCTACACGCTGAGCGTGACGCGCGCCTTTGCGGCGCTGACCTTCAGCATGCCGGTCGGTGCGCTGCAGGCGCCGGGCGTTTCCAGCCACTGGTTCGTCGTCGAACAGGCCGGGCATATCCGGGTGTTCGCCAATCAGGCCGGCACGGCCAGCTTCACGGACTTCCTCGACATCAGTGGTCGCGTGACCTGCTGCGGCGAGACCGGGCTCCTCGGACTGGCCTTCCATCCCAATTTTCCCACGGACCCGCGTGCCTATGTGTCCTATACCACCACAGTAGGCGGGCAACTCGTGTCACGCCTGGCGGAGTACCGCACCAGCGACGCTGGCGCCACGCTCGATCCGGCGAGCGAGGTGATCCTGTTGCAGGTAAACCAGCCAGAAGCGAATCACAACGGCGGCCACGTGCTGTTCGGGCACGACAGCTATCTGTACCTGGGGCTGGGCGATGGCGGCGGCGGCGGCGACATGCACGGCGCGATCGGCAACGGGCAGAACCTGGACACGCTGCTGGGGAAGATGCTGCGTATCGATGTGGACGCAGGCGTGACGCCGTATGCGATTCCGGCCGGCAATCCCTACGCCGGAAACGCACTCTGTGGCGGCAGCGGCGGCAGCGGCGGCAACGGCAGCGCGCCCTGTGCCGAGATCTACGCCTGGGGATTGCGCAACCCCTGGCAGTACAGCTTCGATCGCAGTGGCGGCGCGCTCTGGATCGGCGATGTGGGACAGAACCTGTGGGAAGAGGTCGATCGCATCAGCGCGCCGGCCAACCTGGGCTGGCGCTGCCGCGAAGGTGCGCACGTGTACAACTCGACCTGTGGATCCGGCGCCATGGTGACTGATCCGGTTGCGGAGTATCCCCACAGTCCGGACGAGGCGATCACCGGCGGCTTCGTCTATCGGGGCAGCCTGTACCCGGCACTGGCGGGGCAGTACGTGTGCGCCGACTACATCAGCGGCCGGCTGTTTCACTTCGATGCGGCGACCAGCGCTTCATCGACGCTGACCATGGCCAGCAGTGGCAGCAGTGGAATCAACCCATCAGCACTTGCTGAGGACGCCAACGGCGAGTTGTACCTGCTCGATTACAGCGGCGGGGGTTTCTACCAGCTGGTACTGCTGCCAGGAGCCTGAAACCGGCATCGCGGCGTTTTCCTTGGGTGCGAACGGACCCTAGGGTTCAGGTACCGCAGCGCGCTTCTCGACGAACTCGATGATCGGCTCGCTGCCGGTGCAGGCCACGTCGCCTTCGATCTGCGCACCGAGCGCGATCGCGATGCGCTTGGCGGAAACGCGACCGCGCAGGCGCGCGTTGGCGCCGATTTCCAGCTTGTCGGCTACGGTGATATTGCCGATCACCGTGCCCGCGATCACGGCGCGCTCGGCCTGCAAGTCGCCCTCCCAGCGGGCGCCGGTGGAGAGGGCAACTTCGCCGCCGACGCGGCCATTGCCTTGCACGGTGCCGTTGACCAGCAGCGCACCAGCAGTGTCGATGTCACCGATCAGGCGTGTGTGCTGGGCGATCAGCGAGGGCGTGGAACCCAGGCGGTCGAGCAGCCGGCGGCGTGGCAGTTCGGACATGCTGTTACAATATCCGACTTCACCGTGGAGAAAAGAATGCGCAAGTCTCATATTGGACTGATCGCCATGCTGACGGCGGTCACGATTGTGATCGCCGGCTGCAGCCGCGTCGGGGAAGACTGGAAGGCTGCGCAAGCCGCCGATACGACCGAGGCCTACCAGGATTTCCTGCGCCAGCACCCGGACAGTGAATTCGGCGTTCCTGCGCAAGAGCGTGTCAAGCAACTCGCTGAGGATCGCGATTGGCAGGCCGCCTCCAAGGCCGACACGCTCGATGCTTATCAACAGTTCGTGGCAACGCACGCCGACGGCAAATGGGCGCAGGAAGCGCGCGTGCGCATCGAGAACTTCCAGCTCACGTCCGGCGGCCAGCCCCCGGCGGGTGGAGCAACGGCCGCCCTCGCGCCTGGCGCTGCGACATCGCCCGGCACCATGGCGACGCCTGGCATGACGGCAACGACTGTGAAACCGCCATCTGCGCCAGCCGCCAGCGCCGCGGCGCCGGTCACCTTGAAGCTCGCTGCCAAACCCACGGTCAAACCCGCGGTAAAGAGCGCGGCCAAACCGGCGGCCAAACCGGCGGCCAAGACGACTGGTGGCCACTACGCCCAGCTCGGCGCCTTTGCTTCAAAGGCCAGTGCAGAGACTGCGTGGCACAAGCTCAGCGGCCGCTTCCCGGCGCAGCTGAAATCACTCCAGCCGCACTACGCCGCGGCGAGTTCGCATGGCAAGGCGGTCGTGCGCCTGCAGGTTGCACTGCCATCATCGCAGCGGGTGCACGATTTGTGCACCGAGCTGAAGAAGCAGTCGCAGGCCTGCCTGCCCGCCGGTTGATGCGGCCAGCGTGGTTGCGAACCATGAATCCGGGTGGCGGGCGGCGATGCGCGCAGGCGCGAGGCGCTGGCTTGGCGGCCCGCTGCTCGGCGCCGCCGTGCTCGCTGCGGCTGCGCTCGGCGGGGTGTTCTATAACGCATCATGTGCGGCTCGCTCTGCTGCGCCCGCGGCCGCACCCATGAGCTTTGCCAGCGCCGGGGCGGCGATCCAGACGCGCACGCTCGCCAACGGATTGCAGGTAATTGTCTGGCCCGACCACAACATCCCGAGTGTCGCGCTCTTCAACTGGGTGCACGTCGGCAGTCGCAACGAGGGTTCGGGCACCACCGGGCTCGCGCATTTCTTCGAGCACATGATGTTCAACGGCACTTCGCGTCGCGCGCAGGGCGAGTTCGACCGACTGCTCGAGTCGAGCGGTGGCAGCAACAACGCCTACACCTCACAGGACGTGACGGTCTACCAGGACTGGTTTCCGCGCTCGACGCTCGAGCTGGTGCTGGAACTCGAGAGCGACCGGCTCGCGAACCTCGCGTTTGCCCCGCAGGTCGTCGAGAAGGAACGCGAGGTGGTCTACTCGGAACGACGCCTGCGTGTCGAGGACAGCAATCCCTCGTTCCTGAATGAGCAGGTTCAGGCCACAGCGTTCATCGCGCACCCCTATCGCATTCCGACCATCGGCTGGCCTTCAGACATCAAGGCCTGGACGCTGGGCGACCTGCAGAATTTCTATCACACCTGGTACGCGCCCAACAACTGCACGCTGGTGCTGGTGGGTGACGTCGAGCCCGAGCAGGTGTTCGCGCTGGTGGAGAAATATTACGGCTCCATTCCGCGCGGTCCGGCGACTTTGCCGGTGCGCACGGTGGAACCTGAGCAGACGGGCGAGCGGCGACTGGTGATCGAACGCAGTGGGCAGAACCCGCTGGTGCAGGTGGCCTGGCACGCCATCGCGGCCGACGATCCGCGCGCGCCGGCGCTGAACCTGCTCCAGACCATACTCACCGAAGGGGACGCCGCGCGCTTGCATCGCGCGCTGGTGGAGGAGCGCAAGCTCGCGGTGGAGGTGGGTAGCGGCTGGTCCGAGGGTTTCGATCCCAACACGTATTCGGTCTACGCCACGCTGGCCGAAGGCGCCTCGAGCAGCGAATTCGAGCAGGCGCTGAATGGCGAGCTGGCGCAGCTGCTCACCAAGGGCGTCACCGCGGCGGAGTTGTCGCGCGCCAAGCACCAGGTCGCGGCCTCGTTCTGGCGCGGCGTCTCGACCATCGACGGCAAGGCAAGGCTGCTGGGCGAGTACGCGGTGCTGCACGGGGACTATCGCAAGCTGTTTGCGGCACCGGACGCCTACGAGCGCGTGACGGTTGCCGACGTGCTGGCCGTGGCGCGCGAGGTTTTCAAGCCCGAGCACCGCACCGTGGGCGTACTGCTGCCGCGTCCGGCGGCCGGGCACTGAGCAATGAGGGTGACTCTCATGGTCCTGGCAAGCATCGTGGCTGGGTCTGCGGCTGGCGCGGTGCCGGCCGCTGCTGCGCCTGCCGTGACGGCAGTCCCGAATCACGTCAACGTGCCGGTGCCGGCCAACGAGCGTGTCACGCTCCCCAATGGCCTGCGGCTGGTGCTGGTACCGCGCCACGATATTCCGCTGGTGGCTTTCAACCTGCTGTTGCGCGGTGGTGCGATGCTCGATCCGCCCGGGCGTGATGGCACGGCGGCGCTTGCCGCGGACCTGCTCACGCATGGCGCCGGCTCGCGCGACGCCTATGCCTACGCCGATGCGGTCGAAGGTTCAGGTGGCAACATCGACGCCGCGGCGCACGCCGAATTCATCCAGGTGCAGGGGCAGTTCCTCGCGCACGACAGCCGCCTCATGCTGGAACTGCTGGGCGAGGCCGTGCTGCATCCGTGTTTCGAGGCCGACGAGTTCGAAAAGCTGCGCGAACGGCGCATCGAGGAACTGAAGGCCGCAAAGGATTCCTCGCCGCAGGCGCTGCTCGGCAGTTATGGCCGCGCCATGCTGTTTGCCGGCCACCCCTACGGCCGCACGGTCGGCGGCAGCGAGACCTCGCTCGCACGCCTCACGCGCGCTGACGTCACGGGCTTCTATGCCGCGCAAACCGGGGCCGACCGGGCGATCCTGGTCATTGCCGGCGACTTTGATCCCGCGCAGGTGCGCCGCGATGTGACGGCCGTATTTGGCGGCTGGAAACGTGCGGCGGCACCGCTGGCGCCGCTCCTGCCCGCCGCGCGCGTCCACGGTCGGCGCCTGCTGCTGGTGGACTCCCCGGGCTCCGCCCAGACCTATTTCTGGATAGCGAATGTTGGCGTGCCACGCCACTACGATCTGCGGCCCGCGCTGAACATAGCGAACCTGGCTTTCGGCGGCAGTTTTGGCTCGATGCTTAATCGCGAGCTGCGGCTCAAGGCCGGCCTCACTTACGACGCGAGTTCGCGCTTCACGCGCGGCGCGGTGGCCGGCGAGTTTGCGATCAGTTCGTTTACGCAGACTGACAACACCGCGCGCGCCCTCGAATTGGCGCTCGCAACCCTGGGGAAGCTCAAGCACGATGGCCTGGACGGTGCGGCGACGGACTCGGCGCGCAACTACCTGCTCGGCCAGTACCCGTTGGCTTTCGAGACGCCTTTCGATTGGGCGGTCGCGCTGGGCGACCTCGACTTCTACGACCTGCCGGAGAGCTACGTCGGCCACTTCGGCTCCGACCTCGTGGCGACCGATGCGGCTTCGGTCCACGCGGTCATCGATGCGGCGTTCCCCTCGCCGGATGATCTCGACATCGTGTTGATCGGCGATGCTGCCAAGATCCGGGAGGCGATCGCCAAATTCGGGGCGGTGGTCACGATGCCGCTGTCGGCACCAGATTTCTCACCGCCTGCCGACACAGCGCGTTGAGCATGGGTCGAGTGGCCGGTCCAGTCGCTCCCCGATGCTCGCTTTGTTGACCGGCCACTCGACCCATGCGCAACCCGCCAAGTCGCGTAGTGCACAATCCCGCGCAGCCAGTGGTCTCGTGAGACGAGTAGTTGTCGGTCTGCTGCACTGACCTGGGTCAACACAGCGAGTATCGGGGAGCGACTTGACCCAGGTCAGTGCGGCGGATCGACGACCGCGCGTCCCGCGATTCCCGACGCCTAACCTCATGGCAATGAATACATTGACCGCCGAATCATCGTCAGTAATATTCAGGCCATAGGTTCAAGGGTGCTGTTCGGCGCCAGGCGCAGAACCGCTGGCGGTCTGGTCGCCCGGGCGGTTTCTCAGGTCGCTGGCCCGGCTTACCCGCCGCAAGTCTCTGAAATTATTCGGTTAATTGTCCGTTCCTGGCCTGCGCGGGACGGTTCGCCCGTGCGCGACTGCCGCAGTGAGCGGGCGCAGAGTTTGCAATGAGGGACCACATGGCCGGAAACAGCACGCGATTGGCGCCACCGCCGAAGGCGGGCCTTTACGACCCGCAGTTCGAGCACGAAGCCTGCGGCGTCGGCTTTGTCGTCGACATCAAGGGCCGCAAGTCGCATCGCATCGTGCAGCAGGCCATCGAGATCCTGCGCAACCTTGATCACCGCGGTGCCTGCGGCTGCGAGGCGAACACGGGTGACGGCGCGGGGGTGCTGGTGCAGATGCCGCACCGGTTCCTGGTGGAGGCGGCGCGCAAGGCGCGCATCGCCTTGCCGGAGGCGGGACAGTACGCCTGCGGCCTGGTGTTCCTGCCGCGCAATCCGACCAAGCGGCGCAAGCTCGAGGAACAACTCGGCCACATCGTGCAATCGGTGGGGCTGACGCTGCTTGGCTGGCGCACCGTGCCGACCGACAATTCGACGCTCGGCGAGACCGCGCGGCTCAGCGAACCCTTCATGCGCCAGGTATTCGTCGGCCGCGGCGCCGAGCCGATCGACGACATGGCCTTCGAGCGGCTCCTGTACCTGGTGCGCAAGCGCGCCTACAACGAGATCCGCACCTCGACCATCGACGGCGCCGAGTACTGGTACGTCGCGAGCCTGTCGTTCAAGACGCTGGTGTACAAGGGCATGCTGATGACCGAGCAGCTGGCCCGCTATTTCCCGGACTTGCAGAGCCCGCTGATGGAATCGGCGCTGGCGCTGGTGCATTCGCGCTTCAGCACCAACACTTTCCCGAGCTGGGACCGCGCCCACCCGTACCGCTACATCGCGCACAACGGCGAAATCAACACCGTGCGCGGCAACATCAACTGGATCAAGGCACGCGAATCGTTGTTCGAGTCGGAGCTGTTTGGCGAGCACATGCGCGAGCTCATGCCGGTCGTCAATCCGAACGGCAGCGATTCGGCAATGTTCGACAACACGCTGGAACTGCTGGTGCTGGCCGGCCGTTCGCTGCCGCACGCCATGATGATGATGATCCCGGAGCCCTGGTCGGCACACGAAACCATGGACGAGGCGCGCCGCGCCTTCTACCAGTACCACTCCTGCCTGATGGAGCCCTGGGATGGTCCCGCCGCGGTGGCCTTCACCGATGGCCGGCAGATCGGCGCCATGCTCGACCGCAACGGCCTGCGGCCGTCGCGTTACTACATCACGCGCGACGACCTGGTGATCATGGCCTCGGAAGTCGGCGTGCTGGACATTCCGCCGCAGGACATCGTGCGCAAGGGCCGCTTGCAGCCCGGCCGCATGTTCCTGGTCGACACCGTGCAGGGCCGCATCATCGAGGACGAGGAGATCAAGCGCACGATCGCGCTCGAGCGACCGTACCGGCAGTGGCTGGACGAGCACCTGGTGACGCTCGAATCGCTTCCGCCGGCCGGCACGCTGCCGCAGGTCGACCACGACACGCTGCTGCAGCGGCAGACAGCCTTTGGCTACACCTTCGAGGACCAGCGGCTGCTGATCGAGCCGATGGGACGGAGCGGCGTCGAGGCGGTCGGCTCGATGGGCAACGACACGCCGCTGGCGGCGCTGTCCTCGCGCCCGCGGCTGCTGTACGACTATTTCAAGCAGCTGTTCGCCCAGGTCACCAATCCGCCAATCGACTGCATCCGCGAGGAGCTGATCACTTCGAGCGAAATGCTGATCGGCACCGAGGGCAACCTGCTGCAGCCGCGGCCGGCCGATTGCCGTCAGCTCGAATTGCCCGGCCCGCTGCTGACCAACGAGGAATTTGCCCGGCTCCGGCGCATGGACCTGCCGGGCCTGAAGGTCGGCGTGCTGCCGATCCTGTTCCGCGTCACGCGCGGCGAGGTGGGCCTGGTCAAATCGATGGAGGAGCTGCGCATCATGGCGCGGCGCATGATCGAGGAAGAAGACGTCAGCGTGCTGATCCTCAGCGACCGCGGCATCAACCGCGAGTTCGCCGCGGTGCCGGCGCTCATGGCGGTGGCGGGGCTCCATCACTACCTGATCCGCGAGCAGCTGCGCACGCGCGTGAGCCTGGTGCTCGAGACCGGCGAAGCGCGCGAGGTGCATCACTTCGCCTTGCTGGTGGGCTATGGCTGCAGCGCCATCAATCCCTACCTGGCCTTCGAAACCATGGATGGCATGATCGGCGACGGCCTGCTCACCAACGTCGATCACAAGCTGGCCTGCAAGAACTACGTGAAGGCCGCCACCAAGGGCATCATCAAGGTCGCTTCGAAGATGGGCATCTCGGCGATCCAGAGCTATCACGGCGCGCAGGTGTTCGAGGCGGTGGGCCTGCGCCAGGATCTCATCGACGAATACTTCACGGGCACGGCTTCGCGCATCGGCGGCATTGGTGTCGACGTGGTGGCGAAGGAAGTGCTGATGCGCCACCGCGCGGCCTTCGTCGAGCGCAGCGACGCCAGCGAGCCGCTCGGCGCCGGCGGCCAGTACCAGTGGCGCGCCACCGGTGAGTATCACCTGTTCAATCCCGAGTCGATCCACCGGCTGCAGAAGTCGGTGCGCACCGGCAGCTTTCCCACCTACAAGTCCTATGCCGCGCTGATCAACGACCAGTCAAAGCAGCTGTGCACGCTGCGCGGACTGCTCGATTTCAAGTCCGGTGAAGCCGTGCCGCTCGAGGAAGTGGAGTCGGTGGAGAGCCTGGTGCGCCGCTTCAAGACCGGCGCCATGTCCTACGGCTCGATCAGCCAGGAGGCGCACGAGACGCTGGCCATTGCCATGAACCGCATCGGTGGCAAGAGCAACACCGGCGAGGGCGGCGAGGATCCGGCGCGCCACGCCACGCTCGCCAATGGCGATTCGAAGAACTCGGCCATCAAGCAGGTGGCCTCGGGGCGCTTCGGCGTGACCAGCGAATACCTGGTGAGCGCGCGCGAGCTGCAGATCAAGATGGCGCAGGGCGCGAAGCCCGGCGAGGGCGGACAGCTCCCGGGCACCAAGGTCTATCCCTGGATCGCCAAGACGCGGCACACCACGGCGGGCGTGGGCCTGATCTCGCCGCCGCCGCATCACGACATCTATTCGATCGAGGACCTGGCGCAGCTCATCCACGATCTCAAGAACGCCAACCGCGAAGCGCGCATCAGCGTCAAGCTGGTGGCCGAGGTCGGCGTGGGCACGGTAGCGGCGGGTGTCTCCAAGGCGCACGCGGATGTGGTGCTGATCAGCGGCTACGATGGCGGCACGGGCGCCGCGCCGCAGACCTCGATCGCGCATGCCGGCCTGCCCTGGGAACTGGGCCTGGCCGAGGCGCACCAGACGCTGGTACTCAACAACCTGCGCGATCGCATCGTGGTCGAAACCGACGGCCAGCTCAAGACCGGGCGCGACGTGGTGATCGCCGCGCTCCTGGGCGCGGAGGAATTCGGCTTCGCGACCGCACCGCTGGTTTCGGTCGGCTGCATCCTGATGCGCGTGTGCCACCTCAACACCTGTCCGGTGGGCGTGGCCACGCAGGACCCGAAGTTGCGCGAGCAGTTCACGGGCAAACCCGAGCACGTCGTGAACTTCATGCGCTTCATCGCGCAGGACATGCGTGAGATCATGGCGCAACTCGGCTTCCGCAGTGTCGAGGAGATGGTCGGGCGCGTCGACCGGCTCGAGCCGCGCAAGGCGGTCGATCACTGGAAAGCGCGCGGCTTCGACTTCAGCAACATCCTCTACCAGCCGGACGTCGGTGACGAGGTCGGGCGCCATCACCGCGTGGCGCAGGACCACGGCCTCGAGCAGTCGCTCGACCTCACGACGATCCTGGAACTGTGCCGGCCTGCGATCGAGCGCGGCGAGCCCGTGCAGGCCGAGCTGCCAATCCGCAACGTGAACCGCGTGGTCGGCACGATCACCGGCAGCGAGATCACGCGCCGGCACGGCGCCAAGGGCTTGCCCGCCGACACCATCAGTCTCACCTTCAAGGGTTCCGCCGGCCAGAGCTTCGGGGCCTTCCTGCCCCCGGGCATGACCCTGCGGCTCGAAGGCGATGCCAATGATTACATCGGCAAGGGGCTCTCGGGCGGCAAGCTGATCATCTACCCGCCGAAGAGCGCGAGCTTCGCGGCCGAAGACAACATCATCATCGGCAACGTCGCGTTGTACGGTGCGACCAGCGGTGAAGCCTACATCCGCGGCATGGCGGGTGAGCGCTTCGCGGTGCGCAACAGCGGTGTCGAGGCTGTCGTCGAAGCGGTGGGCGACCACGGCTGCGAGTACATGACTGGCGGCCGCGTCGTCGTGCTCGGCCGCACAGGCCGCAACTTCGGCGCCGGCATGTCCGGTGGCGTCGCCTACGTGCTCGACGAGCAGGGCGACTTCCCGGCCAACGTCAACATGCAGATGGTCGAGGTCGAGCGCCTCGAAGACGCCACGGAGATCGCCGCGGTGCGCGCACTCGTTGCGACACATCGCGACCTGACCGGCAGCACGCGTGCGGCCGGGCTGCTCAAGCAATGGGAAAGCGTGGTGCCGCGCTTCGTCAAGGTCATGCCCAGGGACTACAAACGCGTGCTTGCCTGCATACGTCGCGCGCATGACCAGGGGCTCTCCGGCGACGAGGCGATCATGGTGGCGTTCGAGGAGAACGCGCGCGATCTGGCCCGCGTCGGCGGCAACTAGGCAGCCCGCTTAGGCTCGCATACAACGGCACGGACCAGATGGGTAAACCTACAGGGTTCATCGAGTACCTGCGCGAGCTGCCAGTCGATCGCGCTCCGGGCGAGCGTATGCGCGACTGGGGCGAGTTCCACCATCACATGGAGGAGCGGCACTTGCGCCAGCAGGGAGCGCGCTGCATGGACTGCGGCGTGCCTTTCTGCCAGACCGGCAAGCTCATCAGCGGCATGGCTTCCGGTTGCCCGGTCAACAACCTGATCCCCGAGTGGAACGACCTGGTGTACCGCGGCCTGTGGCACGAGGCGCTGGACCGGCTGCACCTGACCAACAATTTCCCCGAATTCACCGGGCGAGTGTGCCCCGCGCCCTGCGAGGGTTCCTGCGTGCTCGGCATGAACGCGGCGCCAGTGGCGATCAAGACACTCGAGAATGCGATCATCGACAAGGGCTTCGAGTCCGGTTGGGTGTTGCCTCACGTTCCACCGGTGCGCAGCGGCAAGAAGGTCGCCGTAGTTGGGTCCGGGCCGGCCGGCCTGGCGGCCGCGGCGCAGCTCAATCGCGCCGGCCACCTGGTGACGGTGCTCGAGCGCGCCGATCGGCCTGGGGGCCTGCTGATGTACGGCATCCCGAACATGAAGCTCGATAAACGCGTGGTTGTGCTCCGCCGCATCGAGCTGCTCGAGCGCGAGGGTATCAAGTTCATCTGCAACGCCAACGTCGGCGAGAACGTCGAGGGTCCGTTGTTGCAGCGCGACTTCGACGCTGTCGTGCTGTGTACCGGGGCCACGCAGGCGCGTGACCTGCAGGTGGAAGGACGCGCGTTGCCGGGCGTGCACCTGGCGATGGACTACCTCACTGCGAGTACGCGCTCGCTCCTGAACGGCGGGGCGGATCACGCGGCGATACATGCGCGTGACAGAGATGTGGTCGTAGTTGGCGGCGGCGACACGGGCACCGACTGCGTCGGCACGGCGATGCGCCAGGGCTGCCGCAGCCTGGTGCAGCTCGAGATCCTGCCGCGCCCGCCCGATGCGCGTGCGGCCGACAACCCGTGGCCCGAGTGGCCGAAGGTCTACAAGCTCGATTACGGCCAGGAGGAGGCGGCGGCGCGCTTTGGCGGCGACCCGCGCAGCTACTCGACCACCGTGAAGAAATTCAGCGCCGGCGCCGGCGGTGCGCTGGCCTCGCTCCTGACCGTGACGATACGCTGGGAGAAGAGTGCCGCGGGTCAGTTCACGCCGGTCGAAATGCCCGAGAGCGAGCGCACGCTACCGGCGCAGCTCGCGCTCCTGGCGCTGGGGTTCCTCGGCCCCGAGCAATCACTGCTGCGCGACCTGAAGACAGCGGTCGACGCGCGCAGCAACGTGCAGGCCGAGTACGGCAAGTACGCGACCAGCATCAAGGGCGTGTTCGCGGCCGGCGATTGCCGGCGCGGCCAGAGCCTGGTCGTGTGGGCCATCAACGAAGGCCGCGGCGCGGCGCGCGAGTGCGATCGCTACCTGATGGGCCGAAGTAGCCTGCCCTAGTCGCCAACGCGCGCCGCGGGCCGTCTCAGAACCGGTAGCCCACGCCGATGGCGGGCCCCTTGATGGTGACGCCGTCCTTGTCGTAGAGCGACATGTACTCACCCTGCACGTACCAGTTCTTATTGAACAGGTATTGCGCGCCGACACCGTAGGAGAAGCTGCTGTCGCTGCCGGTGCCCGACACGGCGTTGCTGCTGAGCGTGATGTGCGCCCAGCCCGCCCGCGCATACACTTCGAAGTGTGACGCGGCCTCGAACTGCGCCTTCAGGTACGCGCCGTAGGCCGAATCCACTTTGAGGGTGACGCCGTTGATATCCCCGCTGGATGCCCCCGCCGCGGCCATGGCCTCAACAGCGAAGTTGCGGTTGAAGTTGTAGCCGCCCCGCACGACCAGCTCGCTCTGGTTGGAGGAAAGGCCAGCGAAGGATGTCTGTGGAAAGGCATAGCTGGCTTCAAAATAGCTGCCATCCGTGGGTTCGGCTGCCAGGACCGCCCCTGCCACGCAGCTGCCGAGACAGGCTGCGAGCGTCGTCGTAACTCCTGCTTTCATCGATCTGCTCCCGTTGGTATGAGGAAACCGGACGGGAGGGAGCCTAGGCCGAGCGCTGCCGCAGCTGCCTTACCCCGGGCTTACAATCCGCATACACGAAGTGAGTTTCCACCACGAGAAGGCAACGGCTGTTGAGGTCGCATTGCGCAGTTGACGGTTGAATTATCGAGGCGTCAAATGGAAGGATCGGCTGCGCCGCAGCCCGCGCCTATGGCGGGCTACGACGGCCGCCGTGTCTGCACTCGGTCCACAACTACGCCAACAAGGGAGAAATTCGATGACACCGCGAAGCAAATTCATCGTAAGCACCGCGGCATTGGCCGCGCTGGCCGCCGGCATCGCGCTGGCGACCCCGCAAGTCGGATTGTTGTTCAGCTCCGTCTTGGTGACCGGCACGGTCAATCATGATGTCAATGCGCATGCTCATGTCGCGCTGGCCGGCACCGAAGAGGGTTTCAGCGCCCAGGTCGAGACTGAAGGCGCTGCAAATTTCCTCGTGCTGGACGCAAAGTATGCCCAGGGCGGCACTACCGGCTGGCACAACCATCCCGGCATACTGCTACTGAGCCTGGCGGCCGATTCCGGGCCGATAGACTGGTATGACGCCAACTGCGTCAAGCATGTCTACAACGCTGGCGATTCCTGGACGGAAGGAACATCGCTGCACGATGTGGTATTCCCCACGGCTCAGGGTGCGCATTTCGTGATCACCTACATACTGCCGAAAGGCGTCGGCAGGCGTACAGACCAGGCGCCGCCCGCATGTGCGGCGGCGCTCGGCCTGATTTGATCGATTGCAGCGATTGATGCGGGAGCGCCCGGTCAGCGGGCGCTCCCGCACGCCGCACGGTGGTCTTTGCCCTGGCGCCCCTGCGGTCGTCAGGGAGGCTTGCGTGCCGCCAGCGTGACGATCCGCTCCGCGAGCTCGGCGGGACACACCAGCAGGTCGGGCATGTAGGTGTTGACCTGGTTGTAGCGAAGTGGACTGCCGTCCAATCTCGACACGTGCAGGCCGGCGGACCGCGCGACCGCGACCGGCGCGCAGCTGTCCCATTCGTATTGACCGCCCGAATGCAGATAAATATCGGCCTCGCCGCGCACCACCGCCATGATCTTGGCGCCGGCCGAACCCATCGGGATGAGCTCCGCGCCGAGCGCATCGGCCACCACCACCGATTCAGCCGCTGGTCGCGTGCGGCTGACGACGATGCGGAGCTTGCCGGTATGGCGCGGTCGCGCGAACGTGTCACCGCTCCCGAGCGTGAGTGGCAGGCCAGGCAGGGCAACGGCACCGAGCGTGGCAACGCCGCCGACGGCGAGCGCCACGTGTACGGCCCAGTCGGCGCGTCCCTCGCCGTACTCGCGAGTGCCATCGAGCGGGTCGATGATCCATACGCGCTGGGCGCCGAGCCGCGCGGCGCTGTCCTGTTCTTCCTCCGACAGCAGCGCATCCGCCGGGCGATGCGTGCGGAGCGCGTGCATGATGAACATGTTGGCGAGCTGGTCGCCGAGTTTGCCGAGCGCCTTGCCCTCGAGCAGCCCAGACTGGCGCAGGTCCATCAGCAGCCGCCCGGCGCTCTCGGCGATCTGTCGCGCGAGCTCGGTGTCGTTCATGGCATCAGCCGGCTGACGATCAGCTCGGCCGCTTCTTCCGGCGTGAGCTTGGCCGTGTCGATGTGGATCTCGGGGGCGATCGGAGCCTCGTAGGGGCTGTCGATGCCGGTGAAGTTCTTCAGCTGGCCCGCGCGTGCCTTCTTGTACAGCCCCTTGACGTCGCGCGCCTCCGCGGCGGCAAGCGTCGAGTCGATGTGGATTTCGAAGAACTCTCCCGGCGCGACCATCTGCCGCACCATGGCGCGTTCGGCGCGGAACGGCGATATGAAGGCGGTGATCACGATCAGGCCGGCGTCCGTCATCAGCCTGGCCACCTCGCCAACGCGGCGAATGTTCTCGACGCGGTCGGCATCGGAAAAGCCGAGGTCGCGGTTGAGTCCGTGGCGGACGTTGTCGCCGTCGAGCAGGAAGGTGTGGCGGTTCATCCGCACCAGCCGCTTTTCGACCAGATTCGCAATGGTCGATTTGCCGGCGCCGGACAGACCCGTGAACCACAGTACCGCTGGCTTCTGGTGCTTGAGCTGCGCGTGCAGCTCGCGCGTCACGTCGAGCAGCTGCCAGTGGATGTTGCTGGCACGGCGCAGCGCGAAGTGCAGCAGGCCCGCGGCGACCGTGGCGTTGCTGAGCTTGTCGATCAGGATGAAGCCGCCCAGCTCGCGGCTTTGTTCGTAGGCTTCGAATACCAGCGGCTGGTCAGTGGATATATTGGCGACGCCGATCGCGTTCAGGTCCAGCGTGCGGGCCGCCAGGTGCTCGAGCGTGTTGACGTTGAGCTGGTACTTCGGCGCCTGCACCTGCGCTGTCACGGTCTGCGTGCCGAGCTTCAGCCAGTAGGTGCGCCCGGGCAGCATCTCCTCGTCGGCCATCCACACGATCGTGGCCTCGAACTGGTCGGCCGCCTCGGGCGGATCGCAGGCCTCTGCGATCACGCAGCCGCGCGAGCAATCGAGCTCATCGGCGAAGCATAGCGTGACCGATTGGCCGGCCACGGCCTCGGCCAGGTCGCCGTCCAGCGTGGCAATGCGGCTGACCGTGGTCATGCCACCCGCGGGCAGCACGCGCACCGCGTCGCCCGGGCGTACGCGCCCGGCGGCGATCAGGCCCGCGTAACCGCGAAAATCGTGGCTCGGCCGGTTCACCCATTGCACCGGCATGCGGAAGGGCCGCGCCTGCTCTGCATCGGTCGCGAGCGGCACGGTCTCGAGGTGCTCGATCAACGCCGGGCCGCGATACCAGGGCGTGCGCTCCGATCGGCTCGCGATGTTGTCGCCGACCAAGCCTGAAATCGGCATGGCGACGAATGCGCCCATGCCGATGCGGTCCGCGAAAGCGCGATAGTCGGCGACGACGGCGTCGAAGCGCGCCTGCTCATAGCCCACCAGGTCCATCTTGTTGACGGCGAGCACAATGTTGCGGATGCCGAGCAGCTGCACAAGGTAACTGTGGCGGCGCGTCTGCGTCAGCACGCCCAGGCGCGCGTCGACCAGGATGACGGCCAGCTCGGCGGTCGAGGCGCCGGTGACCATGTTGCGCGTGTACTGCTCGTGGCCGGGCGTGTCGGCGACGATGAACTTGCGCCGGTCAGTGGCGAAATAACGGTATGCGACATCAATCGTAATGCCCTGCTCCCGCTCCGCAGCCAGCCCGTCCACCAGCAGCGCGAAGTCGAGGTTCTGACCCTGCGTGCCGACGCGGGCGCTGTCGGCCGCGAGCGCGGCGAGCTGGTCCTCGAAGATCATCTTCGAGTCGTATAGCAGCCGCCCGATCAGTGTCGACTTGCCGTCATCGACGCTGCCGCAGGTGATGAAGCGCAGCAGCGACTTGTGCTGCTGCGCCTCGAGGTAGGCCTCGATGTCCGCGACCGCGAGCGCCGGGGCCTGGTAGCTGGGGCGGGGACTCAAAAGTAGCCCTCCTGCTTCTTCTTTTCCATGCTCGCGGGCTGGTCGCGATCGATCGCGCGTCCCTGCCGTTCCGAGGTCGTGGTGAGCAGCATCTCGCGGATGATCTCGGGCACAGTCGCCGCCGTGCTCTCGACCGCGCCGGTGAGCGGGTAGCAGCCGAGCGTGCGGAAGCGGATCGAGCGAGTGACCGGCTGCTCGCCAGCGCTAAGCGGTAAGCGCTCGTCGTCCACCATCAGCAGCAGGCCATCGCGCCTGACGGTGGGGCGTGGCGCCGCGAAATACAGCGGCACGATGGGGATCTTCTCCAGGTGGATGTACTGCCAGACATCCAGTTCGGTCCAGTTGGAAAGCGGAAATACGCGCATGCTCTCGCCGCGGAACTTGCGCGCGTTATAGAGGCGCCACAGCTCAGGCCGTTGGCGCTTGGGATCCCAGCGGTGGTTGGCGGAACGAAAGCTGAAGATGCGTTCCTTGGCGCGGCTGGCTTCTTCATCGCGCCGCGCGCCGCCGAAGGCCGCATCGAACCCGTAATGGTCGAGCGCCTGCTTCAGGCCTTCGGTCTTCCACAGATCAGTGTGCAGCGTACCGTGTTCGAAAGGATTGATGCCGCGCCGCTTGGCTTCCGGGTTCTGGTAGACGAGCAACTGGATGCCCGGCAACGCCGCCACCTGCGCGCGCAGCGCGTACATGTCGCGGAACTTCCAGGTGGTGTCGACGTGCAGCAAAGGGAACGGCAGCGGGGCGGGGTGGAAGGCCTTGCGCGCCAGCTGCAACATCACGGCCGAGTCCTTGCCGATCGAATACAGCAGGACCGGCTTGCCGGTCTCGGCGACCACCTCGCGGAAGATGTGAATGCTTTCGGCTTCGAGTCGTTGCAGGTGCGTGAGTGGCATTACAGATCGCTGATGGAACCCGGCAATTGTCGAGGTTGCAGCCCGCATTCGCGCGACTCGGGGCTCTCCCACCACCAGCGGCCGGACCGGCTGTCCTGGCCGGGTTCGACCGCGCGGGTGCAGGGCGCGCAGCCGATGCTGGGGAAGCCTGCATCGTGCAGCGGATTGTAGGGCAATTTTTCCTGCCGGATATAGTTCCAGATTTCAGCGCCGCTCCACTCGAGCAGTGGATTCACCTTCTGCAGTCGGTAGCGCGCGTCCCATTCCAGCGTCTGCACCTCGGCGCGCTCGGCCGACTGCTCGTGGCGCACGCCCGTGACCCAGGCGTTGTAGCCGATGATGGCGCGCTGGAACGGCTCGACCTTGCGGATGTGGCAGCAGGCCTGCCGCTGCGCGAGTCCCTTGTAGAATCCGTTGATGCCGTGATCCGCCACGTAATTCTGCACGCGCTGCGCTTCGGGGAATGCGACGCGGATGCGGCGCTGGTAACGCTGCTCGATGCGCTCGAGCAGCTCGAGCGTCGACTCCGGGAGCCGCCCGGTGTCGACTGTGAAGATGTCGATCTGCGGCGCGTGCCTGAAGATGAGATCGGTCAGGACTGCGGCCTCGGACCCGAGGCTGCTGGCGTAGACCACGCGCCCAAAGTCGCGCACCGCCGCCTGCAGCAGCCGGACAGAATCAGCCACTTTCGCGGCCGCAGCAGGCGCCACGGTGATTGCGGACGCTTCGATTTGCATGCCCGCATTGTGCTTGGAAGAACTATAACAATGTTGATATGAGCACTGATATGCCTGCGGGGACAGGGTCCGCGCGCCTGCCGCTGCGTCCGGCTGCATGCGGGAGCGTGTAGTAACATGCGCCCGATCCCGACAGGAGCTGCGCCTTGGCCGGACTGTATTTCGAAGAGTTCCACGTGGGGCAGCTGTTTCGTCACGCCATGCGCCGCACCGTGACCGAAACCGACAACCTGATCTTTTCGGCGCTGACGCACAACCCGGCGGCGCTTCATCTCGACGCCGAATATTGCCGCACCCAATCCGAGTTCGGCCAGCGCGTCGTCAACAGCGTGTACACGCTCGGGCTCATGGTCGGCGTTTCAGTGGGCGACACGACGCTCGGCACCACAGTTGCCAACCTGGGCTGGGACGAAGTGCGCTTTCCGAAGCCCTTGTTCCACGGCGACACCGTGCGCTGTGAAACCGAGGTGCTTGAATTGCGCGACAGCCGCTCGCGTCCGGCCCACGGCATCGTCATCTTCGCGCACCGCGCCTACAACCAGCACGAGGTACTGGTAGCCAGCTGCAAGCGCTCGGCGCTCATGCTGCGGAAACCCCACTCGTGATGGCACGCTCCTGGCTGTTCGTCCCGGGCGACAGCGAACGCAAACTGGCGAAATCGGAAAATTGCGGCGCCGACGTGCTCATCCTCGACCTCGAGGATTCCGTGACGCCGGAGCACAAGGCCGCGGCGCGCGGCCTGGTGCGTGACTTCCTCGCCGCACACGCGGCGCGGCGGCGCTCGCAGCTGTGGGTGCGCGTCAATTCCGCCGGCAGCGCCGATTGTGCGGCGGATCTCGCCGCCGTCGTTGCCGCGCGGCCCGATGGCATTGTGCAACCGAAGACACGCTCGGCCGCGGACGTGACCTGGCTGGGCACGCAGCTCGACGGCCTCGAACGCAGGCACGGCCTGCAACAAGCAGCGATCCGCATCCTGCCGATCGCGACCGAGACGCCCGCGGCGCTGTTTGCGATGGGCGGTTATGCACAGTGCGGCGCGCGGCTCGCCGGCCTCACCTGGGGCGCGGAGGACCTGAGCGTTGCAATTGGCGCCACCGCCAACCAGGAAGCGGACGGCACGTGGACTGCACCCTTCCAGTTCGCGCGCTCGCTGTGTCTGTTCGGCGCGGCGGCCGCAGGCGTCGCCGCCATCGACACGCTGCACATCGATTTCCGCGATGGTGCCGGCCTGATCGCCAGTTGCGCCGCGGCGCGGCGCGACGGTTTCAGTGGCAAGCTCGCCATTCATCCTGAACAGGTGAGCGTGATCAACGAATGCTTCCTGCCGAGCGCGGCCGAACTCGCGCAGGCCCAGCGTATCGTGGCGCTGTTTGCCGCGAATCCGGGCGCTGCTGCACTGTCGCTCGACGGCCGCATGGTGGATATCCCACACCTGCGCCAGGCGGAGCATATCCTGGCTCGCGCCGCCGACCAGGGCCTGAAGCGCGCATGACAGCCACCAACCGTCGCATCGTGCTCGACCACCGCCCGGAAGGCACTCCAGTCGCCGGGAATTTCCGCCGCGACGACCAGCCGGTGCCGGAATTGTCTGATGGACAGATCCTGCTGCGTAATCACTACCTGTCGATCGACCCGGCGCAGCGCGGCTGGATCAGTCCCGGCGTCAATTTCGCCGACCCGGTGCCGGTCGGCGATGTGATGCGCTCGCTCGCGGTCGGCAGCGTCGCCGTCACGCGCAACGCGAAATATGCGATCGGCGAATTTCTCTACGGCTGGTTTGGCTGGCAGGACTACTGCGCGGCGGGCGAGGCACAGGTGATTGCGCGCGTGCAGCCCGCGCAGGGGCCGGTGAGCCTCGGGTTGGGCCTGTATGGCATCTCGGGCGTCACGGCATACCTGGCGCTGACCGAACTGGGCCGGCCGCGCGCGGGCGAAACTGTGCTCGTCTCGACCGCAGCCGGCGCGGTGGGCAGCATCGTCGGCCAACTCGCGCGCCGCCTGGGTTGCCGCGTGGCAGGGCTCACCGGGAGCGATGACAAGGTGCGCCAGTGCCTCGCCGAGTTTGGTTATCACGCGGCACTCAACTATCACAATGGGCTTGATGCACCTGCCCTTCAGGCGCTGTGCCCGCATGGTGTGGACATCTTTTTCGACAACACCTCCGGCGCGATTGCCGACGCAGTTTGGCCGTTCATGAACCTGCGCGGCCGCATCGTGCAATGTGGCACCGCCGCGGTCGCCTCCTGGGACCCGGCGCCGCTCGCGCCACGGCGCGAGCGCATCATGCTGACGCGTCGCCTGCGCCACGAGGGCTTCATCATCTTCGATCATCTCGAGCGCTTCCCGGCCGTGGTGACGCAGCTGGCCCGCTGGCAGCAGGAGGGCGCCCTGGTGTTTCACGAGGACATCGAGACGGGCCTCGATCACGCGCCGGGCGCGCTGGCAGCCATTTTCCGCGGCGAGAACCGCGGCAAGAAGATGGTCCGCATCACCAATGGGACGCGCGCGCTGTAAGCTGCGCGAGCCGCCACCGGCGGATGAGGAGAGCGCCATGACCGACGATTCGCCTACTTCGTTGCCCTATGCTGACCGGCCCGAGGTCCGCGAGATCTTTGCCGACCAGATCCGCCTGACCCACTTTGACGGTTATTCCGTGCGGCTCGAGTTCGCCGTGGTCCGCCCGCACCTCGCCGGGCAGGATCGCGCTGAGGCGACGCTGGTTCCGGCCGCGCGGCTGGTGCTCTCGCCGCACGCGGCGATTGGCCTCAAGGACCAGCTGGTGCAGCTGCTCGCCACGCTCGAGCAGCAGGGTGTGCTGCGGCGCGTCGCTCCAGCGAGCAACTCGCGCCAGTAGCCGCAACACTCCGGCATGACTGCCCCGAAACTCGCCGCCTGCATCATCACGCGCAACGAGGCCGCGCGCATCGCGCCTTGCATCGAGGCGCTGCGCTTCTGCGACGAAATCGTCGTGGTTGATGCGCATTCGGACGATGCGACGCGCGCGATCGCCGCACGGCTGGGCGCACGTGTCATCGAGCGCGACTGGCCGGGTTACCGCACGCAGAAGCAATTCGCGACCGACGCAGCCAGCTGCGACTGGGTGCTGTCCGTCGACGCCGACGAGCGTGTGACGGACGCGCTGCGTGCCGAGATCGAAGCGCTCCGGGCGGGCGGTTTCGCGGGCGCGCGCGGCTGGACGATTCCCCGCCTCACCGAGTACTTCGGGAAATTCCTGCGCCATGGCAATGCCTGGCCAGACCGGCAGGTGCGTTTGTATGACCGGCGCGTGGCGTGCTGGGTGGGCTACGAAGTGCACGAGAAGATCGCCGTCGACGGACCGGTCGGCGCGCTGGCCGCGCCGCTCGAGCACTATGCCTACCGTGATCTCGATGACCAGCTCGCGCGGCTCGATCGCTATGCCAGCCTGATGGCTGCGCAAATGTACGCTGCCGGCCGCCGCGCCGGGCTCGTGCAGGTTCTGTGCAATCCGGCCTGGCGGCTGTTCCGTGGCCTCATCATCAAGGGCGGTGTGCTCGATGGTTGGCGCGGATGGCTGTTCCACATCGCCGAGGCCGGCTACGTGCGGCGCAAGTACCTGCGCCTTTGGGCGCGCTCGCGCGGCATCCTATCCTGAGGCGGATCCAGACATGGCTACGGTAAAATTCACGGCGGGCGGCAAGCAGGGCAAGGCAGGCGGCAAAGCGGCGCGCAAGCCCGTCAATTCACGCCGTCGTCTCAAGCCTGCTGCGCGTGAGCGCGGACTGGCGGGCGCCGAGATTGCACTGCCGCGCGAGCACGCGGAGCTCGCGGACCTGGTGAAGCAGGTCGAGGCGGCGGGTGGCGCCGCTGTCGGCGCGTACCGCGATCCGCTCGGCGGCCGCGCACTGCTGCTCGCCACGCTGCCACTGAAGGCCGTGCAGCCCACGCCGTTCCAGCGCGACCTGTCGCCCACGCACACCAAGCGCCTGGCCGAGAAAATCGAGCAAGCCGGCGTGTTCCTCGACCCGCTGATCGTGGTGCGCGGGCAGGACGGCTTATTCTGGACGCCGAACGGGCGGCACCGGCTCGCGGCGGCGAAAGTGCTGGGCCTGCGCCAGATCACGACGCTGATCTGTCCGGATGAGACGCTCGCCTTTCGCATCCTCGCGCTCAACACCGAAAAGGCGCACAACCTGAAGGATCGGAGCCTCGAGGTGATACGCATGGCGCGCAACCTCGTGAAGCGCGCCAGCAGTACGCGCGAGAGCCAGTACCAGGACCAGTTCGAGGCGGCTGAACTGCTGACGCTGGGCATACTCTTCGAAGAGAATCCGCGTTTTGCCGGCGGCGCCTACAGTTCGCTGCTGCGCAAGGTCGATCGCTTCAGCGAACGCACGCTCGCCGTCTCACTGCGCGAGCGTGCCGGCTATGCGGCACGGTTGTTGGCGATCGACACGGAGGTCAAGCGCATTATCACTGCGCTGACCGCGCGCGGCTTCAAGTCGCCGTACCTGCGCAACTACGTGGTGGCGCGCATCAACCCCGTACGCTTCGTCAAGTTAGCACCACGTTCGCTGGGGCCAGCGATGCCGATCGGTCAGGCGCTGACGCGCATGACCGCAGCGGCGAAGGGTTTCAAGCTGGAATCCGTGTCGAATACCGATCTCGCGTGGGTCGCCGTCGGCGCCGCCGCGCAGGACTAGCGCGCTATTTGCGGTAGAGCAGCACGCCCTCGCGCGCTTCCAGCCAGGCCTGTTCCTCGGGCGCCGTCATGTCGTCGAGGTCAGCCGCATCCGCGTGCGGGTCCTCGATCCATTGCCGCAGGCGCGGCCCGCCGTTGATCACGTCGAAGGCGAGGCGCGAGTGCTCGTACTCGTACGGGAATTCGCGCCACAGCATGCGCTCGGGTTGCACCGTCCGCTGCGCCTTGAGGATCGCGGCGATCAACCGCCACGGGCGGAACAGCGCGTGCCGGTAGTCGCTGGCGTCGACGTGTAGCTGGACGCCCTCGCACAGCTGGCCGACGTACTTGTGAAAGGTGGGCTCGAACCAGCACACGCGCGGCGTGCAGCCCGCGAGCCAGTGTGGGGCGAAATCCTCCAGCCACTGCAGCACGGCGCGAGCGCCGAAATTCGGCGCACCGAGCAATTCCAGCGGCCGGGTCGTGCCGCGCCCCTCGGACAGCGTCGTGCCTTCGACCATGACCGTGCCGGCGTAGCTGCGCACCATCGACAGGTTGGGCGCATTGGGACTCGGGTTCACCCAGGAACGTTCATAAAGTGGCCAGCCGAAACCGGGCGCGGCTTGTGGCTCCCAGCCCTGCATTTCAACGACCTGCAGGTCCAGGTCGAGTTTGAGAGTGCTGACGAACCAACGCGCCAGCTCGCCCATCGTCAGGCCGTGGCGCATTGGCATGAGGCCGGCGCCGACGAAGCTCTCCCAGCCCGATTCGAGCAGCAGGCCCTCGGCCGGGCGTCCGGCCGGATTCGGCCGATCGAGCACCCACACGGTCTTGCGCTGCGCGGTGCAGGCCTCGAGCAGGTAGCGGAGCGTGGTGATGAAGGTGTAGACGCGGCAGCCGATGTCCTGCAGGTCGATGAGCAGTACGTCGAAGCTGTCCATCATCGCCGGCGTCGGCCGGCGCACGGCGCCGTAGAGACTGAATACCGGTACGCGAAGCGCCGGGTCATGAAAGTCCGGCGACTCGATCATGTTGTCCTGCTTGTCGCCGCGCAGGCCATGCTGCGGACCGAAAGCTGCGCTGAGTTGCAGGCGCGGCAGGGCGGCGAGCGCGTCGAGCGAGTGGCGCAGGTCCGCCGTGACGGAGGCGGGATGCGCCACCAGTGCGAGCCGCCGCCCCTCGAGAGGTCGGCGCAACCCAGCTTCGTCAACCAACCTGTCGATGCCGAACTTCATGGCATGGCTGTCCGGGTCCGTGGCGCCTCGCCGCTGGGCACGAGGGCGAGGCTGAAATTTTCCGGTGCGTGAAAGTCGGGTCGCACGCCGGGGTGACGTGTAGCCCAGTAAGCCAGTGTTCCGTCGCTCGCCTCGATGACAGCGGCAAATCCAATTTGCCAGACCTCAGTCCGTGTGCCGGGGGCCGCGACGCGTTCAGTGGAATCCACTTCGTTCGGTAATTGCGCCCGCGCCTGCAGGCGCAACTGGCCGGGCCCGAGCGCGTGCAACGTGATGCCAGGCTGCGCCAGCTCCGGGCGGCCCTGTCCGCGCCGGTAGCCTTCGAAGTGGTACATGGCCCAATCGCCCGAGGGAGAGAAATTGAATTCCACGTAGGCGTCCGCAGCTCCGCGCCGCGCGAACAATTCGAAGCAGGTGTGGCGCCACAATTCGTCGCGCCGTCGCGGTGCGCGTGCCGCCTCGGGCAGGCGCAAGCGCACCAGCTCGCCCTGCAGCAGGCAGTCGACCGTGATCCGGCCCGTCACATCGAGGGCGCCGGAGACTGACAGTGAATGCAGCGGACCTGGCTGGCAGGTCGGGTGCGGCTGCAGAGGCAGGTCGTGGAATTCGGCAATGTGGTTGGCTGTCACGGCGGGCAACGCTACGCAATTGCCCGGCGCAGCGCAATTCGCAGCTCCATGCGCTTCAGGATGCGCATCAGGGCGGCGCCGACGGCACGCCGTCAATCTGCGCGCGTGCGATGGCCGGACGCGCGTCGCGCTGATAAGACCAGGGTAGGCTGTGCAGGCGCGCGAGCAGTGCGCCAACGAAACGATCCTGCCGCTGCCGCGCCACGGGCACCGGCACGCCGTGATTGAGGATAGCGAAGTACACGGTGCCGCGATCGTTGGTCGGGATGGCGCCGATGAGCGCGCTCGCGCCGAAATCGCCGAAGGTGCCCGTCTTGCCCACCACGCGGCCGGCCTGGTCCGGTGCATTCAGGCGCTCGTGCAGCGTGCCGGCGTCGACACCTGCGACCGGCAGGATGTCGACCAGCCTGTGGCCGCTGCGCACGAGCTCCGCTTCCAGCGCGCGCAATACTTTCACGGCCGCACGCGGGCTGAGCCGGTTGCGCGCGTCAGTGCCCGCGCCGTCGCCGAGCCTGATTTCGCCGCGCATCCCGGGCGGCACCGCCGCGCGCGCCACTGCCTCGACCGCGGCAGCGCCGCCGGCCGCGTCCGCCAGCGGCTTGAAAATGTTGTTCGAGTAATCGTTCAGCTGCTTGGCGAGTTCGAGCAGCGTCTGTGAACGATGCACCAGCAGGACCCGCGGCGGCTCTGCGGCGGTGGTAGCGGTCGCGGGCGTGACGCCGTCGAAGCGCAGCGCGGGCGGTGCGGCTGCCGTCGGCTGCAGCGCCTGCACGGCCCCCCAGGCCGCCGGCGGAAAAGTTCCCGACAACACCTGCTGCAGCCGCAGTACGGCGCCGGCGCCCTGCCAGTCGAAAGTCAGCGGCGCCAGCGCGCGCAGGCTCCCGGTCACGCGCCGCAGTCCGAGCTGGTTGAGCTGTTGCGCCACCAGCAGGGCGTTCTCGTCGAGGAAATATGGGTCGCCGCCGCTGTCGACCAGCAGGTCGCCCTCGAGCGTGTCCGCACGCAGGGGCGCCGTGGCGAGGAAGCGCGTGGTGAAGCGAAAATCGGGGCCCAGCTTGCGCAGCAGCGCCAGCGTCGTGGGCACCTTGGAGATCGAGGCGGGATGCACCGCCCGCTGCGCGGCCTGGGCGAGCAGCACGGTGCCATCCGCAGCTTCGACATATACGCCCTGGCCGGTTCCCAGTAACGATCGGGCCAGGTCCGCCAGCGAGGGCGGTTCGCGCGCCGCCGACCCGGTTGCAATCGCGACCAGCAGCACCGCGGCCAGCGCGCGCGGGTAGAATGCGCCTTTGAACATTCGGGGGAGTATCGCATGCGAATCACCAGCGCCGCCTGGACCACGATCGCAGTGTATGCACTGGGCCTGCCGATTGCGGCCGCAGCCGTAGCCGAAACCGCAGCCGCAGCCGCGCCGACGCTGCCGGCCGACAATCCCTTCGCCGCTCCGAGCTCGCTGCCCTACGGCATGCCGCCCTTTGACCGCATCAAGGACAGCGACTTCCTGCCCGCCTTCGAAGCCGGCATGGCCGAGCAGCTGCGTGAAGTGAAGGCGATCACTGACAATCCTGCGCCACCCAATTTTGACAACACCTCGCTGGCGCTGGAGCGCTCCGGAGCGCTGCTGACCCGGGTGCGCGAGACCTTCACCAACCTGAATGCGTCCAACAGCGACGACGCGCTCGACAAGCTCGACGGCGAGATCCAGCCGCGACTTGCAGCACACAAGGACGCGATCAACCTGGATCCGGCGCTGTACGCGCGCGTCGACGCCGTGTACCGCGATCGCAAGCACCTGCTGCTCGATTCCGAGTCCTATCAACTGCTGATGCGCCAGCACCGCATCATGGTGAGCGCGGGTGCGCAGCTGCCGGAAGCTGCCAAGTCGCGGCTGCGGGCCTGCAACACGGAGATTGCGGAGCTGATGGCGCGCTTCCGCCTCAGCCTCCTCAAGGCCGCCAACGATGGCGCGGTGGTGGTCGACGACGCGCAGCAACTCGACGGCCTGAGCGCGGCGGACATCGCCGCCGCCGCCGATGCGGCTACGAAGCGCGGGCTCAAAGGCGAGTGGGCGCTGGTGCTGATCAACACCACCACCCAGCCATTCCTGGCGGAGCTGCGCAACCGGGCGCTGCGTGAACGGCTGTATCGCGCCTCCGTAAATCGCGGCATCGGCGGATCCGACGACACGACCGCGACGATCGCGCGGCTGCTGCGCGTGCGCGCCGAGCGCGCGCGGATCCTGGGGTTCCCCAATCACGCCGCGGCCATGCTGGATGAGGAGACCGCGGGTACGCCCGCAGCGGTCGAGGCGATGCTGCGCGGCCTGACGCCGGCAGTGCGTGCCGGAGCGGAGCGCGAAGCCGCGGTGCTGCAGAAATTCATCGACCAGCAGGCGGCGGCGGCTGGCCGGCCCAGTGAAAAACTGCAGCCCTGGGACTGGGATTTTTACTCCCAGCAGGTGCGCAAAGCCTCGTATGACTACGATGCAGCCGAGGCGAAGCCGTTCTTCGAGCTCAACCATGTGTTGAACGACGGCGTGTTCTACGCCGCGCACGAGCTGTATGGCCTCAGCTTCAGCGAACGCACCGACCTGCCGGTTTACCAGCCGGACGTGCGCGTGTTCGAGGTATTCGACGCGGATGGCAAACCGCTGGCACTGTTTCTGGCCGACTACTTTGCGCGCAGCAACAAGCAGGGCGGCGCCTGGATGGACAATTTCGTCGACCAGTCACGGCTGCTCGGGCAGCTGCCAGTGATCGTCAACAACCTCAACATTGCCAAACCTCCCGCGGGCGAGCCCGTGTTGCTGACCTTCGACGAGGTCAACGGCCTGTTCCATGAAATGGGCCATGCGCTGCACGGCATGCTCTCGAATGTCCGCTACCGAAGCCTGTCGGGCACGAACACCCCCAACGACTTCGTCGAGTATCCCTCGCAGTTCAATGAGATGTGGCAACGCGAGCCCGCGGTGCTGGCGCACTACGCGCGCCACTACCAGACTGGCGCGCCGATTCCTGTGGCACTGCTGCAGAAGATCCTGGCGGCGGTCAATTTCAACCAGGGCTACGGCTACCTGGAAAGGCTGGAGGCGGCGACCATCGACATCGCGCTGCACGAGGTCACGCCAGACAAGGCGCCGGCCGCGAAGGACATTGCCGCCTTCGAGCAGGACGCGCTGCGCAGGACGGGCCTGGCGTTCGAGCCCGTGCCGCCGCGCTATCACGCCAACTATTTCCGCCACATTTTTGGCGACGACTATTCGGCGGGCTACTACGCCTACACCTGGGCTGAAGTGCTGGCACGCGATACCGGCGCGTGGATGCACCAGCACGGCGGGCTGACCCGCGCCAACGGTGAGGTGCTGCGCGACAAGATACTCTCGCGCGGCCGCACCCGGGAGCCGAGCGACCTGTTTCGGGATTTCTACGGGCGCGAACCAGCGGTCGGTCCACTGCTGGAGTACTACGGCCTGGCCCAGCCAGCCGAGCCTGCGATGGACACGAAAGCCAAGTCCAAAGCGAAGAGCAAGGCGAAGTCGAAGGCTGCTGGCTAGCGCCGGCGTTCGCGCCGCTCGCCGGGCCGCCGGCGTTCTGCGCTCATCGGCTTGGGCGCGCTGCCAAAGCCGCTGTCTTCTTCGCGGCGGGGACTACTGCGCCGGTCGGGCAGGTGCTGGTATTTGCACTGACATTCGTTCTGGCGGTTGCACTCCGTCAGCGGCAGCCGCGGGGCCTCACGCGTCAGGAAGCGCCGGCCACGCAGCTGCAGCGCCAGTTCGCAGGCGATGCCGCCCGGCACCACACTTACAGCGCGCCAGTTCTTGTTCGGTACAGGCTTCATGGCGCGCCTTCGGCTCAGTAGATTGCGAGGTGGGCACTCACAGGAGTGATTGCCACTGGGCGCGCAGCTCGCCCAGTTCGCGTCGCAGCTCCGCCAGTTCCGCGCGCAGCGTGCGCAGTTCGGCCTCCAGCAGCTCGACACGCGCGTCGCCCGCGGCCTCGACCCGCGCGGCCGGCTCCGCGAAAGTTGCGGGTTCGGCCGTCAGTTCCGCGCTCAATTCACCCGTGAGCAACTGCGCATAGCGTGCCTCGCGGCGGCCGGGCTGGCGCGGCAGGCGCTGCACGACGGCGCCTTCGGCGCGTGCGGCCAGCGCCTCGAGCACGCGTTCAACCTCCGCGCTGTCGGCAAAGGCGGCCATGCGCGCGGCACGGCTGCGCAGCTCGCCCGGCGTCTGCGGGCCGCGCAGCAACAGTTCGCACACGATTGCAAGTTCCTGCGGCGTGAATTTCAGGCCGGAAAATTCCGTATTGCAGTAGCAGTGCTGGTACTTGGGCACGCGGCTGCCGAAGCCACTGCGTTCCATGACCACGTGCTTGCGTACCAACAGGTCGACGAGTTGCTGCACCTCGGTCTCGCCGAGCGCCATCACCGGGTCACGGTTGCTCTTCTGATTGCACGCATTGGTCAGCGCGTTGAGCGAGAGCGGATACTGGTCGGGCGTGGTGATCTGCTTTTCGATCAGGCAGCCGATCACGCGTGCTTCGACCGCCGACAGGATGACCTTCAGGCTCATGCGTCCGCGCCCATGCTCACCAGCTGCCCACGTTGGACATGGATAGCCACGGCTCGCGCGGCGGCTGTGCGCCGCCGCGCTGCAGGAGCTCGATTGAGATGTTGTCCGGCGAGCGCACGAAGGCCATGTGCCCGTCGCGCGGTGGCCGGTTGATGGTGACGCCATGCTCGCGCAGCCGCTCGCAGGTGGCGTAAATATCGGCCACCTCGTAGGCGAGGTGGCCGAAATTGCGGCCACCCGTGTAGCCTTCCGGATCCCAGTTATACGTCAGCTCGACCTGCGCTGATTCGTTGCCGGGTGCACACAGGAATACCAGCGTGTAGCGACCCTTCTCGTAGTCTGTATGGTCCAGCTCCACGAGCCCGAGCGCGTCGCAGTAGAAGCGCCGCGCTGCCTGCAAGTCGCTCACACGCACCATCGTGTGCAGGTACTTCATCCCGAAGCAGACCCTACTTGGCGTCTGCTGGTGCCGCCGGAGTTGCCGGCGCTGCGGGTGCGGCCGGTGCCGCCGGAGCAGTTGCCGCGGCTGGCGCTGCGGGCATGGCCGGCGCGGCCGGGGCAGGCGGTGCAGCCTTCACCACGTCCAGCAGCTCGACCTGGAACACCAGCGTCGAACCGCCCGGAATGGAGGGCGGCGCGCCGCGATCGCCGTAGGCGAGGTCCGGCGGACAGATCAGCGTCATCTTGCCGCCGACCTTCATGTGCTGCAGGCCCTCGGTCCAGCAGGGAACGACACCGTTGAGCTTGAAGCTGGCAGGCTGGCCGCGCTTGTAGGAGCTGTCGAACACCGTGCCGTCGATGAGCTTACCCTCGTAGTTCACCTTCACTTCGTCGTCGGGCGCCGGGTTGGCGCCCGAGCCATCCGCAACCGTGGTCATGACCAGGCCGCTGGGCGTCGTGGTCGCGCCCTTGGCAGCGGCGGCTTTGTCGCGATAGGTCTTGCCCGCGGCCTTGGACTTGGTCATTGCAGCCGCGGTCCGCGCGCTGAGCAACGTCTGGATCTTGGCCCGATTACTTTCGACATCGGCAGCATTGGCCTTGCCGCGCAGGCCCGCGGCGAAACCGGCCTGCACCTGCAGCATCTCTTTTTCGCTGAGGGCAAAGGGCTTGACGCTCCCGCTCAGGATTGCGCCGATCGAATACATGACCTTGTCCTCGTCCGTCTTCGACGCGGCGGCGCCCTTCGCGGGGCTGACCGCACCTGCCGGGCTGGCCGGTTTGGCCGGTTTGGCCTGGCCGGCCGGCGCATTGGCGGCGTAGGCGCCGATCGGCAGGGCACACAACAGCAGCAGGGAAAGGATACGGGTCATGAACACTCTCCTGGTTGAATCTGCCGCGTATTCTATAGCGCATGGGCGCCGCAGTTTCGAGCAACGCATCGCAGGCGCGTCCGGCGGTGCCTGGTAGCCGGCCGCTCCGATTCGTGGGTGCCGCGGCACTCGCGGGCGACCTGGCCGGGGCCATCGCCGCGGGCGACGGCCTGACCGGCGCGCATTGCATCCACGAACTGTGGATGCGCGGCGAACTGGCCGTGAACATCGAAACTGCACTCGAGCGGCTGTGGCGCAGTGCGGCCGGCTTGATCCCCGAATGGCTGCCGATGCGGCACATCGAGTGGCTGCAGCTGGCCTACGAGGTGGCGGCGCGCTTTCAGCCGCGGCGACGCGGCCGTTCCAATATCTACCTGGTGCTGCTCGACTATCGCGATAGCAGGGATGATCCTTACGGAGTCTACGTGGGCGAAACCCGTCATCCGATCGCCGATCGCTTCGACCAGCATAAGGCCGGGATCCGCGCGGCCGGCAGTGTGCTGCGCCGGGGTCTGGAACTTTTGCCTGGGCCGACTATGCACCTGCAGGGCATCGCGCGCGCCGATGCCATCGAGATCGAGGAGCGCCTTGCCGAGGCGCTGCGCGCCGAGGGTTTGCTGGTGCACGGCGGCCACTAGCAGCAGTACGCGGTCAAGGGCAGGGGCCACGGCCGGATTGACATAATTCCGTGCAGGATGCACGACTTGTGCACCTGCAGCAGTCTGCCGGCAGATTCCGGACCGGTGGACATAAAGCTTGGCCTGACGCTGACGATACAGGTTGCGGGTAGTGTTACCCGGGCCGGGACGTGCAATGAGATACCAGGAATCTGCAACCGAGAGCGCGGAACTGCTGCGGTTGATCCTGCCGCGCATCGCCAGGCACGGCGGGGCCTACGTGCCGACCACCTATTCGCTCTGGTACGAATACCTCTCAGGCGTCAATCCCAAGCTCATCGCGGCAGTCGACGAGCGGCTCAAGAACGACCGGCCGCTGACGCAGGCGGAAATCGAGCACTTCTACGCCAAGTTCATCGACACGCGCGAAGCGGGCGCGCTCGAGGCCTACCAGGCCGGCCTCAGCGAGCTGATGCGCCGAATGGGCGAGATCGCCACGAACTCCGGCGCTGGCACGGCCGAGTTTGCCCGCTCGCTCGCGCAATGCCAGCAGGAACTCAGCGCCAGCAGCGATTCGGACGGCGTGCAGCGCATCATCAAATCTCTGGTGACGTCCACCAACTCGGTGCGTGAATCGACTGAGACACTGCACAAGGAAGTCACGGCGACGCGCGAAGAGATGCAGCAACTGCGCGGGCAGATGGGCGCGCTGCAGAACCTGGCGCAGACCGACCCGCTCACCCGGCTCCGCAACCGCCGCGGCTTCGAAACGGCGGTGAGCGAATATGCGCTGGGGCGCGAGGCGGACCTGGGCGGCTGCACGGTGCTCATTGTCGACATCGATCACTTCAAGAAGGTCAACGACAACTACGGGCACCTGGTGGGCGACCAGGTGATTCGCGCGCTGGCCCAGGTGCTGCAGAACAACGTCAAGGGCCGCGACATCGCCGCGCGCTGGGGCGGTGAAGAATTCATTGTGCTGCTGCCCGAGACGCCGGGCGAGGGCGCAGTGATGCTGGCCGAGCAGGTGCGCGCGGCCTTCGGCAAGACGCGCATCAAGAGCGGTGGCAAGAAGGAAGTCAGCGACACCGTCACGATCTCGATCGGGGTGGCCGAGATCGCCAGCGGCGAGCCGCTCGAGCAGGCGGTGGGCCGTGCCGACAGCGCGCTCTACCAGGCCAAGAACGGTGGCCGCAATTGCGTGCGCGTGGCGCCACCGGCGGGCGCGGCCGCAGCGGGGCATTCGGACGACGAGGCTGAGACGACGGTCGCCGCAGCCAGCTGAGGCCGGGTATCATGCGACGGTGCCATACCTAGACCTGCAGCGTGCGCTCGGCGGACTGCTCGCCGGCGAGTCCGACCTGATCGCCAACTGCGCGAATTTTTCCGCACTCGTCTACACGAGCCTGCCGGAGCTGAACTGGGCCGGCTGCTATTTCCTGCGCGGCGAGGAGTTGGTGCTCGGGCCCTTCCAGGGCATGCCGGCCTGCGTGCGCATCGCCATGGGACGCGGCGTGTGCGGGACGGCGGCGGCGCGCCGCGCGAGCGTGCTGGTGCCCGATGTGCACGCCTTCACCGATCACATCGTCTGCGACCCGGTCTCGCGTTCCGAGCTGGTGGTGCCGATGTTGAAGGACGGCGCACTGGTCGGCATCTTCGACATGGACAGCCCGTTGCCGGATCGGTTCAGCGCCGCCGATCAGTCAGGCATGGAAGCAGCGGTGGCGCTGCTCATGGGCGCCTGCCACCTCTAACGCGCGCGGGTGGCCTGCCGACGCTGGCGGCCTTCAGAAGCTACGCTTCCAACCGACGTATACACTGTGCGGCATGAGGCTGAGCACGACCGGCGTGCGCGTGCGTCGCCCCATGAAGTAACCGGCCGCGCTGCCGAGCCCGTAGCCGGCCAGCACGTCCGACTGCCAGTGGCCGTGCACCTTGACGCGGGCGATGGCGTCGTAGATGGGGAGCAGTTCGAGAGCGTAGACAGCCGGATGATCGTGACGGTATTCGAGCACGAGCGGCGTGACGATCGCGCTGACGATGGTGACTTCGCCGCTCGGAAAACTCGCGTGGCCGCCGCCCTGGAACCATTGGTTGGGGTCGGTGGTCTCGCTCGGACGCGCGCGCGCGAAGGCCAGCTTCAGGCCCGTGGCCGCGACGCCGCCCACGACCGTCGCGTCGATCGATTTCCACAGCGTGCGTCCGAGGCGCGTGTCGCCGCCTTCCCACAGCGCCACGACGCTCTCACCGGCTAGCATGGTATCGATGAGCAGCAGCTGGTTGCGGCGCGCCCAGATGCCACTATCGTTCTTATTCACGTAGTGGTCGAGCCCGAGCAGTCCGCCGCCCGCCCACGCCGGCACAGCGGCGAGCAATATGGCGGCGAGGGCCAAGGCGCCGGCGCAGCGAGCGAAGTTCATGCCTGTTCCTTGTGCGCGGCCGCGCCGGCCGCCGATGTTAAGATTGGCGCGCGCCGCAAGCCTAGGGCATCGCGCTGGGGAAGACATGAGCCACCTTAAGAACCTGCCGCTCGCGGCCCGCCTGCGCCATGCCTGGGCTGGGCTGCGTCACGCGGCGGGCGCGGAGCGCAGCCTGCGCACGCAGCTCGCGGCGCTGTGTGCAGCGCTGGCGCTGCTCGCGTACCTGCATCCCGCGCCGCTGTGGTGGGCGCTGGTGCTGCTGGCGTGCAGCGGCGTGATCGCCGGCGAGCTGCTGAACACGGCGCTCGAGCATCTCGCCGACCATCTGCACCCGCAGGCGCACGCGCAGATCCGCATCGTCAAGGATTGCGCCGCCGCGGCCGTGCTGGTGCTGGCGGCCGGCGCCCTGTGCGTGGCCATCGCGCTGGCGCTGGACCTCTGGCGCGCGCATTGACGTCGGCGCCCGTGACGGAACACGCTGCCAATCGCGCCGGCGTGGCTATGGCGCTCGCGGCGATCTATCTCATCTGGGGCACCACCTACCTGGCAGTCGCGCTGGTGCTGCGCACGATCCCGCCGTTTGCAAGCTCGGCGCTGCGCTACATCTTCGGTGGCGGCTTGCTGCTGGTCTGGTTGCTGGTGTTCAGACGGCAGGCTTTCCGCGGCCTGCCCATGCGGCGGCTGATGGCGGCCGGCGTGCTGCTGGTCGCCGGCGGCAATGGCTTCTCGGTGTGGGCGCAGCAGGGCGTGCCCTCCGGGATCGCCGCGCTGCTGATTTCCTCGGTGCCGGTGTTTGTGCTGCTGCTCAATTGGCTGTTGTTCGCGCGGCGCGCGCCCGATACGCGCTCGCTGGTGGGTATCCTGGTCGGCATGTGTGGCGTGGCGGTGATCGTCGCGCACATGCACACGCTGTCAGGTGCGGTGCGCGCGCCCTACGTAATCGCCTTGCTGGCCGCGATGCTGTGCTGGAGCAGCGGCACGCTGGTGACGCGCGGCCTGGTGTCGGCGTCGCAGGTCGGCGCCGCGACCTGCGTGCAGATGATCGTGGGCGCGGTGCTGCTGTCGCTCATGGCGCTGGTGCATGGCGACTGGCACCGGCTGCACCCGGCGCAGGTGTCGCTGACCTCGTGGCTGGCGCTGGCGTACCTGACCGTGTTCGGCAGCATCATTGCGCTCAGCTGCTTCCTGTGGCTGCTGACGCAGGTGTCCGCGCAGAAGGCGACTACCTACGCGCTGGTCAATCCGCTGGTGGCGCTGCTGCTGGGCGCGCTGGTGCTGGGCGAAAAGATCACCGCGTACGTGCTGCTGGCGATCGTGCTGATCCTGGCGGGCGTGGCGCTGGTGCTGTTCCAGGGTCCGCGGGCGCGCTGAAGCGCAGCGTGCGGGCATAATCGGCCGCGGCCTTTTCATAACGCCGCCGCGCTGCGCAAATTTCCGCGCCGGCCGCGATTAACGTGAGCACCTTCAAGGAATCCTCAGGTCCCGACCCGGCATGCTGGACCCCTATGGAAACCAAAGACACCTTCATGCGCTTCGTGGTCATCGGCTCGATCGTTGCGGTTGCCGCGCTGGCGCTGATCGTCAGGATGCACGCCTAGGCACGATCGCACCGGCGGTTCCTGCCGGGTAGAACTTTCCCGCCACCGGCGTGCTCTTATACTAGAGTAGAGCCAGATGAACTGCCGCGAGCGCGGCAGCGGGAGAGAACGATGACGATCCGCAGCAGTATTCCAGGATTCGCCGTCGCGACGGCAGCGCTCCTGCTGGCCGGTTGTGCGCTTGAAGCGCAGACCGATTCAGACCCCAGGGCATCGGTGGCCGCCTGCCACAACTACGCCTTCGCCGAAGCTGCCGAGACCCGGCCGGAAGGCGCCACGGCCTTCGGCAACCCCCTCAACGAAAAGCGCCTGCGCGACGCCATCGCCGGCGGCCTGGCCGCTCACGGCGTGCCGGCCGTCGCCGAGGGCGCGACGGCTGATTGCGTGGTCGGTTATGCCATCGGCTCGCGCCTCGCCCCGGACCCGGCCGCGCCGCGCTTCAGCTGGGGCCTGGGATGGGGCGGCTGGGGCCACCGCGGCATGGGCGGTTCGCTGGCCTGGCAGGTGCCCTACGATTATCGCGAAGGCCGCGTGACGGTGAACCTGTATGACTCCCGGTCGCACCAGGCCTTGTGGCATGCCTTCGTCGACGCAGACGTCACTGGGCTCACCGGCGCGGATGCGGAACAGCGCATCAAAGCCGTGGTCGACGCCATCTTCAAGAAATTTCCGGGCGGCGGCGTGGCCGCTGCGCCGGCTCCGGCCATCAAATCCTGAAGACCGCATACCTAACGAGAATTTAATGTTCGCAGCCAGTCGGCCCGGCTGGCCGGAGCCGTCCGGGGCGCTGGGACCGGCTGCATTACAAGCATTTCACGTTGGCGCCCGCTGAACGTGGCGATACTCCTGCACCCCTCGAAGAAGGGGCCACAATTCAACCAGGAGTATCTATGAAGTCCCAGATCGTACTCGTTGCGGCCGCCATCGCCGCCCTGTCTGCTGCCCCGATGTTCGCCGCTGACGCGCCGCCGGCTGCCAAGCCCGCTGCCGCTGCCCCGGCCGCTGCACCGGCTGCCCCGGCTGCTGCCGCGCCGGCTGCCGACGCCAAGAAGGACATGAAGAAGGATGCAAAGAAGGACAAGAAGGACAAGAGGGATAAGTAAGCTCGAGGCGGTTTGCCGCCTACGCGACAGGGCGCCACGGGGCGCCCTGTTCTATTTGGACACATGAAAGCTCGCCGGCGCGCCGGTTTCATTACGGTTTATTCATGCGTCCATTACACGCAATTCACGATATCGCGCCGCCAGGCTGGCAATACTTGCTCACCCCTGCCCAAAGGGGCATTCAACCAACCAGGAGCACTTATGAAGTCTCAGATCGTTCTTGTCGCGGCTGCCATTGCCGCACTGTCCGCTGCCCCGATGTTTGCTGCTGACGCCCCGGCTGCTGCCGCTGCGAAGCCGGCTGCTGCCGCGCCCGCCGCTGCTCCGGCCGCCGCACCGGCTGCCGACACCTCGGCTGCCAAGCCGGCGAAGAAGCATCACCACAAGAAGAAAGCGAAGGCTGACGACGCTGCCGCTGCCAAGTAAGAGCGGATTACACAGCTAAGGCGAACCCCTCGAGGGTTCGCGACAGGGCGCCACGGGGCGCCCTGTTTTTTTGCGACCGGTACCGGTCTGCAATTCGGGGCGGCAAAGCACGCACATTGCGCCGGATGTGACGCAGTTCCGGCCGATTTCTTAACCAGATCATCATTTTCCCGGGCCCCAACCGTTAACCTGCGTCTCACTCGCATTGCGGCGGAGGCTTTCAAACATGGGCGGGTTCGTCCAGGCCATCCGGCTCCAGGGGTGGTCGGTAGGCACCAGGTTGCTGCTGATCAACGGCCTTCTGGCCGTGGCCCTGGCATTTGTCGGCGCGATCGTCTGGCAAGCCCTGAGCGCGCAGAACCGCGCCATGTCCGAGCTCGTGCTGATCAGCAAGGCCGCGCGCTACCACCAGGATGCCGCGACGCTCCAGGCCGAGCTGCGCGCCGACGTGAACGCCGCGCTCGCGGGCCGAGCTGCCACCGAAGCGGAGCGCGCGACGCTGCTCGATTCGCTCGACGAGAATTCCAAGGAACTGCGCCGCGACCTGCTGACGCTCGAGAAACTAGATTTGCCCGCCGACCTCGTCGACACCGAGGCGAAGGTGCAGACGCTCGCCGACCTGTACCTGGTGCGAGCCACAGAGCTCGGGCGCTTCGCGGTGCGCGATCCGGGCACGGCCACGCAGCTGGTGGCGCAGTTCAATGATTCGCTCGTGGCGCTGAACCAGGCCATGGACAAGCAGACCATGGCCTTCTCCACGCACATCGTACAGGCCAACGACGCCGCCGCGGCCGCCGAGGTCAATGCGAAGAAATGGATGATCACCGCCTTCATCCTCACCAACCTGGTGGTGGGCCTGCTGGTGGAATGGCTGTCGCGCTCGATCCGCCGCTCGCTGCGCGGCGTGCGCGACGTTGCCCAGGCGCTGGCGACGGGCGATCTCACGGCCCGCAATCGCGCTACCGGTGCGGACGAGCTCGGCGAGCTCGGCAGCGCCGTCAACGACATGGCCGACAACCTGCGCGATGTCATCGGCAAGCTGCGCGCCGAGGCCGACCGCGACGCCTTCGGCACGCAGCTGGTCGAAGCGCTGGAAATGGCCGACACCGAGGAAGAGGCCTATGGCGTGCTCGGCCGCGCCATGACGCTCATCTCGCCCGAACTGCCGACCGAACTGCTGTTGGCCGATTCCAGCCGCGCGCACCTCGAGCGCGCCACGGCACACCCGCAGGCGGGCGCGGCTGGCTGCACGGTGGATTCGCCATTCAGCTGCATGGCGGTACGGCGTGGCAGCGCGGTGACTTTCGCGGACAGTGACACGCTCAACGCCTGCTCGCGCCTGCGCGACCGAGCCTGCGGGCCCGTGTCGGCGGTGTGCGTGCCGATCAGTTTCATGGGACGCGCGCTCGGCGTGCTGCACGCGGCGGCACCGGCCGGTAAGCTCCCGGACGCGCGCCAAATTGCGCAGCTCACGACGCTCGGGCTGCAGGCCGGCGCACGCATCGGCACGGTGCGCGCCTTCCACAGCACGCAGCACCGCGCCGCGACCGACAGCCTCACGGGCCTGCACAACCGGCGTTCGGCGGAAGAGCGCGCGCGCGAGCTGGCGGCCGCAGGACGGCCCTTCGCCGTGGTGCTGGCCGACCTCGATCACTTCAAGAAGCTCAACGACTCACGCGGCCACGAGTCGGGCGACCAGGCACTGCGGCTGTTTGCCGATACGCTGCGTGCGCAGTTGCGCGAGCACGATATGGCGGCCCGCTGGGGCGGTGAGGAGTTTGTGCTGATCCTGCCCAACGCCAACGCCAAGCAGGCCCACGAAGCGGCCGAGCGGATCCGCGATGGGCTGGCAACTTCGCTCCTGCTCGGCGGTTCGCCAGCCTTCACCTCCAGCTTCGGCGTCTCCGACAGCTCGATGAGCCCGCGCTTCGAGAAGCTGCTGAAGATCGCCGACGGGGCGCTCTACCGCGCCAAGGATGCCGGCCGTGATCGCGTCGTGATCGGTTCAGCGCAGATGGTGGATGACGTCGACACCTATACGCGGCACGTCTACGAGCATCCCGCCTCGCCCAACATGAAGAAGATGAGCGCCGAGCGCTGATCGCGCCGGTTGCCTAGAACTTGCCCACCACGATGACGCCGGCCGGCGGCGTGGTCTGCACATAGCTGCAGGCGCCCGGAGTCTGCCGCACGTAGGCAATGGTCTCGGCGTCGCTGGCCTTGACCGGCGGCGGATTGGCGCCGTCGCGAAAGGACTTCTTGGTCCAGAGACTGGTGTAACGATCGGCGCTGACCTTCACCACGCGCTGCAGGAATGCGGCCTGTGCCGCCAGGTTGTCGGCCGGGGTCAACCGCGTACTGCCAGCAAAGCTCTTTTCACCGATGAACACGTCGCGCACGTCGGAAGACTGCAGCGTGACATTGGCATTGCAGACCACATATAGGTCGGCGGCCGTGGCCGCGCCGCTGGCGCCCGCCAGCACGACGGCCAGCAGGCAGGCGCGTGGGCGCGAGGCCAGGCGCGGGCGCGGGCACGTCGCGTGGTCAGAAGCGGATCGCATATTGCACCAGCCCTTCGCTGTATTGCTCGAGGCTGCGATCAGTCAGGCGCGTGTTGGCGAGTTCCAGCTTGACGGCGGATTTCAGGTCCAGATCGAAGCGCGCGCCGAGCGCAACGCGATGGTAGGAACCACCGCCTTCCAGGGCCGCGAAGTAGGGATCGGTCTGCTCGAGCACGGTGCGCTCGTAGCGCGCGTAGGGCACACCCCAGGTGGCGCGGTAACCGAACTGCACGAAGCCGGCGTTGCTGCGATGGGTGCCGCTGCCGCCGTTGATGTCGCGGTCGTCGAACAGGTAGATCTCGGCAATGTCTTCCCATTGGTCGGTGTCGTAGACGGCATAGCCGCCGTAAGCCAGCACCCGGGTCGCATTGGCCGGCATCGCGTTGTCGCCAATGCGCGCGGTGAATGCATGCACACCCAGCATCAGGCCCTCGGCAGTGCCGCTGCTGAACTGGTACGCCAGGCGCGCGCCCCCGCCCATGTGGCCATTGGTGTTGCCGGCGTTGCGCATGTCGAGCACGCCGCCGAAGATTTCCTGGCTGTTGCCCGCGTAGAAGTCGTACAGCACCTTGCCGCCGCCCACGTGCGTCGAGCCGGTCAGCCACAGGCCGACGGTGTGCGCCGGCATGATGCCGCCGTTGTCCTCGAACTGCAGGAACCTCGGGCGCCGCAGCGTATTGTTGATCCAGCTGCCATGGTGAAGAGCTGTATTCACGTAGCCGTACGGCGTGTGGTAACGCCCCACCCAGAGCGTGGCCTGGTCGTTGAACTGGTAGCCGATCTGCGCGCGCTCGAGATCCACACCCACTGTGCCATCCGAGCCCACTTCGGTATTCATTTCGAACAGCGCGCGGGTGTGATCGCCCAGGCGCGGCGACAGGTAGAAATCCAGGTTGCCGACGTAGGTCCCCTTTAGAGCAGGATTGATCGGGTTATGCGTGCCGACGCCAACGTCGGCGAAACCGTGCAGTGGCAGGCCGGTGTCGTCGGCGGTGCGGCTGGCGTTCTCCTTTTCAAGCTGGTCCAATTTCTGCTCGGCAGCTTCGAGGCGTGAGTTGTCCGCCACGACTGGCGCGGCCGGCGGCGCGGCCGGCGGTGTCGCTGCAGCAGTCGCCGCGGCCTGCTTCGCCTCCAGTTCGCGCACCCGCTCGGTCAGGGCCTGGATCATCTGCAGGCTCTGGTCCAGCTTGTTCTGCATTTCGGCCAGTTCGGGGTCCTGCTTGCCGGTGGCGCTGAGTGCTGCGGAGGGCAATACGGCGATGGCCACCGCCACCAGCGCAAGGGCTCCCATGCGGTAGCGGCTGAAGTTCATCGTCGTGCGGGGCATTGGCTCTTCTCCGTGGTTCAGAGTAGGGCCGTCCAGTCGCCGGTCGCGGGGCTCACGGCGCCGCTGTACAGGCCCTTGCTGTCAAAAAAGACTACGCGCGATTCATGCATCACGTGTGTGTCGTAGTTCCAGAATTCGAAACCCAGCTGCTGCGCAAGGCGGCGGACATTTCTTGCCGTTCCGGTCAGGAAATGCCAGTTCGGGCGATCGAGCCGGTGATTGAGCCGGTACAGATGCCAGCTTTGCGGGTCGTCGTTGTCGGCGTCGTAGCCGACGATGACGAAGCTGGCTTGCTCACCGCGTCCGTCCAGCACTTTCTGCATGCGCTGCAGTTCGTTGAGCGTGGCCGGGCAGGTGTTGTGGCAGCGCGTGTAGGCCATCGACAGGATGACGCGGTGCCCGGTCAGGTCAGTGAGCATGAGAGCCAGGCCCTGATCGTCGCGCCACGCCTGCGGAAGCTGGTCGAGGCGCGCAGCGCCCGCAACGGTACCGGCACCCCCGGCACTGGCACACAGCAGGGCGGTGCAGGCCCACGTCGCCCGCCACCCCGACGATGCCGGATGCCGGAGATTCATCGCGGCCGATTCTGACTCACTCGGGGCACCGTGCCTAGTTGGGTACGTGAATCCCTACTCTGCTGAACCGTCGCTGAACCGTGACCTGTGCACGAAATAAGGCCGCCGCGGCCCGCGTGGGCCGCGTTTTTGCGGCACTATTGCCCTGCCTGCCGGTCACAACGTATACCGGCTTCAGTCGGCGGAATCGGGGAGCGGACATCATGCGCAACACGGCGTTTCTCTCACGTGCGGGTACCTGGCTGGTAGCATTCACCGCGGTGTTTGCCGTACTGGCGTCGGCTACGGCTACGGCTGCTGCTGACGAGGACCCGCCGGGTCGCGTGGCCCGCGTCAACCTGCTCGACGGGCGTGGCGCCATGGAACCGGCCGGCACCCAGGACTGGGTCGATGACCTGCTAAACCGGCCGTTGACCGGTGGCGACAAGGTCTGGATCGATGCGGGTGCGCGCGCCGAAATGCACATTGGTTCCACGGTCCTGCGGCTTGGTGCACGCACCGCCGTGCAGATCGTCACCATAGACGACCGCCGCGTGCGCCTGCGCATCACCGCGGGCTCGGTCAACGTGCGTGTCCGCTTGCTGGACGAAGACGAGCGCTTCGAGATCGAAACGCCGGCCGGCGACATTTCCCTGCTGCAACCCGGTGGCTACCGGCTCGACGTCGATGATCGCGACGAGCGTGCGCAGTTCGCGGTGTGGAGCGGGCGCGCCGAGGCGCGTGGCGACAGCGGCAGCCGCATCCTGCACAGCAACGAAGCGGTCGAGCTGATCGGCGGCGATGAGCCGGCGCTCGAGGCGGCTTCCGCCGGAGCTCCCGACAGCCTCGACCTGTGGGCCGAGGACCGCGACCATCGCGAAGACGAATCGCGCGCAGCGCGCTACGTCTCGCGCGACGTGGTCGGCTACGAAGAACTCGATGGCTATGGCGATTGGGTTGTCGATCCCATGTACGGCTCGGTGTGGGTGCCGCAGGTTGTGGTTGTCGACTGGGCGCCGTATCGCTTTGGCCACTGGGTATGGATCGGCCTGTGGGGCTGGACCTGGATCGACGACGCGCCCTGGGGCTTCGCGCCTTGCCACTACGGCCGCTGGGTGCATGCCGGCCGCGGCTGGGCCTGGGCGCCCGGGCCGCGCGAAGTGCGCCGGCCGGTATTCGCGCCGGCGCTCGTGGCGTGGCGAGGTGATCGTTACCCGCGCCGGGAAGCGGGCAACGAGCGCGCGCCGCGCGTGGGCTGGGTGCCACTCGGATACAACGAGATTTACGAGCCGCCGTTCCGTGCCAGCCGCAATTACCTGCGCGCGGCGAATCTCTCCAACACGCGCCTCGGGCATGGGGATGTCGATCGCTACATCGACGAACGAGCGCGCGCGGGCGACCAGCGGCCCGAGCGGCACTACGCTAACGAAAGCGTGCCCGGCGCGCTGACCACTGTGTCCCGCGATACCTTCGTCGGCGCCAAACCGGTGGCGCGCAACCGCATCAACGGGGGGCCTGACGAGGCGCGCCAGTCACCGTTTTCCGCGCACGGACCTGAGCTGCGGCCAGAGCCGCGCAGCGCCGGTCGGATCCTGCCCTCCGACCGGCCGGTAGTCCAGCCCGATCGCTCGGTGTTTGACCGCCCGGTGAAATCCGGCCCTGCAGCTGTGGACAGATCAGTGAGTGGGGCGGGGATTGGCCAGATGCATGGCGAACGTGCGCGCGAGCGCGCACCAATCATTCAGCGCGGTCCAGACCCGGCGCCGGCCGTGCGTGCACCGCCACCCGAGCAGCCGCAAGTGCAGCGCGATGTGCAGCGCGAGGAGCGCCGCAACGACCGGCCTGTGGCTGCACCCGCCGAGCGGCGCATCGATCGCACCATCGAGCGCGTAGCGCCGCCGCCGGTGGAGGTGCAACGCGAACCTCAACAGCGCTATGCGCCGCCGCAAAATCACGCTCCACAGCGCTCGGCGCCGCCACCGGCGTCGGCGCGCGAATCGCGCTCTTCGCCCCCGCCTTCGTCCGCACCCTCTTCGAGCGCGCCAGCTTCCAGTGCGCCGTCCTCGCACGAAGACCGGCACCGCGATCGCGACAAACGTTGAAGCCTGGTGCGGCGGAAGGCCGCCGCGCGCGCGATCAGTGCTTGGGCGCCGCCTCGTAGAGTGGCAGCACCCGCGGCAGGAGCGATTGCAACACCGCCAGGCGCGCGCTGTCACTCGGGTGCGTGCTCAGGAATGCGGGCGTGCCGTTCTGGCTGGCCTGGCCCATCTTCTGCCACAGCGACAGTGCCGCATGCGGATCGTAGCCGGCGCGTGCCATCAGCTCGAGGCCGATGCGATCGGCTTCTGATTCCTGCACCCGGCTGTGCGGCAGGTTGAAAGTGACTTCGGTGAGCGCGCCAGCGATATTCACCGAGGTGTTGCTCAGTCCCGCCAGTTGCGCGAGCGCACCGAGCCCAAGCTGCTCCGCCTGGGCGCGCGACACGGCTTCGCGGCTGTGTTCGCGCAGCGCGTGCGCCATCTCGTGGCCGATCACCGTAGCCAGCTCGGCATCGTTGAGCTTCAGCTTATCGATCAGGCCTGAATACACCATGATCTTGCCACCCGGCATGCAGTAGGCGTTGATCTGGTCGGTCTTCTGCACGTTGACGGTCCAGGCCCACTTGGCGGCATCGGGCCGAAACACGGGCGTCTGGCGGATCAGACGGTCCGCGATCGCACGCACGCGCTGCGCCTGGCCCGCGTCGGCGTTGAGTTGCCCCTGCTGCCTGGCCTTGTCGATTTCGGCGGCATAGGCCTGCGTGGCGCCCTGCTCGACCTCGGCTTCGGAGACCAGCATCGCCTGCTTGCGATCGACGCCGACCGCGCCAGGTGCGGTGGTGCTCACCGTCTCGCAGCCCGACAACAACAATCCGGCACAGGCGAGAAACAACATGAGGGTTTTCATCGCGCCATTTTATCCATTCCCGGCAGTTGCGGCACCTGGCAGCTTGCGTGGAATATAGGCCATGGAATCACTGGTCTCGACCAGCGCTCTCGCAGCCGAGCTCTCGAGCCCGGAACTCGTGGTGCTCGATGCCACCTGGTACATGCCGGGCGGCGCGCGCAATGCCCGCGAACTGTACGCCGCCGCACGCATTCCCGGCGCACGCATCTTCGACATCGACCAGATCGCCGACCGGCAGACGAGCCTGCCGCACATGGTGCCGTCGCCCGAATTCTTTGCGCAGCAGGTGGGCGCATTGGGTGTGTCGAATGCCAGCCGCGTCGTCTGCTATGACCAGCACGGCATCATGTCGGCGCCGCGCGCGCGCTGGATGTTTCGTCTCTACGGCCACGATCAGGTTGCGGTGCTCGATGGCGGCCTGCCCAAATGGCGTGCCGAAGGGCGGGAGCTGGTGGGCGGCCCGCCCGCGCCGGTTGCGCCGGTTGCGCCGGTGCGATTCCAGAGCGCGTTCCGTGCCGGACTGTTGCGCGGCCTCGGCGACCTGCGCGACAACCTGCGCACGCGCCGTGAGCTGGTGCTCGATGCACGATCGGCGGACCGCTTCCATGCACGGGTGCCGGAGCCGCGTCCCGGATTGCGCGGCGGGCATGTGCCAGGCGCGCGCAGCCTGCCATTCGGAGAGTTGCTGACACCACAGCAGACGCTGTTGCCGCTGGCGGCGTTGCGCGCGCGCTTCGCCGCGGCCGGCGTGGACGCGCGCAGCGCGGTTATAACGAGTTGCGGTTCGGGACTGACGGCCGCTGTATTAAACTTGGCGCTCGCAGTCGCAGGCTTGCCCGAGGGGGCGCTCTACGACGGATCCTGGGCAGAGTGGGGCGGGCGCGACGACACGCCCGTGGAGGCCTGATTGATCACGCTCTACGATTACCTCGATTCTGGCAATGGCTACAAGGTGCGGCTGCTGCTGACGCAGCTGGGCATTCCGTATCGCTACGTGGATGTCGACATTATGCGTGGCGAGACGCGCACGCCGCAGTTCCTGGCGATGAACCTGGACGGCCGCATCCCGACGATCCAGCTTGAGGACGGCCGCTATCTCGCCCAGTCGGATGCCATCCTGTGGTACCTGGCGGAGGGCACGGCCTTCCTGCCTGCCGAGCGCTATGCGCGCGCGCAGGTGCTGCAGTGGATGTTCTTCGAGCAGTACAGCCACGAGCCCTATGTCGCCACGCCGCGCTTCATCGTGCGCCACCTGCCCGCCGACGACCCGCGACGCGGCGAGCTGCCGCAGCGCCTGGTGCGCGGCCGGGCCGCACTCGAGGTGATGGAAAAACACCTGCAGTCACGCAGCTATTTCGTCGACGAGCGCTATGGCATCGCCGACATCGCCCTGTACGCGTATACCCACGTGGCCGAGGATGGCGGGCTCGAACTGGCGCCTTACCCGAAGCTGCGCGCCTGGCTGGCGCGGGTCGCAGGGCAGAAGCCCTACGTGGGCCTGCTGGATCGTCCGCCGCAGATTTGAGCAAAATGGTAGATTAGCCGCATGCGATCCCAGCGGCACGCTTGCCTGTCACTGCTCCTCGCGCTGATCGTCCTGGTCGCGCAGTTCGGCGCGCAGGCCCATGCCTACACGCACCTGGCGAAAAACACCGAACCCACACAGAACAGCGCCCATCGCACACCCTGCGTCGAGTGCAGCGCCTTCGCTCCGCTCCTGGCTGCGGTCAGCGGCGTTTCCTATCCCACGGTTGCTGCGGTGGTCGACCCGCCGGCGATCGCTGCGACCCTCGCGGCCGGAATCCACCGGGCCGCACCCTGCACCGCGTACCGTTCCCGCGCACCACCCGCACAGTCAACGTTCGTGTAAGGGACCGGGCGCCCGCGCGCCCGGCCGTTCCGCTGCGACTGTCGGGGTGCTGCCATGTTTCCATTTCATCGTCCGAATGCATTACGAGTTTGTACGGTCCTCTTGCTGCTTGCCGTAGCGCCAGCGCAGGCCAGCGAGCCGGGCAAGCCAGGCGAGCTGGGCGAGCTGCGCGCGCAGCTCGATGCGCTGAAGTCGGACTACCAGGCCAGGATCAATGTGCTGGAGTCGCGCGTGGCACAGCTCGAGGCACAGGTCGCGGCTCAGCCGCAACTGCCGCCACAACCGCTGCCGCCAGTGGTGCTGCCAGTGGTGCTGCCACCGCCTGCGCCGGCGCCATCGGGCGGCGGCGCAGGCGGCGCCAATGCCTTCAATCCCGCCATCTCGGTCATCCTCGGCGGGCGCTATGCGCAGCTCGACGCGGATCCAGCCAGCTATCGCATCGGCGGCTTCATGCCTTCGGGCGACGGGGTCGGGCCGGGCAGGCGCGGCTTTGACCTGGGTGAGTCCGAGTTGACGCTTGCCGCGAATGTCGACCCCTACTTTTACGCCAACCTGACCGCCTCGCTCAGTGCCGAGAACACCGTCAGCGTCGAAGAGGCGTACATCAAGACGCTCGCACTACCGTCTGGCTTGTCGCTCAAGGCTGGGCGTTTCTTCTCCGGTATCGGCTACGTCAACGAAGTGCACAGCCACGCCTGGGATTTCGTCGACCAGCCGCTGGTCTACCAGGCGCTGTTCGGCGGCCAGCTGGCGCAGGACGGCGCGCAGCTCAAGTGGCTCGCGCCCACCGACCTGTTCATCGAGCTGGCAGCGGAGACCGGCGACGGCGGACAATACCCGGGCACGCGTCTTGCGGGCAACGGGCTGAACGGAGGCGCGCTGCTCGCGCACCTCGGCAATGACATCGGCGATTCGGCCAGCTGGCGCGCCGGACTGTCCTGGCTGTCGCGGCGCGCCGAAGATCGCAGCTACGCCGATGTTGATGGGAGCGGCGCGCCCGTAACCGACGCCTTCACCGGCCGCTCGCGCACCTGGATCGCCGATGCGATCCTGAAGTGGGCGCCGCACGGCAACGGCAATCTGCGCTCGCTCAAGCTCCAGGCGGAGTACCTGCAGCGCACCGAAGACGGCCAGCTTTCCCTGGCGACCGCGCAACAGCTGCGCTCCGGTGGCTACCACGCGCGCCAGTCGGGCTGGTATGTGCAGGGCGTGTACCAGTTCCTGCCGCGCTGGCGATTTGGGTTGCGGTACGATTCGCTCGATTCGGGTGAAGTCGCGATCGGCCTGGTGCAACAGGGCCTGCTGCCGCTCGCCGACTTCGCACTGCTCGCACCCGCTTCGCCCAGCCGCGTGAGCGCGATGTTCGACTGGAACCCGAGTGAGTTCTCGCGCCTGCGGCTGCAGTACGCCTGGGACGAGGCGCGCGCGAGCGTGCGTGACCAGCAGCTGATGCTGCAATACCTCTACAGCATAGGCGCGCACGGCGCGCACAAATTCTAGGAGTGCACATGAACCGTACAACCCACGCCGCAATGGCGACCATCCTTGCTCTGTTTGCGCTGCCTCAGCCGGCGCGGGCGGCCCTGCGCGTGCTGGCGACCACGCCCGAATGGGCCGCACTCACGCGCGAGCTCGGCGGCGACAAGGTCGATGTGTATGCCGCCACCAGCGCCTTCCAGGACGTGCACCGGGTCGATGCCAAGCCAAGCCTGGTCGCGCGCGCCCGCAATGCGGACCTGGTGGTCGCCGCGGGCGCCGAGCTCGAGGTGGGCTGGCTGCCGATCCTGCTGCGCGAATCCGGCAATGCGCGCATCCAGCCGGGCAACCCCGGCTATTTCGAGGCCGACGCAAACCTGCGCTTGCTGGAAGTGCCATCCACCGTCGACCGCTCGATGGGCGACGTGCATCCGCAGGGCAATCCGCACGCGCATCTCGACGCGCGCAATGTCGCCATTGTGGCCACGGCGCTGGTCACGCGGCTGGCGGTGGTGGATCCGGCCGACGCGCCGTACTACCAGGCACGCGGCGTGGATTTCCAGTTGCGCTGGCAGAGCGCGATGGCGCGCTGGGAAGCGCAGGCCGCACCGCTCAAGGGCACGGCGGTGGTGGTGATCCACCGCGACCAGGTTTACCTGTGCCACTGGCTGGGCCTGGTGGAAGTCGCCGCGATCGAACCCAAGCCCGGCGTGCCGCCGAGCAGCAGTTACCTCGCTGAACTCGTGACCAAGCTGAACGCCGCGCCGCCGAAGATGATCCTGCGCAATGCCTACAACGATTCGAAGGCCGTCGACTGGCTGGCCGAACGCATCCACGTGCCGGTGGTGCTGCTGCCTTATTCGGTGGGCGGCACGCCCGCGGCCAGCGACCTGTTCAAGCTCTTCGATGACACGATCAACCGCCTGACGGGAGTCACGAAATGAACGCCCTGGCCGAGAATTTCAGCATCCTGTGGCCGGCGTTGCTCGCGGGCCTGATCGTGCTCGCCACGCACGTGCCGCTCGGGCAGCAAGTGCTGGCGCGGGGCATCGTGTTCATCGATCTCGCCATCGCGCAGGTGGCCGGTGTCGGCGTGATCGCCGCGCACTATTTCGGCCTCGAGCTGCAGGGCTGGGTCACGCAGGTCGCCGCCGTGAGCGCCGCGCTCCTGGCCGCACTACTGCTGACCTGGACGGAGCGCAAGCGCCCGGAAGTGCAGGAGGCGCTGATTGGCGTGCTGTTCGTGCTCGCGTCCACGGCGCAGATCCTGCTGCTGGCCAACGACCCGCACGGCGGCGAGGACCTCAAGGACCTGCTGGCCGGGCAGATCCTCTGGGTGACGCCCGCGCAATTGCTGCGCGCGGCTGTGCTCACGGCGCTGGTGCTGCTGGCCTGGTTCCGCGCGCGTGAGCGCCTGGGGCGCACCGGTTTCTACGTGCTGTTTGCCGTCACCGTGACGGTCTCGGTGCAGCTCGTTGGTGTCTACCTGGTGTTCACGACGCTGATCGTGCCCGCGATCGCCACCTACCGCTACGCGGCGCGGCGACAGCTGGCGATCGGCTACGTGCTGGCGGCGGTCAGCTACGTGGTGGGACTGGTGATCTCGGCGCTCAGCGACCTGCCCTCGAGCCCGGTGATCGTCTGGGCGATGGCAGTACTCGGCATGCTGGTGCTGCTCGCGCAGCGCGGCGGAAGTGCGAACGGCAACGTGAGCGACAACGCCAACACCAACGCTAGAGGCTGAACGGGCCTTCGCACACGCTCTGCGCGAGCGGGCGGCGATCGCTCGGCACTTCGCGCTTCTGCAGCGACTCGTCCAGCAGCGCGGGATCGCCGCGCTTGCCGAGCGCGATCATCGCCTCCACCGCGTAGGCCGCCGGCACGCGCAGCACGCGGCGCGCGCGCTCCGCGTCGAACCCGGCCATGCCATGCGCCACCACGTTGCCGAGCCAGGCCTGCAGCGCCAGGTTCTGCCAGGCCGCGCCGGCATCAAAGGAATGCGTCACGCAGGGGCGTCCATCGCCGTCGAAGTGGCTGCGTGAAATCACCAGCACCAGCGCGCCAGCGCGTTGCGCCCAGCTGCGGTTTTTGGGGCTGAGCAAATCGAGGAAGGCCGGCCAGAAGTCCGTATCGCGCCGCGCGTACAAAAAGCGCCAAGGCTGGAAATTGCCGCAGGAGGGCGCCCAGCGCGCGGCCTCGAACAGCGTCATCAGTTCGGCTTCGCTGAGCGCTTCGCCGGACATCGCGCGCGACGACCAGCGGTCGAGGAACAACGCGTCGACCGGCTGGGTGGTGACTCGCTTGGCACTGCCTTTGAGCATGGGATACCTGCGCGGGTGCTGGGGTGCGCTAATTTGGGGTTTGGCGCGCCACAATTCAACCGCAACCCATGGCGGCTTGCAGTTTCGACAAATTGAGGTTGTTCAGGGCGGTGCCGGTCACGCTATTCCGCGCGACTTTTTCGCCTCTGGAGTTGACATGACCCTGAATCGACAGATCTGCGCCGGTTTCGCGCTGGCGCTCCTCGCTCTGCATCCGCCCAGGCCGCCTGGAAGGGCAAGGGCGAGGCCGGCATCGTGTTCGCGCGCGGCAATACCGATGCCGACACCATCAATTTCAAGCTGGGCATGAGCGAAGAAGTGGACCGCTGAGCGCGGGCTACCGGCGAATTAAGGACAGCGTGACCGGTGCCACCTCGGGCAACGCCGTGTTCGTGACTGACCTCGACTACGAGAACGTGCTGACCGCGACCACCAAGGTGGTCGACAAATTCCATAGCGAGTGGGGTTCCGACAATACGCTGCTGACCAACTTCGCCGGCGTCGAGATCAAGATGAGCATCTCGCTCGCACTGTCGGTCGGGCTCGACGTGCAGCACAACACCACGCCGCCCGCTCCCCGCAAGCAGACGGACATGGTCTCCACCGTCAATCTCGTCTACGCGTTCTGAGCTGTCAGCGGAAAGAGCGCTGGCGCAAAACGGCAGCAACAAAAAAGGGCCCGCGCCTTACGGCGTGGGCCCTGCAATGCGGCTGTCCCGTAGCCGCCTGGTCGTTCGCTTAGTCGTTCACCAGCACAGCCAGCTGGTCGGCCGTGAAGGTGTTGCTGGCGGCGTCGTACTTGCCGCTTGCGGCGATGCCGAGCACCTTCTGCGTGCCAGTCAGGTCGCCAGACAGCGCCGCGATGAAGTCGGCGAAACCCTGGTAGTTCTCGACGCGGCGCGCATGGGCGTGGCCAATGACGTAGGCCGTGTCGGAGGCCGTTGCATTGCCGACGATCTGCGGCGCCGTGGCGAGCGACAGCAGGTTCACGTGCAGCGGCCCGGTCTGCAGGAAGTGCACGCCGCCCACTCCGTCGAGGCTGAGGTCGAGCGTCGTGCTGTTGCTCATCAGTCCCGGGAAGGCGGCCAGAGACCCGCCGCCGCTCCAGTTCAGCAGCAGCTGGTTCTGCACCTGGCTGTAAGACACCAGGGTCTGCGCCGTGAAGTCCGTGCCCGCCGCTGTGCCAAAGGGCACCGGGAAGCCAAACACGCGCGCCGGGGCGCCGGGCGTCAGGGCCGACAGGTCCAGCGTGTTCGTGTCCACGAGGTAGGCGGACGCGCTGGCGTCGGTCGCCGGGCTGGTGCCCGTGCCCGCGAAGTTGAATATCGACGGGCTCCGTCCGTCAATGGCGCGCAGGTCGAGCGTCAGCGGATTGCCCACGGTACCCGTGACCAGGCCCCACATTGGCGTGATCTCGAGCCGCACGCGACCCGCCGTCGCATCGAGCGTCGCCGTGCTGGTCGTGTTGTCGATCGTGGCCGTGCCCGTGGCCCAGACGCGCTGACCTACTGAGATGGCGCCCGTGCCGAACGCACCGGTCGCGCCTTCTTCGGTCACCTTGGTGCTATCGGCGATGTCCACGGTCACGTTGCCGCGCATGAACTCGAAGCCGCCGTCGCGGCGGTCGAGGGTGGCGCCGCGAACTGTGAGCGTGTTGCCGCTGCGCGCCGTGACCACGCCGCGGACGCGATCGATGGCGTTGCTTTCGACGCTGCTGCCGGCAAACACGCGCTTGGCGGTGAAGCTGAAGTCGCTGGTCGAGAGCGTGCCGAAGGCTACGGTGATCGTGTTGGCAGGTTCGGCTGCCAGCGCCGTGAGACCCGCAGCGCCGGTATAGCTGGTGCCGTCGATCTCATAGTGCGTCGTATCCGTCGTATGCACCACGACCTGGCCTGACGAACCCGAGCCGAGGTGGAAGGGCCGCACGTTCACCGTGTAGCTGTTGCCGGCCGTGTCGGTCGAGGCCAGCGTGCCGCGCAGCCGTATGTTGAGGTCGGCCGGCGGAACCACGCTGGCCTGGATCATTGGCGTGACGGTCACGGTCGCGTTCGCCAGGTCCACCGTATTGGAGGCGGCGAGGTTGAAGTCGAACGCCAGGCGCGCGGTGCGTCCAGGCGTGATTACGAGGTGATGCCGATTGTCGAGCTGCACCGTCAGGTCGAGCGTGCCGGTGAGCGGGTTGCCGTTTGCGTCCATCGGGGTGAGCGCCTCGCTGCCGCCGGTGGCGTCCTCGGCGGTGATGCTGGCGTTGCTGTAATCGAGCGTGATGGTTGCGCCAACATAGTCGCCTGAAGGTATCTGGCCGGCGCTGATCAGCTCGGACAGGTCGACGAGCTGCGCGAAGTCGACGCGCGCCGTGGCGGGCAGTGTTTCCACCGTCGCGCCAGTCGCTTTGGTAAGCTTGAGCGAAACGACGTCGACGGTGTAGCTCTGGAAATCGCCCGCCGCGTCCTGCATCGAGATGACCGCCGGGCCGGTGCCGTTCTGCATCTGCGAGCTGCCGGAGCCCGAGCCGCCGCCACAGGCTGCGAGCAAGGCAGTAGTGATGGTGGCGGTGACGGCCAGCAGGCGCAGACGCCAGCCGGATCGGGGATTCAACTTAATATTGTCGCTGTTCGAAGACATGTGTGACTCCAGCTGTCAGGGGGCAGATGGATTGCACAACGGCGCTGCTGGCCGTCGGTTGACAGCGAGCCTGCATCCGGCGGAGCAGGCGATTCAGCGCACGAAGCAGAGCAGCGCGATACCCGCAGCTATGCGGTACCAGGCGAAGGCGGTGAATCGGTGGGTCTGCACGTAACGCAGCAGCCACTTGACCGCGACGAAGGCCACCACGGCCGACACCACGAAGGCCACTGCGAATGCCGGCCAGTCTTCGCTCGCCGTTGGCGAGGCGCGTTCGTGCAGTTTCAGGAATTCGTATGCGGTCGCGGCGAACATCGTCGGAATGCCGACCAGGAAGGCAAACTCGGTGGCCGCGGGGCGGGACGTCAGGCCCGCGAGCATGGCCGCGAAGATCGTCGCCGCTGAACGCGAGGTGCCGGGAAACACGGCCGCCAGGATCTGGCAGCTCCCAACCCAGATTGCTACGGACCAGGTGACTTCAGCAATCACCAGCCTGCCGGCGATAAGCCGCTCGATCAGCAACATCGCGACTCCACCGATGATCAGCGCCGCGGCAACAGGCGCCACCGTTGCGGGCAATTCGAGGCCGGCTTTCTTGGCCACCAGTCCGCCCACGGCGGTGATCAGGAAAGCCAGGGCGAGTTTGGCGAGATAATCGCGGTTCTCGCGAGCGCCCAACCCCAACAGCAGTTGCTGCAACCGTGGCCTGAACACGACCAGCGACGCGAGTATCGCGCCCGCCTGGATGGCAACGTTGAACAACTCCGAGCGCGCGCCCAGCCAATGCTCGGCGATCAGCAGGTGACCGGTGCTGGAGATGGGCAGGAATTCCGTGAGGCCTTCGATGATGCCGAGCAGGGCGGCGTTGAGCAGATCGGTCACCGTGGATCCTCATTCGATCGACACGGCGGAATCTTAACCCAGTTGCTTCGCGGCCAGTCTTAAGCCTGACCCAGGTCCCGCGTGGCGAAGCCGTCGAAACGCGCGCCTTGGCGGCCATAGACAGGAGCCGCCGCGCCGCCGCGTAGCGTGGTAAGCAGGCGCTGCACCTGGCCGAGCTTGAGCGAGACCACGGCGCCGTTGCGATCGTTCATTTCCTTGCAGCGGCGGGCGAGGCGGAGGTTGTCCTGCCAACGCAGGTGCAGGGAGCGCCCCGGGTCGCACCAGGCCAGGAGCCTTTCGAAGCCTTCGCGGCCGGTGCCGAACGACAGCATGCGACAGGCCGCGGTGCGTTCCTGGTCGAGCCGGGTGAGCTGGTCTATGCAGCGATGACGCGCGCCGCCCACGCTTTCGATCGCGGTGGCATCGTCGCCGCGCACGATGTCGGCTTCACGCTGCAGGAGTTGCTCGAGTTCGACGAGCAACTGCGCTTCATCGCGCAGCACTCGCTCGAGGTGCTGCCGGATGTCGGCAGGCTGAATGCTCATGCTTTCAGGAGCGCCCGCGCTGGCCGGCGGCGGCCAGATCGCGCTCGAGTTGCAGCAGGCGATCGGCGATTTTGCGCGGGTCGGCGGAGTACTGGCCCTGTTCGATGGCCTGGCTGAGCGCGGCGACGCGGCCAGCATCGATCTCCGGCATGCTGGACACCGCATCCTGCAGCGCCGCCAGGCGGCGTGCCGTATCCGTGATGCTCACGCTGTCGGCCGGCGCGGTGACCACCGCAGTCGTCGCGGATCCCGCCGGTGCAGCCGGACGCAGCCGCTCAATCGTCCGGCTGGTGCCGGTATCGACGGCGCTCGGGTCGCTGCCCTTGATGCGGTTGGTCATGGACATCTCCTGCTGTCAGCGCCCTGTAACGGCACTCTTGAATAGGACTTTAGGCCAGTACTTGTCATAAGGATACTTCCACGAGCTGTGAACTGCGCACGGTCGCCTCGACGATGCGCTGCGAGCCCGGGTTCTGCACGCGAATGCGCTCGTCCGGCCGCCCGTCGCTCAGGGCGATGACCGTGACGCGCACGTCCATGCCACCGCCATGTGCGAGCAGCGTGATTTCCTGGCCGCGGTGCACGATCGGCGCGACCGCGACCGCATCGGCATTCAGCGCTTCGTCCATCACGACTGGACGGCGCAGGCGCTGGCCGGCGAGCTGCGCCGGGTCGCTCAGATAGTGACTGGACAGTCCTGGCAAGCGCCGGATCACGACGCTGAAGTCATCGGCAGTCGGCTGGCTGCCGGCCGCCATGGCGTGGCGGGCCACCAGCACCGGCATTTCGCTGCTGAGCGCCACGCCCAGGTAAATGGACCAACGATTGCCCGCGTCGCAGCGGACGCCGACCGTGGTGCGGTCGCGCAGCTGGCCGTCGCCGGCGACGAAGGCGTGTAGCGTGGAGGCGCAATACGACAAGCGCAGTCGTGAATCCACTGTATCGACGTTTACATTGAGGACGTTGCCGGCGGCGCCCGCGGCCGCGCGCACTGCCTGCTCGGCAGCCGTGCGGATCGCCGCGGCCCCGGTGTACGCAGGTTCGGCCGCGTGCACCGGCCGCAGCAGCAGCATCGCCACGGCGGTGGCGCCAAAGCGGTGAATGGCACGCTTGTTCATCTTCATTGCCTCGCTTACGTATCTGCCGGTGAATTGAGCAAGGCTCGTGCCAGCGCCGGCGCCGGAAAAATGCCACTCAAGTAAATCGCGGGCGTGCCGTTGATAAAACCAGGCACCGCGGCATCGACGCCGCGGCTGCGCCTTGCCGGCACGCGGCCGCCACTTGCCGCTCGCGCAGGCCGCGCTCACCCTCAATTGCGAACTGCGTCACGCTGCGCAGCGCCCGGACTGCCGTTTCGCACGCATGGCACAGGCTTTGCTCCGTCACAGCCGACTTGATCGGTTTTGCGGAGCGTCCATGGCCAACAGCATCGACAATTTTCTCGGCATTCACGCACAGGCACTCGGCCTCGAGTCGCGCCGTGCGCAGCTGCTGGCGGCCAATCTCGCCAATGCCGACACCCCCAATTTCAAGGCCCGCGACGTCGACTTCAAGGCCGCGCTCGCGCAGGCCGGCGGATCCACGACCGCCGCGCTGCCGCTGCGCGCGACGCAGGCGGCGCACATCGGCACAGCCGCCGTGGGCACCGACAATGATCCGGCGCTCCTGTATCGGGTGCCGCTCGCTCCTGCGCTCGACGGCAACACCGTGGACCCGCAGCTCGAGCAGGCCTCGTTCGCAGAGAATGCGGTGCGCTACCAGGCGACGCTCACGCTCCTCAACGCCCGCCTGCGCGGGCTCATGACAGCGATCACCGGCCAGTAGCAGCGAGGCAATCATCATGTCGAGTTTCAGGATCTTCGATATCGCCGGCGCTGGCATGAGCGCCCAGTCCGTGCGGCTGAATACCGTCGCCAGCAACCTTGCCAATGCGGAAAGCGTCAGCGGCGATCCCGCCAGCGTGTACCGCGCGCGTCATCCGGTGTTCCAGGCGACGCCCGCCACCGAGGCTGACGGCAGCGGCGCTGGCGTGATGGTGCGCGGCATCGTCGAGAGCCAGGCGACACCGGAGCGACGCTACGACCCGGCCAATCCGCTCGCCGACGGCAACGGATACGTATATGCCCCGAACGTCAACACGGTCGAGGAGATGGTCGACATGATCTCGGCCTCGCGCTCGTACCAGAACAATGTCGAGGTCATGAACACGGCGCGCAATCTGATGCTGGCCACACTCAAGCTGGGCCAGGGTTGATTGCGGTAACCAGAGGCACTACTTATATGAGCACGACCAATCCCATCACGCAGAACTCCACAGCCGCCAGCGCAGCCAGCACAGTCAACAAGGGTCCCACGACCCTCGGCGTCAGCGATTTCCTGACGCTCATGACCACGCAGCTGAAGAACCAGGATCCGTTCAAGCCGCTCGACGGCACGGAGATGGTCTCGCAGCTAGCGCAGTTCGGCACTGTCTCGGGCGTGCAGCAGATGAACACGACGCTGGGCGCACTGTCCGACTCGCTGCGTTCCTCGCAGGCGTTGTCCGGCGCCTCGATGGTCGGGCACGAGATCCTCGCGCCGGCAACCGCGGCCAACTACTACGGGCAGGCCCTCGGCGGTGCCGTGCAGGTGGCCGATGGCGCCAGCAACGTCAGCATGACGATCACCGATTCGAGCGGCCAGGTGGTCCGCCACCTGAGCATAGCCACCGCCAGCGGCCAGCAGCCTTTCAGTTGGGACGGCCTCACCGACTCCGGCAGCAAGGCGGCCAACGGCAACTACAAGATCGAGGCGGTCGCCAACGTCGGCGGCGCCAGCGTGGCGCTGCCAGTCGCGGTGGCCGCGCGTGTCGGCAGCGTAAGCATCGATAAGGCCGGCACCGGACTGACTCTCAATACCATGGAGCTGGGCGCGGTCGCGCTCAGCGACGTCCAGCAGATCATTTGAAGTTACCCAGGAGCTACCCATGTCATTCGGCATCGCACTCAGCGGCATCAACGCAGCGCAAAGCGACCTGAACGTCACCGCCAACAACATCGCCAACTCCAACACCACGGGCTTCAAGCAGTCGCGGTCGGAGTTCGCCGAGCTGTTCGCCGTGTCGCCACAGGGCGTGAGCCAGACCCAGAACGGCGCAGGCGTGAAGATCGCCAGCGTCGCGCAGCAATTCACGCAAGGCAACATCGAAGCGACCAACAACAGTCTTGATCTCGCCCTCAGCGGCCAGGGCTTTTTCATCCTCAGCGACGCTGGTGATGCCGCCTACACGCGCGCGGGCTCGTTCCAGACCGACAGCTCGGGTTACGTGGTCAACCCCGAGGGCCAGCGCCTGCAGGTTTACCCGCCAACCCTGAATGGGGCCTTCAACACGACCTCGCTCTCGGACCTGCGACTGGTGACCGGCGACAGCGCCCCCTCGGCCACGGCCACGGCGGACATCACCTTCAACCTGCCCTCGAACGCCACGCCACCGTCGGTGGCCGTGTTCGACCCGGCGAATGCCAACAGCTACAACAACTCCACTTCGATGACGGTGTACGACTCGCTCGGCGCGGTGCACACCGCCAGCATGTACTTCGTCAAGACCGCCACGGCGAACACCTGGGACACGCGCCTGTATATCGACGGCACCGCCGTCGGCGGTGCGCAGACCCTGGCTTACTCGGCCACGGGCGCGATCACGGCGCCAGCCAGTGGCCGCATTTCCTTCCCGGCGTATACACCTACGACCGGTGCGGCCAACATCAACCTGACGGTGAACTACAGCAACACGACCCAGTACGGCGACTCCTTCGGCGTCAGCGCGGTGTCGCAGGACGGCTTCACGACCGGACGACTGATCGGCATCAGTGTCGATGCCACCGGCATTGTGCAGGCGCGCTTCACCAACGGCCGGTCGCTCCCGCTCGGCCAGGTGGCAATCGCGAACTTTGCGAACCCGCAGGGACTGCAGTCGCTCGGTAACACCAACTGGTCCGAGACCTTCGGCTCCGGCCAGGCGCTGCACGGACAGGCAGGCAATTCGGGCTTCGGATTGATCCAGTCCGGTTCCCTCGAACAGTCGAACGTCAACATCACCGCGCAGCTCGTCAACATGATCACTGCGCAGCGCAACTTCCAGGCCAACGCGCAGATGATCTCGACCGAAAACCAGATCACCCAGACCATCATCAACATCCGCTGATACGCAAGGATAGGGAACTGCAATGGATCGCCTGGTTTACGTGGCCATGTCGGGAGCGAAGGAAACACTTCGCGCCCAGACTGCCAACAACCACAACCTCGCCAACGCCAGCACCACCGGCTTTCGCGCCGATCTGTCGGCGTTCCAGAGCCAGGCGGTGCAGGGGGCAGGACTCCCAACACGTGTTTACGCCACCGACAGCTCGCTTGGCTGGGATCCGAGCAGCGGCCAGCTGCAACAGACCGGGCGCGATCTCGACGTTGCGGTCAATGGCGCCGGCTGGATCACGGTGCAGGGTGCGGACGGCCGCGAGGCCTACACCCGCGCCGGTGATCTGCGCGTCGACGTCAATGGTCAGCTTGTCACGGCCACGGGCCGCGCCGTGCTGGGCGACGGCGGACCGATCGCCGTGCCGCCGCACGCATCCATCGGCGTCGCGCGCGACGGATCCGTGTCGATCGTGCCGCTCGGCCAGAGCGCGACCACGGTGGCGACCGTCGGGCGCATCAAACTCGTCAATCCGCCCGCCGCTGGACTCAATCGCGGGCAGGACGGCCTGTTTCGCCTCCGCGACGGCAGCGACGCACCCGCCGATGCCTCGGTGCAGGTCGTGGCAGGCGCACTCGAAACCAGCAACGTCAACATCGCCGAGACCATGACGCAGATGGTCGAGCTCGCGCGCCGCTTCGACCTGCAGGTGAAGGCACTGCGCACGGCAGAAGAGGACGCTGCGTCTTCAGCGCGCCTGTTGCAGGCCAGCTAGGCGCCGCGCCTCACGGTTATTTAAGGAGCAGTCATGAATTCAGCATTGTGGGCCGCCAAGACCGGACTCGACGCCCAGCAGACGCGGATGGCGGTGGTGTCGAACAACCTCGCCAACGTCAACACCACCGGCTTCAAGAAGAGCCGCGCGGTGTTTGAGGACCTGCTGTACCAGAACGTGAAGCAGGTGGGCGGCGCAACCTCGCAGGACACCCAATCGCCGAGCGGTCTCTCGCTCGGCACCGGCGTGCGCGTGGTGGCAACCGAGAAGACCTACACGCAGGGCAACCTGAGCCAGACGGGCAATTCGCTCGACCTCGCCATCAACGGCCGCGGCTTCTTCCAGGTGCTGCTACCCGATGGCACGCTGGGCTACACGCGTGCTGGCGACTTCCAGCTCAACAACCAGGGCCAGCTCGTGACTTCGAGCGGCTACGTGGTGCAGCCGGGCATCAATATCCCGCAGGGTGCGCAGAGCGTCACCATCAGCGCCGACGGCGTGGTCGCGGTGCTGCTCGCCGGGCAGTCCGCGCCGCAGCAGGTGGGCACGCTGCAGCTCGCGGATTTTGTCAACCCTGCCGGCCTCCAGCCACGCGGCGAGAACCTGCTGGTCGAATCGGCCGCGAGCGGCGCGGCGCAGTCCGGCAACCCGGGCCAGACCGGGCTCGGTACGCTGCAGCAGGGCGCGGTCGAGAGTTCCAACGTCAACGTGGTCGAGGAAATGGTCAACATGATCGAGACGCAGCGCGCCTACGAAATGAACACCAAGGCAATCCAGACCACCGACCAAATGCTGCAGTACCTCAGCAACAACGTCTGAGCGGGAGCAAACACGTGCACGCATTTCGATCGATGGCATTCAGTTCAGTGTTCGTGCTGGCGGCCTGTCAGGCTGCGCTGCCGCGCATCGATGACTACACCGCCACGCCGCCGGAAGAAGTGCCGGTGCAGACCGCGCACAACGGCGCGATCTACCAGCAGGGACACGACCTGCCGCTGTTCGAAAACTCGGTGGCCCACCGGGTCGGCGACGTGCTGACCATCGTGCTCGAGGAAAAGACCGACGCCAGCAAGAGTGCCAGCACGACCACCGCCAAGAAGACCAAGGCGACGCTGCCGGGTCCGACACTGTTTGGCGCGCCGGTGACGGTGCACGGCGCCGAAGTGCTCGCCGGCAACATGGACAACGCGACGAGCTTTGATGGCTCGGGTGACAGCAAGCAGAGCAACGTGCTCACCGGCAGTATCTCAGTGACGATCGCGCGCCGGCTGGCCAATGGCAACCTGCTGGTGCGCGGCCAGAAGTGGATCTCGATCAACCAGGGACGCGAGTTCGTGGAGATCCAGGGCATCGTGCGTCCGATCGACATCGCGCCCGACAACACCGTGTCGTCATCGCGCGTCGCGGACGCGAACATTTCCTACGGCTCGCAGGGCGTGCTGGCCTCGGCCAACTCCAAGTCATGGTTGGCCCGGTTCTTCGATTCCAAGTGGCTGCCGTTCTGAGGTTCATCGACATGCTGCACGTACACCGACCCACGACTCCCTCCGCGACCTGGCCGCTGCTCGCCGTCGTGGCGCTGCTGTTGCCGGGCCTGGTGCACGCCGAGCGCGTCAAGGATCTCGCCAGCGTCGCGGGCGTGCGCAGCAACCAGCTGGTCGGCTACGGCCTGGTGGTCGGGCTCGACGGTACCGGCGACCAGACCAGCCAGGCGCCCTTCACCGTGCAGAGCATCATCAACATGCTCGCCAAGTTCGGCGTGACCATTCCGCCCAACGTCAAGCCACAACTCAAGAACGTCGCGGCGGTGACGGTGACCGCCAGCCTGCCGGCCTTCGCGAAGGCGGGTCAGACACTGGATGTGACCGTGGCATCCATCGGCAATGCCAGCAGTCTGCGCGGCGGCGCGCTGCTAATGGCGCCATTGCGTGGCGCCGACGGCGAGGTCTATGCGATGGCGCAGGGCAGTGTGATCGTTTCCGGCTTCGGCATCAGCGGCAAGGACGGTTCGCGCGTCAGCGTTAACGTGCCCAGTGGCGGTCGCGTCCCCAATGGTGCGACCGTGGAGCGCGAAGTGCACAGTGACTTCGGCAGCTCGCCCTACGTCGTACTCAATCTCAACACGCCCGACTTCACCACCGCCACGCGCCTCACCGCCGGCATCAACACGCTGCTCGGCGCCGGCTCGGCGCAGGCCCTCGACGCCGTCTCGGTCCGCGTCACTGCACCGACTGACGAAGCCGGGCGCATCGGCTTTGTTTCGGTACTGCAGGAACTGGATGTGGACCCGGGCGACGCCCCCGCTCGGGTGATCATCAATTCGCGCACCGGCACGGTGGTCATCGGCTCGCGGGTGCGTGTAATGCCCGCTGCCGTGGCGCATGGTTCGCTCTCCGTGACGATCCGCGAACGCGAGGACGTCAGCCAGCCCAACGCGCTGGCGCAGGGCACTACGGTGACCACGCCGCGCAGCGATATTTCTGTCGACCAGCCGCCGGCACGCATGTTCTTGTTCGACGCTGGCGTCGATCTCAACGAGATCGTGCGCGCCGTCAACCAGGTGGGCGCTGCCCCCGGTGACCTGGTCGCGATACTCGAAGCCCTCAAGGAAGCCGGCGCCTTGCGCGCCGAGCTGGTCGTCATCTAGATGAGTTGCGCTCCGCCACGCGCGCGGAGGTTGCCGCCATGAGCAGCGCTCCGGTGGCACCCGCCTATTATGCCGATTTCAACGGCATGGAGGCGCTCAAGAAGAGCGCGCAGCAGAACCAGCCGACCGCAGTGCGCGAGGCCGCGCGACAGTTCGAGAGCCTGTTCACCAACATGCTGCTCAAGAGCATGCGCGAGGCCAGCATGGGCGAGAGCCTGGGCGACAGCGAGCAGACGCAGTTCTACCAGGACATGTTCGACCAGCAGCTCGCGTTGCAGATGTCGCGCGGCAAGGGGCTGGGACTCGCCGAGCACCTGGTTGGCCAATTGCAGCGCGCCGGCGCAGCGCCTGCCGCTGCCGGAACGCCCGCAGCTGCAACCCCCGCAGTTGGAACGCCCGCTGCGGTCACTGGCGCGTCGTCTGCGGGCGCGAGCCTGGAGCGCCGCATGCACTTCATCAGCAGCATGCAGCCCTACGCGGCGGAGGCCGGGCACAAGCTCGGCGTGGCGCCCGAGACCATCATCGCGCACGCAGCGCTCGAGACCGGCTGGGGCCAGCACTTGCCCGTCGACAGCAGCGGCAGCAGCCACAACCTGTTTGGCATCAAGGCCGGCCGGGGCTGGACGGGCGCCGCCGCCGATGCCATCACCACCGAATACCAGGGCAGCACGGCCACGAGCCAGCGCGCCCCGTTCCGCGCCTACGATTCGATCGGCGCGGGCATGCAGGACTATGTCGGGCTACTGAGCGGCAATCCACGCTACGCGGGTGCGCTCAATTGCGGCGACGACGTGGTCGCCTATGCCAACGGCCTGCAGCACGGCGGCTATGCGACGGATCCGACTTATGTGCAAAAGCTGCTCGCCACCTGCGCGGCAGTGCGCGAGGCCGCGGTGCACACCGGCCTCAAGGCCACCACTTCCGCGCCGATAACGACACGCGGCGGGACCATTTGATGCGGAGTCACGATGGCTGACATGCTGACCACCGGCGTCTCGGGCCTGCTGGCTTTCCAGCGCGCGCTCGACACGACCAGTCACAACATCGCGAATGCGAGCACCGAGGGCTATAGCCGCCAGCAGGTGGACCTGGTGACGCGTCCGCCGGAAGCCTATGGCAATGGCTGGGTCGGGACCGGCGTGGATGTTGCCACTGTCCGCCGCCAATTTGACGAGATCCTCGCCAGCCAGGCGCGCGTCGCCGGCAGTGGCTTCCAGCAGCTCGATACCTTCAGCACCTACGCCACCCGCATCGACAACCTGTTCAGCGATGCGAACACCGGGCTCGCGACCACGCTGCAGAACTTCATGAGTGCCGTGCAGACGGTGGCCAACGCGCCGGCCTCGGTGCCTTCACGGCAGGTGCTGCTGAGCCAGGCACAATCGCTGGTGGATCGGCTGCGCAGCTACGACAACAGCATCAACAGCATCAGCAGCCAGATTTCCTCGCAGTTGCAGAGCGAGGCGGGCACAATTTCGACGATTGCCGCCAACATCGCCAGCGTCAACCAGCAGATCGTCGCGGCGCAGGGCGTCAACCAGCAGCCGCCCAACGACCTGCTCGACCAGCGTGACAAGCTGCTGTCGCAGCTCGCGACGCACGTCAATGTGAGCACCGTGGCGCAGTCGGACGGCATGCTCAACGTATTCATCGGCACCGGTCAGGCGCTGGTCATGGGCGCCACGGCCGCCAAGCTCGTCACCGGTGGCGATCAGTTCGACCCCAGCCGCACGCGGTTGCTGCTGCAGAGCGGTGGCCCAACCACGGATATCACCGAGACCATCACTGGCGGCACGGTCGGCGGCCTGCTGCAGTTCGGCACGCAGATGCTTGATCCAGCCCGCAACGCCATCGGCCAGACGGCGGCCACGCTGGCGACGCTGGTCAACAACCAACAGGCGGCGGGACTCGACCTGCAGGGGCAGCTGGGCACTGCCATGTTTGCGATCGGCGCGGTCAACGTGCTGCCATCCACGCTCAATGCCGGCACGGCCAGCGCGTCGGTTACACGTTCCTCTGTGTCCGCACTCACCACCGCCGACTACCAACTGCTGTACGACGGCGCCAATTGGCAGCTCTCGCGCGTCGACACCGGCGCGGCCGTGGCCATGGGCGGCAACGGCACGGTCGCCAGCCCGTTTACTGCCGACGGCCTCTCGATCGTGATCAATGGCGCACCCACGGCGGGCGATCGCATGCTGATACAGCCGACGCGCACGGCCGTGGCAGGCATGTCGGTAATCCTGAGCCAGCCGGAGAAAGTCGCGGCGGCTGCGCCGCTCCTGACCAGTGCCGCGACCGCCAACACCGGCAACGCGAGCATCGACGCCGGCGTGCTGGCCACTCCGGCGGCCTGGGTGCGCGGTGATTACACGCTCAGCTTCACCAATGCCACGACCTGGCAGGTGACCGATTCCTCCAACGTGGTCGTGGCCACGGGCGCGTACAGCGCCGGCTCGCCCATCGTCTTCAACGGCGTGCGGGTGGTGGTCAGCGGCACGCCTGCCACGGGCGACAGCTTCCAGGTCAAGGACAATGCCGGCGGATCGGGCGACAACCGCAATGCGCTGCAGATTGCCGCGCTCCTGACCAAGCCCGTGCTCAACGGCGGCACGGTTTCGCTGGGCGACAACGTCGGCCGGCTGGTGAGCAACATTGGCGTGCAGACCAGCCAGGCGCAGAGTGGGCGCGACGCGCAGCAGATCGTCATGAACGACGCAAACAGCGCAATTTCCAGCGTTGCGGGCGTCAATCTCGACGAGGAGGCAGCCAACCTCATGCGCTTCCAGCAGGCCTACCAGGCCGCGGCCAAGGTCATCGGCGTCGCCAACACCCTGTTCCAATCACTGTTGGATGCCACAAAATAGCCATGCGTATCGCGACTTCAGCCATCTACCAGATGAAGGTGCAGGCGCTGCTCGACCAGCAGGCCGCTCTCGCGAAAACCCAGAACCAGATCGCCACGGGGCTGCGCGTGCAGACGCCGGCGGACGATCCGGTGGCCGCGGCGCAGCTGCAGGACCTGGCGCGCGCACAGGCGCAGGAAGAGCAGTTCGCGAAGAACAGCACCGCCGTCACCGGCCGCCTGCAGACCGAGGAGCAGGCGCTGGCAGATGCCGAAGGCGTGATCCAGCGGGCGCGCGAGCTGGTGGTGCAGGCAAATACCGCCACGCTCAGCGACAGCGATCGCCAGTCCATTGCCACCGAACTCAAGGCGCGGCTCGACGAGCTGCTCAGCATCGCCAATCGCCGCGACAGCAATGGCGAGTACCTGTTCGCGGGCTATTCGGGCGGCTCGCTGCCGTTTGCGCGCGGCGCCAGTGGCTCGGTGGGCTACGCGGGCGACACGGGCACACGCTCGGTGCAGGTCGGCACCGGCCTGTTCGTACAGGACAGCGATACCGGCAAGCGCGTGTTCATGGACATCGCGGCCGGCAACGGCGTATTCACCACGGCTGCCAGTGCCGCCAATACCGGGAGCGGTGTGATCAATGCGGGTTCGGTGACCAACCGGGCCGCATGGGTGCCTGGCGCCTTTACGCTGAGCTTTACTACTGGCACCACCTGGCAGGTGACCGACAGCAGCAATGCCGTTGTGGCCAGTGGCAACTACACCAGCGGCGGCGCGATCGCATTCAATGGCGCGCAGCTGAGCATTACGGGCGTACCGGCCGCCGGCGACACCTACACCGTTGCCAGCGCGGGCACGCGCGATGTCTTCAGCACTCTCGACGGCATCGTATCGACCTTGCAGGCCGGAGCCAGCAACGACGCGACGCGCGCGCAGCTCAACTCCGCGCTCAACGGTTCGTTGCAACAGCTCGACCAGGCTTCGCAGCAGCAGCTGACCGTGCGCGCGCAGGTCGGCGCGCGCCTCTCGACGCTGGACGACGCCGACGGCACGCGCCAGTCGGAGCTGACCAACCTGCAGACCAGCGCCGGACAGTTGGGTGGACTCGACTACGCGTCGGCCGTTTCGAAGATGAGCCAGCAGACCGTCGCGCTGCAGGCGGCGCAGCAGTCCTTCGCCACGATCGCCAAGCTGTCACTGTTCAACTACTTGTGATTTTGTGACGCGGTCGACGAAACACCGGGTTCTGCCGTTCAAGCGGCTCAAGTTTGCCGCCTGCCGGACCGATAGCGCACACGAATGGGCAGTCGTTCGCGTGATCGACGGCCTGAAAGGCAAGCGCAATGGGCAGTGGTCCGGGCGCCAAGGTTACTAACAGGAGAAGTTTCAATGCCACTCATGATCAACACGAACACGATGTCGCTGAATGCCCAGCGCAATCTGACGTCATCGCAGAGCAGCCTGGCCCAGTCGCTGCAGCGCCTGTCGTCTGGCCTGCGCATCAACAGCGCCAAGGATGACGCTGCCGGTCTGGCGATCGCCTCGCGCATGACCACACAGATCAACGGCCTCGACCAGGCCCAGCGCAATGCCAACGACGGCATCTCACTGTCGCAGACCACGGAAGGCGCCCTCCAGGAAGTGACCAACAACCTGCAGCGCATCCGCGAGCTGGCCGTACAGTCGGCCAACGCCACGAACTCTTCCTCGGACCGGCAGGCGCTGGACCAGGAAGTGCAGCAGCGCCTGGCGGAAATCGACCGCATCGCCCTGCAAACCTCGTTCAACGGCCAGAAGGTGCTCGACGGCTCCTTCGGCACGGCCACGTTCCAGATCGGCGCCAACGTCGGCGAGTCGATCGGCGTGAACCTGTCGACCAGCGTGCGCACCAGCGCCATCGGCCGCACCGCTGACTACGTCGGCAACGGCACGGTGTACAGTTCCGCGCTCGACGTGGGCGAGCAGGGCGCGGGCGTGGCCACGGGCACGAACCTGACCTCGGGTTCGCTCAAGATTGCCATCGGCACCAACGCCGCGATCTCGGTCGGCGCCTCCTCGGCCGGCACGGGTGCGGGCCAGGCTGCGGGCAGTGCCTACGCCAAGGCCGCCGCGATCAACTCGGCCGGCATACCCAACCTGACGGCGACGGCGCAGTCGAGTGTGCAGGTGGCGTGGGCCGACGTGAACACGGCCGGCTACGGGCTGACGGTCAACGGCGTGACCATCCAGAACAACTACGACGGTTCTGCGACCACGCTGACCGGCGACGCCGCCGCGGCCTCGATCAACGCCAACACCGGCGCCACCGGCGTCACCGCCAGCTTCGATACGGGCGTCCTGACCCTGTCGGCTGCTGACGGCCGCAACATTATCGTCAACCAGACCCTGGGCGCCGGCACGGCGAACCTTGGCCTGCACGGCGCGGGTGCCGGCACCAACAACACCGTCAACGCGGCGCTGAACTTCAATACGGCGGCCGCTGCTTCACTGGGCGTGACCACCGCGGTCGGCACAGTGCACCTGGTTGCCCTCGACACGGTTACGCTGAGCGGCGCGGGCGCCGTGGCAATTGGCTACACCGCCAACACGCTGGCCCTGGGCAATGCGGCCCTCAACAGCGCGTCGGTCACGTCGGTGGCCAAGGCGAACGCGACGATCAACGCGATCGACGCGGCGCTGACCTCAGTCAGTTCACTGCGCAGCACCCTGGGCGCCATCCAGGGCCGCTTCGAGTCGGTGGTCAGCAGCCTGCAGACGGCGTCAGAGAACCTCTCTGCCTCGCGCAGCCGCATCCAGGATGCGGACTTCGCGGCCGAGACGGCCAAGCTGACCCGCGCGCAGATTCTCTCGCAGGCCGGCACGGCCATTCTCGCGCAGGCCAATGCGGCCCCGCAGAGTGTGCTCAAGCTCCTGGCGTAATGAGCTGACGCCCAAGGTCAGGAGACCAATGAACCGGCTCGCAGGAGTCAGGTTGGGCGGAGACCGGCGCAAGCCGGTCTCCGTCTTTGTGGGCATCCGGCGGATGCACAACAGTGGCGGAGTGGAGCCATGAGCAGTGACATCAGCACTATCAGCAGTACCGGCACCAACCTGGCGCCGTTTGGCGTTGCTGCGGGGCAGCCGACCCCGGCACCCCTGCCTGGATCGCGACCGGATCCGCAACCAGCCGCACCGGACGTACTGCAGCGCGCTGCGCAGCGCGTGGTTGCAGCCATGGCAGACGGCGGAGTGAGTTTTGATTTCACGATCGACAAGCAGAGCGGTCTGACGATCGTGCGCATCTTCAACAAGGCCACCGGAGAACTGGTGCGCCAGATTCCGAGCGAAGAAGCCGTGCACGTGGCACAACTCCTGCACGCGGATGAACAACGCTCGCTGCTCGACCTCAAGGTCTAGCGGCAGACAGGATCGGGAACGGGATCAGCAACGAAATGGCGACCAACAGCACCACCGGCACCGGACTCATCCAGTCGCTCGGCATAGGATCAGGACTGAACATCCAGTCGCTGGTGAGCCAGCTGGTGGCGGCCGACCGCGCGCCGATGGACTCGCGCATCGCGCGGCAGACGCAGAGCGTGGCCACACAGCTGTCGGCGATGGGCGCGCTCAAGGGAGCGCTCTCGGGCTTCCAGTCGGCGCTCACGCCGCTGGCGACGGTCGCGAATTTTCAGGCAATGTCGGCGGCATCCGCCGACGAAACGATCTTCACCGCGAGCGCTGCGGGCGGCGCGGTTGCCGGCAACTATGGCATCGAAGTGCGGCAGCTGGCGCAGCCCGAACAACTGCTGTCGAAGCCCTTTACCAGTGGCGCGACCGCCGTGGTCGGCAGCGGCACGTTGCACATCACAGTAGGCAGCGCCGGCTTCGATGTCGCCATCGCGGCGACTGCCAACAAACTCGCTGACGTGCGCGACGCGATCAACGGCGCCAGCGGCAACACCGGCGCGCGCGCCACGCTGGTATACGGAGTGGGCGGAGCGCAACTGGTGCTGACCTCGGCTCAGACCGGCGCGGTCAATACCATCCGCGTGAGCAGCAGCGGCGGCGACGGCGGCCTGGCGCAGCTCAACTACGACGGCACTGCCGGCGGCAACTACACCGAAGCCCAGAAACCGCAGGACGCGATTGCCGTGATTTCGGGAGTGGAAACCCACAGCGCGGGCAACGTGCTTGACAAGGCCATTGACGGCGTGACGCTGAATCTCAAGTCCGCCAAGCCGGGCACGGCTGTAGGCCTCAGCATCAGCAATGACCAGTCCACCGTGATTGCCAATGTGCAGAAGCTCGTGACCGCCTACAACACCATGCAGGGACAGCTGCATGCGCTGGGCAGCTACGACGCCGCTGCGAAGAAGGGCGGTCCACTGCTGGGCGACTTCCTGCTCGACAGCGCCGAATTCCAGCTCACCCGCGGCATGACCGATCAGGTCGCTGGGTTGGGCGGCGGGTCCTCGTCGCTGGCGGCCGTAGGCATCACCACCAACTCCGACGGTTCCATGAGCGTGGATTCGACCAAACTGCAGGCGGCACTGACGGCTGACAGTGGCAGTGTGGCGCGGCTGTTCAGCGGCACCAATGGGGTTGCCACGCGGCTCGGCACCGTCCTGGGCAACATGCTCGCGAGTGGCGGGGCCATTGCCGCACGTGATGCCAACCTCACGACCTCGCAGAAGGACATCGCCGACCAGACGGCGCGGCTCGATGCGCAGATGGGGCTGGTGCAGCAGCGCTACCTGGCGCAGTTCAACGCCCTCGACCAGCTGATGGCGCAATTGCAGTCGACCTCGAACTACCTGACCCAGCAGCTCACCAACACGGCCAAGATCGGCAACGGCAGCACCGGCTGAGGCCGGCTCAAGTCACTGCCGCGGTGGCCGTTACCAATTCCAGCCCAGCTGGAGTTCCCATGGCCGCCCACAACAGCAAGCTCGCCGCATACCAGAGTGTCGCCGTGCACGGCGGCATCGCAGCCGACGATCCGCATCATCTGGTGCTGATGCTGATGGACGGCGCCATGCAGCGCATCGCTGCCGCGCACGGCTGCCTCGAGCGGCGCGACCTGGCGCAGAAGGCGCAGTTGCTGCAGCGGGCCATCGCCATCATCGCCGAGCTGCGCGGCAGCCTCGATCACCAGCGCGGTGGTGCGCTGGCACAGAATCTCGCCGAGCTCTACGAGTACATGACGCGGCAGCTGGTGCGCGCCAACGCCGAGAACAAACCGCACTTCCTCGAAGAGGTGAGCGGCTTGCTAGCCGAGGTGCGTTGCGCCTGGATGGCCGTGCCGATGGCGCTGAAGCAGGCCGAGGACGCCCGAGGCCGGTAATCGGGCCCTGCCGCGGGGCGCACATTGGTACTAGAATGAGGGCCGCCATGCGCGGTCTGGCGCGGCGCGAGGAAGGTGCAGCATGTTCGAAGGCGTCGATACCGTAGTCCTGCGCAACGAGCTCGCCTATCACGACACACTGCCGGTGCGCTGGGAGCCGCTCGAGCGACCGCTCGAGCAGTTCCGCCTGGGTACGCTCGAGGAAGCGAACGTCATGCTGCTGCAGGCCTGCGTCGCGGTCGAGGAGCATCCGCTGCGCGACAAAGGCGAGGACCAGCACCCGATGGCGAACGAGCTGGCGCGGCTCGACTTCAAGCTCAACCTGCTGCTGCAGATGGTGGGCACGCTAGTGAACCAGGCGCCGGCCGTCGACGCGGTGCCGGTGCAGTTCAATGCGCTCGGCGCGTCCTGGCAGGGACGCGCTGCGGCGCCGCGGGTCGGTACGCAGGGCTTGCTGCATATCCGCCTGCGCGGCGCGCTGGTGCAGACTCTCGATCTGTATGCCGAAATCACCGACAGTGAAGCAGGGGCGGTGAGCGCGAAATTCCTCAAGATGCCACCCGCGGCCGCCGAGCTGATGCAGCAGCTGTGTTTCCTGCGCCATCGCAAGCAAGTGGCCGGATCGCGTAAATCCCGCAACAAGTAGCGAAAATGTGAGCTGCGACACGATTGTCACGTGACGTAATCCGCAGTGTTTTCCATAACGCCGGAATAATCTCTCTGCACGCCCGGTACCGGGCTGGCCAGGGAGCAGAGATGACCAACAAGGATTCGGTGACGCCCGGCCCGGCAGCGTTGCCAACCGGTCAGTCGGCAGCCATCAGCCGCGTCAATCGCCTCATCCAGCAGGTCGCAGCCTACGATAGCAACGTGCTCATCCTGGGCGAGTCGGGCACCGGCAAGGAAGTCGTGGCGCGCGCGATTCACGACAGTTCGTCGCGGCGCATGCGGCCCTTCGTGCCCATCAATTGCGGCGCCATTCCCAGCGAGTTGCTCGAGAGCGAATTGTTCGGCCATGAGAAGGGCGCCTTCACCGGCGCGCTCAATGCTCGCAAGGGGCGCTTCGAGCTGGCCGAAGGCGGCACCATCTTCCTTGACGAGATCGGCGACATGAACCCGGTGATGCAGGTGAAACTGCTGCGGGTGCTGCAGGAGCGCGTCTACGAGCGCGTCGGCAGCTGCAGCTCGCAGACCTGCAACGTGCGCATCATCGCCGCGACCCATCGCAATCTCGAGGAGCGCATCGCGCAGGGAAGCTTTCGCGAGGATCTCTATTACCGATTGAACGTGGTGCCGGTGGAGGTGCCGCCGCTGCGCGAGCGCCTGGCGGACCTGCCGCTGCTGGTCAACACGCTGGCGACGCGCATCGAAGCCGCAGGCGGTGCTCCGGTGCGCCTGCTGCCTGAAACACTCGAGGCCCTGCAGCAGTATCGCTGGCCTGGCAACGTGCGCGAACTGGCCAACCTGCTCGAGCGCATTGCCATCCAGTGCGCGGGCCAGCCGGCCAGGGTTGCCGATTTGCCGGTGCGCTACCAGCCCACTGGGTGGATGCCATCGTCCGTTCCGGAGCTGCTCGATCCGCTGGCCGAGCTGAAGCTCCTCGAGAGCGTGGCCGTGGTGGCGGTATCGTCGCATGTTGCCATGCCAGTCACGGCTGCGCCGACCGATGCGCCGGTAGCCGCTCCGCTTTGGCTGGACACGGATCCCGAGTTGCCGGCAGGCGGCATTGACCTGCGCGCGTACCTGGAGAATCTGGAGCGGCGGTTGATCACGCAGGCGCTCACGAGCGCGGGCGGCACCGTGGCGCACGCGGCGCGGCTGCTGGGCCTGCGCCGCACCACGCTGGTAGAAAAGCTGCGCAAGTACGATTTGACGGGCGGCGACCTGTCCGCGACGGGAACTTGACGGCCAACGATCGCCTGGGGCGCGGCAAGGCCCTGCCGCTGAGACGCGCTTCACACTAAAGGCCCGGCACGCAAATTGCTCTCACCTCGGTAGTACCGCAGCAACCAGGTAACCGAGGCAACGATGCAGACCCCGACCGAGACCTTCCACGGAACCGCACGCAGCGACGCCCGCTGCAGCGAGGCCGCTGATCCGGTTGCTTGCGATGCCCTGTCAGTGCAGCTGCTCGCGCTGGCGCGGCGCGTCGCGGCCAGCGAGTGCACGGTGCTCATCACCGGCGAATCCGGCACTGGCAAGGAAGTCATCGCGCGCTACATGCACCGTCACTCGCAGCGCCGCCACGGCGAGTTCGTGGCAGTCAATTGCGCGGCTATTCCCGAACACATGCTGGAGGCGATCCTGTTCGGCTGGGAGCGTGGCGCTTTCACGGGCGCGCATGCGGCTCACGCCGGAAAATTCGAGCAGGCGCAGGGCGGCACGCTGCTGCTGGACGAAATCTCCGAGATGTCGCTGGCACTGCAGGCCAAGCTGCTGCGCGTGCTGCAGGAGCACGAAGTTGAACGCCTCGGCGCACGCCTGCCGCTTGCGCTGGACGTGCGTGTGCTGGCCACGACTAACCGGCGGTTGCGCGAGGACGTTGCGGCCGGCCGCTTTCGCGAAGACCTCTACTACCGCCTGAACGTGTTTCCACTTGCGCTGACGCCGCTGCGCGGCCGCCGCGCCGACGTGCTGCCGCTGGCCATGCGCCTGCTGGCCAGCCATTGCCGGCCGGGCGAGCGCATTCCGGCCCTGGTCGCGGCGGCTGGCCAGCGGCTGCTGGCGCACGACTGGCCAGGCAACGTGCGCGAACTCGACAACGTTATGCAGCGCGCGCTGGTGTTGTGCGAGGGCACGGTCATCGGCGCGGAGCACATTTCCTTCGAGCAACTCGGCGCTGCCGAACCTACTCGGCCAACATTTCCGAGTTCTGCGACAGCAAGCCTGGTAACCGCGGCACCCGCGCCCGCACCGCTGCGCGCACGCTCTGCGGGTGCGGACCTGGCCGGCGCGCTGGAGGCGACCGAATACGAACTGATACTCGAGGCGCTGCGGCGCGACCGGGGCAGCCGGGAGCGCATGGCCGAACGCCTCGGCATCAGTCCACGCACGCTGCGCTACAAGCTCGCCCGCATGCGCGCGGCCGGCGTGAACCTTGCGTCCGTCGGGAGCGCCGCATGAGCCAGATGCAGATCGACCAAGTGCTCTCGCAGATCCGCAGTTTCTCGGCGCACGGCCCAGGTCTCGCGCGGCCGCTGGCGCCCACGACCCCTGGCGCGGGCGGGCCCGCCGGCGTCAATGGCGCCGGTGGCACCGGCCCTTCGGCCTTCGGCCAGATGCTCAAGCAGGGCATCGACACAGTGAACAGCAGCCAGCAGAGCTCCGCGAATCTCGCCGACGCCTATGAGCGCGGCGCCAGCGGCGTCGACCTGGCGCAGGTGATGCTCGAGACCCAGAAGGCCTCGGTGTCCTTCCGTGCGCTGACCGAAGTGCGCAATCGCCTGGTGAATGTGTACCAGGAAATCATGAACATGCCGATCTAGGTGGACCGCACACATGGCCAATGAATCTGCTGTTGTCGTCTCGCGCTCCCCGCTGTTCAATCCGCGGCCGCTGCTGTTGCTGGTGGGCATCGCCGCGGCGGTTGCTGCGGGCGTCGCCATCATGTTGTGGTGGCAGGGGCCGAACTGGAGCCTGCTGTACGGCAACCTCGAAGCCAACGATGCCAGCCAGGTCGTGCAGGCGCTGCAGACCGCCGGGATCAAGTACAAGCTCAGCGAAGATACCGGCGCCGTGATGGTGCCGGCCGACGAAGTGCACGCGGCACGCCTCAAGCTTGCAGGCCAGGGCCTGCCTGAAGGCAGCAGCAGCGGACTCGATCTCATCAACAAGGACTCCGGCATCGGTGTCAGCCAGTTCATGGAGAACGCGCGCTACCAGTACGCGCTCGAGACCGAGCTGGCGCGCACGATTTCCAGCCTGCGCAGCGTCGCCGCGGCGCGCATCCATCTGGCGATCACGCAGCAGTCAGCTTTCGTGCGCGACCGGCGTCCGGTCAGCGCCTCGGTGTTCCTGCAGCTGCGGCCTGGCGGCCGGCTCGAAGCCGAGCAGGTGCAGGCCATCATTCATCTCGTCGCTTCCAGCATTCCCGACCTGTCCGCCGACCAGGTGACGGTCGTGGACCAGCAGGGTCGCCTGCTGTCGTCACCCGCTTCCGCGCAATCGGCGCTGCAGACCGAGCAGTTTGCCGCGGCCCAGCGCGTCGAGGACAGCTACGTGCAGCGCATCGAACAGCTGCTGGTGCCACTGGTAGGCGCCGGCAAGGTGCGCGCGCAGGTCACCGTCGACCTGGAAACCAACGAGAACGAAGAGAGTCACGAGGAATTCAAACCCGATAGCGCGGTGGTGCGGAGTGAGCAGACCTCGGAGCAGACTGGGCCAGGCGTCGGTGGCGCTGGTGGCGTGCCCGGTGCGCTCACCAACCAGCCGCCCGCGGGAGGCACGGTCGCGGCCACGCCGCAGGCTGGCGCTGCAGCAACTGCAGCCGCCACGCCCGGTGCAACCCAGGGCGGCAATGCCAACGCGCCGGCCGGCACCACCACGGGAGGGCCGGGAGCGGCCGCTGCCGCCGCGGCTGCGGGCGAGTCCGTCAGCAAGCAGGCGACGCGAAATTTCGAGATCAATCGCACGCTGAGCTACACGCGCCAGCCTGGCGGCCGCATCAAGCGCGTGACGGTCGCCGTGCTGCTCGACAACGTCGCCAAGGTCAGCGCCGACGGCAAGGCCAGTGCGCAGGCGCTGACCGCGGCGCAGCTGGACAACATCACCAGGCTGGTGAAGGGCGCGGTGGGCTTCGACGAGGCCCGCGGCGACAACGTCAGCGTCGTCAACGAGGCCTTTCACCAGGACAACGCCGAGCTGGCGCCGGAGACCGTGCCGCTGTGGCAGCGTCCGATGGTGCAGGATATCGCGCGCCTCGGCCTCGGTGCCCTGCTGTTGCTGGCGATCGCACTGGGTGTGCTGCGCCCGATGATCCGCAATCTCACCGCGCAGACCATGACTCCGGCGCTGGCGGCGGCGGGCGATGGCCGCGCACCTGAGGCAAGTCCAGCCGCGGGTGGCGCAGCGCCGACGCTGGCCTATGAACAACAGGTGGTGCAGGCCAAGACTTTGGTGACGCAGGATCCAAAGCGGGTTGCGCAGGTCGTCAAGACCTGGGTAGGTGAGTGATGACCGAGGCAGCCATGAACCGGCCGGGTGTGGAACAGGCGGCGATCCTGCTGCTCACGCTCGGTGAGCAGGACGCGGCGCAGGTGCTGAAGCACATGGGCGCCAAGGACGTGCAGCGCGTCGGCCAGGCAATGGCGCAGCTGACCGGCGTGTCGCGCGAGGAAGTGTCGCTGGTGCTGGGCCGCTTCGCGACCCGGGTCGAGCAGCAGACCTCAGTCGGCGTCAACTCGGACGAATACGTGCGCAAGGTGCTGAACGAGGCGCTGGGCGCGGACAAGGCCAGCGGCGTCATCGACCGCATCCTGCGCGGCCGCAGCAGCCGCGGGCTGGAGGCGGTCAAGTGGATGGAGCCCAAGGCGGTGGCGGGCATGCTGCGCAACGAGCATCCGCAGGTCATCGCCATCGTGCTCTCCTACCTGGATGCGGAGCAGGCCGCGCTGGTACTGGGCGCGTTGCCGCAGGAAATCCAGCCTGACGTGATCGTGCGCGTCGCCTCGCTCGACGGCGTGCAGCCGGCCGCGCTCAATGAACTCGACGAGGCGCTCGAGAAGCAGTTCACCGGCAAGTCCATGAGCAAGGCCTCGGGCTTTGGCGGCCCGAAGGCGGCCGCGGAGATTCTCAACCTGGTCGGTGTTGCGCCCGAGGGCCGCATCATCGAGGAGATCGCCAAGACCAACGCCGATCTCAGCCAGAAACTGCAGGACCTGATGTTCATATTCGACGACCTGATCAGCATCGACGATCGCGGCATGCAGGAACTGCTGCGCGAGATCCCGGGCGACAAGCTGATTATCGCTCTGAAGGCAACCACGGAAGAAATGAAGGACAAGTTCTTCAAGAACATGTCCGAGCGCGCCTCGCAGATGCTGAAGGACGACCTCGAGGCCAAGGGCCCAGTCAAGCTCAGCGAAGTGGAGGCCGCGCAGAAGGAAATCATCTTGACCGCGCGCCGCATGGCCGATGAAGGCAAGGTGCAGCTGGGCGGCAAGGGCGGAGAGGAATATGTCTGAGGCCGCAACCGCCAGCATACTTGCGTGGACGGTGCCGCAGGTCGAAGGACCGGTGGTCGGCCAACGCCGCATCGCCGATCTCAACCTGCTGGAGCGCGAGGCCTGGGAGCAGGGCTACGCCGCCGGGCGCGTCGCCGGGCGCGCGGCGGCGCTCACCGAACAGGAGACACTGACGCAGGAGCTACGCACGCGCGTGCAGCGGCTCGAGGGCGTACTGAATCTGCAGGCGCGGCCGCTGGCCGAGCTGGACGAAATCGTAACGCGGCAGCTCGCGACCCTGGCCGGCGCCATCGCCCGCCAGCTGGTGCGCCGCGAGCTGCGCACCCAGCCCGAACAGATCATCGCGGTAATCCGCGAAACAGTCGCGCTGCTGCCGGCCGCCGCGCGTGACGTGCGCATCCACCTGCATCCGGAGGACGCGGCGTTGGTGCGTGAACGGCTGGTCGAGCCCGCCGCGGAACGCGCCTGGACGCTGGTGGAGGATCCGGTGATCACGCGCGGCGGCTGCCGCATCAGCAGCGAGAATTCCAGCATCGACGCCCAGGTCGAAACACGCCTCGGTGCCGCAATCACCGCCGTGCTCGGCGATGAGCGCAATCAACCCACCGGAGTGGCGCCGTGAACGCTGCGCTCCCGGCCGCCAGCCAGCGCTGGGCCGCCGCGCTCGAACGCAGCACGGAGCGCCTGGCCGCGATGGCGCCGCCGCCCGTGGCTGGGCGCCTAACGCGGATGATCGGCCTGACGCTCGAGGCGACCGGTTGCCAGGCAGCGGTCGGCGATCGCTGCGAAATCGTGACCGCCGACGACATGCATATCAATGCCGAGGTCGTCGGCTTTGCCGGCGAAAACGTCTATCTGATGCCGACGGGCGACATCCACGGGCTCAAGCCCGGCGCGCGGGTGTTGCCCCGGCCCGGCACCGGCACCGTGGGCGTGGGTCCCGGACTGCTTGGCCGCGTGATCGACGGTGCCGGCGAGCCGCTCGATGGCCGCGGCCCGATCCCGGTTGCCGCGCGCGTGCGCCTGACCGGCACGCCCACCAATCCTCTCACGCGGCGGCGCATCAGTGAGCCGCTGGACGTCGGCGTGCGCGCAATCAACGGACTGCTCACGGTGGGACGCGGGCAACGCATCGGGCTGTTCGCCGGGAGCGGTGTCGGCAAGAGCGTGCTGCTCGGCATGATGGCCCGCTATACGCAGGCTGACGTGATCGTGGTCGGGCTCATCGGTGAGCGCGGCCGCGAAGTAAAGGAATTCATCGAGACGATACTGGGTCCGAGCGGGCAGGCACGCGCCGTTGTGGTGGCCACGCCGGCCGACCACCCGCCGCTGATGCGGCTGCACGGCGCCTGGCTCGCCACCTCGATCGCCGAATATTTTTGCGACCAGGGTGCCAGCGTGCTGCTGATCATGGATTCGCTCACGCGTTTCGCGCAAGCGCAGCGCGAGATCGGCCTCGCAATCGGTGAGGCGCCGGCTACCAAGGGCTATCCGCCGTCGGTGTTCGCACGACTCCCGCAACTGGTCGAGCGCGCCGGCAACGGCGTGAACAACGGCGGTTCGATCACCGCTTTCTATACCGTGCTGGTGGAGGGCGACGATCACAACGATCCGATCGCCGACGCGGCGCGCGCGATCCTGGATGGGCACATCGTGCTCTCACGGCGCATCGCTGACGGCGGTCGCTATCCGGCCATCGACGTCGAGGCCTCGGTAAGCCGCGTGATGCACGACATCGTCGCGGTTCCACACGCCGAGCAGGCACGCCGCTTCCGGCAGCGCTCGGCGCTGTACGAGCACAACCGCGACCTGATCACGATTGGCGCCTACCAGCGCGGCTCGGACCCGCGGGTCGACGAGGCCATCACCAGCTGGCCGCAGATCGAGGCCTACCTGCGCCAGGACATGCGCGAGAGCGTGCGCCTGGCCGACAGCATCATCCAACTGCAACAGGCCCTGCCTGAAGCAGCGCAACTGCGGAGCAATAACCCTTGAAACGCGAACAACGCCTGCGCCCACTGCGTGACCTGGCCGGCCAGAACGAGCGCCAATGTGCGCTGCGCGTGGCCGATTGCGAGCGGCGCATTGCGGCCGGAGAACAGCGCTACCAGGAGCTGGTGCGCTATCGACTGGAATACGAGCAGTTGTTTCATGCACGCGCGAGTGGCGGGGCGCCGATGCGCGGCCTGCGCGAGCAACAGGTATTCATTGCACGCCTGGCCGAAGCTGTGCGCGCGCAGCGCACGCTGCTCGAGCAGCTGCGCGCCGAGAGCGTCCAGCTCCAGGAGCAGTGGCGCAGCGCCGCGACCCGCAAGCAGGCCGTCGGCAAGGTCATCGAACATGCACGTTCGGAGGAATTCATGAGCCAGGAAAAACGCCAGCAACGCGAGCTCGACGAGCTGGCCACCCAGGCGAGGGCGCGCCGATGATGACGCAACCTTCCGGCGCAACAGGCGCCACTGCGGCCAGTGCCGCAGTCCTGGTTGGAGCACCCACCGAAGGAAGCGAGAGCGCAGGCACCGAAATGCATTGCGCGGCCGGCGGCGCGAACCCGGCGCCGTTCTCGCATGCGTTGCAGGCGCTGACCGCGGGCGCGGATCCCGCGGGCACGCCGTTGGCAGCCGCCGGTGCGGGAGCCGCCGGCGCGGCTGTTGCCGGCGCCGCCCGCATAACCGGAGACGCCACGGGCTCACGATCACTCACCACCGCGCCAGGCAACAGCGAAGCCACTGCTGCTGCGGCAGCGGCATCGTCGGACGGCGTGGCGTCATTGCCGAAAGACCTGCTGCTCGCGCTGATTGCGGCCGAAGTGGCCGCGCCGGACGCCGGCGGTACGCCGCGCAAGACTGACCTGGTCGGAAGCGATGAATCGCGCGCGGCCGCAGTGGCGCGCGAGCTTCAGATTGGACTTACGAAGACAGATCAGTCCGCGACCGCCCAGGCTGTGGCCGCCGATCCCGGCGCCGCGCTGCTGGCCGCTGTACTGCAGTGGCTGCAGCAACAGCATGCGGGAGCACGCGCTGCCGGCGAAACAGACACCAACAGTGAAAGAGCCCTGGCAACCGCCACGGATGCGACCAACACGGTGGCAGTCGCTGCGGGCACAGCAGCGCCGATGTCCGGGGGCTCCACGATCACGGCCGGCGCTGGCCGCGCCGACGGCGCTGCCGGCACCATGTTGGCGGCGGCGCCCGGCGCCGCGCTCTCCAGCGAGTTCGCTTCGCAGCGCGACGGTGACGGGCGCGCAACCGGCGGCGATCAGCCGCGCACGTCGGCGATCGCTGCTGACAGTGCGAGCGGAGCAAGCGCGGGCATGGACATGGCGGCCGCGCTGCGCGCGGCGAGCACTGCCGCGGCGGAACAGGTCGAGCGCAGCGTGGCCGTGCCGGTGCACGAACGCAATTGGCCCACCGCGCTCGCCGCGCAGGTATTGGTCCTCAGCAATGACAATGTGCAGACCGCGACGCTGCGGCTGTCACCCGAACACCTGGGGCCCGTCGAAGTGCACATCGACATGCAGGAATCCAACGTCAACGTCAGCTTCACCGCCGCGCACGCCGAGACGCGCGCCGCGCTCGAACAAGCGATGCCCCAGTTGCGCGCGGTGCTCGCCGGCGCGGGCTTGAGCCTCGGGCAGGCCACGGTGCAGCAGCAAGCGCGACGTGAGTCACAGAATTCAAATGCGCTGGCGCGCGCCGGCGGCCTGGCGGATGAGCCGATCCAGGCGTCGGCCACCGTGACGCGTGCGCTGGGAATGATCGATGAATACGTCTGAGCCGCGTCAGAAATCCGTCTGGCACAGCGCTTGCTGTGTACAGCCCAGTCACCTTGCAATCGGATGGAGTGAACATGGCTGCTGAAGAAAAGCCCGGCGCTGGAGCCAAGGCCGGGAAGAAAAGCCCGCTGCCCATGATCATCATCGCGCTGGTGGTGCTGGCCGCGGGCGGTGGCGGCGCCTGGTGGTACCTGAAGCCTAAGGCCGCTGTACCTGGCAAGCCGGCTGCTGAAGCAGCGTCAACTCATGCCGCCGCGATCTACTACAAGTTCGATCCGGCCTTCGTCGTCAACTTCGGCACCGACGGCAACACGCGCTACTTGCAGATCACGCTCGAGGCGATGAGCCGCGAGCAGGCCGTGATCGATGAGATCAAGAACAACGAGCCGGCGATCCGCAATGACCTGGTACTGTTGTACTCCGCGCAGCAGCCCGAAGCGCTGCTGGCCCCCGAGGGCAAGGAGAAGCTGCGCCAGGCCACGCTCGAGGCCGTGCGCAAGACCATCGCCGCCGAAGGGGCGAAGGCCGAGGCCGTCGAAGCCGTCTACTTCACCAGCTTTGTCATCCAGTAAACGCCAGGCGAAGCACGCATGAACGCAAACAACGCCGAAGCCGCTGTCCAGGCCGCGCCCGTCAGCGATCTGCAGGCCGGGGCTACGGGTGCCGCCACGGGCGGTGACATCAACCTCGACGTGGTGCTGGACATCCCGGTCACACTGTCGATGGAAGTGGGTCGCAGCCGCATCAGCATCCGCAACCTGCTGCAGCTCAACCAGGGTTCGGTGGTAGAGCTGGAGCGCGCCACGGGCGAGCCGCTCGATGTCTACGTTAACGGCACGCTGGTCGCGCACGGCGAAGTCGTGGTGATCAACGAGAAATTCGGCATCCGTCTGACCGACGTGATCAGCCCGGCGGAACGCATCCGCAAGCTCAAGTAACGCGGCGGCGGGCCCGGCAGCGCCGGGAATCCGTCATTCCCGCTGGCACAGCGGTTGCAACATGTCCGGTATGCAACCGACAAGCACGATACGACGATGGAGCAACCCGATCCCGACACTGCTGTCGGCCATCGCGCTGGCCGGTGTGCCGCATGTTGTCAGTGCTGCCGCCTTTGCTGCCCCGACCCAGTTCACCGCGCCAAGCGCCAGCTTCGGGGTGATGCGCATGGTGCTCGCGCTCCTGCTGGTGCTCGCGGCCGTCTATGCCGCGGCCGCGCTGCTGCGGCGGTTGCGCGTGCTCGGTCCGGCCGGCACGGCCGAACTCCAGGTGATCTCGCAAGTGGCGCTCGGCGCGCGCGAACGCGCGGTGTTGCTGCGCGCCGGCAGCCAACAGCTGCTGGTGGGCGTCGCTCCCGGCAGCGTGCGCCTGCTGTGCACGCTGGCAGAACCGGCCCCGTTGCCAGGTGAACCCGCCACGGCGCCGGCTACCACTAGTGCGGTGGCGGCGCAGCCCGCCATGCCGAATTTCCGCGAGCTGTTGCGCCGGAGCCTCAGGCGATGAAGCCGCGGGCCACTTGGTTGCTGCTGGCTTTGCTGCCGCTCACCTTGTTTCCGGGGGCGGCTGACGCCGCCGGCACCGCGGCACTCGCGGCACCCGGCATCCCCGCCTTCGCCGTGCACAACAGCAATGGCGGCCAGACCTACACGCTGACGATCCAGCTGCTGGCGCTGATGACGGCGATCACGTTGTTGCCGGCGGCACTGCTGATGATGACCGCCTTCACGCGCATCGTGATCGTGCTCGCCATCCTTCGCCAGGCCATCGGCGCCGGCCAGGCGCCGCCGAACCAGGTGATCGTCGGGCTGGCGTTGTTCCTCACGCTATTTGTGATGTCGCCGGTGATCGACAAGATCCGCGTCGACGCCGTGAACCCGTACATGGCGGGTACGATCGACACGACCACCGCGATCGAGCGCGGCGCTGGCCCGCTTAGAACTTTCATGCTGGAGCAGACGCGCGAGAGCGACATCGCCGCCTTTGTGCGCATCTCCGGCGGCAAGGGCTACGACACGCCCAAGGATGTGCCGCTGACGGTGCTGGTGCCGGCCTTCATGACCAGCGAACTGAAGACCGCGTTCCAGATCGGCTTCCTGCTGTTCATTCCCTTCGTCATCATCGACCTGGTGGTAGCGAGCGTGCTGATGTCGATGGGCATGATGATGCTCTCGCCGGTGCTGATCTCGCTGCCGTTCAAGATCATGCTGTTCGTGCTGGTTGACGGCTGGACGTTGGTGATGGGTTCGCTCGCCGCAAGTTTCTACCGCTAGGCCAGGTGCAATTCATGACACCGGAAACCGTGATGACTATCGGCCAGCATGCGCTGGAGATGACCATGCTGCTGGCCGCGCCGCTGCTGCTGGTGGCGCTGGCGGTGGGCCTGCTGGTGGGCATCTTCCAGGCAGCGACGCAGATCAACGAGATGACGCTGTCGTTCATTCCCAAATTGATCGGCATGGCGGTGGCGCTCATGGTCGCAGGGCCCTGGATGCTGCGCGAGCTGATCGGTTACACGCGCGCGCTGATCGAGAGCATTCCCTCGCTGGTTGGCTAGGCACTCGCGGTGATCAACCTCGACGTCAGCCAGCTGCAACACTGGATCAGCGCGCTGTTCTGGCCGTTCGTGCGCATCGGCGCCTGCCTGATGATGGCGCCTGTGTACGGCGCCAGCTATGTGCCGCGGCGCCTGCGCATCGCGCTCGCCGGCGCCGTGACGTTGCCGATTGCGCCGCTCCTGCCGCCGGTCCCCGACGTTGCGCTGCTGTCCGTGGACGGCGTGATCATCACGCTGCAGCAATTGCTGATCGGCGCGGCACTCGGCTTCGCACTGCAACTGGTGTTCGATGCGCTGATGCTCGGTGGCCAACTGCTCGCCAATGGCATGGGGCTCGGCTTTGCCTTCAATCTCGATCCGTTGCGCGGCGTGACCACGCCGGCGCTGGGCCAACTGTACGTGGTGCTGGGCACACTGGTGTTCCTGGCGCTCGACGGACACCTGGCCCTGCTCAATACACTGGTTGACAGCTTCCGTGGCCTGCCGATTGGCACCAGCGGCTTCGATGCCGTGCGCGCGCGCGCAATGGCGGACTGGGGCGGCATACTTTTCCTCGGTGGGTTGCGGGTGGCCTTGCCCGGCATGACCGCCTTGCTGGTCATCAACCTGGCCTTTGGCGTGATGAGCCGCGCTGCGCCCGCGCTCAACCTGTTCGCGGTCGGCCTGCCGGTGACGCTGGTGTTTGGCCTGGCCATCGTCACCTTCGGCATGCCGACCATGGGCGCCGCGTTCACGTCGTTGCTCGCCGACGCCTTCGATTTCACGCGCGCACTGACGGCGACGCACTGAAATCATGGCCGACACCGACAGTCGTGACCGAACCGAGAGCCCGACTCAAAAGCGAGTCGAGGACGCGCGCCGTCGCGGCCGGGTGCCGCGCTCGCGCGACCTCGGCGCCGCGGCGGTCACACTGGCCGGTGGCCTGGGGCTCTACAGCCTGGGTGGACTGCTCGGCGGCCGGTTGCTCGAGCTCATGCGCAACGGGTTGCAACTCAGCGCCGCGCAGGCGCTCGGAAACGACAGCATGCTGCGCGCGCTCGCTAGCGGCGCGCTCGCCGGCGCGCAGGCTGCGGCGCCGCTGCTTGGACTCATCCTGGCCGCGGCGGTGCTGGCGCCGCTGGCGATCGGCGGTTGGAATTTCAGCGCCGCCGCACTGGTGCCCCAATGGGACCGGCTCGACCCGGTCAACGGCATGCGGCGCGTATTCTCGCTGCAGGGCGTGTTCGAGCTGCTCAAGTCGCTGGCGCGTTTTCTGGTGGTTGCGCTGGTAGCGGTGCTCGTGTTGCGCCACCAGTTCCGCGCCTTCACGAGCCTCAGCAACGAGCCGGCGCGCGCGGCGGTCGGCCACGCGCTGACCCTGGCCGGCACCGCGTTGATTGCCTTCGGCGGGGCGCTGGCGGCCATCGCGGCGGTCGATGTGCCGCTGGCGTTGTGGCAGCACTCGCGCTCACTGCGCATGTCGCGTCAGGAAATCCGCGAGGAGGCGCGCGACACCGAGGGCAGCCCCGAGGTCAGGAATCGCATCCGGCGTCTGCAGCAGGACATGGCCAACCGCCGCATGATGGCCGCGGTGCCCACGGCTGACGTCGTGATCACCAACCCAACCCACTATGCGGTGGCACTGCGCTACGACGAAGCGCGCATGCGCGCCCCGGTGGTGGTCGCCAAGGGCGCGGACCTGGTGGCGCAACGCATCCGCGAACTCGGGCGCGAGCACAGCGTGCCGCTGGTCGAGGCGCCGCCGCTGGCGCGCGCGCTGCATGGCTCCTGCGAACTTGGCGACGAGATTCCGGCGCGCCTCTACGCCGTGGTCGCGCAGGTCCTCACCTACGTCTACCAGCTGCGTACGGCACGCCGCATTGGCGCCGCGCCGCCCACGCCGCCGGTTATCGACGCGCCCGAATCCCCCGAACTGTGAACCATGTCGCCTTTGGCGCGTGTCTGGCGCGCCGGTAAGCCGACGTTTCCAGCCCGGCACGGCTCTTGCTCCACTGCTGCTGAAGAAGCGACGCCAAGACGGCGGCGCAGGCGCTCCGATGCATGACTGAACTGGCTCTAAATCCCGGCACGGCAGGTCTCAACCTGCTCAATTCCCTGCGGCGCGGCGCGGGTGCGCCCTTCATGCTGCTGTCGGTGCTGGCAATGATCGTGCTGCCGCTGCCGCCGCTGGCGCTCGACGTGCTGTTCACCTTCAATATCGCGCTCTCGGTGCTGGTGGCGATGGCCGTGGTCAATGTCTCGCGCCCGCTCGACTTCGCCATCTTTCCGACCGTGCTGTTGCTCGCGACCCTGCTGCGCCTGGCGCTGAACGTCGCCTCGACGCGCGTGGTGCTGATGCATGGCCACGAGGGCATCTCCGCCGCCGGACGCGTCATCGAGGCCTTCGGCGAATTCGTGGTCGGTGGCAACTACGCGGTCGGCATCGTGGTGTTCGCGATCCTCACCATCATCAATTTCGTCGTCGTGACCAAGGGTGCGGGCCGCATCTCCGAGGTCAGTGCGCGCTTCACCCTCGATTCGATGCCCGGCAAGCAGATGGCGATCGACGCCGATCTTAACGCCGGCCTGATCAACCAGGAGGAGGCGCGTGCGCGCCGCGCCGAGGTGCGGGCCGAGGCGGATTTCTACGGCTCGATGGACGGTGCCAGCAAATTCGTCCGCGGCGACGCCACGGCCGGCATCATGATCCTGGTCATCAATATCGTCGGCGGCCTCGCCATCGGCACGATGAGCCATGGGCTGAGCTTCAGCGACGCCGCCCGCGTCTATACGCTGCTCACCATTGGTGACGGCCTGGTGGCGCAGATCCCGGCGCTGCTGCTGTCGACCGCGGTCGCGATCATCGTCACGCGCATGTCGCGGGCGCAGGACCTCGGGAGCGAGCTGGCCACGCAGGTGTTCCGCCAGCCACGGAGCCTGGCGGTGGCGGCGTCGATCCTCGGCGTGATGGGCCTGATCCCCGGGATGCCGAACATGGCCTTCCTGCTGTTTGCTGCGCTGCTGGGTTCGGGCGCGTGGCTGCTGAACAAGCGTGCGCGGCTTGCGGCCGTGGCTGCCGCCGCACCGCCGCCGCCTGCGGCTGCGAGCAACGAGCCGCGCGAACTTTCCTGGGACGATGTGCAGGCCGCCGATCTGATCGGGCTCGAAGTGGGCTTCCGGCTGGTGATGCTGGTGGACAAGAGCAACGGCGGCGAGCTGCTCGCGCGCATCCGCGGCGTGCGCCGCAAGCTGTCGCAGGAACTGGGCTTCCTGGTGCAGGCGGTGCACATCCGCGACAACCTGGAACTCTCCCCCAATGCCTATCGCATCAGCCTCGCGGGCGTCGCGGTCGGCGATGGCATGGTCTACCCGGACCGCGAGCTCGCCATCAATCCCGGGCGCGTGTTCGGCAAGCCGCCCGGCATCGAGACGCGCGATCCGGCCTTTGGCATGGAAGCGATCTGGATCGAGCCGGGCTCGCGCGAGCAGGCGCAGATGCTGGGCTACACCGTAGTCGATGCCAGCACGGTCATCGCCACGCACCTGAGCCACGTCATCCAGACGCACGCGCACGAACTGCTCGGGCACGACGAGGCGCAGCAGCTCCTCAACGGCCTGGCAAAGACTTCGCCAAGGCTGGTCGAGGACCTGGTGCCGAAGCTCCTGCCGCTCGGCGCCGTGGTGCGCGTGCTGCAGGGTCTGCTGGCTGAGCGCGTGCCAATCCGCAACATCCGCACCATCATCGAGACGCTGGCCGAGCACGCGCCGCGCAGCCAGGACCCGGCCGTGCTGCAGGCGCAGGCGCGCATCGCGCTCTCACGACAGATCGTCCAGGACATAGCCGGCACGGGCAGCGAGCTGCCGGTCGTCACACTCGAGCCAGACCTCGAGCAATTGCTGCAGAACTCCATGGCCGCGGGCGGCGTGGGGAATCCCGCGCTCGAGCCCGGGCTGGCTGAGCGCCTCGCGGCGCGGCTGGCCGAGTCGGCGCAACGCCAGGAGGCCGCCGGCGAACCATCCGTGCTGATGGTGGCGCCGCCGCTGCGCGCGACGCTGGCGCGTTTCGCGCGCGCCAGCGTGCCCAGCATGCACGTGCTGGCCTGGAATGAAATTCCCGACAATCGCCGCGTGCGGCTCGTGGCCGCAGTCGGCCGCTGAGAGCCCCCCGCAATACAACCAACGACATCGCAAGTATGAAGATAAAACAATACCTGGGACTGGACATGCGCGACGCGCTGCGGCAGATCCGCGCGGAACTCGGCGCCGACGCGGTCATACTCTCCACGCGCCGGCTTGGCCAGGGCGTGGAGGTGAGTGCCGCCAGCGATGACGAGGCGCAGCCGGTGCAGCCCGCGGCCGCAATATCGGCAGTGCTGGCAGCTGCCGCGCCGGGCACCGTCAGCGCCGCCGAACAACTCTCGATGAGCGAGGAACTGCGCACGCTTCGCCAGCTACTGGAGCGGCAACTGGCCGCACTGGCCTGGAATGATTACACGCGGCGCGAGCCGCAGCGGGCAAAGGCGCTCACCGAACTGACTGCGCTGGGCGTGGCGCGGGATATTGCCCTGCAGGTGATCGAGGCCCTGCCAGCGGAAATCAGTGCCGAGGGCGCGCAGCACCTGCACCTGGACGCGCTCGCGCAGCGCATCGCGGTGTGCGAACCGCCTGCCATGGCAGGCGGCGCGGTGGCGCTGCTTGGCGCCGCCGGCGCCGGCAAGACCAGCATGATGGCGAAACTGGCGCTGCGCTGGCTGCTCGAGCATGGTGCCGACGGCCTGACCATCGTTACCATCGACGACGAACACATTGGCGCGGCCGACCAGGCCCGCTCGCTCGGCCGGCTGCTTGGGGTGCCGAGTTTTCGCTTTGCGGACGGCGCTGAATTCGCGGCAGCGGCCGCGCGCTTTTCCGGTCAGGAGCTCGTGCTTATCGACACCCCGGCATTGGCCTCTGCGCCCGCGGCGGTCGCGGAGCTGCGTGCTGCGCTGGACAGCGTGCCGCTGCCGGTGCAACGCATGCTGCTGTTGCCGGCCAGTGCACAGAGCGGCGTGCTCGGTGAAATGCTGCGGCGCGCGGCGCCGCTCGATGTCGCGTGTTGCGCCATTACGCGCTGTGACGAGGCCGTGAGCCTGGGTGGAGTGCTCTCGACGCTGGTGCGCAGCGGGCTGGCCGTGGCCTATCTGAGCGACGGACCGCGCATACCTGAAGACCTGCGGCCGGCGCGCGCGCCAGCGTTGGTGGCACGCGCGGTGGAGCTGGCGCGCGCCTCCGGCGCCAGCCTCGATCCGGAATTGCTGGCGCAGCACTTCGGAGGGCAGATCCATGCTGCAGCATAAACACATGGGCGAGAGCTCCGTGCGCGGCGCTGTGCGTGGCGCCGTGCAGGTGATCGCCGTCACCGGCGGGAAGGGCGGCACCGGCAAGACCACCATCGCGGTTAACCTGGCCACGGCGCTGGCACAGGCCGGCCGGCGCGTGCTGTTGCTGGACGGTGACCTGGGGCTCGCTAGCGTCGACGTGCTGCTGGGCCTCACGCCCACACGCACGCTCGAACAGGTGCTGAGCGGCACAGTGCGGCTCGAGGAAATCATCCTGCGCACGGCGGAGGGCGTCAGCGTGATCCCCGCCGCCTCCGGTGTCGCGCGCATGGCGCGACTCAATGCGACTGAACATGCCACTATAATCCGTGGCTTCGCCTCGCTCCCGGGTGACCATGAGATTCTCGTGGTTGACACCGCCCCGGGCCTGAATGAATCCGTGCTGGCCTTCTGCCAGGCCGCGCAGCAGCAACTGATCGTGCTGCGCAATGAGCCAGCCTCGCTCACCGACGCCTACGCCCTGATCAAGGTGTTGAGCCGTGACCATCAGGTGAACTCGTTCCGCGTGCTGGTCAACATGGCACGCGACGGCGCCGAGGCGCACAACCTCTTCCACCGCCTGCAGCGCGTGACCGACCGCTATCTCGAGGTTGCGCTCGACTATGCCGGCGAGATTCCCGAGGACGCTGACGTGGCGCGTGCAGTGCGCGGCCAGCGTACCGTGCTCGCGGCCTTTCCAAGTGGACCAGCGGCGCGCGCCTACCGGCGCCTGGCGCAGGATGTGCAGCGTTGGTCGCTGCCGCTAGCCAGTGGCCGGCTGGAATTCTTTTTCGAGAGACTACTGACGCGCCCCGCGGCGCGACTGCAGGTGATCAAATGAACGGCGTACAAGCCTATGCCAGCGTGGCTCCGCTGCCCAACTTCGACGCGCTCGTGCGCCAGCACGCCGATCTCGTCAAGCGCATCGCTTACCACCTGGCGGGCCGCTTGCCGCCGCAGGTGGAAGTGGACGACCTGGTGCAGTCGGGCATGATCGGCCTGCTCGAGGCCGCCCAGCACTTCACCGCCGGACGCGGCGCCAGTTTCGAAACCTACGCCGGCATCCGCATCCGCGGCGCGATGCTCGACGCGCTGCGCAAGCTCGACTGGGCACCGCGCTCCGTGCACCGCAAGGCGCGCGCCGCCGCCGCCGCAATGCGCGAGGTCGAGGCTCGCACCGGCCGCGAGGCCAGCGACGTCGACGTGGCGGCGCAGCTGGGCGTGCCGCTGGAGCAATACCACGGCATCCTGCAGGATGCGCTCGGCTGCCAGCTGCTGCGCCTCAACGACGCCGACGACGGCGAGGATTCCACGCTCGATCGGCTGCCACACGATGGCCCGGACCCGCAGGGCGAGGCGCTCGACGATGCGCGGCGCGAGGCCGTAACTGCCGCCATCAAGGCGCTGCCGGAGCGCGAGCGGCTGGTGCTCTCGCTCTACTACGAACAGGAACTGAATCTCAAGGAAATCGGCGCGGTGCTCAAGGTCACCGAGTCGCGCACCTGCCAGCTGCATGGCCAGGCGCTGGTGCGGCTCAAGGCGCTGCTCGCCGAGTGGCGCGGTTGAGGGACGGACCGCCTCGCTCGTGGACATACTCAGCATAATCGGGGTCCTGCTCGCCGGCACGGCGATCATCGCTGGCGCCGTGCTTAAGGGAGCCGGCCTGCATGCACTGCTGTCGTGGGCGGCGTTCATGATCGTGATGGTCGGGACGCTGGCCGCGATCTGCGTGCAGACGCCGCTCGAAGTGATGCGGCGCGCATTGGTGATGCTGCCGTGGGTATTCCGGCCGCCGGCGCGCACGCCCGAGGCCCAGATCCGCAAGTTGGTTGACTGGAGCGGCATCTCGCGCAAGCAGGGACTGCTCGGACTGGAACCGGTGCTGGGACGCGAGACTGATCCGTTCCTGCGCCGTGGCCTGCAGTTGGTGGTCGACGGCAATTCACCCGATGCGATTCGTGCCACGCTCGAAGTCGACATGCAGGTGCGCGAGTCGGCTGACCTGCGTGCCGCGCGGGTGTTCGAAGGCATGGGCGTGTACTCGCCGACGCTGGGCATCATCGGCGCCGTGCTCGGACTGATGGCGGTCATGCAGCACCTCGCCGACCCGAGCCAGCTCGGCCACGGCATCGCGGCTGCGTTCACCGCCACGGTGTACGGCATCGGCATGGCCAACCTGCTGTTCCTGCCGATGGCCAACAAACTCAAGGTTGCCGTGCACGCGCATGCGCAGGTGCACGCGATGCTGATCGAGGGATTGATCGGCATCGCCCAGGGCGACAATCCGCGCAGCATCGATACCCGGCTGCGCAGCTACCTGAGCTAGGTGCGCACATGGCCAGGCGGCGAGTCCCCGAAGAACACATCAACCATGAGGCCTGGGCCATACCTTACGGCGACCTGATGACGCTGCTGCTGGCCTTCTTCGTGGTCATGTACGCCATCTCGTCGGTGAATTCCGGCAAATACCGCGTGCTCTCCGATGCCCTGAGCGCGGAATTCCGCGGCACGCCGCGCGCGCCGCAACCCATTCCGATTGGCGAGCTGAAGCAGAACATCAGCGAGCAGATGCCGATCACCGAAGTGAACCGCATGTTCACCGCGGGCATGCCCGCGCACATGCTCATGCCGCTGCCGCAGGCCCGCGGCTCCGTGCGCGAGGGGCAGCCCACTGCGGGTTCGGCTGATCCGCGCGATGCCGCCAATGCCGCATTGATCGAAGCCGAGGCCGCGCGGCAGAAGGAGCTGGCCGGTGTCGAGGCTGACGTCAGCGGCGTGCTCGCCAACCTGATCAAGAACAAGCTGGTGAGCGTGCAGAAGCAGGGCGACTCGGTGCAGGTGCAGATCAGCGCCGACATCCTGTTCGCGAGCGGCGTGGCCGAGCCGGCGCCGGCCGCACTGCCCGTGCTGCAGCGGCTGGCCGACTCGCTCAAGCCCTGGCCCAACGCCGTGCGCGTCGAGGGCCACACCGACAACGTGCCGATACGCGCGGGCGTGTTTCATTCGAACTGGGAACTGTCGGCGGCCCGTGCCGGTAGCGTGGTGCGGCTGTTCACCGAGCGCGGGGTCGATCCGCAGCGGCTCGCGGTCGTGGGCTACGGCCAGTATCGCCCCCTGCAGGATAACACCAGCGCTTCTGGCCGCAACGCCAACCGGCGCGTCGTCGTCGTCATCATGGGCCGTGGCCGTAACGGCGGCTACGCCAGCTTATGAGCCACCGGCACGAATACTGTTTTGATTACCCGACAGCGCCCGCGTCGCCGCTGACGGCGGATACCCGGCGCGCCGCCATCCATCGACACTTCCGGAGTACGCTATGTTGAAATTCCATGTCCTGCATCCCGACTGGACCACCATAATCAGCGCCGCGCTGCCCGCAAGCCTGCTGTTGCTCGCGCTGTGCATACTCGTGCTGAGTTTTGCGCTGCGCCATGGACACCGCGCGCACCGCGCCGAGCTGGCCCGCGTCTTTGAACAACTCGACCTGCTGCGCTTCGACGCGCAACAGGCCGCCACGGCCAGTGTCACCGCGCCAGGCTCGCCGGGCGCGCCCAGAGCATCAGGAGCGTCAGCTGTGCAGGCCGCGCCGGAACTGGTAGGCAGCGCCGGCGACTATTACGCCGCCGCGCAGCTCGCCGCGCGCGGCAGCAGTGCCGCGGAAATCGCCAATCGTTGCGGCATCGTCAACGGCGAGGCACGGGTGCTGGTGGCCTTGCAACAAGCGCGCGCCCGGCGCACCTCGCACTAGCGGGCGTCAATCCGGTTCGGAGGCGCCGCGCGCCGTTTCAGTCGTTGCAGACCAGGAACTGCACACGGACGTTCAGGCCGGCGGGACCGGGAGGCGAGACCGCCAGCCACAGTTGCACCGTGCCGTCTTCCGCTGGCGCGACATTGCGCACCGCGATCGAAGCGGCGCCGATGAAGGGAAAATCAACCGGCCCGCGCTGCGGCGCGCCCAGTTCGGTGACCGTGGCAAAGATCCCGCTGTGCCGGTCGACGCCGCCCACCGGATCGATATCGCGCGTCGGAAACTGGAACGTGACGATGTCATTGACCGTCTGGGTCGTGAACTCGGCAAACCAGCGCGTGCCGGTGCTCATGGGTGTGCAACCGGGCCTCAGGCCCTAGTCGTTCGGCTCGCTGTAGCGGCGCGCGTCGTAAAGTCCGACGGCATCGTAAACGTCGGCGGCATCGTCGGGCTCCGGCTCGATTCGCGCAAGGTCTGTGGGTGCGGCCACGATGACTGTTGCGGCGAGTTCGCGGGCCGGCCGCACGCGCAACACGGCGCTGACGCGCAGCGGCAAAGCAAATGCGGAATTGCCGCCGTGGCGCCCGGCGCCGGGCAGCGCGCGGCTGCCTGACAACGCAGTGCCGCGCACCGTGCGGTACACGGCCGGGTGGCGTAACGGGGGCGGGTCGGTCGCGTCAGTCATCCATCAGGAAGCTGCGCAGCTGTTCGCTGCGGCTCGGATGCCGGAGCTTGCGCAGCGCCTTAGCCTCGATCTGCCGGATGCGCTCGCGCGTGACGTCGAACTGCTTGCCCACTTCCTCGAGCGTGTGGTCGGTGTTCATGTCGATGCCGAAGCGCATGCGCAGCACCTTGGCTTCGCGCGGCGTGAGCTGCGCCAGCACCGAGTGCGTGGTTTCCTTCAGCGACTCGTTGGTGGCCTGGTCGATGGGCGAAGTGACCGAAGTGTCCTCGATGAAGTCGCCGAGGTGCGAATCTTCGTCGTCGCCGATCGGCGTCTCCATCGAGATTGGCTCCTTGGCGATCTTAAGCACCTTGCGCACTTTGTCTTCCGGCATCTCCATGCGCACCGCGAGTTCATCGGGCGTCGGCTCGCGGCCCATTTCCTGCAGCATCTGCCGCGAGATGCGGTTGAGCTTGTTGATGGTCTCGATCATGTGCACCGGAATGCGGATGGTGCGCGCCTGGTCGGCGATCGAGCGGGTGATCGCCTGACGGATCCACCAGGTCGCGTAGGTCGAGAACTTGTAGCCGCGGCGGTATTCGAACTTGTCGACCGCCTTCATCAGGCCGATGTTGCCTTCCTGGATCAGGTCCAGGAACTGCAGGCCGCGGTTGGTGTATTTCTTGGCGATCGAAATCACCAGGCGCAGGTTCGCCTCGACCATTTCCTTCTTGGCGCGCCGCGCCTTGGCTTCGCCGATCGAGACTTCGCGATTGATGTCCTTGATGCCGCTGATCGTCAGGTGATAGGTCACCTCCAGGGCCTGCAGCTTCTTCTGCCGGCGCTCGATCTCGTCCTTGAGGCGCGCGAGCGGCGCCGAGTATTTCTTGCCGGCTTTGACGTGCTTGGCAATCCAGCGGCTGCTGGTCTCGTTGCGCGGGAAAGTGCTGATGAAATCCTTGCGCGGCATGCCGGCGTCGCGCACCGCGATGATCATGATTTCCTTCTCGATCTGGCGGATCTCGCCGATGTGTGTGCGCAGCTGCGCGGTCAGCGCGTCGAACATGCGCGGCGAGAGCTTGAGCTCCATGAATTCGTCGGCCAGCTTCTTGCGCGCCTTCTGCGTGCGCGGATCTTCCGCGCCCTGCTTGGCGAGCGCCGCCAGCACCGTGTTGAGGTGCTTGCGGATCGCGCTCATGCGGCGCGCGACTTCCTCCGGATCCGGCCCGGTGTCGATGACCTCTTCTTCGGCGTCGTCCTCGTCCGCTTCCTCTTCGTCGGTCTTTTCGCCTTCCGCCACCAGCTCGACCTTGGTCGGGTTCTGCGGCTGCGCGATCACATCGGGCGCATTCGGATCGATGAAGCCGACCACCAGGTCGATCATGCGCGCCTGGCCGACCTTGAACTGTTCGTAGGTGTGCAGCACGTGTTCGTGCGTGGCCGGATAGCTGGCGAGCGCCAGCCGCACCGCGTCGAGGCCTTCCTCGATGCGCTTGGCAATGCGGATCTCGCCCTCGCGCGTCAGCAGCTCGACCGTGCCCATCTCGCGCATGTACATGCGTACGGGGTCGGTGGTGCGGCCGAGCTCCGCATCGAGCGCGGCCAGCGCCGCGGCCGCTTCTTCGATCGCCTCCTCGTCGGCAGGCGAGGCGGGATCAGAGGCAAGCAGCGACTGCGAATCCGGCGCCTTCTCGTACACCGGGATGCCCATGTCGTTAATGGTGTTGACGATGTCTTCGATCTGCTCGGGATCGACGATCTCGGAGGGCAGGTGGTCGTTGACCTGCGCGTAGGTGAGGTAGCCCTGTTCCTTGCCGCGTGCGATCAGCAGTTTCAGCTGTGACTGGCGGTCTTCGGGCACGCCGCCGGCGGCGGCGCGGCGTTCAAGCGCCGCAGCGAGCGCGGAACCCTTCGGCGCCGTGGCGGCCGACTTGCCCACCGGCGGAGTCAGGTGCGATTTTCCAGCCGGAACCGGCTTGGCGACGCTCGCGGCAGCGGCTTTGCCCGGCGCGCTCGCGCCCTTGGACGCGGTCTTGGCGGCGACTGGCTTGACCGCCTTCGCGGGCACTGCAGCCTTCGCCGGCGGCGCGGCGCGCTTCGCAGGGGCAGCCGCATTCGCGTGCGCCTTGCGGACCGCGCTCGCCGGATGCTTTGCTGCAGGTGCGCCATGTGCGGCGCTCTTGGGTCTGGCAGCGGGCGGGGATTTCGATTTGCGGTTCAGGGGCATTGCTGTCTCTTTAAGATGCGAAGTCATGACAAGCGTCCGGCAGCCGGGTTCCCCGAGGGAATCACGGAACCGCGCCGGATGGGCAAAATGAGTGCGGAAAATCCTGCAATTATACCCAGTTGGCACACCCATTGGCCAGTTCGGGCAGATCGCAGTCGGCGCGGTTGAACCTAGCTGGGCCGGGTCCCAGGGCGCCTGTTAAGTGACTGAAATTCCATGCGTTCCTCAGCACTGGCAGAGCCGGAATCGACTTTGCGGAGCAGCTCGTCGTAGCGCTTCGCCTGGCGCTCGGCGTCCACCTGGCCGATGAGTCGGTCGAGGATTCCCAGCAGCTCGGCGCCCGCCTGCGTGCCATCGAGCAGGATGCGCTCGGCATGCAGCTCGCCCAGCCGCCGATGCTCGGGACGCTCGCGCCACTCCTCGAGCAGTTGCGAGGTCGTGCGGCGCGGTTGCGCACGTAAGGCCTCGAGCAGGCTGCGGAGCGTATCGATGCCTCCCAGCTCGGCCTCGCTGATGTCCGCGAGCGCCGGGTACACGGCCGCCGGCACGCTCGCTGCGATCGCTGGAAAATGCAGCAGCGTCTGGATGGCCTGGGTTACGAGGCCACGCCGCCCGGCGCCGCCGCCGCGTGCCGCGCCACGGCGCAGGCGCGCGCCGCGGCCGCGCGCGAGTTCCGGGTGGTCCGCGTCGCCGCTCGCGTCCGGCGCGGCGGCGAGGTCGGAGCTCAGGAGTTCGCGCAGCCGCTCGGCGCCGAGCCCGACTTCCTGTGCGACGCGCGCCAGCAGCAGCTCCAGGTACACGCCCTGCGGTAGCTTCGCGAGCAGCGGGCGCGCCAGCGCGACAAACTTGGCGCGGCCATCCGCATGCGAAACGTCGGCCTGCAGGAGCAGCTGCGCCGCCAGGTATTCCGACAGCGGCATGGCGCGCTCGAGCCGGGTCTCGAAGGCCTCGCGGCCTTCGCGTCCGACCAGGCTGTCGGGATCCTCACCCTCGGGCAGGAACAGGAAGCGCAGCTCGCGGCCTTCACGCGCTTCGGGCAGCGCGTTCTGCAGCGCGCGCCAGGCGGCGGCGCGGCCGGCGCGATCGCCGTCGAAGGCGAACACCACCTCGCTGACCAGGCGGAATGCACGCTTGAGATGCTCGGGCGTGGTGGCGGTGCCGAGCGTTGCGACCGCGTACGCCGCGCCTGCCTGGTGCAGCCGGACCACGTCCATGTAGCCCTCGACGAACACCAGGCGCTTGAGGCTGGTGCGCGCCAGGCGAATCTCGTGCAGGCCGTAGAGTTCCTGGCCCTTGTGGAACAGCACCGTTTCCGGAGAATTGAGGTACTTGGGCTCGCCGCCCTCGAGCACGCGGCCGCCGAAGCCCAGCACACGGCCGCGCGGATCGCGGATCGGAAACATGATGCGGTCGCGGAAGCGGTCGTACCACGGCTCGCTGCCCGGGCGCGGCGTGTCGCGCTCGATGATCAATCCGGTGGCGGAGAGCGCGCGGCGCGACTCGTCGGTGGCGCCGAAGCGGCGCAGCACTTCGTTCCACGCGTCGGGGGCGTAGCCGATGCGGTAGCGCTCGACGATCGCGGCATCTAGCCCGCGGCCGCGCAGGTAAGCGCGTGCCCGTTCATTGCCCGCGAGGTTCTCCTGGTAGTAGCCCGCGACGCGGCCCAGCAGCTCGGTGAGATCTTCCTGCGCGCGCGCCGGCGCTGGGCCGCCACCCTCGTGAGGCACCTCGAGCCCGAGGCGTCCGGCTAGCTCTTCCACGGCTTCGGGGAATGGCAGCTGTTCGTACTGCATGAGAAAACCGAGCGCGGTGCCGTGCGCGCCGCAGCCGAAGCAATGGTAGAACTGCTTGTCCGGGCTCACCCAGAATGAGGCGGTCTTTTCGTCGTGAAAGGGGCAGCAGGCCTTGTACTCGCGGCCGGCCTTTTTCAGCGGCACGCGGCTGCCGACGATCTCGACGATATCGGCGCGCGCGATCAGCTCATCGATGAACGTCTGGGGTATGCGGCCGGCCATCTCATGAGTTTACCCGAGTGCGTGCGCAGCCTCTGCAGGGCGCTCGCTCGCTTGCCATGCGAGTGCGTCCGGGGGCGGACGGGTTGCCAAGCCTGGTGGCATCCGCGACTATGAATGCCGTGGAACCTTCCGCCGCCGCGCACGATGTCTTCCTGAGTTACGCCTCGGCGGATGCCGCCACGGCCGATGCGGTATGCAGGGGACTGGAGAGCGCGGGCTTAAGCTGCTGGCTAGCGCCGCGCGACGTGGCGCCCGGCGCCCAGTACGCGGATGCGATCGTGCGGGCGATCAATGGCGCGCAGGTGCTGGTGCTGGTGCTGTCGGAGAGCGCCGTGGCCTCCGCGCATGTTGGCAAGGAAATCGAGCGCGCCTCGTCCAAGCGCCGGCCGATCATCGCGCTGCGGATCGACGCGGCGCCGTTGACGCCCGCCTTCGAGTATTTTCTCAGCGAGTCGCAGTGGATCGAGGCTTCTGGCGGAGCGCTCGGGGTCGCATTGCCGAAGCTCGCCACTGCCGTCCGTCGGCTGCTGCGCGCGACGGGGATGCCAGCCGACTCGCGCGAGGGCGGTGCGCAGCCCTTCGAACCACGCGTGCCGCTCGGCGGGCTGTCGAAGCCGCGCGCGCCGCAGCGCCATGGTGTTGGCCGGCGCGCTGGCCGGCGTGGCCGCGTTGACCGCAGCCGTGTTGTTCTGGCTGGCACCGCGCGCGGCGGCGCCACCGGTCCCGCCCGCGGCGCCTTCCCCCGCAGCGTCTGCCGCACCGTCCGCAGCGGATTTTGCACCGCCGCCGCATTCGGTCGCGGTGCTGGCGTTCGAGAATCTCAGCGGCGATCGTGGGCAGGATTACTTCTCGGACGGCCTGTCGGAAGAGCTGCTCAATTCGCTGGTGACGTTCCGCGACCTGCACGTGGCCGCGCGCACCTCCTCTTTCTACTTCAAGGGGTCCACGGCCGACACGGCCACGATTGCCCGGCGGCTCAACGTGGGCGCGCTGCTCGAGGGGAGCGTGCGCAAGCAGGCTACGCACGTGCGCATCTCCGCGCAGCTCATTAATGCGATGACCGGCTTCAACATGTGGTCAAAGACCTACGATCGCGACCTGAAGGACGTGTTGAAGGTACAGACCGACGTGGCCACTGAAGTGACCGCGGCGCTGCAGGCGACACTGATGGGGAGTACGGCCGCGCACATGGACCTGGGGGGCACCGAGAACCCGCAGGCCTTCGACGCGTTCCTGCGCGGCGAGAAAGGCAGGCGCCTGTCGCGCAGCAAGGCGCGCGACCAGGAACAGATCGCGGCCTACGAGGAGGCCACGCGCCTGGATCCGAAGTTTGCCAAGGCCTACGTCGGCAAGGCCAGTGCGATGGCGGATCTCACGAATTACCTCACGCCCGAAGCGGGGCAGAAAGTCGTCGACCAGGCAATCGACGCGGTACGGAAGGCGGTCGAATTGGCGCCGGAGCTGGGCCCGGCGCATGCGGCCTGCGCCGACGGCCTGACCGCGAAGTTCGAGTTTGCGGCGGCGGCCGCCGAATACGAACACGCCGTGGCGCTGGCGCCTGGCGATGCGGAGGTGCTGCGCGCGTCGGCCGAATTCCTCTCCAGCCTGGGCCGCTTCAGACAGGCATTGGAACGGGCGCGGCGTGCGGTCGAGCTGGACCCGCTTAATCCCGAGACGCACGGCACACTGGGAAGGGTGCTGTTTGAGCAGCGCAGCTACCGGGATTCGATCGCCGCTTACGATCAGGCCGCGAGCCTCAACCCGGCCAACAACACCTACGCCGTGTTCCGCGGCTTTGTGCACCTCGCCCAGGGAGAGTACGAGGCTGCGCGCGCGGACTGCGAAATCCCGCCGATCAATTGGGGCAATCGCACCTGCCTCGCCATCGCCTATGACAAGCTGCACCGCGCGGCGGATGCGAAGGCGGCCCTGAACGCGCTGACCGCCGTGACCGGCGATACCGCCTCGTACCAATACGCGCAAATTTATGCGCAATGGGGCGATCTGCAGCAATCGCTCAAGTGGCTCGACATGGGCTACCGCATCCACGACCCGGGCATGCAGAATCTCAAGGCTGATCCGACGATGGACCCGGTGCGCGGCCAGGCACGCTACCAGGCGGTGCTGGCGCAATTGAAATTACCGGACTGAAGGCAGGCGGGCGCCGCGTGCATTTTTCCAGGGCGATCGTACGCATTCCGGGGCAATCGTACATCGACGGATTGACCACCGTTGACGAGGGCCGGCCGGACTTTCACACCGCCTGCGCGCAGCACGCGCGTTATTGCCAGGCACTGCGTGATTGCGGGCTGGAACTGACCGCGCTGCCGGCCGACGAAGCGCAGCCGGACGGGACCTTCGTCGAGGACACTGCCGTGATCGCCGGGCGCGCCGCGATCATCACGCGGCCCGGCGCAGCTTCGCGCCGCGGCGAGGTGGCGGCCGTCGCGGCGGCGCTGCGGGCGTCCCTGCTGGTCCTTGGACCGGTCAAAGCACCAGGCACGCTCGATGGCGGGGACGTCTGTCAGGCGGACGAACATTTCTTCATTGGCCTGTCCGCACGCACCAACGAAGCCGGGGCAGCGCAGCTCGCGGCGATGCTCGCGCAATACGGATACACCGCCTCGACGGTGGACATCCGCGCTCACCGCACGCTGCTGCATCTCAAGTCGGGCATGAGTTATCTGGGTGAGCGCCGCTTTGTGGCGCAGCCCGGCGTGCCGCGCGCCGCCGCCATGGCCGGGTACGAGTTCATCGAGACAGCGGCCGACGAGTCGTACGCAGCCAACTGCGTGCGCGTGAACGACACGGTGCTGGTGGCGGAAGGCTACCCGCTGCTGGCGGCCCGCCTGGATGAACTTGGCTACGCCCTGCGATGTATCGAAATGTCGGAATTCAGGAAGATGGATGGCGGGCTGAGCTGCCTTTCGCTGCGGCTCTGAGCGTCCGCGGCCGCCACCGGCGAGTGGCGCGGTTCGCTCAGGCCTGTTGCCTGCGTTCGTGCCGCCACAGCAACAGCGCGAACAGCAGACCGGCAAGGCTCAACAGTCCGAAAAACCACAGCATCGCGGCGTAGCCCTGCACGTGCGCCGCGCTGGCGCCGCCGCGATCGTTGAGATAACCGGCGATCAGGTTGGCGAACGTCAGCCCCGCGTTCTGCAGCATCGTCATGAGACCGTAGGCGGTGCCGAGCAGTGCGGCTGCGGCCACGCGCGGCACCGCCGGCCACAGCACCGCGGGCACCAGCGAGAAGCTCACGCCGAGCAGCACTGTCGATACCCACAGGCTCACTCCGGGACTGGCCAGACATACGAAACTCAGTGGCAGCAGGAGCGAACCGGCCACCAGTAATTGCGCATGCCGGCCGATGCGATCAACGAGCAGGCCGAACAAGGGCGTAGCGATCACCGCCGCAGCGAACACATAGCTGTTGAGTTTGCCGGCAGCAAGCAGCGACATACCGTGGGCATGCTGGAAATATTCAATCGCAAAAGTGCTGCGGAATGGCAGGATGACCGCATAAAACGTGACGCAGATGCCCACGATGTACCAGTAACCGGCACGGAAGCGTCGCAGGCTCTGCCAGTCGACCCGCTCACCGGGTGGCGCGATGGCCAGCGTGCCGCGCGCTGCCTCGCGCCGGTCCACCAGGTAGTAGGCCGCTGCCGCCGCCATGCTCAGGGCCGCGAAACCCGCCGCCAGCAGCAGTGGTGGCTGCCAGCCGCGTGCGTACAGCGCGTCCGCAAAGGAAGGCGAGCGGTCGGCCAGGTAGGAGCCGAGCCGTGCCAGGCTGATATTCAGCGCCATGAACAGCGCCAGGTGGCGCCCATCGAACCACTGCACCAGCGCCACGAGCAGCCCGACGATCATCGTCTCGGCGCCGACTCCAAACAGGAAACGACCGAGCAGCATCACCGGAAAGTGGCTGCCTAGTGCGGTGAGTACCGCGCCCACAAGACAGATGAAGGTCGTCCAGTACACCACGCGACGCACGCCGAGGCGGTCTGTGAGTATGCCGCCCACGAGCACGAGGAAGATATTGGGCAGGCTGTAGATCGCATTAAGTGCGCCGATCTGGGTCTGCGTGTAGCCGAGCTGGCGCGAGAGCAGGTCGGCGACCGGGCCGATCGAGTCGTAGACGTAGTAATTGCCGAGCATGAGCACGGCCGCCGCCGTGAACATCACGGCTTGCGCTGCGGCGGATGGCATGCGGACGCGCTGGGCCATGGCTGGCAATATGCCAGAGGCGCGCTCGCCGCGTGCTGCAATCAGGCCTCTGTGCGGCCCGGCGCGATGGTGCTACGGTATTGCTCATGATCGAAAATCAGCGTGACGCCGGCCTGGTGCGCGCCGTCGGTCCCTGGGGGCTGGCGGCCAGTACAGTCTGCATCGTGGTAGGCGCCGGCATCTTTGCAGTGCCGGCAAAACTCGCGGCGAGCGTGGGCAGCTACGCACCGCTGGCGCTGCTGGTCTGCGCGGTGGCCATTGGTGCAATTGCGATCTGCTTTGCCGAAGGCGGCAGCCGGCTGGCGAGCAGCGGCGGCGCCTACGGCTACATCGCCACGGCCTTTGGGCCGCTGGCCGGGTTCATCGCTGGCGTGCTGTCCTGGCTGGGCAGCGTACTGGCCAGCGGCGGAGTGGCCGCGGCGTTGGCCGACGTCGTCGGCTCGGTACTGCCACCGCAACTATGGCCGGTGGTGCGCGTGCTGGCAATCGTCGGCGTCGTCGGCGGCATCGCGCTGGTCAATGTCGGCGGCGTGGTGCATGCGACGCGGCTGGTCAGCGCCGCGACGCTGCTGAAGCTGGTGCCGCTGCTGATTTTCGTGGTCGTGGGCGCGGGCGCGGTCCACGGCGCGAATTTTGTGCAGACCGTGCGGCCAGACTCGACGGGCCTCGGGCAGGCACTGATCCTCGCGATGTTTGCGTTCACGGGCATGGAGATCTCGCTGTGTGCGAGTGGCGAAGTGGCCGAGCCCGCGCGCACCATTCCGCGCGCGCTGGCGCTGGCCATGGTCGGCGTCACGCTGCTGTACGTCGCGATCCAGGTGGTGGCCCAGGGCATACTCGGGCCCGCTCTGGCGCACTCGAGCGTGCCGCTGGCCGACGCCATGGGACGTATCCATCCGGCGCTGCGCTTGCTGATGCTGGCCGGCGCCGCGGTCTCGATGTTTGGCTTGCTAAGCAGCGAGTTGCTCGGCAATCCGCGCGTACTGTTTGCCTTTGCGCGCGACGGTCTGCTGCCGCGCTCGCTTGCCCGCGTGCATGCGGTCAACCGCGTGCCGCACGTGGCGATCCTGGTGAACGCCGGCATCGCCATGACCCTTGCGCTGGTCGGCAGCTTCGCCCAACTCGCAATCTGGTCGACGCTGGCGACCGCACCGTTGTACATGCTCGGTTGCGCCGCGGGCTGGCGCCTGGCGCAGCGCGGCGTGGCGCAGGCGGGCGCGCCGCTGGGATTCCGCTGGCTCGGGATTGCCGCAATCGTGGGCATCGGGGCCATGCTGGGCCTGATGGCGTTGGCGCAGAGCCAGGAGATTCTGGGGCTCGCAGGCGTGATCGGTGCCAGCGCGCTGGCTTTTCTGTTACTAAACCGCTGGCGTCGCCCGGGCGCCGCGGCCAAGGAGGTTTGAAATGCGCAGCTCATGGAGTCTGTTGATTACAGCTTGCGTGCTCGGTTTGCCGGTGTACGCCGGTGGTGCAGCTGCGGCGGCGCCAGGCGCCGCCGACCTGCACACCATGGCCGCGCGCTTCGCGCCGGTCGATATCCGCGTCGACCTGACGCAGCTCCCTGCCAACGAGCGGCAGGCGCTGGCTGCGATCATTCACGCCGCGCAGATCATCGATGCGATCTACCTGCGCCAGGTCAGTCCACGCAACGAATCGCTGCTGCTAACCCTGCTGCAGGACCGCTCGCCGCTGGGGCAGGCGCGGCTCGAGTATTTCCTCATCAACAAGGGCCCGTGGTCGGAGCTCGATCTCAATCGGACATTCCTGCCGGGCGTGGACGAGCGGCCGGCGCAGGCCAATTTCTATCCGACGGATGCCACCCGCGCCGAGGTCGAAGCGTGGCTCAATGGCCTGCCGGCCGCCGAGCACGAGGCCGCGGCCGGCTTCTTCACGACCATACGCCGCGCGCCCGGCGGCGGCTTCGTCGCCGTACCGTATGCGCTCGAGTACCAGAACGAGTTGAGCGAGGCCGCGCGCTTTCTGTTCGAGGCTGCCGAACTCACCACGCAGCCCTCGCTCAAGTCTTTTCTCGACAAGCGCGCCGCGGCCTTCGTCAGCAACGACTACTACGACAGCGACATGGCGTGGATGGACCTGGACGCGTCGATCGAACCCACCATAGGGCCGTACGAGGTCTACGAAGACCAGTGGTTCAACTACAAGGCGGCCTTCGAGGCCTTCATCACGGTGCGCGATGCGGCCGATTCCGCCAAGCTCGCGCACTTCAGCAGCGAACTGCAGGACATCGAAGACCATCTGCCGATCGACCCGCAGTACCGCAATCCAAAGCTGGGCGGCTATGCGCCGATCCGTGTGGTCAACGTCGTCTACAACAGCGGCGATGGCAATCACGCCACGCAGACTGCGGCTTTCAACCTGCCAAACGACGAGCGCGTAGTCAGCGCCAAGGGTTCGAAGCGCGTGCTGCTGAAGAATTTCCAGCGCGCCAAGTATGAGAAGGTGCTGCTGCCGATCAGCGCGCGTGTGCTCGCGCCCGCTGACCGCAAGCAGGTTGCCTTCGAACCGTTTTTCACGCACATCCTCATGCACGAGCTGATGCACGGCCTGGGGCCGCAGGCGATTACCGTGGATGGGCGCGCGACCACCGTGCGCCAGGAGCTCAAGGAACTGAACAGCACGCTCGAGGAAGCGAAGGCCGATGTCTCGGGGCTGTGGGCGCTGCAGTACCTGATGGACAAAGGCGTGCTCGACAAACGCCAGGAACGCTCGACCTACACCACTTTCCTCGCTTCGACTTTCCGCACGCTGCGCTTCGGACTGACCGAGTCGCATGCGCGCGGCATGGCGCTGCAGGTCAACAACCTGCTCGACCACGGCGCGATCCGCATCGCGCACGATGGCACGTTCTCACTCGACATTGACAAGGCCAAGCTGGCGGTCACCGATCTGACGCACGAAATCATGACCCTGCAGGCGCACGGCGACTACGCCGGAGCGCTGGCGCTGACCAAACGCATGGTGGTGATCCGGCCCCAGATGCGCCGCATGCTCGACAAGCTGAAGGACGTGCCGGTGGATATCGCGCCGCACCTGGTGACGGCGGCAGAACTTACGGGCCAGTGAAACTGCGGCGCACGCCGCAAACGGCGGCGAGCGCTGCCCCCGAGGCTCAGGCGAAGAGGCGCGCCTTGATGCGTGCGCCGACGGCGCCCATGTCGGCGCGCCCGGCAGCCTTGGCCTTGATGGCGGCCATGACCTTGCCCATGTCTTTTATGGAGGCAGCGCCGGTGGCGGCGATGGCCTCGCTGATCAGCGCGTCGAGTTCGGCGTCGCCGAGCTGCGCGGGCATGTAGGCGCCAAGCTGGGCGAGTTCCGCTTCTTCCTTGGCCACGAGGTCAGCGCGGCCGCCAGCCTTGAATTGGACGATGGATTCGCGGCGCTGCTTCAGCATCTTGTCGATGACGGCGAGCACCTGCACGTCGTCGAGCTCGATGCGCTCGTCGACCTCACGTTGTTTGATGGCCGCCATGACCATGCGGATATTGGCGAGCTTTTCCTTCTCGCCAGCGCGCATGGCGGACTTCATGTCCTCCTGGATGCGCGCCTTGAGGCTCATGGGATCAGCGCGCAGTGCGCACGAAATCGCGGGAGACGCGCTTGATGTGGCGCTTCACGGCCGCGGCCTTCTTGCGCTTACGCTCTTGCGTGGGCTTCTCATAGAATTCGCGACGGCGCAGCTCGGCGAGTACGCCGGCCTTCTCGCAGGCGCGCTTAAAGCGCCGCAGGGCGGCATCGAAATACTCGTTTTCCCGGATTCTGACGCTCGGCATCGAACTCAACCTCTTGATCTTTAAGCCTTTTATAAACGGCTTAGGACATGCAGGGGCCGCGATTCTAAAGAGGCTGGCGACAAAAGGCAAAGTCTGTGATGTGCCGGCCCCCGCCGGCGCCGCGTTTCATCGGGGACCACGATCCGCTCGGGCATACTCTCCTTCAGCCCATGCGAGTCCTGGCAATTGAATCCTCCTGCGACGAAAGCGCTGTGGCCGTGCTGGACGGGCAGCGCGGTCTGCTCGCGCACGAGCTGTGGAGCCAGGTGGAACTGCACCGCATATATGGTGGCGTGGTGCCGGAGCTGGCTTCGCGCGATCATGTGCAACGGCTCCTGCCGCTGGTGCACGCGGCACTCGCCGCGGCCGACACCAGCCCGGCCGATCTGCAGGGCATCGCTTATACCGCAGGCCCAGGGTTGGTGGGCGCGCTGCTGTGTGGCGCAGCGCTGGCGCGCTCGCTGGCCTACGGGTGGCGGCTGCCGGCGATCGGCATCCATCATCTCGAAGGCCACCTGTTGGCACCGCTCCTCGAATCGCCGGCCCCGGACTTGCCGCACCTGGCGCTGCTGGTGTCGGGCGGACACACGATGCTCATCGAGGCCATGGGCCTGGGCGACTATCGGCTGCTGGGCGAGACCCGCGACGATGCCGCCGGCGAAGCCTTCGACAAGAGCGCCAAGTTGCTCGGGCTCCCGTACCCGGGCGGGCCGCAGCTGGCCGCGCTGGCTGCCGAGGGGCGGCCGGGACGATGCGAGCTGCCGCGTCCGATGCTGGACCGGCCTGGCTATGAATTCAGTTTTTCGGGGCTCAAGACCGCCGTGGCGCTGGCGGCGCGCTCGCAGCCGCTCGATGCGCAGCGGCGCGCTGACATCGCGCGCGGCGTGCAGGAGGCCATCGTCGATACGCTGTGCGTCAAGGCGCTGCGCGCCATCGACGACACGGGCCACCGGCAGCTGGTGGTCGCCGGCGGCGTTGGCGCGAATCGCGAACTGCGCGTGCGGCTGACGGCAGCGCTCGCGGCACGCGGCGGCCAGGTATTCTTCCCGCGCCCGGAATTTTGCACTGATAATGCGGCGATGATCGCGGTCGCCGGGCTGCTGCGATTGCAGGCCGGCGAACGCAACGCAGCGGGACTGGGCGTGCGTGCGCGCTGGCCGCTGGCAGAATTGCGGCCGCCGCCGCAGTGAGCTCAAGAGAGTTGACGGGCCCTGGAGCGACATGAACAAGCGGACTGACGACACCATTTACCTGCGCCGGCTCGAGTGCCACTGCGTCATCGGCTTCATCGACTGGGAACGGCGCGTGCAGCAGAAGGTGGTGCTCGACCTGGAGTTCCCGACCAACTGTACCGGCGCTGCAGCCAGTGATGAGGTCAGCGACACAGTAGACTACAAGCGCGTGGCAAAACGCGTGCTGGCCTGGGTGGGCGAGTCGCAGTTCCAGCTCATCGAGACGCTCGCGCATCGCCTGGCGCTGCTGCTGCTGGAGGAATTCGCGCTCGAGTGGGTGCGCGTCAGCCTCAACAAGCCGGGCGCCATCCGCCACTCCCGCGACATCGGCGTCAGCATCGAGCGGCGGCGTGCCGATCTCGACGGCGCGCGCGGACCCTAGGACGCCTGGGCTAGAACATGCCGCGCGTCCATGTCGCGATCGGCGGCAACGTCGAACCCGAGCGCTGGTTTCCGCTGGCCACGCGCGAACTGCGGCGGCGTTTCCCCGGCGCGCATTTCTCTTCCTGCTACCGCAATCCGGCCTACGGTTTCGCCGGCGCCGATTTCATCAACGCAGTCGCGGGCTTCAATACCGCGATGCCGGTGGACGCAGTGCTGGCACATTGCCATGAGATCGAGGAGTTGTGCGGGCGGCGGCGCGATGATCCGAAGTGGGCGCCGCGTGTCATGGACATCGACCTCTTGCTGTATGGCGACCAAGTGGCTGAGACGACTGCGTACAGGCTGCCGCGGCCTGACCTGCTGCGGCGCTGCTTCATGCTGCGTCCGCTGGCCGAGATCGCCGGCGAACTGCACCACCCGCTGACCGGACGCGAGATCGCGGATCACTGGCAGGAACTCGCGCGCGAGCCGCACTCGCTCGAGCGCCTGCCGCTCGACCTGAATGTCTGAGAACGCACGGTGTCCAGCGGCCGCGCGCAAGGCCCGGTGCGCGGTGCGGAGCTACCAGCGCTGGCTGCGCCCGCCATCCACGCTGAGCACCTGGCCCGTCACGAAGGGTGCGTCGGCGGCGAAAAAGCGCACGGCGCGCGCGACGTCGGCAGGCGTGCCGGCCCGCTGCAACAGTGTGCGGCTGACGATCTCCTGTTTTTGCGCCGCGTCGAGCTCGGCCTCAGGCCACAGCACCGGTCCCGGGGCTACGGCGTTGACCCGTACTTCGGGCGCGAGCTCGCGTGCCAGGCCGCGTGTCAGGTGGATGAGGGCGGCCTTCGCGGTCGAATAGACCAGGTACTGCGGCAGCGGTCGCAAGCCGTGGATATCGGCGATGTTGACGATTAGCCCGCGCGCGCGCCGCAGTTCGGTCGCTGCGGCCTGCGCCAGAAACAGCGGCGCAGCGAGATTGGTGCCCATCAGGTCATGCCACTGCGTGCCTGACAGCGTGGCGAGCGGCGTTGGATAGAAGCTCGAGGCATTGTTCACCAGGATGGCAAGGCTGCCCAGCTGCGCCACGACGCCATCCACCATCGGCCGGAGCGCTTCGGGCTGCAGCAGGTTCGCAGTGCACACCAGCGCCGAATCGGCACGCAAGGCGTTGAGTTCGGCGGCCAGCGCCTGCGCCTCGGCGCGCGAGTGGTGGCAATGGATCGCGACGGTCGCCCCGGCGGCGTGCAGATGCCGTACGATTTCGGCGCCCACACGGCGCGCGCCGCCCGTGACCAGGGCGACCTGTCCGGCAAGTGCGAGTGTAGCGGCGCCCATGTAACTAGCTTATGACGGCAACGCCAGCGATCACAATGCCCACGCTCGATGACGCACAGCGCGCACATGCGCAGGCCGTGCTGGCCGCGCTGCGCGCGCGCGTCGCGGCGCGCGGCGGCTGGATCGGGTTCGACGAATACCTCGAAGTCGTGCTGTACACGCCGGGACTCGGCTACTACAGCGCCGGCGCCGCCAAGTTCGGCGCGGCCGGTGATTTCATCACCGCGCCGGAACTATCACCGCTGTTCGGCGCCTGCGTCGCGCGGGCCTGCGCGCCCCTGCTTGCGGGCGGTGGCGAAATCCTGGAGCTCGGCGCAGGGAGCGGTGCGCTGGCGGAGTCGTTGCTGCTGCGGCTGGCCGAGCTCGATGCGCTGCCGACGCGCTATGGCATCCTCGAGGTCAGTGCCGACCTGCGCGAGCGCCAGTGCGCGCGGCTCGCGGCGCTGCCGCCGGAGCTGCGTGCGCGCCTGCACTGGTTGGACGCGCTGCCGCCACGCCCCCTGCGCGGCCTGATCCTTGCCAATGAAGTCGCCGACGCGCTGCCATTCCAGTGCTTCACCGCGACGGCGAGCGGTTATGCGGAGCGCGGCGTGACACTCGATGCTGACGGTAAACCATGCTGGGCTGCGCGGCCGGCCGCGCCCGCGCTGCAATCGGAACTCGCCGCGCTCTCGGTCTCACTCCCCGCGCCGCTGGCGACAGGTTACCGCGGTGAGGTGTGCCTGCGGCTTAGGGCCTGGCTGCGCGGCCTCGCCGACTCGCTCGAGTCAGGCGCCGTGCTGCTGTTCGACTACGGGCTGGGCCGCAGCGAGCTCTATCATCGGCAGCGCGATGACGGCACGCTGCGCTGCCACTATCGGCACCGCGCCCATGATGACCCGTTCTGGCATCCGGGCCTGCAGGACATCACTGCGTGGGTCGATTTCACGCGGCTCGCGGCCGCCGCTGCCGACGCGGGGCTGCAAGTGGCGGGCTACTGCACCCAGACCGCGTTCCTGCTTGGCGCCGGCATCGATGTGGAGCTCGCGCGCGGCGGCGATGCGCTCGGACGGGCGCGCCGGGCAGGCGAGGCGCAGCGACTGCTGCTGCCGGGCGAAATGGGCGAGACCTTCAAGGCCCTGCTGCTGACGCGCGGCGCGGATGCGGCGCCGGCCTTGCGCGCGGCATTTTCGGTGCAAGACTTGCGGCGCCTGTTATAGCGCGCGCAACACTGCCAGTCGACGCTCCTGCAGGAGCGCGGCGATTTCCGGGCCGCGGCGCGCGGCGAGCTCGGTGGCATCGAGATGTACGGCGGCGGTGGCCTGCTGCGCAGCGGCGAGCCGCGCGGCGAACTGATCCACGGCGGCGAGTGCGTGCGACTCGGCGCTGGCGCGCGCGCACCAGACCTCGAGCCAGCGGCCGAAACGCTCGGGTCGGCGCCAGGCATCCGCGTGCTCGAGCAGCTGCAGCAGCGCCTCCGGTTCGGAGACGAGCTGCGCGCTGCCGCGGCCCTCGGCACGCAGCCACTCGTACATGCGCGCGGCCAGCATGGCCAGGTCGCGGTGTTCCGCCGGCACGCGCAGCCGCTCGCACAGCGCCACGACCGCCGTCGGTGGCAGGCCCTCGAGCAGGGCCGCCCAGCGCGCGGCCGTGTCGGGCTGGCCCTGCACGGTGGTGATGGCGGTGGCGCGGTGCAGGGTGTCCAGCGCCGCCGGCAGGTCGGCGGCGCGCGCCAGTTCGGGCAACAGCACCGCCAACGCCTCGCAGTCGCACAGCACCTGCAGGGCGCGCTCGGGATAGTCCGTTGCCAGCGCGCGCTCGAGTTCGCGCCACACGCGCTCGCTCACCAGCGCGTTCGCTTCACCGGAGCGCACCATGGCATGCATCAGCTCCAGGGTCTGGGGCGCGACGCTGAAGCCGAGCGGCGCGAAGCGCGCGGCGAAGCGCGCCACGCGCAGGATCCGCACCGGATCCTCGGTGAAGGCGGGCGAGACATGCCGCAACAGACGCGCGGCCAGGTCGGCGCGGCCGCCGTAGGGGTCAATGAGCCGGCCGGCGCCATCGCGCGCCATCGCGTTGATGGTCAGGTCGCGCCGCTGCAGGTCCTCCTCGAGCGTGACCGCGGGCGAGAACTCGGTGACGAAGCCGTGGTAGCCGGGTGCGACCTTGCGCTCGAGGCGCGCCAGCGCATATTCCTCCTGCGTCTGCGGGTGCAGGAACACTGGGAATTCGCGGCCTACGGAGCGATAGCCGGCGCGCTCCAGCTCGGCGGGCGCGGCTCCGACCACCACCCAGTCGCGCTCCCGCACCGGCAGGCCGAGCAGCTCGTCACGGACCGCGCCACCTACAAGGTAGACTTGCATGCGTACATGTTAACCGAGGCCCGAGCCCGCGCGTTTCACCGTCTCGCTGGAGCGGTATTGCTGATGAGCGCCTTCAGTCTGTCCGGTTGCGCCGTGCCGTACCTGCTGCAGGCCGGCCACGGCCAGTGGCAATTGCTGCGTGCACGCACGCCGATCGACCAGCTGATCGCGAACGACTCGACAGAAGCCGCCCTGCGCGCGCGCCTCGAGCTCGCGCGCGAGGCGCGCGCCTTCGCCAGCAGCGCGCTCGGGTTGCCTGACAACCGCAGCTACCGCAGCTACAGCGCGCTCGGGCGCGACTACGTGGTGTGGAACGTGGTGGCGGCGCCGGAATTCTCGGTGGCGCCGAAGCGCTGGTGGTTTCCGATCACCGGCTCGATCGCCTATCGCGGCTATTTCCGCGAGGCAAGTGCGCGCCGCTACGCCGCGGCGCTCGCCGCGCAGGGCTACGACACCCATGTCGGGGGCGTGAGTGCCTATTCGACGCTGGGGAAATTCGCGGATCCGCTGCTCGACACGATGCTGCGTTATGGCGACCTGCAGCTGGCCGGTACGATGTTTCATGAACTCGCCCACCAGCTCATCTACGTGCCGGGGGACAGTGAATTCAACGAAGCCTTCGCGATGAGCGTCGAGCGCGCGGGCGTCGCGCGCTGGCTGGAATCAACGGGCCGCGGCACCGAGCTGGCGGCCTATCGCGAACGCATGCAGCAGCAGGCCGCGCTGCAGCACATCCTCGCCGCTGGCCGGGCGCAGCTCGCGCAGCTATACGCACGCTCGCTGCCGGCGGGTGAGATGCGCGCACGCAAGCAGGAGTTGCTGGCCGCGACCGTCGCCGCGGCCCGTGACTACGAAAGCCGGGCCGGCCTGCGCACCGGCTATGACGCCTGGTTTAAAGCCGGGCTCAACAACGCGCACCTGGCCTCGGTGGCCACGTATTTCGACTGCGTGCCTGGCTTCGAACGGCTGCTCGCCGCGCAGGGCGGCGATCTGCACGCTTACTACGACCAGGTGCGCGCCCTGGCCCGCGGTCCGGCCGCAGGTCGCAGGGCGCTGTGTGCGTCGCAGGGCGGCGCGTGACCCGCAGGTCCGTTCGCGTCCTCAGTTCACTTCGACGTTGACGCGGCGCGGCTCGACCACCGGGGTCTTGGGGATCACGACTTCCAGCACGCCATTGGTGTGCTTCGCCTTGATGTCCTCGGCGCGCGCGTTCTCGGGAAGCGAGAAACGCCGCAGGAAATCGCCGGCAAGTCGCTCGAGTCGCTCGTAACCCTTGTGGCCCTCGTGCTTCTCGATGCGGCGCGAGCCGCGGATCGTCAGCACGCCTTCCTCTGCAGTGACGTGGATATCCTTGGCCTCGACGCCCGGCAGATCGGCGCGCACCGTGTAGCGGTCCGGCTCTTCATGCACGTCGACAGACGGTGTCCACGCGATAACCTTATTACCGTCGGTCTCGGTTGCAATCGCGTCGCCGAAGAGCTGGTCGATCTCGCGATGCAGCCGGCCCATCAGCCTCCAGGGTTCATAACGCACAATATTCATGGCATTTCTCTCCAGGTTCATTGCCGCTACAGCGCGGCACTGATGACTGATGTGTGGCCGGCCGCTATTTCTTTCAAGTGCAGCCGTGAGGCTGTGCATATGCTGTGGGCTGGGTGTGCGCCACGCGTGCATACCAGATCTTGATTTGCCACCTCAGCGCGCAGCGCGCCCGAGCGGCGCATTTTTTTGTCGCGCGGTGCGGCACAGTTCTATTTAATTGATTGAAAAATAAAGAGAAATTTAGCTCATCAGCCGGCGGTGGCAATCTTGACCGCGCCAGTGCGCGTGTTTAGTCTCGCGTCTTCCAACAACTATATCTTGTAGTGGCGGGAGCGGAGCGCCGCAGCGGAGCAGATCCGGTTTGCTTGGGCGCAAACGGCCGACAGCGCGCTGACAGGGGAGAATTTTTCAGGCATGAATTCCGTCGTGAAACTCGAACACAAAGACGTCAATGCGATTCCCTTCCAGGAAGCCTCGCTCGACATCTGGGACCAGAAATACCGCCTGAGCGCCAAGGATGGCACGCCCATCGATGGCTCGATGGACGACACCTACAAGCGCGTCGCGCGCGCGCTCGCCGATGTCGAGCGTACGGAGCTGCGCGAGCCCTGGTACGAGCGCTTCCTGTGGGCGCTGCGGCACGGCGCCATTCCGGCTGGCCGCGTGATCAGCAATGCCGGTGCGCTCGAGCACAAGCCCGCCACCTCGACCATCAACTGCACGGTTTCGGGCACGATCAGCGATTCAATGAACGACATCCTCAGCAAGGTGCACGAGGCCGGCCTCACGCTCAAGGCCGGCTGCGGCATCGGCTACGAATTCTCGACGCTACGTCCGCGCGGCGCCTACGTCTCGGGCGCCGGCGCCTATACCTCCGGGCCGCTGTCGTTCATGGATATCTACGACAAGATGTGCTTCACGGTGTCCTCGGCCGGTGGCCGCCGCGGCGCGCAGATGGGCACCTTCGATGTCGGTCATCCGGACGCGATGGATTTCATCCGTGCCAAGCGCGAGCACGGGCGGCTGCGCCAGTTCAATCTCTCGCTGTTGGTCACCGATGAATTCATGCAGGCGGTGCGCGAGGAGCGCGACTGGCGCCTGGCGTTCCCGATCTCGCTGGCCGAATTCACGGCCGCGGAAGCCGAGCTGCGTCCGCAGCTGGACGATGCTGAGAAATTCGTGTGGCGCGAATGGCCGGTGCACGAGGGCTACGTCGTCAACGCCGCCGGGCTGGTCGCCTGCCGCGTCTACAAGAAGCTGCCGGCGCGGCGCATGTGGGACGTGATCATGTCCTCCACCTACGATTTCGCCGAGCCGGGCTTTATCCTCATCGACCGCGTCAACGAGATGAACAACAACTGGTGGTGCGAGATCATCCGCGCCACAAATCCTTGCGGCGAACAGCCGCTCCCGCCCTACGGTTCCTGCCTGCTTGGCTCGGTGAACCTGACGCGCTTTGTGCGCGACCCGTTCACGGCGCAGGCGCACTTCGACTGGGACGAATATCGCGAGGTGGTGCGCGTGTTCACGCGTGCGCTCGACAATGTGGTCGAGATCAACGGCCTGCCGCTGGAGCCGCAGCGCCAGGAGATCATGCGCAAGCGCCGCCACGGCATGGGGTTCCTGGGGCTCGGCTCCACGATTTCATTGCTGGGGATGAAATACGGCTCGCCCGAGTCGGTGCAGTTCACCGAAGACGTCTCGCGCGAGATGGCGCTGGCCGGCTGGGAAGCGGGCCTCGAGCTGGCGCGCGAGAAGGGTCCGGCGCCGATCATGAACGAGGAATTCACGGTCACGCAGGAAATGCTGCGCAAGCGCCCCGAGATGGAGCGCGATGGCTGGAAGTCGGGGGCGAAGATCCCAGGCCGGCTGCTGCACGCGCGCTACAGCCGCTACATGCAGCGCATCGCCGGCGTCGCGCCGCAGCTGGTCGAGCAGCTCGCGCAGGTGGGCGCGCGCTTCACGCACCACACCTCGATCGCGCCGACCGGCACTATCTCGCTGTCGCTGGCCAACAATGCCAGCAATGGCATCGAGCCCTCGTTCGCGCATCATTACTACCGCAACGTGATCCGCTCCGGGCGCAAGAGCAAGGAAAAGATCGACGTGTTTTCCTTCGAGCTGCTGGCCTACCGCGAGCTGGTGAACCAGCGCGCCATGCCGGGCGCGACCAGCGCGGCTGAGGCGCTGCCCGAGAATTTCACCACCACGAACGACGTCACGCCGCGCCAGCACGTCGACATCCAGGCTGCCTCGCAGAAGTGGATCGATTCCTCGATCTCCAAGACGGCCAACGTGCCGACCGATTTTCCCTACGAGCAGTTCAAGGGCATCTATCTCTATGCCCACGAACAGGGGCTCAAGGGCTGCACCACTTTCCGTTTCAATCCGGAGGTCCACCAGGGCGTGCTGGTCAAGGGCGAAGACCTGCACAACACTTTCTACGTGTTCACGCTGGAGGATGGCACCGAGGTCGAGGTGCGCGGTGACGAACAGGTCGAGTACGACGGCGAGATGCACAGCGCCGCCAATCTGTTCGACGCCCTCAAGGAAGGCTACTACGGGAAGTTCTGAGCATGACGACACCAATCAACAAGCGCATCACGAAGTACCGCGTCCGCAAGCCCGAGGAAGGCGCGGCCACGGCCGCTGAAAGGGCCGCGGCCGAAACGAACATGAGCACGCACCGCGACGGGCACCGATCCAAGGTGGTGCAGCTGCACGAGAAGATCGAGCGGCCGGAAATGCTCATCGGCTCGACCTACAAGATCAAGACGCCGGTCACCGACCACGCGATGTACGTCACCATCAACGACATCCTGCTCAACGAGGACACCGACCACGAGCGGCGCCAGCCCTTCGAGATCTTCATCAATTCGAAGAACCTCGATCACTTCCAGTGGATTGTGGCGCTCACACGCATCATCTCGGCGGTGTTCCGCAAGGGCGGTGACGTCACCTTCATGGTCGACGAGCTCAAGGCGGTGTTCGATCCGCGCGGCGGCTACTGGCAGCCTGGCGGCAAGTTCATGCCCTCGATCATCGCCGAGCTCGGCTACGTGATCGAACGGCACTTGCAGTCGATCGGCCTGCTGCCCAAGCCCGAGATGGACGCGAACCAGAAGAAATTCCTCGACGGCAAGCGCGCCGAGTACGAGGCGCGCAAGAAACAGCAGGATGCTTTCGCCAAGTCGCATTTTCCGGAAGGTGCGCAGCTGTGCGTCAAGTGCAGCACGGCCGCAGTGGTCATGATGGATGGCTGCCAGACCTGCCTGAACTGCGGTGATTCGAAATGCGGCTGATCAGCTACGCTCAACCAACCAGCTGATCGTGCGGCGCCCGCTGGCGCCGCGCTTGACGGGAGGCGCGCCCATGCCGCTTCCCGTTTTTTTTCCGCTCTCTTAAGCAAAATTGTGCTGCCGGGCCGGTGCCGGCCGCGCGGCTCTGTGATAATCGCCGGCCGATGAAACCCTGGTTGACCTGCCTGCTGCTGTTCCTGCCTGCCCTGGCCCCGGCCGCGAGCCCAGGGCTAACCGAGCCGCCTGAACTGGAGCCCGACATCCGTTTCTGGATGCGGGTGTACTCCGAGATCTCGACCAACGAGGGCTTCATCCACGACCAGCGCGACCTGTCGGTCGTGTACCTGACACTGCACTTCGATCCCGCGCAGCCGCCGCGCGAGCGCGAGCGGCTGGTCACGGCGGCGCGCGAACACTACCAGGCGATCCTCCGCCGGCTTGCCAGCGGCGCCGGACCGCAGGATGACGACGAGCAGCGCGTCAGCGGCCTGTGGGCCGGTGCCTCAGGCACGCGACTGGCGCAGGCCGCCGATGACGTGCGCTTCCAGCTCGGACAGTCCGATCGCTTCCGCGCCGGACTGCAGCGCGCCGGCGCCTGGGAATCACACATCGCGCAGACGCTGGCGCAGCAGGGCCTGCCGCCGGAGATCGCGGCGCTTCCGCACGTCGAATCCTCGTTCCAGCCGACCGCGCTGTCGAAAGCCGGCGCCGCGGGACTGTGGCAGTTCATCCGTTCGACCGGCCGGCGTTACCTGCGCATCGACCGCGCGGTGGACGAGCGCCTCGACCCGTACCGCTCGACCGAGGCCGCGGCCCAGCTGCTGTCCTACAATTACCGCCTGCTCGGCACCTGGCCGCTGGCGATCACCGCCTACAACCACGGCGCCGAGGGCATGCGGCGCGCGCGCGACCAGGTGGGGAGCGACGACATCGTGCAGATCGTGCGTCACTACCACAGCCCCAGCTTCGGCTTCGCCTCGCGCAACTACTACGCCTCGTTCCTGGCCGCGTTGCGGCTCGATCGCGACCCGGAACGCTACTTCGGCGCGTTGCTTCGCGAAAGCGCTGCCGCCTCGCAGGACGTCGCGCTCGAAGCTCCGGTCCGCGCTGACGTATTGGCCGTGGTGTTCAAGCTCAGCCGTGATTCGCTGCGCGCACTCAACCCGGCCCTGCGTGCGACGGTGTGGAACCTGCAGCAGCCCGTGCCGCGCGGCTACCGCCTGCGGTTGCCGGCGGGCATCGAGACCTGGAGCGGCAAAGCGCTCGCCGCGCGACTGGCCGGGGCAGGCGCCAGCGGCACGGCGCTGGTGGCCGTCGCGAACAAGCCCGGCGTGAGCCGCGCAGCAACTGGCAAAGCGAGCAGCACGATGAGCGCCAAGGCGACCGGCAAAGCAGCCGGGGGCGTTGCCACCGCGGCCAGCCCCGCTGTGCTGGCCGCGAACCGCACCGCGCCGGGCAAGGCCGCGCCGCCACTGGCGGGCGGGCCGCGCACGCGCGCGGTACAAAGCAGTGCCGAGCTCGCGGCCGCCGCCGCCGCATACAACGCCAGCTACATCGTGCGCGAAGGCGACACGCTGGCGACCATCGCGGTGCAGACCGGCGTCGAACCCGAGTCGCTGATGCGCAGCAACGGGCTGCGCGACAGCGATCACATCTACGAGGGCCAGGTGCTCACGCTCGCGACCGGCAATGAACACGCCGCGGCCGATGCGCTGCTGGCGGCGCAGGCGCTCGAAGACGAGCGCGCGGACGAGGCGCTCGCCGAGCTCGCGCGCGCGCACGCCGAGCCGATTCTGAGCGCGGCGCAGGCCCAGGCAGAGGGGCCGGCATTGCTGGCCGACAGCGCCGCCCCGGCCAGCGCCGATCCGATCGACTATGGAGTGCAGGAGGACGGCACCATCGTGGTCGTGGCCGCCGAGACCATCGGCCACTACGCCGACTGGCTGGGCGTCCCGGCCTCGAGCCTGCGCGCCCTCAATGGCATGCACGGGCGCAGCAACGTGCGCATCGGGCGCCGCTTCATGCTGAGCTTTGCGCGGGTCGCGCGCACGCAGTTCGAGCAGCGCCGGCGCGAATACCACCAGCGCCTGCAGACCGAGTATTTCGCTGCGCACCGCATCACCGGGAGCGTTACTTACGTGGCGCGGCGCGGCGATTCGCTGTGGAGCGTGACGCAGCGCGGCTCGCTGCCCGTGTGGCTGCTGCAGCAGTACAATCCGGACGTCGATTTCGACGACCTGCGCCCCGGCACGCAGATCGTGCTGCCCCGCGTCGAGGACGTATCTTAAAGTCTGTGACCCCTGCACGGTCGCGATACGGGCAGCTGATCCCTATAATTGCGGCCATGCTGCGCCGTTCCTGCATTGCCGCCGCGTTCTGTGCCGCCAGCCTGGCCGTGGCGGGCCCGGGCCCGGGCCCGGGCAACAACATCATCGCGCCTGCGGCCGATGGCGGCACGCGCAGCTATGAGCCTGCCGAGTTGCCCTCGGCCGATCGCGCGGTGGTGCGCAAAGCCGAGCGGCGGCTGTACCTGATGAACGGCGAGCGTATTGTGCGCAGCTACCGCATCGCGCTCGGGCTGGTACCCGAGGGCAACAAGGAGCGCGCCGGCGATTTCCGCACGCCCGAGGGCGTGTACCAGCTGACGCGCCGCAATGCGCACAGCGACTACTTCCTGTCGATCCAGGTCTCCTACCCGAATACCGCGGACCTGCAGCGCGCACGCCGAAATCGCTGGCAGGCGGGCGGCTCAATCATGGTGCACGGTTGGCCGAACAGCCTGCGCCATCCGCCCGACTACTACGCGACCGCCGACTGGACCGACGGCTGCATCGCGATGTCGAATGCCGACATGGTCGAGTTCTGGCTGCTGAGCCACGACAATATGCCGATCGAGATCATGCCCTGAGCGGGCACGCGCTCTAGCGGCAACCTGCGCGCCAGCCAGCCACGATTCCACTACGCCATGGAAACCAGTGTCGTCATTCCCGACGCCGTCGACGCCCGCGTCGGCCCGCGCGGGAGCCTCGAGAACCTCTCGCAGGCCGAGATCGCGAAGCTCCTCGACACCAGCGCCCAGGGCCTCTATCCGCTGTTCCGCAGCTGCGCGCTGGCGGTGCTGAACGCCGGCAGCGAGAGCGACAACGCCCACGAAATCTTCGAGCACTACAGTGCCTTCACGGTGCAGATCGTGCGCCACGCCTGGGGCATCAAGCTGCAGATCGCCAACGCGCCGGCCGCGGCCTTCGTCGACGGCGAGATGATCCGCGGCATCAAGGAGCACCTGTTCGCGGTGCTGCGCGACGTGATCTACACCGCCAACGAAATCGTCGGCAGCGGGCGCCTCGACCGGGGCAATCCGGCTTCGATCACCAACGCGGTGTTCCACATCCTGCGCAACGCGCGCGTGCTGGATTTCAAGGCCCGTCCGAACCTGGTGGTCTGCTGGGGCGGCCACTCGATCGGCGAGGGCGAATACCAGTACACCAAGAAGGTCGGCTACGAACTCGGCCTGCGCGCGCTCGACGTATGCACGGGCTGCGGGCCCGGCGCCATGAAGGGGCCGATGAAGGGCGCGGCTATCGCGCACGCCAAGCAGCGCATCGCCACCGGCCGTTACCTCGGCGTGACCGAGCCCGGCATCATCGCCGCCGAGCCGCCCAACGCCATCGTCAACCAGCTGGTGATCATGCCGGACATTGAGATGCGCCTCGAGGCCTTCCTGCGCCTGGCGCACGGCATCGTAGTGTTCCCAGGCGGCGTCGGCACGGCCGAGGAGATCCTCTACCTGCTGGGCGTGCTGCTCGAGCCGGCGAATGCGGACCTGCCGCTGCCGGTAGTGCTGACCGGGCCGCGCGAGAGCGCCGCCTGGTTCGAGCAGCTATCGGCCTTCATCGAAGGAACGCTGGGCGCGGCGGCGCTCGCGCGCCTCACTTTCATCATGGACGATCCGCCGGCGGTGGCGCGCCACATGGTCCGGAGCTTCGAGGCGGTGCGCGAATATCGGCGCACGCGTAATGATTCCTACAACTTCAACTGGCTGCTCGCCGTGCCGCCCGGGCTCCAGCAACCCTTCGAGCCCAGCCATGCGGCCATGCGCGCACTCGACCTGCGCCGCGGGCGGCCCGCGCACGAGCTGGCGGCGGACCTGCGGCGCGCCTTTTCCGGCATCGTCGCCGGCAACGTCAAGCAGCAGGGCGTGGAGGCGATCGCGCGCCACGGCCCCTACGAGCTCGCAGGCGACGCGGCGGTAATGGGGCAGTTGGACCGGCTGCTCGCGGCCTTCGTGCAGCAGCAGCGCATGAAGCTGCCTGGCAGCCGCTACCGGCCCTGTTATCGCCTGGCGGGCTAAGCGCGGACCGCTGCATTGCGGGCCACTACACGAGTGAAGCACGCGCGGTTGTGACCCAGTTCCTCACCGGACGCGCGGCGTAGTCGTACCCTGCGGGCAGACTACAGGTGAGCGCACATGAGCAAACCCGATTCGCCCTCGCGTCCGGACGGTGGCAAGAACGCCGCTGACGGTGCGGCCGCTGCCGAAGGCGGCGCTGAAGCCTACGCGCGCTGGCTGCAGCATATGCAGCGCACCCGCGGCCGCCACGCCGCCATCACCCGCAACCTCTACACCTGGTCCAACTACAAAAGCTGGGCGGACAAGGTTCGCACCTCCTGGGACCCCGACTCAGGCAAATAACGCCGGGCCGGCCAGCGCTGGCTGGCCACCGCCAGTTCCCGCCGCCGCCACCGCCGCGCGCCCCGAGGGCTCATCGAGCCAAGCCAGCAGCGGCGCCCACGATTCCAGATCCTCGCTCACCTGGTAGTGCTTCATTTCATGGAGCCCCAGGCCCAGCTCGGCCCCGCGCACAAAGTTCTGCGAATCGCGAATCGTGGCGATGATCGGGATGTCGAGCGTGCCAAGGAACCGCGTCAGTGACTGGTACATGCGCGTATTGCGCCGCACCCGGTTGGCGATAATCGCCAGGCGGTTATCGACGCGCTTCACCTTGGCGACCAGCAGTAAACTGGTGATGCAGCGCGCGCACGCGTGGATGTCGATGTCGGAGGGCAGCACCGGCACCAGAATCTTGTCGGCGTTTGCGGTCAGCTCGGGCATCTCGGTGGCGTCGACCGCGGCCGGCGTGTCGATGATCACGCGCCCGGTGCCCTCCGGCACCCGCAGCTGGAACGCGCGCGTCACGCGATTGTCCTTCTCGTAGGCGTTGATCAGGTGGATGGGCGCCTGGCTGGCCTGGCGCTTGCGCACCCAGCGGGCGGCCGAGGCCTGCGGGTCGAAGTCCATCAGCGTCGGCCGCTCACCGCGCTGCGCGTAGTAGCTCGCCAGATTGATGGCGATCGTCGTCTTGCCTGACCCACCCTTGGGGTTTAGGACGACGATCCGCTGCATGGTCATAACCTCGGGGTGCGCTGGCCGCTTTATGTCTGAAGGCGCGAGCGTACGCAGCGCCGCGTGGCGCTGCAAGCGCTCGCGCGCGCATTTGCCGCGCCGGCCTGTGAGGCGCAACACGCTCGCGCGTGCGAGGGCCTTCTAACATCTTGCCACACGCACGAGAGAGAGATTGCTTGGAAGTATTCCTGCTGCTCTGGGACGAGATGGACGACTGGCTGGGCGCCGCCCGCCACCTGATTCGAAACCTATAGGAATACTCCCCACCCTGGCCGCAGGTCGCGGCCAAGGCTTGATTTAGCGGAGTGCGAGCCCCATAAACGCCCAGTTCCCGGTAACATTTCCGGAACAGAGGGCGAAATCCAATGTCGACACCGCGCGAGACGCACGGCTTCCAGGCCGAAGTGCGCCAGCTCATGCAGCTGATGATCCACTCGTTGTACAGCCACCGCGAGATCTTCCTGCGCGAGCTGATCTCCAACGCCTCTGACGCCAACGATAAGTTGCGCTTCCTCGCGTTGAGCGACCCGGCGCTATACGCCGGGGAAGCCGAACTCGCCATATGGGTGGAATTCGACGCCACGGCGGGCACGATCACCATCCGCGACAACGGCGTCGGCCTGAACCGCGAGGAAGCGATCACGCACCTGGGCACCATCGCCAAATCGGGCACCGCCGAGTTCTTCGGCCGCCTGAGCGGCGACCAGCAGCGTGACGCGCAGCTGATCGGCCAGTTCGGCGTGGGCTTCTATTCCGCCTTCATCGTTGCCGACCGCGTGGTGGTCGAGAGCCGCCGGGCCGGCCAGCCGGCGGGGGCGGGGATCCGCTGGGAATCGCGCGCCGACGGTGAATTCACCATCGAGGCGACAGAGCGCGTCCAGCGCGGCACCAGCGTGATCCTGCACCTCAAGGAAGACGCGCGCGAATACGCCGACGCCTGGCGGCTGCGGTCGCTGGTGCGGCGCTATTCCGACCATATCGCCTTCCCGGTGCGGATGGCGAAGGAGGGCGCGACGCTCGAATACGAGCCCGTCAACCAGGCGCAGGCGCTGTGGGCGCGGCCGCGCAGTGAGGTCAGCGACGAGGAATACCGCGCCTTTTACCGGCACATCAGCCACGACGGCGCCGATCCGCTGCTGTGGGCGCACAACCGCGTCGAGGGCAAGCGCGAGTACACGAGCCTGCTGTACCTGCCCGCGCAGGCGCCCTTCGACCTGTGGCAGCGCGAGGCGGCGCGCGGGCTGAAGCTGTACGTGCGGCGCGTGTTCATCATGGATAACGCCGAGCAGTTCCTGCCGCTGTACCTGCGTTTCATCAAGGGTGTGGTGGATTCCAGCGACCTGCCGCTGAACGTCTCGCGCGAGTTGCTGCAGCGGGACGAGCAGGTGGAGGCGATGCGCAGCGCACTCACCCGCCGCGCGCTCGAGCTGCTGGCGAAGCTTGCCAGCGACGACGCGGCGAAGTACGCCGCCCTCTGGAAGGAATTCGGGCGGGTGCTCAAGGAAGGCCTGAGCGAGGACCCGGGCAACCGCGAGCGCATCCTGCCGCTGCTCCGTTACGCCAGCACCCACAATGCCGATGACGCCGAGAGCGTCAGCCTGGCTGACTATGTGGCGCGCATGAAGCCTGGGCAGGAACGCATCTATTACGTCATCGGCGAAAATCACTCCGCCGCTCGCGGCAGCCCGCACATCGAGCAGCTGCGGGGCAAGGGCGTTGAGGTGTTGCTGCTGGGTGACCGCGTCGACGAATGGGTGATGGGCCAGCTCGGTGAATTCTCGGGCAAGCGCTTCAAGGATGCGGCGCGCGGCGAGCTGGAGCTGGGCGCGCTGGCCGATGCGGCCGACCAGGAACGGGTCGATGCGGCGCTGAAGGAAAGCAAGGGATTGCTCAAGCGCTGCAAGGATGCACTCGGTGAACGGGTGCGCGAGGTGCGCCCGAGCACGCGCCTCGCCGATTCGCCGGCCTGCCTGGTGCGCGACGAGACCGGCCTGTCCGAGTCGATGCGCCGTGTGCTTGAGGCTCACGGTCAGGCGCCGCCCGCCGCGGCCGCCACGCTCGAACTCAACGTGGCGCACCCGCTGGTGCGCTATCTCGACGGGCTCCCCAAGGGCGAGGCCTTCGACGAACTGGCGCAGCTGCTATACGATCAGGCGCGGCTGAACGACTCGGGGCAGCTCGACCAGCCGGCCGTGTTCACGCGCCGCCTCACCGGCCTGCTGGTAAGGCTGGCCGGGGCGCAGTGAGCAGCGGGCCGGCGCTGAACCAGGCCAGTGACGATCGAGGAGGTAGCAGCATGAGCACCGACAAATCCGCAGCTCCGCCCACCGATGCGGAGCTGCGCGAGCGGCTGACGCCGCTCCAGTACCAGGTGACCCGCGAGAAGGGCACCGAGCGCGCTTTCACCGGCGCTTACGCCCACCACAAGGAGGCGGGCGTGTACCGCTGCGTCTGTTGCGGCACCGATCTGTTCAGCTCCACGACCAAGTACGACAGCGGTTCCGGGTGGCCGAGTTTCTGGCTGCCGCTGGCGGGCGAGAACGTGCGCACGCACGTCGACCGCTCGCACGGCATGATCCGCACGGAGGTCAGCTGCGCGCGCTGCGACGCGCACCTCGGCCACGTGTTCGAAGATGGTCCGCTTCCGGCCGGCCAGCGCTACTGCATCAATTCGGCCTCGCTCGCCTTCGAGCCGGATCCTCGCGAGCGGTGAACCCCGGGTTGAACAAGATCGTCGCGCACAGCGCGGCCATCTTGGGGCCAGCCGGGCGTCTCGAGGCACTCTTCGAGGAACCCGCGACCACTGATTCGCCGCCGCGGCTCGCGGCCGTGATCTGCCATCCCCACCCGCTGTTCGGCGGTACGCTGCACAACAAGGTCGTGCACACGCTGGCGCGCGCGCTGCGCGCGGGCGGCGCGGCGACGCTGCGTTTCAATTTTCGCGGCGTCGGTGCGAGCGAGGGCGTGCACGATGGCGGCGCAGGCGAGACCGCGGACGCGCTGGCGGCCGTGGCTGGTGCGCGCGCTCGCTGGCCCGGATTGCCGCTGGTGCTGGCGGGTTTCTCTTTCGGCGGCGCCATCGCAATCCGTGCCGCTGCGGCCGCGCGGCCGCAGTGGCTGATCGCAGTCGCGCCGGCCGTGGATCGCGTCAGCCTGGACGGCTTCGTGCCGCCCTCCTGCCCCTGGCTCATCGTGCAGGGCGATGCCGACGAGGTTGTGGCCCCGGCATCGGTCATCGACTGGGCGGCGCGCAGGGCGCCGTACGCACAGCTGCGAGTGCTCAGCGGAGTAGGGCATTTCTTCCATGGCCGGCTGCACGAACTGGCCGATTGCATCCGCGCGGACTGGCCGTCCACAATAGCCCCGTAGCGGATTCGCACCGCTTTTCGCCGGGGGGACCGTGTCGAGCCAAAACTTCGCGGCCGCGGCGCCGCCCGATCAGCGCGCCTATCGCCTGAGTTCCATCGACATGCTGCGCGGCCTGGCGGTCGTGATCATGGCCCTCGATCACGTGCGCGACTTCCTGAGCTACGGGTCGGAACAGGACCCGATGTCCAATCCGCACGTCACGCCGGTGGTATTCGCGACGCGCTGGATCACCCATTTCTGCGCGCCGGTGTTCGTACTACTGGCCGGCACCAGCGCCGGGCTGATGGCTGCGCGCAAGTCGCGCGCGGCGCTGGGCGCGTTCCTCGCGAGGCGCGGGTTGTGGCTGGTGCTGGTCGAATGCGTGCTCATCTCGACCGCATTCACTTTCGCGCCGCTGGGCATCGCCGAACTGCAGGGGCGCACGCTGGTGATCATGCAGGTCATCTGGGCGATCGGCGCCAGCATGGTCGTGCTTGCCGGCGCGCAGTGGCTCGGCCGGCGCGCCTGCGCGGTGCTGGGCGCGGCCATCCTGCTCGGCCACAACCTGCTCGACGCGTCCTGGCCTGCCAATCACATGCTCGCCATGGGCCAGCCGCTGTGGGTCGCCCTGCACGCGCAGATGTCGTATCCGGCCGGCCCGTTCCAGCTGCTGTTCGGCTATCCGTTGTTGCCCTGGATCGGCGTGATGCTGCTCGGTTTCGGTGCAGCCGGCATTTTCGAATTGCCGCCGGCGCAGCGCAATGCGCGCCTGCGCGATATCGGGCTGGCGCTCACTGCCGCCTTCGTCCTGCTCCGCGCTGTGGATGCCTACGGTGACCCACACGCCTGGCAGCTGCAGGATGCGGGCCTCACCGCTACCGTCATGAGCTTCCTCAACACGACGAAGTATCCGCCCAGCCTGCAGTTCCTGCTGATGACCCTGGGGCCGGCGGCGATTTTATGCGCGTACGCGGATCGCCTGCACGGCGCGCTCAAGAACGCCCTGGTGATGTTCGGACGCGTGCCCTTTGCCTTCTACGTGGCGCACTTCTACCTGATACACCTGCTGAGCCTGCTGCTGGGAGTGGCACAGGGTTACGCTCCGCGCCAGTTCCTGACGCTGTTCGTCTTTTATCCCAAGGGCTTTGGGCTCGGGCTCGGCGGCGTGTACCTGGCCTGGGCGCTGGTTATCGCACTGCTCTATCCGCTGTGCCGCTGGATGGCCGGCGTCAAAGCCCGCCGGAGCGATTGGTGGCTGAGCTATCTGTAGACCGCGGGTGTTAAACAAAGGGCCCGGACTGACAGGCAGTACCGGGCCCCCTGGAATGGCGATCACTGACCCGGGCTTGCGCCCGGGCAAAGCCTGGAGGGGCTTTAGTTCACCATCGACTTGAGGCTCTTGAGCGGCAGCGCACGCACTTTCTTGCTGGCTGGCTTGGCCTTGAACATCATCTTTTCGCCGGTGAAGGGATTGACGCCTTCGCGGGCCTTGGTGGCGGGCTTCTTCACTACCTTGAGCTTGAGCAGGCCCGGGAGGGTGAACAACCCGTTGCCGCGCAGGCTCTTCTTGACGATTCCGTTCAGGGAATCAAACACCTCGTTGACCTGCTTGCGGGACAGTTCGGTGTCCTTTGAAATCGTGGCCAGGATCTCCGACTTGGTCGGCGCCCCACCTTTCTTCGCCATTGCTGAATCTCCTCGAGTTTGGCTGTCAGTTCGAAAAATTCACGGTTTGCGTGAATCGGGGCGCAACATAGCACAAGCAGCGCGCGACGCAAATGCCTTTTTTTCTAGGCTTTGGCGCGCAGGGCGTCGCCACGCTGCGACCGTGCGCGCGTTGCGGCTCGACGCGCAGTGCAGATGCGTGGCTAAACCTCTGGCTGGATTGGCAGTTGCGCGAGCCGAAGTGCGCGCGCAGCGGTGCGCCGACGCGGCGCATCAGCGCAGCAGAATCAGCAGCGCCTGGATGAGGATTCCCGCCCACAGCGGTGAGAGGTCGAGCTGCGCGAGCGGTGGAATCAGCCGGCGCAGCGGCCGCAGCACCGGCTCGCACAGCGTCGTGAGCAGTGCCTGCGCCGGCGAATAAGTGCCGGGCGCAATCAGCGAGAGCATGGCGTACAGGAAGATCGAGAAGAAGTAGATCCACAACACGGTGCGCAGCAGCCCCAATGCGGCGAACAGCGCCAGCGGCAGCAACGGCTCCGGTGCCTGCAGGCGCAGTAGTTCGGGCACATAGGCGCGCAGCAGCGCCAGCGCCAGCACGATGACGACCGAGGCGGTGTCCACGCGGCCGATCGAGGGCAGCACGCGCCGCAGCGGCACCAGCATCGGGTTGCTGGCCTGCACGATGGCCCGCAGCAGCGGATTGCGGAAGTCGGCCCGCGCCCACTGCAGCAGGAGGCGCAGCAGCACCACGAACTGCGCGACGCTCAGCAGGGTGTCAATCAGAAACAGCAGTGCAGCCATATTGCGATTACTTCCGCCAGGTCAGTGCTTGAGGGTTGGATCCGCGCGGCCGAACTGCGCGGCGAGTTCGGTGCTGCGGTGCGTGGCCGCCGCAAGCGCTGCAGCGACCAGCCGGTCGAAGCCGCCGGCCTGCAGCGCCGCCAGCGCCGCGGCCGTGGTGCCGCCCTTGCTAGTAACCGCTTCGCGTTCCGTGGCCAGGCTGGTCTCGCCGCCGGCCAGGGCGCCCGCGCCGCGCAGTGTCTGCTTCGCCAGGAGCCCCGCCGTGGCGGCATCGAGTCCTTGCGCCACCGCCGCGGCCGCCAGGTGCTCGGCCAGCAGGAAAAAATAGGCCGGGCCGCTCCCGGAGAGTGCTGTGACGATATCCAGGTCGGATTCGCGCTGCACCCAGACCGTGCTGCCGGCTGCGGCGCAGACCTGTTCGGCCAGCGCACGGCCGGCTGCGTCCACGCCGGCGGGCGCATACAGCGCGGTGGCGCCGGTGCCGACCAGCGCCGCGCGGTTGGGCATGGCGCGCACGATCGGCAGTGACGGGCAGCAGGTGGCCAGGTCATCGACGCGCAGTCCCGCGGCGATCGATAGCAGCAGCGTAGCCGACTGGCCGAGTGACGGGCACAGCCCGGTCAGCAGTTCGATCGCCTGCTGCGGCTTCACCGCCAGCACCACCAGCGTGGCGCCGCGCACCGCGGCCTGGTTGTCGGCTAGCGCCGCTACGCCGAACTCGCGCTGCAACAGCTCGCGCTGCGCGGCCAGCGGCTCGCCCACGCGCAGCTGCGCGGCGGCAACGCCGCGACGCAGCAAGCCCTGGATCAGGGCCCGCGCCATGTTACCGCCGCCGAGAAAGCTGATCTGTGTGTCCGGATTCACGGGGCGGCATTCTACGGGTTAGGCATCGTTTACGCCCAGCGCTTCGGTGCGCGCACCAAACAGCGCCGTGCCGATGCGCACCAAGGTGGAACCCGCCGCGATGGCGGCCTCGAAATCCCCGCTCATGCCCATCGAGAGCGTGTCGAGCGCGGCGCCTTCGCGCAGCAGCTCTGCATATAGCCCGCGCACGGCATCGAAACGCGCGCGCTGCTGCGCCGCATTGAGGCCTTCGGGCAGCATGCACATCAGGCCGCGCAGCGAGAGGCGCGGGAGCGAGGCGATCGCGGCGAGTAGCACGCGCGCCTCGGCCGCGCTGGCGCCGCCCTTGGTGGCGTCGGGCGCGAGCTTGACCTGCACGCAGACGTTGAGCGGCGGCGCCAGGAGTGGGCGTTGTGCGGCGAGCCGCTCGGCAATTCGCAACCGGTCGACGCCGTGCACCCAGGCGAATCGTTCCGCCACCGCGCGCGTCTTGTTTGCCTGCAGGCGGCCTATGTAATGCCAGCACAGTTCGAGGCCAGCGAGCGCGTCCAGCTTGGGTCCGGCTTCCTGCAGATAGCTCTCGCCGAAGTGCTCGACCCCGAGCTGCGCCAGTGCCCGCACCGCCGCGGCGTCGTGTCCCTTGCTCACCGCCAATAGTGTGACGGAGTCCTCGTTCCGGCCGGCCGCGCGTGCCGCGGTGGCGATGCGCGCACGCACGGCGCGCAGCCGTGCTGGCAGATTGTCCGCCACTGCTGAATTCTGCGGACCGATTAACATATTGACGACCGAGGCCCTCCGTTATACTGCGAAGGCACTTGGTCTCCGCAGCGCGCAGCTCGGCGAGGAAAACTGATGGCGGTCGATATCGCACAACTCCTGGCGTTTGCCGTCAAGAATAACGCCTCTGACCTGCACCTGTCGGCAGGCGTGCCGCCGATGATCCGCGTCGACGGCGACGTCAAGCGCATCAACATGCCCGCACTGACCCACAAGGAAGTGCACAGCATGGTGTATGACATCATGAACGACAAGCAGCGCAAGACCTACGAGGAGTTCTTCGAGACCGATTTTTCCTTCGAAATTCCGAAGCTTGCGCGCTTTCGCGTCAACGCCTTCAACCAGAACCGCGGCGCTGGCGCCGTGTTCCGCAATATTCCCTCGACCATCCTCAGCCTCGATGAGCTGCAGGCGCCGAAGATCTTCCGCGACCTGTGCATGCTGCCGCGCGGGCTGGTGCTGGTCACTGGACCCACGGGCTCAGGCAAGTCGACCACGCTGGCCGGCATGATCGATCACTGCAACGACAACCGCCCCGACCACATCATCACGATCGAGGATCCGATCGAGTTCGTGCATGAGTGCAAGCGCTGCCTGATCAACCAGCGCGAGGTCAAGCGCGACACGCTCGGCTTCAGCGAGGCGCTGCGTTCGGCGCTGCGCGAGGACCCCGACATCGTGCTGGTCGGCGAAATGCGCGACCTGGAGACCATCCGCCTGGCACTGACCGCCGCCGAGACCGGCCACCTGGTGTTCGGCACGTTGCACACCAGCTCGGCTGCCAAGACGATCGACCGCATAGTCGACGTGTTCCCGGGCGAAGAGAAAGAAATGGTGCGCTCGATGCTGTCCGAGTCGCTCCGGGCCGTGATCTCGCAGACCCTGCTCAAGCGCACCGGCGGCGGCCGCATCGCCGCGCATGAAATCATGATCGGGACGCCGGCGATCCGGAACCTGATTCGCGAGGGCAAGATCGCGCAGATGTACTCGTCGATCCAGACCGGCGGCGCGACGGGCATGCAGACCCTCGACCAGTGCCTGACCGAGATGGTCAGCAAGGGCCAGGTCAGCAAGGAAGAAGCGCGCTACAAGGCGCAGAACAAGGATGCGCTCTAGCCCCTGGGGCGCTGCGAGGTTGCTGTCGTGGATCGTGAACAAGCCATCAAGCTGATGCAGGACCTGCTCCGCCGCGTGGTCGAGCGGGCGGCCTCCGACCTGTTCATCACAGCGGGCTTTCCGCCGGCCATCAAGATCGACGGCGAGGTCCGTCCGCAGATGGACCGCGCGCTGAGCTCCGAACAATCGGCGGTGCTGGTGCGCTCGATCATGAGCGACCGGCAGACCAAGGAATTCGACGCCACCAAGGAATGCAATTTCGCGATCGCGCCGCCGGGCATCGGGCGTTTCCGCGTCAGCGCCTTCGTGCAGCAGGGCTGCACCGGCTGCGTAATCCGCATGATCAACGCCAAGATCCCCACCTTCGAGGAACTCGACCTGCCGCCGATCTTGCGGGAGGTTGTGCTCTCCAAGCGGGGTCTGGTGATTGTGGTTGGAGGCACTGGCTCGGGTAAGTCGACCACGCTGGCCTCGATGGTCGGCTATCGTAACGAGAAGACGCGCGGCCACATCGTCACCATCGAAGACCCGGTCGAGTACGTGCACCCGCACAAGGGTTGCGTGATCACACACCGCGAAGTCGGCGTGGACACCGATTCCTGGCACGCCGCGCTCAAGAACACGCTGCGCCAGGCGCCGGACGTGATCCTGATCGGCGAGATCCGCGACCGCGAGACCATGGAATACGGCATCCAGTTCGCCGAGACCGGCCACCTGGTGCTGGCGACGCTCCATGCCAACAGTTCCAACCAGGCGCTCGACCGCATCATCAACTTCTTCAGCGAGGAGCGGCGCGAGCAACTGCTGATGGACCTGTCACTGAACATCCGCGCGCTGATCTCGCAGCGGCTGATCCCGCGCGAAGCCGGTTCCGGGCGAATCGCGGCGATGGAGATCATGCTCAACTCGCCGTTGGTCCAGGACCTGATCTTCCGCGGCGAAGTGGCCAAGATCAAGGAAGTGATGGGGCGCTCGACGCGCCTGGGCATGAACACCTTCGATCAGGCGCTGTTCGATCTGTACGAGAAAGGCCTGATTTCCTACGAGGACGCACTGCGCAATGCCGATTCCAAGAACGAGCTGCGGCTGCGCGTCAAGCTCGAGAGCAAGCGCGAGAACAAGCCGGTGGAGGGCGATGGCGATCTGGCCATCGTCGAAGAAGACGAGGGCCGGAGCCTGTAACGGCCGGACCAGCCGCGCATGAGTGAAGTCGCCGACCTCAAGATAGCCAGCAGCGGCCCACAGCCGGTGCTCAACACCAAGCCGCTGTTCATGCTGATGGTCGAGCGGCATGCCTCCGACCTGTTCTTCACCTGCAACGCGCCGATCAAGATCAAGATCGAGGGGCAGATCATGCCCGTCAACAAGCAGGTGCTTTCGCCCGAGGCAGTGCGCTCGGCAGCCTTCGGCATGATGACGCCCGAGCAGATCGAGTATTTCCAGCGCGAGCTGGAGATCGACTTTGCCATCTCCGAGCCTGGCCTGGGGCGCTTCCGCGTTGCCGTGTTCTACCAGCGTGGCTACCCGGCGATGGTGCTGCGTTACATCACCGCCGACATGCACAAGCTCGACCAGCTGGGGCTCCCGGACGTGCTGCGCGACCTGACCATGATGCGCCGCGGCCTGATCCTGATGGTCGGCGCCACCGGCTCGGGCAAGTCGACCACGCTCGCGGCCATGATCAATCACCGCAACGATGTCAGCTCGGACCACATCGTCACCATCGAAGATCCGATCGAATTCCTGCACGCCAACAAGCGCTCGATCATCAACCAGCGCGAGGTGGGCCTCGACACGAAGAGCTACGAGCGCGCGCTGCGCGGCGTGATGCGGGCGGCGCCGGACGTGATCCTGATCGGGGAAATCCGCGATCGCGAGAGCATGATGGCGGCCATCAGCCTGGCGGGCACCGGCCATCTGGTGCTCTCGACCCTGCACGCCAACAACTGCGCCGAGACGCTCGATCGCATCATCAACATGTTCGCGCACGAGCAGCAGAAGCAGGTGACGCTCGACCTGTCGCAATACCTGCGCGCCGTGCTGGCGCAGCGCCTGGTGCTCGGCAAGGACCAGCGGCGCGTGGCTGCGGTCGAGGTGATGCTCAACACACCGCATATCGCCGAGCTGGTGAAACGGGGCGACGTGATCGGCATCAAGGAAGCGATCATGCTCAGCAGCGAACGCGGCATCCAGAGCTTCGACGTCGCCCTGCTCAAGCTCTACAAGGACGGCCGCATCACGCTCGAGGAGGCGCTCACCAACGCCGACTCGCGCAGCAATCTCGAGACCAAGATCAATTTCGGCTAAAAAAAAGCCCGGGTTTCCCCGGGCTTTTCGCATCAGTTGCTGACGCGGGTGTTACCAGCGGCCACCGCCGCCGCCGCCACCACCGCCGCCGCTGCCACCGCCACCACCGCGATAGCCGCCGCCGCCGCCACCACCGCCGCCGCCGCGGTAGCCACCGCCACCGCCGCCGCCGCCGCCGGTGCGGGGCTTATCCTGGGCTTCGTTGACGCGCAACGGTCTGCCGCCCAGTTCCTTGCCGTTCAGGTTCTGGATCGCCCGGGCTGAATCGGCCTGGCTCATTTCGACGAAGCCGAAACCGCGCGGCCGGCCGGTCTCACGATCGGTCGGGAGCGACACGGACTCGACCGTGCCGTGCTCCGCGAACAGGGTGCGGACTTCCGCTTCCGTAGCAGTGAAGGGCAGGTTGCCCACGTAAATCTTGGCCATAAATAGACACTCTCCAAACTCAAAATAGGCCGGCTGCGAAATCAGTTGTGCAGACCGCGCCTTTACACGGCAGGAACTCGGAAGAGGTCAGAGGAGATCGTCTCCCGCGGGCCATCGAACCAATGATCCTGTCACCTGATCGAGGAAGTTCGGCTCGGGCTCATGCGCCAAATGAGGCGCGCTGGGCGATACACGGACATAGACGATCGCCGGGGAGTCTAGCACAGCCCGCACGGCAATGCGCCAGGGTGGCCGCAAGGGCCCCCGGTGCGGGTCTTCCGGGCCGTGCGGCCCGAGCTGGGCTCTACGGGCTAGCGGCTGCTGGCAGCCGGGGCAGAGTCCGCCATCGGATCGGCGGCTGCGCCGGGTGGCGCGGCGGCGGGCGGGTTGGCGCGGTTCTCCCGCTCCGTCTGTACCTGCGCCAGGGTCAGGCCGGTCTGTGCGGCGATGACGCCCAGCAGTCGGTGGCCGGCATCAAGCGGCATGGTGACCTCATGCAGGCGCTCCCAGATTCGTATGCGCAGGTCCGGCGAATTGACGACCGAGGCCTGCTCGAGCAGCTCGCGCTGGCGCACTTCGGCAGCTTCAGCCTGGCGGCGAGCAATGCGCGCGCGGAAATCGGCGTTCGGTTCGCCGCCAAAGGGCAGGTTGTCATGCATGGAGTATCCCGGCTCAGTCGGAGCGGACGATGACCAGGCGCCAGTTCAGCGCCATGGGGCAAGGGGTTGCGGTCGCGCGTTCGCGGAAATGCACGCCTTCGCAGCTCATGCGCCCGGAGGCGGTGCGGGCTGAGGGGCGCTTCACTTCCGACAGTTCCGCCACGCTGGCGCTGAGGTCGAATTCGCCGTCGCACTCCGAGCAGGGGCACGCGAACCGGAAAAACGCGCGCGCAGGGGGAAAGAACGAGTGCGATTGCGGTGACGGCGGCGGCCGGCTCGTGCCGGCGAAGCTGAGGTCGATCTGCAGCTTGGCGATGTTGGCGTAGCGGCTGCGCATCGCCGGAGCCTGCAGCCGGTCATTTTGACGGCCGGCGCGGCGCTGTTCGCCAAAGGTAGGAACCTTGCGCGAGGTGAGTTTCATGTCCCGGCCTGTTGCGGGTTCACGGCAGCGGGCTGTGCCGTGGTGTCTTCAGGTGTCGCCGTGGCATTGACGCCATTGGTGCCATCGGCTTCGGTACGCGCGGCCAGCCGGCGGTTCTGTTTTTCGGCCTGCCGGAGCTTGCGCGCCTGTTCTTTCTGCTTCTTCTGGTGACGGTAATTGGGCTTGGCCAAGATCGATTCCACCTGCGGCTCGAGGGTTGAGGTGGCGGGCCGGTGGCTGCTGTAAGCCGGGCTGTCCCGCGCACTGGCGCGTGCGCCCAACCCCTATCAGGAGGCAGCCGCAGGGTTGTACCTTAGCACAAAAGGGCTGTTCCCAGGTGGCCAAATGCAGCCCCGCGCGCGCTGCGCGCGTGCATATACGGCGGGCCAACGCGGCATCGGCAGGCGTTATTGCGGCGCTACGGCGCCGGCGAAAACACGCTCTGCGCTTCGAACACCGGGCCGTCGATACAGACGCGTTTCATCGCGCGGCCTTGCCCTAAGCGCACCTCGACGGCACAGCCCGCGCAGCCGCCTACCGCGCAGGCCATGTATTCCTCCAGCGAGACCTGGCACGGCAGCGCAAATTCGCGCGCCAGCGCAGCCGTGGCCGCGAGCATCGGCGTCGGCCCGCAGGCGTAGATCTCCACTTCGGCGCGTTCGTCCGCCGACAACGCCGCGAGTACGTGCGCGGCCAGCGCGGTCACGTGGCCGTGGTAGCAGCCGGCATAGCCGGCGTTGCTCGCCAGCCGCGAGGGTACGCCCCATTCATCGAGCAGCGGCATGCAGGCGATCGCTTCATGCGGCGCGGCGGGCACCAGGATGTGCGAGGGCCGGGTACGGAACGGAAACGGAATCTCGGACCCCATCAGCACCAGGGGCTTCCATGCAGCACGCGTGTCGGACAGTGTCCGCTCGGCCAGGAACACCATTGGCGGAATGCCGACGCCGCCGCCTATTGCGATGAGCCTTGGCCTTGCGGGGTGCACCGCGAAACCTTGGCCGATCGGGCCCAGCAGGTTCAGCGTCTCGCCCGCGCGGCGCCGGCTGAGCGCTGCGGTGCCGACGCCGACGACCTTGTACAGGACTTCGATCCAGCCCGCCTCGGCCGACGCGCGCATGATCGACAACGGCCGGCGCATCGGCAGTGCTGCGTCGCACCGCAGGTGGACGAAGCTGCCCGGCGTGGCGTGCCGTGCCGTGCGTGGCGCGGCAATGCGCAGGATGTGCTGGCGCGCCTCGCAGGCCGTGTGCTGCAGGATCAGGCCTTCCTCAACGTGGATCGTGCCACGGTGCGCGCGCGGCGCGGCCGCTGCGATCAAGCGCGCACCGGCCGCGGCCGCAGCACGCTCTCGAGCACCGCCATCCGCACGGCCACGCCGTTGCGCACCTGGTCGCGGATCACCGACTGCGGCCCGTCCGCGACTTCAGAATCGATCTCGACGCCGCGGTTCATCGGCTGCGGATGCATCACGATTGCATCGGGCTTCGCCAGCCGCAGGCGCGGCGCGGTCAGGCCGAAGCGCGCGTAGTACTGCTCGCCGTCGGGAATCTCGGCCTGCTCCATGCGCTCCTTCTGGATACGCAGCATCATCACCACGTCGGCGGCGCGCAGCCCCTGTTCGGGCGTGGTGTAGCGCTTGCCGGCGGGAAACTCGCCCGCCTCGGGCATCAGCCCCGGCGGTGCGACCAGGCGCAGCTCGCCGACGCCGAGCGCCGTGAAGGCCTCGTAGGCCGAGCGCGCCACGCGCGAATGGCGGACGTCCCCCACGATCGCGACGCACAGCGACTCGAAACGTGCGCCCTTGTGCTGCCGCACCGTGAGGGCGTCGAGCAGCCCCTGCGTCGGGTGTGAGAGGTGCGCTTCACCGGCCGAGAACACGCTGACATGCGGCGCGACGTGCGCCGCCACATGCGCCACCACACCCGGTTCGGAATCGCGGATCACAAAGCCGTCAAAGTGGAGCGACTCGAGCGTGTGGATCGTGTCGAGCATGCTCTCGCCCTTGGCGCGCGAGGACAGCTGCACCTCAAGATTGATCACCTCGGCGCCCAGGCGCCGCGCGGCGAGTTCGAATGAGACGCGCGTGCGCGTCGAGGGTTCGGTGAACAGGTTGCCGAGCGTGACGCCGGCCAGCGCGCGGTTCATCGGTGGCCGCGCGCCGAGCGCGCACACATAGCGCTGCGAGTGATCGAGGAGCGCGTCGAGCTCCGTGCGCTGGAGTCCCTCGAGCGAGATCAGGTGTCGCAGGGTGCCGTCGCTTCGCCGCTGTGTGTTCATCTGCTCAGCTCTCCCCCTGCAGCCAGCGCTCGAGAATGATGGCGGCGGCGAGGCTGTCGACATCGGCGCGCAACACGCGCCGGCGGCGCGTCCCGGCAGCGCGCCGCTGCCTGAGTTCGGCGGCCGCTTCCAGCGAGGAATAACGTTCGTCGACGCGCGCGACCGCCAGCCCCGATCGCCCGGCCAGCGCGGCCGCGAAGGCGGTGGCGGGGCCCGCCATGGCCCCGGGAGTCCCGTCCTCATTATAAGGGTAGCCCACCACCAATATGCCGGGCCGGTATTCGGCCAGCACCCGCTTGATTGCCGGCCAGTCGGGCCCATGTTCGCCGTGGCTCACGGCGGCCAGCGGCGCTGCGGTCCGGGTGATGGAATCGCCGGCGGCGAGGCCGATGCGGCGCAGGCCGAAGTCGAAGGCTACCGCGGTGCCACTGAATTGCGTCAGGCGTGGCCCGCCACCAGGCTGACGCGCGAGCTGTGCACGCCGAGCATCTGCCACGCGGCCTGCCAGCGCTGCTCGAAGGGCACCGCGTAGATCAACTGCTCGTTCATCGGCAGCGACAGCCAGGCGTTGTCGAGGATTTCTTGCTCGAGCTGGCCCGGTTCCCAGCCGGCGTAGCCGAGCGCGATGAAGGCATCGCGCGGGCCCTCGCCGCGTGCGATCGCAGCCAGCACGTCGCGCGAAGTCGTCACCTGCACCTGATCGGAGATCTTGTGGGTGGAATCCCATTCGCCGCCGGGACGGTGCAGCACGAAGCCGCGGTCGGTATGTACAGGCCCACCACGAAGTACAGGTTGCTCCGCGGTCGCGGGCTGCGCCGCGTCGAGCTTCATCTGCGCCAGCACGTCACCGAGCTTCATGTCGAGCGGCTTGTTGAGCACGATGCCCAGCGCACCCTTGTCGCTGTGCTCGCACACCAGCGTGACGCTCTGCGCAAAGTGGCCGTCGGCCAGCGAAGGCATCGCGACCAGCAGGTTGTTGGCGAGGGTTCCGAGCGTGGGTTTGATGTCGGCCATGGCTCCAGTATGGGGGTGCTTCCCGGCGCTCTCAAGGGCTGCCGGGGGCCTCGGTGTTGGTCGTCACGGTGCCAGCGCTAAGCTGTCCGCCGAAGAACTCCCACTGGTAGGCAAATCGCAGCGCGTCATAATCACGCGCCAGTTCCCGGGGAAAGGGCTCGAAGGGGCTGGCTAGCTTCAGGATCTGCAGCGCCGCCTGGTCGATTTCCTCATGCCCGCTGCCGCGGCGTATGGTGGCCTCGATCAGCCGGCCGTCCGAGCCCAGAGCCACTTCGATTACCGGGCTCCCGGACAGGTCGGCGCGGCGGGCTGCGGAAGGGAAATTCAGGGTGCCGACCCGCTCAACCTTGCGCCGCCAGGCATCGAGGTAGGGGGCGAGCTTGGAGGCGCGGGTGTCGGGGCTGATCCACTGGCCGGTCTTGGGATCGCCACGCAGCACCAGTTCGGTGGCATCGCCGCGCCCATGGCGCGCGGTGGCGCCGGATTCCATGCGTTGCGGCCTGCCAGCAGCCCCAGGCGAGGGGCCTGTTTCGCCCAGCCAACGGATCAGCGGCGCGGGCGCATTCGTGGTGAGGGAACGCTCCTCGCCGGCGCGCCCGCCGGCCTCGGCCGGCCGCGCGGCAACCGCGCCGGCGGCGGGTTCGGGCTGCGCTTCCGGGCTGCCGGTGGCCAGCGTGCGCGTATTGCCCGCGCCCAGCTGCGTGCGCTGCGCGAGGTAGACGGCATGATCATTGCGGCTGGCTTCGGGCAGGTCTTCGCTCACCAGCAGCACTTCCATGCCGGGCGCGGCCGGTACGCTGCCGCCGGCGCTGAAGGTCAGGCCCAGGATCACGATCGCGTGGGCGAGGCCGGCCATGAACAGCATGCTCACCAGCCGCTCGCGCACCGGCGCGCCGCCCTCGCCGGGCGCGGCGAGCCCGCGCACGGTCATGCGCCGCGCTGGCGCGGCCGCGTTCACCGCTGGCGTGCCCGGGGACGTTGGGCGAGGCGGCGGTCGATGGCCTGCAGCAGCAGGTCGGCGGCATCGACGCCAAACTGCGCCTGCAGCTCACGCACGCCGGTGGGACTGGTGACGTTGATTTCCGTCACGAAGCCCCCGATCACGTCCAACCCCACGAACAGCATGCCGGCCTCGCGCAATGCCGGGCCTATTTCGCTGGCCAACCAGCGTTCGCGAACGCTCAATTCACGTGCCACTCCCCTGGCGCCGGCGGCCAGGTTGCCGCGGTTGTCGTGTGCAGCTGGGATGCGCGCCAGCGCGTAGGGGAGCGGTTCACCGTCCACCAGCAGCACGCGCGCGTCGCCGCTGACGGCGATCTCCGGCAGGTATTTCTGCGCGATGGCGAAACGCTGGCCGTAGTCGGTCAGGGTCTCGAACACCACCGCGGAATTCTTGTCCCCCGGCGGCAGCACGAAGATCGAGCGCCCACCCATGCCGTGCAGCGGTTTGCACACGATGGTGCCATGGGTGGCGGCGAACGCGGCCATTTCCGCCATGTCGCGCGTCACCAGCGTGGGCGCGCAGCACTGCGGGAACCAGGCGGTATAGACCTTTTCGTTCATGTCGCGCAAGCCGCGCGGCCGGTTCACCACCAGCGCGCCAGCCAGCTCCGCGCGCTCGAGGATGTAACTGGCGTAGATGTACTCGGTGTCGAAGGGCGGGTCCTTGCGCATCAGCACCACGTCGAAATCGCCGATGGCGCTAATCGCGCTCTCGCCGAGCGTGTGCCAGTCCTGCGGGTCGGCGCGTACCACGAGCGACCGAGTGCGCGCCTCGGCAACGCCGTCGCGCAGCCGCAGGTCTGCCAGCTCGGCGTAATGCAGCTCATGGCCGTGCTGGCGCGCCGCGAGCAGCAGGGCCAGCGTGGTGTCCTTCTGGTACTTGATGTGATCGATCGGATCCATCACCACCAGCAGCCGGGTGGGCGTGTTCATGATCGAATTATGTCTCCGCAGCGGGTCACCAGCTGCTCAAAACGTGACGCAGGTGGCATAGCCGGAGGGGTGCCGATATGTTAAAAAGATCAAATCTATTGGGGGCGCAGCGCAGGTCACAGCGCACGCGCCTGCAGGTGTACGACCATGGAAATCAATGCCCAAAGGAGTGAGCCCGACTTGAACGACGCCGCCTCGCCGTTCCGTGGCCTGAAGGTGCTGGTCATCGACGACAGCAAGACCATTCGGCGCACGGCCGAAACGCTCCTGGCGAAGGAGGGCTGCGAGGTATACACCGCGGTCGACGGCTTCGACGCGCTCACCAAGATTGCCGACCACCAGCCCGACATCGTGTTCGTCGACATCATGATGCCGCGGCTCGACGGCTACCAGACCTGTGCGCTGATCAAGCACAACAAGGTCTTCCGCACCATTCCCGTTATCATGCTCTCCTCCAAGGACGGCCTGTTCGACCGCGCCCGCGGGCGGATCGTCGGTTCCGAGCATTACCTGACCAAGCCCTTCACCAAGGACGAACTGCTCGGCGCCATTGAAGCGCAGATCGGGAGATAGGCCATGGCGCTGATTCTCATTGTCGACGATTCGCCCACCGAAGTGCACGTCATGCAGAAGGCGCTCGAGCGCCACGGCTACCGCACCGCCGTGGCCGGCGATGGCGAGGAAGGCATCCGGCTGGCGCGAGCGATGCATCCCGACCTCATTTTCATGGATATCGTCATGCCCGGCGTGAACGGCTACCAGGCCACGCGCACGCTGTCGAACGATCCGGACACCCGCACCATCCCGATCGTCATGGTCACCTCCAAGGGGCAGGAGACCGACCGTATCTGGGGCCTGCGCCAGGGAGCCGTGGATTACATGGTCAAGCCGGTGTCGATGGATCAGCTGGTCGAGAAGGCGCAGGCCGCGCTCGCCGCCTGAACATGCTGGCGAGCGCATCGTTAAAGGCACTGCGCGACCGGCCGTATGAACTCCTCGCGGAGCTCGAACGGCGTGGCCGCGGCGCAACCGCCAGCCCGGAAACCCCCGGCGCCGCGGGCGCCGAGTGGGTCGGCGTCGCCGCGCGCATGGCCGGCGAGCTCTACCTGGTCGCACGCGAGGAAGCGCGCGAAGTCCTGGGCATCCCCACGCCGCTGACGCGCGTGCCGGGCGCGAAGGCCTGGGTGCTCGGCCTCGCCAACATCCGCGGCCAGCTGTTCCCGATCATCGACCTGCGCCAGTACCTGGGGGGCGGGGCGACGCCGATCACGCGCCTGACGCGCATCCTGGTGGCCAACCATCGCGACGTGCCCGCCGGCCTGGTGGTCGACGAGGTGCTCGGCTTCCGGCGTTTCAGCGAGTCGTCGTTCAGCAGCGAGGTGCCTACGACTATCCTGCAATGCAAGCAGGTCCTGGCAGGATCATTCCGCCACGAGCAGGAGCAGCTGCCGGTGCTGAGCCTGCGCAAACTCCTGGAAGACCCGGCGTTCACGGCGGCCTCGGCTTGAACGCGGAAGACCTCATCGATACCCGACTGCTGCGGCGGCTGACGCTGGTCGCTGGCGGCCTGCTGGTGCTGGGCGCGCTGGCGTGGTTGCTGGCCTCCGGCGGCGGAACGCTTGGCATGGTGGGCGTGGCGCTGGTGCTGCTGGCGCTGGCGCCGCTCGGCATGTTGCTGGTACAGCTCGGTGCGCTGCGCCGTGCCGCCGAACGCCAGCTGCAGGCGACCAATACGCAGCGCCAGGAGAACGAGCGCAACCAGCGCTCCATCCTCAAGCTGCTCGACGAAATGGCGAGCCTCGCCGACGGCGACCTGACCGTGCAGGCGACCGTCACCGAAGACATCACCGGTGCCATCGCCGATTCCGTGAACTACGCGGTCGAGGCGCTGCGCAAGCTCGTGGCCACGATCAACGCCTCGGCCATGCAGGTCGATGCTTCGGCGCGCCAGACCCAGGCGCTGGGCACCCAGCTCGGCAAGGCCAGCGGCGTGCAAACCAGGCAGATCGCCTCGGCCACCGAGTCGATCGCGGCAATGGCCTCATCCACCGAGGAGGTTTCGGGCAACGCCGAGCGCGCCGCCGACGTCGCCCGCCACTCGGTCGACGTCGCCCACAAGGGCGGTGAAGCCGTGCGCCGCACGATCGATGGCATGAACACGATCCGCGAGACCATCCAGGAGACCAGCAAGCGCATCAAGCGCCTGGGCGAGAGCTCGCAGGAGATCGGCAATACGGTCGAGCTGATCAGCGACATCGCTGAGCAGACCAACATCCTGGCGCTCAATGCCTCGATCCAGGCGTCGATGGCCGGCGAGGCCGGCCGCGGCTTTGCCGTGGTCGCCGATGAGGTGCAGCGGCTCGCCGAGCGCGCCGCGACCGCTACCAAGCAGATCGACGTGCTGGTGCGCACTATCCAGACGGACACCAACGAGGCGGTGGTGTCGATGGAGCGCAGCACCACCGACGTGGTCGGCGGCGCGCTGCTGGCCGAAAACGCCGGTGCCGCGCTCGAGGAGATCGAGCAGGTCTCCAACCAGATCGCCAGCCTGGTGCAGAACATCTCGGTAAGCTCGCGCAGCCAGTCGGCTGCGGCGCAGAATATCGCCCGCAACACGCAGGTGCTGCGCGAGGTGAGCACCCAGACGGCCGAGAGCACCCAGGCCACGGCGCAGGCGATCCTCAAGATGGCCGAGCTGGCTGCGGCGCTGCGCAAGTCGGTCGCCGGGTTCCGGCTGCCCGCGGCCGCGGCCGGCACGGCGGGCCGTGCTGCCGCGCCGGCAGCGGCGCCGGCGAGCGCCGACAGCAGCGGCCAATCGCGGCTCAAGAAGCTGGGCGGGGCCTGAGCTCGCTGCTGCTGTCATGACCGAACTCGCCACCCAGACAATGCAGCAGACCGCGCGCGAGATCGGCGTGGCGCTGACTGACGCGCGCACGGCGCTCGAGGCCCACGTCGAGCAGCCCGGCAACGGCGCGTTGCTCGAGCGCTGCGCCTTCGAGCTGCATCAGGTGCAGGGCGCGCTGCGGGTGCTGGAAATCTACGGCGCCGCGCTGCTGGCCGAAGAGATGGAGCAGGTGGCGCGCTACCTGATCGGCGCGCGCGAAGAGCGCAAGAATCAGTCCGAGTCGCTCGACGCGCTGATGCGCGCCATGGTGCAGCTCCCCGGCTACCTCGAGCGCGTGCTCGCCGGCGGGCGTGACATGGCGCTGGTATTGCTGCCGCTCCTGAACGACCTGCGCGCCGTGCGTGGCTGCGCGCTGCTTTCGGAAGGCACACTGCTGTTGCTCAATCTCAAGTCCGACCGGCAGGCGCAGCCGACTTCACCGGCGCCCGGCGAGCCGCCACTGTCGCCTGCGCAATGGGCGCGGCGCCTGCGCGCGCGCTTCCAGGCCGGCCTGGTAGGCTGGATCCGCGGCGAACGGCTCGAACAGAATCTCGAGATCCTGGCGACCGTGGCCACGCGCCTCGAGCAGGTGGCGACGCAGCAGTGCGTGTTCCAGCTGTGGTGGGTGGTTGGCGCGCTGCTCGAAGCCTTGCGCGAGAACGGCACCGAGAGCAGCGTTTCGGTCAAGCGGCTGCTGGGCCTCGCCGATCGCGAGATCAGGCGCCTGTACGAACTGGGCGAGGCACGCTACGCGCAGACGCCGCCGATCGAACTGCTGAACAACCTGTTGTACTACGTCGCGCGCTCCAGCACCGCTGGGCCGCGCGTCGCGGCGGTGCGCGCTTCATTCCGCCTCAACGAACTGCTGCCAGTCGACGACAACATCGAGCAGGAACGCGAGAGCCTGTCGGCCCCATCGGTCAAGCTCATGCACACGGTGGCGGTGGCGATCCGCGAGGACCTGACGCGCGTCAAGGACGTGCTCGATATCTTCGTGCGCCGCGGCGGCGGCCAGGTCGAGGAGCTGAAGCCCCAGATCGAACTGCTGCGCAAGATCGGCGATACGCTCGGCGTCCTGGGGCTGGGTGAGCTGCGCGGTCGCGTGCAGGAGGCGAATGCACGGCTCGAAGCCGTGGTCGCGGGGCGCGAAAACGCCGATGAAGCGACGCTGGTGCAGGTCGCGGCCACGCTGATCCAGGTGGAAGACCGTCTCGAAGGCCAGCTGGTCGGGTTAATCCTGCCGAAAGCAACGCGGTCCGAGGCTGACGGCGAGCCAGTAGACCAGGATTTCGAACAGGTACAGGGCGCGGTGCTGCGCGAGTGCGTGGTCAACCTGGCGCGCGTCAAGGAAAGCATCGCGCAGAACGTGAGTGGCACGCTCGACGCCTCCGGGTTTGATTCCTGGCTGGAGCTCATGCGCGGCATCAAGGCCGGACTGCTGATGCTGGGCAAGGCGCGCGCGGTCGACGTCGTCGATGCCTTGACCGTCCAGTTGCGAAGGGTCATGCAGGCCGGTGGCATGCCACTGTCTGGAGCCTATCTTGACCGGCTCGCCGACGCGGTGGTCAGCCTCGAGTACTACATCGAAACGCTCCAGGCGGGACGCAGTGACCCCTGGTACATGCTCGATAATGCGCAGGCCTGCCTCGAGGTCCTCGGGCACGAGCCCGACCAGGTGGTGCCGACAGTGCCGCCGCTCAGCGCGGGCAACTATGCACGCACGGTGCGCATCCCGCCGCCCGAGCAGACGCTTCCCGGCGGGGCCCTCGATCCCGACAGCACTGCTCGCGTGCGCACGCCGCCGGTGCTGGCGGCCGCGCCGGCTCCGGAGGCGAACGCGATCGCCAGTGATCCGGAAATGCTGGCGCTGTTCGCCGAGGAAGCGCGCGAAGAGCTGGAAAAGGTCCGCGCACAATACCCGGTGTGGGACCAGAACCCGCTGGAATCCGCGGCGCTGGCCACCGTCTGCCGCTCGTTCCATACGCTCAAAGGGAGCGGTCGCATGGTTGGCGCCCGCGAGCTCAGCGAATTTTCATGGGCGCTGGAGAACCTGGTGAACCGGCTGCTCGATGGCACGCTGGCGCGATCGCCCGAGATCCTCGGCACCCTGCGCGAGGCGATCGAACTGCTGCCGACGCTGGTCGCCGAGATCGGCGCCGCGTCCGCGAACCGCACGCAGCCGATGCAACTGGTGGCCCGCGCCCACGCACTCGCGGCCGGGCGCGATGCGCGCGCGCCCGCTGACGCCGTGGCGGAAACCGCGCCGGAGCCCGCGCTGGCCGCGAGCGCGGACACCTCTGCCGGTGCGGCCCGCGAGTGGGCGGCCACCGAACGGCTCACGCCGCAGCAGGCGGCCGCCATCGTTGCGGCAGCGGTCCCGCCCGTCCCCGCGACCGGAGCGCTCGCGGAGGCGTCGCAGGCTCCCGCCGCGGACAGCGACGCGGCACTGCGCGAAATCTATGCGCGCGAGACCGCGACCCACGTGGCCACCGTGCGTGCCTGGCTGACGCGTGAGCAGCCGCACCCGGCGCCGCACGTGCTCACCGAAGAGGTCTATCGTGCCTGCCACACGTTGTCGGGCAGCTCGAAGATGGCCGAGGCCCGCCACGGCATCCGGCTCTCCGAGCCGCTGAATCACTGGCTGCGCAAGTCCTTTGACAGCGGCGTCGGGCTGGACGCGTCCGACCTGCTGCTGCTCTCCGACTGCATGGTCGCGATGGCGACTGTCGCGATGCAACTGGACGAGAGCACCGGCTATTTCGTGGCGCATGACACGCTGCGCGCGCGCATCGCCCGCGCCGAATTTGAACTCGACCGGCGTATTGCCGAGGCCAACGAACACAGCGCGCGCACCGGCGCGCACTCGCTGGCCCTGATTCACGACCTGCAGCAGCCGGCACCGGCGCCCCCGCCGGCCGCGAGTGCGCGCGCGCCCGCACTCGACTTCGATCCGGAAGTCGCTGCGATTTTCTGCGAGGAGGCCAGCGAGCTACTGGAAGCGGCGCAGTTCGCGCTGCAGTCCTGGAGCGCCGCGCCAGCAGCCGACGAGCATCTGGCCGCGCTCAAGCGCTCGCTCCACACCTTCAAGGGCGGCGCCCGCATGGCCGGCGTCAGCGCGATGGGCGACCTGTCGCATGAACTCGAGAGCCTCGTCGTGCAGATCGGCAACGGTACTGCCGCGGGCGACGAGCGCGCCCGCGCAGTTGCGCAGGAAGCGGTCGATGAGCTGGCGCGCATGCGCGAGCAGGTGGCAGGTGGTCGCGCCGCGGCACCTGCGGATGCGCTGATTGCGAGCATCCAGGCCATTGCGCGCGGCGCAGAGCCCACGCCAGCGGCCGCCGCGGCGCCAGCGCCGCTGGTTGCAGACGCACCGCCGCCGTCCGCGCCGGTGGTGGTAGCGCCAGTCGCGCTGCAACCCGACCCGCTGCCGCTGGTGCCGGCAATTCCCCCGCCCGCCGCACTCGGCCAGGCGGCGCCCGTGCCTCCCGGCCGTGAGCCCGTGGCCGGCGCCGAGCGCGGCGAGATGGCGCGCGTCAGCGCGGAACTGCTCGATCAGCTGCTCAACAACGCCGGCGAGGTGAGCATCTCGCGCGCCAGGCTGGAACAGCAGCTCGGTTCGGTGGAATTCAACCTGGCGGAGCTCTCGCGCACCGTCACGCGCCTCAAGGAGCAGCTGCGCAAGCTCGAGATCGAAACCGAGGCGCAGGTGCTGCACCGGCACGACCAGGAGCCGGGCCATCGCCAGGATTTCGATCCGCTCGAACTCGACCGCTATTCCTCGATCCAGCAGTATTCGCGCGCGCTGGCCGAATCCGCCAACGACGTCGCCAGCCTGCAGCAGCTCATCGAGAGCCTGGTGGGTGAGGCACAGAACCAGCTGCAGTTGCAGTCGCGGACGGTCACCGAGCTGCAGAACGGCCTGATGCGCACGCGCATGGTCTCGTTCCAGCGCCACGTGCAGCGCCTGGCGCGCATCGTCCGCCAGGCCGCGGCCGACACGGACAAGCAGGCGGAGTTCGTGGTCGAGGGCGCCGCCGGCGAACTCGACCGCCAGGTGCTCGAGCGCATGCTGCCGCCGTTCGAGCATCTGCTGCGCAACGCGGTGGTGCACGGCATCGAGCTGCCCGCCGAGCGGCTTGCGCACGGCAAGGGCGCGGCGGGCCGCGTCCACCTCAAGCTCCAGCGCGAAGGCGCGGAAGTGATCGTCGAAGTCAGCGACGACGGCGCCGGCATGGACCTCGCCGCGATCCGCAGCAAGGGCCAGGCGCTGGGGCTGATCCACGCGGACCAGACGCTCGCCGACGACGATGTGATGCAGCTGGTGCTCGAACCGGGTTTCTCCACGGCCGGCACGGTGACGCAGCAGGCCGGGCGCGGCGTCGGCATGGACGTGGTCGCCACCGAGATCAAGAAGCTGGGCGGCGCGCTGCACATGGACAGCAAGCCCGGCCAGGGCACGCGCTTCACGATCCGCCTGCCACTGACGCTCGCGGTGAGCCATTCGCTGGTGGTGCGCACCGGCGATGAGTATTACGCGCTGCCGCTGCCGACCATCGAGGGCGTGGTGCGGCTGCCGCGCGAGGAAGTCGCCGCGCACCTGCGCAGCGACAGCGCCACCTTCAGCTACGGCGAGCACAAGTACCGCCTGCAGCCGCTGGCGCTGTACGTCGGCATGGAGGCTGCGCCGCTCGCGGAAACCGACGCGGCCATCCCGGTGGTGCTGGTGCGGGCCGGCGAGCATTCCACCGGGCTGGTGGCCGACGAGCTGATCGGCAGTCGTGAGATCGTGGTCAAGCCACTCGGACCGCAGATCGCCTCGATCCGCGGCATCTCCGGCGCTACCATCCTCAGCGACGGCCGCGTGGTCATTATTCTTGATATCGCGGCGCTGGTGCGTGCCGAATGGCGCGTGCGCGCCGCGCCCGCACCGCTGCGCGAACGCGGCGACCGGCGCACCTTCGCGCTGGTGGTTGACGATTCGATTACCGTGCGGCGCGTGACGCAGCGGCTGCTCGAGCGCAACGGCATGCGCGTCATGACCGCGCGCGACGGTGCCGATGCCGTGGCACTGCTGGCCGAGAACGTACCGGATATCATCCTGCTCGACATTGAGATGCCGCGCATGGACGGCTACGAAGTGGCTGCGCAGGTGCGCGCCGATCCGCGCCTCGCCGACGTGCCGATCATCATGATCACCTCGCGCGTCGGCGACAAACATCGCGCCCGCGCCATCGAGCTCGGCGTCGACGATTATCTGGGCAAGCCCTACCAGGAGAGCCAGCTGATCGATGCAATCGCGCCGCTGGTGGCGCGGCGCCGCGCGCTGCAGGCTGCGGGCGCGGCCCGATGAGCGAAGCGGGCGGCGAGATCTACAGCCTGCTCGTGCCGCTTGCCACGGGGCGGTTGCTGGTGCCACGCGCCTGCGTCGCCGAGATCGCCAGCTACCAGGTGCCCGCGACCATGGTCGGCGCGCCGCCCTGGTATCTCGGGCTGGTCAGCTGGAACGGTCGCCAGCTGCCGCTGGTTTCGTTCGAAGGCCTGTGCGGACAACCGATGCCGGCCGTCAGTTCGCGTTCGCGCCTGGTCGTGCTGCACGCACTGGGAGAAAGGATCGAGGCCGGAGCCTATGCGCTGGTCTCGCAGGGCTTCCCGCAACTGGTGCGGGTCGGCGCCGATGTCATCCAGCCCGATATGTCGGCGCCCGTGCCGGAGGGCGACCCGGTCGTCTGCCGCGTGCGCATGCTCAACGAAACGCCGTGGATTCCAGATCTCGAGCGGCTCGAGGTCATGATCGCGGACGAGACTTCAGTCACCCCCGGCTAGGGCCGCGGCGCGATCGCTAGCCCAGGTCTCCGGCCAGTACCTGGAGCGCTGCCAGTGCCGCGAGCGGCGCGGTTTCGGTGCGCAGGATCCGCGGCCCGAGCCGGCAGGCCAGGAACCCGTGCCGTTGCGCCAGCAGCTGTTCGCGGCCGCTGAGACCCCCTTCGGGGCCGACCAGCAGCGCCGTCCGGCTGACGCCGCGCGCCAGCGCGGCGAGCGTAGCGGGCGCTTGCGGCACCAGCACCAGTTTCAGCTCAGCTTCGGTTGCGGCGCAGGCCACCTCCAGGTCGGCTAGGGGCGCGAGCTGCGGCAGCCGATTGCGGCCGCACTGCTCGCAGGCGGCGATCGCCACGGTGCGCCAGTGCGCGCCGCGGCGCTGCAGTGCGGCGGCGTCGAGCCGCACCACGCTGAACTCGCACGACAGCGGCACGATGGTTTGCACGCCCAGCTCGGTGGCCTTCTGGACGATGAAATCCATGCGCTCGCCGCGCGCCACGCCCTGCAGCAGCGTGAGCTGCAGGGGCGATTCGCGCTCCACTGCGGCGTGCGCGCCGACGCGCAAGCGCGCACCCGGCTTGTCGGCAGCAACCAGTTCCGCGGTGTATTCGCCACCGTGCCCGTTGAACAGCGTGACCACCGCGCCGGGGCGCAGCCGCAGAACCCGCAGCAGGTGCGCCGACTGCGCGCCGGGCAGCAGCAGGTCCTGTCCGGTCACCAGATCGGCATCGACATGGATTCGCGTGGTGCGCATGGTGTGCCGTGTCAGGGCGCGCAGGCCATTTCGACGCACTCGCCGGCCACGCCAAGCATCAGTTCGATTTCCTGCGGCGTGATCACATAGGGCGGCATGCAGTAGATCACGCCGCCGAGCGGCCGCAGCAGCACGCCGCGCGCGAGCGCATGGCGATAGGCGCGCAGGCCGCGACGCTCCTGCCAGGGGTAGGGTGCGCGCGTGGCGCGATCGCGCACCGTTTCGATCGCGAGGATCATGCCGCACTGGCGCACCTCGGCCACGTGCGGATGAGCGGCGAGCGGCGCCGCACAAGCCGCCATATGCGCCGCCAACGCGCGGTTGCGCTCCAGCACCGGCTCGGTGGCGAAGATGTCGAGGGTCGCCAGCGCGGCGGCGCAGGCCAGCGGGTTGCCCGTGTAGCTGTGCGAATGCAGGAAGGCGCGCTGCTGCGCGTACTCCGCGTAGAAAGCGCCATAGACGTCTTCGCCGGTCAGCACTACGGACAGCGGCAGGTAGCCGCCGGTGAGTCCTTTCGACAGGCACAGGAAATCGGGCGTGATATCCGCCTGCTCGCAGGCGAACATCGTGCCGGTGCGACCGAAGCCGACGGCGATCTCATCGGCGATCAGGTGCACTCCGTGGCGGTCGCAGGCGTCGCGCAGCAGCCTGAGGTACAACGGGTCGTACATGCGCATGCCGCCCGCGCACTGCACCAGCGGCTCGACGATCACCGCAGCCAGCTCGCCGGCGTGGCGTTCGAGCGCCGCTTCCATGTCCGCGAAGCTGCGCCGGGCATGCTCCGCCCAGCTCTCGCCGGCTGCGCGCAGGTAGCAGTCGGGCGAGGGCACGGTGATCACCGGCAGCAGCAGCGGCTGGTATGTCTCGCGATAAAGTGGCACGTCGCCGACGCTGAGCGCGCCCAGCGTCTCGCCGTGGTAGCCGTTGCTGAGCGCGAGAAAGCGGCGCTTGCCGGCCTGGCCGCGATTGAGCCAGTAGTGAAAGCTCATCTTCAGCGCTACTTCGATCGCCGCCGAGCCGCTGTCGGCGTAGAAGCAGCGCGTCAGTCCAGCCGGTGCCAGTGCCGTAAGCTGCTCGGCGAGGCGTATCGCCGGTTCATGCGTAAAGCCGGCCAGCATGACGTGCTCGAGCGTTCCCGCCTGCGCCGCTACCGCGGCACTGATGCGCGCGTTGGCGTGCCCGAACAGGTTGGTCCACCAGGAGCTGACGGCGTCGAGATAGCGGTTGCCGTCATAATCTTCCAGCCAGACTCCCGCTCCGCGCCGCACCGGGATCGGCGGCAGCGCTTCGTGGTCGTGCATCTGCGTGCACGGATGCCACACGTGGCGCAGATCACGGGCCGCAAGTGTGGCATTGTTTGCCCGGTTGGCGTCCGCGCTGCCGGCGTGGTGTATATTTTCGCTCACGCGGGCATTTTGGCATCATGGACGACATCATGCAGTCCGGTTTTGAGATCGACCCGGTCACCGGGCTCCTGCGCGCGGCGCGCCAGGTGCTCTCGCCGCACTGCGATGAGCGGCCGCCGGGCATGGCGCCCGAACTCATCGTCGTGCATGGCATCAGCCTGCCGCCCGGCGAGTTCGGCGGTCCGTGGATTGAACGGTTGTTCACGGGCGGCCTCCGCCCGGACGCGCACCCCTATTTCGCCACCATCGCGGGCCTGCGCGTGTCAGCGCACATGCTGGTGCGGCGCGACGGCGAACCGGTGCAGTTCGTGCCCTTTGGCCTGCGGGCCTGGCATGCGGGCGTGTCGAACTGGCAGGGCCGACCTGCCTGCAATGACTTTTCGATTGGCATTGAAATGGAGGGCGCGGATGAGGGCGTCTACGAAGCGGCGCAGTACCGGACGCTCTCGGCGCTCATCGCCGCCTTGTGCCAGGCCTACCCTACGCTGGCGCGCGAGCGGGTCGTGGGCCACAGCGACATCGCGCCAGGACGCAAGAGCGACCCGGGCCCGACCTTCGAATGGCAGCTGTTGCGGGAACTGCTGGCCTAGGCCCTGTTGACAGGGCCTAGCGCCCGCGATCGCGCCGCCACATTACTTCGCTCCCGCTGTTAAGTCGCGCCAGCACGCGCGACAGCACGAACAGCAGGTCGGATAGCCGGTTGAGGTAGCGCAGCGCCTGCGGCCCCACCGGCTCAAGGCGCGAGAGTGTCCAGCAGCGCCGCTCGGCGCGCCGGCAGATGGAACGCGCCATGTGGCAGCTTGCGGCCGCGCCGCCGCCGCCGGGCAGCACGAACTCGCGGAGCGGCGGCAGTTGCGCGTTCCAGTTTTCGACCAGCGCTTCCAGCGCCTCGACCTGCTGGGCGTGAATCACCACGCTCCCGGGAATCGCCAGCTCGCCGCCCACGTCGAACAGATCGTGCTGGATCTCGAGCAGCTGCGCTGCCATCGGGGCAGGCAGGGCGGGGCTCGCCAGCAGCACGCCCAGCGCGCTGTTGAGCTCGTCGACCGTGCCGCAGGCCTCGATGCGCGCGCTCTCCTTGGGCACACGGCTGCCGTCGGCCAGGCCAGTACTGCCGTCATCGCCCGTGCGCGTCACGATTTTGGAAAGCCGGTTGCCCATGCGATCAAGCTACCTCAAGTGACAGCGGCTGGCGAGTATTACGCACCGGTCGCGCTTGACGCGGCTGGGATCTGATTGAGACACTGCAGGCTGTCAGGTGCTCGTGCGGCGATTGCGCCGGCGAGTGAAACGGGAAACCGGTGCAGCCAGATAGGCGAACCCGGTACTGCCCCCGCAACGGTAAGTGAGTCAATCCAGGTCACGCAGCCACTGTGCAAGAGCACGGGAAGGCGACCTGGACGGGATTACCCACTCACGAGTCCGGAGACCGGCCTGGCAAGTAAACCGCGGTGCGGAGGGCATCGGGCGGCGCCCGTGCCTCCCGTGAGCACGCGGCAACGCCCCCATCCTCTGCAGCGCGGCCACTCGATCCGAACGCGGGCCATGCGGGCGAGCATGGCGAGGAGAGTTGCCGATGACCACCAAGAATCCTCAGGGCGCGCTTGCCCTGTGTGCCCTGCTGTCGATTACGGCTGCGCGGGCGCAGACCGCGCCGGCTGTCGCCTGGAGCGACGACCTGCTCGGCGAAATCGTCGTGACGGCGACGCGTGTCGCGCAGCCAGCGAACCAGCTGCTGGAACCGATCATTGTCATCGACCGCAAGGCGCTCGAGGATTCGCTCGCCACCGATGTAGGTGACGTGCTGCGCTTTCACGCCGGCCTCGATATCGGCCGCAGCGGTGGTCCCGGCCAACCGCTGGCGCTTTTCATACGCGGGGCCAAGAGCGACCAGTCGATCGTGATGATCGACGGCGTCCGCATCAACCCGGGCACCTACGGCGGGGCGCCGCTGCAGAACCTCGCCCCCGAACTCTTCGAGCGCATCGAAATCGTCAAGGGTCCGCGCTCCGCGATTTACGGGACCGACGCCATCGGTGGCGTGGTGAACCTGATTACGCGCCGGGGTGGGCCGACGGGTGCAGACGCGATGCTGGGTTACGGACGCTACGGCACCGGTGAATTTTCCGTCGCCGGGCACTACGCGGCAGGTGATTCCAGCGCAGAGGCCGCGTTGACCGGCCAGCGAGCCGACGGTTTTCCCACCTTTGCCGCCGATTCCGAGGATCGCGGTTACCAGAATCTGTCTGGCACCGCCGCCGCAGCCACCAGGATCGCTGCCCTTGACGTTGGCGCGTTTTACTGGCGCTCGACCGGCACCTCGCACTATGCGGAGCCTGTTTATACCAGCGACTACAGCGCTTTTGCGTCCTTCAATCCTGCCGACGAACGCTTCGCCAACAGCGTGTTCGCGGTGCAGGCGAGCGGCAGTGTGACCGACAACTGGCGCGCGCGAGTGAATCTGAGCCGCAACATCGCCGATCTGCGCCAGGGTCAACCCGACGCCGTCGATGCTGGCCTGGGCAGGGATTACGACCACACCTCGCGCGACACGGTGGATCTTCAAAATGACGTCACGCTTGGCGGCGCGCAGCTCAGTCAGGTGTTCACGTTTGGTGCCATCCTGAGCCAGGAACAGACCGACTCACTCTCCTTTGCCACCCGCTATTCGGTCGGCACGCACGCGCAGACCTATTACCTGCAGGACCAGCTCAAATTCGGATCCCAGCGCCTGCTGCTGGCCGGCGGTAACTATCGGCACCCCTCATTCGGCAACCATGCCACGTGGAATGCGGAATACGGCTATGCCGCGACCGAAGACCTGCTGCTGACGGTTTCCGCCGGTACCGCCTTCAGGGCGCCGTCCGCGACCGACCGGTTCGGGTATGGCGGCAATCCCGACCTGCGGCCCGAAAGTTCGCGCAACTTCGAGGCCGGTATCAAGGTGCGCATGAGCGCATCGCAGGAGCTGAGCTTCGCGGCCTTCGAGAACACCATCAGCAATCTGATCGTGTCGGTATTCAACCCGGGCGATTTTACTTCGCTGAACCAGAACATCGACCAGGCCCGGATCCGCGGGATCGAAGCCAGCTGGGAGCTGCGCTCCGCGCCCTGGTCACTGCGCGCCGAGGCCGATCTGCAGGACCCGCGCAATCTCAGCAACGATAGCCAGTTGCTGCGCCGGACCCGGCAGAGTTTGACATTCAGCGGCGGACGTCAGATCGGGCGTAGTGAGTTTGGAGTCGACCTGTTGCAGTCCGGCCCGCGGCGGGACATCGACGTCGTCAGCGGCGCACCGCGGCGCGATGGCGGCTACCTGCTGGTCGCACTGCGCGCCCGGCTGGCGATTACGCCCGCCTGGTCGGTGACCGCGCAGCTCGACAACGCGCTTGACCGGCGTTACCAGCTGGCCAGCGGGTACAACAGCGCCGGGCGGGCTATCTTTGTGGCCACACGCTACAGTTTTCGCTGAGCGCCGACCCGGCGCAACCCGCGTTAGAATCGCGCCATGGCATCCCGGGAACTCATCGCCGCCCTCGAGGCGGCGCGCGCCGCCGCCGCGGTGATCGAGCGGCTGTACCGCAGCAACCTCGCGGTCAGCATCAAGGCCGACCGTTCGCCCGTGACCGAGGCCGACGTGCTCGCAGAGCGCGCCATCCGCTCGGTACTCGAGGCGCAATTCCCGGACTACGGGTTCTACGGCGAGGAGACCGGCCAGCGGGCCATGGACGCCCAGAACATCTGGCTGGTCGATCCGATCGACGGCACCAAGTCCTTCGTGCGTGATTGCCCGTTCTTCTCGACGCAGATTGCCCTGCGGCGCGCGGGCAAACTGGTGCTGGGCGTGTCGAGTGCCTCTGTCTACGGCGAACTCGCCTGGGCGGAACGGGGCGGCGGTGCGTTTCTCAACGGCGAGCCGATCCACGTGAGCGCGGTCAGCGCGTTGTCGGAAGCGATCCTGTCGACCGGGAATATGAAAACCCTGGCGGCCTCACCTATTGGCTGGCGGCGCTATGGCGCGGTGGTGGGGCGGGTCAACCGGCTGCGCGGTTACGGTGATTTCCTCCACTATCACCTGCTGGCGCGCGGTGCTCTCGACGTGGTGATGGAGTCCGACGTCAACATCCTCGATATTGCGGCGCTCAGCGTGATCGTCCAGGAGGCGGGCGGTACCTTCACCGACCTGGATGGTGGCGGCATCGATCTGGGCACCACCACGGTGCTCGCGGCCAACGCCGCGCTCCATGCGCCGGTGCTGGCGGCTATGCGGGAATGAACGCGCGCCGGCCCGCGCCGGCGAGCTCGCGCATCGGCGTCGCGTAAAGAAGCGACAGCTCGGCGGCGTTGAGCACTGCGTCCGTGGCGCCCAGGCGCCAGCGGCCGTCGCCATACATCAGCAGCACGCGGTCGGCGCAGCGCTCGGCGAGCGCCGGGTCGTGAAGCGTGGCGATCACGGCCGCGCCTGTCGCGCAGCGCTCACGGAACGCCAGCAGCACGTCCACCTGGTGGTGCGGGTCGAGGTGATTGGTGGGTTCATCGAGCAGGTACACCTGCGGCTCCTGCGCCAGAAGCCCCGCCATCGCCGCGCGGCGCTGCTCGCCGCCGGAGAGCGTGGTGAGCATGCGCGCAGCGCAGTTGGCCACGCCCATGCGGCCGAGCGCGGCGTCGACGATCGCGTGGTCGCGGACTGATTCGCCGCGCAGCCAGCCGATGTGCGGATGGCGGCCCAGCAGCGTCGCCTCGAACACCGACAGCGGCAGCGATTCCTCGCGATCCTGGGGCAGGAAGGCGAGGCGCCGCGCGATCTCGGTGCGCCCGAGTTCTCCCAGCACCGTGCTGCCGAGCGCTACGGCGCCCGCGGCCGGTGCGCGCAGCCCGGCGAGCGTGTGGAGCGTGAGACTCTTGCCCGAGCCGTTGCGGCCCAGCACGGCGATGAATTCACCGGAGCGCACTTCGAGCGACAACCCGCGCAGCAGGGCGCGCTCGCCGGCGTGCACGTCCAGCGACTGTGTCGACAGCAGGGCGCCGCCTGTGGCGACCCCGGGCATCAACGCCGACTCCAGCCGATTTCCCGCGCCGTGGCCGGGCCGACCCGTGTCTGCGACAGATCTTCGGGCATCTGTTGGCGGTCTGGCGAGAGCGGCACGCGTCCGGCCATGATCTCGGCATAACGCTGCGGGAATCGTGGCACGCGCCCGGGTTCGGCGTAACCATCCGGAAACAGTGGCGCATCGCTGTCGGGCGCGTATTTGTCAGTGGCGCCGAAGGTGTGCAGCAGTTCGTGGGCGATCACGACCGCATTCTGCGCCGCCTGGCTGCGCGCGGCGAACAAATGCACCACGCCTGTGAGTCCGCGCTGGAGTCCCAGCGAATGCGGCAGCAGCGGAGTGCGCGCCGGATCGTGGTAGAGCAGGAACAGCGCGATCTTCGGGCGGGCGCGCTCAATGGCGCCGACCACGTGCCAGCGGTAGCGACGCAGGCGCAGGCTCCACAGGATCCGCTCGATGACACTGGCGTTCGCAGCCAGTTGTGGCGGCGCCGCGCTCAGCACCGGGTAGAGCCTGATGCCGATGGGTGCATCGATGAGCACGCCGTAACGATGCGCTTCGGCGGCCACGAAGTCGCTGACCGGTTGCAGGTCCGCCTCGGAAAGGGTCGAGATATAGTCGGCCGCGGCCGCGCTGCCGTCGGCGTTGACCGGAAACGCACCCACCCACACGGTGTGCTGCCAGCTGGTAGTGCGCTGCCGGTCGAGCCAGGCGCCGCCGGCCACGATCGCCAGCACGACCAGCAGGATGGCAATGCGCAAGTTCCGCCACATCGCTCGTCGAATTCCTCAGCGACTCACGGCTGGAGCCGTGATACGGACCAGGGACCGGGCTGGAATCCCTCGCCCTGCGGCGTCAGCGCACGTTCCCAGCGCGCGCGATCATGGATGCGGGCGCTTCCCTCGACCCACAGTTCGACCGCTTCCGCCCACAGGTGATAACCGCCCCAATGCGCCGGCCGCGCAATGCGCAGGCCCGGATCGCTCGCCTGTTCATCACCGGTTGGTACGGGGAGCGCGAGGCGCAGCGCCGTCTTCGCCACGTTGCCGATCAGCTCGGCGCGTGAGCCGATCGGCTCGCTCTGCTGGCTGGCCCAGGCGCCCAGGCGGCTCTGCCAGTTGCGCGTGGCGAAGTAGGTGTCGCTTTCGGCCGCGCTCGTGCGCACGATGCGGCCCTCGACGCGCAACTGGCGATGCAGCTTGTCCCAGTGCATGACGATCGCCGCCCGCGGGTTGGCCTCGAGCTCGCGCCCCTTGTGCGACTGGTAGTTCGTATAGAACGTCAGGAACCCAGGATGCGGCGTGATCTGCTTGCACAGCACGACGCGCGCAGAAGGGCGCCCGGACGCATCGGCGGTCGCCAGCACCATGGCGTTCGGATTGGGCTGGATCTCGCGCCGCGTGGCCTCCGCCAGCCAATCGGCAGCCAGTTCCAGCGGCTCGGCGGGGAGCGGGTCAGGGAGATGTTCGCGGTGCCAGGCCATGGTGGGGCCATGTTACTTGATGAGTGCATGGCGCTCACCAGGGCCTGTCAACGCCTGTGAAACCGCGACGTTACCTTGGGGTATCGCGGGTTGCCGGACCAGCCGCCGGCCACGGTTCAGGCCGCGTTCAGCGTGTTCCCGGTAGGGTAACAACCGCAAGCTCAAATCTACTTCGAGGAGTTCGCCATGAAACGAGTCATCGCAGCGGCCGCCGGCTTCCTGGCAGCCTTGGGTATGGCCGCTCAGGCCCAGGCTCACGGCTGGGACAACGATCGTCCCGGCGGGCAGGATCGGGGCCGTCATGAGCGCGGCTGGCAGGACAACCGCTCGTACGATAATCATCAGTGGCAGGACCGTGGCCGCGACCGCGGGGGTTGGCAGCAGTCCCGCCAATGGCACGATCGCGACGACTGGCGAGACCGGGATGACGGTCGCTGGGCCGAGCCGCGCTACCGCGGCTACGACTATCGCTATCCCCGCTACTACAGCCGCCCGTACTACGGCTACGGATCGCGCTACAGCTATCCGCCCGCATACCGCCACGGCGGCTACAGCGGGTACAGCGACTACGACGATTGCGACGACGACGATGTGTCGTTCTTCCTCAGCCTGCCGCTGCGCTTTTAGGCATTAAGCAGCGGTTTTGGGGCGGCGCGGGCCGGGACTTTCTCCGGCCCGCGCACTTGCGGTGCGCTGGCTTTGCCTTTACAAAGGCTTGCGACCCGCCACCGGAAGCCCCTGCATGAATCTTGATGAACTCCGTCAGCGCCTCAATGCCCTCGACCGACGCCTGCTCGAACTGATCGCCGAACGCCAGGCCGCCAGCCGTGAGATCGCGCGCGTCAAGCGCGCCACGGGGTATCCGACCCGCGACTATGGGCGCGAGCGCGAGGTGATTCTCGCGGTACGCGCCAGCGCCGCTGAGCTCGGCGTGCCTGCCGACGTCGCCGAGGCGGTGATGCGCCTGCTGATCCGTTCTTCGCTGACCACGCAGGAGCAGGCCAGCGTCGTCGCCGGCGGTGCGGGCAGTGGCCAGCGTGCGCTGGTCATCGGCGGTGCGGGCAAGATCGGCGGCTGGTTTGCGCAGTTCCTGGCCTCGCAGGGCTTTGCGGTCGAAGTGGCCGACCCGGCCGGTGGCGCCGGTGCCCTCACAGACTGGCGGACCAGCAAGCTGGAACACGATTTCATCGTCGTCGCGACGCCCCTTGGCGCCACCGACGCAATCCTCCGCGAACTGGCCGCGCGCCGCCCCCGCGGCGTGGTCTTCGATGTCGGCTCGCTCAAGACACCGCTGCGCGGCGGGCTGGCCGCGCTGCGCGAGGCGGGCGTGCGCGTGAGCTCGATCCATCCGATGTTCGGGCCGGACACCGAGCTGCTTTCGGGTCGCCACGTGATCTTCATCGACCTGGGGGCCGGCGATGCGCTGGAGCGCGCACGTGCGCTGTTCGCGCCGACCATGGTGGAGCAGGTGGTCATGAGCCTCGATGAGCATGACCGCCTGATCGCCTACGTGCTGGGACTCTCGCACGCGCTCAACATCGCGTTCTTCACGGCGCTCGCCGGGAGTGGCGAGACCGCGCCGCGCCTGGTGCAGATGTCGAGCACCACGTTCGATGCGCAGTTCGATATCGCCGCGAAGGTGGCGCAGGAAAGCCCCGAGCTGTATTTTGAAATCCAGCGCCTGAACGACTACGGCGCCGAATCGCTCGACGCACTGGCGCGCGCCGTCGAGAGCCTGCGCAGTGCGGTGCACTCCGGCGACCAGGCGCGATTCTCCGCGCTGATGCGCGCCGGCCAGGAATACACGCAGGGCCGGCGCAGCGTAACGCAGCGGCGGGCCTGAGCCGCGCGGGCCCTAGCGCCCCACGCGCCGCCGCAGCAGCAGCAGGAACACCGGCGCACCGATCAACGCGGTGATCGCACCCACCGGCAACTGGCGCGGCGCGGCGATCGTGCGGCTGGCGATGTCGGCGAGGCACAGCAGCGCGCCGCCGCACAGCGCTGCTCCCGGCGCGACCAGCCGATGGTCCGAAGTGCGCAGCGCCAGTCGCACCAGGTGCGGAGCCACCAGCCCGACGAAACCGACCGGACCGGCGGCCAGCACCGCGAGCGAAGTCAGTGCGGCGGCGACCAGGAACACCACCGGCCGCGCCAGGCGCGCATCGAGGCCGAGCACGGCACTGCGCATTTCACCGGCAGCCAGTACGTTGAGCGCGCGCCCGCCCAGCAGCGCGACGACCAGCGCGGCGCCGGCGGCGGCGAGATCGAACCAGGGATGCTGCGCCCAGCCGAGGTCACCGGCGAGCCAGAACACCATGCCGCGCAGCTGCCCGTTGTCCGCGATCGCCAGCAGCACGGAAATCACGGCACCACAGGCGCTCGCGAGCACGACACCCGAGAGCAGCAGCCGCCCTGAATCGCCGCCGCTCCCCATCCACAGCACCAACGCTCCAATGCAGAGTGCACCGCCGGTGGCGGTCCACTCCAGGCCCCCGAGCGTAAAGCCCGCCAGCATGCCCGCTAGCGCGCCCACCGATGCGCCGCCCGAAACCCCGAGCACGAAGGGGTCGGCGAGCGGATTGCGGAACAGCGCCTGCAGCAGGACTCCGGCCAATCCCAGCAGGCTCCCGACCGCGAACGCCGATATGCTGCGTGGCAGCCGGATGGTGCGCACGATCGTGCCGGCCAGTTCATCGCCCCCGCCGCCCAGCGCGGCCAGGGCCCGGCCCAGCGACAGGTCGGCGGACCCGGCGAGGAGGGAGGCCAGCAGGCAGGCGAGGGCCAGGGCTCCGAGGCCCGCGAGCGTCCAGATCTGTGTCGGCCTGGTCATACATGGAGCCTAAAGAGCGCCCGGGGTCCATAACAAGACCCAGGTGCTTGAGCGCGGGCACCGGTAAAGGGTAAAAGTGAGCTCATTATGGGCGATGTGATCGACCGGGACGGGTTTCGGGCCAATGTCGGCATCGTGCTGATGGCGGATGACGGTCGGTTGTTCATTGGCCGTCGGTCCGGGGGGCGCGGCTGGCAGTTCCCGCAGGGCGGCATGAGGCGGGGCGAAAAGGCCGAGGAGTCGTTGTTTCGTGAGCTCCAGGAGGAAATCGGCCTGACGCGGGACGACGTGGAAATTGTCGGCCAGACGCGGCGCTGGCTGCGCTACCGCCTGCCGGCGCGCTTCCAGCGGCGCGAGTCCCAGCCCCGTTGCATCGGCCAGAAGCAGCGCTGGTTCCTGCTGCGCCTGCGGCGCCCCGATCCGCAGTTCCGGTTCGACACCACGGGCGAGCCCGAGTTCGACCGCTGGCGCTGGGTCGATTACTGGGAGCCGATTCGCGAGGTCATCTATTTCAAGCGCACGATTTACACCCGCGCCCTCCACGAGCTTGGCGCGCAGGCCTTTCCCGGTGGCCTCCCGCACTATCCGGACTGGTGGCACCAGGATGCTGCAGCCGAGGCGGAAGCGTCGTGAGCTGCCCACAGGCTTGCTGATGGAAATACCCGGCAAGCTGGTCGTCCGCACCTACGCGCCCGCGCGGCGCTGGACCATGCTGGCCTCGGCGCTGCTGCTGGGCGCGGTGGGGCTGTACCTGGCGTTCCAGATCGGTCGGCAGAAGGCCGGGTTCGATGGTATCCAGGCGGCCCAGCAGCGCGCGGCGCTGGAGGGGCAGATTGCGGCGCTCCAGAACAACGCCCATGACCTGCAGGTGCAACTCGCGGCCGCGGACGAGGCGCGGATTTCCCAGGTGCGCGAACGGAGCGAGGTGGCACGAACCATCGGCGAACTGCAGGCTGCGCTCGGCCGCGCGCAGCAGGATCTCGAGTTCTATCGCGGCATCGCCAGTCCGCTGGCCGCCGCCAAGCCGCCAGCGGTACGCGTGCAGCAGTTCCAGGTTCTGACCGTCAACGCCGCGGCGCGCCGCTATACGCTGCGCTTCGCGCTCAATCGCCCCACGCGCCCCGAGGAATCCTCCTCCGGCACCCTCGCCGTGACCATTGACGGCGAGCGCGCGGGCGCGGCCGCCAGCCTGGATCTGGCAATGCTTACGGACGGTAAGCAAAAGGATCTGCCCTACAGCTTCCGTTATTACAGCAATGTGGAACAGCAGGTGACTGTGCCGGCCGATTTCAGGCCCGAGCGCGTTACTATAGAAATCCGCCCGGCCCGCAAGGGCCTCGCGCCTTTCCGGCAAACCTTTGTCTGGAACCCGGACGTCACTTGAAACGCCAACCGGCCCTAAGCGAGTAGCCATGTTCAACCGCAGTGAAAAGCACGCCGCCCGCATCGACACGCTCATCGGCCGTTCGGCCCGCGTGCAGGGCGACATCGAGTTTTCCGGCGGCCTGCACATCGACGGCCGCGTCACCGGCAACGTGCGCGCCGTGCCCGGCGCGAAGGCTTCACTGTCGATCAGCGAGCACGGCGTGATCGAAGGCTCAGTCGAGGCGCCCCAGGTGGTGCTCAATGGCTCGGTAAACGGCGACATCATCGCCTCCGATCGGGTGGTGCTGGGCACCAAGGCGCGGGTGCGCGGCAACGTCAGTTACGGCGTGATTGAAATGGCCCTCGGCGCGGAAATCACCGGCCGTCTGATTCCGGGCGGCGCCCCGGAAGAGCCCGCCGCGGCCCAGGCCAGCTGAGCCTGGCCGGCTGGGCCGGGTCAGCCGGAATCGCCCATGAAATCAGCGTGGTTAACACTTCCTGCGCCGCTGCTTTGACGGCCCGGGATGGTGCGCCTACACTGGAGCGACCATGGACGCACCGCTCAACGACACCCCGCCCCAGGATCCGCCGCTGGTGTTTACCGACGCCGCGGCGCTCAAGGTGGCCGACCTGATCCGCGCCGAGGGCAATCCGAAGCTGATGCTGCGGGTCTTCGTGCAGGGAGGGGGCTGCTCGGGCCTGCAGTACGGCTTCGAATTTGATGAATTGCTGCAGGAGGGCGACACCTGCGTCGAGAACCAGGGCGTGAAGCTGCTGATCGACCCGATGAGCATCAACTACCTGGGCGGCGCCGAAATCGATTTCCGCGACGGGCTCGACGGCGCGCAGTTCGTGATCCGCAACCCACAAGCCACGACCACCTGCGGTTGCGGCTCGTCATTCTCCACGGGCTCTTAAAGCCTTCGTGAGTCGCGCCGCCCGCACCGTGCCCGACGTGCTGGCGGCCGTCGACCTCGGTTCGAACAGCTTCCACCTCGTCGTCGCCCGCTACTCGCATGGCCAGCTGGTGGTCATCGACCGCATGCGCGAGATGGTGCGCCTGGGCGGCGGCGTCGGCCCCGACGGCCGGCTCGATAAAGTGGTAGCCGCACGCGCGCTCGCCTGCCTCGAGCGTTTCGGCCAGCGGCTCCGGGACATGCACGCGCGCAGCGTCCGTGTCGTGGGCACCAATGCGCTGCGCATCTCGCGCCGCAAGCAGGCCTTTCTCGAGCGCGCCCGCGATGCGCTCGGCCATCCGATCGAAATCATCTCCGGCATGGAGGAAGCGCGGCTCATCTACGCCGGGGTCGCGCACACGCTCCCCTCCGAGCCCGGGCGGCGCCTGGTCATCGACATCGGCGGCGGCAGCACCGAGGTCGTCATCGGCGAGGGCTACGAGCCCCTGCTGCTCGAGAGCCTCAAGCTCGGCTGCGTTTCACTCAGCCAGCGCTACTTCCCTGAAGAGCGGCTTTCGGAGCGGCGTTTCGAGCGGGCGCGGCTGGCGGCGCGTGTCGAGATCGAGCCGATGCAGACGCGCTTCCTGCAGCACGGATGGGAGAGCGTGGTGGGGAGCTCGGGCACGGTGCGCGCGATCGGCGAGTGCCTGCACGAGCGCGATCCACAGGCGACCGCCATCACCGCCGAGGGCCTGGACAAGCTGGTGGCGGAAATGGCCCGTGCGAGCCACTGCCGCGAACTGGAACTGGAATCATTGACCGAGGAGCGGCGGCCGGTGTTCCCCGGCGGGGTGGTCATCCTCGCCGAGCTGTTCGCGGCGCTCGGCATCGAGCAGCTGCGGATGGCCGAGGGCGCGTTGCGCGACGGCTTGCTGCACGACATGGTGGGCCGCCTCACCGACGAGGACCCGCGCGAGCGCACCGTGGGCTCGATGGAGCGGCGCTATCACGTCGACACCGCGCAGGCCGCGCGCGTCGAGGCCACGGCGCTCGGTTTCCTGGCGCAGGTGGCCGAGAGCTGGGAGCTCGACGATCCGCACGCCGAACTGGTGTTGAAATGGGCCGCGCGCCTGCACGAGATCGGGCTCGACGTCGCGCACAGCGGCTACCACCGCCACGGCGCCTACCTGCTCGAGAACGCCGACATGCCGGGCTTCGCGCGTGAAGAGCAGCTGCTGCTCGCGCGCCTGGTCGGCGCCCACCGCCGCAAGCTCATGCTCACCGGGGTCGAGGACCTGATTCCGCCGTGGGACCGGCTGGCCATCCACCTGATGTTGCTGCTGCGGCTCGCCGTGCTCCTGCATCGCGGCCGCAGCGCCACCGCGCTCCCGCCGATCGAGCTGACCGCCCGCGCACGCACGCTGGAGATGCGTTTCCCGGCGCGCTGGCTCAAGGACCACGCGCTGTCGGTGGAAGACCTGCACCAGGAAATCGAGTACCTGCGCACGCAGGACGTCAAGCTGCGGATCTACTCCGGCAGCCGCGCCGCCGCGGAGTAGGCTTCGAGCAGTTGCGCTTGCGCGTCGCGCGGCGCCGTGCGTGCGGCCGCCTCGGGAGCGGCCCGGGCGTAGCTCCCGTCGCTCTGCAGCAGCCAGGCGTTGCTCGTATCCTTGAGGTAGCGCTCCAGGTCCTCGCGGATCCGCGCGCGCAGCTTCGCCAGCTGGATCGGGAAGGCCACTTCGACGCGGCGGAAGAAATTACGCTCCATCCAGTCGGCGCTCGCCAGGTACAGCTGCGCGCGCCCGGCGTTCTCGAACCAGAACACACGCGAGTGCTCGAGGAAGCGGCCGACGATCGAGCGCACCTGGATATTCTCCGACACGCCCGGGAGCCCGGGCCGCAGCGCGCAGACGCCGCGCACGATCAGGTCGATGCGCACCCCGGCATTCGAAGCGCGATAGAGATTTTCAATGGTGGCCGGATCGACCAGGGCATTGAGCTTGGCGATGATGCGCGCACTCTTGCCGGCGCGCGCGTGGGTGATCTCGCGCTCGATCAGCGCCTGCAATGATTCGTGCAGCTTGAAGGGCGACTGCAGCAGCCGGCGCAGGCGCGGGGTCTGCGTGAGGCTGGTGAGCTGCAGGAAGATCTCGTGGACGTCGGTGCCGATGGCCTCGTCGCAGGTGAACAGGCCGTAGTCGGTGTAGCTGCGCGCGGTGCCGGCGTGATAGTTGCCGGTGCCGAGGTGGCAATAGCGCCGGATCCCGTGCGCCTCGCGCCGCACGATCAGCAGCAGCTTGGCGTGGGTCTTGTAGCCCACCACGCCGTACATGACGTGCGCGCCCGCCTCCTGCAGGCGCGTCGACAGCTCGATGTTCGCCTCTTCATCGAAGCGCGCACGCAGCTCGATGACGACGGTGACGTCCTTGCCGGCCTGCGCCGCGGCCACCAGCGCGTCGACGATGTGCGAATGGTCACCGGTGCGATACAGCGTCTGCTTGATCGCCAGCACGGTCGGGTCGGCGGCCGCCTGGCGCAGCAGGTCCATCACCGGCGTGAAACTCTGGAACGGATGGTGCAGCAGCACGTCGCGCTGGCGGATGGCGTCGAACAGGTCGTGTACGCCGCTGAAGCCCTCGGGGAGCCCCGGCGTGAACACCGGGTACTTCAGGTCCGGCCGCGGCACCAGGTCGTAGATCGCCGAGAAGCGGTTGAGATTCACCGGACCCGGGACCGAATACCAGTCGAGCGGCTCGAGCGCGAAATGCTGCAGCAGGAAATCGACCATCTGCTGCGGGCAGTTGGCCCCGGTCTCAAGCCGCACCGCCGCGCCATAGCGGCGGTGCGCGAGCTCGCCCTCGAGCGCGCGGCGCAGGTCGTCGACCTCTTCGTCGTCGATGAACAGGTCGCTGTTGCGCGTCAGCCTGAACTGGTAGCAACCCTGTACTTCCATGCCCGTGAACAGCCGCGGCACGAACGCCTCGACGATGGTCGAGAGGGCCACGAGCCGTTGCCGGCCGCCGGCGGCCGGCAGCGCCACGATGCGCGGGAGCGAACGCGGCGCCTGCACGATCGCCATGTCGCCGTCGCGCCCGAACGCATCCTTGCCGGAAAGCTTGACGATGAAGTTGAGGCTCTTGTTCTGGATGCGCGGAAAGGGCCGCGCCGGATCGAGCCCGAGCGGGCTCAGGACCGGCTCGACCTCGGAGATGAAATGCTGCTCGAGCCAGGCGTGTGTGTCCGCGTCCCATTCGGTACCGGCCAGCAGCTCGATGCCCTCGGCGTGCAGTTCGCCCAGCAGCACGTCGTTGAGCGCGCTGTACTGCTCGCGGATCAGGTGCAGCGCGCGCGCGTGAATGGCGGAGAGCTGTTCGGGAATGTTCAGCGTGTCGGGCGCGCTCTGCGTGGAGCCGAGTTCGAGCAGCTGCTTGAGCCCCGAGACGCGGATCTCGAAGAACTCGTCGAGGTTGGAGGAGCAGATGCACAGGAACCGGAGCCGTTCGAGCAGCGGCACCCGCCCGTCCTGGGCCTGCGCCAGCACGCGCGCGTTGAACTCCAGCGCCGCTAGTTCGCGGTTGATGAAGTGCTGCGGTGCACGGAGCGGTAGCTGATCCAAGGCCGGACACCCGTCAGGGGTTGTGGGGGTCCATTGTAAGGGCTACCCCGGCCGGAACTGTGTTACAGCGCCAGGTAGCGCCCCCGGGGGGGTCAGCGGGCCGTCACCGCAGATCCCGCGGGCTGCAGCTCGAGCGCGGCCAGGAAGGGAGCAGTCTGGCGCCGGAAATCGTCCGCCAGGGCGGGCTCGAGGGGGGTCGCGTCGGGTAGCTTGACGTGCTGCGGGTCGAGGTAACGGCCGTTCAAGCGGTACTCGTAGTGCAGATGGGGCCCAGTGGCGAGCCCGGTCATGCCCACGTAGGCGACTGTCTGGCCCTGCTGGACACGGGCGCCGACCCGGGCCGCCGGGGCGAACCGCGACAGATGCCCGTAGACCGTGACGATGCCGCCGCCGTGGTCTATTTCGATGAGATTGCCGTAACCGCCGCGGACGCCACGAAAGCGGATACGCCCATCGCCTGCTGCCCGCACCGGTGTGCCGGTGGGCGCCGCGTAATCGACGCCCTGGTGTGCGCGTACCAGGTCGAGGATCGGGTGGTAGCGCGCGTGGCTGAAGCGCGAACTGACGCGGCGGAATTCCAGCGGCGCGCGCAGGAACGCCTTCTGCATGCTGCGCCCGTCGGGGCTGTAGTAACGCGCGCTCCCGTCCGGCGCACGGTAGCGCAGCGCGCGTACTACGCGCCCCTGGTTGGTGAAGCGGGCCGCGAGGATCGGGCCGTCCTGCAGGTACTCGCCCCGCTGGTAGAGACGCTGGTAGCTCACGGTGAATTCGTCGCCGGGACGCAGGCCCTGCGCGAAATCGATGTCCCAGCCGAAGATCTGCGCCAGCTGCAGCACGGTCTGCTCCTGCATCCCGGCGCCCTGCGCGGCGTCGAACAGCGAGGAATCGACGACGCCATGCGCGACGATGACGCGGGCCTCGATGGGCCGCGCGCTGACGTCGGCCCGAAAGCCGTCCGCCTCGCGGGTGACCCTGAGCTGCTCGGTGAGCGAGAGATTGCGCTCGAGCGTGACCAGTGCGCCGTCGCGATGGGTCAGGCGCAGCGATTCGCCCGGGACCAGCCGATCGATCAGGGCGCGCGCACCAGCGATTGCACGCAGGTTGGCCAGATCGGCGAGGCTCAGTTCCAGTTTGCGGAAGATCGCATCCAGCGTGTCGTTGCGCCGGACGATGACTTCGATGGTGTCGAGGCCGGCAGCCATCGAGGCCGTCTGGGCGACAAGCGTCGTGGGCACGGGACGCGGCTGGGGCACGGCCGCCGGGACCTGCAGCTGCGGGTGATGGTCGTTGGCGACCAGCACCAGGCCGAGCAGGGTGTAGCTCAAGATGGCAGGTCGCAGCAGGGCCATCGGCGCACCGTAGCCGAGCCTCGGGCACCAGGTCAACGTCCCGGCCGCGTCATCCTGCTAAAGTTGTGATCTATGGCAACCATCACCCATTCCGTGGCCGAACAGATGGCGGAGCTGCAGCGCGGCGCCGCCGAAGTATTGACCATTCCTGACCTGGAGAAGAAGCTCCGCCGCGGCGTGCCGCTGCGCATCAAGGCCGGGTTCGACCCCACCGCGCCCGACCTGCACCTCGGGCACACGGTGCTGATCAACAAGTTGCGCCAGTTCCAGCAGTTCGGTCACGAGGTCACCTTCCTGATCGGCGACTTCACCGGCATGATCGGCGATCCGACCGGACGCAACGCCACGCGTCCGCGGCTCACGCCCGAAGAGATCAAGAGCAACGCGCGCACCTACCAGCAGCAGATCTACAAGATCCTCGATCCGGCCACCACCCGCATCGATTTCAATTCGCGCTGGTTCGGTCCCATGAACGCGGCCGGGCTCATCGAGATCGCCGCGCGCCACACGGTGGCGCGCATGCTCGAGCGCGACGACTTCAGCAAGCGCTTCAGGGCCAACCAGCCGATCGCGCTGCACGAGTTCCTGTACCCGCTGGTGCAGGGCTATGACTCGGTGGCCCTTAGTGCTGATGTTGAGCTGGGCGGTACAGATCAGAAATTCAACCTGCTGGTCGGCCGCCAGTTGCAGGAGCAATACGGCCAGGAGCCGCAGGTGGTGCTGACCATGCCGCTGCTCGAAGGGCTCGACGGCGTCAACAAGATGTCGAAGTCGCTCGGCAATTTCATCGCCATCACCGATGCGCCGGACGACATGTTCGGCAAGCTGATGAGCATTTCCGACGATCTGATGTGGCGCTACTTCGAGCTGCTCTCCTTCCGCCCGCTGGCATCGATCGCGGCCCTTAAGAGCGAGATCACAACGGGCCGGAATCCGCGCGACGTGAAGTTCGAGCTGGCGCAGGAGATCGTTACCCGCTTCCACGATGCGGCGGCGGCTGGGCGTGCGCAGGCCGAGTTCGTAGCGCGTTTCCGCCAGGGGGCGCTGCCCGAGAAGATTGATACCGTAACGGTGCCGACCGACGGCAAGCCGCTGCGCCTGGGCAATGTGCTCAAGGCCGCGGGTCTTGCGGCGAGCGCCTCGGAAGCCAACCGGCTGATCGACCAGGGTGCCGTGCGGCTGGGGCAAGACGCCGCCACGCTGGAAAAGGTGTCGACGCGCGACACGTCGCTGGCAACGCCGGGCAGCTACCTGCTGCAGGTGGGCAAACTGCGGTTCCTGCGGGTAAACCTGCAACCGGCGGAGCAGCGCTAGAGGGCTGCGCTGCTCCGCCGCGTCGTGCCTGCGCGGGTTACTTGACCGCGCAATACCTGCGCGTGCACTGCTTCGCGCACGCGGCTGCGTCCGTCAGTGTCACGACCAGGTTACCATCCGCATCACGCGGATCGGTGGCACCGACGTGCTTCCCCGCTGCCTTGAGGATCGCAAAGATATCGTAGGCGTCGATGTCATTGTCGGCGTCGACATAGCAGCGCCGCACGGGCGGGGGCTCGCAAACGTCGCCAACGCCGTTGCCGTTGCTGTCCTTCTGATCAGGGTTTGCTACCAGCGGGCAGTTGTCGCAGGCGTCGCCCACTTTGTCACCGTCCGCATCGGCCTGGCCCGGATTGGCCACAGCGGGGCAGTTGTCAATCGAGTCGGGCACGCCATCGTGATCGGTGTCGACGACGGTCGCCCCGCACTCCGTTGCCGACAGTTTTCCACCACAGAAATGGAAGAAATAGTCATTGCTGGCCAGCAGGGGACTGGCAAGCGAGGTGGTGTTGCTGCCAAGCACGAACCCGGGAATGCCCGGTGGTACGGCATAGCTGTCGGTGTCGTTCCTGCCATAGCGAATGCGCAGGTCAAAGTCGCCGTCAGCCGAACTCGGGTGCGCGTACAGCACGACCTGCGTGTAGATGAATACCGCCGGATTAGTGCCGGTCAGGAAGGTGGAGGCCCAAGACATGTGGAAAGCCTTGACCGCATCGGCGGGGGAGTACACGCCTGCCGAATCAGCAACGGGGTCGGCCTCGCCACGGCCGTAGAGGGTGGCTTCGTTATGCGACCCGTCAAACACCAGATTGGCGGCATCAAGGACATACTGCCCCGATTGCATGTCGGCGTAGAACGGCGCTATCACCGGCAGTCCTATACCGGCAAGCGTGGTCGAGGGCGCCGGAGTAGCAGGCAGCGCCGCATCGAAGGAGGCAATGCCGTTCTCGTTGGCGAACAGCGTGTGCCTGTTGCCGGTGCCGAAATTGACGTTGAAGCCCAGTTCAATTTCTTTCGAGCCATCGAGTGTCAGGTCCAGAAAGCAGGACTGTGGCAACACCGAGAGGCTGTTGCTGCAGGCGGCCGTGCCGTCGGCAAGCTGGTTCCCAGCCGTCAGGAAACCCATGTTCTGGCCGCTGCTGAAGTAGCTGTCACCGAAATCAATGGCGATCTTGCGCGCCTCACTGGGTGCCGACCACAGCGCAGCCAGGGCGACTGCAGCGCAAAGAGCGATCGCACGCACTGATCGGCGCGGGTATAACGTAAGGCCCATGACTGCTCCCTCTATCTGTGTTTGTCTATGTTGTTCCGCGAGCCGGTATTTATACGCTCGAATTTGAGATAATGTAAAGAAGGGCGCGATGACTCCGCACGCGTTGCTTCAGGGTTCGCTGCATTATGTCTGACCGGAACTACGCGGCGTTCATCAGCTACAGTCATACCGATCGCCGCTGGGCGCGCTGGCTGCACCGCGCCATCGAAACCTATCAGTTACCCGAAGCGCTGGGCCGCGAGCGCGAGGCGCACACGCCCGCGAGCAGTTCTCTGACGCCGGTGTTTCTGGATCGTGAGGAGCTGTCTTCAGGATCGAACCTGGCCGATGCAGTGCGCACAGCCTTGGTGCATTCCCGGACGCTGATTGTCGTTTGTTCGCCGGCCGCCGCCGCATCGCGCTGGGTGGATCAGGAAATACGTGAGTTCAAGCTGTTGCGTCGGGGCGATCGGATCCTGTGCCTGATCGTCGCCGGCGAGCCCGACGCGATCATCCGGAATTTTCCGGCAGCGCTGGAATGCTTTCCGCCCTCACTGCGTTTCGAAATCAGCAATGGCGAGCTGACTGACCGGCCTGCCGCGGAGCCGCTGGCGGCGGATGTGCGCGCCGGCGCCGACGCGCGCGGCGACGCCAAGCTGAAGATCATCGCTGGTATGCTCGGCGTACCACTGGACGAGCTGCGCCAGCGCGACCACGTGCGCCGACAGCGCCGGCTGGCGCTGATCGGCACCGTCGCCAGTGTCGGCTGTGTGTTGCTGGCGGCGCTCGCGGCCTATGCCTGGGTGGCGCGCAACGAGGCTGTGCGTCAGCGACGACTGGCCGAGCAGAAGTCACTGACCGCCGAGCGCACCACGGGTTTTCTGGTCTCGCTCTTCAAGGTGTCCGATCCGGGCGAGGCGCGCGGCAACTCCATCACCGCCCGCGAGATACTTGATCGCGGCGCCACGCAAATCGATGCCTCGCTGCGCGACGAACCGCGGGTGCGTGCCGAGCTGCTGGAGATGCTCGGCAAGGTCTACACGGGTCTGGGCCTGTATACGCCGGCCGCGAGGCTGCTTGGGCAGGCGCGCGCGATTCCCGATCAGTCGCCGGTGGCGCAGGTCGGGCAGACCATCTCCTTCGGTGAGCTGGAGTTCCAGCGAGGGAACGATCAGCGTGCCGACCAGTTGCTGGGCGAGGCGGAGCACCAGCTGGCCGTGGTTCCCGATGCGGGTATGTCCAGCCGTGCGCGCCTGTGGCTGGCTCGCGGCCAGGTGGCGGCGAAACTCGAGCACGATGCGGACGCTGAAAGATACCTGCGCCAGGCGTTGCAGTCGGCGCAGTGGGCGGCCGACGCCGAGCTCAAGGCGCGAGCGCTGGCGGGTCTGGGCATGACGGCCTTCTACGCCGGCGACATGAATGCCGCGCAGCGCTGGTATGACCAGGCACTGGCCGAGCGCATCAGGATTTCCGGCGAGTTTCATCCGGAGACATCCGAATCGCTCAATGCGCTGGGATCGATCGCCTATATGCGCGGCGATCGGCGCGCGGCTGAACACTACTTCCTGCGCTCGCTGGTGGTCGACCGCAAGGTGCTCGGACCGACGCACACCAGTGTTGCTGTAACGATGAACAACGTCGGTCGCTTGCGGCTGGAACGGCGCGACTTCCCGGGCGCCCGCGACATCCTCGACGCCGCGCTGGCACTGTTCCGGGCAAACCGCACCGAAGTGCATGATGAGACGATCTTTACCCTTAGCAACCTGGGACTGGCTGAGCTTGGACTGGGGCGCAGCCGGGAGGCCGAGGCGCTGATGTCCCAGGCGCTGCAAGCCGCCGTGGCCGACAAGCAGCGCCTGCACGGTCCGATCCTGGGCGATTTGGCGGATCTGGATTGCCGACGCGGCCGCTATCGCCTCGCGCTCGCGCGGCTGGATGAAGCGCGACCCATCGTCGCGACGCGCTATGCGGATGACCCGTGGCGGGCAGCGCAGATCGACAACGTGCGTGCTGGGTGTCTGACCGAGCTCAAACAGTACGCCGAGGCGGCTACGCTAATGGTCGCGAGCCTGCCTGTCATCCTGAAGAAGTGGCCGCCAAATACGCTTTTTGGGCACGATGCGCTTGAGCGCGCCGTGCGCTTGTACACCCGCACCGGCGATGCGGCCAGGGCCGCTGCGTATCGCGCACAACTGCAGGAAAAATAGTCCTGCATGGACTCGCCGTCGCATGGATGAAGACGCTCCGCCGGGCTCCGCCGACGCGTACCGCTGTTGAAAAAATCGGAAATCTGCGCTGTTTGGGCCACGCCAGCATGGCGGAACACGCCAAAAGATTTTGGCGCACCGCGACAAACGCCACGGCGGCTTGTGCTGGCAGGGTTTCGGTGCGTCGCGGCACCGCCAGGAAAGATAGTTAAATCAGAGAGTTAGGTGGCGCCCGTGGTCATTTGTTGCGAATCGTTGACAGGCGCCAATCCAGCCCTATAATGCGCGCCCTCGGCAGGACACGTCCCGCGGATCACGCGGTGGCGTACCAGCGCATGTACTTATTTGACGAGGAGAGCCGCAGGGCTATACTCCTCGGCCCTTTCTTCGGCCCTAGAGACCGAAGTGCTGTTTAACAATTTGGCAGGTAATTTGTGTGGGGACTCGCGTCGATTGTGTTCTTTTGAATGCAAGATGACCGAGTGACCAAGAGTCCAGCGATGGGCCTTTGATTCACTCTTTTTGTTGAAAGCTCAAAGCTATCAAGTGAAGAGTTTGATCCTGGCTCAGATTGAACGCTGGCGGCGTGCTTAACACATGCAAGTCGAGCGGTAACAGGCGTAGCAATACGTGCTGACGAGCGGCGAACGGGTGAGTAATGCTTCGGAATCT
>JANYHD010000034.1 GCA_025359205.1 Gammaproteobacteria bacterium
AGCCTGCTGGGCGCGCGCGAAACCAACCAGGATCGCGTCGGCGCCGTGGTTGGTCCTGAAGCGGCGCTGATGATCGCCTGCGACGGCATGGGCGGCCATGCCGAGGGCGAGCGCGCCGCAGAGATCGCGCTGCAGGTCACCGGCCAGCGCTTCAAGGCCGCGGCGGCGCCACTGCTCGATCCGATCGGTTTCCTGCACCTCTCGCTCGGTGCGGCGCATCAGCAGATCTGCAACATTGGCACTGAGATGCCGCTCGAGAACCGGCCGCGCGCCACCATCGCGCTCTGTCTGGTGCAGCGCGCGTCGGCCTACTGGGCGCATGTGGGCGACAGCCGCGCCTATCACCTGCGCCGCGGCCAGGTCGTCTCGCGCACGCGCGATCACAGCCACGTGGAACTGTTGGTGCGAGAGGGCGTCATCGCTGCCGACCAGGCGCAGGCGCATCCGATGCGCAATTTCGTCGAGTCCTGTCTTGGCGGCGAGCCACTGCTCCCGGAGATGGACGTCAGTCGCCGCCTTGCGCTCGAGACCGGCGACGTGCTGCTGGTCTGCACCGACGGTCTGTGGGCCGGCCTCAACGACGCCACCGTGGCGGCCGCGTTCGCGCAGCCGGGGCAGTCGCTCGCCGAATCCCTGGCCGCGCTCGGTGCGCTGGCCGTGGCGGCCACCGGGGCTTCGTCCGACAACACTTCCGCCGTCGCCCTTCGCTTCCTGGAGTAAGCCCATGCCCGCCCGTCGCAACGATCGCGCAGCCGACGCCCTGCGCGCCGTCCGCTTTACCCGTCATTTCACGCGTCACGCGGAAGGCTCGGTGCTGGTCGAGTTCGGCGACACGCGCGTGCTGTGCACCGCTACCGTCGAGGACGGCGTGCCCGGGTTCCTGCGCGGCAAGGGCCAGGGCTGGGTGACGGCCGAGTACGGCATGCTGCCGCGTGCCACGCACACGCGCAGCGCGCGCGAGGCCGCGCGCGGCAAGCAGACCGGCCGCACGCAGGAAATCCAGCGGCTCATTGGACGTTCGCTCCGGGCCGTGGTCGATCTGCGCGCGCTCGGCGAGCGCACCGTGACGCTCGACTGCGACGTGCTGCAGGCGGACGGCGGCACGCGCACCGCCGCCATCACCGGCAGCTACGTGGCCTTGGCTGATGCGATCGCGGCACTGCGTGCGCGGCGTGTGCTGAACGCCAGCCCTTTGCACGGCCAGGTGGCCGCGGTCTCGGTCGGGATCGTCGGCGGAGCGCCGGTGCTCGATCTTGACTACGGCGAGGACTCGGAGGCCGAGACCGACATGAACGTGGTGATGAACAACGGCGGCGCCTTCATCGAGGTGCAGGGCACTGCCGAGGGTCACGCGTTCCGCCGCCACGAGCTCGACGCGCTGCTGAACCTCGCGGTCACCGGCATCGGCGAGCTGTGCTCGCTCCAGTCGCAGGCGCTGGCGCTCTAGGCCCGCGCCCCGCACCAGCGCACCGCCATGAGGGTCGTCCTCGCCACCGCCAACCCGGGCAAGCAGCGCGAATTCGCGACGCTCCTGGCGCCGCGCGGCTTCGAGCTGGTGCTCCAGTCCGACCTCGGCATCGAGAGCGTCGAGGAGACCGGCAATACCTTCGAGGACAATGCCCTGCTCAAGGCGCAACACGCCGCGGCCGCTTCGGGCCTGCCCGCGCTCGCCGACGACTCAGGGCTGGAGGTAGACGCGCTCGGCGGCCGGCCGGGCGTGTGGTCAGCGCGCTATGCCGGAGTGGGCGCCACAGACGAGCAGAACAATGCGTGTCTGTTAGCCGATCTCGAAGGCATCCCAGATGATAAGCGCACCGCGCGCTACCGCTGCGTGCTAGCGCTGGTGCGCAGCTCGGGCGATACGAAGCCGATCCTGGCGCAGGGCAGCTGGGAGGGGCGCATCGGTCACGAGCCCGTGGGGAACGGCGGTTTTGGGTATGACCCGTTTTTCATACCCACGGGCCTCAACTGCACCGCCGCCGAGCTCAGCAGCGCACGCAAGAACGCGCTCAGTCATCGCGGCGCGGCCCTGCGGGACCTGATCGCGCGGCTCGGCAACTGGGCCTGACGACATGGGGCCGAGTGCATGGTCCTGACCGCTCCACCGCTTGCGCTCTACCTGCATTTTCCGTGGTGCGTGCGCAAATGCCCGTACTGCGATTTCAACTCGCACACCCTGCAGGGCGAGCTACCGCAAGAAACCTACCTTGCCGCGCTCCTCATCGACCTCGACACCCAGTTACCGCGGGTTGGCTCGCGGTCGGTGGTGAGCGTGTTCCTCGGCGGCGGCACGCCCAGCCTGTTCGAACCGGACGCGCTGGGTCGCCTGTTCGAGAAGGTACGCGCAAGCATCACGATCGCGCCCGGCGCCGAGATCACGCTAGAGGCGAACCCCGGCACGATCGAGCGCGGACGTTTCACCGACTACCGTGCCGCGGGCATCACCCGCGTCTCGCTCGGCGCGCAGAGTTTCGCGCCCGGGCAGCTCGAGATACTCGGGCGCATTCACAGCGCGCAGGACACGCACGCTGCGGTCGCCGAGCTGCGCGCGGCGGGCCTGGATAACTTCAACCTCGACCTGATGTACGCGCTGCCCGGCCAGGACCTGGCCGGCGCGCTCTCGGACCTGCGCACGGCAATCGCGCTGCAGCCGGCGCACATTTCCCACTACCAGCTCACGATGGAACCGGGCACCGTGTTCGGTGGCCGCCCGCCCGCTGGGCTCCCCGACGATGAGCTGTCCTTCGCGATGCAGCAGGCCTGCCAGGCAGAGCTGGCGCAGGCCGGCTATGCGCAGTACGAAATCTCGGCTTATGCGCGCGCGGGCTCGCAGTGTGCTCACAACCTCAACTACTGGCGCTTCGGCGACTACCTGGGTGTAGGCGCCGGCGCGCACGGCAAGCTGACGCAGCCCGAGACCGGAGCGATCGCCCGTACCGTGCGCGAGCGCGAACCGCGGAGATACCTCACACGTGGTCACACCGACGCGCCGGCCGCGGTGCCGGTGGCGAATGTCGACTTGCCATTCGAGTTCATGATGAACGCGCTGCGCCTGGTGGAGGGATTCGAGGAAGACCTCTTTGAAACCCGCACTGGACTGACCTGGAGCGAGCTTTCGGCACCTTTAAAGAGCCTCGCGGAGCGCGGATTGTTGGAATCCATTCCAGGGAATGCCTCCGGGTGGCGTCCGACCGAGCTGGGCAGACACTTTCTAAATGATGTGATTGCAGCATTTTTGCCAACGCGGCCCGGGGTTTAGGACAACCGCCGCAGTGTCTCGCACTCTTATGCACAGCCGGGCAGGCGCTCAACCATAAATTAGCCAATTACACGCGGCACTGCAGGCCAAGCCACATTTCACGTGCATAAACCATTGATTTAATAGGCTGTAATGCTTTGGTCATTTTCTATCCAAAGCAGCAGAAATGCAGAAATCGCGTATATCTAGGCCCTGCGGGGCAATGTTACGCACAGAGTTACCCACAGATTTTGTGGATAAATCGCCTTAGGCTCCAGCCGCTGGGCCAGCCACTTGTCCAGCAGGGCTCCGGGGGCTAGACTGCGCGCCCTTTTAAATCCCGCCGGCCCGCCCACTATTGGGCCCCGGTTCAGGAGCAGGTGGCGCCATGAAAGCAGCAACTCATCCCGACTACGCCGAGATCACGGTGACCTGCAGCTGCGGCAACACCTTCAAGACGCGCTCCACCATGGGGCATGACCTGCAGGTCGACGTCTGCTCGAACTGCCATCCGTTCTACACCGGCAAGCAGAAGATGGTCGACACGGCCGGTCGCGTCGACAAGTTCCGCAAGAAGTACGCCGCCGCCGCGGCTGCGCCGCGCTAGAGCACGGCCTCCAGCACCACGATAGTGCGCGAGCCGCATCCGGTAACGGGTGCGGCGCGCGTGATCGCGCTCAAGTCGCGCTTCGGGCGACCGATACCTTGATTCCATGAAGCGCACATGTAACGCTGCGATTTAACGCGCCGCGTTGCGCGGCGTCCGTCCTCACCGGCAATCTTCAGGCAACGGCGCGATGGAAAAACCCTCTTTCGAGCTGCTCAACCCAGCCACGGGCACCAAGTCGGAGCTGCCCGTGCGCTCTGGCTCGATCGGGCCCGATTGCCTGGATATCAGCGCGCTTTCGAAGGACCAGGGCGTCTTTACTTTCGACCCGGCCTTCAGCGTCACGGCGAGCTGCGAGAGCAAGATCACCTTCATCGATGGTGATGCGGGCGTGTTGCTGTACCGCGGTTATCCGGTCGAACAACTTGCCGCGCGCAGCTCGTTCATGGAAGTGGCCTACCTGCTGATCTACGGCGAGCTGCCGAGCAACACGCAGCTCACCGCCTACCGCACCAGCATCACGCGCCACACGATGATCAACGAGTCGCTGCTGCGGTTCACCAACGGGTTCCACCACAACGCGCATCCGATGGCGATGGTGTCGGCGGTGGTCGCCTCGATGGCGGCGTTCTATTACGACTCGATGGACATCCACAATCCACGGCACCGCGAGATCTTCTCGCACCGCATCGTCGCCAAGCTCCCGACGATCGCCGCCGCCGCGCACAAGCATGCACTTGGCCAACCGTTCGTGTACCCGCGGAACGACCTGGCTTACTGCGCGAACCTGCTGAACATGTTCTTCGCCGTGCCCTGCGAGCCCTATCAGGTAGACCCTGTTGCGGCGCAGGCGCTCGACCTGCTGTTCATGCTGCACGCCGATCACGAGCAGAACGCCAGCACCTCGACGGTGCGGCTGGCCGGTAGCACCGGGGCGAACCCGTACGCGGCGATCTCAGCGGGCGTGTCGGCGCTGTGGGGCCCGGCGCACGGCGGCGCCAACGAAGCTGTGCTCGACATGCTCGAGCAGATCGGCACTGCGGACCAGATCCCCAAATACCTCGACATGGCCAAGGACAAGTCCAGCCATTTCAAGCTGATGGGCTTTGGCCACCGCGTCTACAAGAATTTCGATCCGCGCGCGAAGATCATCCGCGAGGCCTGCCATCGCGTGCTCGCCAAGCTCGGCCGCACCGACAATCCGCTGTTCGAGCTGGCGCTGCGCCTCGAGGAGATCGCGCTGAAGGACGAGTACTTCGTCTCGCGCAAGCTCTATCCTAACGTCGATTTCTACTCCGGCGTCATCTACAGCGCGCTGGGCATTCCGCGCTCGATGTACACGGTGATGTTCGCGATTGCGCGCACCGTCGGCTGGGTCGCCCATTGGATGGAAATGATCAGCGATCCGGCGATGCGCATCGGCCGTCCGCGCCAGCTCTACACCGGCCCGACGCAACGCGACTACCTCGACGTCGCCAAGCGCAGCTAGCCGCCGTTCTCGCCCAGCAGCGCCTCGAGCTCGCTGGCATCGGCGCGGCGCATGGGCCGGCCGTCGACCGGGCTGATCGGCGCCTGGCGGATGCCATCCACCGGAAACACCGTCGCGTCGATCGTCTGCTCGTCGATCTCGAACTGCACCGAAGGAAACACCTGGAAGCGTTCGGCATCGATGCGCACGCGGTGCTCGCCCACATCGTGCCCGACTCCGCGGTCGAGCAGGTTCAGCGCGACCGACTCGGGCCGATCCGCGAACAAGTGCAGCTGCACGTCGTTGTGCGGCGTGGCGGTGCCGGCCAGCACCGGGCCGACCAGCCGCGGTGAGAAGGTGGCGAGCGAGCGCATGGCGCGCAGGGCGACGTTGCGTTGCGCGCGCAGCGTCACGCCGTGGGTGTCGGCCGCGAACAGCCGCTGGTACTCGAGGAGCGAGGCTTCCACCTCGGCGTTGCTCGGCAGCGAGCCTTCCTCGGCCACGCCGAAGCGCTCGGCGGCCTTGCGTTTGGCAGCGCGGAAATCCTGGATGCCGTGCTCGGCCATGACGCGCGCGGCCTCCTGCGCGATGGCCCGGCGCAGGTTCTCGCTGCGCGGTGAATTGCGGCGCGGCACGGCTAAAAAAGCGGCTCGCTGCCGGAGTTGGACGGCGTACCGAGCGCGGCGCCTGCGGGCGGTAGCCTGCCGGTGAGAAAATACTCGCTGATGGCCGCCGGGTCGTCGGCCTTCGCAAGTTGGCCGGTCTGCGCGTTGATGCGCGCGGTCAGGAGCCCCGCCGGCACCGGCCGCGGCACATCGGGCACGTCGCTCAGGGCTACGCGCATCAGCCGCACCCAGATGGGCACGGCCACGCTGCTGCCTTCCTCACCCTCGCCGAGCGGCTCCGCCTGGTCGAACCCGACCCACACCGTGGCCTCGAGGTTCTGATTGAAGCCGTTGAACCAGGTGTCGCGGGCTTCATCGGTGGTGCCGGTCTTGCCGCTGACGTCATCGCGCCCCAGCACGCGCGCGCGGATGCCTGTGCCGCGCTTGATCACGTCCGCCATGATGTTGTCCATCAGCCAGGCGTTGGCCGCGCCGATGACGCGCGGCGCGCGGCGCGTGGTGGCGGACAGGGGCGGTAGCTGCAGCGCGAGCGGTGGCGCCACCGTGAGCAGGTTCGTGCTGCGTGGTTGCGGCGGAGGCGTGGGATCGAGCGGCGAGACCCCGGGTGGCAGGACCTGGGCGATGGCGTCCGCCGCGGGTTGGTCGGCGGCTGCAGCTTGCCCTGCGCTGGCGGCCTGACCCGCAGCCGAGGCTTGGCCCGCGCCCGTGGCGGGAGCCGTGCCGTCGTCCGCGCAGCTCTCGCACACCTCGCGCGGCGCGGCGCGCCAGACGGTTTTGCCCTGCGCGTCCTCGATGCGTTCGATGAAATAGGGGTCGACCTTGTAGCCGCCGTTGGCGAAGGCGGCATAGCCGGTGGCGACCTCGAGCGGCGTCGCGGGCAGCGTGCCGAGCGCCAGCGTGAGGTTGTCGGGCATGGTGGCGCGATCGAAGCCGAACCGCGTGGCGTAGTCGAGCACCGTGTCAGTGCCGACAGCGCGCAGCAGGCGGATCGACACGAGGTTGCGCGAGTGCACCAGCGCCTCGCGCAGCCTTGTGGGGCCGCTGAAGGTGCCGCTGTCGTTCTTTGGCCGCCAGACCTGCTCGACGCTGCCGTCGGCCATGACCACCGGCGCGTCCATGATGATGCTGGCGGGCGTGAAATCGTGCTCGAGCGAGCACGAATACAGGAACGGCTTGAAGCCCGAGCCAGGCTGGCGCCGGGCCTGGGTCACGTGGTTCCAGGCGTTGCTGAAGTAGTCGAAACCGCCGACGAGCGCCACGACTGCGCCGTCGTGCGGGTCAAGCGCCACCAGCGCGCCCTGCACGCCCGGCACCTGCGCGAGCTGCGCGTGGCCCGCGCCGTCGCTGACCACGTAGATCGCATCGCCGCGATGCAGGAGCGAGTCGACCTTGCCGGTCGGCGCGCCGCCACGCGCCCAGGACACGCCATCCCAGTCGATCTGCGCGAAACCGCCGCCGCGCACGTACACGCGCGCCGCGGCCGGCGCCACCGAGGCGACCACGGCCGCCTGCAGGTTGCCCACGGGCGCGATGTCGTTCAGCAGCGCCTCGAAATCACGCGGTTCCGCGCTGGCGTCGAGCCGTACGCGGCGGATTACGCCACGGTAGCCGTGCCGCCGGTCGTAGTCGATGAGCCCCAGCCGCAGGGCGCGGTTGGCCGCGGTCTGCAGCCGACCGTCGATGGTGGTGAAGGCGCGATAGCCGGCATTGACGGCCGCATCGCCGAAGCGGGCGACTACGATCTGGCGGGCGATCTCGGCCATGTACGGGGCCTCGACATCGAAGCGCGGCGCGTATTCGTGCGCGTTGATCTGCTCGCTCATGGCGCGGTGGGCGGTGTCGGCGTCGATGTAGCGGAGCGCAAGCATGCGCTGCAGGACGTAGCGGCGCCGCTCGGCCGCGCGCTGCGGGTTGGTGACCGGGTTGTAGCGCGAGGGGGCCTGCGGGAGTCCCGCCAGCATGGCCGCCTCGGCGACCGACAGGCGGTTCAGCGGTTTGCCGAAGTAGACCTCGGCCGCGGCGGCGACTCCGTAGGCGCGCTGGCCGAAGAAAATGACGTTCAGGTAGGTCTCAAGGATCTCCTGCTTGGTGAAGCTGTGCTCCATGCGCAGCGTCACGAAGATCTCCTGGAGCTTGCGCGTGATGTTCTTATCCCGCGTCAGGAACATGTTGCGCGCCGTCTGCATGGTGATGGTGCTGGCGCCCTGCGAGTAGTCGCCGGTGGTCAGGTCGACGTAGATCGAGCGCAGCGCGCTGAAGTAATCGATGCCGCCGTGCTGGAAGAAGCGATCATCCTCGGCCGCAAGGAAGGCCTCGCGCACCAGTTCGGGGATCTCGTCGTAGCTGACCGGCACGCGCCGCTGCTCGCCGATCTGGCTGATCAGCGCGCCGCTCCTTGTATAAACGCGCAGCGGCACCTGCTGCGGCAGCGTGCGCATGCCCTCGGAGCTCGGCAGCGAGGGCGCCAGGTACACATAAGCCGCCAGAAAGGCATAAATGATGCCCAGCAGCAGCACAAAACCGATGGCGCTGAGGCCAGCCAATACACGCAGCGTGCGCGACTTCACCTATTGAGACTCCGTTTGTTGCGCCGTGCGGCCACGCATGGTGAAGTGCGGGGCTGTGACATATGACGCGCAGCGCCCGTTTCGCCCGTGGGAACGGATGTGGACCACCGCGGCCATGCAAGGACCAAATCCGTGAGACGACTCACGTTCAATTTAACCGATGGCTGATATATATTTGTCCGCACATTCTCACGAATTCGCCATTGTGGCGTGTATCTTACTGATAAGGAAGGGAAAACGTGTTCCTGTTCTCGCGTAAGAACCGCCAGCTGCTGGGGTTGGATATAACGACCTCCTCGATCAAGCTGATCGAGCTCATCAATTCCGGTGGCCACTACCGCGTCGAATCCTACGCGGCCGAGCCGACGCCGGCGAATTCCATGAACGAGAAGACCCTGGTCGACCCGCAGGCTGTGGGCGAAGCGATCCGCCGCGCCGTGAAACGCTCGGGTGCAGCCGCCACCGAGGTCGCGATCGCGATCAGCGGCGACGCGGCGATCACCAAGGTGATTCAGATGCCCAAAGGCCTGCGCGACGCCGACCTCGAGGCGCAGGTCGAAATGCAGGCCGACCAGTACATCCCCTTCCCGATGGATGAAGTCAGCTACGACTTCGAAGTGCTCGGGCCGTCCGAGAAGGATAACGAATCGGTTGACGTGCTGCTGGTGGCCTCGCGCACCGACAACGTCGAGCAGCGCCGCGCGGCCGTGGCTGCCGCGGGCCTGAATGCGCGCATCGTCGACGTCGAGGCGTTCGCGCTGGAGAACGCCTGCAAGCTGATGACGCACCAGATGCCCGACGGCGGCATTGATCGCACCATCGCGGTGGCGGACTTCGGCGCCAGCAGCACGACGTTCAGCGTGCTGCGCAACCTCAAGATCATCTACACGCGTGATTTCGCCTTCGGCGGACAGCTGCTCACCGAGGAAATCATGCGCACCTACGGCCTGACCATGGAGGAGGCCGGCCGGGCCAAGAAAGAAGGCGGCCTGCCCGGCAACTACCAGGCCGAGGTGCTCGACCCGTTCATCGACGACATGACCCAGCAGGTCAGTCGCTCGCTGCAGTTCTACCTCGCCTCCGGCAGCGGGCGCGAGCAGCCGGAAAAGATCCTGATCTGTGGTGGCTGTGGCAATGTCACCGGCGTCGCCGACGTCATCCAGAGCCGCGTGGGCATCAGCGCCGAGAAGGGCGACCCGCTCGGGCAGATGGTGCTGTCCTCGCGCGCCAAGGCCCAGGCGGTGCAACGCGACGCCACGGCCCTGCTGACGGCCTGCGGCCTAGCCCTGCGGAGTTTCGACTGACATGCCACGCATAAACCTACTGCCCTGGCGCGATCAGCAGCGCAAAGAGCGCAAGCTGGCGTTCTTCGTGGCCCTCGGCGGCGCGGCGATCGGCGCCGTGGTGGTCGCCTTCGGCTGCTTCCTGCTGTTCAAGTCGATGATCAGCTCGCAGGAGGCGCGTAACGACCGCCTGCGCATGGAGATCAAGACCGTCGACCGCCAGATCGAGGAGATCAACGACCTCGAGATGCAGAAGCAGCGCTTCATCGCGCGTATGCAGGTCATCGAGAAGCTCCAGCGTTCGCGCTCGGAAGTCGTGCACCTGTTCGACGAGGTCGCCAAGACCATGCCGGACGGCACCTACCTGACCGCGTTCACGCAGGATGGCAAGAAGCTCAAGTTCGAGGGCGTGGCGCAATCATCCACGCGCGTATCGACCTTCATGCGCTCGATCTCCGCCTCGCAGTGGATGAAGGATCCCGAGCTCGAGGTGGTCGAGAGCAAGCCCGGCAACACGGTCGGTAACAGTTTCGTGCTCGATGCCTCGCAGATCGTCACCAGCAATGAGGACGAAGAGACTCAGGTCAAGCCCAAACGCGCCGCCCACAGTGGAGGTGCGCCATGAACCTGATGGAAGAACTGCGCTCGCTCGATTGGCGCGACCCGGGCCGCTGGCCGTTCGCGGTGCGTGCGGGCGCGGTCGGCTTGTGCTTCGTGGTGTTGACGGGTGTGGCGTCCTGGTTCTTTGTGTGGACCGACCTGAACCCGCAGCTCCAGGCGCTGCAGGACCAGGAACTGCAGCTGCGCGGCGAATTCAAAGCCAAGCACGCCAAGGCCACCAACCTCGACGTTTACAAGCAACAGCTCGGCGACATCGAGAAGTCCTTCGGCGCCATGCTGCGCCAGCTGCCGAGCAAGACCGAGGTCGACAACCTGCTGGTCGACATCTCGCAGACCGGCCTCGCCGCGGCGCTCGACCAGAAGCTGTTCCAGCCCGAGAGCGAAGTGCGCAAGGATTTCTACGCCGAGCGGCCGATCAAGATCCGCTTCGCCGGCAGCTACCACCAGTTTGGCGCCTTCGTCAGCGGTATTGCGGCGCTCCCGCGCATCGTGACGCTCCATGACGTGAAGATCGCGCCCGCTGCCAAGGGCGGCGCCTTCGATCAATTGCAGATGGACCTGACGGCCAAGACCTATCGCTACCTCGACGACGGGGAAGTGGCGCAGGCGGAAGCCGACCGGCGCAAGAGCGAGCAAGGGGCCAAGCGGCCGGCAGGCTAAGCGTCGCACGGGCAAGCAACGGGTAAACGGATGCAGCAGAATCAATTCAAGTCCTGGCGGATGATCGCGGTCGCGGCGCTGTGCGGCAGCGTGCTCGCGGGCTGCTCGGGCCGTGACGCCGACCTGCAGACCTTCATCGACGCGACCCGGAAGGAACCGGGCGGGCGTGTCGAACCGCTCCCGGAGATCAAGCCGTACGACAGCTACGTCTATTCCAGCGGCGCGCTGCGCTCGCCGTTCGTGCCGGGCGGCTCGCGCGGCGCGACCAATGGCCCGCGCCCTGACGACCGCACCCGCAATCATGAGTTCCTCGAGCAGTTCTCGCTCGACACGCTCAAGATGGTGGGCACGCTCAAGCTCAACGGCCAGAACTATGGCCTGGTGCAGGTGACCGACGGCCGCGTGCAGCGCGTGCTGGTCGGCAACCATCTCGGCCAGAACGAAGGCCATATCACTGATATCGCACCCAACAAGATCTCTTTGATTGAACTCGTTCCCGACGGCCTGGGCGGATACATCGAACGTCCCGCGGCCCTGGCCCTGAACGAGTGACCGGAATGGAGAGCAAGCGAATGAACCGAGCAACCGCCTTCCACCACCTGCGTAGCGCCCTGGGGCTGGCACTGGCCTGCCTGGCCGCCACGTTCGTCATGCAGAGTGCCCAGGCGGCTGACGCCCCGGCCAGCGCCAACTCGCTGCAGTCCATCGACGTGCAAACCATCGGCGGCAAACAGGTGCAGCTCACCCTGCACTTGTCCGGCCCTGCGCCCCAGCCGATGAGCTTCACCATCGACAAGCCGGCGCGCATCTCGCTCGACCTGCCCGGCGTCGCCCTGGCGCTGCCTGCGCGCCGCATCGACGTGGCCTCGGCCGGCGTCGACACCGTGCTGGCCGCTGAAGCGAACGGCCGCACCCGCATCGTCCTCAACCTCGACGCGCTGCAACCCTACCAGACGCGGGTTGCCGGCAACGACATCATCGTCACCGTCGGCGCGGGCGCTGCCGATACGGCGAGTGCAGCCGCAGCCGCAACTCCGGCCGCCGCGCCTGATGCGGCCGCTCCCGGTGCCGGGCGCGAGATCCGCAGCATCGACTTCCGCCGCGGCGAAGGCGGCGTGGGCCGGCTGGTCGTGCGGCTATCCGATCCGCGCACGCCCATCAACCTCAGCCAGCAGGGCTCGCAGATCATCGTGAATTTCTCCGACGCTGCGCTGCCCCACAAGCTCGCGCGCCGCTACGACACGCAGGATTTCGGCACGCCGGTGAGCGGCTTCGATGCGCTGCGCGTCAACAACGACACGCGCATCGTGCTGACGGCGGGCGGCGAGTTCCAGCAGCTCGCCTACCAGTCTGACGACCAGTACGTTGTCGAGATCCAGCCGGTGGTCAAGGCCGCCGCGAACAGCGAGGAGAAGAAGGTCTACAGTGGCGAGAAGCTGTCGCTGAACTTCCAGGACATCGATACGCGTGCCGTGCTGCAGCTGCTCGCGGACGCCAGCGGCCAGAACATCGTGGTCAGCGACACGGTCAAGGGCAGCGTCACGCTGCGCCTGCAGAGCGTTCCCTGGGACCAGGCGCTGGACATCGTGTTGCGCACCAAGGGCCTCGACAAGCGCCACGACGGCAACGTGATCATCGTGGCGCCCGCCGACGAACTGTCGGCACGCGAGAAGGCCGATCTCGCTTCGAAGAAGGATATCCAGGAGCTCGCGCCACTGCGTACCGAGTTCCTGCAGGTCAACTACGCGAAGGCTTCGGACCTCGCGCTGCTGCTCAAGAACTCGACGACCACTTCCGTGCTGTCCGCGCGCGGCAGCGTCGCGGTTGACGAGCGCACCAACACGCTGCTGCTCAACGACACCTCCGAGAGCATCGACGCGGTGCGCCGGCTGGTCACCACGCTCGATATTCCGGTGCGCCAGGTGCTGATCGAGTCGCGCCTGGTCATCGTCAACGACGATTTCGAGCGTGACCTGGGTGTGCGCGCCGGTCTCACCGGCACGCGCGGCAACGGCAACAACGGCCTGTTCCTCACCTCCGGAACGGCCGCGGGCGCCGACACGGGCCTCTCCACGTCGCTGGCCAACCTCGGTTCAAAAGGCACTCCGTATCCGGTCGGCGTGCCGACGGGCGATGCCGCCAGCAACCGCTACAACGTGAACATGCCGGTCTCGAACCCGGCCGGGAGTCTGGCGTTCATGCTGCTGGGCTCCGACTACATCGTCGACCTCGAGCTCTCCGCGGCGCAGGCCGAAGGGCGGGGCGAAGTGGTCTCTTCGCCGCGCATCATCACGGCGAACCAGAAGGAAGCGACCATCGAGCAGGGCACGGAAATCCCGTACCAGCAGTCAGCCTCGAGCGGCGCGACCACGATATCGTTCAAGAAAGCGGTGCTGTCGCTCAAGGTGACGCCGCTGATCACGCCTGACAATCGCATTATCCTCGACCTCGCCGTCACCAAGGACAGCGTCGGCACGGTGGTGGTGACCTCGGGCGGCGTCAACGTGCCGGCGATCGACACGCGCACGCTGACCACGCGCGTGATGGTCGGCGACGGCCAGACCGTGGTGCTGGGCGGCATCCTCGAGACGACGCGCCGCGATTCGGAAAAGAAGGTGCCCTACATTGGCGACATTCCGATACTCGGGCACCTGTTCAAGAACACGACCAAGGTGAATAACAAGAATGAGCTGTTGATCTTCGTGACGCCGAAGATCCTGCGTGAAGGGGTCAAGGTCAATTGACCTGCCAGGGAATGCCCATGGACCTTACCAACAGATCAATTGCTCAGGTGATCAAGATGCGCAAACTTCGATGGTTCTCGGCACTCGCGGCACTGGCCCTCGCGGCCTGCGGCGGCGGCAGCGGTTGCAGCACTTCGTTTGCGAACACCTGCGGGAGCGGTGGGGGCACGACGGTCGTCGTCGGCAGCCTGACGCTGCTCACGAGCCTGCCGCAGATTCATTCCGACAGCTCGAACAACGCGACCATCAGCGCGTTGGTGAAGGACTCGAGCAACAACGTCATGGCCAATGTGGCGGTCGTCTTTCAGGCTGACTCAGGGTCGCTGGCCATTACGCAGGGCAAGACCGATGCCAACGGCCTGGCGCAGGCCACCCTCAACGCCGGGTCCGATCCGTCCAACCGCACCATCACGGTGACGTCGACCGTGGGCACGAAGACGGCCACAGTGACGGTGGACGTGGCGGGCACCACGCTGGCGCTCAGTGGTTCGGGAAATCTGGTGCTGAACGGCACGGGAAACTACACCGTGGTGCTGACAAATTCTGCGGGCCAGGGCATTCCCGGCGTCGCGGTCGCACTGACTTCCGCCCTGGGAAATGCGCTGACTCCGTCCAACGCGGGGTCCACCACGGATGCGAACGGTCGACTTAACTTCACCCTTACTGCGACTGTCGGCGGGACCGACACGGTGACCGCAACGGCACTCACGCTGCCGCCGAAGACGGTAACGGTGGTCATCAGCACGCAGAGCTTCAACATTACCGCGCCGGCAAACGGCACCAAAGTACTGATCGGTGCGGTGCAACCTGTTACGGTAACTTGGCTCAGCAACGGCGCGCCCGTGGTTGGACAGCCAGTCACGTTCGCGGCTTCGCGCGGCACGTTGTCGCAAACGACACCGATCAACACGGACGCGAACGGTCAGGCCACTGTAACGATCAGTTCAACGGGGGCGGGGCCATCAGCCATCGATGCCAGTGCCTCGGGCGTCATCGCGCAGGTCAACCTCGATTTCGTCGCCAACAATCCGTCGCAGATTGCCGTGCAGGCCGGACCGGCCACCGTCGGAGTGCAGGGCGTGAGCACAATCACCGCCCTCGTACGTGACGCCGCCAACAATCTGGTCGAGGGCGCGACGGTGGATTTCCAGCTGACGAATGACCCGACCAACGGCGGACTTTCGGCCGCTTCTGCAACAACGAATGCCCAGGGCAGCGCGCAGGTCGTCTACACGGCCGGAAATTCGAGCAGCGGCGCGAATGGCGTCACGATTACGGCCACTGTCCATGGCAAGGCCATCACTGCCAACACGTCGCTGACGGTAGGTGGCCAGACCGTGTTCCTGTCGCTCGGCACGGGCAACACGATCGACGATAGTGTCGCCGTTTCGATCTACCAGATCCAGTATTCGGTCTTCGCGGTCGATAGTGGCGGGGCGGCGTTGCCCAACGTGCCGATTGCACTGGCCGTGCTGCCGGTCGCCTATGGCAAGGGCTTTTTGACATGCGGGACTGCCTGGGGACCCCAGTATTCGACGGCTACGGGTGATCTGGATTCCTACAACGGCCTCACCCTTTGCAAGAACGAGGACTCAGATTACACCGGCAACATCAATTCGCTGGGCCAGTGCCCGGATGGAAGCGGCGGGCTCGTACCGTGCAAGGACTACAATCGCAACGCCAAACTCGATCCGGGAAATATCGCGGTCGTTTCGACCAAGTCCGGGTCCAACATCACCGATGCGAGTGGGCGCCTTGATGTGCTAATCACGTATCCGCGTGATCATTCTTACTGGACCATGGTATCGCTGGTGGCCTCGACCACGGTGCAGGGTACGCAGAGCAGCACGAGCTCAACATTTGTCCTGGTGGGCACCGCCAAGGATTACGGTTCCTGCAGCATTGGGCCTCCGGGCCCCGTCAGCCCGTACGGCGTAGGGACGACCTGCGCGGACCCCAAATGACGCGCTGACTTCTATCGCCCTGATCACGAGCGGCCGCCTCCGGGCGGCCGCTTTGTTTCTGCCGCCATCCCCGGCATGCTAGACAGGCAATGATGGGCAGCCCCAACGTTTTCCTCATCGGTCCCATGGGTTCGGGCAAGACGGCCGTGGGCCGCCAGGTGGCGCGGCTGCTCGAGCTGCCCTTCATCGACAGCGACCACGAAATCGAGCTGCGCACGGGCGCGGATATTCCGCTGATCTTCGAGCGCGAGGGCGAGGCCGGTTTCCGCAAGCGCGAGCACGACGCGATCGCGGCGCTGACCGCGCAGAGCGGCGTGGTGCTGGCCACCGGTGGCGGCGCGGTGCTGCATCCGGACAACCGCCGGCTGCTCGCCGAACGCGGTTGGGTCGTGTACCTCGAAACCTCCGTCGCCCAGCAAGCCGAGCGCGCCGGCCGCACGCGCCACCGCCCGTTGCTCAGCACCGGCGATCCGCGCCGGCGGCTCGAGGAGCTGATGCAGATCCGCGAGCCCCTGTACCGTGAAATTGCCGATTTCGTGGCCGTCACGACCCGCAAGCGCGTCGCGCACGTGGCCGGCCAGATCGTGGAGGCCTACCGCGGCGCGAACGCCGTCCCCGGCGCCAACGCCAACCTCTAGCTGTCCGCGGTTATACTTGCGGCCCCCGGCGCGCGCGGCTGCATGCAGACACTCACCGTAGAGCTCGAAGACCGCTCCTACCCGATCAACATCGGGGCCGGGTTGCTGCGTCAGCATTCGCTCCTGCAGGCGGCGGTTCCGGCGCGCGATATCCTGCTGGTCAGCAACACGACGGTGGCGCCGTTGTACGCGCCTGCGGTAAAGAGCGCGCTGGCCGATCGGCACGTGGTTGAAGTGATCCTGCCGGATGGCGAACAGCACAAGTCGCTCGACACGGCGGGGCGCGTGTTCGACGTGCTGGTGGCCAACCGCTTCGGCCGCGATGCGCTGGTGCTGGCCCTCGGCGGCGGCGTGGTCGGCGATCTGGCGGGGTTCATCGCCGCCTGTTACCAGCGCGGTGTCGATTTCGTGCAGGTGCCCACCACGCTCCTGGCGCAGGTCGATTCCTCCGTGGGCGGCAAGACCGCCGTGAATCATCCGGGCGGCAAGAACCTGATCGGCGCTTTCTACCAGCCGCGTGAAGTGCTGACCGACACCGAGGTGCTCAAGACGCTCCCCGAGCGCGAGCTGCAGGCCGGGCTCGCCGAGATCATCAAGTACGGCATGATCTGCGATCCCGCTTTTTTCACCTGGCTCGAGCACAACATGGACGCGCTCCGTCGGCTCGATGCCACGGCACTGGCGCTTGCCATCTATCGCTCCTGCCAGGTGAAGGCGCAGATCGTCGGCCGCGATGAGCGCGAGCAGGGCGAGCGCGCGCTGCTGAACCTGGGCCACACCTTTGGACACGCCATCGAAGCATCGACCGGCTACGTTGAGTGGCTGCACGGCGAAGCCGTGGGCGTCGGCCTGCTGATTGCGGCCCGCATGTCGCAGCGCCTCGGCGAACTATCAGCTGATGACGTCGCGCGCGTGGAGGCCCTGCTCAAGCTTGCGGGGCTCCGCACCGATGCGCCGAAAATCGGCGCCGCCAGGGCCGCCGGGTACATGAGCATCGACAAGAAGGTGAAGTCCGGACGCGTGCGCCTGGTGCTGCTCAAGGGCCTCGGAGGCGCCTATATTTCCGGCGAATATCCGGACGCGGTGCTGCAGGAAACGCTGCACGAGAGCTTCGGCGCATGAATGCGACGAACCTGGCGCCCTACGCGGCGCATGACCACAAGACTCGTGGGCGCCGCTACCCGGAGCCGCCGCCGGAGTATCGAAGCGAGTTCCAGCGCGACCGTGACCGCATCATTCACTGCAACGCGTTTCGTCGGCTCGCCTACAAGACGCAGGTGTTCGTCAATCACGAGGGCGACCTGTACCGCACCCGCGTCACCCATTCGATCGAAGTGGCGCAGATCGCGCGCTCGATCGCGCGCGCCCTGTCGCTGAATGAGACGCTGGTCGAGGCCATCTCGCTCGCGCACGACCTCGGGCACACGCCCTTCGGCCACGCCGGCCAGGATGCGCTCAACGAGTGCATGCGCGAGTACGGCGGCTTCGAGCACAACCTGCAGTCGCTCCGCGTGGTCGATGAGCTCGAGGAACGCTATGCCGATTTCCAGGGCCTCAACCTGACCTTCGAATGCCGCGAGGGCATACTCAAGCACTGCGCACTGCCGAAGGCGCGCGAGTTGGGCGATGTCGGCCAGCGTTTCGTCGACCGGACCAGCAGCGGCCTCGAGGCGCAGCTCGCCAATCTCGCCGATGAGATCGCCTACAACAATCACGACGTCGACGACGGTTTGCGGGCCGGCCTGATCACGCTCGATGACCTGTGCGAGGTGCGCCTGGTGAAGCGGCACGCCGACGCGGTGCGCAGCGCGTATCCGCAGCTCGCGGTGCGCCGCGCGATTCACGAGATCATCCGCCGCATGATCAATGAAGTGGTGATCGACGTGATCCGCACCAGCGGCGAACTGCTGGGCGCGGCTGCGCCGCGCGATGTCGACGCCGTGCGCGCACACAAGGGCCTGCTGATTGCGATGGCCGAGGACGTGAAGGCGCAGCACCTCGAGCTCAAGCAGTTCCTGCGCGAGCGCGTCTACCGGCATCACCGCGTGCTGCGCATGACGAGCAAAGCCAAGCGCGTGCTGGAAGCACTGTTTGGCGCGTTCATGAGTGACCCGCGCCTGATGCCCGAGGAATATTGCGAGGCCACGCGCCGTATCGAGGCCGCCGAGGGCCCGCGTGGCCGCGCGCGCATCGTCGCCGACTACGTGGCCGGCATGACCGATCGCTATGCCATTCTCGAACACCGCCGTTTGTTTGATCCCGCCGAGCGTACCTGATGAAGCAATCCATACCTGATCGAGAGCGATTGATCTTCGCGCTCGACGTGGCCGATTCCGCCGCGGCCCGCAAGCTGGTCGAACAGCTCGGTGAGGCCGTGCAGTTCTACAAGATCGGCCTCGAGCTGTTCATGGGCGGGGAATATTTTCCACTGCTCGACTGGCTGGTGTCGCGCGACAAGCGCGTGTTCGTCGACCTCAAGTTCTTCGACGTGCCCGCCACCGTTGCCGCCGCCGTGCGCCAGTTGCGCAATCGCGGCGTCACGTTCACGACCGTGCACGGCAATCAATCCATCATGGAAGCGGCCGCCGAGGCCAAGGGCGACGTGAAGGTGCTCGGTGTCACGGTGCTCACGAGTCTCGATCGCGGCGATCTCGATGATCTCGGCTTCAAGTGCGAGGTCGAGCAGCTCGTGCTCTCGCGCGCGCGCCGCGCGCTCGAGGCCGGTTGTGATGGCGTCGTGTCCTCCGGACTCGAAGCGCAATTGCTCCGCCGGTATATCGACTCGCGCCTGCTGGTGATTACTCCAGGTATTCGCCCAGTCGAGAACCGCCCCAGCGATGACCAGAAGCGGGTCGTATCGGTGGAGCAGGCTCTTCAATACGGGGCCGACTACATCGTCGTCGGACGCCCGATTCGGGATG
>JANYHD010000022.1 GCA_025359205.1 Gammaproteobacteria bacterium
CGAGCGGTACCTCCGGCATCAAGGCCGCGATCAACGGACGATTGAATCTCAGCGTGCTCGATGGCTGGTGGGCCGAGGCCTGGGACGGCACCAATGGCTGGGGTATCCCCGCCACGCAGGTACAGGATGCTGACCGGCGCGACGCGCTCGATGCCGACCTGATGCTCGACACGCTCGAAGAGGAAGTCGTGCCGTTGTACTACGCGCGCGGCACGCAGGGTTACTCGCCCGAATGGGTGCGCCGCTGCCGCCGCGCCATGATGACGGTAATCCCGCAGTTCAACATGCGGCGCATGATCATCGACTACGACCGTGGCCTGTACCAGGCTGCGGCGCGCCAGCACGAGCGCATATCTGCCAGCAATGATGCCGGCGCCCGCATACTCGCGGCCTGGAAGCTCAAGGTGCGCAAGGCCTGGGGCGGCGTGGGCCTGCGACTGCTGTCGCCGCCAGCCGCGGAACTGCAGAGCGGCGCGCGGCTGCGCCAGCGCATCGCCGTCCATCTCAACGGCTTGTCGCCAGCCGATGTCGCCGTGGAATTCATGGCCCGCCGCACGCTGCCGCGCACGCGCATGCAGTGGCCAGCGCTGTCGTCCTATACCCGCGATTTCCAGGACGACGCCTGGCGCGCCCGGCTCAAGCCCAGCGGCGAAACCGACAGTGACGGTTCGCAGGTGTTCGAACTAGACGCGGCCCCGCCGACTTCCGGGCAGTTCGAGCTGGAGTTTCGGGTGCGGCCGGACCACGAGTTGCAGGGGCACCCACTCGAGATGGGATTAATCAAGAGATTGTAGAGGCGCGCGTGGGATTGCGCGTACGGCTGGGCAAAATGTGGTCGGGCGCGCTGCGCGTGCCTTCGCCCCCAGCTGCCGCAAGGGCCCATTGTGTAGCCGCGAGAATCCAAAGTAGCACTGCATTGCGGCGACGCTGCGGGCTCGGCGCCCTCCGACACATTTTGCCCAGCCGTACGCGCAATCCCACGCACAACTGCATTCGCTGGATGCGTCCAGCTCGCCAGCATGACTGGCACACTTGGCGGCGGTGATTGGTCGGCGTCGGAATGATTGCGTGTGGGTGCGCGCTCCCGACTTCGATGTGGTCGTGGGCGAGTGCATGGGTGGCAGATGTGTCGGAGGCCGCCGAGCGAGCGGCGCCGGGCCCGATGCGGTGTTCCGTTTCAGTCTTGCGCTTACACAGCACGCCATCGGGCCAGCCGCGAAGCGACGGCACGCGCAGCGCGGCCGACCACATCAACCGCTGGTGCATTCACCCACGACCGCTACGTCGGCAGGCTCTCGCAGTCCCGCGAGCGCGTAACTATCCTGGCGCGAAAATAACTCCTGCCAGCGGTGGCAGCGTCACGACTATTGAATGCGGCTGCCCCTGGTACGGTTCATTGCTGGCCTGCGCACCGGCGCCATTGCCGAGATTGCTGCCGCCGTAGTAACTGGAATCGGAATTGAACACTTCGCGGTAGTGGCCGTTGTGCGGCACGCCGAGGCGGTAGCCGCTGCGCGGCACCGGTGTGAAATTCAGTGCGACCACCAGGTGCTGGTCCTCACACCAGCGGGCGAAGCTGAGCGTCGAGTTGGTGGCGTCGTTGCAATCGAGCCAGCTGAAGCCGCGTGGCTCGAACTCGTAGCGGTGCAGCGCGGGCCACTGCGCATAAAGCCGGTTGAGATCGGCGATGGCGCGCTGCACGCCGGCATGTTCGGTGTGATCGGCCAGCCACCAGGGGAGCGCGGCGCGGAAATTCCACTCCCAGGGGTGCGCGAACTCGCCGCCCATGAACAGGAGCTTCTTGCCGGGAAAGGCCCACATGTAGGTGTAGAGCGCGCGCAGGTTGGCGAGCTGCTGCCAGCGATCGCCGGGCATGCGCCCGAGCAGCGAGCGCTTGAGGTGCACGACTTCGTCGTGCGAGAAGGGCAGCACGAAGTTCTCGCTATAGGCGTACATCATGCCGAAGCTGAGCTTCTGGTGATGATGGCGGCGGTAGAGCGAGTTCTCCTTGAAGTAGTCAAGCGTGTCGTGCATCCAGCCCATGTTCCACTTCATGCTGAAACCGAGTCCGCCGGCGTCGGTGGGCCGCGAGACCTGCGGCCAGTCGGTGGATTCCTCGGCGATGGTCACAGTGCCGGGGTTGCGTGAGTGCGTGGTCGCGTTGAGCGAGCGCAGGAAATCGATCGCCTCCAGGTTCTCGCGGCCGCCATGGCGGTTAGGCACGAAATCGCCGCGGCGGCCGAAATCCAGGTAGATCATCGAGGCGACAGCGTCAACGCGCAGGCCGTCGAAATGGAATTCCTCGAGCCAGTAACAGGCGCTCGACAGCAGGAACGAGCGCACCTCGTGGCGTTCGTAGTTGAAGATCAGCGTGCCCCAGTCGGCATGTTCGCCCTTGCGCGGATCCGGGTACTCGTACAGCGCCGTACCGTCGAAGCGCGCCAGGCCGTGCGCGTCGCGTGGAAAGTGGCCGGGCACCCAGTCGAGCAGCACGCCGATGCCGGCCTGGTGGCATTGGTCGATGAAATAGCGCAGGTCGTCGGGCGAGCCGTGGCGGCTGGTGGGTGCGAAATAGCCCGTGGTCTGGTAGCCCCAGGAATCGTCGAGCGGATGCTCGGTGATCGGCAGCAGCTCGATGTGCGTGAAGCCCTGCGCGCGTACGTAGGGAATGAGTTCGGCCGCGAGCTCGCGATAGCTGTAGAAACGGCCATCGCCGTGCTGGCGCCAGGAGCCGGCGTGTACTTCGTAGATGCTCATCGGCGCGTGCAGCCAGTCGCGCTCCCGCCGCGCGTGCATCCAGTCGCCGTCGCTCCAGCCGTAGTGGCTGTCGCAGACGATCGAGGCCGTGCCGGGCCGCAGTTCCGTGGCGCGCCCATAAGGGTCGCTCTTCAACACGAGCGCACCGGTGACGCGGTGGCGGATCTCGAACTTGTAGAGCTCGCCGGTACCCAGGCCCGGAACGAACAGTTCCCATACACCACTGGCGCCGAGGCTCCGCAGTGGCAGTCGGCGGCCGTCCCAGTCGCAGAACGGGCCTACTACGCTAACCCTTTCAGCATTCGGTGCCCAAACAGCAAAACGGACTCCCTCCACCTCGTCCACCCGCATGCGCTGCGCGCCCAGGAATTGCCAGGCGCGGGGCTCATGGCCGCCACTGAAGGCGGTCAGATCGCGGGCACCAAAGGTGGGCAGGAAGCTGTAGGGATCGACGCGTTCACGCGGCGCGTCATGGCTGTCGCGCCAGCAGATCCGATAGTGGTGCGGCAGCGTGCCGGGCGGGCCTTGCCATTGGAAGAAATCGCTGCCCGGGATCCGGGTCAGCTCCAGCCGGTCATCGATGCTTGCAGACCGGGCGGCGGGCAGGTAGGCCAGTAGGGTCGCGAGGCCACCCCGCTCGCGCAGGCCCAGTACCCCGTGCGGATCATGATGGGTTCCGGCGGCGATGCGTCCCCGGTCCACCGCCAGATCGTCGATCCAGTTGGCCATTGCCGGCGTACTATACTCGACGAAGGCCCCATCTGAGATCGATTGCGATGGCTAAACCAAACCCAAGAACATCATCCGGGCGCTATGTCAGCCGACTCACCAGCGGCACGCTGGCGGTCATCATGGCGGGTGGTCGTGGCGAGCGTTTGCACGACCTGACGATCAACCGCTGCAAGCCGGCGACGCCCTTCGGCGGCAAGTTCCGCATCATCGATTTCCCGCTCTCGAACTGCGTGAACTCGGGCATTCGCCAGATCTTCATCATGACGCAGTACAAGGGGCAGTCGCTGATCCAGCACGTGCAGCGCGGCTGGAGCTACCTGCGTGGCGAGTTCGGCGAGTTCGTCGACGTGGTGCCGGCGCAGCAGCAGATCGGCGCGCACTGGTATCGCGGCACTGCCGACTGCGTGTACCAGAACCTCGACCTGATCCGCACGCTCCGGCCCAAGCACGTGCTGGTGTTGGCGGGCGATCACATCTACAAGATGGATTACGGTCCGATGGTGGCCTATCACGTCGAGAAGGGCGCCGACATCACGGTGGGCGTGGTCGAGGTGTCGCGCGACAAGGCGCGCGAATTCGGCGTGCTGTCGGTCACCGAGTGGAACCGCGTGACGAAATTCGCCGAGAAGCCGCAGGAGCCCGAACCGATCCCGGGCCGCCCCGATGTGGCACTGGCCTCAATGGGCATCTACGTGTTCAACGGCCGGCTGCTCGACAAGCTGCTGGTCGAGGACGCAAAGAGCGAGGGCTCGAAGCACGATTTCGGCCGCAACATCATTCCGCCGGCGATCGACACGCTGCAGGTGTTCGCCTATCCGTTCACGGACGTGAAGACGCGCGCGCAGAATTACTGGCGCGACGTCGGTACCGTCGATGCCTACTACGAGGCCAACATCGAGCTGGTGCACGTGGCACCCGAGCTCAATCTCTATGACGAGGAGTGGCCGATCTGGACTTACCAGGCGCACGTGCCCTCGGCCAAGTTCATCCTCGACGAAGACGGCCGCCGCGGCATGGCGATCAACTCGATCGTTTCGGGCGCCTGCATCATTTCCGGCGCGGTGATCAACCAGTCGCTGCTGTTCTCGAACGTGCGCGTGGACGAGCGTTCCAGCGTCTACCGCTCCGTCATCCTGCCCAACGTCAAGATCGGCACCGGCTGCACGATCCGGCAGGCGATCCTCGACGAGGGCTGTGAAGTGCCTGACGGCATGCAGATCGGCGTGGACCGCGGCGCCGATGCCGCGCGCTTCCACGTGACCGAAGGCGGTGTCGTGCTCGTGACTGCGGAGATGCTGCAGAGAAGTATCGCGACCGCATGAGCGGTGGCACGCGCTTCCCCGTGGTGCTGCTGTGGCACATGCACCAGCCGCAGTATCGCGATCCGGCCAACGGCGAGTACATCCTGCCGTGGACCTACCTGCACGCGATCAAGGACTACACCGACATGGCCGCGCACCTGGAGGCTAACCCGCAGGCGCGCGCGGTGGTGAATTTCGCGCCGATCCTGATCGAGCAGCTCGAGGAACTGGCCACGCGCGTGAGCGCCCACCTCACGAGCGGCGAGCCGCTGCCCGACCCCGTGCTCGCGGTCCTGTCGGAAGCGCCGCTGCCGGTGGAGCCGGGCGCGCGCCTGGCGCTGCTGCAGGCCTGCCTGCGCGCGCAGCGTGCGCACCTGATCAACCGCTATCCGGTGTATGTGGAACTGGCGGCACTGGCCGAATCCTGCGGCACGAACGACAGCGTGGGCTACGCATCCGATCAGTACCTGCGCGACCTCGGTGTCTGGTACCACATCGCCTGGCTCGGCGAGACCGTGAAGCGCAGCGACGCGCGTGTCGCCATCCTCATTGATCGCGGGCGCGAGTTCAGCGCCACGCACCGTCGGCTGTTGCTGGAGCTGATCGGCGACCTGCTTGCGGGCCTCCTCGGGCGCTATCGCGCGCTGGCTGAGCGCGGCCAGGTCGAACTTGCGATGTCGCCCTATGCGCATCCGATCCTGCCGCTGCTCATCGACTTCAATGCGGCGCGCGAATCGGTGCCTGCAGCGCCGCTGCCGCACGCCGCATGCTATCCGGGCGGCGAGGAACGGGCCGCGTGGCACATGCAGGAAGGGTTGCGCGTGTTCACGCGCACGTTTGGCCGCGCGCCCACGGGCTGCTGGCCTTCGGAGGGCGCGATCAGCCAGCGCGCGCTCGAGCTCGTCGAGCAGCACGGCATGCGCTGGGCGGCCAGCAGCGGCAGCGTGTTGCGCGGTTGCCTCGATGCCAAAGGCGGCGATGTGCAGTCCGGCGACGCGCACCACGGCGGCGGCGCAAACGGCGCGCCCGAGCTGCACGCCTGGCAGGTGCCGGGGCGTGAGTTGAGCTTGTGCTTCCGGCATGACGAGCTCTCCGATCTGATCGGCTTCACGTACTCGAGCTGGCACGGCGACGATGCCGTCCGGCATTTCGTCGGCGAACTCGAGCGCCTGGCTGCGGGGCAGGCCGGCCAGCCTGGCGCGCTGGCGCTGATCGCGCTCGATGGCGAGAACGCCTGGGAGCACTTCCCCTTCAACGGGTACTATTTTCTCAAGGGACTGTACGCAGCGCTCGCCGCTCACCCGCAGTTCGAGTTGACCACGCTCAGCGACGTGCTGGCGCGACAGCCGGAGCGCAAGCCACTGCGCCAGGTCGTTGCGGGCAGCTGGGTGCATGGCACCCTGTCGACCTGGATCGGCGATCGCGACAAGAATGCCGGCTGGGATCTGCTGGTGCAGGCCAAGTTCGCCGCCGACGAAGTGCTGGCCAATGACGGTCTTCCGCCACACGAGCGTGACCGGATCGAGCGTCAGCTCGCGCTCTGCGAGAGCTCCGACTGGTTCTGGTGGTTCGGCGATTACAATCCCTACCTCGCGGTGCGCGATTTCGACCGCCTGTTCCGTCACCAGCTCACGAGTCTCTACCGCCTGCTCGGCCGTGAACCACCGGATGCGCTGTTTCACGCCATCTCAGTCGGCCGCGGCGCGCCCGAAGGCGGTGGCGTGATGCGTCGCGCACAGGCATGAGCGCCTCGCCCGTCCTCGACCGGCGCCGCAGCGGCGCGCTCGTGCATCCGGCAGCGCTGCCGGGTGAACATGGCGCTTTCGGCCGCGCCGCGCGTTCCTTTGTCGATTGGCTGGCATCTGCGGGCTTCAGCGTCTGGCAAGTGCTGCCGCTCGGCCCGGTGGGCGCGGATAGTTCACCTTATTGGGTGCGCTCCGACCAGGCCGGCAACCCGCTGCTCATCGACCGCAGCGAGGCACCCAACGCGGAACAATCGCGAGTGGCGTTCGAGGATTTTTGCGGCGCGCAGCAATCATGGCTCGACGACTACGTGCTGTTCGCGGCCTTGAGCCGCGCGCATGACGCCGCCCCCTGGTGGACCTGGCCGCAGCCGTTGCGCGAGCGCCATCCCGATGCCCTGCGTGAGGCCGCCGCCCGGTTCGAACCACAACTGCACGCGCTGCGCGTCGAACAGTGGCAGTTTGACTCGCAGTGGAGTGCGCTGCGCGAGTACGCACACGAACGCGGCGTGCGTATGTACGGCGACCTGCCGATCTATCTGGCGCCCGACTCGGCGGCCACCTGGTCGCAGCGCGCGCAGTTCCAGCTGGGTGCGGACGGCTCCCCTAAGCTGCTGGCCGGAGTGCCGCCCGACTATTTCGCCGCTGACGGCCAGTTGTGGGGCAATCCGCTCTACGACTGGGAACAGGCGCGTCGCGACGGGTTCGCGTTCTGGCGCACACGGGTCGCCAGAGCGCTGCAGCGCTTCGACCTGCTGCGGCTCGATCACTTTCGTGGACTGGCCGGCTACTGGGCCGTGCCCGCGCAGGCCCGCACGGCCCGCGAAGGCCAATGGCTCCCCGCACCGGGCGAAACGCTGTTCACCGCGTTGACGGCGACGCTGGGCGCACTGCCGCTGGTGGCTGAAGACCTGGGCGTCATCACGCCCGATGTGGTGGCCCTGCGCCGCGCCTTCGACCTGCCCGGCATGCGCGTGCTGCAGTTCGGCTTCGATGGCGCCGCCGATAATCCGCATCTCGCTTACAACTTTACGCAGCGCACCGTCGTCTATACCGGCACGCACGACAACGACACCTCGCTCGGCTGGTATCGTTCGCTCGATCCAGCCACGGCGCTGCGCGTCGACAGCTACGTCGGCGCGACGCAACGCGCGACAAGCGGTGCGGTTGCCGGCTCGAGTGCCAGCGCGATGCCGGAAGCACTGGTGCGCCTGGCGCTGGCTTCGGTGGCCGTGCTGGCCGTGGTGCCGGTTCAGGACCTGCTGTCGCTCGGCACCGAGTCGCGCTACAACGTACCTGGTACGGTGGGCGAGAACTGGCGCTGGCGCATGGGCGAAGGCGCTCTGACGGCCGGGCTCGCCGCACACTATCGAAAACTGAACGACGCCTTCGGACGAATTCCATGAACAAGAAACGCCGGGAAACTCCCGCCAGGATGTCAGATATCGCCCGGCTGGCCGGCGTGTCGGCTTCGACTGTGTCGCGCGCCCTGGCCGGGAGCCCCTTGGTGGCCGCTGCCAAGCGCGAAGAGATTCGCCGCCTGGCGCGCGAACGCGGCTATGTCATCAACTCCACGGCGCGAAACCTGCGCCTGCAGCGCACGCAGGCGATCAGCGTCGCCATCCCACTGGGCCACGAGACCAGCCAGCCGCTGACCGATCCGTTCTTCACCGAGATGCTCGGTCATCTGGCCGATTGCATCACGCAGCGCGGCTACGGCATGTTCCTGCAGAAGATCGTGCCGCCGATGGATGATTGGTTGCTGCGCCTGATCGGCAGCCACAAAAGCGACGGCATCGTGGTCGTCGGCCAGAGCACCGAGCACGCCGCGCTCGAGGAGGCGGCGGCCAGCTACAAGCCGCTGGTGGTCTGGGGCGGACACCTGCCGCGCCAGTCGTACTGCACGGTCGGCACCGACAATGTGGCCGGCGCGCTGGCGGCGGTCGAGCACCTGATCGGCCTCGGGCGGCGGCGCATCATCTTCCTCGGCGATCCTTCGGTGCCCGAGATCGGTCTGCGCTACGAGGGCTACCGACTGGCGCACAAGCGCGCTGACCGCGTGGGGCTACAACCGCACATCGTGCCGGCGCATCTCACAGCCGATACGGCCTACGAGGCCATGCGCGCCTTCATCGGCTCGGCGGGCAGCTTTGACGCCGTGTTCGGCGCCAGCGACGTCATCGCCCTGAGCGCAGTGCGTGCAATCACCGCGGCAGGCATGTCCGTGCCGCGCGACGTTGCGGTGGTCGGTTACGATGACATTGCGTTCGCCGCGCATGGCAACCCGCCGTTGACCACAGTGCGGCAGGACTTGCAGCGCGGTGCGCACATGCTGGTCGATCTGCTGTTCCGCCGCATGGGGGGTGAAGACACGCCGTCGGCCACGATGCCGGCGGAACTCATCGTGCGCGAGTCGAGCGGCGGGCGCAGCGATCTCCCGGGTGTGAACCGGCCCTAAGTATTGCCTGCTAGCGCGAGCCGGCGCTCGGCAGGCCCGCGCAGCCAGTTGTACACGAGCCCGGCGAACAGCAATGCCGCGAACACTGTCGCCAACGCAAAGCCATACTGCGCGCCGCCGTAGGCGTCACTCACCGCGGCCATCGCCAGTGGGCCGGCCGCTGCTGCGGCCGCGGTGAAGAACAGGATCACGCCGGCCACCGCGCCGTGATGGAAGCGCGGGAAGCAGCTGATGCCTTTCGAATTCAGCGTGGGATACATCATCGACATGAACAGGCCCGAACAGGGCAGCAGCAGCACGCCCGTGCCGACGCCGCCGGCCAGGCTCCCGGCGAAGCAGGCCAGGATCGCAAAGCTCAGCAACGCCAGCACCGCTGCCCAGTGGAATTTCTGCAGCAGCCAGATGCCGAAGAATCTCCCGCCCGCGCGCAGCACGAAGAAGACGGTCAGCGCATAGGCCACCAGCCAGGTGTGCGTGCCGCGGTAGCCCTGCAGGTAAGTCGGCATCCACACGTAGATCGCCACTTCCACCGCCACGTACAGCATGATCAGGGTCGAAAAGCCGAGCGCACAGGGGTCGCGCATCATGCCTAGCGTGCGCGCGAAGTTGACGGGTTCGTCAGACGGGTGCGTGACGGTGGGATAGCGCGCGGCAAACGCGGCCAGCATGAGCACGGCGCAGATGCCGGCAGCCACCACGTACAGCCATTTCCACGAAAGCCCGTGCGTCAGCAATACCGCGACAATCGCCGGGCCGGCGATCGAACCGACGCCGAAGAAGCCCTCGATCAGGTTCATGGTCGAGGTGTGCTGTTCCGGGGAATGCGAGATGTCGCCGACCAGCGCCAGCGCACCAATCTTGAAGATGCTGATGCCGAGGCCAGCGAGTGCGAGCAGCGCGACGAAAAAATTGAAGCTGCTGCCGAAGGCAAACAGGAGCGAGCTGACTCCGTAGAGTAGTAAGCCCAGGATGATGGTACGTTTGCGCCCGAAGCCGTCGGCGAGAAAACCCAGCAGTATTGCCCCGAGGGCAATTGCGGTCATGGGCACGTATTGGAAGGTGCCGCCCGCCTTGAGCGAGAGGTGGAACTCCTCGATGACTTTCGGAATCACGCTGCCGACCGCGTCACTGGTCATGGCAAACATGAGGAACATCATGCAGGTAAGCGCCCGCAACAGTCGCTCGTTCACGGTCATGAAAGTCTCCCCCAATCGCAGCGGGCTTTACAGCCGTATGCAATCGATTGCATTATAGCGATCCGGCCAGCATAAGCAATCATGAAGAACCAGGTACAGCTCATCACCTACGTGGATCGCCTGGGCGGCGGCGGGCTCGCCGAATTGCGCGCACTCCTCGATGGGCCGCTGCACGGCGTCTTTGGTGGTGTGCACCTGCTGCCGTTCTTCCATCCCATCGATGGTGCAGATGCCGGCTTCGATCCGATCGATCACACGCAGGTGGATCCGCGACTCGGAACCTGGCAGGACATAAAGCAACTCACCGGCAGCATCGACGTGATGGGCGATGTGATCGTCAACCACATCTCGGCAGATTCGCCGCAGTTCCGCGACTACCTTGCGCACGGTGCGGCGTCGGCGTACGCGGGCCTGTTTCTCACGCGCGACGCCGTGTTTCCCGCAGGCGCGAGCGACGCGCAGCTCGCGGCGATCTACCGGCCGCGGCCGGGACGGCCGTTCACCGAAGTGACGCTGGCCAACGGCGAGTTGCGGGCATTGTGGACCACGTTCACGCCGCAGCAGATCGACATCGATGTGCATCATCCGCAGGGCCGCGCCTACCTGACGCGCATCCTTGAGACCTTCGCGGCCAACGGCATCCGCATGGTGCGGCTCGACGCCGTCGGCTACGCCATCAAGAAGGCCGGCACCAGCTGCTTCATGCTGCCCGAGACTTTCGAGTTCATCGGCGATTTTGCGCGGCAGGCGAATTCCTTCGGCATCGAAGTGCTGGTCGAGATTCACTCGTACTACCGCAAGCAGATCGAGATTGCCGCGCGCGTAGGCTGGGTCTACGATTTTGCGTTGCCGCCACTCCTGCTGCACGCGCATGCGTTTGGCACCGCGGCCTGCCTGAAGGAGTGGATCCGGATCCGTCCGCGCAACTCGCTGACGGTGCTCGATACGCACGACGGCATCGGCATCATCGACATCGGCGCCGACGCGAGCGATCGCGCTGGCCGCCCAGGGCTCGTGCCGCCGGCCGAACTCGACCAGCTGGTCGAGATCATTCACCAGCGCACAGGCGGCGAAAGCCGCCGCGCGACCGGTGCCGCAGCCTCGAACCTCGATCTCTACCAGGTGAACTGCACGTTCTATGACGCGATGGGCCGCGACCGCCGCGCCTACCTGCTGGCGCGCGCGATTCAGTTCTTCCTGCCGGGCGTAGCGCAGGTGTACTACGTGGGCCTGCTCGCGGGCCACAACGACATGGCGTTGCTGGCGCGCACCGGTGTGGGCCGCGACATCAATCGTCATTACTACAGCCGTGCCGAGGTTGAGACCGAGCTGCGTACTCCCGTCGTGGCGGCGCTGCTCGGACTGATACGCCTGCGCAACACGCATCCGGCCTTTGGCGGCGCTTTCGAACTCGGCGATACGCCGGCTAATCAGTTGCTGCTGCGCTGGCACCAGGGCGAGCACTATGCGCAACTCGAGGCCGATTTCAGCGCTGGCAGTTGGAGTCTGCGTGCCTCGGGGACCGATGCCGATGGTGCTGAATACGTATGCACGGACAGTTCGGTGCTGCAGCGCTAGGATGAGCCCTCGATAGGGGAGGGTTTTCATGACGAACAACGCGCGCCCGACGCTGACTTTCTGGCAGATCTGGAACATGTGTTTCGGGTTCCTGGGCCTGCAGTTCGGCTTCGCGCTGCAGAATGCGAACGTCAGCCGCATCTTCCAGACGCTGGGTGCGAGCCTGGACGCCATTCCCTCGCTGTGGATCGCGGCGCCGCTGACGGGACTGCTGGTGCAGCCGATCATCGGCTATTACTCCGACCGCACCTGGACGCGACTTGGCCGACGCCGGCCTTACTTTCTCGTTGGTGCGATCCTGGCGTCTGTGGCGCTGCTGGCGATGCCACGCTCGGGCGTGCTGTGGATCGCCGCCGGCCTCCTGTGGATGCTGGACGCCTCGATCAACATTTCGATGGAGCCATTCCGCGCCTTCGTCGGCGACCAGCTTGGGCCGGCGCAGCGGCCAGCCGGCTATTCGATGCAGAGTTTCTTCATCGGCATTGGCGCCGTTGTAGCAAGCGTCCTGCCCTGGCTGTTCACCCGCCTGGGCGTCAGCAATCACGGCACCGATGCGACGGGCCACGCAGTCGTGCCGGATACCTTGCGCTATTCCTTTGACCTCGGTGCGCTGGTGCTGCTTGCGGCCGTGGGCTGGACAGTGCTGCGCACGCGCGAATATCCCCCAGAGACTCTGCACGCCTTCGGTGATTCGGCGCCCGAGCAGAGTAACGGCGATTCGTCCGCGGTCGGCGGCAGCGGGCAGATCTTCAAGGGCCTGGGATGGGCGGCGCTCGGTCTGGCCGCGGTCGGAACCGTGGCGACTTATGGACTCGATCGACAGTTGTTCCTGGTGAGTGGCATGGCGCTGGCCTGGGGGCTGGCGTTGCTGGTGCATGCCTGGATTCCGGGGCGCGGTTTTTTCGGCACGATCATGCGCGATCTGGAACACATGCCGCGAACCATGCGGCGGCTGATTCCGGTGCAGTTCTTTTCCTGGCTCGCGCTGTTCTCGATGTGGCTGTACACGACGGCGGCGGTCACGCAGGTGCATTTCCACAGCAGCGATCCGGCTTCGGCGGCTTACAATAACGGCGCCGACTGGGTCGATTTTCTGTTTGGCGCCTACAACGGTTTCGCTGCACTGGCCGCCATCGTCATTCCGTTCATGGTGCGCGCGCTCGGGCTGCAGCGCAGTCACCTGGTCAATGTCTGGCTGGGAGGATTCGGGCTCATCTCGATGGCCCTGATCCACGAGTATCACTGGCTGATCGTGTCGATGCTCGGCGTCGGGTTCGCGTGGGCCTCGATTTTGTCACTGCCCTACGCGCTGCTGTCCGATAGCCTGCCCGCGCGGAAGATGGGCCTGTACATGGGCATATTCAATTTCTTCATCGTGATCCCGCAGCTGGTGGCCGCCAGCGTGCTGGGTTTCGTGCTGAAGCGATTCCTCGGCGGCGCTCCGATCGCGGTGCTGGTGCTCGGTGGCGTGTGCTTTCTTATCGCCGGTCTGCTGGCGCTGCGTGTGCCGCTCCACACGAACGACGCACGACCAGCTTAGTCGGCAGCACCGTGCCCTCGGCGTGCTGCTCGGTGATCAGGCGCAGTAGCGTTTCCACCAGCACCTGGCCTGCGCGACGCGTGTCCTGCATCACTGTGGTCAGTGGCGGGTTGGTGAGGCTGGCGGCGGGAATATCGTCGAAGCCCACCACCGACACTTCGCTTGGCACGTCGATGTTCCGCTCCTTGAAGGCCCGCATGGCGCCGATCGCGATCAGGTCGCTCGCCGCGACAATGGCATCGAAGCGCACGCCGCGCGCGAGCAGTTCGTTGGCGGCCTCGAAACCCGACTGTTCCGTGCTGATTGCATTGACCTGCGCGGCAGGATCGACTTCGCCGCCCACCGTGGCGATGGCCTCGGTATAGCCGCGATAGCGCTCGAGGAACTCCGGGTAGTGATTCGAGGCATCGCCGAGGAAGGCGAGGCGCCTGCGCCCCAGGCCCAGCAGGTGGCGCGCGGCGTCGTAGCCGCCGCGGAAATTGTCGCAGCCCACCGATAGCCCGGGCTGGCCGGCCTGCACTGCGCCCCAACGCACGAAGTGCGTGCCCTGGCTGACCAGTTGCTCGAGGCGCGACTGGTAGGCGATGTAGTCGCCGTAGCCCAGCAATATGATGCCATCGGCCTTGCGGCTGTCTTCGTATTCCTTGTGCCAGTCGCTCGACATCTGCTGGAAGGAAATCAGCAAGTCGTAGCCGCGGTTGGCGCAGGCGCGCGTGATCGAACCCAGCATCGCCAGGAAGAAGGGGTTGATCTGCGACTCGTCGGGCGTCGGATCTTCGAACAGCAGCAACGCCAGCGTGTGCGAGTGCTGGAAGCGCAGGTTCGAGGCGTTCTTGTCGACCTTGTAATTGAGCTGCTGCGCGATGGCTTCGATGCGCTTGCGCGTCTCGAGGCTGACCATCGGGCTGCCGCGCAGCGCGCGCGACACTGTCGGCTGCGAGACGCCAGCCAGGTAGGCAATGTCGAATGATGTCGGCTTGGCCTGCATGAGCCAAATCTCCCCCCGTCGGGCATCATGCCATAGCGGGCTTGCGTGGACTAACCGTTTGAATCTAAACGGGCTTAGTGCAATCCCCCGCCGGTGCTAAGATCGCGGCATGCGAGCGCATGCCAATCGATCCGCAGTCGGTGCCATGTTGCTGGCACTCGCGCTCGCACAGCCGCTCCACGCCGCTACGGTGATGCTTGCGCCAGCCACGGTCGGTTCGCAGCTCCAGGTCAAGCTGCACGATCTCTACGGCGCCGAGGAAGCCACTGAGCTGAAGTCGGCGGTCGCCGAATATCTGGGCAGCGCGTTCAAGGCGGCGGGCGTGACGGTCGACGCGGCCGCGCCGCTGCACATCGAGGTGTCGATTGAGGACGCAGTACCGACCCATCCGACCCGCCACCAGTTGGAGCAGACTCCCTCCCTCGACTACCTCCGCTCGATATCGCGCGGCGGCGCGCACCTGATCGCCGTGCTACGCGCGGCTGACGGCAAGGAGGTCGATCGCGTCGAGCTCGATTACTCTCCCGCTTCGCTTGATGAAGTTTCGCCCTCGGGCGGCGCTTGGGGTGATGCGCGCGTGGCGATGGACCGTTTTAGCGACCAGGTGGTCAAGGCCTGGCGGCGCCGCGCGCACTAGAACGCCCGCAAGATCGTGAAGCCCTGGGGCTACGCGCCGAGGCGCACGTACAGCACGCCGTGCGGTGGAATGGTAAGCCGCGCACCTTCGAGCTTTCCTTCCGGCAATCCGTGCCCGCCCAGCGGCGCCCCCGCGAGCACGCGCGGCAGATCGGCGGTTGCATTTCGGGTTGAAAGGTTGAACGCCGCGAGGATGCGCTCGCCCTCGTAGTGCCGCGTGAACGCCAGCACTGCGTCGGTCGCGAGCAGGAACTCGATATCGCCCCACTGCAGCGCCGGGTGCTGCCGGCGCCAATGCAGGAAGCGGCGAAACGCGTGCAATGTTGAGGTCGGATCATGCTCCTGCACCTCGACCGCGAGCGCGCGCTGCTCGGCCGGCACCGGCAGCCAGGGCGTGCCGGTGCTGAAACCGCCGCGCGGCGTGTCGGACCACGGGAGTGGTGTGCGGCAGCCGTCGCGTCCCTTGAATTTCGGCCAGAAGGCCTTACCGTAGGGATCGCGCAGCGATTCAAAGGGCACGTCCGCTTCGCGCAACCCCAGTTCCTCGCCCTGGTAGATGCACACCGCGCCACGCAGCGAGCACACCAGCGCGGTGAACTGCGTGGCCAAGTGCGGCGGCGAATTCGCGCTGCCCCAGCGCGAAACTACGCGCTGTACGTCGTGGTTGGAGATCGACCAGCAGGGCCAGGCCTCGTGCGAGGCCGACAGTGCGCCTTCGACGGTAGCGCGGATGTGCGCCGGTGAGCGCTCGCTGCTCAGCAGCTCGAAGCTGTAGCCCATGTGCAGCCGCCCGGGTCGCGTGTACTCGGTAATGGTGGCGTTGGAATCCTCGGCGGAAATCTCGCCGAGCGTCACCGTGCCCGGGTAGCGATCGACGAGCGTGCGCAGTTCCTCGATGAACGGCAGGTTCTCGGGACGCGTGTTGTTGTAGGCATGGTATTGGTACGCGTACGGGTTGTCGGGCAGGAAGCCGCGGCCGGTGCGCTGCTCGAGGGGCTTGGGCGGGTTGTTGCGCAACTGCTGGTCGTGAAAGCAGAAGTTGATCGCATCGAGCCGTACGCCATCGACGCCGCGATCGAGCCAGAAGCTTAAGTTTTCCAGCACGGCGCGCCGCACAGCGGGGTTGTGAAAATTCAGGTCGGGCTGCGAGCTGAGGAAATTGTGCAGGTAGTACTGCGAGCGGCGCGGCTCCCACTTCCAGGCAATGCCGCCGAAGATCGACAGCCAGTTGTTGGGCGGGCCGCCGTCCGGGCGCGGCTCGGCCCACACGTACCAGTCGGCGCGCGGATTCGTGCGATCGCTGCGGCTCTCGATGAACCACGGATGCTCGGCCGAAGTGTGGCTCAGCACCTGGTCGATCATCACCTTGAGCCCGAGGCCGTGGGCCTTCGCGAGCAGCCGGTCGAAATCCTCGAGCGTGCCGAACAGCGGATCGACTGCGCGGTAGTCGGCGATGTCGTAGCCAAAATCGGCCATCGGCGATTTGAAGAAGGGCGAGATCCAGATCGCTTCCACGCCGAGGCTGGCCACGTAGTCGAGCCTGCTGATGATGCCCGGCAGGTCGCCGACACCGTCGCCATCGGAATCAAGGAAGCTGCGCGGATAGATCTGGTAGATCAGTCCGCCATGCCACCACAGGTGTGCGGGCGCGGTGGCGGGCAGTTGCCCTGCTGCTGCTGGCTTGTTCTTGTTCAAGACCGGTCTCGTCGAGCGTTCATCCGGCAGCTTACCTGCTGTCAGCCCCCGACTGACAGGCGCGCATACGTATTCATTCGCAGCCGGCAAGCCGTGCGACTATGTTCGCCCGTCAGTACGGGGAATCGCGGGGGCACGACATGTACGCATTGCTGCGTCGCTTCGCTTGGGCAGCGCTGGCGGGCTCAGGGCTGCTGGCGCCACCGGGTGCCGCAGCCGATGCCACGCCGCTGGATTCCCCGCCGCGCGATTACTCGCAACTCGCGGCCCGCAGCAGCCCGGCCTGGGTGCACGATGGCGTCATCTACGAGATCTTCCCGCGCGCTTTTTCCGAGCGTGGCGATTTCAGGGGCGTGACCGCGCAGCTCGACCGCCTGCAGCAGCTCGGCGTGAATATCCTGTGGCTCATGCCGATCCATCCGATGGGCAAGCTCAAGAGCAAGGGCACGCTCGGCAGCCCTTATGCGGTGCGCGACTACTACGGCATCGATCCCGCCTACGGCACGACTGACGATCTGCACCGCCTGGTGAGCGAGGCGCACAAGCGCAATCTCAAGGTGATCATCGACATCGTCGCCAATCACACCGCCTGGGATTCGGTGATGATGGCGCACCCGGACTGGTACACGCACGATGCGGGCGGCCACATCATTCCTCCCAACCCGGACTGGACCGACGTCGCCGATCTCAACTACGACAACGTGGGCCTCCGCCGCTACATGCAGGACATGCTGGTGCACTGGCTCAAGGATTTTGACCTGGACGGCTTTCGTTGCGACTTCGCTGCCGGCGTGCCCACGGATTTCTGGGAGCCAGTGCGCGATGCGCTGGCGAAGGCCAAGCCCGACATCGTCATGCTCGCGGAAGCCGATTCGCCGGAACTGCTGGTCAAGGCCTTCGACGCGGACTACGCCTGGAAGCTCTACGGCACGCTCGCTGACGTGTTGCAGAACGGCCGTCCGGCATCGAGCCTGCGCGATACCTGGCTGGCCGAGGCGGCGCAGTATCCGCACGGCGCGCTGCGCATGCGCTTCGCCGACAATCACGACCAGCGCCGCGCCATCGCCCGCTTCGGGGAGCCGGCGGCGCTGGCCGCCTCGGCGCTGATGTTCACACTCGATGGCGTGCCGATGCTCTACAACGGCATGGAGGTCGGCGATACCGCCGAGTCGGCGGCCCCCGCGCTGTTCGAGAAGTTGCCCGTGTTCTGGCAGAGCGCCGAGCTGCGGCCGTCATTCCCGCGCACCTTCCAGCAACTCATCGCGTTGCGCCAGGCACATGCCGCGCTGCGCGCCGGCGACGTCCAGTGGCTCCACAACAGCGACGAAGGGCGCGTGCTGACATTCGGGCGGCACAGCGACGCTGAATCGATCGTCGTGGCAATCAACCTTTCGCCGCAGCCCTTCGTGGGCGTGACCGATACGGGTGGCGGCCGCTATCGAGACATCACTCCCGGCCGTGCGCCGAACGAGGCCAGCCTGCCCGCGCTGTCATTGGGCGCGTGGGAGTATCGCGTTTTCTTCCGCACCCAGGCTCCATGAACCCCGCGCAGGTGCAGTTCGTAGGCATTGAGCGCCAACCGGTTATCCTGATCGACGAGTTCGTACCCGACCCACAGGCGCTGGTCGACGAGGCAGCCTCGCTTGAGTATTTGACGATCGGCGCGCACTACCCGGGCACGCGCGCGCCCGTCCCGCTGTCGCGGCTGCAAACCTTCATGCCCGGCATCGTCGATCTGGTCGTTGAGACCTTTGGCTGCGGTACGAAGCTGCGGCTGCTCGAGGCCTACTACTCAGTGGTGACGACGCGCCCGGAGACGCTGACACCCATTCAGCGATTGCCGCATTTTGACGGCCTGGAGCGCGAGCGCATTGCCCTGCTGCATTTCCTGAGCACCGATCGGACCAGCGGCACGGCTTTCTACCGGCATCGGTCGACCGGTTTCGAAAGCGTCGACGCGGCGCGGTACCCGCAATTTTGCGTGGCGCTCGAGCGTGACGCGGCGCGTCACGGTTTGCCGACGCCCGGATACATCAGCGATGACACGCCTATATATGAACAGACGGCTCGGTTCGAGGGCCGCTACAACCGGGCCCTGATCTATCGCGGCCATGCGCTGCACTGCGCCTGGCTGCCCGACGAACTGTCATTCTCGGCCGACCCGCGCTCCGGAAGGTTGACCGTGAATACCTTCCTGATGGGGTCAGCGTAGGTCCCGGACACGTGTGATTAGAAAGCAACAATGGCTGCAGTTAGTTGCATGAATACGTATGCAGCGGGATTGGCAAGCGACTGATAGTCATTAAGATCGGCGGTAGAGAACTATTTACAACACTCCCCGGGGGGAGCAGCCGCGTGACCTTATGGGGAAGGCCGCGGCACGTACCAGCACAATCAAGGAGAATTCCTGGTGAAGACCTTTAAGACGAGCTTTCCGACCCAGCCGGCCGACCGCCGTTTCGCGTTTGCCGTCACCTCCACGGCGACGGGTTGCGCCATCCTGCTGCTGGCTGCGGCCGGCGCGGTGAATGCGCAGACTGCCCCTCAGTCGGCGGCCGCAAAGCCCGCTGATCAGCCTGAAGAAGTCATCGTCACCGGCATTCGCAAGGGCATCCAGGACGCCATCTCGGCCAAGAAGAGCAGCTCGTCGATCATCGAGGCCGTGTCGGCCGAAGACATCGGCAAGTTGCCCGACTCGTCCATCGCAGAGTCGATCGCCCGCCTCCCGGGCATTGCCGCGCAGCGTGTCAACGGTCGCGCGCAGACCATGTCGATCCGCGGCCTCGGCCCCGATTTCACCGTCACCACGTTCAACGGCCGCGAGCAGGCCACGACCAACGAGAACCGCTCGGTCGAATTCGACCAGTACCCCTCGGAGCTCGTCAGCCAGGTCAAGGTCTTCAAGACCCCGAACGCGGGCATGTCCTACCAGGGCATTGCCGGCACGACCGACATCGAGACTGTGCATCCGCTGACCTTCGGCAAGCGTGCCATTGCCGTCACCTACAAGCGTGAGAAGGACGGGCAGTCGGCCAACGTAAACGGGCTTCCAGATAGCGGTGACCGCGGCAACGTGACCTATATCAACCAGTTCGCGGACAACACCGTCGGCGTCGCCTTCGGCGTCTCATTCAACAAGACGCCCTATCAGGCCCAGACGAAGGAGCCGTGGGGCTACGCGGGCTTACCGACGCCGGCGTATCCGGCCGGTTCGGAGATCATCGGCGGCGACAAATCCGGCATCCAGTCCTCGTACTACGAGCGCATGGCTTACCTGGGTGTCCTCGAATACAAGCCGAATGACCAGCTGCACATGACCTTCGATGGCTATCATTCCAATTTCAAGGAACTGCAGACCATCCGCCGCATGGAATACGGCCTGCAATGGGCTTCCGGCTCGCTGACGACCCCGGGGCCGTTCGTGGGCAACCGCATGGTGTCGGGCACCTACACCAACGTGCCTTTCCTGGTCGTCGAGAACTACAACAACGACAACCACGCCAAGCTCGACTCGCTCGGCTGGAATACCGACTACAAGTTCAACGACGACTGGGCCCTGAATACCGACCTCAGCTGGTCGAAGGTCAAGCTCGACAAACTGCGGCTCGAGTCGACGGGTGGCAATGGAGCGGGCGCTGATCCGACCTTCCCGCCGCCGAAGGAAACCATCAGTTTCACGACGAATGGCGAAGGTGTCAGCTTCCTGAATACTACAAACAACTACAGCAACTACAACACGACTTTCCTGACCGATCCGGGCGGCTGGGGTGGTGGCCCGACGCGCGCGGGATTCGTGGGTCACCCGAACTACAACGACGAAGTGAAGGCCATCCGGCTGGCGGTCGATCGCAAGCTGTCCACCAGCGTGTTCAACGACCTGTCCTTCGGCCTCAACTATGCCGAGCGCACCAAGTCGAAGTACGAGTGGCAGAGCATGCTCGCGCTCCCGGGCGGCGTTTCGCACGCGGTGGTGCCGGATGCCTTCCGCACCGGCGTGACGAATACGAGCTTCTTTGGCAATCCCTACGGCATGATCGGCTACGACGCCATCGGCCTGTTCCAGAGCGGGTATTTCATCACCCAGGACTCACGCACCGATATCAACGCCAACACGGGCGATCGTACCTTCGACTACACCAGCACCTGGGACGTGACCGAGAAACTCACCACGCCGTATGTGAAGCTCGACATCGATTCGCACGTAGGTGGCGTGGCCGTGACCGGCAACATCGGCCTGCAGGCTCAGAAAGTCGACCAGAGCGCCAACATCAATTTCGTCAACGGCATAGATCCGACCACGAAGGCGGTCATCGTCACCACCTCCAACCGCGGCGCTAAGTACACCGATGTACTGCCGAGCATGAACCTGAGTTTCAAGCTGGCGGAGGATATGCTGCTGCGGTTTGCGGCGGCCGTGACCGTGGCGCGCCCGCGCATGGACGAGATGGCCGGTGGCGCCAACCTCAGTGTGACGAGCGATACCGGCGTGCCGCCAACTTATAAGGGCCAGCCGTACTACTGGAGCCAGAACGGCGGCGGTAACCCGCAACTGCGCCCCTGGAAGGCCGACGCCTTCGATCTGTCGTTCGAGAAGTACTTCGGCCGTAAGGGCTATGTGTCGGCTGCCATCTACTACAAGAACCTGAAGGACTACATCTACAACAGCAGCAAGATCACCGACTTCACCGGAGTCGCGCTGCCCGTCGATCTCACGCAGACCTATGTCCTGGCGAATACAAACCGCATCGGCGTCAGCACCGTCAAGACCAATCTTACCGGTGGCCACATCGAGGGATTCGAGTTCACCGCTTCATTGCCGGGCGAGCTCTTCACTTCGGCGCTGGACGGATTCGGCCTGATCCTCAGCGGAGCCTGGAACCGTTCGGCGGTGAATCCGACCGGCACCGGCGATGTACCGGTGCCGGGCCTGTCGAGCAAGATCATCAACAGTACCCTGTACTTTGAGAAGCACGGCTTCTCGGCGCGCGTCAGCAATCGCTACCGCGGCTCGTTCGTGGGCGAAATACCGTTGTTCGACAGCTCGCTGTCGACGAACACGGTCAAGTCCGAGTCGATCCTCGACGCGCAGGTTGGGTACTCGTTCGAGCAAGGCACCTTCAAGGGACTGAGCCTGAACCTGTCGGGTACGAACCTGACCGACGCTCCGTTTTCGTTGTACCAGGTCGGGGCGAATCCCTTCGACCTGCTCAAGTACGAGAAGTACGGCGCGGTGTACGCCCTGGCGGCCACCTACAAGTTCTAGCCCAGGCCGGGACGCAGTAACATGACACCTGCCGGCAGCAATGCCGGCAGGTGTTTTCTTTGGAGCAGCGCATGCCCGGCGTCGAGATCAAGTCGGTAGTCATCGTGGGCGGTGGCACGGCAGGCTGGATGACCGCGGCCGCCATTGCCAGGGTCATGGGACCGCGCCTGTCGGTAACGGTGGTGGAATCGGACGAGATCGGCATTGTCGGCGTGGGCGAGGCGACCATCCCTGCCATCAACCTGTTCAACCAGATGTTGGGCCTCGACGAGAACGATTTCCTGCGCAACACGCATGGCACCTTCAAACTGGGGATCGAGTTCGTCAACTGGTACGAACGCGGCCATGCCTACATGCATTCCTTCGGCACGATCGGTAAGGACCTGGCCTATATACCCTTCCACAATTACTGGTTGCACGAGCATTTGCTCGGCCGCGGCGGGTCGCTGTGGGATTACAGCATCGATTTTGCCGCCGCCCGCCAGAATCGCTTTGCGCGTATGCCGCAGATCGAGGGCACGCCGCTTCCCGGCATCATCTACGCCTTTCATTTCGACGCCTCGCTCTATGCCGCTTACCTGCGCCGCTACGCGCAGCAGCTGGGCGTGCGGCGCATCGAAGGCATGGTGGTCGACGTGCAACGCGAATCCGAGAGCGGCGACGTCAGGACGCTGCGCCTGAAGGACGGCCGCGAGCTCACGGGCGAGCTGTACATCGATTGTTCGGGCTTTCGGGGGTTGCTGATCGAGCAGACGCTCAAGACTGGCTACGAGGACTGGACCCATTGGCTGCCCTGCGATCGCGCGCTGGCCGTGCCGAGCGAGCGGGTCAGCCCCCTGACGCCCTACACGCGCTCCACGGCGCAAGCGGCGGGTTGGCAATGGCGTATCCCTTTGCAGCACCGCACCGGCAACGGACATGTGTACTCCTCGGCGCACATGAGCGACGAGCGCGCGCATGAACTGCTGCTTGGGAACCTTGATTCAAAGCCACTGGCCGAGGCGCGCCCGATCCGCTTCACCACCGGTCGCCGCCGCCAGCTGTGGAACCGCAACGTCGTGTGCCTGGGGCTCGCCAGTGGCTTCCTCGAGCCACTCGAGTCGACCGCGATCCATCTCATCCAGGTGACGATCCAGCGCCTGATCCTGCTGTTCCCGGACCGCGGCGACAACTCGCGGCGGCGCGATGAATTCAATCGCTCGTCCGCGGCCGAATACGAGTACGTGCGCGATTTCATCATCCTGCACTATCACGCCAACAACCGCGTGGGCGAGGCGTTCTGGGACGACTGCCGCCATATGTCGGTGCCCGATTCGCTGACGCACAAGATCGAATTGTTCCGCGAGACCGGCGGCATCTTCTGTCCGTCGCAGGACCTGTTCCAGCTGCCGAGCTGGCTGCAGGTCCTGTGGGGGCAGGGCATCAAGCCGCGGGCGGCCCACCCCTTCGTCGAGGCGGTGTCGCCCGGCGATCGTGCCGATTACCTCAAGGGCATCCGCGACCTGATCGCGGACGCGGCGCGCAAGCTCCCGCTGCACGAGGAATTCATCGCCCGCAACTGCCAGTCGGCGGGTGCGGTGGCGCCCGTCAGGTGACGGCCAGCGCGCCAGCGAGCCGCAGGAACTCCCGATGCGTCGTGCCCTCGCGCGCGATGGCGGCGATGTCGCCACGCAGGCGGCGCGTCACTTCCCGCAACTCATCGATGGGCAGCAGGTTCGCGAGCGGGTCCCACGATTGCGCTTCGATGCCGAAGTTGGCGTACATGCACACCCAGCTCGGGTCGAAGAAGGCCTCGGATTCGTACTGCACGATGAGCCCGCGTGCGCGATACAGCTCGAGCTTGTGATTCAGCGAATCCGGCAGCTTCATGTCGCGGCAGTAGCGCCACAGCTCGCCGCCGGCGCGGTGGTTGGCGCAGTAATGCAGGATGATGAAGTCGCGGATGCGCTCGAATTCCTGGATCGAGAGCCGGTTGTATTCCACCGCGAACCCAGGCGGCATCGCGGTGTCGGGCCACAAGTGCAGCAACTTGTCGATGCCCATCTGGATCAGAGAAATGCTGGTGGACTCCAGCGGTTCGAGGAAGCCGCCGGCGAGGCCGATGGCCACGCAGTTCTTCAGCCAGAATTTCCGCACGTGACCGGCACGGAAGCGCAGCGGATTGGGCGCCGCCAGCGCTTCGCCTTCCAGTTGACCCTGCAGCGCCTGCAGCGCCGCGTCGTCGGAGACGTGGTCGGAACTGTAGACGTAGCCGTTGCCGACGCGATTCTGCAGCGGAATGCGCCAGATCCAGCCCGCGGCCATGGCGCGCGAGCGTGTGTACGGGGCGATCGCGACCGGGTCTGCCGCCACACAGGGTATGGCGATGGCTCGGTCGCACATCAGCCAGTGGCGCCAGTCCTCGAAGCCCGCATGCAGCGCGCCATCGATGAGCAGGCGATGGAATCCAGAACAGTCGATGTACAGCTCGCCGCTGACGCTCTCGCCATTGTCGAGCAGCAGCTGTTCGATGTGTCCGGCCTCGGGATGCAGGCGCACTTCCTGCAGCCTCGCGTCGATGCGCCGCACGCCGCGTGCTTCGCAGAACTGGCGCAGGTACTGGGCAAAGCGCCCGGCGTCAAAATGCACCGCCCAGTCGAACTGTTCGAAGTCGCCACGGGGCTCGCGCGGGGGCAGGAAAACCCGGCCCGCCCGCGCGAGTTGCGCGCCCAGCGCATAGTCGTCCAGTGGCGCACTCTCGCCCGCGGCGCGCAGTCGGTTCCACAGGTCGTGAAACGCAACAGGACCTGCCTGAATGCCGTAACGTCCGAAGGGATGGATGAAGCTGTGGCCCTCGTGGCGCCAGCCGTCGAACTCGATGCCGAGCTTGATCGTGCCGTTGGTGGCGCGCATGAGTTCGTAGGCGTCGAGGCCGAGCGATTCGAAATAGCGCTTGATGGCCGGTACCGTGGCCTCGCCGACTCCGATGGTGCCGATCTGCGAGGACTCGATCAGCGTGACCGTGACACCCAACTTCCCCAGGCGGTGCAGCAGCGCCGCGGCGGTCATCCACCCGGCCGTGCCGCCGCCGAGGATCACGACCGATTTCACCGCCTGCATTAGATCCGCCAAGTGTTGCTCCACCGCTTCTGATTGTTATACCGGCGGCCGTTCCTTAGGTACCATGCCCCTAGGCCGAATTCCATTTCGGACAAAAGCATACTGTAAGACCGGCAGGGGCGGGCTATGAAGCGGGCTATGAAACTGGGACCAATCGACCGGGCCAACATGGCCGCGTTTTTCGTCTTCATACTGTGGCTCGCGCAGCGCTGAGCGCTGAGCCGCTGGTCGCTGCCCGCGATGCCCTGCGCGCTGGCCGCGCCGATCTGGCCGTGGAGCTGCTCGAACCGCTGGTGGCGGCGGTACCGAAGGACGCGACCGCGTGGCAGCTGCTGGGCTTTGCGTATCGCGGTGAGCAGCGCATGCGCGAGGCCGTGCAGGCCTTCGCGCGTGCCGTGGAGCTGGCCCCCGACGATACCCTGAGTGCGATCTCGCACGCGCAGACTCGCTTCGAATCCGGCCTTCCGGCAACGCAGCTGGCCCGGCGGGCGCTCGCGCTTGCGCCAGACAACCCCGCGGCGATTGGCAACTGTGCGACCACGCTTGCAGGTGAAGGCCAGCGGCGCGCTGCCGAGAATCTGCTGGTGGGGACGCTGGCGCGGCGGCCCGACTGGCTCGAGGGCCAGAAGACGCTCGCCACTTTGCGCTGGACCGGGGGCGACGACAGGGAATTCGCGCGCGGCTACGCCGCCGCGTGCCGCGCGCTGCCGCAACATCTGCCGTTGCGCCTCGCCTGGTTTCGCCTTGTGGCACAGACCCGCGACTGGGGAGCCGCCGCACGTATTGTCGATGACGGCGAGCGGATTTTCGGCGCGCAGCCGGCATTCGCGGTCGCGCGTGTGTTCATCGCCAGCGAATCAGGCGATCTGGCGCGCGCCGCGGCGCTGTTTGCGCAGACCTCGGAGCTACGCGACGAGGTGCGTGATCTCGCCTGGGTCAGGTACTGCCTGCGCACCGGCACCCCGGAACGCGCCGCGGAGCGGGCGCTTCGATTGACCGGCACTGCCTCGGCGCCGCTCGCATGGTCCTACCTGTCGCTGATCTGGCGCCTCACCGGTGATGCGCGCGCACAGTGGCTCGATGGCTCGCCGCCGTACCTGGGAATATATGATCTCGACTTTGCGGCCGGCGAGTTGGAGGAACTTGCCGTGCTGCTGCGGGGGCTCCATACCGCGCATTCGCCGTACCTCGAGCAATCCGTGCGCGGCGGCACCCAGACCGACCGGCCCCTGTTCTACCGGCAAGAGCCGATCATCGCCACGCTGAAGGCCAAGATCGTCGCGGCAGTGCGCGAATACGTCGCCGCACTGCCCGCGGCCGTGCCCGGTCACCCGTTGCTGGGCACGCCGCGTGGGCAGATCCTGTTCGCCGGCAGTTGGTCGGTGCGGCTGAACAGCCAGGGATTTCACGTGAGCCACACGCATCCGATGGGTTGGATCAGTTCGGCGTTCTATGTGTCTCTGCCCGCGCCCGATGTCATGGGCCGACCGCCGGCCGGTTGGCTGCGCCTTGGTACGCCGCCGCGCGAACTCGGGCTCGACCTGCCGGAGTACGCGCAGATCGAACCGAAGCCCGGTCGGCTGCTGATGTTTCCCTCCACCATGTGGCATGCGACCGTGCCCTTCGATGACGGCGAGCGCCTGTCGGTGGCCTTCGACGTGCGGGTTCCTACTCATTAATGATTTTATTGTTGTAATTTCGCAACAGTTCCCGCTGCGCACCGGGCTCGCGAATGTCCCCAATGCAATCGATTGTTGCAATCGATTGCAGTCTCTGCTCTAATGCGCCTCAAGCTGGGCCGGGGCCAGCTACAACAAACTCAATTCATCGTCAGGGGGCTTTAAAGTGAAGAAGTATTCCAACGACGTGCTGCTGATTCGCATTCTCGCTGCGACGGCGCTGGCGGCGGCCGCGAACGCGCAGGCGGCCGACGCGCCTGCTGCAACTGCAGTCACGGCTCCGGCAGCGGGTGCCGATGCCACTGCAGCGAGCGATACTCTCGAAACCATTGTTGTTACCGCGTCGACCGGTAACAAGTCCAAGTTGAACACCTCTACCTCAATCAGCTCCGTCACCACGGAGCAGATTCAGAATTTCGACGCGACCAGCACCGCAGAACTCTATCGGCTGATTCCCGGTATCCAGGTTCCCGGTACGCAGGGCGATGGCGGTAACTCGAACATCGGTGTTCGCGGCCTGCGCACGCCCACGGGCGGATCGCCCTTCGTCCAGATCCAGGAAGATGGCCTGCCCACGGTTCTGTTCGGTGACATCCAGTTCGGCAATAACGACTACTGGACGCACCCGATGCCGACCGACGAGCGCATCGAAGCGATTCGCGGCGGTACGGCCTCGACGCTGGCATCGCAGGCTATCGGCGCCGTGCTGAACCATATCAGCTACACGGGCCGCAATGACGGCGGTTATGTTGAGCTCGAAAAGGGTCTCAACTATGACTTTACCAAGGTCAATTTCCGCCTCGGCGGCAACATCAATGACACCACCTACTACAACCTCGGTGGCTACTATGATGTCGGCAAGGGAATTAGCTACGCGGCTTACAACGTCAGCAATTCTTACGCGGTCAAAGGGAACATCACCAAGGAACTGGCTGACGACAAGGGCTATATCCGCCTGCTGTTCAAAGCCGCCAACACGCAAGAGCCCACCTATGGCGGTTGCATAGGCTCGGCTACCTTGAATGGCAAGACCGTGAGCGGACTCGGGTCATCCACGTTGTGCGATGCCCGAAGCGAGGCCCCTAACTATTCCGCGTTGAACTCGGGCGCCTTGTTCTCCAATGTCAGCGGGCAGCTCGCCAGACAGCCATTTAACGGCATTCTCACCGATGAAAAAATGGTGCAGATGCAGACGCACTACGACTTCGGCAGTGGCCTCGTCATTGATGACAATGCGCGCGTCGCGCGGATGAGCGGTGCGTTTGACGTACAGTTTTATGGCGCGGGACCTGCTGCCGGCGCGGCTGGTGCGGGTCAGTCGCTGATCTACGCCAATGGAGCCAATGCAGGCCAGGTATTCACTGGCACATATGTGAGCCAAAGCGCTTCAGTGCACACCAATATGAACCATATGGATCATGTCGCCAATGATCTGTCGGCCACCTACAAGTTCGACTGGAGCGCAGCGCACGCCGATCTGAAGATGGGTTACTTGTACTATTCGCAGCGCATCGCCGAGGATTGGCATTCAAACAATTCGCTCAACGAGGCGACGGGCAAAAACCCGGCCGAGCTCGATCTGGTGAGCGGCCTCAACGGCACCGGCAACCTGCTGGCCATCGGTGGTCAGAGCCAGTTCAACGGCGGCTGGAATCAGCAGTTTGACATTACCTTTACTGACAATGCGCCCTATGCTGACCTGAACCTCGACGTTGGCAATTTGAACCTCGATGGCAGCGTACGCGAAGAGATCTTCCAGGGTAATGGCTGGGCGCAGGGCAGCTCGGGCAATCCGATTGGCAACGCCTCGGTTGTGCAGACAGACCCGCGTGACCCCACCGGCAAGACGCAAGTGACCACGCAGATCCCGCTGCTGGGATACGACGGTCCTGTCAATGCCGTGAACTTCCAGGAACACGCTACTAACTGGTCGCTCGGCGGCCTGTACAAAATTACGCCCGATATGTCGGTGTTCCTGCGCGCTTCCCGCGGCACACGTTTCAATGCCGATCGCCTGACCAACAGCAACCCGTCCTACTTCAATCCGGATGGCACGCTCAGCGCGGCTGGCCAGGCCAACTCGGCCTTTCCGGTCACGCAACAGGAGCTGGGTTTGAAGAATCGCGGCGAGCTGTTCGGTGGCCATTACACCGTGGAAGCGACCGTGTTCTACTCGAAGTACAGCATTTCCTCACAGGAAATTTCTGCGACGAATTGCTTCAACATTCTTGGTATTGGGGATGGTCACACGCCGATCACCTGCATTATCGCCGGACAATACAAGGACAAGGGCCTGGAACTGTTCTCCACGTACAAGGTGCGCGGGTTTAACATGCTGTTCAGCGCTACCTATGATGACTCGACGGTTGCGGCGTCGCAGAATTCGCCGTACAAAAGATCGCCCAACATCCCGAACCTGACCTATACAGGCCTGTTCAGCTATGACATCTTGAGCAAAGGTGAAATCGGCATCAGCCTGAACGGCCAGTCAAGCGTTCCGGGCGGTGATGGCAACTCTTATCCGAGCTCGAACCTCGTCGGTGCGTTTTTCAAGTATCGGCCGATCAAGAACCTGCAACTTGGGCTCAACGTCTATAACCTGTTCAATACCTTCGCAGCCCCTGGTGCTGCGGGGTTCGTGGGCGGGAGCAACAACACACTTGTCAATGTTGGCGCCGCCCAGGGCGTTGGTGTGAAGGCTTCAGTCAGACTCAGCTTCTGACGGAATCGGCTTATCGGGCGCGAGCCTGATGGACGGGGCGGGTGTGGCAAGATGCTGCACCCGCCTCTTTTTCTTTGGGGCGGCTTGCCCGGTTCATATCGGGGGTCGGTGAAGAGGGATGAGCAGCGCAGACCGGCACATACGCGGCGTCGTGATCGTTGGCGGCGGCTCGGCCGGCTGGATGACCGCGGCAGCGCTCTGCAACTCTGCTCCGAGGGGTTGCGCCATCACACTGATCGAATCCGAGGAAATCGGCACCGTGGGGGTGGGCGAGGCCACGATCCCGCCGATCAAGGTCTTCAACCAGATGCTCGGCCTTGATGAGGCCGAGTTCATGCGCCGCACCAAGGGTTCCTTCAAGCTGGGCATCCAGTTCGTCGACTGGGCCGAGCCCGGGCGTCGCTACTTTCATCCGTTCGGTACGTATGGCCGGCCGTTCGATACCGTGAGCATGCACCACTATTGGCAGCAGGCTAACGCGGCCGGAAAAGCCAGCAGCCTCGATGACTACTGCATGGCCTGGGCGGCGGCTTCGGCCGGCCGCTACGCCCCGCCGGTGCCCGACCAGCGCAGCGTGCTGTCGACCTATGACTATGCTTATCACTTCGACGCCGGGCTCTACGCGGCATTCCTGCGCGAATACTCCGAAAAGCGCGGCGTCACGCGCGTCGAGGGCAAGATCAACGACGTGCAGCTGAATGCAGCCAACGGCTACGTCGAGAGCGTGCAGCTGCAGGATGGCCGGCGCTTTTCCGGCGAGCTGTTCATCGACTGCTCGGGCTTCCGCGGGCTGCTGATCGAGGGGGCCCTAAAGACTGGCTACGACGACTGGACGCACTGGCTGCCCTGCGATCGTGCCATGGCCGTGCCCTGCGCCAGTGCCGGCGAGTTTCTACCGCATACCCGTTCCACGGCGCGTGCGGCCGGTTGGCAGTGGCGCATCCCGCTGCAGCATCGGACGGGCAATGGCTACGTGTATTGTTCGAAATTCATCAGCGATGATGCGGCCGCTGCCATGCTGTTGGCCAACCTCGACGGCAAGGCGCTGGCCGAGCCGCGACCGCTGCGCTTCGTCACCGGCCGGCGGCGCAGGATGTGGAACCGCAACGTGATCGCCATCGGCCTGTCGAGCGGCTTTCTCGAGCCGCTGGAATCGACCAGCCTGCACTTGATTCAGGCGGGCATCGCCAAGCTCATTGCGCTGTTCCCGGACCGGGACTTTGATCCGATCGTCAGCGATGAATACAACCGCATCGCGGCGAGCGAGATGGAGCGCATCCGCGATTTTATTATCCTGCACTACCATCTGAATCAACGGCAGGAAGGGGAAATGTGGCGTCACTGCGCGAGCATGGCGATCCCCGACACTCTGCAGGAAAAGATCGTGCACTTTCGCCGTTATGGGCGGCTGGTGCAGCGCGAGTACGACCTGTTCGGCCCATCGTCCTGGCTGGCCGTACACATTGGACAGTTGAACATTCCGGAGCGGCCTGACCCGCTGCTTGACTATCGTGATTTCGATGGCGTGCAGTGGCTCGCAAAGCTCCGCGACGCGATGACCGCTGCAGCGCTACAGCTGCCGACGCACCAGCAGTACATCGACAAGTACTGCAAGGCAATTTAGTGAGGATCCGCGCGAGCGGGGAGGGGAGAACATGAAGGCAAGAACATGAAGGCAAGACTGCTGAGTACATTGGCGCTGCTGGCGCTGCAGGCCGCCGCCCGGGCGGATAGTCCTGGCATCATCGAACTGCCGCGCGCACTGTTCGCGACCGGCGATGACCCGGCGCGCGCCAAGCCGGATTTCGATGACCGCAACTGGGTCGAGATCTCGACGCTGGCCAACTACGAGAAACAAGGCTTTCCAGGTTACGACGGCTACTCGTGGTACCGCTTCCATGTGCGCATTCCCTCGAGCCTCAAGACCACGGTGCATTGGCCGCGGCGGCTGCATCTCTATCTTTCGAGTATCGACGATGTCGACCAGACATTTTTGAATGGCGCCAGGATCGGCGAGATGGGCCAGTTTCCGGATGATCCGCGCGGTTACGCAACGCGCTGGAACGGGCTGCGCGACTATTACGTGGATGTCGCCACGGGCCTGGTGCACTGGGATCAGGACAACGTCATCGCCGTGCGCGTCTACGACGGCTCGGGCGGCGGCGGCTTCTATCGCGACATGCCGACGCTGAGCCTCGCGGAGATCACCGACGGGCTGAGCATGGACCTCGGCCAGACGCCGATCGAATACGGGCCGGAGAATTTCCGTGCCCGCGTGCACTGGCTGAACAGCTTTCCGATCGCTCTCGACGGTCGCATGGACTACGAGATCTACGACGCCGCCACGGACAAGGTACTGCGCCGGGAACGCGCGCCGTTTCATATCGAAGCCAACGGCCAGGCCGACCTGCCTGTCGATGCGCCACAACGTGCCGGGGTGGAGGTGCGCTTCCATTTCACCGAGGCCAGCACGGGCGCGGTCGCCAGCGCGACCATGCATGCGCCCTACTTGCTCACGCCGCCCGAGTCCCCCAGCCCACGGATCAACGGCGCTCGCGTGCAAGGCGTGCGGCCCGGCTCGCCGGTTTACTACCGAATCGCCGCTACCGGCAAGGCGCCGCTGAATTTCGCCGCCTCAGGCTTGCCCGCAGGGCTGCGACTCGATCGCGGCAGCGGTGTGATCAGTGGCCATACACGCAGGGAGGGCGATTATCGGGTGGCGCTCACCACCAGCAATACGCTCGGCTCGGCGCACGCGACGCTGTCAATCCGTGTCGGTCACCAGCTGGCGCTGACGCCCCCGATGGGCTGGAACAGCTGGAACGCCTACGGCCTGGCGGTCGATGCCGCCAAGGTGCGCGCCGTAGCTGAGGCGATGATCAGCACCGGCCTGGCGGCGCACGGCTGGACCTACATCAACATCGACGACGGCTGGGAGGCCAGCGAGCGTGCTGCCGACGGCGAGATCCGCGCCAACGCGAAATTCCCGGATATGCCCGCGCTCAGCGCCTATCTGCATGAACGCGGTCTGCGCTTCGGCATCTATTCCTCGCCCGGTGCGCTTACCTGCGGCCGTTTCCTCGGCTCGCTCGGGCACGAGCGGCGGGACGCCGATACTTATGCGGCCTGGGGCATCGACTACCTGAAATACGACATGTGCTCCTACGAGCTGCTGCTACCGAAGGAACCGACGTTGGCGGATTACCAGGCGCCCTATCGCGTGATGGGTGCCGCGCTCGAGGCGCAGCCGCGCGATATCATCTACAGCCTGTGCCAGTACGGAGTCGCCGAGGTCTGGAAATGGGGCGGCGAAGTCCGCGGCAATTCCTGGCGCACCACCGGCGACATCGAAGACAGCTGGAGTGTGACCCGCGAGATCATGGGCTCGCAGCACCTCTCCGCGCCGTTTGCCAGCCCCGGACACTGGAACGACCCCGACATGCTGGTGGTGGGCGAAGTCGGTTGGGGCGGCGCACTGCATCCTTCGCGCATCACGCCCGACGAGCAGTACAGCCACATCAGCTTGTGGTCGCTGCTGGCCGCACCGCTACTGCTGGGCAACGAGCTCACGCATCTCGATGCCTTCACGCGCAACCTGCTGGTGAACGACGAAGTCATCGCCATCGACCAGGACCCGCTTGGTCACGCGGCCCGCCGCGCCTGGGTCGGGGACGATTGGGAGATCTGGGTGCGTGATCTGGCGGATGGGCGCCGGGCCGTGGGTGTCTTCAACTTCGGCGATCGGTTTCGCCGCCTCAAGCTGGCCGGCCGCGTGCCGGAGCTCGCACCCGGCGTGGCGCTGCGCGATGTGTGGCGGCAGCGGAACCTGGCGCCGCTGACGACAGGTTACGAGGCCGCAGTGCCGTCGCATGGTGTGCTGCTGTTGGCGGTGGGCAAGGCGCGGCCATGAGCCGCTGGACGCGGAGGCTATGGGGCTCTCTGACGCTGGCGAGCGCTGCCGCGGTGAGCGCTACCGCGACTGTTGGCGCTGCCGCGGCATCCGGCGCAGCGGTGGCTACGGCCGATGCGCTGTACTCGGAACAATATCGTCCGCAGTTCCACTTCACGCCGCCACAGCAGTGGATGAATGACCCCAACGGCATGGTCTACGACCACGGGGAATTTCACCTCTTTTATCAGTACAACCCCTACAGCAATAAATGGGGGCCGATGCATTGGGGCCATGCCGTCAGCCGTGACCTGCTGCATTGGCAGCACCTCCCGATTGCGCTGTATCCCGATCGGCTGGGCGCGATCTTTTCGGGCAGCGCAGTCGTCGATCATGCGAACACGGCTGGCTTTGGCTCGCGCGCGCACCCGGCAATGGTCGCGATGTACACCTACCACGATCACCTGAGCGAGAACCTCGGCCACACGGGCTACGAATCGCAGGGCATCGCGTTCAGCCTCGATCAAGGCCGCAACTGGAGCAAGTATTCCGGCAACCCGGTGTTGACGAATCCCGCCGTGCGCGACTTTCGCGATCCGAAATTGTTCTGGCACGCGCCAACGCAGCGCTGGATAGTGGCGCTGGCGGCAGCCGACCACGTTGCTTTCTACTCCTCGCGTGACCTCAGGCATTGGACCCACGAGAGTGACTTCGGGCAGGATCAGGGCGCGCACAGTGGCGTGTGGGAATGTCCTGACCTGATCTCAATGCAGGTTGAAGGCACGACGCAAGACCGCTACGTGCTGCTGGTCAGCATCGGCAAGGGAGGGCCGAATGGCGGCTCGGCTACGCAGTACTTCGTGGGCCATTTCGACGGACACCGATTTACCGCCGACGTTGCGCGCCCTGACCTGCCGGCATCCGTTCCCCGCTGGTTCGACTACGGCACCGACGACTACGCAGGTTCGACCTGGTCGGGCGGCGCGCGCGGCGATCAGCGGCAACTGTTCATCGGCTGGATGAGCAACTGGCAGTACGCCACCGACGTGCCTACGCAGCGCTGGCGCAGTGCCATGACGCTGCCGCGCGAATTGCGGTTGGTCGATGACGGCCGCGGCTACGAGTTGCGCTCGCGGCCGATTGCGGAGCTGGCGGCCTTGCGCCGCACGGCTGCAGTGGTCGGTCCGCGGGTCATTGCCGCGCCGTTCGATCTTACCGGGGCGGCAAAAACCCACGGCGGCCTGCTGGAGCTGGACATCGACCTGGATACCACCGGCGCACCCAGCAGCGAACTTCAGTTCGCCAATGAGCGCGGCGAGCGCACGATATTCAGGATCAACCAGGCGGAACGACGCTTCGAACTCGACCGCAGCGCTTCGGGCGCGGTCGATTTCAGCGCGGTCTTCGCCGCCGTACAAAGTGCGCCCTGGCCTGGAACGGACCAGCGCGTGCGGTTGCACATCTACCTGGACCAGTCCTCGATCGAGGTGTTCATCAATGACGGCGACACGGTCTTCACCGCACTGGTATTCCCGGAGGCTGCGTACGACTCGGTGGTGCTGCGGGGCAGCGGCGCCTTTGGCCTGAACGGCGCGACGGTGTACGAGCTCGGGTCGGTCTGGCGCTGAGCCCGCCGCACCGATCAACGCTACCGTGGTTGCGCCGCTCAGCGCGCCGGCGGAGCAGTATTGCGCTTCGCGCGCTCCAGTGATTCCTGCAGCATGGCGATGAGCTGCTGTGCCTGCGAGGACGTCAGCGGATCGAGCACGCCACGTGCTGCCTCCGGCAGGTACTGCGCCGGGTCACTGTCGGGCTGGAAGGCATAGACATCGAATATCGCGCGCCAGGCGGCACGCTCCGCCGGCGTCAGCCCGCGGATCGTCAGCAGGCTGTGCATCAGCGTGAAGTAGGGTGACAGCAGCTGGCGGGGCGCAATGTGCCACCAGAAATTCATCATCAGGCCGAAGGCGTCGAGCGATTCGGCATGGTGCACCCAGTGGCTCGGCAGGTAGAGCGCGTCGCCGGGATTGAGCTCGGCGACCTCGGCGTGCTCCAGCGCCGTGCGGAAGCGCGGAAAGCGCTGGTAGTCCGGCTGCGCGAAGTCGACCAGGCTCACCGGGGTACCGGCAGGTGAGCGATCCAGCGGCCCGAAATACAGGTTGCGCGCCTGCTCGGGCGAGAACAGCGTGTAACGGCGCCGGCCACCGATCACGCAGATGACGTTCTGCGATTCATCGAAGTGTGCGCAGATGCGCGTGCGATTGCCGATCCAGAGCGAAGCGCGGCGCGGGATCGCACTCTCCAGCAGATCGAGCGTGTGGCTGGCCTGCAGATCCGGCAGATGCTCGGCCACGGACACCGCTCCTGCGTACAGGGCCGGCCCCTGGATACCTTCCATACCCTGCAGGAGCCGCGTCACCAGCTCGCCCAGCGGCATCGGCTGCTGCGTGAAATTGAAACCCTGCAGCTCGTCGCCGTAGAAAAACCGGCCGCGGATGTTCGGCTCGCCGTGGTACACGCCGATCGGCTGCTCCTTGCTGTAGCGGCGCACGAACTCGCCCAGCGCCTGTGGCGACTCGCGCGCGGCCGCCACCGCCGGCCAGTGATTGACGAGCCCGCGCAAGACCGCTGGCCGACCGAGCGGAACGATTTCGGTGTTGAACAGGGTCGCGTCGACGCGCTTCCACTCGCGCACCGGCTGCATTTCAGTCCAGATGTTTTCGCTCATGCTCGAAATTGTGCTCCATCGTAGGCAGGCACCGCGCCCGGCTGCGAGGCGACAAACGCGGCGAGTCGGCCAGCGCGTGCCAGTGCAGTGGGCGCATCGCTCCCGCGCAGCAGCTCGCACACGAGCATCGCGAGAAAGGAGTCGCCTGCGCCGACCGTGTCGGCGATCTGGGTCGGCCATGCCGGTTGGCGGTACCAGCGGCCCTGCCAGCGCAGCTGCGAGCCGGCGGCGCCGAGTGTGACGCACAGCGCGGTGATGGCGAAGCGCGACGCCAGCACATCCCAGAGTGCCTCCGGCGTGCACGCGCTCCCATACCACTGCGCGAACATGCGGCACTCGTCTTCGTTGATCTTGACCAGCGCCGCACCGCGCATCCCCGCCTCGCACAGTTCGCGGCTGATGTGCGGGGCGCGCAGATTTGGATCGAACACGCGCCAGCGCGCGGCGGCCGCCAGCTGCGTGATCGTCGCGTGGGCGCGCCCGTCGCGCTGCCCGAGCGTGCCGTACACGAAGGCGTCGCAGGTCGAGGCCGCGGCCAGCAGTTCGGGCGTGGCAGCGAGCGCATCCCAGGCTGCCGGGCTCAGGAACTCGTAACGCGCCGAGCCGGTGTCGTCGAGCACGGCGCGCGCCTCACCGGTGGCTAAGGCCGCATCGGTTTGCACGAGACAGGTGTCGATGCCGAGTTCGCGCGCGATGCCGAGCGCGCGCCGGCCGCGCTCGTCGTTGCCAATGCGGGCCGCAAGCAGGGCGTGGGCGCCGAGCCGTGCCGCGTGGCCGGCGACGTTGAAGGGCGCACCGCCGATGAACTCGCCGCGCGGCAGCACGTCCCACAGCGCCTCGCCGGCGCACAGGATCGTGGGCGTGCTCATCGCGCGAGGCGTTCGTAGGCGTCGACGTACTGCTGCACCTGGCGGGTCCAGGAAAAATCCTGTGCCATGCCATTTTGCACCAGGCGGCGCCAAGCGCCTTTCTGCTGGTAGAGATCGAGTGCGGCGTTGATGGCCCAGCTCACTGCTGCTTCGTTGTAGTCATTGAAGACGATGCCGGTGCCAACGCCGCTCGCGGCATCGAACTGCTGCACCGAGTCCGCGAGGCCGCCGGTGCGGCGCACGATCGGCACCGTGCCGTAGCGCAGGCTGTACATCTGGTTGAGGCCGCAGGGCTCATAGCGCGAGGGCATCAGGAACATGTCGCTGGCGGCCTCGATCCAATGCGCGAGTTCGTCGTTGAAGCCGCGATGGAACAGCACGCGGTCCGGGTACTTGCGCGCGAGCCCCGTAAAAAATGCTTCGTACCGCGGCTCGCCCGAACCCAGCACCGCGAGCTCGAATTCGCGTGTCGCCAGCAACGCGGGCAGCGCGCCAAACAGCAGGTCCACGCCCTTCTGGGCGGCGAGGCGCGTGATCACGCCGAGCAACGGCCGGCGCTCGCCGCTGCGCAACTTGTGCCGCGCCAGGAATTCTTCCTTCAGGCCGGCCTTGACGCCCAGCTGGTTGGCGCCGAAGTGGCGGGGCAGATAGGCGTCATTGCGCGGGTCCCAGTCGGCGTAGTCGACGCCGTTGAGTATGCCGACCAGCGCTCCGCTCCGTGCGCGCAGCGTGTCGTCTAGGCCCGCCCCGTATTCGGCGGTCTGGATCTCGCGCGCATAGGTCGGGCTCACCGTCGTCAGCAGATCTGCGTACAGCAAGCCGTGGCGCAGCAGGTTGATGCGGCCGGCGCGCAGGTCGTCCTGGTGGAGCAACTCAAGGCCGGCTCCGCCGAGCACCTCGGCGGCGGCGGCGGGGCCGATCACGCCCTGGTAACCGAGATTGTGAATCGTGAAGACGCTGCGCGTGGCTGTGAACAGCTGGTCCCACTTGTAGATCGACTTAAGCCACAGCGGCCCGACCGCCGTGTGCCAGTCGTTGCAGTGGAGGATATGCGGCGCAAATCCCATGCGCTGGCAGCTCTGCAACGCTGCGTGCGTGAACAGCAGGTAGCGGCGGTACTCGTCCGGGTCGGCGGTGTAGATGGCCGGACCGCCGAACATCGCCGGACAGTCGATGAGGTACACGAAGGTCTGCGTGCCGGGCACCCGCGCGGTCTGTACCGAAAACCGATAGGCGCGCGGACCGATGGTCAGCGGCACGTCCTGCAGGAATTCGACCGGATAGATTTCCAGCTCCGCGCGTTTGATCGAGGCATGGCCGGGCAGGAACAGGCGAATGTCGTGGCCAGCAGCATGCAGGTACTTCACCAGGGCGCCAGACACGTCAGCCAGCCCGCCGGCCTTGGCGAATGGCGTCATCTCGGCCGTGAGGAAGCAGATGCGCAGCGGCATGGCCGGGAGTTTACTTGACGTATGATTCGCGCATGCGTCGCGTGGCCGTCTTCCTCGCCCTGATCGCCCTGCTGGCCGTATCGCTCGCCCTGGCGTGGGTGGCCACGGGTTGGCCGGACTGGTGCCGGATGCTGGGCTGGTGCGACGGCCGGAGTCTGATGTAACTAGTTGATTTATAATAAATAAAATACCCATTCAGGTCGCCGCCAGGAGCCCCGGGCTGGTAGAATCCGTGCCGTCCCCGAAGAACTCGAACCCGGCCTTGTCCGCGACCTGAGCAGCTATGTCCGCGACTCCATACCAACAACTCGAGCAGGAATGGCGCCGCCTGCACGCCTTCCGTGGCGCGCTCTCGCTGCTGCGCTGGGACGCGGCGGTGATGATGCCGCGCGGCAGCGCCGCGGTGCGCGGCGAGCAGGTCGCCGCACTCGAGACCGAGTACCACGCGCTGCTGACCACGCCCAAAGTCACGCGGCTGCTCGATCGCGCGCAGGCGGACCTGCGCGGCCTCGAGGTCTGGCAGGTATCAAACCTGCGCGAGATGCGCCGCCAGCGCGATCACGCGATCGCGACGCCGGTGCTGCTGATCTCGCGCCTGGCGCGCGCCACGGCGATCGCCGAGAGCCAGTGGCTGGCCGCGCGCCGCGACAACAATTTCGCGCTGTTCGCGCCGCACCTCGAAGAAGTGCTGCTGCTGGTGCGCGACAAGGCGGCGCTGCTCGGGCAGGCGCTCAATCTCCCGCCCTATGACGCGCTGGTCGACCAGTTCAGTCCCGGCGTCGGCACTGCTGACATCGACGCGATCTTCAAGGCGCTGTCGCGCCGCTTGCCGGGCATGATCAGCGAGGCGCTGGAAAAACAGCAACCGCAGGAGGTGCTGCCGATCGCCGGCCGCTTCAGCGTCGCGAAGCAGCGGAGCCTGGTAGTCGAAGTGATGAAGGCTGTCGGCTTTCCCTTCGATCAGGGGCGTCTTGACGAGAGCGAGCATCCCTTCACCGAGGGCGTCGTGGGCGACATCCGCGTCACCACGCGTTACGACGCGGCTGATCCCTTCGCAGGGCTCCTGGGCGCGCTGCACGAGACCGGGCATGCGATGTACGACCTCGGCATGCCGACCGAGTGGCGCGACCAGCCGGTCGGGCGCGACCGCGGCATGGCGCTCGAGGAAAGCCAGTCGCTGCTGCTCGAGATGATCATCGGACGCAGTGCGCCGTTCCTGCGCTACCTGCAGCCGCTCCTGCAGAAGCACTATGGCGCGAGCGGCCCGGAATGGGAGTTCGCGAACCTGCATCGCACGCTCACGCGCGTGCGGCGCAGCCTGATCCGCGTCGATGCCGATGAAATGAGCTACTCGCTGCACATCATGCAGCGCTACGACATCGAGAAACAGCTGCTGGCCGGCAAGCTCGCGGTGCGCGACCTGCCCGAAGCCTGGAATGCGGGGATGGAGCAGCGCTTTGCCAATCGCCCGTCCGGCGCCGCCGACGGCTGCCTACAGGACATGCATTGGGCGCTCGGTTCCTTCGGTTACTTCCCCTCGTATGCGCTCGGCCTCGCGATCGCTGCACAACTGTGGGAGGCGCTACGGGCCCAGTTGCCCGATGTCGATGCCCTGATCCAGCGCGGCGAGTTCGCGCCGGTGTTCGCCTGGCTGCGCGACAACATGCACGGTTACGGCGCGAAGCTCCCGATCAAGGAACTGATGAAGCAGGCCAGCGGCCAGGCCCTGAGCGCCAACGCACTGCTGCGCTACCTGCAGGGCAAGTACCTGGCGGAGAGCCCGTGAACGCCGCGGTGGCCGAAGTAGCCGCAGTAACTGCGCCGCCCCGGCGGGCCCGCGATTCCGGCGCGCTGCGCAAGCTCGGCGCCGCCTTGCGCGGGCTGGCCGGCAAGGCCATCGAAGACTATCGCATGATCGAGCCGGGCGATAAGGTCATGGTGTGCCTGTCGGGTGGGAAGGATTCGTACACGCTGCTCGACCTGCTGCTCTCGCTCCAGCGCAGCGCGCCGGTCGACTTCGAGCTGATTGCCGTCAACCTCGACCAGAAGCAGCCGGGCTTTCCGCCGCAGGTGTTGCCCGATTACCTGCGCGGGCTTGGTGTGCCGTTCCACATCATCGAGCAGGACACCTACAGCGTGGTCAAGCGCCTCATTCCCGAGGGCCGCACGATGTGCTCGCTGTGTTCGCGCCTGCGCCGCGGCGCGCTCTATCGCTACGCGGGCGAACACGGCAACACCAAGATCGCGCTCGGCCATCACCGCGACGACATCGTCGAGACGCTATTCCTCAACCTGTTCCACAGCGGGCGCCTCAAGGCCATGGCGCCGAAGTTTCGCTCGGACGACGGCCGCCACGTGGTGATCCGGCCGCTGGCCTACATCGCCGAGCGCGACATCGCGCGCTACGCGCGCGGCCGGGCGTTCCCGCTCATCCCCTGCGACCTGTGCGGCTCGCAGCAGCAGCTGCAGCGTGTGACCGTCAAGCGCATGCTGGCCGAGTGGGAGCGCTCGCATCCGGGGCGCACCGAGGCGATCTTCTCGGCGCTGCGCAACGTCGAGCCTGCGCACCTGGCCGATACCGGGCTGTTCGATTTCGCATCGCTCCGGCCCGGGAGCGAGCCCGTCGCCGAGGGCAGACCCTAATGGATCGGCCGCTCGCCAACAGCTACTGGGTCATTCCCGGGCGGCTCCTGGCGGGCGAATATCCGGTGGGGCGCGAGCAGCAGCTCAGCGATGCGGGGCGCGCGCGCGTGCAGGAGCTGATCGCCGCGGGCATCAGTTGCTTCGTCGACCTGACGGAAGAGGGCGAATGCCCGCCCTACCAGCCGTTGCTCCCGCCTACCGTCAGCTACTTGCGCCACGCGATCCGCGACCAGCGTGTGCCGCGCCGGCCGGCGCAGATGCGGCGCATCCAGGACGAGATTGCCGCGGTGCTGGCCGGCGGCGGCACGGTCTACCTGCACTGCCGCGCCGGTATCGGCCGCACCGGCATGGTGGCCGGCTGTTTCCTGGTGGAGCAGGGGCGTGATGGCGAGCGCGCGCTGCGCGAACTCAACGAGCTGTGGACGCAGCAGTGCGCACGCGCGGAGCTGTGGCCCATGGTGCCGCAGACGCCCGATCAGGCCGAATACATCCGTCACTGGACGCCGCGCCTGCCGCCCGCGGGCGCTTACGCCGAAGCCGTTGCACCAGACGAAGAGGCTGATATCACCGACACGGAACTGGCGCCGGTGCGTGGCCTGCGCGAGCGCTTCCAGGGCGCGATGCTCGGGCTCGCCGTGGGCGATGCGCTGGCGGCCGCCACGCAATTCCGGCGTCCTGGCAGTTTCGCGCCCGTGGGCGACCTGCTCGGCGGCGGTCCTTTTGACCTGCCACGCGGGGCCTGGAGCGACGACACGGCGATGGCGCTCTGCCTCGCCGAGAGCCTCGCGGAATGCGAGGGCTTCAATCCGGCCGACCAGCTCGAGCGCTACGGTCGCTGGCAGCGCGAGGGTTACCTGTCGGCCACGGGGCAATGCCTCGGTGTCACCGCAGCAACTGCGCGCGCCCTGGCGGCAGCGCCCTGGCGTGCGCAGCCGCTGGCCGGCGTGCAGTTGCGGTCGCAGCTCGACGCTGAGCCGCTCGCCCGCGTTGCGCCCGTCGTGCTGCACGCCTATGCCGCGCCGGAGGAGGCCATCGCGCTCGCAGCCGAGGCGGCCCGCGCGACCTGCCAGGCGCCGCAGGTGCTCGACGCCTGCCGGTTGCTCGCCGCCATGGTGCACGCGGCGCTGCGCGGCGAGCCGCGCGAGCGCTTGCTGGCGCCGCCGGCAGCAGCATTCGGTGCACGCGCGCTGCAGCGCGAGGTTGCCCGCATCGCGACCCGCAGCTACGACGCGGAGTACACGCCGCCGGCCGCCGATGGCGGTGCGCTCGCCGCGCTCGACCTGGCGCGTTGGTGCCTGGCCAGCACCAGGAGTTTTCGCGAGGGCGCGCTGCGCGCCGTCAACCTGGGTGGTGACAGCGACGTGATCGCCAGCGTCTACGGCCAGCTCGCCGGCGCGCACTACGGCGTCGCGGCCATCCCGGCGGCCTGGCGCGGCGCGCTGGCGCGCGCCGAGCTCATCGGCGAACTCGGCGACCGCCTGCTGCGCAATGCGCTGCTGCAGGCGGGTGAACAGGCGGTCGCATCGTGAAGGCGTCGGCACGCGGCTGGACACGGCTTGCCGACGAACAGCTGCTGGACCTGCGGCTATGCGACCTGCCGCTGCGCCTTGCGGGCACGGCCGTGCAGGGGCGCATCACACGCCTGTACCGCGAACTGGCAGCGCGCGGCATCGCCTTCCGTCCGCACGCCTGGCTGGCGGAAGACTGGTTTTCACCCGATGGCGTGGCCGGCTTCGCCGTGCCTTTCTATCTTGCGCACCCGCGCCTGACGCGGCTCGAGCGCAAGATGACCGGCGTGGTCGAGGGCAGCAATGCCAACTGGCAGATGCGCATCCTGCGCCACGAGGCGGGGCATGCGATTGATTCCGCCTACCGACTGCGTCGCCGCGCGCGCTGGCGCGCGCTGTTCGGCCCGGCCTCGCGCCGCTACGCCGCGCAGTACCGCGCGCGGCCGGCCAGCCGCCACCACGTGCAGCACCTGGGTGAGTGGTACGCGCAGGCCCATCCGACCGAAGATTTCGCCGAGACCTTTGCGGTCTGGCTGCAGCCACACTCGGGCTGGCGGCGGCGCTATGCGGAGTGGCCGGCGAAGCGCAAGCTGGAGTACGTGAATCAGGTGGCCGCCGAGATCGGCCGGCACCGACCCGCGGTCAACGGTCACGTGCTGGTCGATCCGCTGGAGGACAACAAGCTGACGCTGCGCGAGCACTACCGACGCAAGCGCCGCGCCGAGCGCCACCGCCATCGGGCGCTGGCCGATGGCCTGCTGCGCAAGGTGTTCACCACTGCCGAATGTGCGCGCCGCGGTGCGCCGCCGGGCGCCGCGCTGCTGCGGAGCATGAAGGCCAGCCTGCGCGCTACGCTCGAGCGGCGCGGTGGTGCCGACCACTACGCCGCGCAGCAGCTCGTGCGCCTCGCGATCGAGCGCTGTGAGCACCTGGACCTGTATCAGCGCGGCGCGCGCCGGGTGCTGCTGCCGAAGTTGCGGGCCGCCCTGGTGCGCATGGCGCGCGGCTACATCGCCAGCAACGAGCTGCGGTTGCGGCTATGAAGAAAAAGCTGCGCACCCTGGTGGTCGTGCATTCGAGCCTGGTGCCGCCCGACTCGCTCGAGGGCTACAGCGACAAGGAAATTGCCGAGTGGCGCACCGAATTCGACGTGATCGCGGCCCTCCGCAAGGCCGGCCACACGGTACAGACGCTGGGCGTGCTCGATTCGCTCACCGAGCTGCGCACCGCGCTGATGGACTGGAAGCCGGATGTGGTGTTCAACCTGCTCGAGGAATTCAACGGCATCGTCACCTATGACCAGCACGTGGTGGCCTACCTCGAGCTGATGCGCCAGCCGTATACCGGTTGCAATCCGCGCGGCCTGCTGCTGGCGCGCGACAAGGTGCTGTGCAAGCAGCTGCTGTCATTCCATCGCATCCCGACTCCGCAGTTTGCGGTATTCCGCCGCGGTGAGCGCTTTCATGTGCCGCGCCGGCTGCGCTTTCCGTTGTTCGTCAAGTCGGCGACCGAGGACGCCTCGCTCGGCATCGCGCAGGCCTCGGTGGTCGAGGACGCCGCAAGGCTGCGCGAGCGTGTGCAGTTCATGCACGAGCAGATCGGCTCCGACGCGCTGGTGGAGGAATACATCGAGGGCCGCGAACTCTACGTCGGCGTGCTCGGCAATGAGCGCCTGACGCGCCTGCCGGTCTGGGAAATGAAATTCGGCTCGCTGCCCGATACGCTCCCGGCGATTGCCACGCGCAAGGTAAAGTGGGACCGCGCCTACCAGCGCAAGTACGGCATCACCACCGGCGAGGCCGAGGATTTGCCGCCGCTGGTGCTGGCGCGGCTCGACCGGCTGGCGCGGCGCATCTACCGCGCGCTGCACCTGTCGGGCTACGCGCGCATCGACTTCCGGCTGCGGCCGGATGGCACGCTCTACGTCCTGGAAGCGAATCCGAACCCGAACATCGAACGCGAGGAGGATTTTGCCGCCGCGGCCAAGGCCGCGGGTGTAGGCTACGCGAAGCTCCTCGATCGCATCATGGGGCTCGGGCAGGCGTATCGCGCCGCCTGGCGCACCGACTACGGCTGAGCACGGACTTGCAAAACACTCGCATTCGGATGGCATGGCCAATGACGGCGCTGGTTGGCGCCGGCGCGTGGGCGTTGTCGGCGTGCACCAGCCAGGCTGATCTGCGCAAGGCCGAGCTCGCCGCGCTGGTGGTGCAATTGCCCGGCGAATATCACAATCCGCGCCAGCAGCTGACGATATTGCACCTGGCGGCGCCCATGGTGGGCGATGAGATCTTCTACGTGCGCGAGACCATGGCTGACGACTCACGGCGCGTGATCAGCGAGCGCGTCTGGAGCCTGGATGTCGCCGCCGGCGCACGCATCCTCGCGGTGGCCTACGCCTTGGACGATCCCGAGCGCTGGCGCGGTGGCGCCGAAAGCCCGGAGCTGTTCCGCTCGCTGCTGACGCGCGACCTGCGCTCGCTCCCCGGCTGCGAACTGGAGTGGACCAAGAGCCAGCGCGGCTTCAGCGCCCGCGGCACCAATGCCGCTTGCCCGCAGAGCTGGCGCCTCGAGGGGGACGAGCTTTCCTTCAGCGACAAGCCTGCTGCGGCAGGCTCAAATGGGGGCGTTGTGCCGACGGCTGGGCCTGACCCTTATTATCATTTTCTGCGCAGTGCCGGGGCTCAGCCTTGATCGACAGCGGCGACTCGTCCGCCGTGCAGGGCGTCGGCGAAGTGATCCGTCTCGCCGTGGCGCCGGTGTTCCTGCTCTCGGGCGTCGGCATCATGCTCACCGTGTTCACCAACCGCCTGGCGCGCACGGTCGATCGGGCGCGCGAACTCGAGCGCGGTGCCGCGCACGTGCCGGAGGCCGACCGCGCGCATGAGCTGCACGCGCCGCTCAACGCGCTGGCACGGCGCGGGCGCCTGCTCAGCGTCGCGATCGCGCTGTGCACGATCTGCGCCCTGCTGGTGGCCGTCGTGGTGGTGGTGCTGTTCCTGGGCGAGTCCTTCAATTTCCGCATCAGCTACGCGATCGACGCGCTGTTCATTGCCGCGATGCTGAGCTTCATCGGGGCGATTCTGTGCTTCCTGCGCGAGGTGTTCATCGCCACCGCCTCGCTCCGCATCGGCCTGCACCGGCCGCGCTAGCGCCTGGCTGAGTCTGGCGCCCGAGTGGGGCTGGTTCTGGCGCTCGGGTCGCGCGAGTGCCAGCACCGCATTCGTTCCTGCATCACAAATCCGGCAGGTTTTGCTCCAATAATGTGATCCAGCTAACCTGCAGGGCCGGGTCGCTCGTGCTCCACTCGGGCTATGCAGCAGGGCAACGCAGGTGGCGGTGGCGGCAGCGGCGTGGTGGCGGTGACCAGCCTGACCGAGTATTTCCGCGACGCCCTGCATGGCGCGCTGGTGCACCAGCACGTGGCCGTGCAGGACCAGACCGAGCAGTACGTCGTCAACATGCTGACGCTGTTCGCGCGCGCCGAGCATCTCTATGAAGGCGTGCCCAGCGGGCCGCGCATGCCCCCGCTCGTCAACCTGTTCGGCGCGGCTCTCGCAACGGACACGGCGGCCGAGCGCGAGCGCGCCCTCCAGCGCCTGGGCGACATCTCGCTGTTCATCGCCGGCTTCTTTGCGCACGGCTTCGCGCGCCGCCTGGTCGATATCGACTACCACATCGCGATGGGCGGACGCGCTTACGGTACGCTTGCCGAAGCCCTCGGACGCGGCCGCCGGCGCGTGCTGGCGCAGGTTTACGCGGAGCTGGCCGTCAAGTTCCAGCCGCTGGTCGACGCGCTCGGCGAGATCAGCGACACCGCGCGCACCTACACGCAGCGCGACGTGCTGCGCCTGTACGAGATCTGGTTGCGCACCGGCAGCGCGCGCTCGCGCGGGCTGCTCGAGCAACTCGGCGTCACGCCCGCTCCGGTGACGCTGCACCCCCACTGAGTGCGCCCATGGTGGTGCGGCAGATACAGTCCCTGCTCGAGCGCATCTACGATGTGCCGCTGGCGCAGGATGTAGCGCACTACCTGCTCAGTGACCGCAGCGCGCTGCCGGCCGAGTTTCGCACGGCACCGACCGACGAGCAATTGCTGGTGGCGGACGATTGCAACGAGCTGGCCATCGGATTGTTCCTCGAGCCCGCCGTGCTCGCGCGCCTCGATGCCGCCAATCCGCACCTGGTGCTCAACAGCGCCAACCTGGCGGACTACTGGACCGCGCTCGAGGGCGTCAGCCATTTCGTCTACCTGGCCTGGAACGCCGGGCACGATCGCGCCGTGAGCCTGCACGAACTGGAGCTGCAGGCCGAAGTCGACAAGTATGTGGCCACGGCGCTGCTGCTGTGCGCGCAGGACCCGACGCGTTTTCCGGTGGAGCTGCATCGCGTGTTGTTCGAGCGTGCGCGCGTCAGCGAGGCGCTGGCAGGCGACCGTGCCGGCCTGTACCGGCGCGCCAACCACTATGCCGCGCGTTTCTGCCGCCACCTGGGAGGCCTGCTCGCGCCGGCGGGCGCCCGGGCGCGCTCACTTGCCACCACGGAACTGCGCCGTTTTTACCGGCTGACCAACGCGATGAAGATGCGGCACATCGAGTGCCTGGGCTAGAGCCTGCGTGCCCGTGGCGCCGGAGCGGCGCTATTGGTCGGTCTTCTTGAGCTGCGAGACCTGGCGCTTGATGCGGATCCATTCGGACAGCCGCCGCAGATCGGCCTGTCGCTGCGCGAGGCCGTCCTGGCGCACGTTCGGAAACGTGTCGTAGGGGTTGTAGCCGCCGCCGGTTTTGGCCGGCGCAACCTGTTCCTCGAGCATCAACTCGAAGCTTCCGGTGTTGGCGGTGGATTTGTAATGCCCCATGGCGTCCTCTCGCGAATCCCTTTAATCGTTAGCGATCGTTAGCGATCGTTAGCGCTGCGCGTCAAGCATCGCCTGCACACGCAGCAGGCCGAGTGCCGTCTTGCCGTCATTGAGTTCTCCGCTCAACGCACGTCGGCAGGCCTCGCTGAATGGGACCCAATGGACCTCGATCAGTTCGCCCGCCTCATGCGCCATGTTGACGGTGCGCAGGCCGCGAGCCATGAACAGGTTCACAGTTTCAGTAAAAACTCCGGGTGAAGTGACATAATCGCCGATCGATATCCACTCCGTGGCTTCGACGCCGGCCTCTTCGATCAACTCGCGCCGTGCTGTGTCGAGCGCTGGTTCAGACGGTTCGAGCTTGCCGGCGGGCAGTTCCCAGATCCAGCCGCCGATGGCGTGTCGGTATTGGCGCAGCAGGCACACGCGCTGCTCGTCGTTGATGGCGACCACCGCCGCGCCACCGGGGTGATGCACGATCTCGAGATCCGCGCGGTGGCCATTGGGCAGCCGCACGGTTTCCACATTCACTGTGATGACGCGGCCCGTGAATACGGTCCGCAGTTTTTCGATGGCCTCAGTGGCCGTGTACTTCATCGACATCGGCCTGACCCGAGAGGCGCCGCCGCATGAACGACCAGCACATTCCCACGCCGAGTATCAGTCCGGTGGCGATGATGGCGATCCAGGCGAGCACCGACCCGCCGCTCAAGTGCAGCCAGCCGTTCTGCACCGCGAACCACACGAGCGCGGCCATCAGCGCCGCGAGCAACGTGACGCCGAACAGGCCAAGTGAACGGAGCGTTGCGGTCACGTAGACCACCCAGCAGATCAACAGCACCAGGCCGACGACGGCCTGCGCGGCGCTCACATGGGGGAAACCGTGCGCCAGCCAGTGGCCGTACGAATAGCCGCTTGGATTGAAGGTTGCGAGTACCAGGACCAGCGCCGCCAGGATTCGCGCCATGACCCCGCTCGTGCCCATTGAATTGCTGTCCATGCGTGCATGGTTCACCAAAACAGGGCCGTCCAGCAAGCACCGCCGCTTTCTGCCGGTCTGGGGTGTGGCCCCGATTGACCGGGCCTTATATATTGACGCAATGGCCGCCGTCGACCCGCTTGCCTCCCTCAATACGCCGCAGCGCCGGGCCGTGACCTACGGCCAGCCGCTGCCCGACGGCAAGGGCGTGCGCGCGGGGCCGCTGCTGGTGGTGGCCGGGGCGGGCACCGGCAAGACCAATACGATCGCGCACCGCGTCGCCTGGCTGGCCATGCATGGGGTCGACCCGTCGCGCATCCTGCTACTAACCTTCACGCGTCGCGCCGCGACCGAGATGCGCCGGCGCGCGCACGACATCCTGCGCCAGGCACTCGACGATACCCTCGGCAACCGCGCGCAGACCATGCTGCAGCGTCTCGCCTGGGCCGGCACCTTCCACTCAATCGGCAACCGTCTGCTGCGCCACTACGGCCGACACCTCAATCTGGAGCCGGGATTCACGGTGATCGACCGCGGCGATTCGGCCGATTTGTTCGACAACCTGCGCCAGGAACTCGGCCTCACCGAACAGTACCAACGCTTCCCACGCAAGGACACCTGCCTCGCCATCTATTCCTGGCGCATCAACACGCAGAAGAGCCTGCACGAGACGCTCGAACAGCAATTCAGCTGGTGCCTGGGCTGGGAGCAGGACCTGGCGAAGCTGTGCCGCACCTACGTGGAGCGCAAGCAACGCTACGGCCTGCTCGATTACGACGACCTGCTGATCTACTGGCACGCGATGATGAGCGAACCGAAGCTGGCGCAGCACGTCGCGGCCAACTTCGACCATGTGCTGGTCGACGAGTACCAGGACACCAACCGCCTGCAGGGCGAGATCCTGCGTGGACTGCGGCCCGATGGCGCCGGCATCACCGTGGTGGGCGATGACGCCCAGTCAATCTATTCCTTCCGCGGCGCGGCGGTCGAGAACATTCTCGGCTTTCCCGACACCTATACGCCGAAGGCCGAGATCATCACGCTGGCGCAAAACTACCGGGCCACGCAGCCGATCCTCGACGTCGCCAATGCGCTCATGAGCGATGCGCCGCGCCAGCACCGCAAGCACCTGCTGGCGGTGCGCGGCCACGGCGGCCGTCCGCAGTTCGTCACCACCGACGAGTTGCAGTCGCAGGCCGAATTCGTCTGCGGCCAGGTGCTCAAGCGCCGCGAGGCCGGCGTGCTGCTGCGCAAGCAGGCGGTGCTGTTCCGCAATGCCAGCGCCAGCGACGTGCTCGAGGTCGAGTTGCTCCGGCGCAAGGTGCCGTTCGTCAAGTACGGCGGCCTGAAGTTCCTCGAGGCCGCGCATGTCAAGGACATGTTGGCCGTGCTGCGCTGGGCGGACAACCCGCGTAACACCATGGCGGCGTTCCGCGTGCTGCAGCTGCTGCCGGGCATGGGTCCGGCGAACGCGCAGCGCATCGTGGCCGAGCTCGAGCAGCGCGGTGGCAACCTCGTCGTGCTCGACGAGATGCGCAAGCCCGCGGCCGCGCTGCAGGACCTGCCCAAGCTCGGCAAGCTCCTGAGCTCGCTGACTGAACCGCAGAAGCCCTGGCCCGGACAGGTCGGGTTGGTGCGTGCCTGGTACCAGCCGCACCTGGAACGCATCCACGAACAATCGCACACCCGCCTCGGCGATCTGGACCAGCTCGAGCAGCTCTCGGGGCAGTTTCCGTCACGCGAACGCTTCATCACCGAGCTGGCACTCGACCCGCCGAATGCCACGGGCGATCTGTCGGGCTCGCCGCTCCATGACGAGGATTACCTCGTGCTCTCGACGGTCCACTCGGCCAAGGGCATGGAATGGGACACCGTGTACGTGCTCAACGTGGTCGACGGTAGTTTTCCCTCGGAATTCTCCACCGGTCGCACCGAGCTGATCGACGAAGAGCGCCGGCTCCTGTACGTGGCGATGACGCGGGCACGCAATGAGCTGTACCTGTGCCAGCCACTGAAGTTTCCGCTCACCCAGCAGCCGCGCAATGGTGACGCGCACGTTTACGGCGCGCGCAGCCGGTTTGCCACCGACAAGGTGCTAAAGTGCTGCGAGCAGAGCGCCTTCCAGGGCCAGCAGAGCGGCGAGGGACTGATCGGCGAGGCGCGCACCGAGAAGATCGACGTGGCCGCGAAGCTTAAGGACATGTGGTAACAACAATTATTTTCAGGAAGGGGGATTGCGATGAACAGAATCATTCATGCCGCGGTTGCCGCGGCGGGCTTGCTGGCACTGGCCGGTTGCGCGCAGAACGCGGCGCCAGTCGACACGGCGGCCGATGCGGCAGCAATTCACGCTGCCACCAACGCCTGGGTCGCGGCCTACAATGCCGGCGATGCCGACAAGATCGTCGCGCTCTACACGGACGATGCGATCATGATGCCGCCCGATGCGGCCGCTGCCATCGGCCACGCGGCGATGAAGGCATACCTGACTTCCGACATGGCCGCCTCGAAGGCGGCCGGCGTCAGCTTCGCGCTTGATACGGACGCCAGCGGTGTCTCGGGCGACCTCGCCTGGCACTCCGGCACCTTCCACGTGGCGGGCGCGAACGGCGCCAGCGTCGCTACTGGCAAGTACACCGAGGTCTGGCACAAAGCCGACGGCAAGTGGCTGATGATCAGGGACGTCTGGAACAACGACGCCCCGGCCGCTGCCGCGCCGGCTGCTGCTGCGCCGGCTGCTCCGCCAACCGCTGCGCCGCCGAAGAAATAACGCCGGCCGTCAATCGCGCAGCGTACGCACGGCGCGGGCCGGGCGCTGCGCGCCTGCGGCTCAGGGCTCCAGGTAGGCGTAGCCGTCGAGCTCCTGCTCGTAGAAGCGCTTCAGGGCCTGGCTCTCCGGCACGGTCATGCGGCCCTCGCGCACCGCGCGTTCGCAGTCGCGCGCCAGCGCCGGCGCCAGCTCGGCGATGTCGTACTCCATGTACTCGAGCACTTTGTTGGCGGTGTCGCCCTTGACCACTTCCTCGATCCACCAGCCGCCCTCGTCGTGCAGCTTGATGTGCACGACGTGGGTGTCGCCGAACAGGTTGTGCAGGTCACCGAGTGTCTCCTGGTAGGCGCCAACGAGGAACGCGGCCAGGTAATAGTCTTCACCCGGCCGCAGGTCGTGGAGCTCCAGCGTGCGCTTGGTCTCGCGGCGGCTGACGAAGCGGTTGATGCGGCCGTCCGAGTCACAGGTGATGTCGGCCAGCACGCCGTTGCGCGTTGGCCGTTCCTGCAGCCGGTGGATCGGCATGATCGGGAACAACTGGTCGATCGCCCAGCTGTCCGGCAATGACTGGAACAGCGAGAAATTGCAGAAGTAGATGTCGGCGAGCACGTCCTCCAGGTCCTCGAGTTCCTCTGGGATCTGGTCGAGCTTGCGGCAGCAGTCGCGAATGTGGCCGCAAGCGGCCCAGTAGAGGCGTTCGACCAGCCCGCGCTGCTCGAGCGAGAGCAGGCCGAGATTGAACATCTGCAGCGCCTCGTCGCGCGCGGTCTGCGCGTCGTGATAACACTCTACCAGGCGCCGCTCGTTGATGGTGCGCAGGGCGTCGTACAGGTCGCGGATTGGCTGCGGCACGCCCTTACCCTGCGGCTTCGTCTCATCCGGACCAATGGCGAAGCGATCGAGACGCGAACTGCCCAGCGTGTTGAAGATCAGCACGCTGTGGTGGGCCGCGATGGCGCGCCCCGATTCGCTGATGATCATCGGGTGATCGACGCCGCGGGAGTTGCACACGCTGGCGACGCGGTAGACGACGTCGTTGGCGTACTCGTCGAGCGTGTAGTTCATCGACGAGGCGTAGTTGGTGTTGGTGCCGTCGTAATCGATGCCGAGGCCGCCGCCGACGTCGATGTACTCGAGGCCGGCGCCGGCGAGCTTGAGCTCGGCATAGACGTGCGCCAGCTCGTTGATCGCGTCCTTGACGCGGCGGATGTCCTGCAGCTGGCTGCCCGGATGGCAGTGCACGAGCTTGAGGCAGTCTTCCATGCCCTGCGCACGCAGCGTTGCGAGCAGCTCGATGATCTCGGTGACGAACAGGCCAAACTTGGATTTCTCGCCGGCCGAATCGCGCCAGCGGCCCGAGCCCTCGCTGGCCAGCTTGACGCGCACGCCGATGCGCGGGCGCACGCCGTAGTGCTTGGCGTGGCGCAGGATCAGCTCCAGCTCGTCGAAATTCTCGACCACCGGGATGATGGTGCGGCCGAGCTTGGTGGCGAGGATCACCGCCTCGATGTAGCTTGAGTCCTTGAAGCCGTTGCAGACGATCAGCCGGTCGCTGGCCGATTCGGTGACGGCCATGACCGCGAGCAGCTCGGGCTTCGAGCCGACTTCCAGCCCAAAGCCGAATTCGCGTCCGTAGCGGTAGACCTCATCGACCACCAGGCGCTGCTGGTTGACCTTGATGGGGAACACCGCGGCGTAGCGGTTGCGGTATTCGCTCTCAGCGATGGCGCGCACGAAAGCGTCGTTGAGGTGGCGCAGCCGGTGCGCCAGGATGTCGGAGAAGCGCACCACCACGGGGGCCGCCAGATCGCGCGCCTGCAGGCCCTGCACGACTTCCAGCAGGTCGATCTCGTGCGCGGTGGTGCCGTCAGGGCGCACCACAACGTTGCCAGCCTCGTTGATCGAGAAATAGCCCGAACCCCAGGCCGGAACGCTGTAGAGCTCAAGCGCGTCCGCCACGCTCCAACCGCTGGTTCCACGGCGCGCGGCCGTGCTGTGCTGTGCCATCCGCTGTTTGCCTCGCCGCCGGTGCCGATCAGGCGCGCACGATAGCAAATGGCCGACGCAAATTCTCAGCTGCTGCAGGGTTGGGCGTACAATTCCCGCAATATGGCCATCGATCTCTATTGGGGAAGCAGCAGCGCCTATTGCTGGCGCGTGCTGCTCGCGCTCGAGCACAAGGGCCTCGAATTCCGCAGTCACCTGCTCAAGTTCGACCAGCAGGAACACCAGGCGCCGCAGATGCTGGCAATGAACCCGCGCGGCCAGCTGCCGGTGCTGCGCGACGGCGACTACGTGGTGTTCGAGTCGGTCGGCATCCTCTATTACCTCGATCGGAAGTATCCCGATCCGCCGCTGTTTGGCCGCAGCCCGGAGGAGGGCGGCGTGATCATGCGCGTGATCTGCGAGTACCAGGCCTATGCCGAGCCGAGCCTGATGCAGCTGGTTCGCCACTTTCTCTACCGGCGTGATGCCGCGGCGGCGAGCGAAGGGCTGGAGGAAGCCCTGTCCGCGGCCATGCACCGCGTGGCGGGCGAGGCGCGCACCATCGAGCGGCGACTGGCGCAATCCGATTGGGTGGTGGGCGAGAAGATTTCGGCCACCGACATGGTCATCTATCCTGACATCCGCTTGCTGCTGCGCGCGCTTGCCAAACCGGCCGCGCGCGAGCTCGCCGCGCGCTTCCTGCCGGTCGAGATCAACTATCCAGCGCTCGGCCGCTGGCTCGAGCGTGTGACGGCGATGCTGCCCAGGGCCGCATCCGAGCCGGCCATGTAGGCCCGCTGCGGGTGGCGCCTGCGCCGCCCGGTTGGTAACCTCCACCGCGGGCGCAGGGGGCGCCTCACACGGGAAACATCATGTCCGACCAGCTGCATTTTGGCGACTTTCTGGGCCGCATCATCTTCGTGGGCTTCGGCGCCATCGGCCAGGGCGTGCTGCCGCTGATCCTGCGGCACATCGGCTGCCCGGCCGCGCGTATTACGATTGTCACTGCCGAGGACCACGGCCGCGAGGAGGCCGCCAGCTACGGCGTCAAGTTCATCAAGGAGCGCCTGACGCGCGAGAACCTGCGCCGCACGCTCGAGCCGCTGGTCGGGCGGGGCGATTTCATCCTTAACCTGTCCGTGGACGTGTCGAGCGTGGCGCTGGTGCGCTTTGCATGGGAAAAAGGCGCGATGTACCTCGATACCTGCATCGAACCCTGGCCCGGCGGCTACACCGATCCGGCCACGCCGATCTCCCGGCGCACCAACTACGCGCTGCGCGAAGAAGCATTGACGCTGCGCAACAGCGGCTTGCACCAGCCCACGGCGGTGCTGACGCATGGCGCCAACCCCGGCCTGGTCTCGCACTTCGTGAAGCAGGCGCTGGTCAACATCGCCGCCGACCTAAAGGTCGATGCTGGCAAGCTCGCGACGCGCGAGGATTGGGCCGCGCTCGCGCAGCGGCTCGACGTGCGCTGCATCCACGTCGCCGAGCGCGACACCCAGGTGTCCGCGATCCCGAAGGAACCAAACGAATTCGTGAACACCTGGTCGGTGGACGGTTTCGTATCGGAGGGCTCGCAGCCGGCCGAGCTGGGTTGGGGCTCGCACGAACGCAATTTCCCGCGCGACGGCAAGCGCTTCGACTTCGGCGGCGGCGCGGCGATCTACCTGATGCAACCGGGCGTTTCCACGCGCGTGCGCAGCTGGGCGCCGCTTGCGGGCCCGTACCACGGTTTCCTGATCACGCACGCCGAGGCGATCTCGATCGCCGACTACCTGACTGCGAAGCTCGAGGCGGGCGAGATCTACCGCCCCTCGGTGCACTACGCCTACCACCCCTCGGACAATGCGGTGCTGTCGGTGCACGAGTTCGCGGGGCGCAACTACCTGCTGCAGGATCGCAAGCGCATCATGATGGACGACATCACCACTGGCATCGACGAACTGGGCGTGCTGCTGGCCGGGCACAAGAAGAACGCCTACTGGTACGGCTCGCAACTCTCGATCGACGAGGCGCGCAAGCTCGCTCCACACAACAGTGCAACCACTTTGCAGGTCACTGCGGCCGTGCTGTCCGGGATGGTATGGGCCATGGAAAACCCCAATCGCGGCGTGGTCGAACCCGACGAGATGGATTACAAGCGGTGCCTGGAGATCTGCATGCCGTACCTGGGGCCGGTCGTTGGGCAGTACACGGACTGGACGCCGCTCAGCGATCGCGAACGGCTGTTCCCCGAGGACCTGGATAAGTCGGATCCATGGCAGTTCAAGAACGTGCGGGTGAGCTGACGGGCACGGATTGGCGTTCGGGGCCCGCTTGATTTGTTTGCATTACCCTGGTAATGTACCGCCATGTCGATACCGCAATCCAAGGTTACTGCGCAGGGCCAGACCTCTGTTCCCGCCGAAGTTCGCAAGAAACTCGGCATCGGACCTGGCTCTGTGCTCGAGTGGCACGAGCAGGATGGGGGCGTCGTGGTTCGGAGGGCCGGGCGCTTCAGCTCGCCCGATGTGCACCAGGCGCTATTTCCGAAGGGCGCGCCGAAGGGCAAGGGTGCGATCGACGTGAAGGCCGGAATTCGCGCGGCTATACAACGACGACATGCTCGCGGTTGATACGAACGTCCTTGGTCGGCTCCTTGCGCGTGATGATGCCGACCAGGTTCATGCTGCGGAATCCTTCGTCGGCAAGGGAGCCTGGGTATCTCTTCTGGTCCTGGCTGAGACCCTTTGGGTCCTCGACTCCGTCTATGAACTTTCGCGTGTGCAGATCGCAACGGCCGTAGAGATGCTGCTGAACCACAGGGAATTAAGCCTGCAAGACGCGGATGTTGTGACCGAGGCGCTGGAGCACTATCGCCGGCGGTCAGCGGTCGAATTTTCGGACTGTCTCGTGCTGGAGATTGCGAGAAAGGCCGGGCACTTGCCGGTTGGCACTTTTGACCGCAACTTTGGCAAGTTGGAAGACGTCCAACGCCTGGGATGATGGCGCTGCCCGCAGTGCCGGGCGCCTGCTGCCCCGGAGCTGCCTGCGTCCAGTGGCAACACTCGGGCAGCGACTATCGCCGAGATTTAGCGGGGCGTCGTTCCGGCAGCGCCAGCAGCGGCGGTCGCTAGTCGTGCTTCAATTTCCCATTCATCATGCACATGTAATCCGCCAACGGCATCAAACCTAAGGCCTTACGGTTCGCCTCGATATCGGCTAGATCCCCGGCCCCCTTCGGTTTGAATTGTCCCGAGTACCAATCAAATTGCGTACCGAATCGCTGCGGTTTCCCCGCGCTCAACAAGACCCGGTCGGTGAGCTTCGCCAGGTCCTCAGCGGGTAACTCACCGGCCTGGTGGCGCTGGGCAAATATTGGTTGCATGCTTTGCTGGAATTGCGGGTCATCGTCCGCGTGTTGTACGAGCAACCAAGTCCAATGAACGCCGCTCTCACCCACTTGGGCGACGCTCGGGATGGCGGTGTCTTTCGCAAGTTTCTTGAGCCATAGCAAATTGTCCGAATCCATCCGCTGCACCAGGTTTCGGACCTCATGATCCTGAGGGTTGGTGACGAGCTTTTGACGTTCGCGTTGGTCTGCTTCGAATCGTCGCTGCAGTTCAGCCCGCAAGTCAGGTGCGCCGAATGTGCGCGTCTGGTCGCGTTGCGCAAGGGCGGAAGGCAGTTGATCCCGATGCGCCTCCCGCCATGCATCGGCTCCGGGGCACGGCGTCGAGGCTTCGCGACTGGCGGCGGCTTCAATCTGCAAGCCAGGCAGCAGCAGCACGAGGCTCACCCACATTCTCCAGCACCGCGTCATTCCGAAAGATTCCTGGTCGAGTCGTGTCGCCCGCTTCCGGGCACTTCACCCGGCGGGTACTCGATCGCCACGATAGTGTACGTCTGCGTTCCCCCAACCAGCGCCACCGAGACCTCTGTGTCGAGCGCCTTGCCCAGCAACGCTTTCGCCAGCGGCGCATCCATGCTGATGCCGCCGGGTTCCTGGTCGAATTCGTCCGGGCCTACGATGCGATAGGCGTGGGTCTGGCCTGCGCTCGTTTCCAGCGTGACGCGGGCGCCAAAAAACACGCGGCGCGGGTCGCTCGGCGGCGCGCTCACCACCACCATGCCCTCGAGGCGCTTGCGCAGGTGGCGCACGCGCGCGTCGATCTCGCGCAGGCGCCGCTTGCCGTAGGTGTAATCGGCATTTTCCGAACGATCGCCCTGCGCCGCCGCGGCTGACACGGCCGCCGTGACCCGCGGACGCTCGATGCGCCACAACTCCTCCAGCTCGGCGCGCAGGCGGCGCTCTCCGGCGGGTGTGATGTATTTCGAACTTTGGGGCGGCGGGGGACGGTAGCGGCTCAATCGGCCCTCCGAGAGGTCCTATCTGTGCGGCGCCTCACAGCTTGGGGGCGGAATCCCAGCGTAGGCTCTGGACCCATGGGTAGCAGGTATTACGCCCATTTTATCGCCGAGTCGCCCAGTGTGGCGCAGGCCGGTGAGTGGAGTGGAATCGTTGAACTGACACGCCCGCTGCGCCGGCGAGCCGAGGAGCGCGAGCTCTCGCAGGTACTGGCCGGCAGCATGGACCTCGACGCCGAGGAGATACGGATACTCGATTGGGCCTATCTGCACTGAACCGACTTCGACTGACCCGCTTTTCGATCCCCTGGCGGACTTTACTCCCCCTCTTGTAAGTCCGCTCCTCCAATGCCCCGGCTTGCCGGGGCATTTTTTATTGGTCAGGCTCCAGCTCATGGACCTTAGCAATGCGCCCGATTGTACCCAGGAGTGCACCTTCGCCGGGCATCGCGCGCGCTGGCTTCCCAATGGCGTCACCACCTTTGCCGCCATGGCGGCGCTGGTAGCCGCCGCGACCCAGACGATCTGCCTCGAGTTCTACATGGTGAAGCCCGGCGAGCCGGCGCTGTCCCTGCTCGCGGCGCTGCTGGTGGCACGGGCGCGCGGGGTGCGGGTGCGGGTGCTCTACGATGCCTTCGGGTCCGAGGGCCTGCCGCCGGATTTCTTTACGCCGCTCCAGGCCGCCGGAGGCGAGGTGCGGGTGTTCAGCCCGGCGCGCCGCCTGCGGCTGGCGTTCCGCGACCACCGCAAGCTCCTCGTCTGCGACGCGCAGCGGGCCATTGTCGGCGGACATAATATCGGGCCGGAATATGCAGGCGATGGCGTCACGCAAGGCTGGTTTGACGTGGCACTGCAGATAGCGGGCCCCGTGGCCGCCGCACTGGCTGGCAGCTTTGAGGCCATGTACGCGCTGGCGCCGATGAACCCGTCGGCCATCCGCGAGTTTCGCAGCGCGGTGCACGCGCAACGCGCCCTGCACCACCCGGAGGGGCCCGTACAGCTCCTGACCAGTGGGCCAGGTTGGCGCGCGGGCCTGCTGAGCCGGGTGCTGCGCCATGATGTGCAACAGGCGCTGGACGTGCGTTGCATGGCGGGTTATTTCCTGCCGCCCACACGCATGCGGCGGGCGCTGCGGCGCTGCGCCGCGAGTGGCGGGCAGGTGCTGCTGCTGCTCGCTGGCCAGAGCGACGTGCCGGTCGCGCGCTACGCGGCCGAACACCTCTATGGCACGATGCTGGCCGGTGGTGCGCGGCTGTACGAGTACCAGCCGCAGGTGCTGCACGCCAAGCTGTTCATCGTCGACGATACCGTGTACGTCGGCTCCTGCAACCTCGACCGGCGCAGCCTTAACGTCAACTACGAGCTGCTGCTGCGGCTGGAATGGCCGGAGCTGGCCGCGCGTGCACGCACGCTGTTTGCCGGTGCGCTCGGCCACAGCCGCGAGGTGCCGGCCGATTCCTGGCGCCGGCGGCGCCAATGGTGGGAATGGCTGCGCGCGCGTGCCGCCTACTGGCTGCTGACGCGCATCGATCCGCTGCTGGCGCGCCGGCCGCTGCGCTCGCTTGGCTAGCGGACGCCACCCATTGGCGGTATCTTGAGCGCCAGTAATCGCGGAGGGTTCGGGCATGCAAGCGATCCGGTTGGTATTTTGTATGGCGGCGGCAGCGCTGCTCAGTGGCTGCGGTTACAACCGCATTCAAACCCAGGACGAGGCAGTCAAGGCGGCCTGGTCCGAGGTGGTGAATCAGTACCAGCGCCGTGCGGACCTGGTGCCGAACCTCGTCAACACCGTCAAGGGCTATGCGCAGCAGGAGCAGACCGTGCTGCTTGGGGTCACCGAGGCCCGCGCCAAGGTCGGCACGATCCAGGCGACGCCCGAACTCGTCAACGACGAAGCCGCGTTCAAGAAATTCCAGGCGGCGCAAGGCGAGCTGTCACAGGCGCTCAAGAGCCTGATCGCCGTCACCGAGAACTACCCACAGCTCAAATCCGACCAGAATTTCCGTGACCTGCAGGCGCAGCTCGAAGGCACTGAAAACCGCATCACCGTGGCGCGCAACCGCTACATCCAGGCGGTGCAGGACTACAACGTCACGATCCGCTCGTTCCCGAGCAACCTGACGGCGATGATCTTCAAGTACCAGGCCAAGCCGAATTTCACCGTTGAGAACGAAGCGGCAATTGCCAAGCCGCCGACCGTGGATTTCAGCGGCACCACTGCGCCGGCCAAACCCGCCGGGCAATAGTGAGGCGCACCGGACTGCTGGTTGCGTGCCTGCTGGCGGCGGCCGCGCCGCTCGCCGCGCAGACGCTGCAGCCGGTCCCGAAGCTCGAGGCGCGGGTCACGGACCTCACCGGCACGCTGACGGCCAGTGAGCAATCCGAGCTGGAACAGCAGCTCGCGGCCTTCGAGGCGCGCAAGGGCGCGCAGATCGCCGTGCTCGTGGTCGCCACGACGCAGCCGGAGGACATCGACCAGTACTCGATTCGCGTGGCCGAGGCCTGGAAACTCGGGCGTGCAAAGACCGATGACGGCGTGCTGGTGCTGCTCGCAAAGGACGACCACGCGACGCGCATTGAAGTGGGGCGCGGCCTCGAAGGCGCGCTCACGGACGCGACCGCGAATCGCATCAAAGACGAAATCATGTTCCCGCTGTTCCGCCAGGGGCAGTTTTACGCTGGTCTCAACGCAGGCGTGGCCCAGATCATGAAGATCGTCGACGGTGAAGCCTTGCCGCCGCCGGATGCCAGCTGGCAGAGGAATGCCGTGGGCGACCTGGGCCGATTCCTGCCGCTGCTGTTCATTGCCTTCATGGCGGCCTCGGCGTTCCTGCGCTCGATCCTCGGGCGCGTCGGCGGCGCGGCCGCAACCGGCGGCCTGTTGGGCCTCGTGGCCTGGGTCCTCAGCAAGATCCTGCTGGCCGGGCTCGGTGTCGCGGTGCTGGGTTTCCTGCTGTCGCTGGTCTTCGGATTACGCGGGCCGGGCTGGAGTTCGGGGGGCAGGGGTGGATTTGGTGGCCTTGGGGGCGGAGGCTTCGGTGGCGGTGGATTTGGTGGTGGCGGATTCAGCGGCGGGGGCGGTGGCTTCAGCGGCGGCGGCGCATCGGGGCGCTGGTGATGTCGCTTGCGCGCATGTGGCGCCATTGGATCGCGCACCTGCGGCCGGCGCGGGTGCTGTTGCCGCCGGCGTCGCTGGCGCAGATCGCGGCGGAAATCGGCGCGGCAGAGCGAGCGCACCGCGGCGAGATCCGCGTCGCCGTGGAGACCTCGCTTTCGTTCCAGCAGCTGTGGTTCTCACTGGGCGCGCGCGCGCGTGCGCTGCAGGTGTTCGCTAACCTCGGCGTGTGGGATACCGCGCACAACAACGGCGTGCTGATCTATGTGCTGCTGGCCGACCAGGCGGTGGAAATCATCGCCGACCGGGCCATCGCGGCGCACATCCCGGCGGCCGAATGGGCGGCGCTGTGCACTGAGGCGGCCGAGCGGTTCAGTCAGGGCGACGCGGCGGCCGGCTGCTGCGTGGCGATCCGCGGCGTGGCGCAGCGGCTGGCGCGCCATTTCCCGGCCAGCAGCGGCGCTGGCGACGAACTGCCCAACCAGCCCGTACTTCTCTAGAATTGGCGGGATGAGATCCTTGCAGACATGCCGCAGGGCAACCGCCGTGCTCGGGAGCCTGGCCCTCGCCGGCTGCTCGCTGCTCAGCGCGCCCTGGAGCAAGGCACCGCCCCCGCCGCCCCCCATCGCGCCGGTCGCGCCGCCGCCGGAACCCGTGCTGCCCCTGCCGGTGGCCACGCACAAATTCGAACTCAGCGATCCCAAGGACGACGTGTACGGCGAGGTACAGGTCACGATCGCCGGCAAGGAAGACACGCTGCCGGACATCGCGCGGCGCTTCAACGTGGGCTACGAGGAAATGGTGCGCGCCAATCCGGGCGTGGACCCGTGGATCCCGGGAGCCGGGCGCAAGATCGTGGTGCCCACGCAGTTCGTGCTGCCGAATGCGCCGCGCGAGGGCATCGTGATCAACCTCGCGGCGATGCGCATTTATTATTTTCCCAAGCACAAGCCCAACGAACCCGCGCTCGTCTACACGCATCCGATCGGTGTCGGCAAGGTCGGCTGGGTGACGCCCGAGGGCGTCACCAAGATCGTCTCGCGCGAGGAAAACCCGACCTGGCGGCCGAGCGCGGGCGTGCGCAAGGAACATGCCGCCAATGACGACCCGGTGCCGGCGGTCGTGCCGCCCGGGCCCGACAATCCGCTGGGCAAGTACAAGTTCACACTCGGCTGGCCCAGCTACCTGATCCACGGCACCAACAAGCCCTATGGCGTTGGGCTGCGTTCCAGCCACGGCTGCATCCGCCTGTACCCGGAGGACATCGCGAAATTCTACGAAGCGGTGCCGCTCGGCACCCAAGTGCGCGTGGTCAACCAGCCGTTCCTGTTCGGCTGGCACGACGGGCAGCTCTACCTGCAGGCATACACGGTGTTCGAGGATGACTCGCGCAACTGGAGCAAGGCGCAGAAGACGCTGCTCCTGAAGTCGATGTCGCCGCGCCTCGAGAAGTTGCTCAAGGCCGCCGGCGCAAAGATTGACTGGGATGCGGTCACGCAGGTCGCCAATGCGCCGCGTGGCCTCGCTGTGGCCGTGAGCGGCAGCGCCGGCACCGTTGATGGCGTGCTGGCGGCGGCGCCGGTGGTGCAGAACCGCATTCCTGCCGGCGCGAACTGGGATGGCGCCGACGAAGTGGACGCGGACAAGCAGAGCTTCCAGCAATTGCAGTCCGAACGCGAGCCGCAGCCCGCAGCCGGTGCCGACGCGCCTGTCGCGCCGGCCCCGCCTGCGACGCGCACGCCCGCCGCGGCGCAGTTGCCTGCCCCGGCCGCGCCCGCGGCGGCGGCCACTGATCATGCAAGCCCTGCCACTCCCGGCGGCTGAGCCCGCCCGCCTGCCCACGCCGGCGCCGATCGAGCGGCTGCCGACAGCAGTGACCGCCTTCGTTGGACGCGCGCTCAAGGGCCCGCTGAATACCCCGACGCCGATCGCCAGCTTCGGCGAGTTCCAGCGCCAGTTCGGCGGGCTGTGGCAGCCAGCCACACTGGGTTACGCGCTCGAGCAGTTCTTCGAGAACGGCGGCCGCCAGGCGCTCATCGTGCGCGTGGCCAATGGCGCGCGCGCGCCGACGCTGCGCCTCTGCGCCGGGCGCGGCGAAGTGCTGCTGCAGGGACGGCAGCCGGGCACGCGCGAATATCTGCGTGCCGCGGTCGACTATGATGGTATTGGCGCAGACGATGCCGACCTGTTCAACCTGGTGCTGCAGCGCCTGCAGTTGCCGGGCTCCGAGCTGGTCGAGGCGCAGGAGATCATGCGCCGGGTGTCGGTGCTGCCGGGCTCGGAGCGCTCGCTCGAGCGCGTGCTGGCGCGCTCACGGCTGGCGCGGCTCGCCGGCGCGCCGCCCGTCGAACGGCCCGCGCGCACGCCGGCGATGCGCCCAGGAGCGGTCGTCGGCTACGTCGCCGCCAGCAATGACGGCGCCGATGGCACCGATCTCACTGACTACGACCTGATCGGCGATGCTGCCGCCGGCACCGGCCTGTTCGCGCTGCGTGGCGGCCCGCGTTTCGAACTGCTGTGCGTGCCGCCCCTCTCGCGCAGCCAGGACATTGGCATGGCGACGCTCCATGTGGCCACGCAGCTGTGCCGCGCACAGCAGGCCCTGCTGATCGTCGACCCGCCCGCGAGCTGGGACTCGGTCGAAGCCGCGCTGGCCGGCGCGACGCATTGGGCGTTCCAGAGCGAACAGGCGCTACTGTATTTTCCGCGCCTGCTCGCGCCTGACCGGCTGCGCGGGCGTACTGAACTGTTCGCGGGTTGCGGGGCCGCGGCCGGGTTGATCGCGCGCGGCGATGAAACCAGCCCGCCGTGGGCCGCCGCCGCGGGCGACACGCCGCTACTGCGCGCGCCGCTCCGTCCGCAGTTCGCGCTCGCCGAGGCGCAGCGTGCGCGCCTGGCGCAGCTGGGCGTGAACTGCTTCGATCACGTGCGCCCGGGCACGGGCGCGGTGCGCAGCACACGCACGCTGCTGTCCGAGAATGCCGCGCGCGGCGAATGGCGCTTCCTGCCGGCGCGGCGTCTGGCGGTGTGGCTGCAGGCTTGCGTGCTCGAGGGCACGCGCTGGACGCGGCTCACCACCGGCGGCCCCGGGCAATGGCAGTGTGTGCGCGAACAGGTCGAAGGCTTTCTCGATGGACTCGCCGCTGCGGGCGCATTCGCTGGACGCGACAGCGAAGAGCGCTATTTCGCGATCTGCGACGAGCGCCTCAATCCCGTCGCGGCGGTGGCACTGGGCCGATGCTGCCTGCTGTTTGGTTTCGCCGCCTGGCGCGCCGGCGAATTCCAGTCATTCCTGGTGACGCACGAGCGCAGCGGCAGCAGCGTGCGCACCGTGACCATCAACCGGCTGGCGACTTCCGGCACGCGGGTTTCCGAGGAAATCGAAACGGCGATCCTGCGCCAGCTCGCAGCCGAACCCGCCGCCGGCCATGGCGGCGCGCCCGTCCATGCCGCCAGAGTATGATTGCGCCCCGTGGCGGTTGAATCCGCGGTCAACGGGACCTCATAGTGCCGGAACGATATGTCATTTTTTCCCACGGACGGGATGGCGAGCCGTGGAGCCGCAAGATCACCGGGCTCGCCGAGATTGCACGCACCGAGGGGTATCACGCCGATTCGCTCGACTATCGTGGCATCGACTCGCCACGCGACCGGGTCACGAAGCTCGTCGAACATTGCCAGAAGCTGCCCGGAGAACTGGTGCTGGCCGGCTCGAGCCTGGGCGGCTACGTCACGGTGGCCGCGGCTTCGCTGCTGCATGCCCGTGGCGTGTTCCTGCTGGCGCCGGCACTGCTCATGGAGGGCCTGCCGCCGCTCCGCCCCGGCGTGATCGACTGCCCGACCACGATCGTGCACGGCTGGCGTGACACGGTGGTGCCCCCGGAGCACAGCGTGGAATTTTCGCGCCAGTACCGCACCACGCTGCACCTGCTCGACACCGATCACCGTATGTACGACCAGCTGCAGACCATCAACTATTTCTTCGAGCATTTCCTGGTGGCGATCGACATGCGCTACGGGTACCGCTAGGTCCCGCAGGGCCGTCAGGGTCGGTTCGCACTCAAATCATGGACTCGCTCCTTGCCAGGTTTATTGCGCTGTGGACGCGCTCGCGGCTCGAGCCCGCGGACATCGCCCCGCGGCTGCGCGACAGCGCCATCCCCGTGTGCTACGTGCTCGAGCGACGCAGCGCGGTCGACCTGGCGGTGCTGCGTACGCTGTGCGCGAAGCTGCGGCTGCCGCGGCCGCGCCGGCGCCTGCTGGCCGCGCCGGCCAGCGCCGGGTTCGCCTCGTTCGCGCTCGAGCGCCCGGTCGGGCTTTGGCGCACGCGCCTCGACCGGCGCGTGCCTCGCCAGCTCACGCAGCTGATCGAAGCGCTGCGCGCCGACCCCGCGCTTGATGTCGCGCTGGTGCCCTCCGGGATCTACTGGGGGCGTGCGCCGCAGAAGGAACGCTCGCTGATCCGCCTGTTCCTTGCCGAGGACTGGGCGCTGGGCAGCCGCCTGCGCCGCAGTTTCACCGTGCTGGTCAATGGCCGCAACGTAATGGTGCAGCTGGGCGAACCGGTCTCGCTGCGCAGCCTGATGGGCGGCGAGGGCGACACCGCCGCGGTGGCGCGGCGCGTGGCACGCACGCTGCGCGCGCAGCTGGCGCGGGCGCGCGCCGCGCGCATCGGACCGGACCTGTCGCACCGGCGCACCATCGTCGCCGAGGTGCTGCGCTCGCGGGCGGTGCGCCAGGCGGTCGCGCAGGCCGCGCGCGACCGCAACGGCGAGGGCCGCCGCGAGGCGCTGCTCGAGGCGCGCGCCTGCATCGACGAGATCGCCGCCAACTACTCGCACGCCTTCGTCAGTTCGATGTCGCACCTGATGACGCGGGTGTGGAACCGCCTTTACGACGGCGTCGAGTTCCGCCACGTCGATACGCTGCGGCAGGTGGCTGATGGCAACGAGATCGTCTACGTGCCCTGCCATCGCAGCCACATGGACTACCTGCTGCTCTCGTACGCGATCTACCAGCATGGTTTCGCGATTCCGCACGTGGCGGCAGGCGTCAACCTCAACCTGCCGGTGATCGGCCGGTTCCTGCGCAAGGGCGGCGGCTTCTTCATGCGCCGGAGCTTCCGTGGCAACTCCTTGTATACCGTGGTGTTTACGCAGTACCTCGCCGCCATCATGGCGCGCGGCCACTCGATCGAATATTTCATCGAGGGCGGCCGCAGCCGCAGCGGCCGCTTGCTCGCGCCGATGACCGGCATGCTCGCGATGACGGTGCGCAGTTACCTGCGCAAGCCGCGCCGGCCGGTGGTGTTCATCCCCGTGTACTTTGGCTACGAGCGGATCTGGGAGGGCGCCACCTACATCAGCGAGCTGTCGGGCCGTCCCAAGGAGAAGGAAACCGTGCTGGGACTGCTGCGCAGCCTGCATCGCCTGCGCGAGCGCTTCGGCCGGGTGCACGTCAACCTGGGTGAGCCGATATTCCTGGAGCGCCTGCTCGAGCAGCACGCGCCCAACTGGCGCGCGCAGTCCGGCAATTCCCAGGAAAAGCCGCGCTGGGTGACGCCGCTGGTGGGTGAGCTGTCGGCCACCGTGATGTGCAACATCAATGCGGCGGCCAGCGTGACCCCGGTCAACCTGCTGGCGCTGGCGCTGCTGGCGACGCCGCGGCAGATGACGCTCACCAGCGACTTGGGCCGGCACCTCGCCACGCTCCTGGCTGTGCTGCGCGCCGTGCCCTACAGCGAGCGCGTGACGCTCACGGAACTGGCGCCCGCGGCGATCATCGACTATGGCGTCAACCTGCAGATGATCACGCGCGAGACGCACCGCGCGGGCGAGTTCGTACACATGAGCGCCGCGAACGCCGTGCTGGCCACCTACTACCGCAACAACGTCCTGCACCTGGTGGCAATGCCCTCGCTCGTGGCCTGCTGCTTCATCGCGAACACCGAGCTGCGCGCCGCCGACATCCAGCGATTCGCCAGCCGCATCTATCCGTACATCGCATCCGAGCTGTTCCTGCGCTGGCCCGAGGAGCAGGTGCCGGCGGTGGTGGACGGGGTGCTCGCGGCCCTGGCGCAGTGCGGCCTGCTGGAGGACAACGGCGATAGCAGCTGGCGGCGGCCGGCACCGAGCTCGAATGCAGCCATGGAGCTCTCGCTCCTGGCGCAGTCGACCGTGCAGACCATCGAGCGCTATTACCTGGCGATCGCGCTGCTGATCCGCGCCGGGAGCGCTGAGATCACGCAGAAGGCGCTTGAGGAGCGCTGCCAGCTCATGGCGCAGCGCATGACGCTGCTCTACGGCTTCAACTCGCCGGAGTTCTTCGATCGGGCGCTGTTCGGCAACTTCATCAACCTGCTGCGCAGCCGCGGCGTGCTGCGCGTTGACGAGGCCGGCCGCCTGGTGTTCGACGGCGTGCTGATCGAAGTGGCGCGCGACGCCGAGATCGTGCTCTCAGAGCAGATACGCCACTCGATCCTGCAGGTCACGCACGCCTAGTGCGGCCAGAGCCAGCCGAACATGCCGCCGGTGAGCAGCGCGAACACCAGTCCGTCGAACATGGTGACCAGCGTCATGCGCCAGTTGCGCCGGTACCAGATCGAGGCTTGCGGCAGCGCCAGCGAGTAGGCCATGAAGGCGCTGAAGCCGGTGAGGCGGAACACCGACAGGTAATGCGCTCCGGCGGTGAGCTCGCGGCTGGCGATGTAGGCGCAGCAGAAGCTGACCACCAGCAGGTACACGAACCATTGCACCAGGCTCTTGTTCATGGCCATGCCGCCGGGCGAGACGGTCATCATCACCAGCGGACCGCGCTCGACCTTGGCCTTGAATTCAGGGGCGCGGAACTGTTTCATCGTATCGGGCTTGGGCATGGCGTAGTCGCCCGGCGGGACATTCAGCCCGCGCAGCGCGTCGAGCAGGGCGTCCTGCTGCGCCGGGGCGCGCAGGTCATCCCAGTGGTAGCCGAGGAACATGTGAATGACGGAGCTGACCACGAAGATCAGGACGGCCGCCAGCAGGATCGGCAGCAATAGTGAGCCTATGGAAACCATGTGTGACTCCTGTGAGTGCTGATTGTTGATGCTTTTGCAGGATGGTCAATCGTCGTGCCGGACCGCACGGCGCAGCTGCTTGTTTCTCTGGTTGTGGAGTTTGCCAGCAATGCGCCGCTCTTTGGAAGCACGGCTGGGGCGGGTGGGTCGCCGGATCCTGGGCGGCTGCAGCGCGCGCGCCACCAGTTCCTGGAGCCGCCCCAGCGCCTCGCGCCGGTTGCCTTCCTGGGTGCGGTGGTTGCGCGCCACGATGAGTATCTCGCCGTCGCCGACCAGGCGGTGGCCGGCGAGCGCGCGCAGCCGCGCGCGGGCCGCATCGTTGAGCAGGGCGCTGCCTGCCAGGTTGAAACGCAGTTGTGCGGTGGTCGAGACCTTGTTGACGTTCTGGCCGCCGGGTCCGGTGCCGCGCACGAAGCTGATGCTGAGGTCGGACTCGGGAATTTCCGGCAGCGTGCTCACGTGGTCCGGTCGTTCAGCAGCCGCACTTCGTGCTGCGCGACCGGGATGGTGATGCCGGCGTCGCGGAACAGCCGCCAGATGCGCCGGTTGACGTCCGAGCGCACGTTGTTGACGCCATTTTGGGGGTCGGCGATCCAGAAGCGCAGTTCGAGGTCCATGCCGTGGTCGCTGAAGCACATCAGGCGCGGCGCGGGCGCCGGGTCCTGCAGCACGCGCGGATTGCCTTCCACGGCACGGCGCAGCAGGTCGAGCGCCACCTCCGGATCATCGCGGTAGCTGACGCGCACCGGGAGCTTGAGCCGCACCTTGCGGTCGGAGTAGCTCCAGTTGATCACCGTGCCGGTGATCAGGTTCTGGTTCGGCACCAGCGTTTCCACGCCGTCGCGATCGCGCACCACCACGCAGCGGCCGCGCAGTTCCTGCACCCAGCCGAAATTCTCGGTGCTGGTGCCGGTCAGGCCGGTGAAGCTGATGACGTCGCCCGGCTTGATCGACTTGTCGAGCAGCAGCACGAAGCCGCTGACGAAATTGCTGGTGATCGCCTGCAGGCCAAAGCCGAGGCCAATGCCGACCGCACCGGTGATCAGCGTCAGCGCCGTCAGGTCGACGCCGGCGGCGTTAACGCCCACCAGGGCGCCGAGGCTTACCAGGAAGAAATGGCTGAACTTGGCGATGCCGACGCGCGTCGACATGGCCACGCTCTGCAGTTTCATCACGCGCTGCTCGATGGCGCGCGCCACCAGGCCGCCGGCCAGCACGAAACCGGTGATCACCACCAGGCTCTTGAGCAGCGACCAGAGCGAGAACTGCGCCGCGCCGGGCAGCAGGTCGATCGCATCGAGCGTGCTCTCGATGCTGCTGAACCAGCCGACCAGCCGGAAGGCGATGCCCAGCCACACGATGCCGGTGAGTTGTGCTTCCCAGCTGTGCAGCCAGGAGAGTGGCCCGAGCAGCTGGCCCACTACGAAGACCCCTGCCCGTACGAGTACCAGAATGCAGGAGAGCCGCAGCGCCAGGTCAATGACGCCGGTGTCGTGCCCCGCGCCGGCAAACACGCCGTGTGCCGCCAGCAGCAGCAGGCTTGCGCACAGCGCCGGCACCAGCCGCACCAGGCCTTCCACCAGCAGCGCCTGCCATGGGCGGCGCGGCGGCGGCCGGCGCTGCCAGGCGGCGCGCGCGATCCGGCCGGCGAATACGGCGAGCGCCATCACGGCGACGATCGCCAGCAGCTGCGCGTAGAGCTCCGGACTCGCGGGATTCTGGAAGAGCTGTGGCAGCAAGTTGTTGTTCAGGCGTTGAGATCGGGGATGAGCTGGCTTTCGAGCATCAGGATCTGATCCTTGAGCGCGAGTTTGCGCTTCTTCAGGCGCTTTAGCTGCAGTTCATCGATGTGGATGTCGAGCGAGAGCCGTGCGATGACTTCGTCGAGGTCGCGGTGCTCAATGCGCAGTGCCCGCAATTTCTGCATGTTGCGGAACAGTTCGCGATCGACGTTGTCGCCGGATTCTTTCATGGGCCAGCGCTTGCCTGTGACGCCGCGAGCGTTGCGCGGACTGGTTCCAGGCCGAGCCGCTCGGATATGGGCACGACGCCCTCGGGTAGCTTAGCGAAGCGTCCCAACGGGCGCCACGGGACGCCCGGGACGTGGAAATCCGAGCCACAGGAACCGGCCAGGCCGTAGCGGCGCGCAAGCGCCGCCGCCCGGCCGGCATCGCCCGGACCCATGCCCGGCAGGCTGACTTCGATCCCGGCTCCCCCGGCATCCTTGAACTGGCCACACAGCTCGCGCAGGCCCCCGGCCGAGAGCTGGTAGCGGTGCGGGTGGGCCAGCACGGCCATGCCGCCGGCGGCCGTGATCGCCGCTACCGTGGCTTCCACGGTGGGCCAGGCCGCGGGCACGGCCGCGCGCTGGCCGCGCCCTATCCAGCGCTTGAAGGCCTCGTCCTCGTCCTTGGCGTGGCCGCGCTGCACCAGTTCGCGTGCGAGGTGCAGCCGCGTCGGCGTGCCGGCCCGCGCCAGCACCGCGTCAGCAATGGCTGCGCCATCCAGGCCATGCTGGTCGAGGCGCAGGCCAATCGCGCGGATGCGCTCGGCACGTTGCCCGCGCACACCCTCGAGGTGCGCGGCGAGCGGCGCAGAGCGCGGGTCGAGGCGCAGGCCTACAATATGGACCTCTCTGCCACACCAAAGGCCACTCAGTTCGCTCGCGTGCAGGAATGCAATCCGTGCCGCAGCGCAGGCCTGCGCCGCGGCTTCGCATCCGGCCATCGTGTCGTGGTCGGTGAGTGCCAGCAGCTCCACCGCGCGCGTGGCCGCGAGTGCGACCAGTTCGGCCGGGCTGAGCACGCCGTCGGAGCAGCTGCTGTGCGCGTGCAGGTCAATGCGCTCGAACGGTTGCGGGACGGCATTCATGGACGCCATCATAGCGAAGCTGATGAATAGCGCCGCCCTCTCCGACTACCACTGGAATGACATCGATCACGTGTTGCTCGATCTCGACGGCACGCTGCTCGATCTCGATTTCGACAATCATTTCTGGCAGGTGCTGGTGCCACAGGCCTGGGGCGCACGCCGCGGGCTCGACGCTGCTGCTGCGCAGAAATTGCTGCAGCCGCGCTTCGACGCCTGCGCGGGCACGTTGCCCTGGTACAGCACGGAACACTGGAGCCGCGAGCTGGAGCTGGACATCCCCGCGCTCAAGCGCGCGGATGCGCACCGCATCCGCTGGCTGCCCGGCGCGCGCGAGTTCCTGGCCGCAGCGCGCGCGCGCGGCAAGCGGCTGGTGCTGCTCACCAATGCGCACCCGCAGGCGCTCGCCATCAAGGATGAACGCACCGGCGTGCTCGGGCACTTCGATGCCAGCTTCAGCTCGCACGCGCTGGGCGCGCCGAAGGAGGACGCGCGCTTCTGGCAGGCGCTGGCCCGGGCCGAACCCTTCGAGGCCGCACGGAGCCTGTTCGTCGATGACAGCGCCACGGTGCTGCGGGCCGCGCACGCGGCCGGCATCGGCCATATCCGCGCGATCCGCCGGCCCGATTCGGCGCGCGCCAAGCACCGGCATTCGGAATTCAACGCCGTGGATGCGCTGGTGGAACTGCTGTAGTGAGATTACCGCTGGTGCGGCCGCCGCGGCCTAGCGCGGACGGTGCTGGGTACCCACGCCGGCGGTGATGAACAGCGCGGTGGCCTTGCCCTCGCCATCGCGCCCAACCCGATGTGGATCGGGTGCGTGCCGATGTCGGCGCCGTTCTTCATGCCGCGCTAGCGTCGGTGTGGAGGCCCGCCGCGCCGTGGCCCACCGCGTGGCCCGCCGCGCGGGCCACCGCCACCACCGCCGCTGCGACGGCGCAGCGGCGCGTCTGGATCGCGCGGCACGTACGGGGCGGGCAGGAGCTTGGGCAGGTCGGCCGGCTCGTAGCGCTCGACCGGGATCTTGTGGCCGATGAAGGCCTCGATGTCCGGCAGCGAGATCGCGTATTCCTCGCAACCGAAGCTGATGGCGTCGCCGGCCGCGCCGGCGCGGGCCGTGCGGCCGATGCGGTGCACGTAGTCGGGGGCATCCTGCGGCAGGTCGAAATTGAACACATGGCTGACGTCGGGTATGTGCAGGCCACGCGAGGCCACGTCGGTGGCGATCAGCACGGCCAGCTCGCCCTCGTGGAACTGCCGCAGGAACCGCAGCCGCTTGGGCTGCGGCACGTCGCCCGAGATCGCCTGCGCGTGAAAGCCGTTGGCGCGCAGCGAGCCCTCGAGCCGCTCGGCCATGCGCTTGGTGTTGACGAACACCATGGTGCGGTGCGCCTCGGTCTCGCGCAGCAGGTGCACCAGCAGCGGTATCTTCTCGGCCATCGACGGGAAATAGATCGCCTGGCGCACGCGATCGATGGTCACCTTGTCCGGCTCGATACGCACCAGTTCCGGATTGTTCATGTGCTCATAGGCGAGCTCGAGCACGCGTTGCGACAGCGTCGCCGAGAACAGCATCGACTGGCGGCGATCCGGCGCGGGGAGCCGGCGCATGATGTAGCGGATGTCGGCGATGAAACCCAGGTCGAACATGCGGTCGGCTTCGTCGAGCACCAGCACCTGTGCATGGCGCAGGTCGTACACGCCCTGCTTGAGATAATCGATGATGCGGCCGGGCGTGCCGATCAGCACCTCTACGCCGTCGGCGAGCTGCTTGCGCTGCTTTTCGTAGTCGGTGCCGCCGAACACCACCGCCAGCGGCAGGCCGGTATGGCGACCCAGCACGGCGGCGTCCTTGTGGATCTGCACGGCGAGTTCGCGCGTCGGTGCCACCACGAGCGCGCGCACCGAAGTCGCCGCTTTGCCTGCGGCGGCCGGTTTGCTGAGCAGCGACTGATACAGCGCCACGAGGAAAGCCGCGGTCTTGCCAGTGCCGGTCTGCGCCTGGCCGGCGATGTCGCGGCCAGTGAGCGCGGCGGGCAGGGTCTGCGCCTGGATCGGTGTGCAGAGCGTGAAACCGGCCTCGACGATCCCCTGCATGATGGTGGGGTGCAGCGGCAGGGTATTGAATGCCAGGGTGCTTAAATGCTCATCGCTCATGAAACTTGCGTTATTCCTGATTTCTGGGGTGCTGATTGGGGTAGCCGGGGCGCGTTGCAGCAATGGCACTTGCATTGCCACCCCGAAATGGCTAAAAATATCGCCAACGGCGGCTCCTCTGCGCGCCCGCTATACCAATCCTTCAGACACAAGTGTAACCGCTGAGCGGCTCCCATGTGCCACTGTCTGGCCTGCCGCGCATAAACCACCCGTCAAACCATTTTCCAAATACAGGCTGATTCCAGACCCACGGGCACCTTGGCGCCCAGTCGAAATCTGCCTGTCCCCATCATCTCAACGGAGGCCTCAGGTCGCGTGAGTAACGAAAACATAGTTCATACCTCGGATGCCCAGTTCGAGGCGGATGTCATCAAATCCGACAAGCCCGTGCTGCTGGATTTTTGGGCGGAATGGTGCGGCCCTTGCAAGATGATTGCGCCGATCCTCGACGAGATTGCGGGCGCCTACCAAGGTCGGTTGCGCATCGCCAAGCTCAACATCGATGAGAACCCGCAGACGCCGCCGAAGTTCGGCATTCGCGGCATCCCGACGCTGATCCTGTTCAAGAACGGCACGGTCGAGGCGCAGAAAGTCGGCGCGCTGTCCAAATCGCAACTCACCGCCTTCCTGGACCAGCACCTGTGAGAGGCTACCTCGGCAACCAAGGCCGCAATAATAACAACCGCCCGAACAAGGGTCCGCGCCACGGCAACCGCGACGGCAATCGCGATCCGAACCGCGGCAACGTCGGCGGGCGCATGGACGAGCACCTGCCCGATCTCGAGCCGCTGGGCGAGGGCGACGCCGAGGTCATAAGCCCGGCCGAGCTGGCCGCCTCGCGCAACTCGATGAACCTGACGGCCCTCAAGGCCAAGCCCATACATGAACTTGTGAAGCAAGCGGAGTCCATGGGACTTGAGAGTCTTGCCCGTTCGCGAAAACAGGACATCATCTTCTCGATCCTCAAGGCCCATGCGCACAATGGCGAGGACATCTACGGCGACGGCGTACTGGAAATCCTGCAGGACGGCTTTGGTTTCCTGCGTTCGGCCGACGGATCGTACTTAGCTGGCCCCGACGACATCTACATCAGCCCCAGCCAGATCCGTCGCTTCAACCTGCGCACGGGCGACACGGTATCCGGCCTGATCCGCCCGCCGAAGGACGGCGAGCGCTACTTCGCGCTGCTCAAGGTCGGCGAGATCAATTTCGATTCGCCCGAGAGCTCGCGCAATAAAGTCCTATTCGAAAACCTCACGCCGTTCCATCCGACCAAGCGCCTCAAGCTCGAGCGCGGCAACGGCAGCACCGAAGACCTTACCGCGCGAACCATCGACCTGGTGGCGCCGATCGGCAAGGGCCAGCGCGGCCTGATCGTCTCGCCGCCCAAGGCCGGCAAGACCATGCTGCTGCAGAACATCGCCACTTCGATCACCTGGAACCATCCGGAAGTGCACCTGATCGTGTTGCTCATCGACGAGCGGCCCGAGGAAGTCACCGAGATGCAGCGCACCGTCAAGGGCGAGGTCGTGTCCTCGACCTTCGACGAACCGGCCGCGCGCCACGTGCAGGTGGCCGAGATGGTGATCGAAAAAGCCAAGCGCCTGGTCGAACACAAGAAGGACGTGGTGATCCTGCTCGATTCGATCACGCGCCTGGCGCGCGCCTACAACACCGTGGTGCCGAGTTCCGGCAAGGTGCTGACGGGCGGCGTCGATGCCAACGCGCTGCAGCGCCCGAAGCGCTTCTTCGGCGCCGCGCGCAACATCGAGGAGGGCGGTTCGCTCACGATCCTGGCCACCGCGCTGATCGACACCGGCTCGAAGATGGACGATGTCATCTACGAGGAATTCAAGGGCACGGGCAACAGCGAAATCCACCTCGACCGGCGCATCGCCGAGAAGCGCGTCTACCCAGCATTCAACATCAATCGTTCCGGCACGCGCAAGGAAGAGCTGATCACTGACCCGGCTGAGCTGGCCAAGATGTGGATCCTGCGCAAGCTTCTGCACCCGATGGATGAACTGGCGGCGATCGAGTTCCTGCTCGACAAGATGAAGGACACCAAGACCAACGCCGAGTTCTTCGAGGCCATGAAGCGCTGACGGGCCGCTGTCGCAGCGATCCCCGGGGCGTGGATAGGCCCTAGCAGTTCACAGTTTCGGACGTCGCTGCGCGGCGACTCTGGCGCCGCGCGCGCGGCTGTCCGATGATGGGGCATGGCCCTTATCACTGGAACATGCCGCATGCGCTCACTGTACCTGACCGCTGCCCTGCTGAGCGCTGCCGCGACCGGAGCGACCGCCACAGCGGCCACGGCCGCCACCACCGCTGCGACCGCCGCAGCGGCTACGCCTGCCACCACTGCAATGGCCCAGGAGGCGCCGCCGCCCGAGCCGGCCAGCCCGATCACCGATCACTTCGCATTCCGCGCCAGTGCCTTCCTGGGCTCGGCGTCGACGGATGGCGAGGTCGACGATCCGACTGTGCCTACGCCCGGCACGCCGTTCTCGCTGGAGAACGATTTCAAGCTGAGCCCGCATGTGCGCCAGGTGCGCGCGGAGTTCATGTTCCGGATGCGCGAACGCGGGCGGCTGCGCGTGGACCTGTGGGAGCTGACGCGCACCGGCGTGGCCAACCCGCCCACAACCATCGTCTATGGTGGACACACCTTCACACCCACCGACCTGGTTGCCTCGGAGTTCAACTGGCACCAGGTCGACATCACCTGGACCTACTCCTTCCTGAAGCGCAACCGCTTCGAGCTGGGTGCGGGGCTCGGCCTGCACCTGCTGGAGGCGGAGGCCAATGCGAATGCCACGCTGGTCACCGGCCCGGTATCCGAGCGCTTCAGTGGCGCCGGACCCTTCGTCACCGCGGCGCTCGATGGCACCTGGCGCATCTCGCGCCGCTTCGCGGTATCCGCTCGCGGCCAGTATCTGAAGCTGACGGTGAGCTCGGTGAAGGGTTCGCTGGCCGATTACCACGGCGACGTGCAGTTCCGCTGGCGGCCGAACCTGGCCTTCGGGCTCGGCTATGAAAGCACCCGCACGCGTCTGGATGTCAGCAAAGGCAATCCGAACGGCTTCATGCAGCTGGGCACGCACGGGCCCGAGCTGTTCGTGCGCGCGAGCTTCTGAGGTTCAACCGCTACTGCGCCTCAGCGCTGGCGCGCGATCGCCCGGTACCCGATGTCACTGCGGTACTGGGCTCCGGGAAAGGTGATGCACTCGACCAGTTGGTACGCGGCACGCTGCGCCTCGGCCACGCCTGTCCCGAGGCCCACGGCGCATAGCACGCGGCCGCCACTGGTCACGACGCGTCCGTCGCGCAGCTCCGTGCCGGCGTGGAAGACCTTGCCGGGCAGCTTCGCCGCCTGCTCCAGGCCGCTGACCGGCGCGCCAGTCTGCACGCTGCCCGGATATCCGTCCGCGGCCATTACCACGCCCAGCGCCGCGCGCTCGTCCCAATCTATACGCTGACTTCCGAGCCGACCCGCGAGTGCAGCAGTGATTAGTACGGGCAGGTCGGAGTGCAAGCGTGCCAGCACTGCCTGCGCCTCCGGATCGCCGAAACGGCAGTTGTATTCGATCACGCGCGGCGCGCCACTCGCATCGATCATGAGGCCGGCATACAGGAAGCCCGTGTAGGGCATCCCGTCAGAGGCCAGGCCGTGCAGCGTCGGCGTGATCACCTCGCGCATCACCCGCTCGTGCACGGCTGCGGTGACCACGGGCGCCGGCGAGTAGGCGCCCATGCCGCCGGTGTTGGGACCGCTGTCGCCATCGCCCACGCGCTTGTGGTCCTGCGAGCTGGCAAAGGGCAGGGCATGCGTACCGTCGGCCATGACGATGAAGCTCGCTTCCTCGCCCTCGAGAAATTCCTCGACCACCACCGTGTCGCCGGCATCGCCGAAACGGCCGGCGAACATTTCCTCTACGGCGGCCAGCGCTTCGGCCGTGTCCTGCGCGATCACCACGCCCTTGCCGGCGGCGAGTCCGCTCGCCTTGATGACGATCGGCGTGCGCTGGGCGCGCAACCACGCGGCGTCGAACCTTAAGCGCGTGAAGCTGCGGTACAGCGCGGTCGGTATGCCGTGCCGGCGCAGGAATTCCTTGGTGAAGGCCTTCGAGCCCTCGAGTTGCGCGCAGGCGCGGCTGGGACCGAAGCAGGCGAGGCCGGCGGCCTGGAAGGCATCGACCACGCCCATGACCAGTGGCGTTTCCGGTCCGATGATCGTCAGCGCTACGCCCTCGGCGCGCGCCAGGGCGACCAGGCCTACTATGTTGTCGCTGGCTACTGGCACGTTGCGAACCTTCGGCTCAGTAGCGGTGCCGGCATTGCCCGGCGCCACCAATACTTCGCTGACGGAGGGCGAAGCGGCGCAGCGCCAGGCGAGCGCGTGTTCGCGGCCGCCGTTGCCTACTATCAGCACCTTCATGGCCGCGCTGTGCTCAACTATGGGCTCTAATGCCGGAAATGGCGCATGCCCGTGTATACCATCGCCATGCCGTGCTCGTCAGCGGCGGCGATGACCTCGTCGTCGCGCTTCGAACCGCCGGGCTGGATGACCGCGCGGATGCCATAGGCCGCCGCGGCGTCGATGCCATCGCGGAACGGGAAGAAGGCATCCGAGGCCATGACCGCACCGCGCACTTCGAGTTGCTCGTCGGCAGCCTTCAGTGCGGCGATGCGGCTCGAATAGACGCGGCTCATCTGGCCCGCACCCACGCCGATGGTGGCGCCGCCGTGCGCGTAGACGATCGCATTCGATTTCACGTACTTGGCCACACGCCAGGCGAACAGCAGGTCCGCCACTTCGGCCGGGTTGGGCTTGCGCCGCGATACGACGCGCAGTTCACCGGCACCGACCGTGGCGGTGTCGCGGTCCTGCACCAGCACGCCTCCGTTGACGCTGCGCAGTTCGTAGCCGTCGCCCGTGGGCGTTGTCAGGTCGCCGACCGCGAGCACGCGGATCGCGGCCTTCTCCGCGAGCACGTGGGTTGCGGCGGCCTCGATCGCCGGCGCCGCGATCACTTCGGCGAATTGTTGGCCGACGATGGCCCGCGCCGTGGCCGCATCGAGCGGACGATTGAAGGCGATGATGCCGCCGTAGGCTGAGGTCGGATCTGTACGATACGCCAGCTGGTAAGCGACGGACGCTGTAGCGCCAACGGCGACGCCGCAGGGATTCGCGTGCTTGACGATCACGCAGGCGGGCTCGGAAAACTGGCGCACGCATTCGATCGCCGCATCGGCGTCAGCGATGTTGTTAAATGACAGTTCCTTGCCTTGCAGCATCGAGGCAGTGCCGACCGAAGCGCCGCGCGTGCCGGGCAGGCGGTAGAAGGCAGCGCGCTGGTGCGGGTTCTCACCGTAGCGCAGCTCCTGCAGTTTCTCGAAGACCAGCGGCAGGTTGTCCGGAAAGCGCTCGATCGGCAACTGCTGGGCGCGCAGCAGAAAAGCTGCGACGCAGCTGTCATAGGCCGCGGTGTGCGCGTAAGCCTTCGCGGCCAGGCGCGAGCGCGTGTCAATTGAGGTGTCGCCGCTGGCTTCGAGTTCCGCCAGCACCGTGGCGTAGTCGGCCGGGTCGACCACGACGGTGACGTCGGTATGATTCTTTGCCGCGGCGCGCAACATCGCGGGACCCCCGACGTCGATATTTTCGATCGCCTCCGCGTAAGTGCAATCGGCGCGCGCGATAGTCGCTGCGAAAGGGTAAAGATTGACGACCAGCAGGTCGATGGCGCCGATGCCATGCTCGGCCATCACCGCTTCGTCGGTGCCGCGCCGGCCCAAAAGGCCCCCGTGCACGCGTGGATGGAGCGTCTTGACGCGGCCGCCCATGATCTCGGGAAAGCCCGTGTAATCAGCGACTTCGCGCACGGCCAGGCCGGCATTGCGCAGCGCCTGCGCGGTGCCGCCGGTGGACAGCAGCTCGACGCCGCGCCCGGCCAGCGCGCGGGCAAAATCGCTCAGGCCCTTTTTATCGGATACGGATAGCAGTGCGCGGGCAATCGCCATGCCGGTCTTATTCGGCCAGCCCCATGGTGCGCAGCTTCTTGCGCAGCGTGGTGCGCGTGATGCCGAGGATCTCGGCCGCCTGGCTCTGGTTGCCGTCGGCGTAATCGAGCACGGCGCGCAGCAGTGGTTCCTCGACCTCGCGCAGCACCAGGTTATACAGGCGCGCCGGGCGATGGCCGTTGAGGTTAGAGAAGTAGTCGCTGAGCACGCGCTCGGTGTGGCTGCGTAAGGGTAGGTCTTTGCCTGCGATCCGGTTCATCGTTGTAGTTCTTCGCCGTCAGCCGCTGCCTTCACCACACCGAAAACCTGCCGGGCCAGCGCAAACTGTGACGCGGAATTCTCCGCAGCCAGGAGTCCGGAGCGCGCTGCTCGCGTCTCGGGCCGCAGTTCGCAATAACGGGCCAGGTGTTTTCGTGCCATCCGGACCCCGGTGTACTCGCCGTAAAACGCGTACAGGGATTCGAGGTGTTGAAGGATGATCGTTGCGATCGAGCTACGCAAGAGTGGCGTCGCAATTTGCGCCGCATTCAGGAATGAATTGACATCGCGAAAGATCCATGGTGAGCCCAGTGCGCTGCGCCCGATCATCACCGCATCCGCACCGGTCATCGCCAGCACTGCGGCCGCCTGCGCCGGAGTGTTGATGTCGCCGTTGGCGATGACCGGAATGCGCACCGCCTGCTTGACCGCGCGGATCGAATCGTATTCGGCGTGCCCGAGGAAGCGGTCGGTGCGCGTGCGGCCGTGCACGGCGATCGCCGCGAGCCCGGAGCGCTCGGCAAGCTGCGCGATGCGCGTGGCGTTGCGGCGACTGGGGTCGGGTCCGGTACGGATCTTTACGGTCACCGGCACGTCCACGGCGTTTACCATGGCGTCGAAGATGCGCGCCACGAGCTCTTCGTCGGCGAGCAGGGCCGAGCCACATAGTTTGTCGCACACCTTCTTGGCCGGGCAGCCGAGGTTCAGGTCGATGATGTCCGCGCCTTCGCCCTGCTGGCGCCGCGCGGCCTCGGCCAGCGCGCGCGGGTCGCTGCCGGCGAGCTGCACCGCCACTGTCATGCCGCCGCGGCCGGCGGCGGCCATGCGGCGCTGCGACTTGGGTGTGTGCCACAGCGACGGGTCGGCGCTCAGCATCTCGCCGCAGGCCAGTGCGGCCCCGAACCCGGCGCACAGTGCGCGAAACGGCGGGTCGGTGACCCCGGCCATGGGCGCGAGCAGCGCCCGGCCGCCGAGCGCGTGCGGGCCGATGGCGAGGGTCACGGTGCGCCTGCGACCAGCGAGGTGTCGCCGGCGCAGCGCACTCCGCCGCCGGCAGCCGCGACGCACACGTCCAGCTCGAAGCTGGAAATCTGCTGCGTGGAATCCTCGAGGCGCACTTCGGTGTCGATGCGTTGGTCACGCGCGATGAATTGCTGGCCGCGCAACGCCGCCGGCAGGTACTGAGCGGGCTGCAGTTCGCCGCTGCTCACGGGTTTCCCATAGCGATCGAGCAGCGTCAGGCGTAGCAGCGGCATCGCCTGCGGCTCCGCGCTGCGATTGGCGAGGCTCAGGCGCACATGCAGGGCGTGATCGCCGGCGCCGTCCATGGCCGCGCCGAGCTGCCGCACGTCGTAGGCGTTGAGATCCCAGTTGGGCCGCAGCGGTTCGCCCAGCCGCGCCGCGATACGGCTGAGCGGCCCATACCAGGCCGCGTGTGTGGCCAGGTCATTGCGCCAGTGGTTGATCGCCTGGGCCACGAGCAGCAGGGCCAGCAAGACCGACCCGGTCGCCAGCAGTGCGGCGTGGCGCGTGCGTGGCGCCGCGCGCCACAGGTCCGGCTCGATGCCAGTGGCGGTGAGGTTCGCCTCGTGCCGGAATTCGCCGGTTGCTTCGCGCAGCGCCGCTACGTCGCGCGGGAGCTCTTCGCGAGCAAGGGCCCCGCTGCGGGTGCCGGGCGAGGGCGCGTCGTCGCCCATGTCGACTTCGACCACGGCTGCGCCATCGTCTTCATCTTCATCCACATCGGCAGCTGCGGCGGCGCGGCGCGACACGTCCGCGATCTCGCTGTCGAGCACTTCCTGCGGGATCAGTTCCTCGGTTTGCAGGAAGGTATCGCCCTCGAGCACGATGGTCTCGAAGGTGCCGGTGCTGCGGTATTCCTCGACCTCGAGTTCATCGTCGGGCGTATCGACGGGTGGCAGCGGTCGCGGCGGACTATCGACCAGGCGCAGTGCTGGCGCTGCGGTCGGCCGCGGTTCAGGTAGCGCCGCAGCGGTAGGCTCGGGCGCAGGCGCTGCCCCCGGCGCGCGCTGGCTTTCGGCGGCCAGGTCGACCTCCGTCAGCGCCGGGCGTGAGACGGTGCCGCTGGCCCGGTCTTCCACGACCTGTGCCGATCGCTCGCGCGCTGGTGCCGCTTCAGCTATCGCAGGGCCCGACTCTTCGCAGAGCGCCAGCAGCGCGTTGAACACGTTGGCGCAGCGCCCGCAGCGCACATAGCCCTGCCCGGCGCGCAGGTCGGCCGCAGTGACGGCCAGCGTCAGGGTGCACTTAGGGCAAACCGTGTACATCACTGTTCCTGGTGCCGGCGAGCGCTACCCAACTCTCGCGCTGCCCGCATGGGGCGATATCAAACCACGGAGCATAAACGCATGCCACGGCTTCTGCCTGCTCGCAGAGGATGCCCGCCAGCACGATGGAGCCGCCCGCGCCGAGCCGGGCGGCAAAATCGGCGGCCAGCTCGCACAGCGTGCCGGCCAGGATGTTGGCGAGCAGCACGTCCGCCCGCGCAGGCAGCTGCGCCGCATCGGCACGCACGGTGAGCCGCGCGCCGAGGCCGTTCGCGACGGCATTCTCAGCGGTCGCCAGCAGTGCCTGCGGGTCGATGTCGAAGGCGTCCACCTGCGCGGCGCCCAGCAGTGCGGCCGCGATCCCGAGTACGCCCGAGCCCGAGCCGTAGTCGATGACGCGCACGCCCGGGCGCAGGTTCGCATCCAGCCATTCCAGGCACAGCGCGGTGCTCGGATGCGTACCGGTGCCGAAGGCGAGGCCGGGATCGAGCCGCACGACCACGGCCCCGCTCTCACTGACCTGCTCGTGGCTGGGACACACCCACAGCCGGCGGCCGAAGCGCAGCGCGTGGAAATCGCGCAGCCACTCGCGCTCCCAGGCCCGATCGGCGAGCCGCTGCGTGCCGATGCGTCCGTCACCGAGGCCTAATTCCTGTGTCAGTGTTGCGGACAGGGCGGCGGCGTTGGCATCGGCTGGGTAGAGGGCCTGCAGGCGGGTCGCGGGCCACAGCCTGACCTCGCCCGGTGCGGGCTCGAGCACGGCGTCGTCGCGCGAGTCGCTGTAGGTGATTGCGAGCGCGCCGCTCGCCAGGCAGGCCTGCTCCGCGCGTTCGGGGTCGAGCCCGCGCAGTTCGAAGTCCAGCGCCAGGAAATCCACGGCGGCCGCTGGCTACTTGAGCCCGAGTCGCCGCTCGAGATAGTGGATGTCGAGGCCGCCGGCGTGAAACGCGGAATGCGCAAGGATTTCCTGGTGGAGCGCCGTGTTAGTCTTGATGCCCTCGACCACCAGCTCCGCCAGCGCGTTGCGCATGCGCGCGATAGCGGTCTCGCGCGTGTCGCCATGCGTGATCAGCTTGCCGATCATCGAATCGTAGTAGGGCGGCACGCTGTAGCCCGAATAAACGTGGCTGTCGACGCGCACGCCCGGGCCGCCGGGCGGGTGCCACAGCTTGATCGGTCCGGGCGAGGGCATGAAGGTGCGCGGATCTTCGGCGTTGAGCCGGCATTCGAGCGCGTGGCCGCGGATCTCGATGTCGTCCTGCTTGAACGGCAGCTTCTCGCCAGCGGCCACCTGCAGCTGCAGCTTCACCAGGTCGATGCCGGTCACCAGCTCGGTCACGGGATGCTCGACCTGGATGCGCGTGTTCATCTCGATGAAGTAGAACTCGCCGTCCTGGTAGAGGAATTCCAGCGTGCCGGCGCCGCGGTACTTGACCGCGCGGCAGGCGTCGACGCAGCGCTCACCCATCTTGGCGCGCTGCTTCGCGGTGATACCCGGTGCGGGCGCTTCTTCCATGACCTTCTGGTGGCGGCGTTGCATGGAGCAATCGCGCTCGCCGAGGCTGACCACGTTGCCGTAGTTGTCGCCTATCACCTGGAACTCGATGTGCCGCGGCCGCTCGAGGAATTTCTCCATGTACACCTGGTCATTGCCGAACGCGGCCGCTGCTTCCGCACGCGTCACCGCGATTGAGCTGAGCAGCGCGCCCTCGGCGTGCACCACGCGCATGCCGCGGCCGCCGCCGCCGCCGGAGGCCTTGATGATCACCGGGTAGCCGATCTCGCGCGCCTTGCGCAGGTTCGCGCCGGTATCGTCTCCCAGGGGGCCACCGGAGCCCGGCACGCAGGGCACGCCGGCCTTGGTCATCAGGCTGATCGCCGAGACCTTGTCGCCCATCAGGCGGATGGTCTCGGCCTTGGGGCCGATCCAGGTGAAGCCACTCTTTTCGACGCGCTCGGCGAAATCGGCGTTTTCCGAGAGGAACCCGTAGCCCGGATGGATGGCGACCGAATCGGTCACTTCGGCCGCGCTGATGATGGCCGGCATGTTGAGGTAGCTGTCGCGGCTCGCCGGCGGGCCGATGCACACCGACTCGTCGGCCAACAGCACGTGCTTGAGGTTGGCGTCGGCCGTGGAATGCACGGCCACGGTCTTGATGCCCAGTTCGCGGCAGGCGCGCAGGATGCGCAGCGCAATTTCGCCGCGGTTGGCGATGACGACCTTGTCGAGCATGTCAGGTGTCTTAAGAGCTGCTGCTATTCGATGATGAACAGCGGCTGGCCGAATTCCACCGGCTCGCCGTTCTTGACCAGGACGGCGCGCACGCGTCCGGTATATTCCGATTCGATCTGGTTCATCATCTTCATGGCTTCGATCGTGCACAGCACCTGGCCCTGCTGGACCTCATCGCCGATCTCGACGAAAGGCTTGGCGCCGGGCGAGGGCGCTGCATAGAAGGTGCCCACCATCGGCGCGGTCACCATCTGTTCGCCCTCCGCGGGCACCACTGCCGGGGCTGGCGCCTCCGCGCTGGCCTGGGCGCGGGCCGAGCGGGCCGAGGCCGAGCTGGGCGCCGCGGCCTGGGCATAGGTCACGGCCGGTGGTGGCAGCGGGTTGGCATAGGAACCCGCCGGTGCCTGGCGTGCGATGCGCACCGATTCCTCTCCCTCGCGGATCTCGATCTCGGCGACGCCCGATTCCTCGAGCAGTTCGATCAGTTTTTTTATTTTTCGGATATCCATCGGTCGCTGGTCTCCAGAAGGACGAAGGGCCTGCTCAGGCGCTGAGCCGGGCTGCCGCCGCGCGCACCGCGAGCTCGTAGCCCACGCTGCCGAGGCCGACGATCGAGCCCACGGCAATGTCGGCGAAATAGGAACGGTGACGGAATTCCTCGCGCGCGGCGGTGTTGGACAGGTGCACTTCGATAAACGGCAGCTTGACCCCGAGCAGCGCGTCGCGCAGCGCGACGCTGGTGTGGGTCAGGCCGCCCGGATTCAGGATCAGAAAAGCGGTGCCCTCGCGCGGCGCCTGCTGCACTGCTTCGATCAACACATGCTCCGCGTTGCTCTGCGTGGCGTGCAGCTCATGGCCAAGCTGCGCCGCCAGGGTCTTGGCGCGGCTCTCGATTTCTGCCAAGGTCACCACGCCGTAGGTGTCCGGTTCGCGGCTGCCGAGCAGGTTGAGATTCGGACCGTTGAGCAATAACAGTCGGGCCATGGCTTCGGTGCCGCCGAGGTCTTATCGTATAATTGCGGCGAATTTAGCCCAATCTTGGCTGGATTGATATCCATTGTCGGCGAATCTGCAGGGATCCGCCGAATGGCAATCTCTGACTATTGGCCCAAATACGATACAAAGTCGCTATTGCGGCTTTGATTGTTTCGTTCTTTCCAAACTCAGCCGCTTGAGCGTAGCGGCAATGCTGTTCTGGGCCTCAGGCAAGGTCACCTGGTCCGCCTTGAGCTGGCGCATCTCGGCCAGGATCGCGTCCGCCTCGTCCCGGTGCAGCTCGCCCACTCTTACCGCAACGATGCGGTTATGTTCATCGGCGAATACCGAGAAGGGCAGCAGCAGCTCCATGCCGAACTTCTGCGCCGCCTCCAGCCCGTCCTCCTCGCCCACCAGCAGCATGTAGCGCAGCGGCGTCTTCTTGACGAAGGCCTGCACGGAATCGCGAAAGTCCACGGCGATGCCGACGACCTGCAAGCCCTCGGCTCCGTGGCGGGCCTGCAGCTGGTTGAGCAGCGGTATCTCGCGCCGACAGGGCTCGCACCAGGTGGCCCAGAAGTTGTAGATGCGTGCGTGACCTGCGCTGTCGCGCAGCGCGTGTGCTCTCCCGGCCAGGTCCGGAAGCGACACTTCGGGCACCAGCGCTGGGATAGCTGGCGCGGCCGGCGCGGCCGGGACCGTGGGCGCGCTCGCGGCCTGAGCTGGCGGCGAAGCAGGCTGGGGTTCTGGCCTCGTCAGCGAAGCCGACGATGGCCGAGACTCGGCAAGCGGCTTCAGGCCGCCGGCCGCGGGTGCGTAGTGGCGGTAGGCGAGGAACCCGGCCGCCACGCCCGCGAGCGCGGCAGCGACCATCAGTGCAGCGGCAGCGGCCTTCAACGCGTATCAACCGCCGGGCGAGGTGGCGCGGACGAGCAGCTGCGCAAATTCTGGCGCCTTCATGTAGCCGACCACGCGGAAGTTGCTGCGTTCGCGCCCATCGTTCCCATAAAACGCGATGGTCGGCGGGCCGAAGATGCCAAAGCGCTTGAGCAGGGCCTGGTCATCGGCGCTGTTGGCGGTCACGTCGGCGCGCAGCAGCGTGAGGTGCGAGAGCGCTTCGTGCACCTGCGGGTTTGCGAAGGTATAGCGCTCCATTTCCTTGCAGGAGGCGCACCAGTCGGCGTAGAAATCCAGCATCACGGCGCGGCCATTCGCGCCCGCGGCGCGCACCGCACGGTCGAGTTCATCGAGGTTGGCGACGCGGGCAAAGGGCAATTCCGCCGCGGCTACCGCCGCCCGGGACGCCAGCGGCCGCAGCGGATCGGTGGCGCCGCGCGCCGCGCCGACACCCAGCAGCACCGCGTACAGCGCAGCACTGGCGGCAAGCGCACGCGCAACCGCGCGCCCCGTGCCGGCACCGTGCAGCCCCCAAAGCACGACCACTACCGCCACCAGCGGCACGCAGTACAGCAGCAGGCTCATGCGATCACCGACCAGGCGCGAGAGCATCCAGGCTGCCATGCCCAGCATCATCGCCCCGAAGAGCTGCTTGACGGTGTCCATCCAGGCACCGGCCCGCGGCAGCAGCTTGCCCGCCGAGGTGCCGATCACGAGCAGGGGCGCGCCCATGCCCATGCTCATTGCAAACAGTGCCACGGCGCCGCGCACGATGTCGCCGCCCTGGCCGATCACCAGCAACGCACCGACCAGCGCGGGACCCACGCAGGCGGTGACGATCAGCGCCGAGAGCGCGCCCATCACGGCAACGCCGCCAAAGGTGCCGGCGCGCTGGCGGTTGCTGGTCGATGTAAGACGGGTCTGGATCGCGGCTGGCATCTGCAGCGTGTAGACGCCGAACATGGACAGGGCAAGCGCGATGAACAGCGCGCTGAACAGGATCACGATCCACGGTTGCTGGAAGGCCGCCTGCACCTGGTGTCCCGCGGCCGCAAAGGCCGCGCCCGCGACCGTGTAGGTCACGGCCATGCCGAGCACATAAGTGAGCGAGAGCGCGAACGCGCGCCGCGTGCTCACGTTCGCGCCTTGGCCCGCGATCAGTCCGGACAGGATCGGCACCATCGGCAGCACACAGGGCGTGAAGGCTAGCAGCAGTCCGATGCCGAAGAACGATGCGATGATCGCCGCGAGGCTCCCGGTGCGGATCATGCGCGCGAGCCGGTCCTGCTCCGACACGAATGCGCCGCCGCCTGTGCCGCCAGCACCGGGCCCGGCGGAGCCGGCACCCGCCGCCGCCGCGCCGCCCGAGGCCAACGTAAGAGTGAACGGCTTGGTGATGGGCGGATAGCACAGTCCCGCTTCGGCGCAGCCCTGGTAGGTCACGGCCAGCACCAGCGCGCTCGCCGCCGCGGCGCGCTTAACCGGCAGGTGCGCGATCAATCCATTGTGATAGACAACCTGGTCGCCGAAATATTCGTCGTGTTTCTTATCGCCCTCAGGCAGTTCCGCCACGCCGAGCGTCATGCCCGGGCTGCTGGTCGCGAATTTCAGCCTGGCCTTGTAGAGGTAGTAGCCCGGCGCGATCGCCCAGCTCAGGCGCAGGCGATCATGGGCCTCGGCGGCGACGTTCAGGCGGAAGGCCTGGTCCGGCGGCAGGAAGTTTTCGTTTTGCGCAGGTGGCGGCAACAGCGGGGCAGCACCGTCCGCCGGTCCGGCCGCCAATGCCACGGGTGTCACGGTGGCCTGCAGCGCCCACAGGCCCAGCAACAGCCCTACGCCTAGCCATGCTCTGGGGCCAACACTCCGGATCCCCCCGCCTGCCTGCACTCTATGCATCGTTGACATGCTTGATAATCAATAAGTTAGACCAATAACGGCTGTGCGAGCAACAGAGAAGCATAGCTC